>JAQBNH010000008.1 GCA_028288705.1 Ferruginibacter sp.
GAATGCTTTTATCAGATGATCAGGATGCATTGCACAAAGAAAAAGCCCCAGCGTTTAAACTGGGGCTTCTTGCGGACCGGACGGGACTCGAACCCGCGACCTCTGCCGTGACAGGGCAGCATTCTAACCAACTGAACTACCGATCCTTTTCCCTTTTTGCCCTGCGCAACCATCGCTGATCACACATTCTTTTTTCGGGACGGCAAAGATAAGTAAATTTCTATTTTGAAAACAAAACTTTTAAAAAAAAATTGCATCCCCTATTTTTACAAATTAACTTACACTTATTATCACTGTTTAATTGTAAACCTAGCGCATGCCCCAGTTAAAAAATCGCCAGTTCCTGGATTTTGAAAAACCAATTAAAGAATTATACGATCAAATCGAGCAGCTCAAAACAACACAGGAAAAGTCGAAAACGGATATGAGCGGCGCGATAACTTCGCTCGAACAGAAGATCACCGAAACAAAAAAGAACCTCACCGATAACCTCACCCCATGGCAGCGCGTTCAACTGAGCCGCCACCCCGATCGCCCCTATACTTTAAAATATATAGAAAAAATGTGCAGCAATTTTATCGAGCTGCATGGCGACCGAAACGTGAAGGATGATAAAGCGATGGTAGGCGGATTTGCGCAATTGGGTGAAGAAACTGTGATGCTGATTGGACAACAAAAAGGCAACAATACAAAAACCAGGCAGTTGCGGAATTTCGGGATGGCAAATCCGGAAGGCTACCGCAAAGCCCTGCGCCTGATGAAACTCGCGGAGAAATTCAACAAACCTATTATTACTTTAATAGATACACCGGGCGCCTATCCCGGCCTGGAAGCGGAAGAACGCGGACAAGGTGAAGCGATCGCCCGCAATATTTACGAAATGATCAGTCTTAAAGTTCCCGTGATCTGCGTGATCATCGGCGAAGGTGCCAGTGGTGGCGCGCTTGGAATAGGCGTCGGTGATAAAGTGGTTATGCTGGAAAATACCTGGTACACCGTAATCTCCCCGGAAAGCTGCAGCAGCATTTTGTGGCGCACCTGGGATAAAAAAGAAACGGCAGCAGAACAACTGCGTTTAACCGGTGACGATATGCTGAAGTTTGGCCTCGTAGATGACGTAGTGCCGGAACCTTTGGGCGGCGCACATTGGGATTATGACCAGGCAGCTGATTTGCTGAAAGCCTATCTTATCCCAATGATCAAACAACTGAAAGCCATTCCTGCAAATGAACGTGTGGATCAGCGGATCGAAAAATTTGGTAAAATGGGTTTCTGGGAAGAAACAGCCCTCGCGTCTCCTATTCCCGCCCAATAAAAACATATTATGCTCAGGATCGGAATCTTTGGTGTTGGACACCTGGGAAAATTTCACTTAAATAACTGGCAGGAAATTGATGGGGTGGAACTCGCGGGTTTTTATGATCCGAATGACGCTAACGCCCTGCCTGTACAGGAAAAATATCAACTTAAAAGATTCAGCTCCCCGGAAGAATTGCTGGCTGTTTGTGACGCGGTAGATGTCATCACTCCCACTCCTTTTCACTTCGACCTTTGCTCCCTGGCCCTGCGCAATGGCAAGCATGTTTTTGTTGAAAAGCCTTTGGCGCATACGATGGATGAAGCACGCAGCCTGGTAAAACTGGCCCGTGAATCTAACCTGAAATTCCAGGTGGGACATGTGGAACGGTTTAACCCGGCATTTCTTTCACTGGAAAACTATAACCTGCAACCGATGTTTATTGAAGTGCACCGGCTGGCCCAATTCAATCCCCGCGGCACGGACGTGAGCGTGATCCTCGACCTCATGATCCATGATATCGACATCGTGTTACATCTTGTGAAGAGTAATGTAAGTTATATTTCTGCGAATGGCGTAGCCGTGATGAGTGATACACCGGATATCGCCAACGTGCGCATCGAATTTGATAATGGCTGCGTGGCCAACCTCACCAGCAGCCGCATTTCGATGAAGAAAATGCGCAAAATGCGCCTGTTTCAAAAAGATGCTTATATCGGTATTGATTTCCTTGAAAAGAAAACAGAGATCATCAAACTCAACGCTCCTGGAGATAAGAACGTATTTACTTTCGACATCGATACCAATCATGGAAAGAAAACAATTGCCATAGCAAGCCCTGCAGTGGCGGAAGTAAATGCGATCAAAATGGAACTGGAAGCTTTTCGTGATGCGATCGTAGAAAATAAAGACACACCGGTAACCGTGAACGATGGATTTGCCGCGATGGAAGTCGCTCACCAGATCCTGGAAAAGATCAACAGCCGCCAGCATTAATCAGCGAATAACGCCCAGATATTTGACACAACCCCGCATACATATCGGCTGGTATATTTTGGCAGATGCCGTTGTATGCATTTTAACCTGGCTCTGCTTTTATTATGTAAGAACGCAGATCTACGAATATGACTTCGAGATGCCGCGCGGGTTTTACCTGGGATTACTTCTTTACACCGGGGGCTGGCTAACATTGCATTTCATGACGGGTACCTATGGCGATCTCTATCAAAAATCAAGACTTGCAGAATTATTAAAAACCTTTTTGGTCAGCATTATCGGCTGCCTGGTTTTATTATTCGTCTTTATTCTGAAAAATCCGCAGGTAAACAACAACCGCTACTACCTCGAATTTTTTGCGTTGCTCCTGCCCATGTTACTGGGCCTCGCGATCGTAAGAACGATCTTCCTCAATGTTACTAAAAAGCAATTGCGCAATCACAGCGTCTATTTTAATGCGTTGCTTGTAGGATCCGGTCTTAAAGCAAAACAACTGTACGAAACTTTTGCTAAAGCCAATGACGATTCGGGTTATCGTATCACTTCCTTCCTGAACGTTAACGGGAAGTCCGTACACCTGCTCCCTGATCCGATACATAAGTATGAAGGGCTGGAAAATATTTCCGAAATCATCAGCAAGGAACACATTGAAGAAGTGATCATCGCTGTTGAAAAACACGAACGCGATCTCATCACGGCAATCCTGCAAAAATTAAGCAACAAGGAAGTTAATATCAAGATCACACCCGATACACTCGACATCATCAGTGGTGCCCTTCAGACAAATAATGTGATGGGTGTACCGCTGATTGATATTCATTCGGGCTTATTACCAGGTTGGCAGCAGAATATTAAACGCATCGTGGATATCGTTGTTAGTTTATTCGCGATGATCCTTTTGCTTCCATTATTTATTTATACGATTATCCGCGTGCGCTTCTCTTCACCGGGCCCTTTATTTTACCTGCAGGAACGAATCGGTTACAAAGGCAAACCTTTTATGATGTACAAGCTGAGGTCGATGCTGGTAGATGCTGAAAAGAACGGTCCACAGCTGAGTACAGATCACGATGAGCGGATCACGCATTGGGGCAAAACGATGCGTAAGTGGCGGCTCGATGAATTGCCGCAACTCTGGAATATTCTCAAAGGAGAGATGAGCCTCGTAGGCCCAAGACCTGAAAGAAAATTTTATGTTGATCAGCTCATCGCCCTCAACCCGGAATATAAATACCTGTTTAAAGTTAAGCCCGGCCTGACCAGTTGGGGCATGGTAAAATTTGGGTATGCTTCTACGTTAGAAGAGATGATCCTGCGTATGCCTTATGACCTGTTGTATGTAGAAAACGTTTCACTGGAGATGGATTTCAAGATCATGATCCATACGATACAGATCATCCTCGCCGGCAAAGGCAAATAAGCCCGCTACAAACGCTCAGATTCATTATTTTTGAGAAAACCAGCGTTTTGAAAAGACTCCTGCTCTCCTTTTTAATTTTTACTGCACATCACTGCTCTGCCCAGCAAAATAATTACTGGCAACAAAAACTCGACTATACCATATCGGTTTCCCTGGATGATACTGCGCATACCCTCGACGGTTACCTGCAGTTACAATACCAGAATAATTCACCGGATACGTTATCTTTTATTTGGTTTCATCTGTGGCCGAATGCTTATAAGAATGATCGTACTGCATTCAGCGACCAACTGTTAGAAAACGGGCGCACGGATTTTTATTTCAGTAATGAAAAAGACCGCGGTTATATCAACAGGCTCAACTTTATCGTGAATAAAATTCCAGCCCTGACGACCGATCATCCGCAGGAACAGGATATCATAAAATTAATATTGCCACAGCCACTGGCTCCGGGTAAATCTGTTTTGATAGAAACGCCTTTTCATGAAAAAATCCCGGCGCAATTCTCACGCAGCGGTCATGCCGGGCAATCGTACCAGGTTACGCAATGGTATCCAAAACCGGCGGTGTACGATCGGAAGGGATGGCACCCGATTCCCTACCTCGACCAAGGGGAATTCTACAGCGAGTTTGGTAATTTCAATGTAGCTATTGAGCTTCCCGAAAATTATATCGTTGCTGCTACAGGCGAAGTGCAGGAGAAGAATTATATCGATAAATTATTCGCGAAAGCTGCTGCTGATAAGGCGACACTGGCTGCTATCGATCTGAAAAGTGGCGGTAAAGATTTTACTGCTGTTCCGTCCGCTGCCGCAAGAATGACATTGCATTACCGCCAGGAAAATGTACATGACTTTGCCTGGTTTGCTGATAAACAATTTTCTTTATTGCAGGACACACTCGCATTGCCATCCGGGCGCATCATCCGGGTGTCGGCATTTTTTTATGAGGAAAATAAAGCTCTTTGGAAGAACAGCATCAGCATGATTAAACAAAGTATTCTTACCAAAAGCCGCTGGCTGGGCGAATATCCGTACAACACCGTAAGCGTGGTGGAGCAGCACGTTGGCGGAAACGGTGGAATGGAATATCCAACGGTAACCCTGATTTCGACACCCGAGAATGAGCAACTGCTCGATTTTGTGATCAACCATGAAGTAGGGCACAACTGGTTCTACGGAATTCTTGCCAGCAACGAAAGGCAGCATCCCTGGATGGATGAAGGGATGAATACGTTTTACGACAACAGGTATAATAAAGAGAAATATGGCGTTGACGGCGCCGACATTCTCCTGACTAAAAATAATTTCATAGCTAAACGCTTACCGGAAGACCTTACCAGGAATATCCTGGCGACCATTATCGCAGAAAAAAAAGATCAGCCGATCGAAACAACTTCTTCCGCGTTCAACGAAACGAATTATAACCTGGTCGCTTACACGAAAACAGGACAGTGGATGCAAATGATGGAACAGCAAATCGGAACTGCAAAGTTTGACGCGATGATGCAGGCTTACTACCAGCGCTGGAAGTTTAAACATCCGTATCCCGAAGACTTTCGTGCCGTCGTAAACGAATACAGCAATAGCAATACCGACAGCCTGTTCGGCCTTTTGCAACAAAAAGGCAGCCTGTTGCCAAAGCAAAAAAAGGATCTGCGCTTTGTGTCTTTTTTCAGCCTCAAAGACACGGATAAACATCGGTATATTTCAGCAGCACCTGTGCTGGGATATAATTTTTATGATAAGGTAATGATCGGCGCCGTATTGCATAATTACACTTTACCCATACCTGCCTTGCATTTTTTCGCAGCACCAATGTATGCGCTCGGTTCCAAAGAAATCAACGGCCTTGGAAGAATCGGCTATAGTTTATTCCCCGGAAAAAAAGACGCGAAACTGGAGATCAGCATCTCCGCGGCGAAATTTACGATAAACGAATTTTCGGATTCCAGCGGCAGGAAAAATTATCAGCCATTCAGCAAGGTCGTACCTTCTTTAAAATATTTCTTTGCCAATCGTGATCCCCGCAGCACGATAAAAAAATACCTGCAGTGGAAAACATTCCTGGTTAGAGAAACGGGTCTAGCCTTTAACCGGGATACGATTAACCAGGTGGACGTCATCAGCTACCCGGTGAACAAGCGTTACCTCAATGAATTGAAATTCGTAGTGGAAAATAACCGTAAATTATATCCTTTCGCGGCGACCTTGCAGGTTCAGCAGGGGAAAGGTTTTGCGAGAACCGATATTACGGGAAATTACTTTTTCAATTATGCGAATGGTGGCGGACTGAGTGCCCGGCTTTTCGCAGGAAAGTTTATTTACACCGGCGACAAAACTTTTACCACGCAGTTTGAAACAGACCCTTTTCACCTGAACATGACGGGTGCACGCGGCTATGAAGACTATACTTTCAGCAATTATTTTTACGGACGTAATGAATTTAAAGGATTTGCATCACAGCAGATCATGATCCGTGATGGTGCTTTCAAAGTACGGACAGACCTGCTCAGCAGCAAGATCGGCAAGACAGATGACTGGCTGGCCGCCATGAATTTCGCCACAACAATTCCCAGGCAAATTAACCCGCTCGAAGTATTGCCTGTTAAAATCCCGTTGCGCATATTTGCAGATGTGGGCACCTACGCCGAGGCCTGGAAAAAAGATGCAGCTTCCGGCAGATTTTTATACGATGCGGGATTGCAACTCTCCCTGTTTAAAAATGTGCTGAATATTTACATGCCAATCTTATATAGCAAGGTGTACGACAATTATTTTAAATCCACCATCACAGAAAAACGATTTATAAAAAACATTTCTTTCAGCATCGACATTCAAAATATCGGGCTGGATAAAATGGTTCCGCAACTCAATCTTTAGATGGCACCTGAGCTACTCACATATCAACAGATCGATAAGAAACGCTGGGATGCTGCGATCGACAAAAGCAGTAATGGGCTGATCTATGCGAAATCTTTTTACCTCGATCGCTTCTCACCGGATTGGTCTGCGATAGTATGGAATGACTACAGCGCAGTAATGCCACTCACCTGGCGAAAAAGATATGGCATACAATACCTCTGCCAGCCTGCTTTTACACAACAGGGCGGACTCTATTCGGCCGGACCGTTGGCGGGGGAAGTGATCGGCGAATTTGAAAAGTTGCTCACAGAACATTTTAAGTTTGCTGAATTTGCATTGAATTATTCCAATGACCAACTACTGCAGGAATCTCGCCTCGAAGAAAAAAATAATTTTATCATCGACCTGCACCGGCCGTATGAGAATATTTTTGAACAATACCAGCATGGCTTTACAAAAAGCCTTCGCCGTATCAAGAAATTTGAATTGCAATACACGGAAGCGGATGATCATGCTGCTGCGATCGATCTGTATCAATTGCTCTATGGCAAACGCATCAGCCATGTGAAAGAGTCGGAATTCATGGCGTTGAATCAGCTCTGTTCGGAATTGTCGGCACGGGGAAACATCGTGCTGCGGCAGGCTTTTACATCTGACGACAAACTGGCGGCATTGGTTT
Organism: Ferruginibacter sp.; assembly: GCA_028288705.1. GTDB lineage: Bacteria > Bacteroidota > Bacteroidia > Chitinophagales > Chitinophagaceae > Ferruginibacter. The sequence continues at coordinate 7,257 of JAQBNH010000008.1, forward strand.
TATTGCTGCGCGACAGGAACCGGTTGTACAATATGATCTCCTGCATGACGGAGGAAGGAAAGCAACAGGAAGCCAATTATTTTCTATATGATCAGCTGATCAAAGAATTCGCGGGGCAGGAACTGATCCTGGATCTGGAAGGTTCTGATTTAAAAGGCGTGGCGCGTTTTTATGAAAAAATGGGGGGCATCAATCAGCCTTACCCTTTTGTACGTTACAACAATTTGCCCGCTCTCGTAAAAATATTTAAACGTTAACCAAATTCGCTAACCATGGCCCTAATTAAATTGCCACATTTCGGCGCGATTGATACAGATGCCCTGGATGAATATTACGATGCAGTAATCGAATTCAACGGCCACGAGTTGCAACTTGATCTGAACTTTGAAACCAAAGCCATTGATGCATCCCGCCTCGAAACAATGAAACGTTTTATTGAGAACATCCGCATCTACGACGGCAACAATAAAGGCTATATTCAAAAAGATTATGCTGATGACGATGGCGATACCGTTAAACCCTACCTGCAACATCATCTTGATGAATTGGCTGAAGACGACCTGGAAGACCTGCTACTCCCCGGCAGTAAATTGGAAACGCATGAGAAGCAGCTCCTGACTAAATTACACTTAATACGCGTTGGCCTATACCCGCAATCGGAAGATATGTTTGCCAGCTTTGATTACTCACTAGGCGCGGAACTTACGAATTATGTGATCGTGATCGACACCGACGAAAACGGAAACCTGAATTATATGACGATGGAGAGTTGATATGATACGGCTTTACTACAGAGATGCACGTAGTTTAGAACTGAGGTTAACAGAGTTTTGCCCCGGCAAGATCAGATAAAACCAGAGAGGAGCACAAAAATTAGGTATCCTTCTTTTTACTTTCGATTTTGCGCTTGCGTCCTTTCACTCTTCCTGCTTTGCGGGATATTTCTATTTTTTAATGTGAACTCTTTAGTTTTTCCTTCACCCATCCACCAACAATGTCCAGGTCGGTTTTGCTGGTGATTTTGATATTTCTTTCTTCGCCTTCCACTAAATAAACTTTTAACCCGAAGGCCTCTACTACTGTTGCTTCGTCGGTAAATTTATCTTTATAGTCGATATTAAAAGCAGGCAGCAAAATCTTGCTGTGAAATACCTGTGGCGTTTGTACGATCTTGATCAGGTCGCGATCCATTGCTTCATTGCCATCTTCAGTGAGCATGCGCAGGCTGTCTTTACAATTGATCACCGGGATCGCAGAGCCGTATTCCAGTACGGCATCGTGGCAGCGATGAATTAATTCTTTGCTCAGCATACATCGTACTGCATCGTGCACAAAAACAATACTTTCTTCAGTGATTAACTGCAAGCCATTTTGCACGGAGTGAAAACGGGTTCTTCCGCCGGGAGCTAGTTGTATACGATCGTAGGTAAAAAATGCATCAATGATCTCCTGCCCTGCTGCCATATAATCTTCAGGTAAAACAAGGATTATATCGAGGTCGTCGTAAGCTTGTAAAAAAGTCTGCAGCGTGTAATACAATACCGGCTTGCCTTCCAGTAATAAAAATTGTTTCGGTACCGCAGCATTCATTCTTGCACCGATTCCCCCCGCCACAATCACAGCATATTTTTTCATCAGGATAAACTTTTTAGAGGATGCAACTTAGTAAATAATTGCATCAGCGAGTGCATTAATTAACGGCTGTTTTCGCTGTAGAGATCCTTGTAAATTCCGATCGCCGATTCACCCGTGCTTTTTCGCATCGCGCGGTACATGCCCGCACTGTTGAATAACATGGCCGTGTTCCCTTTCGCATCCACACCGATCATTCCGCCTTCGCCTTCCATTTTTACCAGTTTCACATTGACTACCTGGTTCATTGCATCCTGCAGGCTCATTCCTTTGTATTCCATGAGGCAACTCACATCGTAAGCAGCAACGGCACAAATAAAAGGTTCACCATGTCCGGTGCAACTGATACCGCATGTAGCATTGTTGGCGTAAGTTCCTGCACCGATGACCGGACTGTCGCCGATCCGCCCGTATTTTTTATTGGTCATACCACCCGTGCTTGTTGCCGCGGCAATATTTCCGTAAGCATCGCAGGCAGCAGCACCAACAGTACCGAACTTTTTATCTTTCATTAATTCTTCCAGCCCCTGGTGTGTATGATCCAGTGAATAGTTATCGCTGTCGCGCATTTCTTTCCATTGGTCGTAGCGAAATTGTGAAAAGAAATATTCATCCGGTTCCAATTTGATTCCTTGCTTGATCGCAAAATCATTAGCACCTTTACCACTGAGAAAAACATGATTGCTGTTGAGCATCACTTCTTCTGCCAGTTCTATCGGGTTGCGAATATTACGTACGCCCGCCACAGCACCAGCCCCAAGCGTTCTGCCATCCATGATCGCGGCATCCATTTCCTGAACGCCCTTTTTCGTGAACACAGAGCCACGGCCTGCATTGAATAACAAGTTATCTTCCAACACTACGATCGCCGCCTTTACCGCATTGGTTGCAGTCCCGTCTTGTTCCAGTACGGCAAAACCCGCAGACATAGCGTCTTCCAGCGCTTTTACGTAAGCCTGTTCCAGCTCCGGCGTCATGTCCTGTTTTAAAATCGTTCCGGCACCGCCGTGTATCACTAATGAAAATGGTTGCATCTTGCTTATGTTTTTAAGGCCTCAAAAATATTTCATTTGGCGGCAAACAGGTTCAAATTCTTTCGTGCATTGATTGGATGCACACGAAGAAAAAAGCCATTCTGTTCAATAGCTGCTAATAAAATACAGAAAGATAATTTTGGGGTTTGACTGCGGCAGAAAACTATCAGGGCGCTGCTAACAAGAATTTACATTCTGCCAGGAACTTTTCTTTGTTGATCGCGACTGTGCCTACTTCTTCGCAAACGAGCCCGCCGGCGATGTTGGCCATTTCGGCCATCAGCTGAACATCTTTACTGGCTGCATAAACAAGTGAAGCCACAGCGATCACGGTATCACCGGCACCACTCACATCCGCAATGCTGCGGATATGTGTAGAGATCAGTTGCTCGTTGTTGCCTTCCCGGTAGTACACGCCTTTCTCCGATAAAGTGATAAAAGAAATGTTGTGGTGCAATTGCGCATGCAGGGCTTCATGTATTTTAGAAAGCGAGGTTTGCGATACTTCATCGCCAATGATATTTAATCCTTCTTTTGCTTCGTGCAAATTCGGTTTAAAGATATCCGCGTAGCGGTATGCAAAAAAGTTTTTCCTTTTTGGATCTACTGCGGTAAGAACATTGTTCTCGCGGCAAAGGGCGATGATGCTGGTAATCGCAGTTTCGGTTAATACACCTTTGTTATAATCTTCGAGGATCACTATATCCGGCTTTGCTTCAGCGAGGTATTTTTTAAAACCATTGAGTAAAAGTCTCTCGTCTTCCGCGGATAACATTTTGGTGATCTCCGCATCGAGGCGCATCATGTGCTGGTTACGGCTGATGATGCGGATCTTGTTTGTGGTAATTCTTGCCGCACTGGGTGCCAGGTATTTCGTGCCGATCTTATTGTCCTCCAACAGGCCCGTCAATAATTTTCCATCATCATCGTCGCCTAAAACACTGATCACACTTACGCTTGCGCCAAGCCCGACGATATTTAAGGCAACATTGCCTGCACCACCGATCCGCTGTTCGCGTTTCGTTACGGCAACAACCGGCACAGGAGCTTCCGGAGAAATCCTGTCTACCTTTCCCCACCAGTATGTATCGAGCATTATATCGCCGATCACCCCAACTTTAAGCTGGTTAATATTTTTAAACAGTTTATCGAAATCAACAGTGTTCATCTCAGCCTCTCTTTTTATTTGCGACTGCAAGATAGTAAATCGGGATACCTGCCAATACAATGATCAGCCCGGGCCAGGTATATTGTGGTTTATAAATGATGAGCAGGATACAAAAGCTGATCGCCATTAAAATATAGATCGCTGGCAACACCGGGTAGCCAAAGGCTTTGTAAGGACGTTCGAGTTCCGGCCTTTTTTTCCTTAGGATAAAAATTCCAAGGATGGTTAGTGCATAAAACATCACCACCACAAAAGAGATCATATCCAGCAGGTCGCCATATTTCCCTGAAAGGCAAAGCAGGCAGGCCACAGCGCATTGAATCCATAGCGCAAATTCGGGCACCTGGTGCTGGTTGAGTTCCGCTGTTTTCTTGAAAAACAAGCCGTCTTTAGCCATCGTATGGTAAACCCGTGCACCCGCAAGGATCAACCCGTTGTTGCAACCGAATGTGGAGACCATGATCAATGCAGCGATCACATACACGCCGATATTTCCGAAGATCGCGTTGCTAGCAGAAGCGGCTACACGGTCCCGTGGTGCAGAAGCAATATCCTGCAAAGGCAGCACACTGATGTACATCAGGTTTACAGTGACATAGATCAGCGTAACAATCAGTGTTCCTAAAAACAGGCTGAGCCCGATATTACGTTTTGGGTTCTGCACTTCACCCGCGATAAAAGTTACGTTGTTCCAGGCATCGCTGCTGAAGATCGAGCCCACCATCGAAGCTGCAATAGCGCCCAGGATGGCACTGCCGGCCACGCCGCCAATAATATTTCCATCTGCGCCACGGGTTTTCATATCCCAGGCATTTGCCCAGTTGCTATTCCAGATATCAGCCTTCGCTGCCAGCAAAAAGCCGAATGCGATCAGGCCGAACAACGCCAATAATTTTACTACGGTGAAAGTGGTCTGGATCATTTTACCGCCTTTGATTCCTTTTGTATTAATGTAGGTGAGAAAAATGATGAGGATGATCGACAGAAATTGTGATGGGTAGATTTTGAAGATGCCGATCTGCGCAATGAGGTTCTCCGGGGCTTCTTCCAGGATCGGGATAAATGTTCCTGCGTATTTTGAAAACGCCACGCCCACGGCGGCAATCGTTGCGGTTTGAATCACGGCGAAAAAACTCCAGCCATATAAAAAACCTGCGAGCGGATTAAAAGCTTCTTTAAGATAAACGTACTGCCCGCCGGCTTTTGGGAACATGCTGCTCAATTCTCCGTAACTCAATGCTGCGGCCAGTGTCATGAAGCCCGTGATGAGCCATACCGCTATCAGCCAACCAGCGCTTCCAACGTTACGCGTGATATCGGCACTCACAATAAATATCCCCGAACCGATCATTGAACCTGCAACAATCATCGTCGCGTCCAGCAGGCTAAGAGAAGGTTTAAAGGTTTGTGTGGTCTCAGTCATATAACAGAATCGTTTTGGTATCGTGTAAAATAAAAAATCCCGGTCATGGCTGACCGGGATTCAAGATAAATAAATCTGTTTACATTATGGTTTGTCCTTTTGCTTCATTTTATCATTCATGCCACTCACAACATCCTCGGTAATGTTCAATGCGGAGTCTTTATACAGCATGTAATCGAGGCCGGTGCCGGAAGTTAGGATGTACATGTAATTGTATTGTTTGTTATAATCGGCTAAAAAGTCTTTTAATTTTTTCTGAATATCCTCCATGAATTTGTAGCTCTTTTCGCTCAGCTTTTGAGAGAGTGCCTGTTTGCGGCCATCTACCTGTTGTTGCTGCTGCATGAGTTCATTCTGGAATTTTTCTGCTTCTTCCTGGGTGATGGATGCGCCTCTTTTCAGGAAATTATTTTTTTGTGCTTCGAGGTTGCGGTAACTATTCTGCCATTCTGTTTCAATTGCTTTCTGTTCTGCCTCCAGGTCTTTACGTTTCTCTTTAATGTAAACGATCTTTTCGTTCAATGAATCCAGTTCTACGTAAGCTATAGGAGCTTTCACCATTCCGTTGGATGTAGTAACAGCCGATGTGGTTTTTACAGCTTTAGCAGTGGCGGCATGTTCCCCGTAAACATGGTAATACAAGAACCCGACAGCGATGAATAAAACGATGTTTAAAATAAGGGATAAATGCTTCATGAACCTGTATTTATTGAGGCGGCAAGATAATGAGAATGCCTTACCCCGCAATATCAGGATAAAAACTTTTAGAAAGGGTTAACGGATCGCCGCCTGGATACACCTGATGTAAATAAGGGCTATGATTTTTTCAGCTGATCGTGAGTGAACCGTTGATGATCAAAGTACCGCCGGTACTAACCGTTATCACGGAACCGCTTTGGGCATGTTGCGTTATATCCAGTGTGCAGATGCCGCTGATGATAACGCGATCTGTACTCAGCAGCGTTGATGGCGGAACGATTCCCCCGGACCAGTTCGCAGGATTACTCCAGTTGCCGCTGCCATTGAAAGTATACGTTGTTAGCGGCGGCAGACCGGTGATAAAGCGGAGGGGTTCGTACCCGGAACTAATGTTGAAACAATATCCGCTAAAGTAAAGGCCGTTATTGTATATCGTCATATGTTGATCTGAGCCGGTAATATTGATGGGGTTAATGGTGTTTGTTGCGGTGGCCACGCCTGTGCCGGCAGGCGTTCCGTCGGACTGCCACAGATCTGTGAAAGAATTTGAGATGAGGTACATTTTGTTATTCCATATTTCTCCGAACCTCGAATATTGCGGAAGGTCTTTCACAAGCTGTGTGCCTGCACCCGTTCCGTCGCTCTTCCATAACTGCTGTAAGCCCCAACAGGTGAGGTACATCATCCCATTGTACACCGTAATATTATAAGGGATGCTGCCATCAGTCCCGGGAAAAATATCCTTTACGAGTACAGTTCCGGGATCAGTACCATCAGAAACAAATAACTCGTTGCCATGGGTTCCGTCAGTGGCTGAAAAATAAATTTTGCTATTGAATACGGTAAGTCCCTGAGGAGCCCCATTACCAAAAACGCCGCCAGCATCCGGACTGAGATTTTTCACAATATGCGTTCCGGCATTGCTTCCATCCGTCACCCACAATTCACTGCCATTGATATAATCAAAGCAGCTAAAATAAAGTTTGTTATTGAGCACAGCATAATTGCCGCCCGTGTTGCCGGGGAAAATATCGCCCCTCACTACAACTGTGCCGCCGAGGGTTCCATTGCTGCGCCATAAGCCACTTCCACTCCCGGTACCATTATCACCAATGAAATAAATTTCGTTATTCATTACCGGGAAGTTTGTCATGCCATTAAACACCTGTATATAGTTGTCGCGAATAATGGAAGTGCCGCCAGTCGTGCCGTCTGAGGCGTATAAGCGTCGTTCGCCTGTTGGCGCAGCACCCATAAAAAACAGTTTATTATTGGTAATCGTAAACGCTTCGGGATAGGAACCATTACTGCCGGGATAGAGATCTTTAAAAAGTACCGTGCCGCCAACAGTTCCGTCACTGGTCCAGAGTTCCTGGCCATTCACACCATCATTGCAGGAGAAAAACAGTTTACCGTTATACGATATAAGGTTACTGATGCTGCCGTTGGTGGCGGTTGATGGGCCTAATAACTCAGTGGTCGCATCAGTGCCCTGCGATACATATAACCTTACCTGAAATGAAGCATTTGTTGCAATGAAAAATAGTTTGCTGCCAACAACTGTAAAGCCGTAGGGATAGGAATGTCCTCCCGGGTTCGTGTTGAGCTCTTTTACAAGTTGTAATTGTTGTGCAGGAGCGGAGAAAAAGAAAGGCATCAGGGATAACAAAAGCAGTAATCGTTTCATGGTACGTTATTAAGATTTTAAATGTAGGCCGATACATGATACTTAACAACAATATGAAGCGGTATTTATCCATATTACCACATTTACGTATGCCGCGGCGGAACACATAAATTCAAAGAAAACGCCCTGCATCTCAATGACACAGGGCGTGGAAATAAGGTTGAAATTAATCGCGCTTTTTTACAAGAATCGCGTAGATAACATAAAGCCAGCCCAGGATGCCGTGAATAATTGCCCAAAGAATGGATTTATTACGGCTCCAGGAAATCACCACCGCGATAATAGTACCAAGCCCAATGCCCGGACCGTAATAGGCAGGTTGTGCATAAGTAGGGTCGTTCGTTGCAGTACTGGTACAGGATGCAATGAACAGGATTAAAAACGGGATAATCAATTTCAATTGCTTCGGCATATATAATTTTTTTATTAACTCTTCTATTATTGTGCCAATTCGGTTGTTAGGTTGAAGGGTTGATTAGTTGATTAGTTTATTGGTTGGCTAGTGAGGTTGATTAATGGGAATTCATGTTTAATTGCTGATAGCTGACTAGTATTTTGCCTTGCCTTTGAGGATGATCTTTTTCTTTTCTGCCTGCCCGCGGATATTTTCAAAGATCAATCCGTTAAGACTTGATTTTACTTCGGATGCGGAGCGTTTGGCGAGTTCCTGCTCAATAAAATTATTCCTGTTTTGAATCTGGATATTCATCTGTTTCTGCAGGCTATCCCGGTAAGCCATCCTTGACTGTACAAATGCGGCACGCTCAGTAACAGACATTCGTTGCATATTGTCCGGCAAGGCGGCAACTGCAATCGTGTCTAGTTTAACATACCCGGCTTCCATATCATCCAGCAATTCATTACTTGCGGAAGTTGCTGATGTTGATTTGGCTTTTGCGTAAGCCTTATTTTTGTCTTTATACTTTGTATTGTATTCGGCGCGCTGGGCTTTCACATTAACTGAAGAAGTAACCACCACGTCCTGAATCACTTTCATCGAAGCGTTGCCGCGTAGCCGCACTGTAGTATTGCCATAATAATATTTGAGTGCATCGAGGCTATCACTGAGCACTGCAATAACAGAATCGTAAGGCGTAGCAACTTTGATATCATTAGCATTCATATTTACCTGCACATAGCCGCCCTGGTTGCAGGCTGCGATTTCTTCCCATATTTTTCGCGCGTCGTTGTTATCGCCCATAAGGATGGTATTGAGAACGATATCTTTCCCGCGTGCGATCTGGCAGGTCTGCTGGTAGGGAATATCATTCTTGTAATCCATATGTGGTGGAAAATCACCGATGAGAAAAACGGTTTTATAAACTGATGTAGCAGTATCCCAATTGAATTTCGTCACGGCTTCAAATAAGCCCTGGTTCACACTTTCGGGCCCATCTCCACCGCCTTGTGCCGTCATTTTCATCAATTCTTTGTACACGTAATCGAGGCTATCGGTGAGGGGTACCAGTTTTGTAACGAAGGCATCTCCACGGTCGCGGTAAAAGATTATTCCAACTTCAATATCCGGCGCGGGATCTGCCTGGGTAAGGCTATTGGCGATACTCCAGATCTTATCCTTTGCCGCATCCATGAGTCCGCGCATACTGCCCGTAGCATCAAGTGCAAAAACCACCTGCATTTTCGCTTTCTCTGCCATAACAGGTTTGAGGCTGGTGTTGGGTTGCGATTGTAAGGAAAAAAATGCGCCGGAGATGAGCAGGGCGCTGATGACAAGCAGGGCAATCTTTTTCATGTTGATAGTTTTGGTTTTTAAAGAGATGCAAATTTTCCGGGAACTACATATTATGAATTGTTAATTTATGCAAATGCAGTTTTTAATTCGAAAAATCAAAGGTCAAAACAAACAAACAGATTCCCCGGTACATCTCCACCCTCTGCTCCTTTCGGGTCAACAGCGCTTCAATTTTTTGCTCTGCGTTTTGCACATAAAAAAAGGAGTAAGACTTTCATCTTACTCCTTAAGCTTATAAACAATCAGCGAACTGATTCATCATTATTCTTCGTCATCAAAGCTCATCGCTTCTTTGGTCGTCATCAGCAATTCATATTCTTCCTTGCTACCCACAATCATGTTTTCAAACTCACGTAAACCTGTACCTGCAGGGATATGATGACCGGTGATTACGTTCTCTTTCAGGCCAAGCATCTCATCCGTTTTACCTTGTATTGCAGCGGAGCTCAATACCTTGGTTGTTTCCTGGAATGATGCGGCAGAAATCCAGCTATGTGTACCCAATGAAGCTTTTGTAATACCCAACAACAACGGTGAAGAAGTTGCAGGTTTGGCATCACGGAATTCAACCAATGCTTTATCAGAACGGCGAAGGATAGAATTTTCCTCACGCACATCACGCAATGTAACGATCTGTCCGGTTTTCAGTTTGGTGCTATCACCATGTTCTGTCACGACTTTCTTATCGTAGATATAATCGTTCTCGTTGTTGAAGTCCAGGCGATCTTCTGTATCCCCTTCCAGGAACTTAGTATCACCTGCATCTTCGATGGTTACTTTACGCATCATCTGGCGAACGATCACTTCTACGTGTTTGTCGTTGATCTTCACACCCTGTAAACGATACACTTCCTGGATCTCATTCACAACGTACTCCTGTACTGCGAACGGACCTTTGATAGAAAGAATATCTGCAGGAGCTGTTTGTCCATCACTTAACGCTGCACCGGCTTTCACGAAGTCACCATCCTGAACCAGGATCTGGCGGCTCAATGGAACCAGGTATTTGCGTACCACACCATCTTTCGCTTCTACAATGATCTCGCGGTTACCACGTTTGATCGCACCGAAAGCAACAACGCCATCGATCTCACAAACAACTGCAGGGTTACTTGGGTTACGCGCCTCGAACAATTCTGTTACGCGAGGCAGACCACCCGTGATATCTTTCAGTTTGCTTAATACCCTTGGAATTTTCACCAATACCTGGCCGCTTCTTACATCATCACCTTCATCCACCACGATATGCGAACCTACCGGCAGGTTATAGCCTTTCTTCTCTTTACCCTCAACAAGGATAGAAGGAAGTTTGGTTTTATCTTTTGTTTCGATAACTACTTTCTCACGGTGACCTGTTTGCTCATCCGCTTCATCACGGTAAGTAACACCTTCGATCACGGCGTCGAATTTGATAGAACCGTTAACTTCAGCAACGATAACATTGTTGAACGGATCCCATGTGCAGATCACATCGCCTTTTGCTACTTTCTGCCCGTCTTTTACATTGAGTACCGCACCATAAGGAATGTGCATACTGTTCAATAAACGATCAGATTTTACATCGATGTTCCTGATCTCACCGGTACGACCGATAACCACCTGGATCTTCTTGCCATCATTACCTTCAGTAGCCACTGTACGTAAACCATCAAATTGCAATGTACCGTCGAATTTAGCATAGAGTGAAGATTCTACAGAAGCAGAACCAGCCACACCACCCACGTGGAAGGTACGAAGTGTTAACTGTGTACCAGGCTCACCGATCGACTGCGCTGCGATGATACCAACTGCATCACCACGTTGTGCAAGAATACCGCTCGCCAGGTTTTTACCGTAACATTTCACACATACACCGCGTTTGCTTTCGCAGGTCAATACAGAACGGATCTCAACGGTTTCGATACCACTGTCATCAATTTTCTTCGCTGTATCAGAATCTATTTCACTACCTGCACCAATGATCAGCGTTTCATCAACCGGGTGGAATACATCATGTAAAGAAGTACGTCCTTCGATTCTGTCGCGCAATGGCTCGATAATGTCTTCGTTATCTTTTAATGCTGAAGTTGCAATACCACGGAGAGTTCCGCAATCTTCTTCATTGATCACAACATCCTGTGCCACATCCACCAGCCTACGTGTTAAGTAACCCGCATCCGCTGTTTTCAGGGCCGTATCCGCCAAACCTTTACGGGCACCATGCGTAGAGATAAAGTACTCCAATACACTTAGGCCATCTTTAAAGTTTGCCAGGATCGGGTTCTCAATGATCTCGGATCCTGATGAACCACTTTTACGCGGTTTCGCCATCAATCCCCTCATACCACCAAGCTGTTTGATCTGTTGTTTACTACCACGCGCACCGGAATCAAGCATCATATAAACAGAGTTGAAACCTTGTTTATCCTGTGCCAGGTCGCGGATCAGCGTTTCTGTAACTTTTGTATCCACACGACTCCAGATATCAATGATCTGGTTATAGCGCTCGTTGTTTGTGATCAAACCATTATTATAGCTATCCCAAACTTCTGCAACTTCTTCCTGTGCATTTGCTACCAGTTCTTCCTTAATGGCCGGAATGATCAGATCATTAATGTTGAACGACAAACCACCACGGAAGGCCATGCGGTAACCGAGTGTTTTAATATCATCCAAAAACTTCGCAGTGATTGGAACGCTTGTCCATTTGATGATATCACCAATGATCTCACGAAGGTTTTTCTTCGTCAGCAATGCATTGATAAACCCTACTTCTTTTGGAACGTGCTGGTTGAATAACACACGGCCAACAGTAGTTTCAATTAATTTGTACGTAAGTGTTCCGTCGTTGTTACGCCAGTTCGCTCTTACGCGAATATTTGCATGAAGGTCGATTGACTTTTCATTGTATGCGATGATCACTTCTTCTGCAGAGTAGAAAGCTTTGCCTTCACCCTTCACGATATCGTCACCAACTGTTTTCTTGCCCTTGGTAATGTAATACAGACCAAGCACCATATCCTGGGAAGGAAGGGTAATCGGCGTACCATTTTGCGGGTTTAAAATGTTGTGCGAAGACAGCATCAATAATTGCGCTTCCAGTACCGCAGCGTTGCTTAACGGAACGTGAACCGCCATCTGATCACCATCGAAATCGGCGTTGAAGGCTGTAGTTACCAACGGGTGTAACTGGATCGCTTTACCTTCGATCAATTTCGGCTGGAAAGCCTGGATTGACAAACGGTGAAGCGTCGGGGCCCTGTTCAACATAACCGGGTGACCTTTCAATATATTTTCCAGGATATCCCAGATAATGGCTTCTTTTTTATCAACTAATTTACGGGCGCTTTTTACCGTTTTCACGATACCACGCTCGATCAGTTTGCGGATAATAAATGGTTTGAACAGTTCCGCCGCCATATCTTTTGGCAGACCACATTCGTGCATTTTTAATTCTGGTCCTACAACGATTACCGAACGTCCGGAATAATCCACACGTTTACCTAACAGGTTCTGACGGAAACGTCCTTGTTTACCTTTCAATACATCACTCAAAGATTTCAGTGCACGTCCACCTTCTGCTTTAACGGCATTTGATTTACGGCTGTTATCAAACAGTGAATCGATCGCTTCCTGCAACATTCTTTTTTCATTACGCAGGATCACTTCCGGTGCTTTAATTTCCAACAGTCTTTTTAAACGGTTGTTACGGATAATCACACGACGATACAGATCATTCAGATCGGAAGACGCGAAACGTCCGCCATCCAAAGGAACCAATGGACGTAATTCCGGTGGAATTACAGGAATATATTGCATTACCATCCATTCAGGACGGTTGTTGATACGTGTATTTGCATCGCGGAAACTTTCTACAACGCTCAAACGCTTTAAGGCATCTGCTTTACGTTGCTGGGATGTTTCGTTCGCTGCAGCGTGGCGGAGATCAAAGCTTAACTGGTCAAGATCCAAACGTTGCAACATAGCGTGAACTGCTTCAGCACCCATCTTCGCAACAAATTTTTCCGGATCTTCATCAGGCAGCATCTGGTTCTCTTTCGGCAAAGTATCCAGGATATCCAGGTACTCTTCTTCCGTTAAAAGGTCAGCATAATTCTGTCCTTTATCAGTCCGAACACCTGGCTGGATCACAACGAAACGCTCGTAGTAAACGATGGTCTCTAATTTCTTAGAGCTCATCCCCAACAGGTAACCGATTTTATTTGGCAATGATTTAAAGTACCAGATATGAACAACAGGAACCACTAACTTGATGTGGCCCATTCTCTCGCGACGAACTTTCTTTTCTGTAACCTCAACTCCGCAACGATCGCAAACGATACCCTTATAACGGATACGCTTATATTTTCCGCAGGCACATTCGTAATCCTTTACCGGCCCAAAAATTCTTTCGCAAAACAAACCGTCACGCTCAGGTTTGTAAGTACGGTAGTTAATGGTTTCCGGCTTTAAAACTTCACCATAACTTCTTTCCAGGATATTATCCGGAGAAGCTAAACCAATGGTGATCTGAGAAAACGTTGACTTTGGACGATTTTCTTTTTTGAATGCCATATTACTATTGATAATTTTTTTGATTAATTGAGACCAAGCAGGAAAACAACTTTGAAAAACTAAATACTAAAAAGCAATCTTCTTAGTATTTAGTTTTTCTATTAATATTCTTACTTAATCAAATTTCAGGTCAAGGCCTAAACCTCTCAGTTCATGCACCAATACATTGAATGATTCAGGGATACCGGCTCTTGGTATGTTGTCACCTTTAACGATGGCTTCATATGTTTTAGCCCTACCGATGATATCATCCGATTTAAGGGTAAGCAATTCCTGAAGGATATTGGATGCACCATATGCTTCCAGTGCCCAAACTTCCATCTCACCAAAACGCTGACCACCGAACTGTGCCTTACCACCCAACGGCTGTTGCGTGATGAGACTGTATGGCCCGATTGAACGTGCGTGCATTTTATCATCCACCATATGGTGAAGCTTGATGATATAAATGATACCCACGGTTGCTTTCTGATCAAAACGCTCACCTGTTTCCCCGTCATACAAATACGTATGACCGAATTTAGGCAGGCCTGCTTTTTCGATGTTCTCTGCGATCTCGTCAACAGAAGCACCATCGAAGATCGGCGTAGCGAATTTCACTCCCAGCTTTTCACCGGCCCAGCCCAATGCTGTTTCATAGATCTGCCCTAAGTTCATCCGGCTTGGTACGCCCAATGGATTCAATACGATATCCACCGGTGTTCCATCTTCCAGGAACGGCATATCTTCAGCACGAACGATCTTGGCAACGATCCCTTTATTACCATGGCGACCCGCCATTTTATCACCTACTTTCAGTTTACGTTTTACCGCCATGTACACTTTAGCCAGTTTCAATACACCTGCAGGTAACTCATCACCGATCGAGATATTGAATTTCTCTCTCTTGTAACGGCCCAACTCTTCATTAAACTTAATGTTGTAGTTGTGCAATAATGTATTGATCAGGTCATCAATTTTTGCGTCACCGCTCCATCCTAAAGGATTCACGTTTACGAAATCAATGTTGGCAAGGTTCTTTGCATTGAACTTAGATCCTTTTCCGATCAGCACTTCACCAAAGTTGTTGTTAACGCCCTGGCTGGTTTTATCTTTCAACAACGTCTGCAGTTTGTTCTGCAACAATTCCATCAGGTCTTCTTCATTCTTCTCGTGCGTTTTCTCGATCTTATCCAGTTGTGCTTTCTCACGAACTTTTGCGTTCTTATCTTTCTTCGCGCGCTGGAATAATTTTTTGTCGATCACCACACCTTCTGTACCACTTGGCGCTTTCAGGGAAGCATCTTTAGCATCACCGGCTTTATCACCGAAGATGGCACGTAACAACTTCTCTTCAGGAGTTGGATCGCTTTCACCTTTTGGTGTGATTTTACCGATAATGATATCACCTTCTTTAATGGTAGCACCGATACGGATTATACCATTCTGATCCAGATCTTTTGTTGCTTCTTCAGAAACGTTCGGGATATCCGGAGTTAATTCTTCTTCACCCAGTTTCGTATCACGCACTTCTGTTTCAAACTCACTGATATGAATAGACGTAAACCAGTCATCTTTTACAACTTTTTCAGAGATTACGATAGCATCCTCGAAATTGTATCCTTTCCATGGCATGAATGCCACTTTCAGGTTACGGCCAAGAGCAATCTCACCACCTTTGGTTGCATAACCTTCAGTTAAGAAATCACCTTCTACTACTTTCTGTCCTTTAACAACAGCAGGGCGAAGATTAATCGTCGTTTCCTGGTTGGTACGAACAAATTTGGTGATCTTATAAATGGTAAGATCGTCTTCGAAACTTACCAGTTGTTGTGTTTCATTTCTTTTGTAACGAACATGAATTTCAGTTGCATCAACGTACTCTACAACACCATCACCATCTGCATGGATCTGAATACGTGCATCACGTGCTGCTTTACCTTCCAAACCAGTACCTACGATCGGCGTTTCCGGGCGTAACAATGGCACAGCCTGGCGTTGCATGTTAGATCCCATCAGGGCCCTGTTGGCATCATCATGCTCCAGGAACGGAATCAGCGACGCACTCAAACCAACGATCTGGTTCGGGGCAACGTCCATGTATTCTACTTCTTCTTTATCAAGAATCGGGAAATCACCTGTCTGACGGGATTTGATCCTGTCTTCCACGAAGTTTCCTTTTTCATCAAGATCCATATTCGCCTGGGCGATCTTTGCTGTATCTTCTTCTTCAGCAGAAAGGAAAGTGATTTTTTTCATATCCACTCTTCCTTTATCCACTTTACGGTAAGGCGTTTCGATGAAACCCATATCGTTGATCTTCGCGTGAACGCAAAGTGTAGAGATCAGACCAATGTTTGGTCCTTCCGGAGTTTCAATCGTACACAAACGGCCGTAGTGAGAATAGTGAACGTCACGAACCTCGAAACCAGCACGCTCCCTGCTTAAACCGCCGGGCCCGAGTGCGGAGATACGACGCTTATGCGTGATCTCACTTAATGGATTGGTTTGATCAAGGAACTGCGATAACTGGGAAGTACCAAAGAAAGAGTTGATCACGGAAGAAAGTGTTCTTGCATTGATCAGATCCACCGGGGTAAATACCTCGTTATCCCTAACGTTCATTCTTTCACGGATGGTACGCGCCATACGCGCAAGACCTACACCGAATTGTGCATATAATTGTTCACCTACAGTCCGTACACGACGGTTACTCAGGTGATCAATATCATCTACTTCACTCTTACCGTTGGTTAATTGAACCAGGGTTTTGATGATCGCGATGATATCGTCTTTTGTGAGTACTTTTTTCTCGATCGGGAAGTTTAATCCAAGGCGGCGATTGATCTTATAACGACCAACTTCACCCAGATCATAACGTTTGTCTGAGAAGAATAATTTATCAATGATACCACGTGCCGTTTCATCATCAGGGGCATCAGCACCACGCAATTGCTTGTAGATATGCTGAACCGCTTCCAGTTCACTGTTAGAAGTATCTTTATTTAATGTGTTGTAGATAATAGCGTAATCACCGCTCACCTCTTCTTTCTGGATGAACACGCTTTTCACGTCCATTTCCAGGATCATCGCGATATTGGAATCATCAAGGATGCTGTCGCGTTCAAGGATGATTTCATTTCTTTCGATTGATACTACTTCACCGGTGTCTTCATCAACGAAATCTTCCACCCAAGTACGTAATACGCGGGCGGCAAGGCGTTTGCCAACATGTTTTTCCAGGGTTTTACGATCGGCTTTCACTTCATCAGCCATACCGAATAACTCCAGGATGTCTTTATCTGTTTCAAAACCGATAGAACGCAATAAAGTCGTTACCGGGAATTTCTTCTTACGGTCGATGTATGCGAACATCACGTTATTGATATCTGTTGCAAATTCCATCCATGCACCTTTGAAAGGGATTACACGGGCAGAATAAATTTTAGTACCATTCGGGTGAATGGACTGGCCAAAGAATACACCAGGAGAACGGTGTAACTGGCTAACCACAACACGTTCCGCACCGTTAATTACGAAAGTACCGCGTGGCGTCATGTACGGGATGTTTCCAAGGAATACATCCTGAACGATGGTTTGAAAATCCACGTGTTCTTCATCATTACAGCTTAACCGGAGTTTTGCTTTTAAGGGAACAGCGTAGGTTAATCCTCTCTCGATACATTCGTCGATCGAATAGCGTGGCGGATCAACGAAATAGTCTAAGAATTCCAGCACGAAAATGTTACGCGTATCGGTAATTGGGAAATTTTCCTTAAACACGCGGAACAGCCCTTCCACATTACGTTTATCGGGCGTTGTTTCTAACTGGAAGAAGTCTTTAAACGATTGAATCTGAATTCCGAGCAAATCGGGTGTTTCTGCCAGGAGTTCAACTTTTCCAAAATTGATACGCTTAGCAGCGGGTGATTTAGTTGCAGACATATATTAATTAAAACGTTTAGTGAAGACCCTTAATACTGAGGAATGAGAGCTTGCGCCACTAATCCTAAATTAAAGGAGGGCAAAGGTAGGAAAAAGATTTTAATTTTCGTATAGTAGGATCGTAAAATGGGTTATATTGGTAGGATTTTTGCTAAAATCGCAAACCCGACAAGATTTCAGGCTGTTTTGGCCTATAAATATTGATAAAATTTAATATCGATTGTGAGCTTTGGTGCCCATTTTATCGCCGTGGTACGACACGTGAAGAACTGAAATGTTCTCACCCATGTTATGACTGCCGCGATTGATACGACCGACCGGTTATGGATTGACTGTCCTTCAGCATCTCAGAAAAACACGTTTCCAAATATTTATCTGCAATGCACAATAATACCCTCGCTTTCTGCCTTTCGTTGCTCATATCTGGAGCTTTTTCTCTCACCGCTGCCAGTCAGGATCCGGAAAAAAAATTCCGCGTAAATTATTCATTCATATCGTATCCTTCGGCTATTGCAGAAGAGGACTCCATAAAGTTTATTTTGATCGACAAAAATGGCGACACGACTGTCTCGAAGATCAGGAACAGCGGTTTAAGTAAATACAACACTTCTACAATCCAGTTTGATTATCGTGTAACGGGCAGTAAAACTACCGCGGAGATACAGCTTGATCGAAGTTCTGGGGGAAAAATACCCGACAAGGTTTTTTATAAAAAGGGTGAATGGTACAGTACTTCAGAAAACGGGATTAAGCAAATTCCGCTGCAGCATTTGCAGCTGACTTATTTAAAAACGGTTAAAATGATCTTAGGTCATTCCTGCGAACGCGCGGTAGGTACGATCATAGAAACGAACCAGGCCGTGGAGCTTTTTGTTTGCAAAGGCCTTCCCGCGACAATTATGCCCGGGGGCGGATTTCAGCCATTAACAGGGGCCATTTTAGAAATGAATATACCTGAAAGCAACATGAGCTTTCATGCGACAAAGATCGCAGAGGTTCAATAGCGAATGGAAACAGGTGAAAATAAAAAGACCCTCTTTGTCGGAGGGTCTTTTTAAATATCAAAGTTAGAATTAAGCTACTTCAACTTCAGCACCTGCTTCAGTTAATTTAGTTTTCAGTTCTTCAGCTGTTGCTTTATCAACACCTTCTTTAACTGGTTTTGGAGCGCCATCAACTAAGTCTTTAGCTTCTTTCAAACCTAAGCCTGTTAATTCTTTAACGATTTTAACGATCGCTAATTTGTTTGCACCTGCTGCTTTCAGGATCACATCGAAAGATGTTTTCTCTTCAGCTGCTGCCGGACCGTCGCCACCGCCGCTAACTACAACTGCAGCTGCTGCTGGTTCGATACCGTATTCTGATTTTAAGAATTCAGCTAATTCCTGAACTTCTTTAACTGTTAAACCTACAAGGTTTTCTGCTAATGCTTTTACGTCTGCCATTTTGATTGATTTTTTTCCCACTTCACGCCCGCATTGGCGGATCCGCAGGAGGATTTTTAAAAAATGTTATGCCTTTTATATACCATCCGGCCGGGTTATTAAATGGATTATTCTGCTGTTGCTTCCGGGGCTGCTGCATCAGTAGCCGGGGTTGCTTCCGCTGCAGGCGCTGTTGCTTCAGCCGGAGCTTCAGTTGCAGTTTCTGCAGGTGCAGCTGTTTCTTCTTGTTTTGCTGCGTTTTCACGGTTTTGCAAAGCACCCAATACGCGTTGGATCGGAGATTGCAATAAGCCGATGATTTCACCGATCAATTCATTCTTGGTTTTGATCTGCGTTAATGCTTTCAGCTGGTTATCGCCAACGAATACATCACCGTTGATGAAAGCTGCTTTCAATACAGGTCTTTCGTTGTTGTTTTCTTTACGGAAACCTGCGATGATAACAGCCGGATCTTTTGGATTTTCGCTGAACAACAAAGCGGTTACTTTATGTAAAGAATCGTATACACCTGCATATTTTTCTGCATCCAGGCTTTCCAGTGCTTTTTTGATCAAAGTGTTTTTCGCCACTTTCATTTCAACCTGCTTATCAAAGCAATGGTTGCGTAATTTACCTACCTGAGCCACAGTAAGGCTTTCGGTATCGGTAACGTAGAAATTATTATACTGAGAGAATTTGCCTTTCAGCACTTCTATCACGTCGTTTTTCTCTTGTTTTGTCATAACAAATATTTTTGTCCCGGTTTGACAACCAGGCGGGGTGATTTAGTTTTGTACAGATTTTGTGTCTACCATGATGCCCGGGCTCATTGAGCTGGCCATGCTAACACCTCTCAGGTATAAACCTTTTGAAGTAGCAGGTTTCAGTTTAATGATCGCGTTGATGAATTCCTGGCAGTTCTCAACCAGTTTCTCCGGTGCGAAACTTACGCGGCCGATAGAAGCATGAATGATACCCACTTTATCAACTTTGAAAGCGATCTTACCACCTTTCAAATCGTTTACTGCACCAGCAACATCATTTGTTACAGTACCAGTTTTCGGATTTGGCATCAGGTTACGTGGCCCGAGTACTTTACCCAGTTTACCGATCTTCGGCATCACTGATGGTGTAGCTACGATCACATCAATATCTGTCCAGCCACCTTCAATTTTTGTTATGTATTCGTCCAGGCCAACGAAGTCAGCACCTGCTGCAGTTGCTTCGGCTTCTTTATCAGGCGTACACAATACCAAAACTTTTTTCGTTTTACCTGTACCGTGAGGAAGGGATACAGTACCACGGATCGCCTGGTCTGCTTTCTTCGGATCTACACCCAGTTTCACGTGAAGGTCAACAGAACTGTCGAATTTAGTTGTATTGATTTCTTTAACCAGGGTTGTTGCTTCTTTCAGCGTATAAGCTTTGTTAGCGTCAACCTTAGCGTTTGCTATTTTTCTTTTTTTAGTAATCATTTTTAAAAAAAATTTGGGCCTGCTTTGAGCAGACCGGTTGACGATTAATTATTTTCCCAAGGAGCTTTACCTTCTACAGTTAAGCCCATGCTGCGTGCAGTACCTGCAACCATGCTCATCGCACTGTTGATGGTAAAGGCGTTAAGATCAGCCATTTTATCTTTAGCTATCTCTTCCACCTGTTCCCAGGTTACTTTGCCCACTTTCACACGGTTTGGTTCTTTACTACCACTGGTGATCTTCGCAGCGTCCATTAACTGAACAGCAGCCGGAGGGGTTTTAATAATAAAGTCAAATGATTTGTCAGCGTACACTGTAATCAATACAGGTAATACTTTTCCGGGTTTATCCTGGGTCCGCGCATTGAACTGCTTACAGAATTCCATGATGTTTACGCCCTTAGAACCCAATGCAGGCCCGATCGGCGGTGCAGGGTTGGCTTGTCCTCCTTTACATTGGAGTTTCACATAGCCAGTGATTTCTTTTGCCATTGTTTTATTTTTTTGGTGATAACGTGCCGCCTTTTGGCGATACTCCCAAACTTGCCTTGTTAAAGGGCAAATTCCTTAAAGAACTAATTGGGGCGGCAAAAGTAGGTGAAATAATTGAAAAAAGAACAGGTTTTATAAACTTTTTTCCTCTGCCAGCAACGTTTCCCGGCGATTATGCGCTCCCGGTTAAACTGGCACAAAGATAGCATCATGATAACTAAATTTTTATCATGCAAATGCCTGAAAAATCAAGTGGTCCAGCCGACAATAAATCTGATGTGGCCAACTTCAAAAAAGAGGAACAAAAAGCCAATAAAGAATGGGAAGAAGAAAAAGACACTGTTTCCGGCGTGAACGGTAAAATTGAAAAAAAGCTCGAAGATGGTACGCTCAGTGCCGAAGATCTTGAAAATACCGGCGGTTAACGCCAGAAAGTCCTGCCCAAGACCACTCCTCCCCCGTTTCTACTGTTAAGATATTACTAATACGCGCGCCCGACCGTCAATAATGACGCGTGCTTTACAATCATTTGCCGTTCATACAATCGCGCCAAATAATTTGCATCGTCTGCAACATTATTCCTGTCAGCATACAGATAACCACCATTTTATAATTTATTAAAACTAACATTATGAAAAAAATTATCCTGTTGCTCACAGCGAGCATAAGCTTCTTTTTTTCCTATGCCCAACGCGTCGTGTCGGGTATAGTTACCGATGCACAGGACGGCTCCCTGCTCTCAGGTGTCAGTGTCCGTATCTCTGGAAGCGGCGGCGGAACTTCTACAGCTATAGATGGCAGGTACAGCCTTACTGTCCCGGACAATGCCCGGTTGCTCTTCTCCCTGGTTGATTATGCCGACCTGTCGATCATGAGCGGAACCGGCACATCCCTCAACGTAAGCCTTACACAGGTAAGAAAAAACCTGCAGGAAGTTGTTGTTACCGGGTACAATACGCAAACCCGCCGGCAGTCCACTTCTTCGATCGCCCGTGTGGCAGGTGACGACGTGAAATCTCAGCCCATCGGTTCTTTCGAACAAATGTTGCAAGGCAAGGCGCCCGGCATCCTCATCCAGTCGCAAAGCGGGCAACCAGGATCTGCAGCGACCGTAACCATTCGGGGTAAGGGATCTGTATTGGGTTCTACCGATCCCCTGTACATTATGGATGGCGTACAGATATCTTCCTCCGACTTCCAAAGCGTGAACGCCTCCGATATCGAAACGTACAATGTATTAAAAGATGCCATGGGCACAGCGCAATATGGCTCGCGTGGCGCCAACGGGGTGATCGTGATTACTACTAAACGCGGAGTTAATAAAAAGACAGTGGTAAATTATGATGTTCAATTCGGCGTGGCGCAATTGCCTAAATCGAAGCTCGAATTATTTACCAGTGCTGAAAAGATCGATTATGAATTAAACTACGATCGGCCTGATGGGAAAAATCCATTTGGCTGGACACCGGAACAGGCAGACAGCCTTTCGCAGGTAAATGGAAATTTGAGGGAAGCATTATTCCGCAAGTCTCTTACGATGCAGCACCAGCTGAGCCTGAGTGGAGGAAATGATAAAACAAAATTCTTTGCTTCCGGTTCCCTATTCGACCAGGAAGGCGTGGTGATCAGTACCAATCTCCGCAGGATCACCGGGCGGATAAACCTTGATCATACGCTGGGCAACTTCAGGATCGGCGTTAATACCTATGTGGGATCTTCCATCTTCCGGAATACAAATGAGAACGACCAGTTCATCGGGTCGCCATTAAATGCCGTGCGCTGGGCGAATCCGTACGTGACACCGTATCTCCCGGATGGCTCCTATAATGAACTTGACCTTGACCTGCAGGGCCAGCCGAACGCCGTAAAAGAATTACTGGAAAACCCGGTAAAAAATAAACAGCTGAAACTCATCGGCGGCCTGAGCCTGGAATATCGCTTTCCAACGATCAAAGGACTAACGGCAAAAAGCAATATCGGTATTGATTATACCGAAAATGAGAACCAGCAATACTTCGACCGCAGTACTTACCAGGGAAGTCAGCAAACGGGCGGACAAGGTTCATTCGGCCAGAACACCACGAAAAATACCCGCCAAACCATTACCAGTTCACTGGCTTATGCAAAACAACTACGTGATAGCCGTTTCAATATTTCCCTGTTCAATGAAATCGTAAAAAGGAATTTTGATGGCTTTGGATATACCGGTTTTGGATTAGTAGGACCTTTTAAAAATGGTGCGGGTATTACTCCGGGAACTTCTACCAATGGATTTATTCCCGTAGTAACGAGCACTGCGTCTGAGAATGCGATTCTCTCCTGGTTTGCCATCGGCGATTATTCCTGGAAGAATAAATATTTCCTGAGCGGAACGGTGCGCAGGGATGGATCTTCCCGATTGGCTGATAATAATAAATGGACAACTTTTGGCGCTGCAGGTGCGAGTTGGGTTGTTTCTTCTGAGCAATTTATGAGCGGATCAAAAACCATCAGCGATTTAAAATTAAAAGCGAGCTACGGTTCTTCTGCCAACCAGGGCGTAGGAGATGATTACGAAGCGAAAGAACAATTCGGCGCAACATCCTATAACGGCGTGGGCGGACTCATCCTCACAAATCTTAAGAAAGGAGATCTTACGTGGGAAGTGCGTCGTACACTTAATCTCGGCATTGATTTCGGGATGTTTAAAAACAAACTCACTGGCTCTGTAGAATGGTATAATGCCAATACGGTCGGACTTTACCTGAACAGGCAGATCTCCGGCACAACCGGCAACAATACGATCCTGACCAATCTGGGCAAACTGCAGAACCGCGGTGTTGAAGTAGCGTTGAATTATTTACTGGTTGATACAAAAAATTTCAGCTGGAATATCGGCGGCAACTTTACTTACAACCGGAATAAAATACTGCAGCTGGACGGCACCGATGAAAATGTAAACGGCCTTGCGATCAACCGTGTTGGGGAAGCTGCCAATTCTATTTATGTCGTGCGGTATGCAGGTGTTGACCCGGCCAATGGCGATGCACTGTATGTTACCAAGGATGGTAAAACAACAACGAATCAATATGATCCAAATGATAAAGTGATCGTGGGAAAATTTGATCCGCCTTATTTTGGTGGCGCGACGACCGGTTTCAAATTAGGCGGCATCGAAGCATCTTTTTTATTCACGTATAGTTTTGGAAATAAAATTTTCAATGGCGACCGCGTGAATGTAGAAAACCCAACTTACTACGTTTCCAACCTCAGCCGCGAATTGCTTACAGAATGGCGCAACCCGGGCGATATCACCAATATTCCCAGCCCATTCAATGATTTCCAAAGCACGACCACAAGATTCGTGGAAGACGGCAAGTATGTACGCCTGCGAAACATCATGGTATCGTATACAGCGAAAGAAATTCGCATGGGAAAACTCCAGGTAAACTCTGCAAGATTTTTTGTACAGGGACAAAATGTATATACCTGGAGCAACTTCAGAGGATATGATCCGGAGATCGCATCCGGTAACCTGCAGGGCGCGCAATACCCGGCTTTACGGGCGATCACTGTAGGTCTGAATCTTTCTTTATAACCACCAAACTCATGATCATGAAACATTCATATAAAATTTGCTGGCTTGCGATGATCGTCTTGCCATTCTTCCAGCTCTCGTGCAAAAAAACCATCGACCTAAATCCAACACACACGCTCGACGGGGATGTTGCTTTTAAACAAATCAGCGACTACGAGGCCGCATTAACAGGTGCGTATTCGCGCTTACTATCCGTTAATTATTATGGCAGCAGCAATGGTTCAAATGCTTTCGCAACGTTGTCTGATATGATGACAGACAATCTGTTTGAAAGTGGCGAATCACTGGGTAACTACCAGAGTTTTTCACACTGGACTTACACCGCTGATGAACCGAATATTGAAGCCACGTGGCTTGCCGCTTATCGTGTGATCCAGCAGGCGAATTTAACGCTCAGGAATATCGACGCATTATCGGCTGATGCACCGGGAGCGGTGAACCGGATCAAGGCGCAGGCCCTGGCTTTAAGTGGGTTTGTTCATTTCGATATCCTGCGTTACTGGGGCGAAGGAAGCCAGCGCAATTCCACTCTAAAAGGCATACCTTATTCCTCTTCTTTCGATATCGAACAGAAACCTGCCCGGCTTTCCGTTAAAGCAAGTTACGACGCTATTATCAACGACCTGATGCAGGCAAAGTTGCTGATGCAGAATATGGATAAGCCGATCCAATCCGCCACCAGCACTGCGTCTACAGCAAGGGGTTATGTTGATGAAATTGCAACGAATGCGATGCTAGCAAGGATCTATAATTACGCCGCCGAACCGGATAGTGCCATCAAATATGCCAGCCTGGCGATTGCAGCGAGACCACTAGCCAGCCGGACCAATTTCCCGCTGGTCTGGCAGGATGCAAGTACGGCAGATGTGATCTGGTCTGTAAAATTTACGCCGCTTAACTCCGGCACCGGCGACAATGTGTATTATGCCACCGGTAACCGGGCTTCCTATCGCCCGGCCACGAACCTGCTATCCTTGTATGACGTCAGCAATGATATCCGCTATACATCCTTTTTCCAGGTTCGGCCAAGAGGATCTTCCAGCCGTTTGGTGCTGACGAAATATTTAGCGAAGCAATCTCAGCTTGCTACGCCAGATGGAATTACTGATTTTAAAGTGTTGCGTACAGGAGAAATGTATTTGATCAGGGCTGAAGCTTATGCCAACAAGGGTTTAGACGGGCTTGCCCTGGCAGACCTGAACAGTTTGCGTGCAGCGCGCATCAATGGCTTTATTGCCGGCACCGAAACAGGTGCAGCGCTGGTTACAGCGATCTTTAACGAAAGGAGAAAGGAACTGGTCGCCGAAGGGCATCGCTGGTTTGATTTGAAAAGAACAACGAGGGTTGTAAACAGAACTACTAATTGTTCTGTCTTTTGTACCCTCGGGTCAACTGCGCGGGAATGGGCCTGGCCGATTCCGCAGAGCGAGATATTAGCGAATAAAAATATTGAGCAAACGACAGGTTACTGAGCTCATCCTTAGCGTGTAAAGCCGGCACTGATGCCGGCTTTACTTTTGTAAATAATCCTGGAAGGTTAATTGTTGCATGGCTTTTCCATTCCTGATATCAACATCAGTTACTAATCCTTCTTTTGTAACCAGCAACTTTCCTACGTTGTCAAAAATAAATTGCCCGGCCGGCGTTGCATATCCGAAGCCATTATTAAAGGAAAAATAAGCCCAGGGTTTGGAAGTGCTGTCCAACAAATTTTTGCTCCAGTTAAAAGCTGTTGCGTTACGGCCAGTCATTGCCAGTAAAGTAGCAGCTATATCCGTTTGGTCACCGGTCTTTTTAATTACCTGTGCCGGCATTGGCAAAGCACCACCTAAAAACAAGAGCGGAATTTTGAAATCATCGAGGCGTTTACCCGTAGCCGGAAGACGGTGCCCATGATCTGCCACGATGACCAAAATGGTGTTCGACCACCAGGGCTGCTGCTTACAGTGTTGTACATATTCAAAAACCGTAGAATCGGTGTAGTGCAGGGAATTTAAAAACAGGTCTTCATCAGAAGAACCTTTGATCACTGTTGGCACGGGGGTTTCAAACGGCTCATGACTACTCAACGTAAGCCATGTTGTGAAAAATGGTTCATTAATTCTGGACTGGTCGCTGACGAGGCGATGCATCACCACATCATCAAAGGCACCCCATTTAGAACTGAGGTCTTTCTTTTGGAAATCTCCAATGGAAATAAACTGGTTGAACGCCCCGCCAAGCAAATACGCTTTCATATTGGCGAACTCAAGTTCACCACCATAATAAAAAGATGTTTGATAACCAGCTTTGCGAAACTCGCGACTCAGCATCGGCAGTTTCGCAGCTTTGGATGGAACCTTTACGATCGAAGTGGTGGGTTGCGCGGGATAACCACTCAACACCCCAACGATACCTTTATCGGTGCGATCACCGGTGGCGTAAATATCAGAAAAATACAAGCCTTCCTTTCGGAGGCTGTCAAAACCAGGTGTAACGGGTTGGCCATCCCTGCTGAGGCCAATCACTTTTTTGGTAAGGCTTTCCCAAACAATAATGATAATATTGGGCTTTACCGTTTGCGGCGTGAGGGTTGAATCTGGAGAGGAAGCATACAGTTGGTGCCGTAATAACTCCGCATCTTTTCCATCCATATAGATGAATGGGTTTGTGGCTGATTCGAGGTTATGATTCAAAGAATACATAAAATTCCAGGGCGCATTGATCGCCGCCTGGTTGGCAAAATTATTAGCAGAAAAATATACACTGCTCTGGTTGAGCGGCGCCAGTTGCAGTCCGCCACGAAGCGGGATAATAAATGTTCCGATCATCAGTAACAGAACCGGCAGGGCAAGCCACCTTTTTTCAGCCGGAACAATTTGCGACAGCCATTTGCTGATCCTGTTTGCGAACAGCAATGCAACCAGGAACCAAACGAACAAAAAACCAAGCAGTAACCAAAACACCGGCAGATAAGAAATGCTTGCATACATCTCTTTTGGGTTCTTCATATATTTTAAGACGGATGCATCGATGCGATATCCCCATGCCTTGAACAGGTTCAAATCTGATAAAACTAAAAAGCAACAAAGGAGTAACAACAACCCTGAAAACATCTGGTAGATCAATGGCCTTTGAAAAAAGCGAAAGAAAAGGCTGGCCAGGATGAAAAGACCGATTGGGAGGCTGAAATACGCTGCCATCGACATGTCCATTCGTAAACCGTATAGAAGCGACCGCATTGCTGTTGAAATACCCGCGGCGGAAGTTTCTGCATAATTGAAGATCAGGAATATAATGCGGCAGGCTTCAAAAAAGAAGATCCATAACAACCAATATCGAACGATAAACCAGGCCCGGGAAAGCATATGATAAAGCTAAATAAATATTAGCGATGGAAGGACATAAAAAAACCCCACCATGATGATGAGGTTTTGAATATTATTAAAATAATTAAGCCAGTTTTTCTACCTGCATGTAACTCAGTTCTACAGGGGTTGCACGGCCAAAGATCTTCACCTGAACTTTCAGTTTTTTCTTCTCGTCACTCACCTCTTCGATCACACCGTTGAAATCGTTGAAAGGCCCGTCGATGATCTTAATAGTTTCACCGATAATGAATGGCTCACTCATCGTTACGCCACCGATGTCAGTCATTTCATCCACTTTACCCAGCATTTTATTCACTTCCGCTTTGCGAAGGGAAATGATATTTCCTTTAGAGCCTTTACCATCAGTAAGAAAGTGCATCACATTGCTGATGCTGCTAACGTGCTGGATGATGTCGTCGCTTAGTTTACCGTCAGCCACTTCCATCATGATATAACCAGGGTAGAAGTTCCGCTCGCGCATTACTTTTTTCCCGTTGAGTACTTTATAAACTTTTTCTACCGGTAAGAAGATTTGCTTGATGATGTTTTCCCATCCGTTACGGACGATATCTTTATCGAGGTATTCCTTGATCTTACGTTCTTTTCCACTTACCACACGGAGAACATACCACCGGCTTTCTTTTTCCTGAGTTGTTGCTTCCATTATCCTTTAAATAAAGAGTAAATAAATTTCATTGAACCGTTCGCAACAAAATCCATCAGGGCAACAATTGCCGTAATGAACAAGGTAGCGCCCAGTACAATCATGGTGGATTGTTGCAGTTGTTCCCATTTAGGCCAACTAACTTTCTCCATCATTTCTTTGTAAGACTCTTTTACAAAAACCGTGAATTTGTTCATAATTAAAAGAATGTGCAGAAATGCTCCATGCAGTTTTGCAGTTGTTAAATCGAATGCTTTAATAGGTGTGAGCCTATCAACTCAGCACGGGCACTAGGATTCGAACCCAGATCAAAGGTTTTGGAGACCCGTATGCTACCGTTGCACCATGCCCGTAAAAACAATTAGCTAATCGGCAAATTTGCTAATTAGCTAATTGTATATGTCAAAGATATAAAAATTACTTGATGATCTCAGTAACCTGACCAGCACCTACGGTACGGCCACCTTCACGAATCGCGAATTTCAAACCTTTTTCCATTGCGATCGGTTGGATCAATGTAACGCTTAAGTTAGTGTTATCGCCTGGCATAACCATTTCAGTTCCTGCATTCAGGGTAACTTCACCAGTTACGTCTGTAGTACGGAAATAGAACTGAGGACGGTATTTGTTGAAGAATGGCGTATGACGGCCACCTTCTTCTTTGCTCAATACGTAAACTTCACCTTTAAATTCTGTATGCGGAGTGATAGAACCTGGTTTGCAAAGAACCATACCACGACGGATTTGAGTTTTCTCAATACCACGTAATAAAAGACCTGCGTTATCACCAGCTTCACCTTCGTCTAATAATTTTTTGAACATCTCAACACCTGTACAAGTTGAAGTCAATGGTTTTTCCATCAAACCTACGATCTCGATTGGTTCACCAACTTTGATACGGCCTCTTTCGATACGACCTGTAGCAACTGTACCACGACCAGTGATAGAGAATACATCCTCCACACTCATCAGGAATGGCAAATCAACTAACCTTGGAGGTAATGGAATGTAGCTATCAACAGCATCCATCAGTTCAGTGATCTTAGCAACCCATTTTTCTTCACCAGCCAATGCGCCGGTTGCAGAACCCTGGATGATTGGTGTGTTATCACCATCAAAGCCGTAAGAAGTCAGCAATTCGCGGATCTCCATTTCAACCAGTTCCAGTAATTCAGGATCATCAACAAGATCCACTTTATTCATGAACACAACGATTTGAGGTACACCTACCTGGCGGGCAAGCAGGATATGCTCTTTAGTTTGTGGCATCGGACCATCAGTAGCCGCAACTACGAGGATAGCACCATCCATTTGTGCAGCACCCGTGATCATGTTCTTTACATAATCGGCGTGACCTGGACAGTCTACGTGCGCATAGTGACGGGAATCGGTTGCATATTCTACGTGAGCAGTATTGATCGTGATACCCCTTTCTTTTTCTTCAGGAGCACCATCAATATCATCATAATTTTTTTTCTCCGCTAAACCTCTTTTTGACAAAACATCGGTTATAGCGGCTGTTAAGGTTGTTTTACCATGATCCACGTGACCGATAGTACCAACGTTAAGATGGGGTTTATCCCTTTTGAAAGATTCTTTTGCCATTTTGTGTACTTTTTAAAAGTTGTGTTTATAAATTGGTTGCATTTAAAGTCTGCAGAACCATGGACCAAATTTTTTGAGCCGTTGGTGAGAATCGAACTCACGACCTCTTCCCTACCAAGGAAGTGCTCTACCCCTGAGCTACAAAGGCTTGAATGCACTGCGCAAGGCAGTAATGAGCGGAAGACCGGGCTCGAACCGGCCACCTGAAGCTTGGAAGGCTACCGCTCTACCAAATGAGCTACTTCCGCTGGTAATCACTGTATTCAAAAGTTATTTACAATAACCCGTGAACATCCATTTTTAAAGAACTGATACGACTGACCCGCATTTGCAGATCAGCCGATTTTCTGTGGGCAGAGTAGGTTTCGAACCTACGTACTCCGAAGAGAACAGATTTACAGTCTGTCGCCTTTAACCACTCGGCCATCTGCCCAAAACCATTGTACGCAAGTGAATGCGCGCAGAGCCGAAGACTGGAGTCGAACCAGCGACCTACTGATTACAAATCAGTTGCTCTACCAACTGAGCTACTTCGGCTTATACTTCCCGGAAACGCGGGAAACTTTTAAAAGATCTTCCTAAAAAACGTTCAGCAGGCTGCCCTATTTTTTGGGAAGGCAAAGGTAAGAGAAAATGATTAATAGAAAAACTTTGCAAAAGATTTTTTTTCATGATTTTTTTCTGCCCCGGATTTCAAAAAAAAATCCCGCTATTAAAAGCGGGATAATCTGCACCAGTGCTATGTTTTATCAGGCAGCCTGCCTGTCTTTTTTTCTTTTGATCTGCGTGATCACAGCGTCGAGGGCCACATCAAAACTTTCTTCAAACGACTTGGAAGATTGTTTTACAAAGAATTCATGTCGCGGGATCATCACTTTTATCTCTGCCACTTTATCTTTTATCGTGTGGGCAATATTATCCAGTTTAAGGTACACATCAACCTTGGTTATCCTATCATGAAACTGGGTGAGCTTGGCTACTTTCTTTTCAATAAATGACAACAGTTTCGAATCCGCATCAAAATGCACCGTTTGAATGTTCACGTTCATAACTTTCAATTTTTATTGGTGAAAAATAAACTTTAGGAGTAGCATTCAACCATAGGCGGGGGAAAATTCTTCTTTAAAAAATCATGCTTGTTTCAAAATTGAAGTTAGTTGATACACCCCGCTTTTCAAAATAAAACATCGATAAAAAACAGGTAATTCTCAGGCTTTCGGATGGGCTTTTTTATGTATATCTTTTAGCTTCTCGATGGTATTGTGCGTATAAACCTGTGTGGCAGCAAGGCTCGCATGCCCGAGCAGCTCCTTTACAGCATTCAGGTCTGCCCCATTATTGGTAAGATGCGTAGCAAAGCTATGACGCAGGATATGGGGGCTCCGTTTCTCTATCGTGGTTACAAGGGAAAGGTATTTTTTCACCGTAGTATATACCTGCCTTGGATCCAGCCTTTTCCCCCTGGCATTTACCAGCAATACCTGATTATCGGGCAGCGGCTCCACCGATCTTTTCTCACGGATATAAGAAGAAACAGCATTGAGCAAATCCGGGCTTACTGGTATGATCCGTTCCTTATTCCCTTTCCCCAATACCTTGATCGCCGCATTGCCTGTATCTACCTGGCTTTCCTGCAGTTGAATGAGTTCCGCTTTCCGCATGCCGGTATTGTATAATAGTTCCAGCACGAGGCGATCAGTTTTTCCTTCCCAGGTGTCCGGGAATTCTACATGGTCAAATAAAGTCTGAATATCTTTTTTGTCAACGAACTGCGGCAAACGTTTTCCTGATTTGGGCGAGATGATCGTAGCCATCGGCGAAACCGCAAGTAACCCTTGTTTTAGCTGGTATTTGAAGAAAGAACGGAGGGAAGATATTTTCCGGTTGATTGATTTTGAACTGATACCGGATTCTTTGAGTTGCGCCAGCCATGTACGAATGTAGGCCGGGCGAATATCTGTCACCGGCATCTCGCCAAAATCTTTATCTAAACAACTGAAAAAAGCGCTCAGGTCGTTTTCGTAGGAAATAATGGTATGGCGGCTATACCTTTTTTGAAATTTGAGGTAGTCGAGATAGGTTTGAACAGCGGCCTGGTGAGTAATGGGCATAAAAAAACTGATGACCAAAGTTATGGATAACCGGCCATCAGTATACTATCTTATAAGTAGTAATTTATTTATCGAATTTGCCTGCAGCGAGTTGTTGCTTATAAACAGCTTTCAACACTTCAGTACGACGGCGAACAGACGGCTTCATGAAAGCCTGGCGTTCCCTTAATTGCAAAAGAACACGGCTTTTTTCAAATTTCTTTTTGTACTTCTTCAGCGCTTTGTCGATGTTTTCGCAATCTTTAGAATCAATAATAAGCATTTTGTATATACCTCCTTTGGTGAAAAAATTTGCCCGGTCGTCAGGCAGGGCCGCAAAGATAACCCTTTTATCCAAAAAAAGAAATATCAACATTAAAAATCCGAAATTTGTAAGCATGTTTACAGGAATCATCGAAACCACGGGGATCATCAGCGATATCAGGGCAACGGGCACTAACCTGACCTTCCTTATTTCTTCCTCTTTATCAACCAGTTTTAAAATTGATCAGAGTGTTAGCCACAACGGTGTTTGTTTAACCGTAGAGGCCGTGCGGGACGGGGAACACGAAGTGACCGCCATCGCAGAAACCCTGGAAAAGACCAACCTCGGTTCCTGGAAACCGGGAACGGTGGTAAACATCGAGCAGTGCATGCAAATGAATGGCCGGCTGGATGGACATATCGTGCAGGGACATGTAGATACAGTGGCGACCTGCATTTCCCGCACTGACCTTCAGGGAAGCTGGGAATTCAGATTTGAGATCGCGCCTGAGTTTGCCGGGCTGATCATCGAAAAAGGTTCGATCAGTATCAACGGTATCAGCCTGACGATTTTTGATGTAACGCGCACCAATTTTACGGTGGCGATCATCCCCTACACGTTTGAACATACCAATATGCAGGCCTTACAAACGGGCGACCTGGTGAATATTGAATTTGATATCATCGGGAAATACATCAACCGCATGCAGCAATTGCAGCAAACTTCAATTAACAATTAATCACTATTTTTAAATTTCACCCGTAAATTCTACCAAAACTTTGGCATCGCTTAGCATTATCGTTCCTGTTTTTAACGAGGCGCAGAATATCCCGGTTTTACTGGCAGAACTGCGAAAGTATTGCCCTCCCGGAACGAGTTTTCTTTTTGTAGATGACGGTAGCACGGATGAAACCTTCCAGGTAATAGAAACCGCCGCCAAGACCGACAAACAGGTTCAATGCATTTCCTTCAGCCGCAACTTCGGCCACCAGAATGCACTGATGGCCGGGATGCAGGCCTGCAAAACAGACCGGGCAATCATCATGGACGGCGACCTGCAACACCCGCCTTCACTGATCCCGCAAATTTTAGAAAAGTTAGACGCCGGTTATGATCTCGTGCAAACGAAGCGCCTCGCAACCGAAAAGATCGCTGGCGGAAAAAAATTACTGAGCCGTTATTTTTACGGTTTTATCAACAGCATCTCCGACACAAGGATAGAACCTAACGTGGCCGATTTTAAAGGGTTCACGCGAAAAGTGCTGGACAGTGTGTTACAATTCAAAGAACGGGAACTTTTTCTTCGGGGTATTTTTAGCTGGATTGGTTTTAAGACGATCACGCTGCCTTTTGAAGCGCCGCCCAGATTACATGGCGTAACAAAATATTCCTATACAAAAATGATGCGCCTGGCATTGAAAGGCACCACGTCTTTTAGCTTTAAGCCTTTACGTATCGCCCTGTTTACCGGAACGCTCATTTCCTTATTTGCTTTTGGATTTGCCTTGTTTGCCCTGCTGGCCTATTTTAAAGGAAACACTGTTCCCGGCTGGGCCTCGATGATAATCGCTATCATGTTTTTAGGTGGAACACAATTGCTGGCGATCGGCCTGATGGGAGAATATATCGCCAGCCTTTTCACAGAAACGAAACAACGCCCGTTGTTTTTAATCGATAAAACGATCAACACCTGATTACATTTTTTCGGCGATCAGGTAATACTGTCCGCCGAACGGCATCCATTGCAGCCAGCGTTCTAAAAAGATCAGTCTGGATAAGATCCCTTTTCGCGGAAAAAAAATAATGAACCGCTTTTGCCTTATCCTGAATCCTGCTTTTGATAATAATCTTGTCGCATATCCGCTTTGGAGGAGCCGCGCATCTTTATCAAAAACACAAGTATTTACCAGGTAACGGGTGAGCGGATTTAACGGGTTGTGCTCAAACAAATGGAAGCGTCCGCCAGGCTTTAGCACGCGAAATATTTCTGCTATTAAGCCTGCATGTAAATCGTAAGCGACATGATGCAACACACCAGCCATGAATGCGATATCTGCTGAATCATTGGGGGATGCGATC
Source organism: Ferruginibacter sp. (assembly GCA_028288705.1). Classification (GTDB taxonomy): domain Bacteria; phylum Bacteroidota; class Bacteroidia; order Chitinophagales; family Chitinophagaceae; genus Ferruginibacter. The sequence continues at coordinate 42,151 of JAQBNH010000008.1, forward strand.
TGTTCGCCGTTATAAATTTCAAAAGTGGTATTCGCAATATTTTTTTGCTGAGCCACATGAATACTTTCTGCAGAAACATCAATCCCCAAAACCTTCCATTGCGGAAAGTATTGTTGCATGAACGATTCTGTACTGCCATCTCCGCAACCAATATCTATCACTTGCAAGGATTGATTTTTCTCTGTATCCTGCAAGAGCCGCACTTTCATCGCGGCAAAATAAAAACTATCGGCACCGGATAACTTCACATTCTGCGTATGGATATCGCGGTAGTCGCCGGCGAAATCGTCAAAGTCATCAAAAGTTCTTTTGCTCATGTGAAAGGGAAAACTGTATTTTTATTCCATGCAAGGTTACGCAAAAATCAACAGGGCGGCTTTAGGAAAGATCCTGTTTTTTACAGTTGTTTTATTCGTCACCTTCCTGCCCGTTTCCAGTTTTATTTTTTTTATCAAGAACGATGCGTTCAATGGCTATTTCCCGCCAAAATTTTTCATGAGCGAAAGCCTTCATGCAGGCTACATCCCGCTCTGGAACCCCTACATCAATTTCGGCTTTCCCCAATATGGCGACATGAGTGGCGGCTTCTGGAGCCCGGTCACCTGGCTGATCGCGCTGACTGTTGGCTATACGCCATATACTTTTACGATTGAAGCACTGAGTTATATTTTAATTGGCGGGATTGGGATGCACCAGCTTTGTGGTTATTTTAAACTCAGCCAGGTTGCAAGAATCATGGCCGGATTGGCATTCATGTGTTCAGGATTTAATGTCGGACATCTGCAACATTTCAACTGGCTCAGCGGCGCAGCTTTTTTGCCCTGGTGCTTTTACAGTTACCTGTTGTTATTTAAGTCGGCGTCTGCAAAAAATATCCTGCTCAACATCTTTTTATTTTACATGCTGGTGGCTTCTGCTCATCCCGGCATCAGCATCGGCGCTGCGTACTTTTTCCTGGCGGTTTTTATGTTTATGTTCGTTAAAAAACGGGCAGCTTGTTTGCCCCAAAAGATCAGGCAGTCGCTCTTTCCGCAATTCATTTTACTAACAGGCTTTGTTTTACTAAGCGCCGGAATGATCATGGGTTATATGGATATCCTCCCGCATTTCGTGCGCGGCGAAAAACTAACGGCTGACGACATTTCAGGCAATGGAACGGGGCTTCGTAGCTGGATGAGTGTGTTGCTACCTTTTGCTACAGTGAAAAATGATGGCTTTTTTCTCACAGATCTTTCCCTTCGTAACAGTTACTTCGGACTTACGGGTATCCTGTTTTTTTTGTTGGCGTTAACGCGGCGAAGTACTGGATGGCAGCAATACCTCAGGGTTTGCGGCGCCATTTTTTTCCTGCTATCGCTGGGCGGAATGTTTACCTCATTCGCACATCGCTTTTTGCCGATGATCGGCTTCGTACGCCTGACGGGTGAATTCAGGATTTTTGCGCTGATCTGTTTTATCCCGGTAGCCGCAATGGAGCTGGATAAATTCCTCAGGGAAGCGATGGTATGGAGTGGCAGGATAAAATATATCTATTGGATACTGGAAGCGGCACTCGCTGCGGCGATAACGTATGGGTTGATCTGTAGCATCGATAAGCATGATAGTTTTTTGTACCGGTTGGAAACGATATCAGCAGCCGGGGGATTATCCTCAAAACTCAAAGCACTGGTTGATGGTATTAGTTTTTACGATACGCTCTGGATTCAAGGTTTCATTCAACTCTTCCTGATCTGGTCGTTAAAGTACAGCCTCCGGGAAAAACGCATGGGTTTATTGAAAAAGATCATTGTTGCAGACCTCGTGATCGCCTGCCTGTTAAACATTCCTTTCACCGGCGCTGGCAAAGCTTCCGTTTCGGATTTACAGCAGGTATTGGGTAAGTCTCCGCACGGTATTCCCATCCCTTCGCTGGAAGCCATTTCGGCTCATGATAGTCTGCCGCCTGCAGAAAAATTCCTGCTGGGAAACTGGAGTATGTACAACAAGCAAATCGGGGTAAAAAATTGGGTGCCCTACCCGATCCTGTTAAATAATATGCATGCTTATTTCATGGCTGCAGAAAAAGATTCAGCAACAACCTATCTACATCGTGGATTTATTTTTTTAGAAAACGAACAGCGCGGTGACACCGTTTCGATCAGCCATTTTTCACCGAATGAAATACAACTGGATGTTGTGGCATCAGCGCCTGGAAAAATGATCCTGCAGCAAAATTATTACCCGCATTGGTTTTATAATAATGGTTCCGGAAAAAGAAGTGTTGATCCGGCAGGCATGAATTTCATGTCGGTTCCCATTAACAAAGGCCGGCAACATATTGTCATCAGTTTTGAGCCAACAAATATTAAAACCGCGATGATCTTCAGTGCCGTTTTATTTTTATTGCTGATTGCAGCGCTGCTGTATGTTTATTTTAAATCGCCTTCCCTTTCATCGCGCCAGCCACCGCCTGGTCCATCACCCGCTCCGCATAAGGCCGGCTGATATCATTGAGTTCTTCTACTTTTTTATGGATCAGGTCTTTATCTTCCATCGTTAGAGCTAACTGTAATGCCTGCATCGCTGCGGCCGTTGAAAGCAGTTCTTCCTGGGAAAGTTGCGTTGCGTTTTTCTGCAGGAAACGCTCCGTCGTCTTTAACAACTGTTCGCCTTCTGTCCTGGCTTCTACCAATGCCCTTGTTGCAATATCGTCCTTGGCATGCGTGATGGATTCCAGCAACATCTTTTCTACATCTGTATCACTTAAACCATATTGCGGTTTTACCTCGATCGCCTGTTCTACACCGCTTCTTAATTCTTTGGCAGAAACCGTCAAAATCCCATCGGCATTAATTAAAAAACTCACTTCAACCTTAGGCATTCCTGCCGGCATCCCCGGGATATTGCTCAGATTAAATTCTGCCAGTTTACGGTTGTCTTTTACCAGGTCTCTTTCTCCCTGGAATACGCTGATGCGCATACCCGGCTGTCCGTCGATCTGCGTCGTATATTGGCGTGCTGCTTTTTGAGGGATCTTCGCATTTCTTGGGATCAGTACATCCATCAACCCGCCGGCGGTTTCGATACCGAGGCTGAGCGGTGTAATATCCAGGAGTAATAAATCCTTATTATTTCCTGCCAGGATATCAGCTTGTATCGCTGCACCCAGTGCAACCACTTCATCCGGATTCACAGAGTCGTTTACATGACTGCCAAAAAAATCACCAACTGTTTTTTTAACGAGCGGCACGCGTGTGCTTCCACCAACCAGCACAACTTCATCAATATCAGCTTTTGTTAACTCCGCATCTTTCAATGCCGCAGTGCAACTGTTTATAGTTTTTTCCAACAACGGACTGACCAGGTTGTTGAACTGATCCAGGCTTAGTTCAAGCTGGTGCCCGTTTATCTCACCAGTAAATAATTCATTCGATGATAAATGTCTTTTTGCCTCTTCAGCTTTCAGGCGCAATGCCTGTTGCATGGCAGCATCGTTCGCCCAGGGCGCAGCGGCCTGCTCTTTCCAATAACTAACGATCGCCTGGTCCATATCATCCCCGCCTAAATAAGTATCGCCATTGGTAGAGAGTACCTCGAAAATTCCCGCAGTGATCCTTAAAATAGAAATATCAAATGTTCCGCCGCCGAGATCATACACAGCGATGGTTTTATTTTCTTCTTTATTCAATCCAAACCCATAAGACAAACTTGCAGCCGTTGGTTCATTGATGATCCGCAATACATCCAATCCCGCCAGGCGACCTGCATCCCTTGTTGCCTGCCGTTGTGCATCATTAAAATATGCCGGAACGGTGATTACGGTTTTTGTTACCGGTGTTTTTAAAATATGCTCAGCCCTAGTTTTTAATTCTTTCAGTATATAACCCGACAGATCAACGGGCGAATAAAACTTTTCGCCCACCTGAACTTTCACCAGGCTTTCGGTGCCGTCATCCATGATCTTGTAAGAAAAAAAAGAACCTTTATTTTTCAGGTCGTTGTAGGATTTTCCCATCAGCCGTTTCGCAGAAAAGATCGTGCGTTCGGGCTCAGACAATAAAAAAGGCTTGGCGCGGTTACCCACAACTGCGTTGCTGGCTGGATCAAAATATACGAGGGAAGGCACGAGCGGACTTTCATCTCCAGATGCCGAACCGCCGTCATATTCTTTCAATGCGACGGGCTGTTTTGTTTCCGGGTGAATGATGGCCACCAGACTATTCGTTGTACCTAGATCGATGCCAACGATGATTTCTTCCTGCTGTAAACTTCCTGTTGCTATATTGATCGCTATCTTTGCCATGAGTGAAATACGGGTTTAAATTTCCCCGGCAAAGCTACTGCATGCGGATTAAATCGATTTAAAGAATGACCGCGCAGCAAAAACAATTATAAATACCATACATGCCGGCAAAGAAAAATCTTACCGTTTACCTGCTTATTTTTTTCGTGTCTTTTGCAGTCCTCACCGGAAGTAGTTATAACACTTATTTGTCTTACGAACGATTTTACAATCCCGATTCTGAAACGTATACCAACACCGCCAAATTTCATTTTAAGGATCAAAGCCTGATCAGGAAATACCGCGTAATCGTTCCAACGCTGGCCAATATCGCTTCACTGCCGCTTGAAAAAATTTATTATAAGATCGTAAAAGATCACCGCGACAAGTACGACTGGCCGTTGCTTACCGGATTCTTTATCGTGAATGCATTGCTGATGTCGCTGGCGGCTGTAGTTATTTTTAAGATCATGCGTTTCCAGGGCCTTGGATTACCGGCGTCGGTGATCGGGCTTGCTGCTTTCTTAACCGGCGGACGGTGGGCAAGTTTTTTAACCGGGCATCCTGCAACGGATAGCCTGACGATACTCTGCATCGCACTGATCGTGTACAGCATGCTTAAACCAAACCGGTTTTTACTCGCGGCCGGAATTGTTATCGGCTTACTCAGCAAGGAATCTACAGCGTTATTTTTCCCGATGATAATGATCCTGCTTCCCGGCAAACAAAGATGGTGGGCATTGGTTTATATGGTTGTTGCATTTGCACTTTACTTCGGGCTCAAAGCCTGGATCGACGCGCTTTCCGGCACGACACCCGTTGCAAGTATCAACGAAGGGCTGGATACATTTAATAGTGTTAAGGATTCGCTGCTGAAGTTATTTTCTGTGAAAGGGATCGCGGATATGTTCTCGGTGTATGGCTTTTTTAACCTGTTCCTGCTGACAGGATTATTCAGCAAAACATTCCGGGAAAATATATGGAGTTATCTCGGCCCGTTGTTCTGGCTCTTCCTGCTCACAATCATTGCGCATATGCTGTTATCGATGGAACTGGCACGCATGTTTTATTTAGGATCAGCTTTATTTATACCATTGATCGCTAAATCTTTTGAGCTGCATCCGCTGGTAATAAAAATGAAAAAAGAAAATTATGATCAGCAGGAATTACCTGCGGGTCATTTGAATAACCCGTAACGCAGGATACAATAGATCGCCCGGAAACCATCTTTCCAGCCCACTTTTTTCCCTTCATTATAGGTTCGCCCATAATAAGAAATTCCTACTTCATAAATGCGGATACCCGCAACGCGCGACATTTTCGCCGTTACCTCCGGTTCAAAACCGAAACGCTTTTCCTGAAGCGAAAGGCTTTTCAAAATATCCGCACGGAATAATTTATAGCAGGTTTCTATATCAGTAAGGTTAAGATTGGTGAGCATATTACAAAACATCGTGATCATCCTGTTGCCCACGGTATGCCAGTAAAAAAGAATGCGATGCGGCTTTCCGCCGGAGAAACGCGAGCCGTAAACCACATCTGCAAAGCCATCCAGCGCTGGCTTCAGAAGCAAATTAAATTCTGCAGGATCGTATTCCATATCTGCATCTTGGATGATAATATAATCACCGCCGGCCTTCGCAATACCGGAGTGAATGGCCGCGCCTTTTCCCTGGTTCGTAGCATGTGTTACGGCCAGAATTTTATCTGCAGGATGCGTTTCGATATAATCGCGGATGACCATTGCTGTATCGTCAGTTGACCCATCATTGATCACGATCAGTTCCTTTTCCAGGTTGCCGATCAGGTGAACAGAAAGAACCCGGTCCAGCACCTGCGCCAGCGTCCGTCCTTCATTATACACGGGAATCAAGATTGACAGGACACCGGAGTTTTGCGAAATTATTTCCATCATCAACGCTGATTAATTATTATGTTTTAAAAGCGCAAGCTGGTTAAAACCCAATTGGAATTTTTCATATTTATCTACCCGAAATCCGCTATCACTCGCCAGGGTAAGTAGCTCATTGCGGCTCCAGTAATGTTTATGCTCCGCGATATTTGCTTTATCCAATATGCCGGTAAATGCCAGCATTTCCAACACCGGTTTCGCTGCAGCCGTGGGTGTCGTTAAAAAAAGCTGTCCTCCGGGTGCCAGCATCTTTTTAAACATCCGGAAAATTTCAGCGACATGTGTCACTTCGATATGTTCGATCACCGCCAGGGCTACGATCGTATCGAATTGCTTTCCTTCAAGCCCGGAATAATCATAATTTACGATGCTGTAATCGCCCTTCACATAAGGCCTCAATTCCCCCTCATTGCCCCCAAAATCGAGCACTGACCCCTGGAGAAAAGGAAGCAGTTTCCTGAACCGGTATTGCTGTAAATAATGTTCTAACGGTTTTTTACTATTGAGCATAAACGGGGCAAATATAAGCGGAACCAATGCTAATAAAAAAGGCCGGAACGAATCCGGCCTTAGTAAAGAAATGAAGGTTATCGCATCAGGTACATTTTACCGTAGCCTTTATTAAAGAATTTATCTGTTTCATCGCCGGTAGCGCGGTATTTATCCAGGGATTTTCCGTTCAGGTTGGTGAGCACGCGGTAGATGTACACGCCGTTTGCCAGTTTCTGCCCGTACATATCTGTTCCGTCCCATTTGAATTCCGTGATATTTCTACCAACGTGGATCGGGCCAAGTTCATCTTTCGTGATCTCGCGTACAACCTTACCCGTGATGGTTAAGATCTGGATGCGCATATTCTGCGGAACTTCTGTACCTGTTACGGTAAACACAAATGCCGTGGACGTCGTGAATGGATTGGGGTAATTGAGCAGGTTCGATATCATCGGCTTGTTGATCACTGTAAAGGAAACATGGTATTCCAGCTCGCCTGCTTTATTGCCGTTCACATCTTTACCGGTAACGATCAATTCGTATTCTCCATCCTGCGGGAAGTATGGTTTGAATTCGATGCTGGCCGTATTTTCTCCTGCTGACAGGTTTGCCGGGATAAAGCGCATGGTATCTCCGCCGAAATGATAATCGTGCAAAGACTGGTCAGGGAAACGCACTTGCACTTTCAACAACGCCGTATCCTTCAATGCAAGGAACTTACTTTCATCTTTCAGCTTCACCAAAATGCCGGGGCGGGATGCAACGATGTCTTTATTTAAAATATGTACACCATCGAAAGTCACGTCCAGCAAAGGATTAAAGCGATCTTCCTTAACGAAGAAATCTTTATACAGCACATTGTTATAATGGTATTGCTCGAGCTGATCGTTATCAGGATTCACATCAATAAACAATGTGTTGTTGCCGGGGTAGTTCCGGGTATCGATTGTATAATTTACAATCAGTGTATCACCCACCTGCAGACTTTTCCGCTTCGGCAATTCCACAACATGCGGCACGTTTTGTTTGTCGGTGATGATCAGCTTCACGCGCAGCAGGCTGTCAAAAGAAGTCTGGCTGATATTTTTAAATGCCAGTCGCACATTTAACGGCTCACCCTGGTCCACCGTATCGCGCATGCTGAAAAGAATATTCGGTGCCACAGCTCCTTCCGGAACATAATCGGCATTTACCCTCAGGTAACGCAATTGGTAAGGTGTAATATTCACCCTGTCCTGCTCAAACACTTTTAATTTTAAATAAGGATATGTCCGGGCATCGATGAACGAAAGGCTGGTATCCTGCGAAGGTGAAACGGTAGCAAGAACCGCACGTGTTCCATCAAGGCGGATACCGGTTACTTCCACCGTTACTGAATCTGTAACAGGACCCGCATCATTGCTCGAACCGCGCCAATGCAGGGAGGTCCATTTTTTAGCCGGACCGTAAACAGGTGATTCGATTGATCCATTGACGCTTCTTGTTTCGATGGTGAATGTCTGATCGATATAAGTAGAATCGGCGGGGCCAATTACCTGTGTTGGGGTATAGGAAGGAATGCCTTTCTTAAAGAAAAACAGGAACGGCAGGTTGCGCGTAAAGCTGTCGATCTGAGTAAAGCCAATCGATTTTAATTTATGGTATAAAGAATTTCCTGCGCCTAATGTTGCCTGGTCATTTTGCCAGGTACTGATGAAACTGGAATTAGATGTCATACCAAGATTGGTAATGGCAACAAACATACCTGTCGGGATCTGGTCGATAAAGTCCATTGCGTTCTTACGATAAACCGGATCGGTATAAGGAAATTCAAAAAACTTACGGGTAGGAGCAGCAGGTGCATCACAATCAGGAGGCCAGCTACCAAAACGTCCCTGGGTACCGACACGCTGATTAATCCAGGGACTTAAAGTTGCACTATCGAAAACGTAAAACTGCAACGAATTATATTTACAACCATAACTTTCTACCGGGGTGAAATCAAGGTTCACATTGATCTTGTCATAAATATAGTAAGGATACAAACCAGTGCGAAAGATGAGGTTGCGGGGAAGAATATCAAATTTATATTTCCTGTCTGTGCCCAGGTTAATATTCTGGTAAGTTGATTTTAGATTTTGATAATAATGTGACTGATTAAATCCTTGTGAACTGTTCGGCAAATACACGAAGGAAAAATTATTCCAGATATAGTTCGCAGTTCCTGTTGGAACAGTGGCTACTCTCCAGTAATAAACAGTGCTATCCGTAAACGTAAGGTTAGACGGCGTGAATTGTACAATACCGCCCGGCCCTGTTGCACTGTACACTTTTTTAAAGGATGAATTAAATAATTCGGTCGTATCAATTTCCATCATGTATTGCCTTACACTTCCCAACGGGTTGGCGGTGTTGGCGTAGAAGCTGATGTTCTGCTGGTTTACGATAGAATAATTATAAGGCGAAGACGGACGAAGTTCATCCTCAAAAACATAAAAGTCTTTGCTGATATTGTTGTTCTGTTCAAATAATTCATCCACGCGATTGGTGTAATCGATCGCTACTAATAACTTGTTTAGGCCCTTATCAGTCAGCGGGTTGATCGCCACATCCATCTCCAGTGAATCAGCATATTTAATTCCCGGGATCATCCCATCGAACAAAACTTTTATGGAATCATTTGGCAGTTTTCTTTTGATAGACACCCAGATGGAATCATTCACCACTTTCCCGATGTTCAGCATTTTTACTTTGATATGGAAATTGTTATCAGCAACAGAAATAATGTTGGGGCTGATCAATACCTGCGGGTCTTCAATCGCATAATCCGGTTTGGAAAAGCTGTTGATGCGAATCGCCGGATCACCGTGAAGAGCAATTTCTTCGAGGTGAATTCTTGTGTGGTAATCCAACCCTGAATTGGCGCCCCCCAGGTCGGAGATGCCTTGTTTCATTTGGTTACCAACTGTACCACCGTACAACGTGCGGGCAAAATTTGTATAAAATTCTGTATTATAGAAATCAAGGAATGGCGGAATACCATAATGACTGTCGGCCAGGAAGGCAATACTGCCGCGGTTTGGCGCGAGCACATATTTTTCCGACAAACTCAGGTTGCCTGTTAACCGCAACGGGTCGTAAATATAAAAGTTCCCTGCACTACAACCACTAACGTTAAAGAAGGGGTATTTGCCCTGGTTATGATAGATCTCCGGGTTACTCAAATTGAATTCAAATGTGTTGGCAGAGGAATGACCGAAATAGCCGATAAAGCTTAACCCCTCATTAAATAGTTGTTCAATGCGGCTACTGTTCGCCTGTTGAACGGCGCCGGTAGATGTTTTTGAAAACGTTTCCACATTACCACCAAATGCACTGTCACGAACGATCTGCTCGTAACCAGACATATACTGGCGGAAACTGATGTTCTCAGAAGTATCCCTTCCACCCGCTACATGCAAAACGTTTTTCATCCATCCCCTGTCGGCAATAGACGGGCTGCTCACTTTCTGATTTAATTCATATTCTTTTACTTTATTCAGGTAAGCAGCGATCTCACCTCCATTTATCGCACCGATCCTTCCAACAGGAACTATAGGTAAAACCGTTCCTGGTTCAGACACCAGCAAAACATCTGAAGCGGGCCAGCCAAACGAAGGCACCAGGTTCAGCTGATTTGATAAAGGATTTGATTCTGCGACACGCTGATCGAGGTAAGTCATACCGCGGCCCATAAGTAAAACATATTTTGGCCTTACCCCAAAATTCTGGTCTGCATAACGCACAAAATCGCGCACGGACGCAGGATGCCTTTTAATACCAAATGCAAACTGGTCGGTCAGTTCATCTATATCATAAATTTTAGCATTGAAACTGCCACCGGCGATAGAACTCCGGTAAATCCGGTATTGGTCCACCTGGTTAACACCGGAACCGTCATTAAACAATAGTTTATTGCTGATGATCATGTAGTCACCCTGCGCGGCCGCTGTGGCAAAATTGATAAATGTTTTTGATGAAAGTCCGCCGACCTGGTTGATGAATGATGTTTCCTGGTTTACGAGAAAAAATCTGCGTGTAGCCACAGCTGATGCGGGTAGCACAAACTTCACTTTCCCCGGCGTGGACGCGATATCCCCCACATACCGACGGTTTTCAGAACGGTCATACAAAACGGGGGCAACCGAACCATAATTAAAATTATCGATCACGAGATAGTTGCCGGAAGGTGCCGCGGGCAATTCAAATTCAAAACTTTTTTGCGCATTAAAATTAAATGTGGCAGGATACGTAAGGCCGATCGTAGCAACAACCAGCCGGTCGTTCGGGATCGTGATATTATTATTCGCAGGGATCGCACTGTTGTTCACGACGTAAAGAGGAACAAAATTTGGATTTTGCAAAAGCGTGAGTGGCAGGTTTGTCAGGTTCACTTTTGCATCGGAGAAATAAGGCATCGCAGCATCATACACGATATTGTTAAACAGGCGCACACGCAGATTCCTCGCATTGGGTGCATTACCAAAAGCATTTACCCTGACTGATAAACTGTTTGCCGGTCCGGCCGTGTACACATTCAAACCGCTGAACTGGTGCACCAGGTCGAAGTTCGGAGCAACGTCGGCGCTGGTCCAGCCTTCTCCTAAATCATAGGATGATGAATAAACATATTCCGGGAACGTACGTGCGTTACCCTTGTTCAGCTGGTTATTAAAATACATATCCACCTTCCTCATAAAATATGGCTCAGGTGTGGCGGCAGACGGGGCCGTATTGGCGGCGTTCGTAAAACGAAAATTTCCGCCGGATGGATTTACGGTCAGGAAGTAAGCTGCAGTATCGGTTGACAGGCTGTATTTATCTGCTAATTGAAAAGCCGGATCGCGGTAAAGGGGCTTATCTGCTTTACCATCATTTCGCTCTCCCCAAAATTCGATGTAGTCGGCAGCACCTAAAGCGGCATTACTAACGGAAGTGTACAAACGAATCTGCTGGCCATTGCGCCAAAGCTGGAAATGGTCTGCATTTACCGACCCAAGCCCCGCGGCCACAAGAGCCGGTTGCGTAAGCCGGCAAAGGGAATCCTGCGCCAGGCGGAATTTATAATACGTTTTACTATAGTCGATCCAGCTATTATTTAACTGGGCACTGGCCGAACTTGCAAGGAAAAGTAAAACAGGAATTAGTATTTTTTTCATCATCAAAAGATGTTAATTGATTAATTGTCTTCTTTCTTCCCAAAATTTACACTGAGGGAAATCACATGCGTATACAGGGGATTGGATTGATTGGCGAGATTAGAAAATGCGTAATCCAGTTTTACATTTTTTACTTTGAAACCCGCACCCAGACTAGGCTGGTAGATCCACACCTTTTTCTGATTTACGGTATCTTCGTCTGCCAGCGCCCGTTGAAAGTTGGTAACGCCTGCCCTTACATAAAACACATCTTTGATCGTGGCTTCAAGTCCAACATGCGGATCAGCACTTACGGTATTTCCGCTGAGCACCGTATTTCTCCTGCCATCAAATGTTACATCAAGATTGGCTTCTGCCAACAGGTTTACCGCGCTGCCGATCGCAAAATTATATCCGCCGCCCAATACCAGGCGCGGTGCGGTAATTTCTGTAGAGCGGACAGGAATATCATTTTTGGTGAGGTACAATACCTCTTTTTCTTTTTCTGTGAATTTGAAAGTCCAGGCATTGAACGTTGTACTGATGTCACGCGCCATTAAGCCGAGCTGCCATTTTTCGCCACGCATCTGGAGGCCGGCATCCAGGCCAAAACCCCAGGCAGAAGCAAACTTGCCCACTTTACGATAGATCACTTTTGCATTGGCACCAACGCTCAAAGTATTCGATTCTGTTTCACGTAATGTTTGTGCAAAGGAAAAAAGGAAGGCATAATCGGCTGAAGAGAATGTCTGGATATTGCCATAATTGATGCTGCCATCAGGTTCCACCAGGAATAACGTATTGGGAATATCGTCCACGGCAAAACGCAGCAAGGAGAAGCCAAGCGTTCTTTTGTTATCCTGAACCGGGATGGCGACAGAAGCATAATCGTATTTGGCGATACCGGAAAAGTATTCGGCATGCATGATGCTGGCGTTGGGATTATCTTTCACCTGCGTGAGGCCGGCGGGATTCCAGTAACCGGCGGTTGCATCATCCACAGAAGCCACCTGGGCATTTCCCATTCCAAGGCCGCGGGCACCAGCCCCGATATTGAGGAATTCATTGGAATATTTGCGGAACTGGGAAAAAGCTTCTCCGGAAAAACACATCGATAATATAACTAAAGCGTAAAAGCTTTTTTTCATGTTAAGTCTGAATTGATAAATTAAGTTGGATAACAACCAATGCCCTAACGTCAACCATCGTTGAAAATTGTGTTTTCGCCACGGGAATTAACCTTCAAATCTACGCTTTTATCTGCTCCCGTAGTTGTTTGAGGAGAGCCTGTTTTGCCTTATTTTGCTGCTTCCGCGGCTGATGTCTGGTAAAAAACGCTGATCCGGGTGTTTATTGGATTTTTCTGCCCATTTTTGCAGTCAATTTTTCATAAGATTTAACAGCAAAGGATGAATCAGTTAATACAGGAATTACGGTGGCGCGGGATGATCCAGGATATTATGCCGGGAACGGAAGAGCAGCTCAATAAAGAAATCACTTCAGCGTACATCGGGTTCGATCCCACGGCCGATAGTTTACATATCGGCAGCCTGGTGCCGATCCTCCTGTTGGTTCACCTGCAAAAAGCCGGGCATAAGCCTTACGCGCTGGTCGGCGGAGCCACCGGGATGGTCGGTGATCCGAGTGGGAAAAGTGAAGAGCGAAATATGCTGAGTGAGGAAGTGCTGGCAAAAAACGTGGCCGGCGTAAAAGCGCAGCTGGAGAAATTCCTGGATTTTGATCCGGCTAAGCCCAATGCGGCGGTGATGGTGAACAACTTCGACTGGTTTAAAAACATCAGTTTTTTAGATTTTATCCGCGATGCAGGAAAGCATATCACGGTGAATTACATGATGGCCAAAGACAGTGTGAAAAAAAGACTTGAAGGCGATAACGGCATGTCGTTCACGGAGTTCACTTACCAGCTGGTGCAGGGCTATGATTTTTACTGGCTCTATAAAAACAGGAACTGTAAGTTACAGATGGGCGGAAGCGATCAGTGGGGGAATATCGTTACCGGTACCGAACTGATCCGGCGTAAAGATGGCGGGGAAGCATTTGCGTTTACATGTCCGTTGATCAAAAAGGCCGATGGAACGAAGTTTGGGAAATCCGAGCAGGGAAATATCTGGCTGGATGCCGGCAAAACAAGCCCGTTTCATTTTTACCAGTTTTGGCTGAATGCGTCTGATGTAGATGCTGAAAACTGGATCCGCATTTTTACTTTTTTGGAAGAAACGGACATAAACGATATCATCGCTGCTCATCGCGAAAACGCTGCTGCGCGGGGTTTACAGAAGAAACTGGCAGAAGCGGTCACCGTATTTGTGCATGGCCGGGCGGAATATGATAAAGCAGTGGAAACAACGGCTAAACTGTTTGCAGCTCAAAACGCATCAGCAGAAGATCTTAGTGAGGACGACCTCAATAATATGGAAGGCATTTTAAAGATAGATTACCCTGCTGCTAAGATCAGGGAAGGCATTGATATCATCAGCCTGCTTGCTGAAACAGCTGTTTTTGCCAGCAAGGGTGAAGCGAGGAAGATGGTTGCAGGGGGCGGTGTGAGCCTGAACCGGATCAAGGTGGAAGGCCTGGATGCAACCGTTACCAACAAGGATCTGTTGCAAGATAAATATTTGTTACTGCAGAAGGGGAAGCGGAATTATTACCTGGTGAAAATAGTCTAGACTATGATTGCTGGGATTGCTATGATTTTTATGATTGCTGTGATTGTTATGATTAATGTGCTTGCCATGAGTACTGTGAGGATGTGATTGCTATAAGTGCTGTGATTCAGGGGGTTTATATTTTTTATTGGTTAATCTTTTAAAATTAAGGCTGGGCTCGCCAAAATTAATTAGTAGACCTACCTCGAGGTTATAAACTTCCAGGTAATTAATAGCCTGCCCGAAGTGGGAGTCTTCCAATTTAACTCTCGCTTTTAATTCAACGGAAATTATACCCTCCACCAGGAAGTCCACCCTTCTTTTTCCGATCAATTTATTCCTGTAAAAAATGGGCATTTCAAATTCCCTGCTAAATGTCAGACCGGCCAGCTCCATTTCCATTACAAGTGCCCGCTGATAAATCACTTCCTGGAAACCGCATCCCAGCATTCGATGCACCGTCATGCAACAGCCGATAATTTTAGCAGTAAGCTCCGAATATTTGTATTGCTCGTTGATCATTTCTTAATGAAAGTATAGTTCAACATATTGCACCCACTATCAAGAGACTGGAAGTTTCAACATGGAGCGGCACGATTGAACTTTACCTGCTCTCGTTTGAAAAAATTTTCAGGCTTGGATCGCGTACCAAAATAAACGACTCATTTAAAATGGTACATAAAAAATGGTACAAGAAATAAAAATCATTTTTGCCGGGTAAATTGCCGATTATTTAGGTAAATAGACCTGTTTTTGACGAAATTAAGTCATTTTGAGAGCAAATATTAGTAGTAAAGTTTGCGAAATGGAAATGGAAACCGCTCCTTTATGGAGCAAAAACGCACTAAAAATGGAAGGTTTTCTGCACAAAAAACTGGGATTATGGCCACTTTGAAGTGAGTAAATTCCAGCAAGAAAGGAAACGCCAGGGGGTTAAAATTCTGATAAGTGAGATAAATAAATCACAAGAATCAAAAAATCATTTCTAAATCATAGCCCACGTAATAACTCCCGGTGATCCCGGTAAACCTTCCATACAAACTCCCCAAAAAGCGTATTGGCCCAGGCAAACCATTTTCGTGTGAATTTGGTGGCGTCGTCTTTATGAAAAGATTCATGCATGAAGCCGGATCCCGCATGCGTGGTTTGCAATAGCTGGAGGCATTTTTTTATCTCGGTGAGATTCATACTTGTTAAGCCACGCATCGTAATGCTCAATGGCCAGATATAATCCAGCCCTACGTGGGGTCCACCCACTCCTTCCGCCGCCTTCCCCTTGAAAAAGAACGGGTTGGAATCGCTTAAGATCATTTTTCGGGTATTAATATAAGTGGGATCAGTATTTTTTATAAAATCCGTGAGATAAGGAAGTGAAAGTAAGGACGGAACATTGGCATCATCCATAAAACTATGGTTGCCGAACCCGTCAGTTTCATAAGGATAAACCTTGCCGTAAACGGGGTGCTGCACCGTTATGTTTTTTAAGCCGGCTTCGAGCCTGTCTGACAGTTTTTTAATCGCCGAAAGCATCGCCGGATCTCTCAAAACTTCAGCAAAAATAAATTGCAGGTGTTGCAGTTCCTGCCTGGCAAAAAGGTTAGAAGGAATTAAAAAAGGAAAGATCGCGGCATCGTCACTCGGCCGGAACATGCTATGGATCAGGCCGGTTTTTTTCGTGGGGTATCCCGTGCCGCCCAAAGGAACAGAATCCGTTGCCCAACTCGTCGTACGCTGAAAGGTATACGGACCGGGGCTTTCCAGCCGTTGCTGTTCGGTGAATGTCTGGATAACTAATTTCATCGCCTGCTGCCAGGCTGCATCAAAAACGGTGGCGTCCTGCGTATGCCGGTAGTATCCATGCGCCAGCCTGATCGGGTAACAAAGACTATCAATTTCCCATTTGCGTTCATGAACGCCGGGCTTCATCAAGGTCTTATCATCCTTCCATTCGCTGATGCGGCTTTCATCCTTATAAAATGCATTGGCATATGGATCTTTCAAAATACATTTCACCTGGCGGTTGATCACCCCTTTGATCAGTTGCTGCAATTCAGGGTCAGCCTTCATTAAAGGTAAATAGGGCCAGACCTGCGCGGAGGAATCCCTTAACCACATCGCATCAATATCACCGGTGATGACAAACGTATCCGGCTTACCGTCGATGATCTCAAAATCTACGGTTGTATCCAGCGTATTCGCAAAGCAGTTCTCAAACAACCAGGCCAGTTCCTTATTAGGAACCTGCTTCTTTATTTCCTCAATTAAGGCCTCCACGGCCGGGCTGCTGAATTTCCGCAAGCCCGCGGTTACACGTACGCGTGGAAATTCGTTATACCCGGTTGCCAGTGCTTTATCTGCCAATAATAACCCGGCCGAAGCCAGCGCCGCCTGCTGCAAAAAGATCCTTCTTTTCATAGAAGGAAGATAGTAAATAGTTGAGTGGGTGATTAGACGGGGAACCTTTCTTTCACGCAAAGCGAGAAAAAAAGTAAAAATTCAAAATTAAAAAGTAAAACTGGTTCCCGCAAAGGCGCAGAGAGGGAAAGGACGCGAGAGGAGCAATTAGAAATTTAAAAGTAAAAGTAAAAACCTTCCGGCGAAATTGTTAGCACTGAAAAGAAAAACCTCGATTTATTAGATGTAAAAAAACGATCAAAAACTCTTTGTGGTCCTTCCTTTTTTCCTGCCTTCGTGGCTGATAAACACTGTGGAACTCCCTGAATAAACTCATTTTTCCTCTGTGGTAAAATTTTACTCTACGAAGACCTGCTTTTGTACGAGCGCACCTTCACTTACTTCAGGAATAAACAAACGTTCGACCACCTTATATCCATTGCCTTTTTCGCAGAAATGCACTTTCATATTTTCAATACTGATCGGGCAGCCATCCGGGATATCCGCGATATTGCTGTGCCTGATATCATGCCCATCTAAAATGATCACGAGGCCACTGCCAATCGCTTCCATTTTATTTCCTTCCGTGATGAGCATCCCGGTATCCTCTCCCAAGCCGATACCAATGCAGGATGGATTGGCAGCAACAGCCTGCGCCAACCGGCCAAACCGGCCACGTTTTTCGAAATGCGAATCAAAGATCACATCATCCATAAAGCCAAGCCCGGTGGCGATCTTCACCTCACCTTTCAAATGCGCACGTGTCGCATTCCCTTCATAGATCATCGTATTGCTCATCGCCATTGCACCGGCTGATGTTCCTGCTACCAGGAAATCCGACTCGGCTTCATAACGTTGTAAAAGTATCTGTAAAAATTGTGTGCCTCCAAACGTACTGGTGAGGCGTAACTGGTTACCACCACTGAACATCACCGCATCGCAATGACGGATACGCTCGAGGTATTCTTCATTCATCGCATCTGCCCGGTTGCGGATATTCATCACACCCACATCTGTACATCCGATCTTTCCAAAAGCGTTGAGGTAATTATCGCCAACTTCATGAGGGATCATGCTGGCAGTGGTCACTACTTCGATCCTTGTTTCAGGGCCGCCCGTTTCTTCAACGATCCGGCGCAGGATACCGAGTTCAAAAAAGTTGAGGTTATTTCGTTGGATTTGTCCTGATTCGAGATCCGTGCCTTTGTCTTCCGCACCGCCTATGGCGAGCAGTTTTCCTTTTGCAAATTGCATCTAATCATTTTTATGATTAACGCAAATTTAATGCAATTCGTATCCTATAATCGTTTATTACTTATTAACCACTGTTAATTACGGGATAAAATTCAGGAAGCAGCGAAGATCCTGAGGCCTTCCACGAGTTTATCCAATTCTTTCAAACTCGTATACACATTGGGTGTAACGCGTAAACCGCTGATATTTTCCTTTACAATACTCACGGCATGAATGCGGTAATTCTCCCATAAAAAAGCATCCAGATCGGCAGGCTTTTTACCGGCTATAGACACTAACCCGATGGCGCAACCGTATTCTTTCTTAAATGAGGTATGGATACTGACTTTCGGAATGTTCATCGCCTGTTTCATCCAGTAATTCTTCAGGTAATGCAGCCTCTCCTGTTTCCTTTTTGCGCCGATCATTTCATGAAAGTCGATCGCTTTATCTACCGCTTGTTCAATGTAAAATGGCCTGGTGCCTAAATGCTCAAATTTGCGGATATTGTTTTCTTCCTGGTCGCCGGCGCCAAACAAAGGCCAGGTTGTTTTGATCTTCTCCCGGCGTATGTATAACATCCCCGTACCTACCGGCGCTCCCAGCCATTTATGTAAACTGGTACCAAAATAATCGCAGTTTAATCCTGGTATCATAAACTCAAAATGGGCAAAGCTATGCGCTCCGTCTACCAGCACTTCGATGGGGGCAGCTTTCGCCTTGTCTGCAATTTTTTTCACCGGCATGATCTCCCCGTCCAGTTGATGACATGGGTAATTTGTACTACTTTGGTTTTCGAACTAAACGCATCGGTATATTTTTTTACCAGCGCATCATCGTTTTCAGAAGGCAGATCGAGGTTTATCCAGACCAGTTTAATGCCTTCTCTTTTTTCACGTTGCTGCCAGGCTGCGATCATATTCGGGTAATCCTGTTTCGTTAAAACAACTTCATCCCCACGTTGCAGGTTAATCCCGAAGATCACTGTTTCCAGTGCCTCAGAGGTATTTCGTACGAGGGCGATCTCTTCCGCATCCGTCCCTGCGAGCCGCGCGAGATTCTTTCTTAATGTTTCTCTCCCTTTGTCGAGGATACGCAGCATGAAATAACTCGGCGCCTGGTTGCTGAAATCGTAATTCTGTTTCATCGCTTCCGCCACTGACTTTGGTGCGGGGCTGATGTTGCCATTGTTGAAGTTGATGAACCCAGGTGCGATGGCATAACATTGTTGCACGTAAGCCCAAAAATCTTCATCTGTCGTTAGCTCATTTCCCCTGCTTTTACTGATCTCCTGTTCGATCACCAACAGCTGTTTATTCCATGCGGAAGAAGAAAACCCGCTCACAGAGGCAAGAGAAAGCAACCCGATTTTTTGCAGGAAAGAACGGCGGTCAGACATCGTATTTTTTTTAGATGATCAAATTACTCATTTTACTTTTTGTTAAGCAAGATGATTTGACTAATTTCCTGCCTCACCCACCAAGAAACAGAGAGGATTTATGAAAATAGTTGATATTAAAGCGATGCGCGGGCCGAATTACTGGAGTATCCGCCGGACCAAACTCATCCAGATGACCTTAGACCTGGAAGAGTTGGAACAGCAACCCACGAACCTGATCCCCGGTTTTAAAGAAAGGCTGGAGCAACTGATGCCCAGCCTTTACGAGCATCGGTGCAGTGAACTGAGGCCAGGTGGCTTTTTTGAACGGGTGACGGAAGGTACCTGGATGGGTCACGTGATCGAGCATATCGCCCTGGAACTTCAAACACTAGCGGGGATGGAGACAGGTTTTGGCCGCACACGTGGCACCGGCAAGGAAGGCGAATACCACGTTGTGTTTGATTATATTGAAGAAGAAGCGGGCGTTTACACCGCGAGGGCAGCAGTGCGGATGTCACAGGCGCTGATCTACAATCAACCTTACGACCTGGAGAAAGATATTCAAACGTTACGCGAGATCCGCGAAGATACCCGCCTCGGGCCTTCTACGGGGAGCATCGTGGATGAAGCAGCGAAGCGCGGAATCCCTTATATCCGGCTGAACAAAAGCAGCCTGGTGCAATTGGGATATGGGGTTAACCAGCAACGCGTGCGTGCCACGATCGCAGGTACAACGAGCTGCATCGCGGTAGACATCGCAGGCGATAAAGAAGACACGAAAAACTTATTGGAATCTGCAGAAATACCGGTACCAAAAGGCCGCATCATCCGCGATGAAGAAGAACTGAAAACAGCTGTCGAAGTGGTCGGTTATCCCTGCGTGTTGAAACCGATCAACGGCAATCATGGCAAGGGCGCTACCACCAATATCATGACCTGGGACCAGGCATTGAAAGCTTTGGAAGCTGCCCAGAAATATGGCAGGCAGGTGATCTGTGAAAAATTCATCACGGGCTATGACTTTCGGGTACTCGTGATCAACAATAAATTCGTTTGCGCAGCATTGCGTACACCCGCAGCCGTTATGGGAGACGGTGAGCATACGATCCAATGGCTGGTGGACGAGACCAATAAAGATGAGCGACGTGGTTTCGGGCATGAGAAAGTATTGACGTCTATCAAGGTAGACGCATTCACACAACAAATGCTCGAAGAAAAAGGCTATACATTAGACACGGTTCCTTCCAAAGGCGAACAGGTATTATTGAAACCAACGGCTAATCTTTCTACCGGCGGAACATCAACAGATGTAACGGATGAAGTACATCCATCCAATATTTTCATGGCGGAAAGGATCAGTAAGATCATTGGCCTGGATATTTGCGGGATCGATATTATGGCGCCAAACCTGCGCCTCCCGATCAATGAAAATGGCGGTGCCGTGTTGGAAGTGAATGCAGCACCAGGCTTCCGGATGCACATCGATCCTTCTGAAGGCATTGGCAGAAATGTTGCCGAGCCTGTGATCGACATGTTGTTCCCGAAAGGCAGTACCGGCCGTATCCCGATCATCGCGATCACCGGAACCAACGGTAAAACAACGACGTCCAGACTGACGGCACATATTGCCAAAACAGCAGGATATAAGGTCGGTTACACCACCTCTGACGGCGTGTATATTCAAAACCAGTTGATGATGAAAGGGGATTGCACCGGGCCGTTGTCGGCGCAATTTGTTTTAAAAGATCCGACCGTAGACTTCGCGGTATTGGAGTGTGCGCGCGGTGGTATTTTAAAAAATGGGCTGGCGTTCCGCAACTGTGATATTGCTATTGTTACGAATGTAACGAATGACCATATGGGACTTGGTGGGATTGATAGTTTACAGCAGATGGCAAAGGTAAAAGCCGTAGTTCCGGAAACCGTTTTCAAACATGGCTATGCCATTTTAAATGCGGATGACGACCTGGTATTCGCGATGAAAAAAGAACTGACTTGTAACGTGGCTTTATTCAGCATGGATGAAAATAATCCAAGGATAAAAAAGCATTGTAAGAATGGCGGACTCGCTTCGGTTTTTGAGAACGGTTATGTGACGATCATGAAAGGCACCTGGAAAATCCGCGTGCAAAAAGTAACCGAGATCCCAATTACCTACGGCGGAAAAGCTTTGCATAATGTGATGAACACGTTGCCGGCGATCCTGGCAACTTATCTCTACCGGAATATCAAAGTATCAGATATCAAATTAGCACTGGAAACGTTTATTCCTTCTCCGACTCAAACACCGGGCAGGCTCAATCTTTTCCAGTTTAAGCATTTCCAGTTTTTAGCAGATTTCGCACATAACCCAGCAGGCCTGCAATTGCTTTGCGATTTTGTAAGTAAACTGGATGGCACACCGAAAGTGGGAATCATCAGCGGCACGGGCGACAGGCGCGATGAAGATATTCGCGAGCTGGGCATCATCTCGGCCAAATATTTTGATGAGATCATTATCCGCCAGGACAAGCATTTACGCGGGCGCACGGCAGAGAATATCGTGGAGTTACTGGTAGAAGGCATCAATTCAGCCAAGGAAAAGGAAATCCCGATCACGATTATCTACAATGAGAAAGATGCGATCATGCACGCCTACAATACAGCGAAACCGGGTTCACTTATTACGATAATGTGTGATGTGGTAGCGGAGGCGATCGACCTGATCAAAACATTGAAGGAAAAGGAGGATGCAGAATAAAGAAGGCGATTTCAAAAATTCTTTTGGAACATTTTCTTTCTACCCTTATTTTTGCACTCCCAAATAATAAAGGGACAACCATTGGGTTATGGTGTAAAGGTAGCACAACAGATTTTGATTCTGTTTGTCTAGGTTCGAATCCTAGTAACCCAACAAAAGGACAAACCGGCTTCATTGCAGGTATGTCCTTTTTGTTTTAATAGCCCCCGGCCTGCATTAAGGCTGTAAATCAACCCGGTACCGTCCTGACTTTAAAGTGCTTTTACTCCATATCCTTTTCTTAGCCTTTCATTCCGCAGAACAATCATCTACACTACCAGAGAACGTCCACGCCTAAACCTTCGTCTTGACTTAAGTCAATGGTTTTTCTTATCTAAACGCAATGGAAGGTGGCAGCAGGCCGTACTAACTTTGTGTGATCAAATCAGGATATTATGCATCCGTTCATAAAGGAGCTTCTTCCAGCGTAAAGACTTTTAGAAAGTAGATTTTAAAACATAAAAAAAACAGACATGAAAAAAATCATTTTTATCCTCCTGGCATTTGTTGCCTTAACAGCTTTTACAACAGTTGCTGTAACATGGGAGAACGACGATCCGCATTCTCAACTTGGCTTTACGGTTACGCATCTCGGGATTTCGGATGTTTCAGGAACGTTTAATGATATCGATGTAAAGATCAGTGCTGCGAAGCCTGACTTTAGTGATGCAACATTTGACCTGACAGCTAAAATTGCGTCAATTGATACAAGGGTTGAGGCAAGAAACAATCATCTTAAAAGTGCTGATTTTTTTGATGCAGCCAAATATCCGGAACTGACATTTAAAAGCACTTCACTGAAAAAGAATGGTAAAAACAAATTCAAAATTTCAGGCAACCTGACGATCCACGGAATTACTAAACCGGTGACGATGGACCTTACATACAGGGGCACTACAATCAATCCAATGTCAAAGGCAACCACGGCCGGTTTTCAACTGCAAGGCAGCATTAAGCGTTCTGATTTTAATGTGGGAAACAGCTTTCCAACACTTGTGGTAAGTGACGAAGTGCGCATCAAAGCAGACGGTGAATTTGTTTTAAAACAATAGTGATATTTCCAGCAGGGTTCACCAATATTCAGATGGAAACATCTGTTCATCTAAATAAAAATATTATGAAAAATTTTGAAAATAAAACAATTATCATCACAGGTGCTGCCATGGGACTTGGCTTGGCTACAGCAAAAGAACTCGCATCCAGAGGGGCGAACCTGTCATTAGTAGATTATAATGAACAGGCTCTGCAGGAAGCAAAAAAAGAGATTCTTACACAATCTCCCGGTGCTGACATTTTAACCGTCGTAACCGATGTATCCAATGAAGAAGCAGTGAAGCATTATGTGGCAGAAACAGTGAAAGCTTTCGGGCGCATCGACGGGCTGTACAACAACGCAGGCATTGAAGGGAAGCAGGCTCCTATCACCGAATATGATGTAACCATCTTTAAAAAAGTAATCGATATAAACCTGATGGGCGTTTATTACGGCATGCGTTACGTGATCCCCGTTATGCAAAAGCAGCAGTATGGCCGGATCGTGAATGTGGCTTCTGTGGGTGGGATTCGCGGCGTGTTAAACCAGATGCCTTATGTCGCGAGCAAACATGCCGTTTCGGGCATGACTAAAAATGCCGCGCTGGAATATGGAAGGGACGGCATCATCAGCAACGCGATCGCTCCCGGAGCCATCTTAACACCGATGGTGGCCGAAGCCTTTAAGCAGGTGAATCCGGCAGATCCAGCTGCTGCGGAAAAAGAATATGCCCAGCACAATCCGACAAAGCGATTAGGCCTGCCCGTTGAAGTGGCAAAAGTAGTGGCCTTTTTATTGAGCGAAGATGCCTCCTACCTGAATGGCCAAACGATTGCTATTGACGGGGGAGAATCTAATATCTATGGCAATGTGTAATTGACCAAAAGAGTTGATTGCGTGAATATTCCTCAATGATTGCAGGAAGTCTGACTGAGCTTTAATGCTTACAGCCGCTTATCAATCATTGGGGATTTTTTTTGGTTGGGATTCCGGGCAAACTGATAAATCTGCGGATAATTTTCTCCGTGTAAGGATATTGCTGCGTAGCTTTTTAATGTATATTTAGATCGTGTACAAACTACACGATCTACCTAAACGATTGCTATGTCTACCACGCATGATGGGATAAAACCCAAACTCCGGCTTGCAGAGATCATTAATATGAGCGTTGGCTTTTTCGGGATCCAGTTTGGCTGGGACCTCCAGCGCGCCAACATGGGCGTGATCTATAATAATCTCGGTGCCGATGCCGATAAGATCCCCTACCTTTTTTTAGCCGCTCCACTTACTGGATTACTCGTGCAGCCCGTTATCGGGTATTTAAGTGATCGTACCTGGCATCCAAAATATGGCAGGCGTCGTCCTTACTTTTTTATCGGAGCCTTACTAAGTTCACTGGCACTGATCGTCATGCCGCATAGCAGTGCATTGTGGATGGCGGCAGGATTGTTATGGGTCCTGGATGTATTTGGTAACGTGGCGATGGAGCCGTTTCGTGCTTTTGTTACAGACAAACTACCAGACTCACAGGTTAACCAGGGATTCGTGATGCAGAGCCTGATGATCGGTCTCGGTGGCAGTATTGCCTCGGCCCTTCCCTGGCTATTGAAAAATATTTTCGACGTACAAAATATTGCTGCGAAAGGACTGATTGCAGACAACGTGAAATATTCTTTCTATCTCGGCGCTTTCTTCTTTTTTGCCGCAGTGCTGTATACCGTTTTTACAACAAGAGAATATCCGCCGGCAGATGTTAGTTTTAAGGAGAAAGTGCAGGAATCCAATAAAGGTTTTGGCGGAGGCGTAAAAGAGATCATGAGCGCGATCCGCGAAATGCCATCGAAGATGAAGATGATCGCCCTGGTGCAATTCTTCACCTGGCCCGGGCTTTTCCTGATGTGGTTTTATTATTCCCTTTCTGTTGCTTACAATATTTTCGGTGCTAAAAGCGATACCGATCCTTTGTTTGGCGAAGGAAAAGATTTCGCCGGTTTAACCCTGGCCTATTATAGCATCGTGACTTTTTTATTCTCCTTTCTTCTTCCAACAATAGCCAATAAACTTGGTAGAAAATTAACGCATTCCCTTTGCCTGCTTTGCGGCGCGCTGGGATTGATCAGCGTGAGCTGGGTAGAAAATAAATACATGCTCTATCTCTCCATGACCGGCGTTGGTATCGCCTGGACCAGCATTTTATCTATGCCTTACGCGATGTTAAGTGGCGTGATCCCGCGGGCAAGAGTGGGTATCTACATGGGCATTTTCAACTTTTTTATCGTGCTGCCAGAGATCCTGGCATCGCTCGGTTATCCTTGGCTGATGAAAAACGTATTGGAAAACAATATGCTTGCCGCGGTACAATCCGGTGGGGTGCTGATGATCATTGCGGCGCTGATTTGTTATTTCTTTATCAGGGAAGAAAAGAAATACGAACCGGAAGATGTGCTGACGACGCAAATTGAAATTAACGAACAAAGAAGTATCTGACCATGATAAAAAAAACTGCGACGATATTGGCTATCCTGATCCTGCATTTTTTTTCTGCGGATGCGCAATTTGCCAATCTCTATCCAACCAATTGGTGGACCGGCATGAAATGGAATAAGGTGCAGGTACTCGTTCACGGTAGCGACAGCAGCCTGGGGAAAAACCAGGTGACGGTCAACTATCCCGGCGTGACTATTCAAGCCGTTCACAAACTCGATAACAATCGTTATTTAGCCATCGACCTGCTGATTTCGCCAACGGCTAAACCTGGGAATGTACCGCTTGTTTTTAGTGACGGCGGTCCACAACATACGATCGGATGGCCCTTGAAAAAACGCCGTGAGGGCCGTGGAAAAAGTTTTGCCCAGGGAGTTCATCCGGAAGACCTGGTTTACCTCCTGATGCCAGACCGGTTTAGTAATGGCGATGAATCGAATGATCGTGTTACAGGGATGCGTGACCAGACGCTGAACCGCGATTCCATGTATCATCGTCATGGCGGGGATTTACAGGGCGTGATCAATCACCTCGATTACCTGCAGGACCTTGGTGTAACAACGGTTTGGATGACACCGGTGATCGAAAACGATATGCGGGATCGCACAGAACATGGCTATGCGTTTACCAATCATTACAAGATCGATCCGCGGCTGGGCGGTAATGAAGCCTATAAAAAATTATCAGACGCGTTGCATAAAAAAGGCATGAAACTGATCCAGGATGCGGTGTACAATCATGTGGGCTTAACTCATTTTACGGTGCTGGATAAACCAACCAAAGACTGGCTGCACGAATGGCCTTCGTTTACGCAAACGACGTATAAAGACCAGGTGCAGTTTGATCCTTATGCAGCTGCCGCGCAGAAAAAACAAATGAGCGATGGCTGGTTTGTGCGATCAATGCCGGATCTCAACCAGGGCAATCCATACGTGGCAAATTTCCTCATCCAGCACGCACTATGGAGTGTGGAAGAATTTGGCGTGGATGGCTGGCGAATTGATACCTATGCCTATAACGATTTGCCGTTCATGAACCGTTGCAATAAAGCCCTGATGGATGAATACCCTTCTATCACCATGTTTGGTGAAACCTGGGTGCATGGCGTGATCAACCAAAGCTTTTTTTGCGCTAACAATTACCAGATTCCTTTCAAAAGTAATCTTCAAAATACGACCGATTTCCAAACTTTATTTTATGGCATTCAACCTGCCATCAATGAGAAATTTGGCTGGACAGAAGGCGTGAATAAATTATATACAACCGCGGCACAGGATTTTGTGTACAGGCACCCGGAGAATGAAGTCATCTTTTTAGACAACCATGATCTGCCGCGCTCCTATTCAGTATTTGGTGAAGACACAGCAAAATATAAAATGGCGCTCGGCTGGTTGCTGACGTTCCGCGGCATCCCGCAAATGTATTATGGGATGGAACATTTACTAAGCGGTTTTACAAATCCCGATGGCCTCGTGCGCCAGGACTTCCAGGGCGGCTGGAAAAAGGATACGGCCAATAAGTTCACGGCTGCAGGGAGAACGACAAAAGAAAACGAGATCTTTAATTATATAAAAACCCTGGCCAATTTTCGCAAAAACTCTTCGGCCCTGCGGAGTGGCAAGTTTATGCAATACACACCTGATGATGGCTTGTATGTGTACTTCCGGTATGATGAAAAAGAAACGATCATGTGCCTGATGAATACTTCAGAAAACGACAAGCCTGTGTCGCTCGGCAAAGATTTTTCCGAAAGGACCTCCGGTTTCAGCCGGGGAAAAAATATTGTCACGGGCAAGCCCATGCCCCGGGACTTCAGCGTGCCGGCCAGGCAGTTACTTCTTTTGCAATTACAGCAATAACGGGATCTATGCCAGCAGGGGCCGTATTGCCTGTAACTAGCCGAAGCCTGATACGGTTCAGCATTGGTGGATAACTTAATTGCACAAATAATTTGCAGCTTTTAATAATGTGTGTATTTTACACATTAAACGATTGCTATGCGAATTTTCCTGATGGGCCTGTGCCTGCTCCTCTCCGTATTTACCGCTCCTGCCCAGCGTTTGCTGAGTTGGTCCCCGGAGTTCCCCACTGAAACCAATGCTGTAAGTTTTACCATCGACTGTACAAAAGGCAACCAGGGCCTGCTCAACTTCGAAGGCGGAAATTCTCCGAATGTATACGTGCATGTGGGGGTGATCACGAATTTAAGTACCGGCCCTTCCGACTGGAAATACACAAAGTTTACCTGGGGAACTGCTGATCCTGCAGCAAAGGCGACGCCGCTGGGCAATAACAAATACCAATACACGATCAGCAATCCGCGTACATTCTTTAATGTACCCGCGGGAGAAACGATTAAAAAAATCAGCATTATTTTTCGCAATGCCGCCGGCAACAACAGCACGAAGCAAGTGAACAGCGATAACAGCGATATGTATCTGCCGGTTTATGGCTCTGCTGAATTTGCTGTCCGGATAAATATGCCGCCATTTGAGCCGCGTTATGTGCCCTGGATTGAACCCATCAATGCTAATATAGGTAATACGATCACCGTCTCTGGCGTGAGCTCTTCTACAGCTACCCTCACGATGCGTTATAACGTAAATGCTTTTACCGCCACCGTTTCCAACACAACCAGCATCAATACAGCCGTGCTGATAACTTCTGCATGCCTGCAAACCATTATGCTCGAAGCGAATAATGGGACCAGTATTGTGAAAGATTCTTTTAGCTTTTTTGTGGCTCCAACCGTTACAACCCAGCCGCTGCCGGCAGGTTTGCAGGACGGGATCAATTATGCAGCCAATGGCACGGAAGCCACGCTGGTCCTGTATGCGCCGGGTAAAACCTCCGCCACGGTTATTGGTGATTTTAATAACTGGACGAACAACTGCAATTACCAGATGACGAAGACGACGGACAATAACCGTTTCTTTATTAAACTTACAGGCTTAACGCCGGGAACAATTTACAAATACCAATACCTTGTTGACGGCACGATCAAAATTGCCGATCCCTACAGCGAACTGGTGCTTGATCCGAATAATGATCCGTTTATCAATGCAGCCACTTACCCAAATCTGCCGGCTTATCCAACAGGCAGTACCACCGGGATCGTTGGCACGCTTCAAACCAATGCACCGGGCTATACTTGGACGACCAGCAATTACGTACGTCCTGATAAAAAGAACCTGCTCATTTATGAATTATTGCTGCGTGATTTCCTTGCTAACGGCAACTGGCAAACGCTGACTGATACACTGGACTACATTAAAAAAATGGGCATCAATGCCATCGAAGTCATGCCTTTCAACGAGTTTGAAGGAAACCTGAGCTGGGGCTATAATCCAGATTTTTATTTCGCACCCGATAAAGCCTATGGCACAAAAAATAACCTGAAGAAATTTATCGACGAAGCACATAAACGCGGCATCGCGGTGATCATGGATGCCGTATTCAATCATGCAACGGGATTGAGTCCGCTGGCTCAGTTATATTGGGATGCTGCGAATAACCGGCCTGCTGCAAACAGTCCGTATTTTAACCCCCTGGCGAAACATCCGTTCAATGTATTTAATGATTTTAACCATGATTCCGAAGCGACCAAATATCATCTCGCACGATATGTGCGCCATTGGTTAACAGAATATAAACTGGACGGCTTCCGTTGGGATCTGTCAAAAGGCTTTACACAAAAGCAATGTGCTGATGTGAACTGCTGGAACCAATACGATGCAACCAGAATCGCGACCTGGCAGCGTTATTATGATTCGGCGCAGGCGATTTCTCCCGGTTCTTATTATATCCTGGAGCATTTAGGCAATGATGATGAAGAGGCAGAATTAGCTCACAGGGGAATGTTGCTCTGGGGCAAAATGACCGACCAGTACAACCAGAATACGATGGGTTATGTAAACAACTCGGCGATCGACCGTAGTTTTTACAAGAACCGCGCCGGCTGGGCAGATCCGCTGCTGGTAACCTATGCAGAAAGTCATGACGAAGAACGCATCATGTACAAGAATCTCGCCTTTGGAAACAGCAATGGCGGCTACAATGTAAAAAGCCTGGCAACGGCATTGCAGCGCACCGAAGCGATGCAACCTTTCCTGCTATTAATACCAGGCCCAAAAATGATCTGGCAGTTTGGAGAAGTTGGTTATGATCATTCAATTTTTGAATGCGGGAATGGTACCGTTCCGCAACCTTATGGGTCAGATCAATGCAAAACGGATCCAAAACAGATTTTATGGAATTATAAAACGGAACCTGCGCGAAAAAGAATTTATGACGTGATCAGCGCGCTGAATAAATTACGGGCTTTAAAACCAAGTGCATTTCTTGTCAGCAGTATTGGAGGCAATCTCGGTAATGATTTAAAAAAGTCATTGGTGATCGACCACGCGGATTTGAAGCTCGTAGTTGTCGGTAATTTTGATGTCAGCGCTCAGAATATTGTAGTGAATTTCCCATCAACGGGAATATGGTATAATTATATTTCAGGCGGAACAATGAATGCGTCAACCAGCTTGCAAACGATCAGCCTGCAACCCGGTGAGTACAAAATATTTATCAACGAATTTATTTCCAGCGGCCTGGAAACCGTAGTGCCACCGGTTATCCCAACGATCGCGATTCCCCAGAAAAACGGGCTGGGTCTTCTGCTCTACCCGAATCCGGTGAACAGCCTGTCCAAACTGGATTACATTATTCCGCAGGATGGAAATGTTACGATCAGTTTATTTAGCAGCACGGGTCAAAAAATAACGGAACTATTAAATAGCAATAAGCTAAAAGGCAGTTACAGCTTCCCTCTGGGAAGAATTGCCACGAAGATGTCTGCAGGCGTTTACTTTGTAAATATCCGTCAGCAATCACTCAGTTTCACTGGTACCATCGTAAAAAAATAATTTATTATCGCTTAGTTATATGGAGAACGAAGTAAAAAATCCGGGATTTAAAACATTGCAAAAAATTCAGTCTGAAGTTAAGAGCAGTAACACTATTGCCCTGTCTGTCGACTGCGTGATTTTCGGTTTCGATGAAAATAAACTCAAGGTGTTACTGATCCGCAGTGACCTTAAAAAATACCAGGGAAAATGGTCGTTGCTTGGCGACCTGATGCGGTCTGAGGAGGACCTGGATGATGCAGCCTACCGCATTCTCAAGCAAAGGACCGGGTTGAATGATGTTTACCTCGAGCAGGTGCATACGTTTGGAAAGATCAACCGCCATCCTGCGGGGCGCGTGATTACCGTTACATATTGTTCCCTCATCAATATCCGCCACCACAAACTCAACATCCTGGATAACGAATTGCACTGGCACGATATCGATAACCTGGCAGACCTGGCTTTTGATCACCAGGAGATTTTTGACACCTGTTATACCCGGTTACAAAAGAGGGTTCAGGAGCACCCGCTTGGCTTTAACCTCTTGCCTAAGAAATTTTCACTGCGCGATCTACAGAACCTGTACGAGGCGATCCTCGGATTTAAAATGGATCGACGCAATTTCAGGAAAAAGTTTTTCACCATGGACTTCCTGATCGACCTGAAAGAAATTGAACAAAATGTACCGCATCGCCCAGGTAAATTATACGAATTCAATTATTCCAAGTATGAGAAGCGAAAGAAAAAATGGGCCGGGATAGATTTCTAAAAATGATGGCTGAACTAAAGGCCGGATGCAGTTAAAACGCACCACAGGCCTGAATTGCACATTTGTTTAGTTTATCCACATTTATGAAAAAAATCCCTTAACAAAGCCTTACCATATCAAAGAAATTTTTATATTGTGTAAATTTTACACATTTAATTGCGTAAAAAATACACATTCGATTATTATACATCAATTAACGCTTGCATTTTATGAGAAAAATCATCCCGCTTTTTTCCAGAACTTTCTATGTGGCATTGTTACTAATGCTCTCTTCCATCACGGCTTTCGCACAAACAAAAGTGAGCGGCCGTGTAACAAATTCTAAAGATGGTGCACCACTCGCCGGTATAACGGTGTCGGTTAAAGGCACTAAGTCGGCCGTACAAACTGCACTCGACGGAACCTATTCCATTTCGGTGCCGGCTGGCGCAACGCTTGTATTCACTTCCGCTACAGCACCGCGCCAGGAAGCCGTTGTGAATGGCCGTTCGAGTATCGACATCGTGCTCACCCCTTCTAACCAGCAATTGGAAGAAGTGATCGTGGTGGGTTATGGCACGCAACGTAAAAAAGAGGTAACCGGTGCGATTTCGCGTGTAAGTAATGCGCAGATCAATGCAACCGCAGCCCCAAGTTTTGAGGCTTCCTTACAAGGACGTGTGGCAGGTGTTCAGGTTTCGCAATCGAGCGGCCTCGCCGGTTCCGGTTCTTATGTACGTATCCGTGGTATCGCTTCGGTAAGTGCCGGTGGCGATCCATTATATGTTGTTGATGGTATTCCCATCAGCTCTGATCCTCTGGCACTGGAAGGAAATGCAGCGACCAATGGATATAAATTACGCTCCGGGTTTACGCAAAGCCCGCTGGCTTCGATCAATCCCGAAGATATTGAGTCGATCGAAGTGTTGAAAGATGCCGGTGCTGCCGGTATTTACGGCTCAAGGGGCGCGAATGGCGTTATCCTGATCACCACCAAACGCGGTAAGTTGGGCAAACCTCATTTTAATTTCTCTACAAAATTTGGCTTCACGCGTCCTTCAGTAAAACCAGACCTGCTGAACTCGGCAGAATGGTTACAGTTGCGCCAGGAAGCTTACGAAAATGACGGTCATACGGGCCAGGCCATATTGCCAAGCGGTGTTTCCTGGGCTGATGCACAGGCAACGAATACCGATTGGTTTGATCTGCTGACAAGAACAGGTTTTACGCAAGACTATAATTTGTCTATGACCTATGGTAAGAACAAATTCAAATCTTATCTCGGTGGAACTTACGGCACAGATGAAAGTTATGCGGTGGGAAATAAATTCACCCGTGCAACTATCCGCGGAAACTTTGATTATGCGTTCTCCACAAAATTCAAAGCAATTTTGACAACTTCATATAATACCGGATTAAACTATCGCGTTCCTGCAGGCTGGGCCGGTGGTATCGGTTCTGCCTTGTCTGATGCGCTGCCGATTTACAAAGTATATAAAGCAGATGGCAGTTATGATGTATCTCATGCCAATCCACTGGTGCCGATCAGGGAAAATATGTTTCGCTCCAATGATCAGCGTGTGTTAGGCGGGTTAACATTCATTTATTCACCGGT
The DNA here is from genome assembly GCA_028288705.1 of Ferruginibacter sp. Taxonomy (GTDB): domain Bacteria; phylum Bacteroidota; class Bacteroidia; order Chitinophagales; family Chitinophagaceae; genus Ferruginibacter. Next base: position 75,200 of record JAQBNH010000008.1, read on the forward strand.
TAAAAACCTGGATCTTAAAGCATCAGGAAACCTGGATCATTACCTGAACACAACAGATCAGTACAACAATAACAAGATCTATAACAGCACGAGTTTTAACGCAGCAGAAAGATGGAAAACAGAGGTGAATAATTACAACTTCACCGGTACTGCCACTTACCGTTACGAGAAAAATTCAAACAATATTTTTACGTTCCTGGCCGGTGGTGAATACCAGCAGGCAAAAACGCAGACGAGGAACTTCTATCGCAGCGATTCTACCGTTAACACTTCTTTCTACAAAAACGAAGGACTGCTGGATAAGGCTTACGTAAACTATCCAAAAAACTTCGCCGGCATTTCCCGCAAGGATTCACTGATCGCAGATAAATGGAATTTCATCAGCTATTTCGGGCGTGTGAATTATGCGTATAAAAATAAATTATTCCTTCAGGCACTGGCCCGTGTGGATGGTTCTTCTAAATTCGGAACCAACAATAAATACGGTTTCTTCCCTGCAGTTTCGGCCGGTTATGTGCTGAGCGACGAAAGCTTTATGAAAGCTTCCCTTCCGCAATTAAATTACCTGAAACTCAGGATGAGTTATGGTATTACCGGTAATGCTGCGATCAACAGTTTCTCCTATACCGATCGCTGGAATGTGGGTAATGGCGCGTCGGGCGGAGGTTACAATGGCGGAAACGTTATCGCTCAGGACCGTGTGGGTAATCCTGATTTGAAATGGGAAACGGCGAACAATTTTGATGCGGGCTTTGAATTCGGCCTCTTCAAAAACCGTCTGACCGGTGAGATCGCTTATTACAATAAACTCACGAAAGATGTACTGATGACCGTGGGCCTTGAAGAAGGTTTCGGTATCGGTTCAGGAAAAACTTTCTATGGTAATATTGGAAAGATCAAAAACAATGGTGTGGAATTGTCGTTGAATTACAAACTGATCGACAGGAAAGATATGACCTGGAGCATCTTTGCAAACGGGGCGCATAACTACAATGAAGTAACTGATGCAGGTGGCTATGCTCCTGATGCGATCCAGTCTGGCACAAACGAAACCCGTGTGCTGGTAGGATATCCGGTGGGAACATCTTACACGATCATTTATAAAGGTGTAGATCCGGCAGATGGTTTGCCGATGTGGTTGGATAAAAATGGTAAGATCACGAAAACATATCCTGATGTAACTGTGGATGGTAACCGTCGTGCAGCCGGAAAATTAATTCCCGACTGGACCGGTGGTTTCGGAACTAATTTGAAATACAAAGGCTTTGAGTTAAACAGTTTATTTGTTTTTTCAACAGGACTTGATATCTGGGATAACTCCGGTAAAAAACAATTCCTTGGTGTAAGCAGTGGGGTGAACTGGAACATGCGCCGTGAATTTTTGGACCGCTGGACAAAACCCGGCGACCAGACTTTATACCCGCGTGTTGTGTATGACAAACAATACCCGGGCGTGCCGAATGCAGATGGCTTTAGTTCATCGATGTTCCTCTACAAAGCAGATTACCTGCGCCTGCGCGAGTTAACTCTTGCCTACAATTTTGCTCCGTCTATGTTGCGTAAAATGAAAATGAACAACCTGCGTTTCTTCGTAACAGGTACAAACCTTTTCCTTTTCACGAAATACAAAGGTGGCGATCCGGAAGTAAACAGGGATGCAGACGGTGGCTCTACAGACCGCAATATGAGCCCCAATGTTACTTACCTGACCGCGCCACAGGCGAAAACTATCCAGGTCGGTTTAAACCTAAATTTTTAACCTGAGACGATCAGACAAATTCTTGTAAAATGAACAAAATAAAATTTTATTTCCTGATAGCTTTCGCCGCGATTGTGTCGGTAAGCTCTTGTAAAAAAACGATCTCGCTTGATGAGGTTGGCGGGATTCCCGTGGATTCAGTGATTCGTACCGAAGCCGATTTAAACGGCCTGGTAAAATCGGGTTATTTTGCTTTCGCAGCTGATGATTATTATGGTGGTGCTTTCCAGGTGTACAGCGAATTACCAGCTGATCACCTCGACGGTGTGACACTTGGCGGAAATTATCTTTCCGCTTTCAGCAGGTCGGTCAATATTTTCAATGGTGATAACGCCAGCCTGTATGGCCAGATCAGCAAACCAATTTATCAGGCAAATCTGGTATTGGATTATATCGGCCTTGCGAGTGCAGCCGGCAAAAATGAACTAATGGGCCAGGCAAAATTCATGCGTGCGCTGGCGACGTTCGACCTTGTTCGTTTGTATGCTCAGCCTTACGTTGCAGCTACTGCAGCAACAACACCCGGCGTTCCTTTAAGACTTAATTCTGAGCGCCAGAAAGTGGTTCGTAAATCTGTAGCGGAAGTATATGCACAGATCATCGCCGATTTGAAATCTGCTGATACCTTGTTATCGCTCAGCAATTCAGTATACGCAACAAAATGGAGCGCAAGAGCTGCACTCGCAAAAGTGTATTTCCAGATGAATGACTTTACCAATGCCTACCTGTATTCAAATATGGTGTTGGCTAATGGCGGTTTTGGATTTGATGCGACGATCACACAGCGCTTCTCTTCAGGCCGTTCTTCAGAAACTGTATTTGGATTGATTCCTGAAACGGCAAATCCACGCGGCCGTTTCGGAAGATTGAGGGATAATTTCAGCACCCTTGGGGCAGGACTTCCGGCGTTGCGCCTGGACAATGCTTTTTATACAAGGGCAACGGCTAATGCGACAGACAAAAGAAATGCAGCCTGGTATACTTCCCGCAACGGAAGTTACTTGTTAAGTAAATTCGATACGGCCTACACATTGCCTGTATTGTACACAACGGAATTGAAATTGATTCGTGCAGAAGCTGCAGCAGAATCCAATACAAACCTGCCTGTTGCCATTGCTGATATGAACCAGATCATTACGCGTGCTTATGGTGCTGCCTCCGGACTTATCCTGCCGGCGAATGCGACAGCAGCCCTGATCAAAGACGCCGCACGCCGCGAACGTGAACTGGAACTCGTGGGTGAAGGCAACTGGTTACAGGAATTGAAAAGAAGGGGTGCGAAAGGCGAAGCCATTACAATCAGGGGTGCCGTGTACAATTGCCCTGGATTGATATTCCCTTTCCCAAGCAATGAAATCATCTATAGTGCGCCGGGACTGATTCAAAACCCGACAGGCGGCTGTAACTAATTTATAAAATTGAAAATTTGCTTTTATGAAAAAAACATTTAAATATTTTATTGCGCTGGGGCTTTGCGGAGCGCTCTTATACAGTTGCAAACCGGATAATGATTTTACCGCCGGCCAGCCACAAAACAGGATGGCACAACTGGCAGGCGCCTGGAAACTACAGAGCGTATCACAGATTGACCTGATCGCGAAAAGTAATAACTTTTCTGACCCTTCGCGCCCGGAAGTTGACTTGACTACCCAGGACATCACTGCTGTAGCACCTTTCACAGATATGACGATCACGTTCGCAGAAGACGCGACCAACGCGCCAACTACTTTCAGCGTTATTTATGGCAATGCGCCGAAGATATTTAAACTATCTGCCGGTACATGGAAAGTAGACAACCTTACTGCTCCGGGCTCCATCAAACTGATTAACGGTGTTGATACAACAACAACGCTGATTGGTGCGGTGAATAATTTATCACTGGGTATGATGACACTTCAATTAAAAAAGTACCAGGGCGTTAAAGCGGTAACCCAGTACAATTACAATTTTAAAAAGAACTAATAAAACGAATGTATATGCGCAAAATAATTTCTTTACTGATCCTGACTGTTGCATCACATTTCTGTTATGCCCAGTTCAGCACCGTGCAGTTCTCCCCTGCCACATTTACCGGGGAAGATGCTGTTACTTTTACTATTGACCTGACAGGAACATCACTGGCGGGCGAAACGGAAGTCTATATCTGGGCCTTCGCAAATTCCGGTCTCAACGATCCGCAGTATCCTTCCAAAGATGGCTACACAAATACAGACTGGGGTAATTCACCTGCAACTGCGAAACTGACAAGTCTTGGTGGAAACAAATGGTCTTACACATTAACAGGTACAGATCTGTTTAACCCGTTAACGTTAGGTCAGTTGAAATATTTCCAGTTCCTGATCAAGACCAAAACCGGTAGTAAGCAAACAAGTGATTCACCGAAATACCCATTTGCTCCCGTGGTTTACGTTCCTGCGGTTTATCGTTTATTCCCGAGCAGGATGAACCAGGACGATGCGATCACCGTTTATTTTTATCAGAATTTGTCTACCGATATTACTGAATCGAGAATGGCACCTGTGTCTATGACGATCAAATTATATAATGCTTCTGGTGTTCAGTTCGGATCAAATATTACGTTACCTGTAAGAAGTCTTGGAAACAAATTATACAGCGCAAGTTTCATCCCGGCAGTATCAGTAGCAATACCGGCCGGCACAACGCTGGGTAGTTTTACCTACGCGGTAAATGGTTCCTATTTCGACGTGAATGGAGCAACCATCAATGTTACAGGGCCTGAGAATACTAAAACATTCGATGTACTGCATTTTTAAAATGACAATTAATAATCTTGATATGAAAAAAATTATCTCCTACGCATTCATCCTCATCAGCATGATCTTTATGGATTCATGTAAAAAACTGGATTTCGATTACGAAACCACGGGCGAGGCCATTGGTGCATTCAAACTAATAAACCCGGCAGATAACAGCGCTGTTTTGTTGAATTCCGCTGCGCCTGCTACACCTGTAGTATTTTCATGGTCGGCAGCGTCGAAAGGCGTTAATGCAGCAGTGACCTATTCATGGAAAATCGCCTTAAAGACCGGCGACCTTAAAGCGCCACTTTTCCAGCTTGCCTCCGATAATGCAGGCGCGGCAACAACACTCACCCTTACACATAAAAGTCTGGACAGCCTGCTGGAAAAAGCGGGAATCGCAGCAAATGCAAAGGCCGCTTTAAAGTGGACCGTTGTTGCAACCAACAGCACGAAAACAGAACAGGAAGCAAACCCTTTCAATATCGACATAACGCGGTTCGGTATCGGGATCACTGCGTTCACTATTTTCGCTCCTGCATCGTCTACAACTATTACGAATACCAATCCAAGTTCTACAACGGATTTTTTCAATTTCCGCTGGCAGAAAGCGATTGCAGCGCCTGCTGGAAACACGGTTCGGTACAAAGTAGCGATCGTACAAAAAACGTTTGATGCAAACGGAAATGCGCTGGCGCCTGATTTCAGCCGTCCTTTGTTTACCATTGCTTCAAACAGTAACGGCGTTGACACATTCGCAAATGTTTCTTACAAACAAATGAGCGATTCCTTAAGTGCACATGGTTTATCTAACCTCAGCATTCCATCTTTATTACAATGGACGGTGATCGCAACATCAGGAACGTTTTCTTCGCAAGCAAATTATTTTAACGACTTATATATTGCACGCGAAGTGAAAGTATATGTTGTGGGTGCAGCCACACCAGGCGGCTGGGATATCGCCCTTTCAACACGCATGATCGAAGATCCGCGCTTTCCGGGAACATACTTTACTTACATCCAGCTAACCGCCGGAGAATTTAAATTCGTAAACGGGCAGGCATGGCCTCCATCACCGGGCGCGGTTGACTGGGGCCAGGATCCTGCGCTTCCTGCCGGAAATATTACGGATAACAACGAGAATAATATTTCCGTTGCTACTGCCGGCGTTTACAGGATCACCTTCGACCTGGTGAACAAAAAATACTACTTACAAACAGCCGTTGCTAACGGAATCGGTGGCATGGGAATGATTGGAGCCTTCCAGGGCTGGTCGCAGCCTGCTACAAAAATGGGCTATATCGGGGTAAACAAATTCCTGTTGCTGGCCAACATGAACACGAATGATGAATTTAAATTTCATGATGGTAACGACTGGAACAACAGTGCCAATAACCTGCACCGCTGGTTTGCCGTAGATAACAACAATGGCGGAAAAATGGTGATCGATCCCGGAGCTGGTTACGACAACTTTAAGTGGACAGGTGCTAACGGAAGAGTGCGTGCGATCTGGGATGGTTCTAATACCACCAACTTAACGTACAGCCTCACACCGGCAACAGAAATGCGCGTGGTTGGTAACGGCGTAAATGTTGCAGGCGTGAACGACTGGGATCCGCCGACATCTCCGCAAATGACCTACACAGGCAATGGCATCTGGACGATTACGTTACCACTAAGAGCTGCCAAAGAAATAAAATTTGTATCAGGCAATGCCTGGGGTGCTTTTGATTATGAGGATGGCGGTAACGGTAAACTGCAATACGATGGCGGACCAAACTTCGCTACACCCGCAGCTGCCGGCACTTATACGATCACATTGAACGAACAATCAGGAACGTACAGCATCCTGTAAATAATTTTATACTTTACATGCAAACCCTTCTTACCCATCAGAAGGGTTTGTTTTATCAGCCTTATTTCATTCCATACTTTTCTAAATCATACAACATGAAAAGCATCTTCACGATTTTATCTCTTGCAACACTGCTGTCGGCGGCTGCACAAAATCCCGTTCGCGAAGCAGGCAATATTAAATCGGTTCGAACAGCAAATAACAAGATCAGCATTACAACAGACAACGCCTTTGCGGATATCATAATTTACAGCCCCAATATTATTCGCGTAAGAATGGATAAAAAACAATTGATCAAAGATCATTCATATGCCGTGATCACTGAGCCCGTAAAAACCAATGCAAAGATTTCAGAAACCGGCTCAGAGATCAGCATTGTTACTGATTCGATGAAGGCCATCATCCAGAAAAAACCATTCGCCGTAGCCTTTTATACATTAGACGGAAGGCTGATCAATGAAGATGAGAAAGGCCTGAACACTTCCTGGGTCGGGGATGAAGTTACCAATTACCGGCATATGCAGGCCGACGAAAAATTCATTGGCCTTGGCGAAAAAACCGGCGACCTGAATCGTCGCGGAAACGGTTACACCAACTGGAATACAGATGCTTTTGGTTATTCCGCAGGACAAGATCCTATCTACTCTACTATCCCGTTTTATATCGGTATCCATCATGACATGAACTATGGTATTTTCTTAGACAATACCTTCCAATCTGACTTTAATTTCGGCGCAAGCAACGATCGCTTTTCTTCATTTGGTGCTAAGAATGGCGAGATGAATTACTATTTTATCTGGCATACGAAAATGGCAGATATCATTCGTTCGTATACAGATCTTACGGGCCGGATGAAATTACCACCGATGTGGAGTTTGGGTTATCAACAAAACCGCTATAGCTATTATCCCGACACGGAAGTGTTACGCATCGCCCAAACATTAAGAGAGAAAAAAATTCCTGCTGATGGTATTACGCTGGACATTCATTACATGGATCGCTACCAATTATTCACCTGGAATAAGGAACGCTTTCCCAACCCATTGAAATTAACCAACCAGTTAAAAGACATGGGTTTCAAAACAACCGTGATCGTTGATCCGGGCATTAAGATTGAACCTGGCTCCGGCGCTTACGAAAGAGGACTGCAGCAGGATGCGTATATCAAATATTCAGACGGAAAATATTACACAGGTCAGGTTTGGCCGGGCTGGTGCTATTTTGCCGATTTCACCAGTGAAAAAGGACGCAACTTCTGGAGAAAAGAAGTGAAATTTTTTGCGGATAACGGCATCAGCGGTACATGGAACGACATGAACGAGATCGCCACCTGGGGACAAAAAATTCCGAGTAATGTGATCTTCGATTTTGAAGGGCGCAAAGGCACACATCTCGAAGCACATAACGTTTACGGCTCATTGATGGCGAAAACAAGTTACGAAGGTGCAAGAGCAGCAAATCCAAATGAAAGGCCGTTCGTGCTCACACGTGCGGGTTACGCAGGCTTACAAAATTACACTGCGATCTGGACAGGCGATAATCGTTCTGAAGACAATCATATGATTGCCGGCGTGCGTTTACTGAATAGTTTAGGTTTAAGCGGTGTGCCTTTTACCGGTATGGACATCGGCGGCTTTACAGGAAATCCATCCACAGGATTATATGCCCGATGGATTCAACTCGGCGCCTTCATCCCTTATTTCCGAAATCATACGGCGATCAATACCAAATCGTCTGAACCATGGGCATATGGTGAAGAAGTGACAGAAATCTCGCGCAACTATATCAGTCTGCGGTATAAACTGATGCCTTACCTGTATGGTAGCTTTTATGAGGCCACGCAAAATGGCTTGCCGGTGGTGCGGTCCCTGGCAATTGACAACACTTTTGATAACAATATTTATAACAACGCGTTTCAAAACCAGTTTATGTTCGGGCCTTCCATCATGGTTGCGCCGGTAGAAAGCGGTAAAGATTTTACCAAAGTATATTTTCCAAAAGGTGGCTGGTATAACTTCTATTCTGATGAGAAAGAAATGGGCGGCCAGGCGAAACCTGTGGAATTAAGCCTGCAAAAATTACCCGTATACGTAAAAGAAAGCAGCATCATCCCGATGCAGTCGCTGGTCCAATCTACGGCTATCGCGCCAACAGATACCCTGATCGTGCACTTGTACAAAGGCACAGTGAACAACAGCTATGTATATTACGAAGACGACGGCAAATCTTTCGATTATGAAAAAGGCAATTTTTACAAACGCCTGATGAATTACGATGCCGCCAACAATATTTTCCGCCTGGAAAAAGCGGAAGGAAAATCAGGGTCGAAATTTAATTATGTATCCCTGGTGTTGCATGGTTTTGATAACCTGAACAACCTTAAAGTAAATGCTGCAGGCATGACGGTGAAACAGGGACGAACCTATTTGCTTTCCCCAATCTCGCAATTTGATCCGCAGGGTTCAGAGAAGGCAGCTGATGGCAGTGCGACGGGGAATGTTGTTTTTAAAAACAATGCTGATGCAATTACGGTAGAATTGAATTAATTTAGGTTACCGTAACCTAATCATCATCATGGAAGCAATGCAAACAACCGTAGCAGTGGGTAATACCGAATTACCCCTTTCTTTACAACCTGCAACAGTTATTCATTCAAATAAATTTTCAGAGGCACGGGGAGGCGGATTCAACCTCCCCGTAATCTCCACACTTTACACCGAAGTTGTGTATCGGATGAAAGACACGCAGGCGGATGTGAAACTTTACCTGCGCAACCGCAACCTTCCGATCTATACCAACCAGGAAGTCTCTTTAATTTCCAGCTCAGGAAAACTGATCGGTTTCATCGATGTAAAAACAAACCAATATTATTATACCAGCTCCGACCTCAGCCGTCATCTCGGGATGGCTATACCTTATTACTGGGTACTGATCTTTTCTGTTGCAGGAGCTGCACTTATTTACTTTTTATACCCGGAAGGAAGAGGTCCGCTGATGGCCGCTCCGGCCCTGATCGCCTTATTGTTTTACTGGATCTACAAATACCTTACAAACCGCCGGATCACCCAGGCGGTAGATGCATATATGGTCAGTTAAATTATTTTATCAGTTCTGTTACTACATGCCCAACGCAACCGCTGGGCATTTGTATTTTCAGCATGCCGGCAAGTGTGGCCGAAATATCCGTCATGTAAGTTTCCCTGTTAGTTTGCCCCTGCTTTACTCCCCAGCCATACCAAAGCAACGGAATATGAGCATCGTAAGGATTCCAGAGGCCATGCGTAGTTCCCTTCAGTCCGCCATCAAAATACCCGGATTTCAATACAAACTGTATATCGCCGCTGCGGCTGGCGGTATAGCCATTGATCGCACGTTCTTTATAGGGCTGAGGAAGAGTGGCTTCGCCTGTTTTCGCGGTTTCATAAACTGTAGTGATAAAAGGTTTTGCTGATAATATTTTGATCACCTGTTTTTTCATCGCCTCTATATCTATTTTATTTTTTTCCATCCCGGCGAGATCCAGATACACCTGGTAATTCTGTACGCTCAATACTGCTTTTTTAAAACCGAACAGGTCGTTGATGCTGTTATTGATCTCCGTGGTTAATGCTGCATTGCTATAGACGCCGCCGGGAATACGATGTTCCGCTAAAAATCCGGGTACATGCGTAGCCCCATGATCGGCCGTTAAAAAAACGAGATAATTATCTTTGCCCAAATTTTTATCGAGGTAAGTAAGAAAGTCTGCGACGTCTTTATCAAGCCTTAAATAGCTGTCTTCGACCTCAATAGAATTTGGTCCAAAACTATGGCCGGTATAATCTGTCGATGAAATGCTTACAGCAAGAAAATCTGTCGCTTTTCCTTTACCTAAATTTTCTTCTTCCATCGCCTGCCGGGCAAAGTCGAATGTGAAACTCGCAGCAAAAGGCGTGTATTTAAAAGCCTCGTATTTTGTTTTCCCGTTTGTACTCAACCGGTGCGGAAAGGTTGGCGATGTTTCGCCGGGGAGTGCGAGTTCATAAGGCTGATCGTCTGCGGTGCTTTGCGAATATTTTTCCAAGGGCAACAATGTATTCCAGTCTTGCGACATATATTTTCCCGCCAGGTCTTTTGCGTTAAAATCGTTTACCCATGCCGGTAATGCTTTCATGTAAAAGCTGCTGCTGATCCATTTCCCTTCATCATACCAGTATGCGGCGTTTGCACTATGGCCCGCCGGAAGAATGGCACCCCGGTCTTTTAATGCGATGCCAATCACTTTCGATTCAAAATTTGTACTTAGCCGAAGTTCATCTGTGATCGTGCTCACCCATAAATTCTTCGGACTCATTTTTCCGGCCCAGCCATTGTTGCCTAAACCTGTAACAGTAGAATCGCTCGTGCAATACATGCTGCCGTTGATGGACTTATCAAACCAGTAATTTCCAACGATGCCATGATAAGCAGGAACACTGCCTGTATAAACAGTAGAATGGCCGACGGCGGTATAGGTGGGCACATATGGAATGAAAGTGTTCTCACAACTGAAGCCCTGCTTGAGCAGGCGATTAAAACCACCTGTTCCATAAAGCGATTGAAAACGATATAAATAATCCCAGCGCATCTGGTCGATCACTAAACCTACCACCAGTTTCGGCTTTGCGGGCGAGGCAGCTTTGCCGGGCTGCGCCATCAGCGGGGAAAAAGAAAATAACAGCAAAGCCTGCAACATATAATATTTAATACGCATCAATAATTTTTATTCAAAGATAGCTGCATCGGTGCGAATGGAGTGGCCGCTATGTTAAGCGGAGGTTACTTTTTTTAGCCTCAATTGCTTAATTTTGCCACATTCTAATGCACAAATAAGCGCGTTAAATCGCTGCGGGGAATGTTGGAACTGTTAGAGGTAAGTGAGAACGTTGCCCCTCGTACCGTTACAATTATTGACTTTTTAATTTGACATAATAAATCAACAAGATGGATGTTTTTGAAAAATTAGTGAAGGATGGCGGGCCGTTGGGCCAGCATATGGATCGGGCACATGGCTATTTTGCATTCCCGAAACTGGAAGGTGAATTAGGCCCGAGAATGACATTTCGTGGTAAGGAAATGATCGTTTGGAGTTTGAATAATTATCTCGGACTGGTAAACCATCCGGATGTTCGCAAAGCAGATACAGAAGCTGCTGCCGCTTATGGAATGGGCAACCCGATGGGTGCGAGGATGATGAGTGGAAATACAGCGAAGCACGAAGAACTGGAAAAAGTGATCAGCAAGTTTGTTAGCCGAGAAGACACGATGCTCCTCAATTTTGGCTACCAGGGTATCATGAGTTGTATTGATGCATTAGTGAATCGTCGTGATGTAATCGTATACGATGCTGAAGCACATGCCTGCCTTGTAGATGGTGTTCGCCTGCACATGGGACATCGGTACGCGTTCAAGCATAATGATATTGACGATTGCGATAAACAATTACAGCGTGCAACAGAAATGGCAGCCAAAAACGGCGGTGGCATTCTCCTGATCACGGAAGGTGTGTTTGGTATGGATGGCGAACAGGGAATTCTGAAAGAAATTGTCGCACTGAAAAAGAAATATGAATTCCGCATCCTGATTGACGATGCTCATGGTTTTGGCTATATGGGCCCAACCGGTGCCGGCGCAGACGAAGCACAAGGTTGCCAGAACGAGATCGACTTGTACTTCAGCACGTTTGTAAAAAGCATGGGAAGCATTGGTGCATTTATCAGCGGACCAAAAGACGTATTGAAATATCTGCGCTACAATACACGTTCGCAGATCTTCGCAAAAAGCTTACCGCTGATGATCGTTGAAGGGATGTTGAAACGCATGGAAATGACGATCAATATGCCGGAGCTCCGCAAAAAACTTTGGGATAACGTGGAACGCCTGCAAACAGGTTTAAAGGAACGCGGTTTCGATATTGGCAATACAAACAGCCCGGTTACGCCGATCTTCATGAAAGGCGATGTTCCTGAAGCCACACAAATGGTGATGGATCTTCGGGAAAATTATCATATTTTCTGCAGCATCGTTGTTTACCCGGTGATCCCGAAAGGAGATATTATTTATCGCCTGATTCCAACTGCATCACACAGTTTTGAAGAAATCGATATCACGCTGAAAGCTTTCGAAGAAACAAAGAAAAAGCTGGATGCCGGTGAATATAAAGCCGCTGAAATACCAGATATGGCGGAAAAAATGTAATCGAAAATCCCATCATAACGATGGGATTTTTTTTGTCCGGCTTTTAAATACCTTTACATTCTAAATTAAACACGATGAAATTTCTGACTATATTTTTCGCTTTAGTATTTGTTACTACCTTAAGCCGGGCACAAACTGCGCCAGCATTGAAAGACTCCATTCAAACGGTGGAAGCCGCATGCGGCGAATGTAAATTTGGAATGAAGGGAAAAGGCTGCCAGCTGGCCGTTCGCATCGCAGGGGTTCCCTATTTTGTTGATGGCACTTCTATCGACAAACATGGCGATGCCCATGCTGATGATGGATTCTGCAATGCGATCCGCAAGGCAACGGTGAATGGCCATGTGGTAAACAATCGTTTCCAGGCTACCAGTTTTGTGCTATTGCCTGAAGCAAAAAAGAATTGATTTTTTATAGGGCTAGCGATAATTCGCAACGCACAATATTCAACCCATGGCAGACGATTATCAACTCCCCGCAAAAACGCAGATCGGGCACGTACATTTAAAAGTGTCGAACCTGCAGCGTGCCATGGATTTTTATTGCGGCCAGCTTGGTTTTGAAGTAACGACGATGTATGGTACGGAAGCGGCCTTCATTTCTGCCGGTGGTTATCATCACCATATCGGATTGAATACCTGGTATAGCAAGGATACGTTGCCCGCGCCACTGCACAACGCAGGACTTTTTCACACGGCTATCTTATACCCGACAAGAAAGGATCTTGCTGCGATTTACCGTCGCCTGCTGGATGCCGCCTATCCATTTACCGGCTTCGCAGATCATGGTGTTTCTGAAGCATTGTATCTGAATGATCCGGACGAAAATGGTGTGGAATTGTATTGGGATAAACCGAAGGAATTATGGCCGGTAAACCCGGATGGTTCTTTGATGATGTATACGAGACATCTCGACTTAGACGACCTGCTCCGGGAACTCGCGTAAATTGGATGCTGCCTGGAAGGGCCATTGCTTTTTTATTTTTGCCTGCAACAAATAAACGATGATCCCGCTCAGCAAAACAACCAGAAAACTGATGATGACTGCTCTTCCTGTAGCATAAAAAACAAATAACCACATCGCGATAGCGAGGATAACGGGCAATGGATAAAGCGGCATTTTATAGGGCAGGCTTTCCTTACCATTGCGCTGGCGTAGCAATACCACACCAACTGCCTGGCCAATAAACTGCACCATGATCCGCATGGCAAGGATACCGCTGATAATATCGCCCATCCTGAACAACAGGCTGAAGACAAACGCAAATGCTGCAAGAATAAGGAAGGAAATGTAGGGAAAATTTTTGGTGGGATGCACCCGCGCAAATATTTTAAAGAAAGCTCCATCGAGCGCGGCTGCATAAGGCACACGGCTATATCCCAGCATTACGGCAAATAAGGAGGCCAGCGCCACCCAAAGGATCATTACTGTGGCTACGATCGCTGCTGAATGCCCGTACAGTCTTTCGATGAACGTACTCACCACGAAATTATTTATTCCCGCCTTTTGCCAGGCCTGCACTTCCTGCCAGGAGATGACGCTGCCCACGCTGAAGTTCATCGCGAGATATAGTATTGCAATCCCAATCACAGAAATAAACATGCTGCGCGGAATGTTCTTCCCTGGATTTTTAATTTCGCTTCCCAAATGACAAACATTATAATAACCTAAATAACTGTAGATCGTTTTCACGCAGGCCTGCCCGAATAAAAATGAACCGATCGCATTCCAGCTGAAAGTCATATTCATCTCGCTCAACGGATCCAGAAAATGGCCATGGCTAATGCCGCCAAAAATGATCCAGCTAAGCGTGGCGATAACCCCGACCCACAGCAGCACGCCGAGCTTTCCGATGCTTTCAATATTTCGGTAGAGCAAAAACGTGATAAACATAATGACCCCACCGGACACCATTTTTTCCTGCCAGGCTGCTAACGGTACGAGGTAAACGAAATATTGGGAGAAGCCAATCGCCGCGGAAGCAGCTACCAATGGTGCCTGGATGATCGTTTGCCAGACGTACAAAAAGCTCATCATCTTCCCTGCCCCATTCTTCCCGTATGCTTCCTTCAAAAAATTATAACTACCGCCCGCTAAGGGATAGGCAGCCCCCAGTTCGCTCCAGATCATCGCATCTACGAGCGAAAGTAATGCACCAGCGATCCAGGCATAGAGGTACATTCCGCCGAGCAGCCCCATCACGATCGGGAGTGTTACGAACGGGCCAATACCCACCATGTCGATCATATTTAAAACGGTAGATTGAAAAAGGCCCAGCCTTCTTTGCAGCATAGATTCTTTTTGAAAAGACAATTTACGCCGGGCAGATGATTATCCCCGATTAATTATTCCAACCGGATAAATCAGCGCCATTCTTTTTTCATCTTCCTGCTGAACTCCACAAATGTTTGAGTAAGATCGGCGCGTTCGCCAAAGAATTTTAACGGCGCCTCAATTTCTTTGGGCTTCATGTAACCGGGCAAGGGCGCGGGTTTCGCATCAATCGTGGAAAGAAAAACCGTACAAGGATATTCGAGACGGCCAAAACTCAGGAACAGGGCCAGGTCATTCGTTCCATAGCCCGGGTTGAAAGTATACTTCTTATGATTGAAAATGGCAGTGTCTCTGGATTCTGCATTGTAGCGTACTGCATAATAATGTTCATTGATATAGGCCGCAACTTTATCATTGCTGTAAGTCACGCGATCCATTTGTTTACACCAGCCACACCAGTCTGTGTACATGTCCACCAGGATCGGCCTGGGATTTTTGGCATATTGTTCTTCAAGCTCTTGCAGGCTGATCCAGTTGATCTTTTCTTTCGCAGGTTCAAACGAAAAAATAATCGTAACCAGGAACAGTATCCCAAAAAAACATTTAACCTTTTGCATCCATCAATTGTTTAGTAGCTTAGAACCATCAAACGGAAAAATAATGCAAAAAATTGTAGTAGCAGTTACGGGAGCCAGCGGATCTATCTATGCTAAGCTGTTATTAACAAAACTCTGGCAGTTAAAAGAGCATATCGCGGAACTTTCTGTAGTGATTACGGAAAATGCAAAACAAGTGTGGGCAACAGAACTGGAAGATAAGGGCTATGAAAACCTCCCGATGAAAACCTTCGGCGTTTCCGACTTCAACGCGCCGTTTGCTTCCGGCTCCGGTCAATACAATACGATGATCATCATCCCCTGCAGCATGGGTACACTGGGGCGTATTGCCACCGGTGTTTCCAACGACCTCATCAGCCGGGCTGCGGATGTTGTTTTAAAAGAACGACGCAAGCTGATTTGCGTGGCACGTGACACGCCTTATAACCTTATGCACATCCGCAATATGGAAACGATCACGTTAGCCGGAGGCGTCATCTGTCCTGCTACGCCATCTTTCTATAGTAAGCCTAAAACGATCGAAGAAGTGGCGGCGACAGTTGTAGACCGCGTGATCGACCTTGCAGGCTTGCCCGTAAAAACATTTCGCTGGGGCGCTGACGACAAGGCATAAAAAAAGCCTCCTCACGGAAGCTTTTAAAAATATTTTATCATTGTTAGCGAAGGTCAACCACTTCTACACCAGGATATTTTTTCGCATCAAACACAAACATTGCATCTGCAATATTTCCATTCGCTGTTAGAGAACTCGTGCTGTAAGTATAACGGTTGCCGGTCTTTTCAAAAACCTTGGTCGTATTGATCGATGAGTTGTCCACGTATACCAATACCTTATGAAAAGCCTTTGTTTTATCAATCGGCGTAAGCTCTACTTCTTTCATTGATTTACCATTCACTTTCACATCGCCGTTCAACTTGTATAAAAAGTCTTTGTCGTAAAAATTCGTAAAGAGTTTCTGCGGAGTAATCGAATTTGCTCCCGGATCGAGTTTGCTCACTGTTACTTCGTTAGAGGCTTTATCGTATGTCCAAACATTACTGCCATCACTAAAAATTTCCTGGCCGGTAACACTAATGCGATATTTCGTTCCTTTCATGTAAACAGAACCTGTTTTTGTTCCGAGGTTTTTACCTGCAGCATTTTCTACTTTCAGGGAAAATTTCGCCTGAACGGTTTTGTAACTTTTAAACTTAGCACTAACGGCATCCAATACCTTTTTCGCATCAGGATCACTTTTGCCCATCCCTTTCGGAACCTGCGCATTCACCATTACGATTGCCATAAACATTAACACCAGACTGCTGTATATTTTCTTCATCTTATATTTTTTAGGTTGATATAACCGCTCGCCCGAAGGCGCGCAAAGATAAGTAATAGACCGGTTTCCATCCTTGAAGTTTAAGGAGATCATTTAAGAAACTGTTAATGTATCCTGCAGCGGGAAATAATGCCGGTGAGGGGTTCGTTTATAAGGATAAGAATTCTATTTTGCAGCTACTTCAACTTCTCTCGGCTACTGTTTCATTTTGTACACCAATTATTTATCAATAATGGAAAGAAATATTGCTATTTCTCAACGGGAGTCATATGCTCCTTCGCAGTTTACCGAATTCCTCTGGTGGTTATCTACTGCCGAAAAAGAGATCCTCGTCGATTCCGTCATCGATCGTAACCGGTATCGTATTATCGGTATGACCGTTTTGGCAACCTGGCTGTTTGCCACTTTTACGTGGACCTATTTTTTCAGTACGATCGTTGACTCCCTTATCATGGCTATAGCCCTGGGCCTCTTTATGGGATTTATCATTCTAACGATTGACCGGGCGTTGATCAAAGGCATTACGAAAAAGAATAAAAAGAATTTCACCGCCCTGTTATTTCGCGGCGTACTGGCATTAACGATCGGCACTTTCATGGCGCAACCGGCGGTGTTATATATGTTCGATAAAGAGATCCGGCTGCAAACTTCCCTGGATAATGAAAAGAAAAAATTATTAAAACGACAGGACCTTGATGTTTTATATAAATCGCAAAAAGATGAACTCACAGCAACCAAAACTGCGCTTACCAAAGAATTGGAAACCGGATCAGCAGCGGTAGACAAATTGCGCCAGGATTTCCTTTCCGAAACGGATGGCAGCGGCGGCACCGGGAAAGTTGGGATCAAAGATATTGCGATCGCAAAAAGAGCCGAATATCAAAAACTGGATGCAGCTTATGGCGAATTGAAAAAAGACCGTCAGGCTAAAATTGACAGCGCTGATGTAGGTCTGAAAAAATTGGAGGCCGATATAAAGAAATCAGAAAATGAATTTACGGCTTACATGAACAATGGCTTCCTTACGCGTATCGAAGCGCTGGAAAACCTTTTAAAAAACAACAGTGCTTTGCAATACCGCTATTACCTGATTGTATTTATTTTAATGCTCATCGAACTGATGCCGGTCATCGCAAAAACGATGTTACCCTCCGGCAGTTACGACGAGAAAGCGGCATTGCGTGAAGAAATGGAAATCGATCTGGCTGCCACCAACATGCGCAAAGAACAAATGCTGAAGGAGATGTATAACCAGATGGCATTCGACCAGGACAAGGAAGCTATCACCAGCTTTTTTGCGCTAACGAAAGAAGACCGGAATGAAAAAATGCAGGCATTTAGCAGGCAATGGAAAGAAGACCATCATCAAAGCTTCGACGGTCTTTGGGAAAAAATGAAAAAAGAGATTCTGACAAAGCAGGAAAACTAGGCATTTAATGAGAATTTGAACAGGTTTCCCTGTTTAAAAAATCTTAATAACCATCCCAAAAAGCGGGTTTGCATTCGCTATTTTTGCGCACTATGGCAAAAGCGACCGGTGAAACCCCTCTCATGCAGCAACACAATGCGATCAAGGCGAAATACCCTGACGCGATCCTGCTGTTTCGTGTAGGCGATTTTTATGAAACTTTTGGCCAGGATGCGGTCGTAAGTGCGCAGGTATTAGGCATTACGCTTACAAAACGAAATAATGGCAACGCTGATTCTTCCCAACTGGCCGGCTTCCCCTATCATGCACTAGATACTTATTTGCATAAACTGGTAAAAGCAGGTTACCGGGTCGCGATCTGCGATCAACTGGAAGATCCCAAAACGGTAAAAGGTATTGTAAAAAGAGGTGTTACAGAACTGGTGACACCCGGTGTAGCCACCAACGATAAATTGCTCGATCATACCAGCAATAATTTCCTGGCAGCATTGCAAATTACTGATACCGGTATTGGCATTTCTTTTTTAGATATTTCTACCGGAGAATTTTTTATTGCAGAAGGCGACAAAGAATACACCGATAAATTGCTGCAGAGTTTACAACCCGCGGAAGTTATTTTCCAGCGCAATAAACAGAAGATCTTTAAAGAATATTTCGGGCATACATTTTTTACTTATGCACTAGACGAATGGGTCTTCCAGGAAACGTACGCAACCGAAAATTTACTAAAGCATTTTGGAACGCATAGCCTGAAAGGCTTCGGCGCAGAGGGCTTAACGGATGGCATTATTGCTGCCGGTGCTATCCTCCATTATTTAAAAGACACGGAACATCCCAATCTTCAGCACATCACCTCACTGCAACGGATCAATAAAGATGACCATTTATGGATGGATCGTTTTACGATGCGTAACCTGGAATTGATGGGCAGCGGTGATGAACATTCTGTTTTTAAAACGATCAACAATACCGTTTCGCCAATGGGCTCGCGCCTGATGAAACGCTGGATGCTCATGCCCCTTAATGATATCCTGCGTATCAATGAACGCCTGGATGCTGTGGAGTTTTTTATCCTGGAAACAGAGCTTAGAAATAAGATCACGCAACATTTGAAACAGGCAGGCGATGTGGAAAGGCTGGCAAGTAAAGTGCCGTTAAAAAAAATTAACCCGCGCGAGGTATTGCAGGTTGCAAAAGGCTTACAACAAACGGCTGCGCTAAAAATCATTTGCAGCAATGCCAACAACGCGTACCTGCAACGCCTCGGCGATTCATTAAATGGCTGCCAGTTTATTCTGGAAAAGATATTGCACCAGATCAACGAAAATCCGCCGGCGGCAATCAATAAAGGCGGCCTCATTGCAACCGGTATCCATGCTGAGTTAGATGAACTCCGCAGCATTGCCAGTGGAGGGAAAAACTTCCTGCTGGAATTACAACAAAGAGAAGCGCAGAACACCGGTATCTCTTCCTTGAAAATCAGTTTCAATAATGTGTTCGGTTATTACCTGGAAGTGACGAACCTGCATAAAAGCAAAGTACCGGAAACCTGGATCCGTAAACAAACGCTGGCAAACGCAGAACGTTATATCACGCCCGAATTAAAAGTTTATGAAGAAAAAATTCTCGGTGCAGAAGATAAAATTTTGTTGATTGAGCAACAACTTTTCCAGGAACTGTTGAATAAACTCCAGGATTATATTGCACCGATGCAGGTGAACGGCCACGTGATGGCAGTTCTGGATTGCCTTACCTGCTTTGCAAATAATGCGCTGCAGTTTCAATACAAAAAACCGGAGTTGCATGAAGGCGACGAGCTGTTGTTGAAAGATAGTCGCCACCCGGTGATCGAAAGAAATCTTCCGCCCGGCGAAGCTTATATTTCTAACGATGTCCAGCTGGATTCTTCCGGTCAGCAACTGATCATTCTTACAGGCCCGAATATGAGTGGTAAAAGCGCGATTCTTCGTCAGACCGCACTCATCACTTTGATGGCGCATATGGGCAGTTTTGTGCCGGCATCATCGGCAAAAATCCCGCTTACTGATAAAATTTTTACGCGCGTTGGCGCATCAGATAACCTGACTGGTGGCGAAAGCACCTTTATGGTGGAGATGAATGAAACTGCGAGCATCATCAACAACCTCACACCGCGAAGCCTTATTTTATTGGATGAAATTGGCCGCGGCACTTCCACTTACGATGGTATTTCCATTGCCTGGAGCATTGCCGAATATTTACATCAATCGCCGCACCGGCCGAAGACGCTCTTCGCAACGCATTACCACGAATTGAACGAACTGGAAAATAAATTCGACCGCATCCGCAATTACCATATTACAAATAAAGAAGTGGGAAATAAGGTGATCTTCCTCCGCAAACTTGCTGCCGGCGGGAGCACGCATAGCTTCGGTATCCACGTTGCCCGTATGGCGGGTATGCCACCGGCATTGATCGACCGCGCGAATGAAATTTTATTGCAACTGGAAGAAAGCCGTGATCAGCCCGGAACAAAATCGAATAACATTGCGGAAACCGTGAAGGACCTTCGTCAGCCAAAGATGCAGCTCAGTATTTTTGATGCGCATTCCATCACCTTTGAAGAGATCAGGGAACTACTCGAAGCGGTGGATATCAACCGCCTCACACCCGTGGAAGCATTGTTGAAACTTCAGGAGATCAAGGGAAAACTCAACTAATTCATTATCAGCCGTGGATTGTAAAAGTTAAAACCTTTTAACATGGGCAGCAAAATTGGTATTGCTGGCGCCTTTAAAATATCTTTATAGCGCTTATGATGAAAAAAGGAACGATATTTCTTTTGATCGGTTTGTTGTTATGCACGGCGAACTATGCCCAGGTTTGCACGGCACTGGGCCAAAATCCGAGTACGGCTTTCCCCGTTTGCGGTACCACCACTTTCACCCAAAACACCGTTCCCATCTGTAGTTCCGCGAAACTTTTTGTACCCGGATGCTCCGGTAGTTCTACTGCAGATTACGAAAACAAAAATCCCTTTTGGTATAAGTTTACCTGTTACCAGGCCGGCACATTGAGTTTTCGCATCACGCCGAATAATTTAGGCGACGATTACGACTGGCAACTGTACGATATCACCGGCCGCGATCCGGATGCCGTATATTCAGATGGGTCCCTTGTGGTGACAGGAAATTGGTCGGGCAGTTATGGGGTAACGGGCGCTTCATCATCCGGTGTAAATTTCCTGCAGTGCGCTTCCGATCCCGCAGCGAATTTGTCAACTTTTGCCAAATCGCCACAACTCATTTTGGGACATGAATACCTGTTGCTCGTAAGTCATTTTACGAATTCACAAAGCGGTTACGCGTTGTCGTTTGCCGGCGGTACTGCCGTGATCACAGATCCAACCTTACCTCATATCGCCTCTGCCGTGGCCACCTGCGATGCGATGCAGGTTCGTGTGAAGCTTAATAAAAATATGAAATGCAGCAGCCTGAATGCAGCCGGGCTGGAGTTCAGCCTGTCGCCAGCGAGTGCGACCGTCACCGCGGCTTCCAGCGCAAAATGCAGCAATAGTTTTGATATGGACCTGGTGGTATTAACGCTGAGTAATCCTTTACCCCCGGGTAACTACACGGTTGCCATTTCAAATGGTCCGGACGGAAATACTTTGCTCGATAATTGCGATCGCAGCATACCCCAAAACGAATCCGCTTCTTTTTCTATATTGCCTTTACTGCCAACGCCAATGGATAGCCTCACGAAAATTAAGTGTGCACCGCAGGTATTAGAATTAGTTTTTAAGAAGCCGATCAAATGCTCAACGATAGAACCCGGCGGTTCTGATTTTACTGTGAGCGGACCCGTACCGGTTACAGTAAGCGGCGCCAGCGGCAATTGTGTAGATGGTTTTACTGACCGGATTTTTGTTCAGCTAACGGCGCCTTTACAAACCGGTGGAACTTATGCGATTCATTTGCAAACAGGAACGGACGGCAATACTATTTTTGATGAATGCGGCCAGGAATCTTTAAACGGCGCGCAAATCAGTTTCGTTGTAAAAGATACTGTGAACGCCAATTTTACCTACGCTATAACGTATGGTTGCCAAAAGAATGTGGTTCAATACAATCACGACGGAAGAAACGGAATCAATAGCTGGACATGGGACTTTGGCAATGGTATTCGGAACAGCAGCCAAAATCCGATGATCAGTTACACAAATTTTGAACAAAAAAATACCCAACTGATCGTCAGTAATGGATTGTGCTCGGACACGGCCGCAGTGAGCATCTTCTTCGATAATTTACTCAATGCAGATTTTGAAATTAATGCAATCGTTTGTCCAAATGACCTCGCTTCTATAAAGAACAAAACCGTTGGAAATGTCATTACTGCCTGGGACTGGAATCTCGGTAACGGATCAACCAGTCAGTTAAAAGATCCGGCCGCGCAGTCGTATCCGTATCGAAATACAACCTACAACCAGGCAGTTCAGCTTATCGTGAGAAATAATTATGGTTGCCAGGACACAGCGGTGCGCATAATTAAAGTGATCAACAACTGTTTTATAGCAGTGCCTTCTGCTTTTACACCAAATGGCGACGGACTGAACGATTATCTCTACCCACTCAATGCCTATAAAGCACTTGACCTCACGTTTAGTGTGTACAATCGTTTCGGACAGCAGGTGTTTACAACCCGCGACTGGACGATCAAGTGGGACGGCAGGTTTAAAGGCCAGGGTGCAGATGCCGGTACTTATGTGTGGCTTCTTCGCTACACCAATGCTGATACCGGCAACAAGGTGGAACAGAAAGGCAGCAGCATTCTCATCAGGTAGTAAAACAACCTCACTCCGGTTTTTTACTGTTGTTTCTTTCGAAGCAGCAAGCCCTTAAGTTTTCATAAGTTTGCAGCAAACTACATCCCATGGCACACGACCCGGTTTATTATGGCGAATACCTGCAACTGAATAAGATCATCGACGCGCAAACCCCCGTAAGCTTTGGTGAAGGAAAAGAAAAAGCACACGACGAAATGTTGTTCATCGTGATTCACCAGGCATATGAATTATGGTTTAAGCAAATTTTGTTCGAGGTTGATTCTGTCGTAGAAATAATGAATCGTCCGGCAGTAAATGATAATACGCCGGAGATGCAAACGGTTGTGCATCGCCTGCAACGGGTTGTCACGATTTTGAAAGTATTGGTGCAACAAATAGATATTTTGGAAACGATGACGCCGATGGATTTTCTTGATTTCCGCGATATGCTTCGTCCCGCATCCGGTTTCCAGAGCTGGCAGTTTAAGATCATTGAAGCGAAGCTGGGACTGAAGTTTGATCAGCGGCATGGTCAGCAATATTACACTTCGCAATTACAACAGAAAGATATTGATGTCATCAAAAACGCCGAGGAGCAGCCGTCCATCTTAACCCTCGTAAACAAATGGCTGGAACGCATGCCGTTTGTAAATAAAGAAGCCTACTGGAAAAAATTCGAAACCGGAAACCCCGATCGCGATACGCATCCCTTCTGGCAGGAATATGAGCGCGTGTACAGTTCCAGTTTGGCCGAAGGTGAAAAAAACAACCTGGAAAATTTCCGTAAAGTATTTTTTGAAGAAGGGGAAAATGCTGACCGGACATTAACACCGCTTGCCTGTCGTTCTGCCCTTTTTATCATGAGCTACCGCGGATACCCGATGCTTGAATTGCCTTTTCAACTACTTGATACTTTGTTGGAGCTCGATAATCAATTGGGAAACTGGCGCTATCGTCATATCAATATGGTGCGCAGAATGATCGGAACGAGGATTGGCACAGGGGGCAGCACAGGCGCAGGTTACTTGCAAGGTGCCATGGATAAACATTATATTTTTAAAGAGGTTTCCCAACTCAATAGTTTCCTGATCGATCGCAGAAAATTACCGGAGCTGCCAAAAGAACTGATTGAAAAACTCGGTTACCGGTTTTAAAAACGATAAGACAAAAGCGGCCCGTTGCCGCTTTTTATTTTTATACTAAGTCTTTTAATTTCTGCACTACGCTATCCACTTCTTCTTTTGTATTGTGGCGGCTGAAACTAAATCTCACTGTAACCTGGTTGGGATTATTATTGATCGCACGGATTACATGGCTCCCTTGTTCAGCGCCGGATGTACAGGCGCTTCCCCCACTCGCGCAGATATGATTGATGTCTAAATTGAAGAGAATCATTTCTGATTTTTCTGTCTTGGGAAAGCTTGCACTTAACACTGTATACAAACTCCGGCCCAATACATCGCCATTAAATGCCACCCCGGGAATATGCTTTTTCAATTGTTCGTGCATATAATATTTCAACGTACCGATATATGCACTGTCTGTTTCATAATTAGCCGTTGCTTTTTCCAGGGCTTTTGCAAAGCCGATAATGCCGTAAATATTTTCAGTACCGGCGCGCATGTTTCTTTCCTGCCCGCCGCCATGAACGAAAGGCCTGATGCGAACATTTTCATTGATGTACAGTAAGCCAACACCTTTCGGGCCGTGAAACTTATGGGCGGCTCCGGTAATAAAATGTATGGGTGTATTGCGCAGGTCAAATGGGAAATGTCCAACCGTTTGTACGGTATCGCTATGAAAGATCGCGTTGTATAATTTGCACAATTCTCCTACAGCAAAAATATCCAGGATATTGCCGATCTCATTGTTAGCATGCATCAGCGACACCAGTGTTTTTTCGTCCTTTTCAGCAAGCAATTTTTCGAGGTCTTCCAGGTCAACATGCCCGTTCGGCAACAACTTTACATAACTCACTTTAACGAGGTCCAGGTTATCCAGATGCTCAACAGAATGTGTAACTGCATGATGCTCGATAGGCGATGTAATGATGTGCGTACAGCCGAGATCACGAACGGCGGCATGAATGGCCGTATTACTGCTCTCCGTTCCTCCACTGGTGAAAAATATCTCTGCAGGATGAGCATTTAGGATTTTCGCCACGGATTTACGGGCCGTTTCTATAGCAATTTTTGTTTCGCGGCCGTAAGAGTAAATAGATGATGGATTACCAAATTTCTCTGTGAAGTAAGGCATCATGGTTTCCAGTACTTCGGGATCCAAAGCTGTGGTTGCGGCGTTGTCGAAATAGATCCTGTTCATAATGATGTTTCAGCAGGGCGTAAAACGTTTACAGCTTCCTGTTAGTTAAGGGTTAAAGCACTTCGCGAATGTCGTGCATTAGTTTCAGCGCAATATTGTTGGCTGTTGTTTCAAAATTACTTTCAGAATAAATGCGGATGATCGGTTCCGTATTGCTAGTCCGCAAATGCACCCAATCATTATCAAATTCAATTTTCAATCCGTCTTCTGCATTGATCGGCTGATTTTTATATTTTTTCCTGATCTTATCAAAAACTGTTTTTACGTCCACCCCGTTTTCCAGCTGGATCTTATTTTTGCTGATGAAATAATCGGGATAAGTATTTCTCAATTGCTTGGTGCTTTTGTGGCTATTGGCAAGATGCGTTAAAAACAGCGCAATGCCGATCAACGCGTCACGTCCGTAATGCAGATCCGGAACAATGATTCCTCCATTACCTTCACCACCGATCACAGCATTTACTTCTTTCATTTTATTTACCACGTTCACTTCTCCCACCGCACTGGAAAAGTATTCACCGCCATGTTTCAGGGTAATGTCCTTTAAGGCTTTTGTAGACGACATGTTACTTACGGTATTTCCCTTGGTTTTACTCAGCATAAAATCTGCTACAGCTACCAGTGTGTATTCCTCACCAAACATGCTGCCATCTTCGCACACAAAACACAAACGATCTACATCAGGATCAACAGCAATACCTAATGAGGCTTTTTGTTGAATCACTTCCCGGCTTAGCGCGGTCAGGTTTTCGGGTAAAGGTTCGGGATTATGTGCAAAATTTCCAGTGAGTTCGCCGTTTAACACGGTGATGTCTTCAACCCCTAATGCTTTTAATAAAGCCGGCACAGCTAGTCCGCCCGTACTGTTTACCACATCCACCACGATCTTAAACCCTGCCGCAGCAATCGCTTTCACATCCACCAATTTATATTTCAACACGGCTTCAATATGCTTATCAAGCGTAGTATCGTCTGTTGTACATTTTCCCAGTTTATCCACCGAAGCAAAATCAAAAGCTTCTTTTTCTGCCAGCTTCAGGATGTGTTCGCCTTCTTCGCCGCTAATGAATTCGCCTTTTTGGTTTAATAGTTTTAGTGCATTCCACTCTTTGGGATTATGACTGGCTGTTAATATAATGCCGCCATCCGCTTTCAGTGAAACAACGGCCATTTCAACCGTAGGTGTTGTGCTGAGATCCGTATCGATCACATCAATGCCGAGACCGTTCAACGTGGCAATAACAATTTGTTTTACCATCGGGCCGCTGATCCGGCCATCACGACCGATCACCACTTTCTTTATGGAATTCTTTTTTGCCGGCTGTTCGAGTAGCCAGGTGCCATAAGCGGCAGTGAATTTTGCAATATCCAGCGGTGTAAGGTTATCGTTCGTTTTTCCGCCAATCGTTCCGCGGATACCAGAAATACTTTTGATCAATGACATTTGTGCACCATTTTAGGGATTGCAAATATAATTTAAAAGAGGCGCAGACCCGAATTTTTTACTCCCAACAGGCTTCGGATGTGCCTGCCACCCCCAGAAGCTTATTTGGGTATTGACTATCAACTACTAACTTTGCTGCCATGAAAGAGCCCTGGTTTAAAAATTGGTTTAACTCACCCTATTATCACCAGTTATATTTTAACCGGGATGAATCGGAAGCAGCGGCATTTATCCATAAACTGCTGCAATACCTGAAACCTGCTGCCGGTGCTACCATGCTGGACGTGGCCTGTGGTAAAGGGCGCCATTCTATGCAACTCGCAGAACACGGCTTTGATGTAACCGGCATCGACCTCAGCGAAGACAGTATCCGCGAAGCACTCCAAAACGAAGGAGAGCAGTTACACTTTTACCAGCATGATATGCGCCTGCCGTTTTGGATCAACTACTTTGACTATGCGTTTAACTTTTTCACAAGCTTTGGATATTTCAAAACGCAACGTGAAAATGATAACGCCATCCGCACAATTGCCCAGGCCATCCGGCCAAACGGTACCTTCGTAATGGATTACCTCAATGTGCATTATTCCGAAGATCACCAGGTGCACCGGTCGGAAAAATTGATCGATGACGTAAATTTCCTGATCACAAAATGGTTCGACGAGAAATATTTCTTTAAAAAAATCGAGATCGAAGACGAAACAAGGTCGGAACCTTTAATCTATACGGAGAAAGTTGAAAAACTTACGCTCGGTGATTTCACAGATATGTTTGCTTACCAGGGCCTGCAGATACAGGAAGTTTTTGGAGATTATAATTTTGGTAATTACGATGTAAAAAAATCGCCCCGCCTGATCATGATCGCAAAAAAAGTGCGGAAATAAATTTAAAACCTGCAGGATGTAATACGGTATTATTTCTTCCTGTTATTCAATAACATCCAGCGCGAAGTTTCATAAATAGCGGAGGTAAGCTCAGACAAATGCCGGCGTACCGAATCGCGTTGTGAAGGATTTAGTTGTAAAGAATCCCGGCGCGAAGCCACCAGTTCCTCTTTCTGGATCCTGATATTTTTCCGATAAAAAAAATTATCGTTCACCACGCCGATCCACCCGGGCGCATGGTAGATGATGAACGCAGCATTTTCTTTAGGCATACTATCGAGCAGATCACGCCCCATCGTGCTATTTGTGTAAGGTTGCTGCAACATACCGGCGATCGTTGGCAGTACGTCTATCTGCGAAACAGTTTCTACCCTGCGTTGCGGTTGTAACAGCGAGGGTGAATAAAATAACAGCGGCACATGTTCATCACTCAGCCGTTGTTCTGTCCATGCATTTGGATAAATATTCGTTGCGTTCCCTTCTACCCCATGATCGCCTACAAAAACAAAAATGGTATTATTGAAATACGTTTCTTTTTTCGCCGCCTCGATGAATTTTTTGTAGCAGTAATCCGTATATAAAAAAGCATTGTACTCTTTCAATGATTCAAATCCATATTTCAGCAATTCTTCTTCGGGGATATTTTTCTGAACAAAGTCTTTATCTTCTTCGGGGATATTAAACGGCCGGTGGTTATCCGCAGTCTGGATAATGGCGAAGAATGGTTTTTGTTGTTTGGTCATTACGCCATTCGCTTCGAGGAATAAATTTTTGTCGCTGATCCCCCATACATTTAATTTCTGCGAACTGTATTTGCCTTCTTCGTAAATGTGAACGCCATCAATATTTTTTATCAGCCCGGTAAAATTATTGAACTGGCTGCGGCCGCCGATAAAATAGAATTTTTCATAGCCTTCAAAATCGTTGATGATCGTGCGCTGGTTGACAGATTCTTCGTTACGGGTAGCAAATTTACCAAGCTGAACATCAGGTGTACCGGTGATTGTGGCAAAAACCCCACGAGCCGTACCAAATGTTGGCGAAAAGCAACGTTCGAAGAAAATGCCCTGTTTTGTCAGGCTGTCAAAGT
This sequence comes from Ferruginibacter sp., assembly GCA_028288705.1. Taxonomy (GTDB): domain Bacteria; phylum Bacteroidota; class Bacteroidia; order Chitinophagales; family Chitinophagaceae; genus Ferruginibacter. The sequence goes on from JAQBNH010000008.1 coordinate 103,972, forward strand.
AAGGTGTGCTGTTTAAAGGGTTGCCGCTCATGCTGCTTTTGTACATGCTGAAGCTCTCGCAGATCACGAGCACAATATTCGGCTGGCTTTCTAATGCACGGCTCCCGGGATGGGTTAAACGCGTGTATTGTTTTGTGCTGGATTGCGGGTCGGCCAGGTTTAAAAATGCCGCCATTCTTGGATAAAAATCCTTCGCTTTCGTATTGTAATCAGGATTGCGAAAACGCAATGTTGTAAAGAAGTTTTGTAAGGGGTTTAGCGCCAGGTTACTTTTAAACTCGTCATTTAGATTGAATGCACGAAAAAAATTCAGCGGCTTTAAGGTAAGAAACCCATAAATAAACCAGCTCAGGATCATTAACGCTGCAAGGTGCCAGCGACGGCGATAATCGAACTTATGGATATTGATATTCTTCCCGGTCACGCCCACATGCGTACGGCGAAACATCCAGGTCATCATCAGTACTGCACCAAATAAACCAACGAGAATCCAGATCACGGGATAACTCTGCCATACCATTTGCAGGCTTTCCTGCGGATCCTCTGCAAAGATGAGCGCATCGGCATTGAGCCGCGCATTGATATAAGCGAACTGGCCAAAATCAGCGCCATAGAAAAACAAGACCAATAAGGTGATGATCCCGAGATAGGCTGTCCAGACTTTTTTTGAACGCTCACTATAAAAGGGAGAAAATTTCGGGTATAAAGATATGACTGCGATCGGCATCAGGATAAATGCAATCCATCGTAAATCGTATTTGAGGCCAAGCCAGAAACTCTGGCCAAGATCGGTCACAGCAAGACTTTTCGGTTTAAAGCAAACCACCGTTGCCACCCGAAAAGCCGTAAAAATAAACAGGTAAATTAAAAACAATTTTACCAGCCACTGAACTGTTTTTGGCACCCGCCATTTAATGAGCATAATTGATCCTTTTGCAATAGTTGATAGGCGGCAAAGTTAACTTTATAGACAGCAACTGGGGTTAATTTTTCTTCTTATTGTTGAGCAGCAGGTATTGAGAAGTATAGTAGTAGGCATCCGTAACACGATCCATATGTTTTTTTACGCTATCTGTTTTAGCATTTTGCGGAACGGGGTCATTGTTCTTCACTGAAACCATTTCCTTTAATCCGGATTTCAGGTTTTTCAGATAATAATATTCATTAGAAACAACACCGATCGAACGCACATCATGATCGATAATGAAAGCAAAATTTTGTTTCGCTCTTGCGGCCGAATCAAACAGATTTTTTCCTAAAGTATTATTTGAATATGGAATCTTTGCCAGCGCAGCTAAAGATGGCAGAATATCAACCTGGGAACAAACGCCACTCTCCCTTTTTGGCTGAATAAATGCCGGGGAATAAAATAACAGGGGAACATGTTCACAATCCAGTCCCTGCGCCGTCCAGGCTTTAGGAAATAAGGGCCCAGCATCACCCCGAATGCCATGATCTCCCACGAAGACGAAGATCGTATTTTGAAAATACTTCTCTTTGCGTGCCGCCTCCATGAATTTCTTATAGGAAAAATCCGTGTATCGAAAGGCATTCAGTTCATCGTTGCTTATAAAACCATAGGTCTTTAGTGAATCTTCCGGCACGTTTACTTTTTTAAATTCCTGGAGGTCCTCGGAAGGAATCGTGTAAGGCCGGTGATTGTCTGCCGTTTGGATCACCGCAAAGAATGGCGCTCTTTGCTCTTTCAGGATCTTGTTCGATTCGAGAAAAAGATTTTTATCACTGATGCCCCAAACATCCACTTTCGCCGCTTTATAATCGTCCTGCTGGTATAATTTCAGCCCGTGAATATTATTCGTGAGTAACCCACGAATATTTGCCCATGACGCATCTCCTCCAATAAAATATAGCGGTTGATAACCTTTGAAATCATTGATGATGCAGCGCTGATCCACCGCAGCAGGATTACGACTGGCCGTACGTGGATTTTCAACATCGGGAATACCCGTGATCGTTGCCCAAACGCCTCGTGCCGTTCCATAAGCAGGTGTAAAACAACGGTCGAAAAATGCACCCTGTTTACTCAACTCATTAAAAAATGGCGTTGTGTTTAAAGGGTTTCCGTACATGCTGCTCTTGTATGCGCTAAAACTTTCGCAGATCACTACAACGATATTGGGTTTGTTCACAAAGCTATCAACGGGCGAATAATTTCTTTCGAAATTCAGTTTAACCGAATCAGGATTTTGGAGTCCAAGCAATTCGGTCATTAAGGGGTAACTGGCCCGTACCTTAGCTGCATCGTAACTGGAATTTCGAAAACTCAGCGTGCTGAAAAAACTTTGAAAAGGATTGAGTGCAGCGCTCGCCTTGAAATCGTCGCCAATAGAAAAGGCATCACTCCAGCGCAGCGGGTATTGGCCCAACTTTCCAAAGATGCTGATCGCCAGTAACAAAACCGCGATCGTGTATGTGATCACACGCGTTCTTTTTTTTGCATTGTAGGAAGCGGAAACATTGATCTTTCCAAACAAATACCTGATCCACCAGATAAACAGTACGCTCAGCACAATAACTGCCAGCAGGATCCTGATGAGGGGATAAGTCTGCCACATCATGCCAAAAGAAATGCCCGCATCCTGCAGGTAATTCAACACCGATGCATTGAGCCGTTGTTTCAGATAGTCAAAATGGTAAAAATCTGCGCCGTAAAAAATCAGGAATAAAATAAAAGCGATGCCAGCCAGGATCAGCCAGAACGGGCGTGCACTTTCGCGACGAAATGGATTTAATGGACGAAATGCGGCGAGTATCAACATCGACAAACCAATTACTGACACGATGCGGAGATCATAGCGCAGCCCGAGTAGAAACGCCGACCCGCTAAAAGGCCGGTTCAAAGGACGGTAATTATAAAAGAAAAAGAAACGGTAAGCCGTCATCAAAATCAGGAAGGTAAACATCACGGCTACTATTAGCCGCAGTAACTTTGGCAGTTTCTCTTGCAAAAGCATCTATATTTATTTAATATGCCCAAAGTTAGTTTAATTAATTTTGAATCATCTTCGCACTATGCACAAGTTAATAGAACTGGACCGGCATTTATTTTCACTGATCAATTCCCATTGGAATAATAGTTTCTTTGATGCCATCCTACCGCTGGTTCGGAATTCTATTTTCTCACTCCCGCTCTACCTGTTCCTGCTCGTTTTCGCGATCATAAATTTCAAATCGAAGGCTTTTTGGTGGATCGTATTTGCCGCGGGAACTGCAATCCTCGGTGATTTTATCAGCAGCGACCTGATTAAAAACAATATCATCCGCCTGCGCCCCTGCAATGACCCAAGCCTGGCAGACAGCATGCGTTTTTTAGTGAGTTATCGCCCACAGAGTTCCAGTTTTACTTCTTCTCACGCCACCAATCATTTCGCGCTGGCGGCTTTTTTCTTCTATACACTCGAAAATTATGTTGGCAAATGGGCGCAATTATTCTTTTTGTGGGCGTTCGTGATTATTTACGCACAGGTGTATGTAGGCGTTCATTTTCCGCTGGATGTAATTTGTGGAGGCCTGATTGGTTTTGTTTTAGGATATTTGTCGGCTAGATCGTTTAACAAACATTACGGTTTACAATAATAAGTTATGACGGAAGTATTAATTTTAGCGCTGCTGATCTTCGTGAATGCGCTTTTTGTGATGAGTGAAATTGCGTTGGTAAGCGCGCGGAAAGGGCGCCTGGAATCTATGGCGAACAAAGGAGATGAAAAAGCGAAGGCTGCACTCGACCTTGCAGATAACCCCGAAAAATTTCTGAGTACAGCACAAATCGGCATTACGCTGATCTCGATTTTAACGGGTGTGTACTCAGGCGAAAAATTCGGGAAAGAACTGCAACCATTTTTTGAAAAAATCAGTTTCACACAGGCTTACGCTGATACGATCGCAACATCAATCGTTGTGGTAATTGTTACTTTTCTTTCAATCATTTTTGGTGAACTGATTCCGAAGAAATTCGGCTTGTTGCGCGCAGAAAAAATCTCCAGGCTGGTAGCTGGCCCGATGAACATTTTATCTAAAGTGGTTTACCCTTTTGTCTGGATGCTTTCCGGTATCACCAACATCATTTTCAAATTATTCAATATAAAAAAGGCAACGGACAACGCCGTAACTGAAGAAGAGATCAAGGCAATGATCTCAGAAGGAAGCGAGCATGGATCTATTGAAGAAGGTGAGAAAGAAATCATTGAACGCGTCTTTCACTTGGGCGACCGCAACATTACTTCATTGATGACGCATCGTACCGATATCGTTTGGTTGAATAGCCAGGAAACAGTTCAGGATGTAAAAGACAAACTGGAAGATATCGTTTTCAGTACTTACCCGGTTTGTAATGGAACTGTGGATGATATCAAAGGAATTGTTTATGTAAAGGACCTGCTGAAAGCTGCGCCAGACACCACTTTGGATAAACTGGCAAAACCTGCACTTTTCGTTCCTGAAAATAACAAGGCATACCAATTATTGGAAAAAATTAAATCTACACGCATTCATACCTGCTTTATCGTAAACGAATATGGCACGCTGGAAGGAATGATCACCTTGAACGACATTATGGAAGCCATCGTTGGTGATGTTCCGCAAACCGGCCAGGAAGAATACGAGATCGTGGAACGTGAAGACGGAACTTATCTGGTAGATGCACAAATTCATTTCTACGATTTCTTAAGTTATTTTGAAAGAGCAGACTGGATGAATGAAGGCGAGCATGAATTTGACACCGTTGCCGGATTCGTTCTGCATGAATTGGAACATATTCCTTCTACCGGTGAAAAATTCGACTGGCGGGATTTTCATTTCGAGATCATCGATATGGATGGCCAGCGGATAGATAAAATCCTCGTAAGTATTTCTGATGAGTTGAAAGGCGAATTGTCTGACGATTAAAAATCAAACGTCACTTTATCGTCCGGGTTATTAAGCTTGGTACTTTTGCGACTACCGTTTACCGTTACATGGAGGAAACTGAGTTGCTCCTTTTTATATTCGTATAATAAATTATCTGTTACGCTTATTTTTTTAACCGACGGAATATTATCTGCCTGGTAATAACTGTATATCCCCTCTTCAAGTTGCTCGTAGCCCAGGTATTTCAAGGTCACTGCCTTGCCATCTATATTGATCTTTACATGCTTCTGAACATAATCATTTACCAATCTATCCATTGCAGGCTTGTATTTCGCGTCGAGAAGGTCAACATGCGTATTGTAAGCCGCACGTAAGGTCTTCTCAAAATCATCGGTAAAAATTTTACAGCTTACTTCCAGCGTTTTTTCTTTTGCGTTATGCTCGATTTCAGTAACACTGACAAAGATGGGATGACCCAAAAAACTGGTTGTGGCCAAACTAATGCTGGCAATGATCAACCATTTATATAAAAAACGCGGCATAAAGACTTGGGCTATGGGTTAAGATTTATATTTGGATCGAATTAAGCAAAAATAAGCAAAACGCTGCTCGTGCTTTAGTATTATGAATGATTTTGCATTTTATTTTGATTTGGGCTGGCAGCATATCATCAGTTGGGATGCATTGGATCACCTGCTTTTTTTAACGGCTCTAACGGCCATTTACTTGGCGGAAAACTGGAAGCAGGTTTTGGTGCTGGTAACGGCATTTACGATCGGTCACTCACTCACGCTGGCATTGAGCGTGTTCGATATTATCCGGTTTAATTCGGCTTGGGTGGAATTTTTTATCCCGGTAACGATTGTGATTACCGCACTGCTCAATTTCAGGAAGCGCACTGACGGAAAGCGCGTCCTTCGGTTTAATTATTTCCTGGCCCTGTGCTTCGGCCTGATACACGGGATGGGATTTGCGAACACCATCCGTTTTATGCTGGCGAGGAAACAAGCGATCCTTACACCATTGCTCAGTTTCAACCTCGGCCTGGAAGCAGGGCAGATACTGGTTGTTACCGGAATTCTATTGCTCAGCTTTATATTGGTTAACAAGGCTGGTTTACCGCAAAGATTCTGGAGGGCGGGGCTATCGGCTATTGCGTTGATCATCGCTGCGATTATGTGTGTTCAACGTTGGCCTCTTTAGTTTAGATTTGACAATCGAAAAAAATTATAGCGTAGTTATTATATTCATCCTCTATTTCTCATCAATATCAAAACATGAAACAATTATTTTTCTTTTGCATGATTTGTTTGCTGGCCTTTACCGGTGTTGCGCAGGATATTAAAAATAATCCGGGCAGTAACCATGGTAATAAGTTTGAGCAACTCGGAACCATCCTCCCAACTGCCAACGAATACCGTACTGCCAGCGGAGCACCTGGCCCAAAGTACTGGCAACAGCGCTGCGATTATGATATCGTTTGCGAACTGGATGAGCCCAACCGCCGTTTAACGGGGAAAGAGACGCTGACTTATTTCAACAATTCCCCCGACAACCTGACTTATCTCTGGGTTCAGCTGGATGAAAACGAGCACAGCTCAAAAAACAATTCCGGTTACCAGGGCAGTAATTTTATGCCACGCATGGTAACAGAACAAGATATCGATCGCCTGGCGGGAAAAACGGATCGTGAATACGGCACCAACATTACAAAAGTTACCACTGCTGCCGGTTCTGCCCTTGCCTACACGATCAACAAAACAATGATGCGCATCGAACTGCCACAAACCCTGAAACCGGGCCAGCAGTTTGTTTTCAAGATAGACTGGAACTATAACATCATTGAACGCACAAAATATGGCGGACGTGGTGGTTTCGAATATTTTCCTGAAGATGGAAATGATTTATATACCATGACGCAATGGTTTCCACGCCTCTGCGTATACAGCGATTTCCAGGGCTGGCAAAATCACCAGTTTGTAGGAAGCGGTGAGTTCGCCCTCGTATTCGGTAACTACAAAGTGTCGATGACTGTACCTGCAGATCACGTGGTTATGGGAACAGGCCAGTGCCAGAACTATCAGCAGGTGTTATCTGCTGCGCAATTCGCCCGCTGGCAAACTGCACAAAATGCGAAAGATGTTGTGGAAGTGGTAACACTTGACGAGGCAAAGGCACGTGAAAAACAAAAACTCACACAAAAGAAAACATGGATCTTCAAAGCCGATATGGTTCGCGATTTCGCCTGGGGAAGCAGCCGAAAATTTGTTTGGGATGCGATGCCGGCGTACGTGGAAGGAAAGAAAGTGATGTGTATGAGTGCTTACGGAAAAGAAGCGTATAACCTTTACCGGAAGTTCAGTACTAAAGCAGTAGCGCATACGATCAAAAGTTATTCTAAGTTCACCATTCCTTATCCATACCCGGTGGCGCAAAGCCTGGAAGCCGCTAACGGAATGGAATACCCAATGATCTGTTTCAATTTTGGCCGTTGTGAAAAAGATGGTTCTTATAGCGAAGGCACGAAAAACGGCATGCTGGGTGTGGTTATTCATGAAGTTGGCCATAACTTTTTCCCAATGATCATCAACAGTGATGAGCGCCAGTGGACCTGGATGGACGAAGGCTTAAATTCATTCGTAGAATACCTGACAGAAGAATTATGGGATAACAAATTTCCTGTGAGTAAAGGTCCGGCCTATAAAATCACAGATTATATGAAGATGCCAAAAGATCAGCTTGAGCCGATCATGACGAACAGCGAAAATATTATTCAGTTTGGCCCGAATGCGTATAGCAAACCGGCAACAGGCTTAAATATTTTGCGTGAAACCATTATGGGCCGTGAATTATTTGATTATGCTTTTAAAGAATATGCGCGCCGCTGGGCATTTAAGCATCCAACACCAGCAGATCTTTTTCGTACGATGGAAGATGCCAGTGCGGAAGACCTCGATTGGTTCTGGCGTGGCTGGTTTTATGGAACTGATGCCTGCGACATCTCTCTTGATTCTGTTCGTTATGCTAATCTTACCACAGAAGTTACCGTACGCCCTGGCTCAGGAGGCGAAAATACCATTACTCAGAATGTGGCAAAACCGCTCCTGAACAGCTTCGACGATATCTCTAAAATCCGCAACCGCGAAGATAAAAATATCCAGTTTGCAACGGATGTTGATGTTAACCTTCGTGATTTCTACTGGCGCTACGATCGGGGCCAGGCAAGAGTTGACGAAACACCGATGAAGATCACGATACCTGCAAACACAGATACCTTTACGACCGAACAAAAAGTTCAGCTGGCAGGTGGCAAAACCATTTATGAATTATCTTTTAGCAATAAAGGTGGATTGGTAATGCCGATCATCATCGAATGGACATTTAAAGATGGCAGCAAACAAACTGAAAGAATCGCTGCGCAGGTTTGGCGTAAAAATGAAAACCGCGTGGTGAAAACTTTTATGAAAGACAAAGAAGTTGCTTCTATAAAAATTGATCCGCTGCGCGAAACTGCAGATATCAACGAAGCCAATAATACATGGAATGTTCAGGGCGAACCAACGAAATTCCAGTTGTTCAAAGCACGAACAGGCGCGGCTCGCGGGGCAAGTAACGGCAGCGCTAACCCAATGCAGAAAGAGATCAAATAAAAAATTACCTGATTACTTAAAAGGCTGTCCTACATTTGGACAGCCTTTTTTATGAACAAATATCTACTCTCGTTGCTGCTGTTATTTGCTTTTCATCAATGCGAAGCAAAACAACCACTTGTGGACACAGTGAACATCCGCAGTAAACTCATGCAGCAGGATTTTAAATGCGTTGTGATAAAACCGGACAATTACAAGCATAGAAAAATGCGGTTCCCGGTGGTTTACCTCTTGCATGGCTATAGTGGGAAATACAGCGACTGGGTGAAAAAAATGAATGATATACAGATTTATGCGAGCCTGTATAATCTGATCATCGTTTGCCCGGACGGCGGTTTCAGCAGTTGGTATACCGATAGCCCGGTTGATAGTTCCTTCCGCTATGAAAGCTATATCATCGATGAGATCGTGCCGTTTATTGACGCGCATTTTCGCACGATGACAGGCTCAAAGAACCGCGGTATAACAGGCTTAAGCATGGGCGGACATGGTGCAACAATGCTGGCTTTGCATCACCCGGCAATCTTCGGTGCGGCTGCTTCGATGAGTGGCGCCGTTGATCTGAAAGAAGTGGTGAACAGGTTTGATGCTTCGCTTCGCCTGGGAGATACCACTACGAACAGGAAATACTGGAATTACTATTCGGTGCTGAAAATTGCCGACACGTTACAGAATGGAAGAATAAGTTTATTAATCGATTGTGGCACCCGCGATATTTTTATTAAAGGCAATCGTGCGCTGCATGAAAAATTACTCGCGCGAAATATCAACCACGATTATGTAGAACGAACAGGGGAACACAACTGGGCCTACTGGACCAATGCGTTGCCATTCCATCTGCAATTTTTCCGGAAGTTTTTTGATGAAAGGAAATAAGGTTACAGGCCGGTGCTGCCATCGCGGAGAACTTTTTTCTTGCCTTTATTTTTCTTTTCCCATTCGAGCATTTCCGCCGTTTTTTCCGGCTTCTTTTTAACAGCCGTGGCTGCAGTAGCATCTTTTTTTGCATCGCCAGGCATGATACGATTGTTGATCGCCCATTGTTCCACCCGAATCAATTTGCCGGTGCCGGGCTCATAATAGCGCCACTCCCCGTTTTTCACACTGTAAGGTTCCGCTTTTACAATCTTAAAATCAACGATTTCATTGCTGCCTGTTCCGTAAATAGCAACAGTATCGTATGGTGCATCAGGATTAAAGCCTTTCCAGCTTTCTTCGCGGATCAGGTCGCCAAGTGGCGTAAAATATTGCTGCATACCGTCTTTGCCCCCATGCAGAAAATTCTCAACAGCTAACAAATCGCCTTCAATCGTATATTTTCTCCAGAACCCTTCTTTTACCCCATTTTTAAAAATACCTTCTTCTTCAAAACCCGGCTCACCGCGAAGTTCATCCACGTGAATGACCCATTTGCCTTCCTTCAGCCCTTTTTGAGAAGTTGCATTGATCGTATCGCCTTTACTGTTGAGGGAAAATGTTTTATACTGCGCCGAAACAATAGTTGTGCTCACGGATAAGATGGCAATCAGCAACAATTGATGTATTTTTAAATTTCGCATCCTTTAACCAGGTTTAACTGCATTATAAAACTGCATATGATGAAGAATATTGTGATCAAATTTACTGCTTTAGTTTTTTGCATAAATGTTAATTATGCTTTCGCCCAACCGAAGCCCAGCACTCCGGCCGAGCTGATCGCGGGCCAGCAAAAAAGGAAATTACTCGAGGAAAATTCTCTCCTGAAAAATATCAAATACCGCAATATTGGTCCGTCGGCGATGAGCGGCCGCGTGGTCGATATTGAAGTGAATCCTGCGAACCCGGTTGAATTTTATGTAGCATACGCCAGTGGCGGCCTTTGGCATACATTAAATAACGGCCAAAGCCTTGTCCCTATCTTCGAAAAAGAGAATGCTTTTACGATTGGTGATATTGCTGTAAACTGGCAGACCCGTACAATTTGGTTAGGCAGCGGCGAAGCAAACAGCAGCCGTTCTTCCTATGCCGGTAACGGTGTGTATAAAAGCAGTGATAACGGCAAAAACTGGCAATGGCTTGGCCTGCCGGAAAGCCAGCACATCGGGAAGATCATCTTGCACCCAACAGATCCAAACACAGCATGGGTAGCGGTTATCGGCCATTTATATTCTGCAAACAAAGAACGCGGCATTTACAAAACAACAGACGGAGGAAAAAACTGGAAGCATGTTTTGGCCATAGATGAAAGTACCGGTGTAATCGATATGGATATCAATCCAAAAAATCCCCAGGAATTATACGCCTCGGCCTGGTACCGTACAAGAAGCGCATGGAATTTCGAAGAGGCAGGAAAAACTTCTGCCGTTTATAAAAGCAGCGATGCCGGGAACACCTGGAAAATCATCAGTACCGCCGGTTCCGGATTTCCTACCGGAAATAATATCGGGCGTATTGGCCTCGCCGTTAGCCCCTCCACACCCAACATTGTTTATGCCACAGTGGATAATCAAAACCACCGCCCGGATACGGCGAAGAAAAAGATTGACAGCAATTATGTATTGAAAACATTTAAAGACCTGAATAAAGAAGATTTTTTATTGCTCGATGATAAACGGTTGGATAGCTTTCTTATCGATAATGACTTTGAGGACAAATACCGCGCGTCTTCAGTAAAAAAAATGGTTCGCGAGAACAGCATCAAGCCTACAGCTATTTACGAATATTTATTTGATGCAAATACTGCATTATTTGAAACGCCGATCATCGGTTGTGAAGTGTATCGCAGCGATGACGCCGGTTTAACCTGGAAGAAAGTAAATGCATCCGGACTCAGCCTGTACAGTACGTATGGCTATTATTTCGGAAAAATATCCGTTGCGCCAAACGACCCTGAGAAGCTCGTTATCAGTGGCTTTGACCTGGAGATGAGCCAGGATGGTGGTAAAACGTTTACGTCAACAGATAAACCTTCCACGCATGCAGACTGGCATGGCTGCTGGATCAATCCATTAAATAACAGTCATTGGATCGCAGCGAATGATGGCGGTTGTAACGTTACTTATGATAACGGGAAACATTGGTTTAAAGCCAATACGCCCGCTGTTGGACAGTTTTATAATATTACAACTGATGATGCAAAACCATATAATGTGTATGGAGGCTTGCAGGATAACGGAACATGGTTTGGCCCGTCAACAGCGAAAGACAGTGATCAATGGAATTACGAGCGCCCTTATCCATGGAAAAGTGTGGGCGGTGGAGACGGCATGCAGGTGCAAGTAGATACACGTGATAACAAAACGTTATACAGTGGGTCGCAGTTTGGATTTTATGGCAGGAGGATGACTGACGGCGGCCGTGGCATTTCCATTCACCCGATGCCTGAGCTGGGGGAGCCCCAGTTTCGATACAACTGGCAAACACCGATCTTTCTGAGCAAACAGAACCAGGATATCCTGTATTACGGCAGCAACCGTTTTCAGCGCAGCCTGAACAAAGGTGATAAAATGGAAACGATAAGCGGTGATCTCACAAAAGGTGGTAAAGCAGGTGATGTGCCTTATGGAACGCTCACATGCATCAATGAGTCTCCTTTAAAATTTGGATTGATTTATATCGGTACAGATGATGGCAATATCCAGGTAACCAAAGATGGCGGCTACAGCTGGACGTTGGTTAATAAAAATTTACCAAAGGATTTGTATGTAAGCCGGGTGCGTGCATCGCAGTACAAAGAAAGCCGGGTGTATGCAACTTTAAATGGTTATCGGAACGATCATTTTGCTGCTTACGTTTTTGTTAGTGAAGACTTTGGTGCGACCTGGACACAATTGGGAAAAGACCTGCCCTCATCTCCGGTTAACGTGATCATCGAAGACAATAAAAAAGAAGATATTTTATATGTCGGTACAGATATGGGTGTGTTTACCTCATTCAACCGTGGCCAAAGTTTTATGAGCATGAGCCATAACCTGCCGAATGTTCCTGTACACGATCTCGTAATTCAAACCCGGGAAAATGAACTGGTGGTGGGAACCCATGGACGAAGTATCTACATTACGAAACTCGACGAAGTACAAAAAGCCTTCGACGCCAAATAACGTTGTTATGAAAGATTTTAAAAATTATTATCTAATCGGCGCACCGCCGGAAGAAGTTTTTATCGCGCTCACAAACCCGGCTACCTTACAGTTGTGGACAGGAGACCCGGCGATAATGAGCACTGAACCAGGCAGCGAGTTTTCTTTATGGGAAGGAAGTATCGAAGGGAAAAATATTTCCTTTGAGACCGGAAAAAAAATTGTGCAGGAATGGTTCTTCGGCGAACAGGAAGAACAATCTATTGTAACGATCATACTTCACCCCCACAAACAGGGCACTTCAGCAGAACTCCGCCATACGAATATTCCTGACGAAGCCTTTGATGATATCGTTGACGGCTGGAACGATGTGTATTTCTCGAGCCTGATCGATTTTTACGAAGATTAATTATTCCAAAATTTCCTGGATCTCTGTGGCCGCTATATTTGCATTGCGCATTGCGATCCCACGCGCAGCATTACCCGCAAAATCTTCAAAAGCTTTTTTCGAGATCAGGTCATCGCTCATCATGATGGGCACGCCGCTGTCGCCGCCCTCCCGAATACTTTGCACGAGCGGGATCTGCCCCAGCAATGGAATATCAAATTCCTCCGCAAGGTTTTTACCCCCGTCTTTTCCAAAAATATAATATCTATTATCCGGCAATTCCGCCGGAGTGAAGTAGCTCATATTTTCTACAAGCCCGATCACCGGCACTTTTAATTGGGCCTGACCAAACATCGCTACGCCTTTTTTTGCATCAGCAATGGCCACTACCTGCGGCGTTGTAACAACGATCACACCAGTTACCGGAACGGTTTGCACCATCGTTAAATGAATATCGCCGGTGCCCGGCGGCATATCGATGATCAGGTAATCCAGGTCGCCCCATTCCACATCATTAACAAACTGTCGGATCGCACTGCTCACCATGGGTCCGCGCCAAACGACAGCCTGCTTTTCATCGATCAGCAAACCAATGCTCATAACTTTGATACCATATCTTTCTATGGGAACGATTAAACCTTTGCCATCATTGTCTTTCATCAGCGGGCGTTCGCCGCGGATACCAAACATGATATGTTGACTTGGTCCATAAATATCTGCATCCATTAATCCAACTTTCGCGCCACCTGCCGACAATGCCAGTGCGAGGTTTGCAGAAACTGTACTTTTTCCGACGCCACCTTTTCCACTCACCACTGCTATGATATTTCTCACACCGGATAATACCGTTTTCGCATCATGCCTGTTTGTCGTTGTGTTACTGGTAAAGTTCACGGTGACTGCTGCCTCTTTATTCACCAGTATTTTGATCGCATTGATGCAGGCATTTTTGATCATGTCTTTGAGCGGGCAGGCGGGCGTGGTAAGTACAACAGTGAAGGAAACACTGTTACCACTGATACTGATATCTTTCACCATATTCAACGTCACAAGGTCTTTCCCAAGATCAGGTTCCTGCACATTTCCCAGGGCTTTAAGCACGTCTTCGTTCGTCATCGTTCAATTATTTGTTAAAAAACTTTCGTCGCCGCAAAATTAAACATTGAAGCGCTTACTTTGTTTATCAAATGCGAAATGTTGTTATTTTTGGAACGTTGCAGCGTCGTTCGTATAACATAATTAGATAATTTCACCTGCAACCAACAAACCTAACGATCACCTACAGTATAAGCATGAAAAAAACTTTACTATACTTTCTTATACTGACATTCATTCTTCCTCTCGCAGCGAAAGCGCAATTCGAAACTTTCAAAGATTCTGTTGTTCAATTATATGGTGTAGTGATGACCGCCGACAGCCTGCAGGGAATTCCCTCTGTAAGCGTGATGGTGAAAGGGCAAAATCGGGGTACGATCAGTAATGACCGTGGTGTGTTCAGTATTGTTGTATTAAAAGGAGATAAAGTAGAATTTTCAAGCATCGGCTATAAACCAGTCCTCGTAAGCATCCCACAAAACCTTGAAGGTAACCAGCACAGCATTATACAGTTGATGGTGACGGATACGGTGTTTCTTCCCGCAACGATCATAAAACCCCGGATCAGTCGCGAACAATTTGACCGCGATTTCATCAATACAAAAGTCGCGGACGATGCCATTACTGTCGCGCGTCAGAATAATAATGCCGCAACCCGTCGCTTGCTGATGACTTCTCTCCCATCAGATGGGCGCGAAGCTTCGAGCCAGTATCTCCGCCAGTCGGCAGCAAAATTGTATTACTCAGGCCAGGTAGCCCCACAAAATATCTTCAACCCTTTTGCCTGGAATGAATTTATCAAGGCATGGAAACGCGGCGATTACAAAAAGAAATCTTACTAAACAACCAACCTCCATCTTCCTGAGCAGAAAACGATCTGGTTGTTCCAACGTATATTGGAAACAGTCAGCTATTTTTGCGCATGCGTATTTTTTTACTGGGATTTATGGGCAGTGGAAAATCATATTGGGGCCATCGCTGGTCTTTGCAATATGATATTCCGTATTACGACCTCGACCTGGAAATAGAAAATGAGACGCAATTAAGCATCACTGAAATTTTTGAAAGCAAAGGAGAAGATTATTTCCGTCGGGCAGAAGCTGACGCACTCAGGAAGATGGGCTTAATAACGAATGGGGTTATCGCCTGCGGTGGTGGTACGCCTTGCTTTCATGAAAATATGAATTGGATTAATGCGCACGGGGAAAGTATTTTTTTGGATGCTGCACCTGCCTTTCTGTTGGAAAATATTAAGAAAGAAAAAGGGCGCCGGCCGTTGATTGATGTAGAGAATGAAAATGAATTGCTGTTCTTTATTGAGAAAAAATTAAAAGAACGAATGCCGTTTTATACCAAAGCAAAACATCGGCTGCAGGCAAAAGAGATTACTGTAACAAGCCTCGATAACATTATAAATTGAATAGCTATGCATAGAGGATTTTTAATTACTGCTGCGATACTCGCCGCGTTGTCTGTAGCCATGGGCGCTTTTGCCGCGCATGCGTTGAAAGATCTTATCAGCGAACGCGCGATCGTTACTTTTGAAACGGGTGTCCGCTACCAGTTTTACCACGTTTTTGCCTTATTCATCACAGCGATTATTTATCAACAACTTCCCGCCATGGTTACAAAAATTGCGGGCTGGTTATTTGGTTTCGGAATACTTTTATTTAGCGGATCATTATACCTGCTGGCGTTTATGCAGGCCACGGTAAAACCGGGCTACGACTGGATAGGTGCGATCACACCCATTGGAGGAACAGCATTTATTGCAGGCTGGATCTGTTTATTGATCGCCGCGACCAAGATTCGCCATGTCTCGAAACGTCCGGAATAAACGGATAACAGTGCCATGATCAGATGAAATAGAAAATGCAATATCTACATCTTCCATCCGCTTGCGCATATTTTTTAACCCGTTACCGAAAAGGCGAATGTTCTCCACATCGATTCCTTTACCGTTGTCCCGGATCGTCAGCGACAGGCCAGTTGGTTCCTGTTGCAAAATTATATTCACCACACTTGCGCCCGAATGCTTTACGATATTGTGAAGAGCTTCTTTTACAACCAAGAAAATATTTCGTCGTATTTCGCCACTCACTTCAAGATCAGGCAGATCTTCGGGGATGGAAATCTGGCAGATGATATCACTGTCTTCAAAATATTCCTGGGCATAGCTGCGGATATATGCCACCATATTTCCCAGCGAATCATTGCTGCTGCTCATACTCCAGATGATCGCATTCATCTTGATCAGCAATTCATCCGCTGATGATGAAATTTTATCAATCTCGGGCATTGAATTATTACCAATTTTATTCTTCGCGATCTCGCTGTATAACCGGATCGTCGTCATGCCCGCGCCAAGGTCATCATGCATATCGGCGCTGATACGGTTGCGTTCTTCCTGTTGCGCATTGATGACAGCGAGTTTTGTTTCAAATCCTTTTTTTTCCACTTCGAGTTTCATCGCTTCCTGGTCTTTGATCTTTTCAATTAGTTCCTGCCGGTTTTTGTAGGTAAGGCCGAGGAGGAAGAATACAACCGAAATGATGACGCCCATCTCAAAATAAAAAATGGCAGAAGTAAAAATATAATCTTTCTGGGTGCGCAGCAGGATGATTATAAACGACAACACCGAAAATAAGATTTGGACCGATGTTCCTGTAGCGAGATAATTCATCAGGCGGTTTTTTTTCAGCAATGAAGCCACTATATAAACGATTCCCGCAACAAGAATCACCACTTTCATGCTGTTCTCCAGCAACATTTGGAGCCGGTATTGATCTGTGAAAAAATACAGGAAAGAATAAATCCCCATCAACGCCAGCAACACCCAGGCTTCCACTAATAAAAATTTATCCAGTAGTGGATGTGCGACCTTTGTATTCAGGAAACAGCGCGTAAATTCCAGGTAAAAAACGGTACCGATAATTAGTAAAAACAAATCAAAATAACTAAGAAAAAATGCTTTGAACCAGCCATTGCTTTTTGTGAGATAGGCTGTGAAAAATATCAGCAGGCACATACAGAGCGAGTACATGCAATTGTAGAAAAATTCTTTCTTTCGCGTGATGTAAAAATTTACCAGCGTGAATAAGATCATCATCAGCAACACACCGCTCAATACCAGTCCCACATATTTCTTGTCGTTAACCTGCGGATCGAGGTCGAGTTTTACAACGGATAGATATTCCGGTGCGATCAACTTAGACCGCAGCATATTAAAAGGGCATTTGCTGAACTCGAGCTCCACTAAAAAGGTGTTGGTTTCCTCCGGGGGCACTTCAAAAAAAACGTAACCGGTACTTCGCTTCGGCCCGGCGAGTTTTTTCAATAAACCGTTTTCTATTTTATATGCGTTGATTTGGCTGAATAAAGAACCGGGATAATAATAAAAAGGCAAAGCCAATTTACCGTTATTATGCACGGAAAATCTTAAGTAAAAAGGCTTGGTTATAAGCCTGTCCGGAATATTTTTTCCCGGATAAAACTGATTGAGCGGAGTGAAATGTTGGCCTGGCACTTCCGCCGGGGTGAACTGGTCGCTGCTGTCAATGAAAACGTCGGTCTGTTCCTCAATATGTCTTGTATTGAAGATTGTGTCAATATTGATCGGAGCGGCCGGCGGGAAAGGTTGTGTAAAAGCCCTGGTAAAACATAAAAACACAACCGCAGTTAAAAGAATTCTTTTCAAAAGCGCATGTTTGCTGTCAAACCTACATAAATTCGTTGATACCGCATATACAAAAAGTCCTATGAGTAAAAATGCAGTATAGGTTTTAATTATCTTTGTTACCGATGGCCAGTAAAGTAAAATCAATTAAAGCGAACACGAAAGCTACAGAGTCGCTTAAGCAGGAAAAAGAGGAAACTGTTGAAGTGAAGCAACTCCTGAAGGATGAACGTACCCATAAAATCGCCGGGAGCCTTTGCATCCTGGTTTCGATCTTATTTTTTATCGCCTTTACTTCGTATTTATTCAGTTGGGATGAAGACCAGGATAAGGTTTTTAAGGAAGGCTACAAATTGTTATTAGGTACCGATACGAAAGTGGCCAACCTCATGGGAACTTTCGGCGCGTTCATTTCACACTTTTTTATTTACAACGGATTCGGTGTAGCATCTTACCTCATATGCAGCTTGTTCTTTGTGATCGGCGTAAACCTTTTCTTCGGCAGAAAAATATTTTCTGTTGCCCGTAATATTAAATACCTGGTTGTGGGCTTGCCACTGCTGAGCATCACAGCTTCCGTTTTCCTAAAGGGTCAGCAATTTGCCTGGGGCGGCGCTGTTGGAGATATGTGCCGTGATTATTTATACCGCACGATCGGCCAGGTAGGAACGATCGGCCTGATTGCGGTGGGCTTTTTAGCTTACGTGATCTGGCGCTTCAATCCCTCCTTCAACCTCCCTGCAAAGAAACCACTGGCAGCCGATACGCCTGTAGTAGAAACAGCGGAAGAAGATGAACGGGAAGAAGAGTCTGTTGAAACGGAAGAAATTTTTTCCGGCAATACGATGAAAGGCGCACCCGCAACACTAAACATTCCAAATCAGTCTCCGGTATTTGAACATAACCTGGAGATCGTTGAAAAAGAAGAGGCATCACCAATTAAGCCCGTTCCGGCTAAAAAAGCAGTTATAGAAGAACCGCCTTTTGTTCCAGATCCGGAAGTTGAATTTATCCCCGCGCCGGCTCCTGCAAAGTCTGTTATAGCCGGACTGGAGCTGGAGATAAAAACAGTTGAAAAAGTACCTGAAGAAGAAGCTGTTACTCCTGCGAAAGTCGCTCAGATGAAACCTTACGATCCGATCCTCGACTTACGTGATTATAAATTCCCATCGCTGGAACTATTGGAAAATCATGGGAGTGAAAAGATCGTACAGGATCCTGCGGAACTGGAAACGAACAAAAATCAGATCATCAGCACACTAAAAAATTACGATATCAATATTCAGAAGATATCGGCTACTGTTGGTCCTACAGTTACTTTATACGAAATCATACCGGCCGCGGGTGTACGCATTTCGCGGATCAAAAACCTGGAAGATGATATCGCCCTTAGCCTCGCCGCTTTAGGCATCAGGATTATCGCGCCGATTCCAGGCAAGGGAACGATCGGTATCGAAGTTCCGAACGCCAAGAAAACGATTGTGAGCATGAAGACCCTACTCAGCTCAGAGAAATTTGTAAAAAATATGTTCTCGCTGCCCATTGCGATTGGTAAAAGAATCGATAATGAGAATTTCATTGTTGACCTGGCGAGCATGCCGCATTTGCTGATGGCAGGGGCTACAGGCCAGGGTAAATCTGTCGGACTTAATGCGATCCTTGTTTCACTCCTGTACAGTAAACATCCCTCGCAATTAAAATTTGTGCTGGTAGATCCGAAGAAAGTGGAGTTAAGCATTTACAAAACGATCGAAAAACATTTCCTGGCAAAACTTCCGGGTGAAGAGGAAGCCATCATCACAGATACAAAAAAAGTCGTTCATACACTGAATGCAATGTGTATCGAAATGGATAACCGGTACGACCTGCTAAAAGAAGCCGGTTGCCGGAATATTCGCGAGTACAACGAAAAATTTGTGGCGCGTAAACTGAACCCTGAAAAAGGCCACCAGTTCCTGCCATTTATTGTATTGGTGGTAGATGAGTTTGCCGATTTGATCATGACTGCAGGGAAAGAAGTGGAAATGCCTATCGCGCGATTGGCCCAGCTTGCACGTGCAATCGGGATTCACCTGATCATTGCCACACAACGCCCTTCGGTAAATATTATCACGGGCACGATCAAGGCGAATTTCCCTGCGAGAATCGCTTTTAAAGTGAGCAGTAAAATTGACAGCCGTACGATCTTAGATGCGGGCGGTGCAGAACAGTTAATCGGGAAAGGTGATATGCTGATCAGTTATAACGGGGAGATCGTGCGCCTCCAATGTGCGTTTGTGGATACGCCTGAAGTAGATAAGATCGTCGATTTTATCGGCGACCAGCGCGGATATGCGCAGGCATTTTTATTACCCGAATACGTGGATGAAAAGGATATGGATGGAAAAGATTTTGACGTGAACGATAAAGATGCATTGTTTGAAGATGCGGCGCGCCTGATCGTTAGCAGCCAGAGTGGTTCAACATCTTTGATCCAGCGACGCATGAAACTCGGTTATAACCGCGCCGGGCGACTCATGGACCAGCTGGAAGCAGCAGGAATCGTTGGTGCGAGCCAGGGAAGCAAGGTGCGAGATGTGCTGATAAAAACGGATGCTGACCTGCAGCAATACCTGGATTCAATGGGATAAAAAAATTTGCACAGGCGCTCGCCTTACAATAATACTAATGTCGAAATTTTTAATAGTTGGCCTGGGGAATATCGGTAATGAATATTCCGATACGCGGCATAACATCGGGTTTGATGTGGTGAATGCATTTGTTACAAAGCATGGCGGCACTTTTTCTTCCGATCGCCTCGCCTTTAGGGCAGAAGTGAAATGGAAAGGCAAAGTTTTCGTATGTATCTGCCCAACAACCTACATGAACCTCAGTGGGCGGGCCTTTCGCTATTGGCTGGAAAAAGAAAAGGTTCCGCTTGAAAATACCCTCACTATTGTGGACGACCTTGCCCTGCCCTTGGAAAAACTGCGTTTACGGAGCAGCGGTAGTGATGCCGGGCATAACGGTCTTAAGGATATCCAGAATATTATGGGCACCGATGTATACCCAAAATTGCGCTTCGGAATCGGTAACCGCTTTTCGAAGGGAATGCAGGCAGAATTTGTATTAGGCAAATGGACACGGGATGAAATACCGTTAGTACGCACGAAGATCAACAAGTGCGTGGAAATTATAGAAAGTTATGCCAGCCTCGGTATCGAACGAACGATGAGCCAGGTGAACAACTTAAGCATCAGTGCAGACTAGCTTTTGAAATGTATATTGTTTTTATTATTTGTTTTTCTTTATTTTCGTAACCCTAAAGCCCCTAAACTTTTCAAATCGCGGAGAATGAAGATTATTTGTATCGGTCGGAATTACGCTGAACATGCTAAAGAACTTGGTAATGACATACCGGAGGAGCCGGTTATATTTATGAAACCTAAGAGTGCATTGTTACAGGCCCATACGCCATTCTATTACCCGGAATTTACGAACGAATTGCATTACGAAGGTGAACTGGTTTTGCGCGTTAGCAAAAACGGGAAATATATCCAGGAAAGACACGCCGGAAACTATTATAACGGTATCACTGTCGGAATAGATTTTACGGCACGAGATATCCAGGACGAATGTAAAAAGAAAGGCCTACCATGGGAGAAAGCAAAAGCATTTGATAACTCCGCGGCGGTTGGTAAATTCATCGACATCACTCCGGAAATTAAAAAGAACAATATTAATTTCAGCCTGCTGAAAAATAAAGAAGTCGTTCAAAAAGCAAATTCTTCCGAGATGATCTTTTCTTTCGACAGCATCATTTCACATATTTCAAATTATTTCTCCTTGAATATCGGCGACTTGATTTTTACAGGTACACCTGCTGGTGTTGGTGAAGTGGTGGTTGGGGATGAACTTGAACTATTTTTCGAAGATAAAAGCTTACTAAGCCTGGAAATTAAATAACAGCACTAACCGATTTTTCCTCCCCTTCCCAACAAACGAAGGGGATTTTCATTTTTAGCCATTCATATAATTGCCATTGCAATTGCCTTGGCCAACACGTACATTTATTCTTAAACTACGCATATGAAAAATAAATTCCGATTGATGATCATCCTGCTGACGGCGGTGTTCCCGGCACTGGCACAGGATCTTACGACAGTACCTGACGGCGGCAATAAGAAAGCATCCGTTAGCGAACGCATTGGCATAACCGATGTCAGCCTGCATTACGACCGTCCGGCGGTGAAAGGCAGGGAAGGAAAAATCTGGGGCCAACTAGTTGCTTATGGTTTTTCTGATCCTGGATTCGGCACCAGTAAGGCAGCACCGTGGCGCGCTGGCGCGAATGAAAACACGACGATCAATTTCAGTACGGACGTTCAGGTGGAAGGAAAGCCATTGGCTGCGGGTACTTATGCGCTGTTCATTGCGGTAGAAGAACAGCAGGCCACCGTAATTTTTAGTAAAAATGCGACGTCATGGGGCTCCTTTTTTTATGATCCGAAGGAAGATGCTTTGCGTGTTACCGTAAAGCCCGTAGCTACAACTGAAAAAACTGAACGTCTGAAATACGAGTTCAGCGATGAAACAGAAAACAGTGCGACGATTAGTTTGTCCTGGGAATTTCTAAGAATACCTTTTCGTGTAGCTGTGGATCTGCCCAACACACAATGGGATTCGTTTCAGAAAGAGTTACGCTCCAACAAGGGCTTTAACGCTAACGCATGGGTGCAGGCCATCAATTTTGCTGTTGCAAATAATATCCACCTCGAGGAAGCATTACAAATGAGCAACTATGCTATCAACGGCGTTTTCGTTGGTCAAAAAAATTTTAAAACCCTGTCGGCAAAAGCAGCCGTGTTAAAAAAATTAAACCGTAATCCAGAAGCAGAGGCGCTGATGAAAGAAGCGTTACCAATGGCGACGATGCAGGAGTTACATACTTATGGCAGGCAAATGCTGGCAGCCAAACAACCTGCGGTGGCGCTCGAGGCCTTTCAGTTAAACGCAAAAAAGAATCCCAATGTGTTTACCACCAACATGGGGCTTGCCCGTGGCTATTCAGCCAACGGAGATTTTAAGAATGCTGCGAAATATGCAAAGGCGGCGTTGCTGCAGGCGCCGGATGCTCAAAATAAAACAGCTATCGAAGGGTATATCAAATCTTTGGAGGCAGGGAAAGATATTAACTAGGCTGATGATTTACGACGAGAAAAAGGGCCTGTAACATCGCAGGCCCTTTTTACGTGGTTTGTATAATTGTTAAGTCTGACACTTCGCGTAAAGTTGGCAGGTATATTGAGTAACTTCGGGTATGCGAAAAACCATTCTTCTCTTACTCACATTTTCCGCTATATTTTTAGCTTGTAACAGCAGTAAAAAATTGAGCAGTTATCAATTTGACAAATTGGATAAACAGGGCCATCGTGGTGCGCGGGGACTTATGCCTGAAAATACCATTCCCGCCATGATAACGGCGCTCGACCTCGGTGTAACAACCTTAGAGATGGACGTGGTCATTACGAAAGATAAACAAGTTGTATTGTCGCATGAACCATTTTTTAATCACGACATCACAACAATTCCTGGTGGAAAATTTATTGAGGGTGCCGACGAGATGAATTATAATATTTACCAGATGGATTATGCTTTGGTCAAATCTTTCGATGTGGGCCTCAAGCCACATCCTAACTTTCCAAAGCAAAAGAAAATACCAGCGTATAAGCCTTTATTAACGGATGTTTTCGCAGCTGTGAATCAATCCTTAATCAATATAAAACGCCCGCCGGTCCAGTATAATATTGAGATCAAATCAAAACCAGCAACAGACGGAGTTTACCATCCGGCAGTACCGGAATATACAAATCTGCTGATGAAAGTAATCCGCGATAATGGTATGGAAGATCATGTAATGATCCAATCGTTCGATATGCGCGCGCTGCAATATTTGCATAAAAAATATCCGGCGATCCGCACGGTATTATTGGTAGATGCCGGTAATAAAAATAGTTTCCGCAAACAACTAAAAGACCTCGGCTTTACCCCAACAGTTTATAGTCCCGATCAGAGTATGGTAACAGCAGGTTTGATCGCAGAATGCCATGAACAAAACATTCGCATAATTCCCTGGACAGTGAATACAAAAGAAAAAATCAAAGCATTCGTTGCGCTCGGCGTAGATGGCATCATCACTGATTATCCGGACCTTTTTGATTAGGGCTTCTGGTCAAAGCAAGAAGTTCAGGAAATATTCAGCCAGGCCTTTGCATTTTTATTCAATAACGCTTCCTGCAATTCCTGATTAAAACCCATCTCCTCAATTAATTTGCCGGGATGATGTTCACCGAGCGGGAACGGATAATCGCTACCGAGGCAAACTTTATCTTTGCCCATAATCTTCAGGATAAAATTCAGCGCATCTGCATCGTGTACCAGGCTATCTATCCAAAATTTCCCAATATATTCCCGGGGATTTTTGGTATTGTCGATGGCCACCAAATCAGGACGCACATTAAAGCCGTGTTCGATCCTGCCAATGGTTGCAGGAAAAGAACCTCCGCCGTGGGCAAATGCGACGCGCAGGCTTGGGAATTTTTCAAACACGCCTCCAAAGATCATGGAACAAATTGCCCGGCTCGTTTCTGCCGGCATGCCCACCAGCCATGGCAGCCAATACTTTTGCATATCATTCTCGCCCATCATTTCCCAGGGATGCACAAACAGCGCGCAGCCTAATTCTTCGGCACGTTTATAAAATGGAAAAAATTTTGCATCGTTTAAATTACTGCCGTTAATGTTACTTCCAATTTCGAGTCCCGGCATCTTTAATTCGTTCACGCAGCGCTCCATTTCTCCGATGGCCAAATCAATATCCTGCAATGGTACCGTACCAATGCCCAAAAACCTCTTCGGATTCTTGAAAACCGTATCCGCAATATGATCATTAAAAAAACGGGAGGTTTCCAGGCCATCAGTAGGTTTCGCCCAATAATTAAACAAGACGGGAATCGTTGACAATACCTGCACGTCAACTGTTGTTTCATCCATTTCTTTCATGCGGACACCCGCGTCAAAACAATTGTCTGTCACCTCGCGGAATAATTTATCACCCTTCATCATACAAGCCTTGCAGTTGCGATGCTCCAGATGAATAAATTCTCCGTAGCCAAACCTCTGCACCCAGTTCGGCATTTTGTCGGGCATGATATGGGTGTGAATGTCAATTTTCATTAGAACGGAGATTTAACAGATTTGCAGGATGAAATAAATGCAGATTATGCGGCTATCTAAGTTGTTTATCCAGAATCTGCGTTCCGGTTTTTCAGCTGCTACCCTTTTCTAACCGGTGGCGCCATCACTGCTCCGCATTTTTCGCAGGTGCGCTTTTGTTCATCAGAATAAAAACCATCCATCACGGGCGGCAGTTGGGAAACGATATCGGATACATGCAAATGCTCCTCGTATAATTTATTACCACAGTTTTCGCAATACCATAAAAAGCCATCCTGCTCAGATTCGCGTACTTTTTCAATGACTAACCCGACGGTATTTTCACCACGTTGCGGTGAGTGGGGCGTTTTTGGCGGGAGTAAAAACAATTCACCCTCTTTGATGGAAATATCACGCGGTACGCCATCATCGATAATCTTTACCACAATATCGCCCTCCACCTGGTAATACAATTCTTCACTTTCATTGTAATGATAGTCTTTCCGTGCGTTCGGTCCGCCAACCACCATCACGATAAAATTTTCAGCGTCCTTGTATACACATTGATTTCCAACAGGAGGTTTTAAAAGATGGCGATGCTCATCGATCCATTTTTTTAAATTAAAAGCTGCAGCTACCGGCATAACAAAAGATTTTAGGCTTCTAAGATAATTTTTTTTGGATAACCAGCAGCGCTTCTTTGCGCGGCATTATTGCATCGCACACTTGTCCCTTCAGAACTTTGGGCACCGGGAGGCAACCCTTTTCAGTTCGGCCGCCTTTTAAGGAATTTATTACCTTTATCTGATGCAACTGGATATTCCTTCTCAGCTGGAAAATTTTATCGGCGGAAATTTTATTGGTTCCCGCAGCGGACAATTTCTCCAGAATTTTAATCCGGCTACAGGCGAACCTACATCACAAATTCCGGACAGTAATGGGCAGGACATTGAACTGGCGGTTTCTGCTGCAAAAAAGGCCCTCCCGGCCTGGAGTAATTTACCGGCCGAAGAAAAATTCAACATTCTGAATAAGATCGCCACGCTGATCGATGAACATATGGAGGCATTCGCGCTGGCAGAAACTAACGACAATGGTAAGCCGCTCTGGCTGAGTAAAAAAGTAGATATTTATCGTGCTGCCGCCAACTTTCGTTTTTTTGCTACCGGGCTGATGCATTTCTCCAGTGAAGCACACGCGATGGAGGATCGCGCCATAAATTACACCCTCCGCCAGCCGATCGGAATTGTAGGTTGTATTTCCCCATGGAACCTTCCGCTTTATCTTTTCACCTGGAAGATCGCACCGGCAATCGCCGCGGGAAATTGCGTCATCGCAAAACCGTCAGAAGTTACCCCGCATACAGCCTGGTTGTTAGGAAAAATCTGCCAGGAAGCCGGCCTTCCTCCGGGTGTGTTGAATATCGTGCACGGAACGGGGTCATCGTGTGGTGAAGCAATCGTAAAGCATCCTGAAATAAAAGCGATTTCATTTACAGGAAGTACGCGTGCTGGCGCGCAAATCGCCGGAATCGCTGCACCGATGTTCAAAAAATTATCCCTAGAATTGGGCGGTAAAAATCCAAATATCATTTTTGCAGACTGCAATTGGGAAAAGATGATGGCCACAACATTACAATCATCTTTTGCAAACCAGGGCCAAATCTGTTTATGCGGCAGCCGTATCTTAATTGAAGCGTCCGTCTACGAAAAGTTTAAGCTGGAATTTGTTGAAAAAACAAAAACACTCAAAATCGGCGACCCGTTATTGGACACAACTAAACAAGGGGCAATTGTCAGCAAAATGCATTTCGATAAAATTCTTGCGGCAATTGAAACAGCTAAAGCCGAAGGTGGAAAAATTCTCTGCGGCGGGCAGGCGGTACAGTTAGAGGGCCGGTGCAGCAATGGATTGTTCATCCAACCTACAATAATTGAAGGCCTCGGCCCATCATGCAAAACCAACACCGACGAAATCTTTGGACCGGTCGTAACCTTACAACCATTTTATAGTACCGACGAAGCCATTGCATTGGCAAATGCAACTGACTATGGACTTGCTGCTACGATCTGGACGCAGGATATCAGCATCGCGAACAAAATGGCAGCACAAATAGAAGCCGGGATTGTGTGGGTGAATTGCTGGCTGCAGCGCGACTTGCGCACAGCGTTCGGCGGCGTAAAGAACAGCGGGGTTGGCCGTGAAGGTGGCTGGGAAGCGATGAAATTTTTCACGGAAGCAAAAAATGTTTGCATCGAATTCTAAATTAATTGAACAATATGTCGGATAATATTATACATACAGATAATGCCGCAAAGCCTTTAGGTGCCTACCCGCATGCGCGGCGCGTAGGCGATTTGTTATTTTTATCTGGTATTGGAAGTCGGAGTGCGAAGGATAATTCCATCCCTGGGTTGGAACTGGACGATGCTGGAAATATTGTAAAATATGATATCGCTGCAGAAACGCATTCCGTGTTCGCAAACGTAAAAGCCGTGCTGGAAGCCAGCGGCAGCAGTTGGGAAAAAATAGTGGATGTGACGGTTTTTTTGACAAATATGAAAAAAGATTTTCCCGCATACAACAAAATCTATGGAGAATATTTTGCCGGCGTAGAAGCCTGCAGAACAACGGTGGAAGTAAAAAGTCTGCCTACTCCTATTTGTATTGAATTAAAAGTGATCGCGACCATTTAATATTTTTTATGAACGAACATATTGGCCTAAGCCTGGAATATAAGAACACGCTGGATTATGCAAAATACCTGGATGAAAATGATCCGCTTCATCTTTATCGGGAGCAGTTTTATATCCCATTGATCCATGGAAAGGAAAGTATTTATTTCACCGGGAATTCTCTTGGCCTTCAACCAAAAACAACCCAGGACCATATTTTAAATGAACTCGAAGACTGGGCAACCTTTGGTGTGGAAGGTCATCATCACGCCCGGAAGCCATGGTTGAATTATCATGAACAATTTCCGGAATTATTAAAAGATATTGTCGGCGCGAAAGAAAATGAGCTGGTCGTTATGAACCAGCTTACGGTGAACCTGCATATGCTGATGACCAGTTTTTACAGGCCGACAAAACAACGGCATAAGATCATCTGCGAAGGGAAAGCATTTCCTTCAGATCAATATGCACTTGCCTCGCAGGTAAAGCTGCATGGGTGCGACCCTACCACTTCCCTTATAGAAATTTCCCCATTGCCCGGCGAGCATACAATTTCTGATAAAGCCATTCAGGATGCTATCAGCACTCATGGTGACGAACTGGCGTTGGTGCTGATCGGTGCGGTGAATTATTACAGCGGCCAGGTATTCGATATGAAAGCAATTGTAGAAGGCGCGCATAATGTTGGTGCACACTGCGGATTTGACCTGGCGCATGCCGCCGGAAATATTGAATTGAAATTACATGACTGGGAAGTTGATTTCGCTTGCTGGTGCAGCTACAAATATTTGAATAGCGGCCCTGGCGCGGTATCTGGCGTTTTTATTCACGAAAAGTACGCTACAGATACATCGGTCCCACGTTTCGCGGGCTGGTGGGGACATAACAAAGAAACGCGGTTTAAAATGGATAAAACATTTGATCCGATTGCAACCGCAGAAGGCTGGCAACTAAGTAACGCGCCGATCCTGAGTATGGCCGCGCATTACGCCGCATTGGAAATATTTGCTGCGGCAGGCATGCCCGCATTATTGCAGAAATCGAAAAAACTAACAGATTATTTGTTTTTTATCCTGAATGAGATAAACAAAAATTCAGTCGAACAAATAATTGAGATTATCACACCTCAGGAAAACCGGAAACATGGTTGCCAGGTGTCGATGCTTATGTTACGAAATGGTAAAGAAATTTTTGAAGAGTTGAAAAAGCGAGCTGTTATCGCAGACTGGCGTGAACCTAACGTAATCCGCATCGCACCCGTTCCGTTGTATAACAGCTTTGAAGATGTATTTCGTTTTGGAGAAATTATTTCGGCAACCCTGAAAAACTAACTGCAGTTTAAAATATTTAATGGAAAAAGAAATTACAATAATTGGTGCCGGTCTTGTAGGCTCACTGCTGTCGATTTATCTATCGAAACGGGGATATAAGGTGAGCATTTACGAACGTCGCGGCGACATGCGCACGAATGTCGTATCTGCCGGGCGTTCTATAAACCTGGCATTAAGTGATCGTGGGATCCGGGCGCTGGAAGAGGTTGGAATAATGGACGAAATCCGTAGGATCGCAATACCGATGCATGGCCGCGAAATCCATAATCCAGATGGCACATCCGCTTACCAACCTTACGGCAAAGAAGGGCAGTTTATAAATTCGGTTTCACGCGCTGATCTGAATTGCAAGTTGATGGATCTTGCCGAACAACATGGCGTTACTATTTTCTTCCATCAAAAAGCAGAGGCAATAGATTGGAAACAAAACGAAATACATTTTGTAAATCCTGAAAACGAAAGCACCTTATTCGTTAAGTCGGATGTGATACTTGGGAGTGATGGCTCCTTCTCTGCCGCGAGGTTAACACATCAATTACAATCAGACCGTTTTCAATATGAACAATTTTATATCGATTACGGCTATAAAGAATTGCATATTCCCGGCGGAGCGAGCAGCGCATTTCAATTAAAAGAAAACGCGCTTCATATCTGGCCCCGCGGACAATACATGATGATCGCTCTGCCCAATACCGACGGTAGTTTCACCTGCACGCTGTTTTTCCCTTTCGAAGGAGATCCTTCCTTCGAAAGTCTCAGCGACGAAACAAAACTCAGGGAATTTTTCGAAATAAATTTTTCCGATGCGATGAACAGGATGCCCACACTGGTTGATGATTTCTTCAGCAATCCCACTGGCTCATTAGTAACTGTCAAATGTTTTCCATGGATCAGGGAAAATAAATTTGCCTTGATTGGCGACGCTGCGCACGCGATCGTACCATTTTTCGGGCAGGGAATGAACTGTGGTTTTGAAGATTGCGCGGTGTTAAATCAAATGTTGGATGAATATTCAGATGATTGGGAAAAAGCGTTGCCTGCTTACCAGGAATTGCGTAAGCCGGATGCAGATGCGATCGCTGAACTTGCTTTAAATAATTTTGTGGAGATGCGCGACAAAGTTGCTGATCCCCAGTTCCTGTTACAGAAAAAAATTGAAGGATATTTCAGTTCCAAACACCCGGACAAATGGACGCCGGCTTATGGAATGGTGACGTTTAGTCCGGAAATCCGCTACAGTGAAGCACTGCAGCGTGGCAAACAACAACAGGCCATCATGGACGAAATTATGCAAATGCCTTCCCTCGAATCAGCATGGGATAGTGAGACCGTTGAAAAAAATATGCTGGAAAAAATCAGCCAACAAAATTCTCATGTATAAACTGCCGCATTTCACCGAACACGACCAGGAAGCTATCATGCAATTCATGCAGGATTTTTCATTGGCACTGGTTGCGGGTGTCGGAAATGATTACCCGGTTGCCACCCAATTACCACTAGAGGTTGTGGAGCATAACGGTTCATTATTTTTCACCGGTCACATGATGCGAAATACAGATCATCACAAAGCATTTGCTACAAACGAACATGTGCTTGTTGTATTTACGAGCCCGTCTGCCGTCATTAGTGCAAACTGGTACGAACAACCGACGGGGGCCAGTACTATAAATTATATGGCTGTTCATGCAAAGGGGAAGATCCATTTTTCTGATGAAGCAGGAACAAGGGCAGCGATCAAACAAATCACCGACAAACACATTGGCACAGATGGGCCGGCTGCGTTTGAAAAGCTCGCGCCGGAATATATTGATGCAATGCTGAAAGCAATCGTTGGGTTTTCAATTGAGGTTGTATCGCTCCAGAATGTCTTTAAACTGAGCCAGAACCGAAGTGTTACCGACCAGGAACGAATCATTGAAAAGCTTGAGGCGGCGAAAGAACCCGGCGCCATTTTTATTGCAGCCGAAATGAAAAAACGTTTAACCATAACGAAACATTGACATAACCATTGTTCACATGCATCGAAATACTTTAGTCAGCGAAATTCGTAAGAAGCAATCATATCTCTGTGTTGGCCTGGATACAGACCCGGAAAAAATTCCCCCTCACCTTCAGGGGAAGCCGGGCGCAACCGTGCTCTTCAACAAAGCCATCATTGATGCTACCAAAGATTTTTGCGTGAGTTATAAGATCAACACAGCTTTTTATGAGGCGATGGGTGTAGCTGGCTGGGAAGCGATGGAGGAAACGGTGGCTTATATTCCCGACACGCATTTTACGATCGCCGATGCAAAACGTGGCGACATTGGTAATACATCTTCCCAATATGCAAAAGCGTTTTTTGAAACGATCCCGTTTGATGCGATCACTGTTGCACCGTACATGGGCGAAGACAGCATTCGGCCTTTTTTGGAATATGAAAACAAATGGACGATCGTATTAGGACTGACAAGCAATAAGGGAGCAAAAGATTTTGAATTGCAAAAGCTGGGCGAAGAATTTTTGTATGAGAAAGTACTGTCAACCGTAAGCCAGTGGGGGAACCCCGATAACCTGATGTTTGTAACCGGCGCGACTCAGGCCGGAGAACTCGCCAATATCCGCAGGATCATTCCGGATAATTTTTTATTGGTGCCAGGTGTGGGTTTCCAGGGCGGAAGCCTCAAAGAAGTAAGCAGGTATGGCATGAATGATGAAGTCGGAATTTTAGTCAATGCAAGCCGCGCGATCATCTTTGCAGGTTCGGGTGAAAATTTTGCTGAAGAAGCGGCCACAATTGCGCAACAATACCAGGCGGAAATGGCGAATTATCTGGTCGCAAAGTAAAGACTCAACGATCACGATCCGACGGCTTCGAAAATAAATTTTTGAAGTTCCCGTGCCCATTTTTCATATTCCATTTTTGATGGATGAAGTTTGTCTGCGGCAACAAAATCGGGGTCGTCATTATCCTTTCGTTGCGCTGTTGTAATGTCAATAAAATGGCAGCCATACCTGGAGGCAGTAACGGTACAAATTTTATTGTACGCATCAATTTCTGCGGAAATTTTTTCCCGGTCACGTCCTTCTGCAAAAGGCGTTCGTCCCCAGTCAGGAATGCTCAATACAAAAACACGTGAAGGTTGATTCCCGGAAAAAGCGATGGCGCGTTGTAATAGCGATTCGAATTCCGGGAGAAAATTTTCGGCTGTGCGTTCCCGGTATTGGTTGTTTACGCCGATCAGTAAACTTACGATGTCGTACCTTTTTAAGAAAACGGTCTGGTCAATTTGCGCAGACAATTCATCGGTCGTCCAGCCTGTTTTAGCGATGATCTCTGGTGACAGTATCGCCAGCGCATTTTCGCTCCGCAACAATTGAACAGTTTGATATGGAAAACTTTCAGATAATAAAACACTTTCACCGATAGTGTAACTGTCGCCCAATGCCAGGTAAGAATATTGCATCCTGCAATGTATTAAAGATCTAGTATTTTAAGGCGAGTTTCAATTTGCCCCAAAGTTCATTGTCAAAACTGGAAGGCCCTGCCGTGGTAGTTCCTGCAGAATCGCCGAGGCGAACCAGCACGACATCAAGCGAAGGAACGATATAAATCTTCTTATCATCTTTTCCGAGTGCCATATACATATCAGCAGGAGCATTGGTACATAAACTTCCGGGAAAAACGAGTTGTGATTGCGGCAACATAAAGTTTTGTTTCCCATTCAGCCACCACAGATAACCATAAGAATTATTAATGGTTTGAGAACTGTTGAGCATCGCATTAAAATAACCTGCATCGCTACTGAGCGACACGCCATTCCATTTCCCGCCACTGATGATCATCGATCCAAAACGGGCAGCTTCGCGCGTTGTGCACCACATAATGTGATTATACCAAAAAGCATTCGGCATACCGATTTTATCAAACAATTTTTCTTTACTGTATTGGTTAAATGTTTTGCCACTGGCATTTGCGATAACATCCTGCAATAGATGATAAGGCGCATTATGATAAGCCCAGCGTGTGCCTGCGTCTGCCTTATAAAGCAGGCATGACGGGTTTATACAATCAGGATCTGCCACAGCATCATCCAGACCCGTCGTCATGGTCAGTTGATTCTTCACCGTGATGAGATTCTCTTTCGCCAGTGAAAGTGACGTCCATCCCGTGCCCAGGTATTGAGAAACTTTATTGTTGATATTTAAAGTTCCTTCCTGTTGCGCAATACCTGTTAGAAAACCTGCCACAGATTTACCTGCAGAGGCGATGTAATATTTTGTGTCTTTGGTCCAGCCATTCCAATATTGTTCTTTTACAATTTTACCATGTTGTAACAACACCACTCCGAAACTATTTTTACTGCCTGCGTAATCGAAGGCTTCCTGTAATTTGGTTTCGTCCCAGTTTAAACCGGTGGCTGTTTTCGTCAACCATTCCTCTCCTGTCAACGGCGGATAATAATATGATTCAGGGCCGGGTGGTAAAGCCACTTCTTCAGATGTTTTTTTACACGATAGAAGCGAACCGATGACCAGGAATAAGAAAAGAATACGCAGCATGATGTTAGTTTGGGATTTAGACTTCCTAAACGCTAAAAGTTTAATGCTAGTATATTTTAGATGGCGGGAGTCTTCTCTAATTGCCCGATCCATTTACGGCAAAGAAATAATGGCAACAATCCGATCAATCCAAAGCTGCAATCGATTAAGATATGAAAGACAGGGATCTGCCTGATCGGACCTGCGATAAAAGCCAGCGGCAGCACCGCCAGGCAAGCAACAATAGCCCAATCGATGATCCATTTATTGCGAACGGGATCCCGGTAAACACCGATGAAAGCAGCAGCAATAACAAGGTGAGCAAACGCCAGCCAGTCATAACCATATGCCAGCATTGGATAGCTGGCATTGGTATGCCTGAGTGCAGCATAACAGTTTTGTAACCACGCCTCCATTGAATCCGAGATCAGTGAAGGATGTTTCAGCAGCCAGGAAAGTTCTGTCTCCACGGGAAAAGCGGTGATGCCGCTTAATGCAAGTAAGACCATAAAAACGATCACCGTTACGCGAATCTTTTTCAATAAAGTCATCAATCCTGCTTTTTTTCGGGGATGCCTGGGGTGAAACTGCCGGAAGGTTCTGTGTACCATTGCACGATATCAGCGGCGAGTAAGCCAGCTTTAACGGCCGGATCTGTAGCTAAATATTGTTGAGCTTCCTCTTTTGTTTTACAGTCGAATACAAACAATCCACGCCAGGTATATTCATTTTTACCGAATGGGCCGGCAGCTTTTAATACACCCAGTTCATATAACTTTTTCATATTATCCATATGTCCCTGGAACGCGTTTGCAGTAGACGTTGAATCAAGATCTGTAACGGCACCTGTTTTAAGCATAATAAACCAGAACGGCTGAATTTTAGGTTTTGGCTGGCGGCCAGCGCCTTCCAGTGAAGTCATCGGGCGGGTTTGCGCATATACCATTGTACAACCGCCGAACAACAGGCAGAATACCAGGAACGATTTCATGTTAGAAGTTTTGCTGAAAGTAATATATGTTCCCCACTACACAAAATGGGTTCATAGCAGAGATGCTTTATATTTGCAGCGCCCGTTGCCGGAGCTACTCATGTATCAGAGTGCGACGCCTGTAAAGCTGCTAGCAGCAGGATGCGGGTTAACTAAAAAAAATAAATAAAGATGGCTGCCAGGACTGATAATTTTCAATCTCCCGATTATTTTAACCTTGATGAGTTACTTACCGAAGAGCATCGGCTGATCAGGGAGAGCGTTCGTAATTATGTAAAAAAAGATATTTCGCCGATCATCGAAGATTATGCGCAACGAGCGGAATTCCCTGAACAGATCGTGAAGCAATTGGGCGGTCTGGGTTGTTTTGGCCCGACTGTTCCGGAGCAATACGGTGGCGGGGGACTTGATTATATTTCTTACGGCCTGATGATGCAGGAATTGGAGCGTGGCGATAGCGGTGTTCGTAGTACCGCAAGTGTACAGGGAAGTTTGGTGATGTTTCCGATCTATCAATATGGCAGCGAAGAACAGCGCAATAAGTATTTACCGAAGCTCGCCAGCGGAGAATGGCTGGGTTGTTTCGGATTGACCGAGCCGAATCATGGCAGTGATCCAAGCAGTATGCTTACCAATATCAAAGATGCAGGTGATCATGTGATATTGAATGGTGCGAAAATGTGGATCAGCAACGCGCCTTTTTCGCAGGTCGCGGTTGTGTGGGCGAGGAACGAACAGGACGAGATCCAGGGCGTAATTGTTGAAAGAGGTATGGAAGGGTTTAGTACGCCGACAACACATGGCAAATGGAGCCTTCGTGCAAGTGCGACCGGCGAACTCGTTTTTGATAATGTAAAAGTTCCAAAAGAAAATATTTTACCAAACGTGAAGGGGTTAAAAGGTCCGCTCGGCTGTTTAACGAAAGCAAGGTATGGTATTGCCTGGGGTGCAATTGGCGCGGCAATGGATTGTTACGACACTGCCTTGCAATACAGTAAGGAACGCGTACAGTTTGGCCGGCCGATTGGTGGCTTTCAACTGCAGCAAAAGAAGTTGGCAGAAATGATCACGGAGATCACGAAAGCCCAATTACTTAACTGGCGCTTGGGCGTTTTAATGAACGAAGGAAAAGTTACGCCTCAACAGGTAAGTATGGCAAAAAGAAATGCATGTGAAGTAGCAACGAATATTTGTCGCGATGCACGCCAGATGCTGGGCGGGATGGGTATTACAGGAGAATATAGTGTTATGCGCCATATGATGAACCTCGAGAGTGTGATCACTTACGAAGGCACGCATGATATCCATTTACTGATCACAGGAATGGATGTAACAGGCCTGAATGCCTTTAAATAATTGACCACAACCGACAAAAAAAGGAAAGTAAAAAAAACGAACAATGGAGATCAAAAATATTAGCGTAATTGGTGCAGGCACTATGGGAAATGGCATCGCACATGTATTTGCGCAAACCGGATTTAAAGTGACAATGATTGATGTAAATGCCGCGCAACTTGACAAAGCACTTGGAACAATTACAAAAAATCTTGATCGTCAGCTCAGCAAAGGAACGATAACCGAAGGACAAAAAAATACGGCACTGGGAAATATCAGCCTGGTAACAAATCTCGCTGAAGGAGTAAAAGATGCGCAGCTCGTTGTGGAAGCGGCCACGGAAAATGTGAATCTGAAACTGGAAATTTTTAAACAAATCGATCAGGCCGCTCCTACCGGATGTATCCTCGCAACCAACACTTCTTCCATCTCCATTACAAAGATCGCAGCGGTAACATCACGCCCTGAACTGGTGATCGGGATGCACTTTATGAATCCGGTGCCGGTGATGAAACTGGTAGAGATCATTAACGGTTATGCCACAAGCCAGGAAGTTACAGATACAATTGTAGCACTCAGTAAGCAGTTAGGCAAAACTCCCTGCGCTGTGAATGATTATCCGGGCTTTATTGCCAATCGGATTTTAATGCCGATGATCAATGAAGCGATCTATAGTTTATACGAAGGTGTTGCCGGTGTTGAAGAAATTGATACTGTGATGAAACTGGGAATGGCGCATCCGATGGGACCTTTACAACTGGCAGATTTTATTGGCCTCGATGTTTGCCAAAGTATCCTCCGTGTATTGCATGACGGTTTTGGCAATCCCAAATATGCTCCCTGCCCATTATTGGTCAACATGGTAATGGCGGGCAAACATGGTGTAAAAAATGGCGAAGGTTTTTATAAATACACTGCAGGCAGTAAAGAATTACTGGTAAGTGACAGCTTCAAAAAAGCTTAATTTTTAATTAACGCTTTTCCCGGTTGCCCGAAGATGCAAGTTACTTTCAGGCCCAATGGTGCATAATATTTTTCCATGATGAAACGGATATGTTCTTCCGCCGGCTTAATATGCCGCTGATCATTTTCAAGAGATTTAAGCGCTTCGATGTACAATTGCTTCTGCGCTTTCAGCAGATCATTCATCGACGCAGAATACAAGAGGCCGGTCTGGCTCATCATATCCATTTTATCCAGGCTTAATTGCAGGCTTAGCAACTTTACTGCCGGCAGATGAATGGTCGCGGTGCCGGCTTTTGTATCAACTGTCAAATCCTGGTTGCTCATATCAACCCCATATTTTGCATCGTACGGCACGCTTAGCTGCAACGTATTTTCTACGAAATAACTTTTAAATTTTTTCCACGAACTTTCATCTGCGTCGCGGTTGGTCATCTTCAGGTTAGTGGTGCCGGAAACTTCCAGTGCACCCAGTTCTGCAATTTCTTTTATCAGATCAACGTTTTGAACAACACTCATTTTCGTCTGGTTGCTGCCATTACTTCTGCCAAGAAAATAAAAGGCCACAGCGATCAGCAATACCAGAAATATCAGCAGTTTATTAGATCTCATCAGGAAATTATTTTTTGATTTTAGCAACAAGATGATAACTGTCGTCGATCATTTTTTTTATAAACGCAGTTTTAAGACGTGCAACAATGATTGTGTTCCAGTGTTTTTTATTCATGTGATATCCCGGCAAAACCTGGTCGGGATATTCCTCGCGCAGCTCCTGCGCATATTCGGGGTTAGCCTTCACATTGAATTGAATGGGATCAGCATCAAGCGCCAGCAATAAAAATATTTTATTGTTTACCTTAAACACCAGCGTGTCTTCTCCAAAAGGAAAACTTTCAGTAACACCTGGTAACTGTAATGCAAATTCTCTGATAAAGTCTGTATTCATAATCGTCAGGTAAAGATACGAAACAACAGAGCCTCCATAAAGGAGGCTCTGTTGTATTAAAGTACAAGCAAGTACTATCTTAAGATGGTGAGATCAGATTTTACTGTGAACACTCTTCCGGTGATCAGTGTGAAATCAACAACCGCATAATAGGTTCCGTCTGGCACCGATTTGTTGTTGTAACGGCCATCCCAGCCATTTTTGTAATCTTTTGATTCGTAAACTTTATTACCATACCTGTTGAAAACATGTACGGTTACATTTTTAAGACAACCATAATCATCATACACCTGCCACAGATCATTATTGCCATCACCGTTTGGTGTGAATGCATTTTTCACTTTGATGCAATAAGGAATAACTGTAACTACCAGGTCGTCAGATACTGAGCAACCGAGCGCACTTCTAACAGTAACTGTATACGTTGTAGAGCCCGAATTTGATGCCGGTTTCACAATTGGATTCAGAATATTCGTTGCATTTAATCCTGTTGGCGGTGTCCATAAAATGCTGGAGATCTGGCCTGTTGTAGTTGCCAATAGTTGCGCCTGGTCTCCTGAAACAACCAATACATCCGGACCAGCATTTACAGAGATAGAATTATCTACCGTAATAGTGACTGTATCTTTCTTCGTACAACTTCCTAAAGTTGCGGTTAAGATATAGTCTGTTGTTGTTGTTGGTGATGCAACCGGGCTTGCGATGCTCGTACTGCTCAAACCTGCAGCGGGCGTCCAGCTATAAGTTGTTGCATTACTAATCGTATTGAGTTGTGCCGATTGACCACGACAGATCGTAGTATCCTGTCTGCCAACCAGGTTGAGGGTATTGGTAAAGCCAACTGTTACTGCTGTTGATTTGATACAACCTGCAGAATCTTTGGTGATGATCGTGTAGTTTCCTTGCGGCACATTTGCGAAAACGCCTGATGCCTGGAATACCGTCGGGTTCGTGCTGATGCTGTACGTGATCGGTGCGATTCCTGTTGGATTCGTGATCGTAATATTTCCTGCAGTTGTAC
Source organism: Ferruginibacter sp. (assembly GCA_028288705.1). Classification (GTDB taxonomy): domain Bacteria; phylum Bacteroidota; class Bacteroidia; order Chitinophagales; family Chitinophagaceae; genus Ferruginibacter. Next base: position 142,682 of record JAQBNH010000008.1, read on the forward strand.
AATTTTGATTGTTGGCAGTAACCACCGCACCAACTGTATCTACGCGCAGGAACAGGTTGGCCGTGTCTTTACAACCACCTGCATTCGTTGCGATAAGCTGATAGATCCCGCTAACGTTTACCGAAGCTGGAGTTGCAACGGCCACGCCGCCTAATGTCCAGGCTGTTGTATAACCGGTTGTGACAAATTGAGTCGTGAGGTTTGCCGCTGTTCCGGAGCAAACAATCAGACCTTTATCCGGACCGAGCGCCGGTGCTGCCAAAACGGTTACAGTTGTTGTTGCTGTACAACTGGATCCACTAGGTGTTGTTGCTGTAACCGTGTACACATAGGTACCAGGAACAGTTGGTGCAATAACGCCGGTCGGATTTTGTTGGTTTGAGGTGAAACAATTTGGACCTGTCCAGCTGTATGTTGCATTGGCAACGTTGGTAGCCGTGAGGTTAAAAGTACCACCAGGGCAAACAGGGCTGGTATTTCCGGCGGTAAGTGAACAGATCACTGAACAGTTACTTGATCCCGTTCCACCAGTTTGCTGGAAGGTGATCGTACCCGGATTATTCGAGAAATTAGTTAACAATAAAATATAGAACTGACCTGCCTGTGCATTGGTGATAACAGCTGTTTCTGTATTGGAAGTTGAATAACTGCAACTAATGTTGTTTGCTGCTGTTAATCCACCACAACTTGCAGCCAGACTTGTAAATGGACCCCACAAAGCAAAGTCAACGTCGATCGGGGCACCTGCGGTAGTTGTCTGAGAAATGCCGATGGTGATATTCCCTGGATTTTGAACCTGCATGAAATACCATGTCGGATTTGGAGTAGTTAATAAACAGCCGTAGATACCACCACCACCTAGAGACGGCTGGTTCGTACTGTTCGGGAAGGTATATACGTTACTCGTGCAAAAAGGAAGTGCAGTGCTGCAAACACCACCTGGGCCCGGCGGCGGAGGAATCGTCACACAGATACCAAATGTACCCGGATTATCGTTTCCATATTCCCACACCCTTACCCAGATTGTACTTCCCGGTACAAGGTTATTTCGAATAATTGAAGGCATGAGGCCGTTAGCACTTCCGTCATCATCGCAGGCAATCAAGGTTAACGGACCATTACAGTTACCGCTGTATATCGCCATACCACCATCTGTGATCACGCCTGTTTGTGTATCAAAACTTAAAGCGCCACCGCAAGGAACAGTCACTTTAAACCAAACGTCACCACCCTGGTAGTTTGCACAACCTGGTGCCGGTACATTCGGGGTTGGTGTTGCAGCTGCCGTACTATAAGTTGCATACGTACAGCTACCGCTTGCAGTTAACTGGATAGCATTACATGGATCATCATTTGCTGGCGGCGGAGGAGGAATGCTTACACAGATTCCAAAGGTTCCGTTGTTATCATTGCCGTTCTCCCAAACTCTTACCCAGACTGTACTGCCGGGAGTAAGCGTAGTAGAAACGATTTTCGGCATAAGGCCATTCGGACTTGCATCATCGTCACATGCAATGAGCACAGGTGCTGTACAGGTTCCGCTGTAGATCGCCATTCCGCCATCGGTTATGGCGCCTGTTTGTGTATCGAAACTTAAAGAACCTCCCGCAGGAACTACAACACTGAACCAAACATCACCACCGAGATAGTTAGCACATCCAGGAGCAGGTATTCCTGCAGAAGCAGTAGCACTTTCGTTAGTGAAAGTTGCATAGGTGCAGGTTGTTGTTGGCGTTGGTAATGCAATAGCTGAACAGATTGCATCATTGGTTGGTGGCGGCGGAGGGAAAGTTACGCAAAGACCAAATGTTCCGTTATTGTTATTACCGTATTCCCAAACACGGATATACACCGTGCTTCCCGGTGTAAGACCGCTGCGGTTGATAAAGGACATTAAACCGTTCGGACTGTCATCATCATCACATTCGATCAGTGTAAAAGGACCGGTACAGGACGGAGCGCTATAGATCGCCATACCGGCATCTGTAATAACACCCGTTTGAGTGTCGAACTTCAGGCTGCCGGATGCAGGAACAACAACGCTGAACCAAACATCACCTCCCAGGTAGTTTGCACAACCCGGAGCGGGGATGCCAGCTGAGGCTGTCGCATTAGCATTTGTATACGTAGTGTAGTTACATGTAGCTGTAGCCGTTATCGGAATAGCAGTACATGGTTCATCATTGGAAGGTTGTGCCAGGGCACTGAAACAACAAAGTAGCGCGGTAAGGAAAACTAAAACAGTCTTCCCGGATTTTTGTATAAGCGCCTTAAAGTTGCCTGCCGTGAGTAGATGAGAATGCATATTTATTTTTTTAAGGTTTAATTAGTTAGAATGGGGAGCTGGTCCCGGATTATTTTTTCAGGTCGAAACGTAAACCGATTTCATGCGCACCTGAACCCGCTGTAAATACGTTGATCGGCGCTTCATAATAATCATAACTGTAGGTAAGCCCTACTCTCTGGAGCAACTTAAATCCAGCCTGCAGGCTCCAGAACTGTTCGATTCTGTAGGTAAGGCCCCACCATACTTTTTCCTGGTAATTAGCCAGCATCCCCAGTTCATATTCACTTGGAGAATGTTCGATCACACGAACCATCGCGTTTGGAATTAAGTATACATTATCTCCAGCCTGGATTTTGTAATTCGCATTAAAATTGTAATGACGGTACAGTTTGCCGCCTTCTTTCGAATTAGGCACATTGGCGAGTTCCAGTTTGGATTGGATCAACTGGCTGACAGCTGCGCCAACGCTCAATTTACCATTGGTGAAATAAATACCGGCACCGGCGTCGAACCCGAATTTGTTGCTGGATCCACCTAGTACAGGATCATTGCCTAAAGAACCTGACAATTTGCTTTTATCTACAGCGAATTGTAAACCGCGGAGTTCGATACCCAGGCCCAGTTTATTTTTCTCATCCTTAGAGATGATATGTTTTGAAAATGCCAGTTGAAGGCCGGTACGGCTGGTTGGGCCGGTTTCATCACGGTAAGCATAAGCGCCGATACCGGAAGCCATACTTTTCAGGTTGCCATCACCGTAAATCATAAAAGTGCGGGGGTTACCCGGGAAAGACGACCACATACTTCTGTATGAAACGCCGATCATGTCTTTGTTAGCAAGCCCGGCTGCGCCTGGGTTGTACATGGAGTTATGCTGCAGGTACTGACTTGTAAAATGTAGCTGCTGAGCGTAAGAGCCAAAAGAAAAGAGAAAGAGAGTTAGCAGGAGTGTAATTGATCTCATAATTGTTGAATAAAATGAGATCCTAAAGTATAACAATATGTTAACAAAAATGGAACGACCGCCGCTTTTTTTTACACATTTATAATAATCCGCTGATTTCCACGTTCGGGAGGTTTTTCAACCGGTACATTACTTCCTCCTGCCGCGACAATGGCACCGAAATCTGCATCATACAGAATAATTGCAGCTCCTGTTTGTCCACAATTACCTGCTGCTGTTTCAAAATATTCATCACGTCATTCATCTGCGTGTAATCAAACTGCAGCTGGTAATGCTTCAATACGGGCTTTTGAACAATGGGTACTACCTGCAGCGCAAGCGAAGTAACCGTTTTATAAGCATTGATCAACCCCGGCACACCCAGCAACGTACCTCCAAAATAACGTACAACAATAACCGCTGTATCTGTCACGCCTTTACTGTCGATCTGACCGAGAATCGGCTTGCCGGCTGAACCCGCAGGCTCGCCATCATCACTGCTTCGAAAACTATTTCCATCCAGCCCGATTCGATAAGCGAAACAATGGTGTACGGCTTTCGGATGGTCTTTCTTTAATTCCTGTAAGATCTTTTTGAAATCTTCCACTCTCAATAGCGGGTATGCGAAGGCGATAAACCTGCTGCCCCGATCTTTAAATTCTGCGCTCGAAACCTGGTCAATCGTATTATAAAATTCTGCCACTGCTGTCATAATTATTTTCCCTCTTTTACATAATATGCTACGGTATCCGTCAGCAGTTTTTCTTTTTTAACCAGCCTGGCATTTTTCAAAACCGGCGCATCTGTTCCTTTAGCGATGAGCATCGATGAATTTCGGATGATACGGGCTTCATCCCAATAACCGGATGCGATAACAGCATTGAGCAATGTAGCTCCGCCTTCGATAATGGCAGATAAAATTTTACGCTCATACAAAATGCGCAACATACCGCCGATGCTGTCTTCCCCGGCTGCTAAAGTATTGTATAATTTATTTCCACTTGCCTCGTCCTTATTGTTATTGATGATGATCGCCGGGAATTCATCGCTCAACAACCGGAGGTCTTTATTCAGCCGGCCATGTAAATCGAAAGTAACGCGAACAGGATTATTTCCCGGCCAAAGGCGCGTTGTGAGAGAAGGATCATCTGATAAAACCGTTTGCGTTCCTACCACGATCGCGGCTTCTTCCGCCCGCCATTTATGCACGAGCCGGTTAGTTAACGCGTTGGAAATCCGAACCGGTTGTTTATCCTCCCCGGAAATTTTTCCATTCGCAGATTCTGCCCATTTTAAAATAATATAAGGCCGTTGTTGCTCATGAAAAGTAAAAAAGCGTTTATTAACTGCACTGCCTTTGCTTTCCAGAATGCCGGAAACAACTTCCACGCCCGCATCTTTCAACCGTTGTATCCCGGCGCCATTTACTTCTGCAAAAGGATCGCGGCACGATATCACTACTTTTTTAATATTTTCTTTAATGATCAATGCTGAACAAGGCGGGGTTTTACCGAAATGATTACAGGGCTCTAGCGAAACGTACAAGATGCTTTCGCTGATCAATGAGCGATCAGCGTCCTTTACACTTGCGATACAATTGACTTCAGCGTGGGGACCGCCAAAATATTCATGAAATCCTTCGCCAATTATCCTGTCATTGTACAGTAACACGGCGCCCACCATAGGATTTGGTGCAACTTTCCCGGCGCCTAAACGGGCCAGCGCAAAGCAACGTTGCATATATCGTTCTTCTGTCTTCAGGCGGTAAATTTAAGCAAGCAAAAATAAACTAAGTTTGCCCGCATGTCGGCAAAAGCAAAGTACAGGGATTTACAGACGCAGATCGGGGCATTCTATCCCGCAGATGAAGCCTCCGCCATAACGGCCATTTTATTTGAATGGGCAACGGGCATTTCACGGCAGCAATTAAATATTTTCCCTGACGAAGAAATCTCTTTAGATGCAGCATGGAAAATAGATGAAGGTTTGAAAAAATTACAGCAGCATCAACCAATCCAGTATGTAACAGGTGAAGCCTGGTTTTATCGCTTAAAATTCCGCGTTTCGCCCGCCGTGTTGATACCAAGACCGGAAACAGAAGAGCTGGTGCTGGAAGTGCTGGCTGAATTACAAAACCGATCGGCTTCAACTATAATCGATATTGGTACCGGAAGTGGCTGCATTGGGGTCGCCATAAAAAAAAATAGTATCAGCACTAACGTTGCTGCCATCGATATTAGTGAAACTGCCCTGTCGATGGCAAAGGAAAACGCGGACGCAAATGAGGTAACGATCGGTTTCCAGCAAGTCGATTTTTTAGATGAATCAGCCAGAGACAAACTGCCTGTTTATGACATCATCGTTTCCAATCCACCTTATATTCCGCAAAAGGAAAAATTAACGATGGATGAACATGTAGCTGCGCATGAACCGGCACTGGCTTTATTTGTGCCTGATAATCAGCCTTTAGTTTTTTATGAAGCGATCGCTGAATTCGGTCAAACACACCTGGCCGAAAATGGTAAAGTCTTTTTAGAAACGCATGAAGATTTTGCCGGAGCAGTAGCCGAACATTTTAATCAACGGGGCTACACAGCGCTGGTTAAAAAAGACCTGTTTGAAAAGACGCGGATGGTATTGGCTACTCGCTGCCACTAACGGTTGCAGATGTTGTCGCACCAAGTCGGCGGGCAACTTTCATCACCTCCACAATTCTCCCCCATTGAGCGATAGAATCTGCATTGATCACCACAGCAGGTTTTACACTGTCTCCTTCATGAATATATTTACGAAGTACAGATTCCAGTGAATCCGGAATAACGAGTTTAGAACCCACGAAAATATTTTTATCCTTATCAACACTCACCACAACACTTTGCTTTTGCTTTGTATCGCTTTTGGCACGGGGAACGCTCATCTTGATCACATTTGGATTAGCCAGCGTGGAGATCATCAGGAAGAACATGAGCAGGATAAAAAGGATATCATTCAGCGGGCCCGTATCCACGTCTGCATGTTCATCCCTTAATTTATTATTTCTTAAACTCATTACTGATGTATAAAGACCTGATGTAAAATTATCTAGTTGGTTCCTGCAGGATGTCGATGAATTCGCTGCTTGCGGCTTCCATCCTGTTAGCGGTACGATTGATTTGTGTGTCGAGATAACTATGCCCGAGGTAAGCCAGCATCCCGATGATCAAACCACTGGCGGACGTAATCAGTTTGATATACATCGCATCCGCGATCTGGCTGATTGACGGATTGGAGATTGTGGCAAATTCCTTCAATAATATAACCAGCCCCACGATCGTTCCCACGAAACCAAACAAGGGCGCAATTCGCGCAATTACCGAAAGAATACTGAGGTTCTTTTCCATTTTGTACATCTCCAGTTTGCCCACGTTCTCCATACTTTTTTCGATCGCATCAATCGGCTTCCCGATTCTCTGGATGCCTTTATCGATCATATGCGCCACGGGGTGATTGGTATTTTTAGTAAGGCTGCGCGCAGCGGTGATATTCCCGTTCACGATATGATCACGGATAATACTCATGAAATTGTCGTCCACTTTCGCGGCTTTCCGGATCACCAGCAATCTTTCGATAAAAACAAAAACCGCTAACGCGAACAAAATGCCCAGCGGGATCATCAGCGGGCCGCCTTTACTTAGCATACCCCAAACTGTTTCTACTTTTGCTGTGGATGCACCGGCTGCAGCAACACTGTCAACCTGGAGAAATATATCGAACATAATTATCTGGTTATCGGTTTAAGCCGTAGATCGCGGCCCAACATGTTTGCAATAAAACGAAACAAATGCGGAATGCTGCCTAAGAAAATGTTAATCTTCCTATTCCGCTTCCCTGTTTACCGTGTCCGGCGAAAATGCCGGCAGGCAAACACTCCAGTATTCGCATTCTTCTGTAAATGGGTTGCTATAACGCACACGGCTACCCGCTTTTATCAGGATGCTTTGGCCGGCACTCACTTCTATCCTATCTCCATCCACTTCAAACAGCTTTTTTCCGCGGCTCACGAGTGTATACTCATCAAATTCCGGTGTTTGAAAAGGTTCACTCCAGCCGGGTGGCGCAACCATGTGCGCGATACTTAAACCGGCATCTTTGCTGGATGCGAGACCGAAATGCTCTTCGATCAACTTGCCATCCGTTGTCGGAACTACAAAAGGCGCGTCTTGTTTTTTATAACTCATATCGATAAATAAAAAAGTGCCGCAATAATACGACACTTTCTATGGATGAAAATTCGTGATTATTTATTTTCTGCGAGTTGTTGCATCGCCATGATCTGGCGCATTGTTTTTTCCATACCGTCACTGCTGCCATCAAGGAAGATCACGTTACCTTTGCCATACTCTGCAAAATTCTTTATCGCTTCTACCCACATACTGAATAAAATCACATTTGTATCCAGGTTGGCCTGCTTCATTTCAGATGCCGCCTGGCTCATACCCTTTGCCACTTCTTCCCGGAACAATGCGACACCTTGCCCGCGTAATTGCGCTGCCTGGCGTTCTGCTTCCGCAGCGATCTTAATAGAATTACCTTCAGCCTCTGCAGCTTTGGTTTTCGTTATAAGCAAAGCCTGGCCTTCGTTTTCGGCCGCAGCCTTGAGGTTATTACTCGCCACAACTTTACTCATACTGTCAATGATCGCCTGGTCAAACGTGATGTCGTTGATTTGCAGATCCTGAAGATGGTAGCCCCATTCTTCCAGCGACACATCCACATGTTCTTTTACAAATTCCACAATATCGCGGCGTAATACCAAAATTTCTGATTGCTTTCTTGTTGCCACGAAAGCGCGGATATTCCCTTCGATCGTTCTTACCAATGCCTGCATCAGATCTTTATCACTGATAAATTTAAAAGCGACTTTCTGGATTGTGTCTTCCCGTTCGTTTTGAACAGAGTACAACAACATTGACTTAAAATAAACATTCGCCTGGTCGATCGTTACAGCCTGGAATTCCAATTCTACGGACCTGTTCTGGATCGAGATCTTTTTATAGATCTGCTCAATAAAAGGAATTTTCAATCTTAAACCCGGACGCAGGATGCGCTGGTATTTACCAAACATTGTTACCACCCCGATAAAACCCTGGTTGATCGTTACAAAGCTGCCCAAAAAGATGAGCACGGCCAGAATCAGCCACCAGTAATCAATAAAAAATTTCATATGCAGTTAATTTGGTCGGAAAGATAATGCTTTTGTCAATGAATTATAGAAGCGCTGATTCCACCTCAGTTCAGGGCGTTTTTTCTTCCCAGATCATAGCCAGGTGCACAATAGTTTCAGCAGCTTTTGCCATATCATCCACGCCGATCCATTCCAGCTTGCTGTGGATGTTTTGCATGCCGGTAAAAATGTTCGGGCAAGGCAGTCCCATATAGCTCAGCCTGCTGCCATCCGTGCCGCCGCGGATAGATTCCTGAATGACCTTAAGCCCGGATCTGCGGATGGCGTCTGCAGCATAGGCCACAACTTCCGGATGCTGATCCAGCACCTGCTTCATATTCCTGTATTGCTCCTGCTGTTTGTATTCCATAGTTGCACCCGGATGTTTGGCAACAACTGCTTCTGCAATTTTCTTCAGCCTGTCGTGGTGCGCCTGTAACATAAGGGTATCAAAATCGCGAACGATAAAACTGATACTGGCTTTCTCTGCAATACCACTAACCGAGACCGGGTGAACGAACCCTTGCTTTTCGTTCGTGGTCTCCGGACTAAATTCGTCTTTTGGCAAGGCATCCAATATTTCGCCGGCGATCTTAATTGCATTTACCAGTTTATCTTTTGCATAACCGGGATGCGCGATCACGCCATGAACCGTTATTGTTGAACCATCTGCGCTGAACGTTTCATCTTCGAGACTGCCGGCTTCCCCGCCATCCAGCGTATAACCAAACTTTGCCCCGAGTTTTTCCATATCGATCTTCGCAGTGCCTCTGCCAACTTCTTCATCAGGTGTGAAAACAATTTTGATGTCGCCATGTAAAACCGTAGGATTGTTAACCAGGTACGTCGCGGCCTGCATAATAACCGCCACACCGGATTTATCATCTGCGCCCAGTAATGTTAATCCGCTTGCCGTAATAATATCCGCACCAAGATGATTTTTTAAATAGGAAGAAACGCCTGCCGATAACACCTGCGTGGAATCATCCGGCAGCACAATATCCTGTCCCTGGTAATTTTTGTGAAGAATGGGTTTAACGTTCGTACCGCTGCAGTCTGGCGCCGTATCCACATGAGAGCAAAAACAAATCGCAGAAACTGCCTTCGGGCTGTTAGAAGGAATTGTCGCATACACGTAGCCGTATTCATCCATACTTGCATCCGGTAGTCCGAGTTTTTTCAGTTCTTCCAAAAGGATCTTACCCAGGTCTTTCTGCTTCTCCGTGCTCGGATTGGCCATATTTTCCGGGTCGCTCTGCGTATCTACCTGCACGTATTTCATAAACCTCGCTGCGAGCTCTTCTTTATTAATCGTTATCATATCGCAATATTTAAAAGCAAAGTAATTGAAAACAACAGAAACAAAAAAAGCAGCCTTTCCAGACTGCCTTTTTTCGTTATTTATGAATCATATTAAACGATCTCTACCAATTCAATATCGAAGACCAGTTCTTGTCCGGCAAGAAAATGATTCGCATCAAGGATGATGATGTCGTCATTGATCTCTTTCACGATCACCGGTACGGGCTGACCTTCCTGGTTACTGAGCGTAAGTGGCATGCCCGGTTCCAGCTTCATATCCGCGGGAACATTTTCTTTCGGAAATTCAATAATGGCGTCTTCGCTTCTTTCGCCATAGCCTTCTTCTGCAGGAATGTTGATGGTTTTTTTATCGCCCACTTCCATGCCCGGAAGTGCTGCATCAAACCCTTTGATCATCTGGCCGGCACCAACGGTGAACTCCAGCGGCTCGCGGCCTGTAGATGAATCAAATTCTTCACCATTCATTAATTTCCCGGTGTAGTGCACTCTTACTACATCACCATTTTTTACTTGTGCCATAATAATTATTGTTTTTTGGTTACCAGCTGCATCAATCTGTTGTGCGGCATTGGCGTCGCACTCTTGTACAGCTACTTTTTATTCTGCAATAAAAAGACCAAAGAATGAAACATGAATAATTGTCAAAATTAAAATATTCTCCCGAACGCCTCAATTAAAAAAGTTTGCCCAACTTTGGTTGATGAAAAGGATTCAACTGATGTTTGCGCTGTTTTCTCTTGCTATGCTGCAAATTTCCTGCGCACAAACGGCCAAAATGCCCGGTAACGCTGCTGCCATAAAGCCGGGTGCCGAACGAATGGAAGTTTATTTGCCCTTGCTGAAAGGTAAAAAGGTGGCGGTGTTTGCCAATCAGACCAGCATGGTAAAAAATACACATCTTGTAGATACGCTCTTAAAAAGCGGCATCCGGGTGGTAAAGATTTTTGGGCCGGAACATGGATTCCGTGGTGATGCAGATGCAGGTGAACATGTTAATGATCTGCGCGATAAAAAGACCGGCCTCCCGGTGATCAGCCTCTACGGCGATCATAAAAAACCAACCGCAGCGGATTTTGCAGATGTTGATATCCTGATCTTCGATATCCAGGATGTCGGCGTTCGGTTCTACACCTATATCTCTTCACTCGAATATTACCTGGAAGCAGCATTGGAAAATCATAAACCGCTGCTCATTCTTGATCGCCCAAATCCGAATGGCTTTTATGTAGACGGTCCGGTACTCGACATGAAATTTAAGAGTTTTATCGGGATGCAATCTATCCCTATCGTTTATGGAATGACAATGGGCGAGTACGCACTAATGCTTGCAGGAGAAAATTTACTATCTGCGAAAGCCAATGCTATTAATGCCTACAACGTTTCTACACAGCCAACTGTTGATACGCCATTCCATGTACAGGTGATCAAATGCGGTAATTATGATCATAACAGTAAATATATTTTGCCTGTAATGCCATCCCCAAACCTGAAAGAAATGCAGGCGATCTATTTGTATCCTTCCACCTGTTTTTTCGAGGGTACGGTTTTGAGCGAAGGCCGCGGAACCGATCTTCCGTTTGAAATTTTTGGCCATCCCACACTTCCTGAAAATCTGTTCGCCTTTACACCAAAGCCAAATGCCGGCGCAAAAAGCAGCAAATGTTTTTACCAAACCTGCTACGGCTGGAACCTTCACGGGAGTAATGAAGCCGTGCTGAAAGATCTTGCAGGAAAGATACAGTTGCGACATGTAATACAAGCATACAAATTGTTTCCTGGTAAAGACAGTTTTTTCCTGAAAAATAATTTCATCAACAAATTGGCCGGCAACGATATTTTCCAACAGCAAATAAAGGATGGGCTTACAGACACGGATATCCGCCAAAGCTGGCAACCCGGCCTTTTAAAGTTCAAGGCGGTAAGAAAAAAATACCTGCTCTACAACGATTTCGAATCAACGAAAGGCAACGGATATATTAAATAAATTTCTACCATAAGAAATTATATTTGTGTATGCGTCGCCCTGTCCTCGCCCACTTACTGCTGTTGATGTTTGCGTGCGAATGTTATGCGCAACCGCTTTCGCAACCGTTGCTGTTCAATCACCTGAATGTTAATAACGGGCTGTCGCAAGGCGTTAATAATTGTATTTACAAAGATTCGCGTGGTTTTATCTGGATCAGTTCTTTCGATGGCCTTAACCGCTTCGACGGATTGCATTGCAAAATTTTTCGCGAAAATTCATCTGATTCCGGGTCCGTCAAAGGCACGTTATTTTTAAACATCCTGGAAGATCAACGGGCTGATCTTTGGATTGGCAGCAACCAGGGACTCAACCGTTACGACCGAAAACTCGGGCGGTTTACACAATTCATTGTTCCCGGGCGTACAATGGTGGATCAGTTCCTCTCTCCCTTTTACATCGATAATCAGGGAAATATCTGGCTTCAATCCCGGTCAGAGATATTTTGCCTCCAGCCTTCCACAGGCAAATTCGCCCTGATAAAAAATTTCCACCAGCCGGGAAACCTGATCGTACGCACCGCAGCCATGAAGCCTTTTCAACAATTGACTAAAATATACGCTGTTCTCAACAATGCCAGTGCTTTCTATATCATCTCCTTGAGTGGGCTGGTTGCCAATACAGAGCAGATCGGTATTTCCAATCCCACCTTAACGAACATCCGGGATTTCATACCCGCCGGTAACAATATTTTACTTGGCGCGGCAGAGGGTTTGTTTCGTTTTAAGCCAGTAAGTAAGGAAAACGAAATGCTTGCTGCTGATGATGGGTTGAAAAATATTTCTGCCCTACGCATCGACGAACGCGGCAGGCTTTGGGTTGGAACGCTACAATCCGGACTGTACCTGATTGACACATCGAAGAAAACAGTGGCCGGTCGTTACAATTACAATAAAAATGAAAGTGCCGGGTTATCAGGTCCGCAGGTAACTTATATCTATAGTGATGATCAGCAATATTTATGGACCGGCATCTGGGGAAAGGGAATTGATTTTACTAACCTGGAAAAATTCCGTTTCAATTATTTTTTATCGAAAGAGAATGTTGCCGGTAAAACGGCTGACAATTTTATCCGCTCCATTGTAGAGACAGATCAGCAGGAGATATGGGCGGCGACACAATCCGGCGGAATACTGGTTCTGGATAAAAACAAACAAGTAATAAATACGATCACGAAACCACTTCCTGCGAGCATCGAACATCTTTTTAAAGACCGGGAAGGAAATGTCTGGGCCGCGACATTTTCAGGCCTCTACCAGTTTGATCCAAGAACAAAACGAGTAAGGACTATAAAAAATATTACGTCAAAAAGTACAGCACAAAACCAGTTTAACTTTATTTATCAATTACACGACGGACAGATGCTGGCATCATCCAATGCCGGCCTGTTTATCGGTAGGAATAACGCTGGCGTAATTTCTTTTAAAGAATTAAAAACAAATGCAGGCCCGGATGTTTTCTTAACAACTTTCCAGGACAAACAGGGACGCCTGTATATATCAAGGGCGTTTAAAGGTTTTTTTGTCGCCAGGCTATCAGGTGATTCCTTGCTGAAAGAAAAAGACTTTTCTTACCAGGCCACTATTAAATCGTTCGCAGAAATATCTCCCGGCGAACTTTGGATCGGAAGTACCATTGGCCTCATCAAATATGATAAAGAAGCACAGAAAGTAAAAAAAATCTTCACAACAAATGACGGGCTGGCCAATCAATATATTTATGCGGCTATTCCATACCGTGATGAGGTCTGGCTGAGCTCGAATGCAGGCCTGGCAAGATTGAATATGCATAGTGAAGAGATCAGCAATTACACTGTAGCTGATGGTTTGCAGAGCAACGAGTTCAATACCTACGCATTTTGCCAGACCCGTGAAGGGGAGCTATTGTTTGGTGGGGTAAACGGGTTGAATAGTTTTTTCCCGGGTAAGGTGACCGCTTATAAAAATTTGCCGATGTTGCAATTAGCAGGCATGCAGGTGAACGACAGTACTTTTAAACCTGCAGTAGATCCTGGAGAATTAGCAGACATTAAATTGGGCTATGATCAAAACACCGTAAGCTTTCGGTTTACCGTGATAGATTATAGCAACCCTTCCGCCGCGCGATTAAAATACCACCTGGAAGGCTACGATAAAAACGATATTTATGCAGATAACAGCTCTGTGATCCGGTATGCAAATCTTCCCCCGGGTAACTATAGCCTTTATGTGCGTGCCATCAACGCCGCAGGATTAATGAGCGCGCAAGAAAAAATAATTTTACTGCATATCGCGCGGCCATGGTGGTTGCAGTGGTGGTTCACCTTATTAATCGTACTCATTTCTTCGGCCATGCTTTTTCTTGTCATTCGCAGTTATTTGCACCGCCGGCTGCAACGACAAAGAATTGCATTAGAAAAACAGCAGGCGATAGAAAAAGAACGTACGCGGATTGCCACAGACATGCACGATGATTTTGGTGCGTCATTGTCGCGGATAAAATTCCTAAGCGAAAAAATGCAACTCGACGACCATGAAGAGGTAAAATGGAAAACAGACCTGGCAAAGATCTCCGGTTACAGTGATGAGATGGCAGAGAAAATGGGAGAAATCGTTTGGGCCTTAAACCAACGCCACGACACGCTTGGCCACCTGGCCGGCTTTTGCCGGTCTTATGCCACAGATTATTTACTCGATAAAAATATCAGCCTGCAATTCAGGACTGAACAAACCCACGATATATATATTAATGGTGAGATCAGGCGAAATGTGTTTCTTGTTATCAAAGAAGCCTTGCATAACACTGTGAAACATGCTCATGCCAGCGCCGTTACTATTTCTATGGTCTTTGAAGAAGGCTTATTGAAAGTTGACATTGGCGACAATGGTGTTGGAATAAATATGGGCACGATTCGCCCATTTGCGAATGGTTTGGAGAACATGAAAAAAAGGATGCATGATGTTGACGGAAAAATATTTTTTTCGAATAATGCCGGCAGTCATATCCGTCTCGAGCTGCCGTGCTGCTAATTATTTTACAAAAAAAGATACCCCTTAATACCTATTTTAAAACAGGCAGCAGCGTTTAATTTTGTAGAGATGCCAAAGATCAAAGTTGTAATAGTAGAAGACCTGGAAGAAGTGGTAGAAGGCTTATCCCTGTTTATACGCCAGGATAGCCTGTTGCTGCTGGTTGGCGCCTATCGTACCGGCGAGGCTGCAGTGCTGGAAATCCCGATTCTGGAACCGGACATCGTGATCATGGATATCAATCTTCCCGGCATGTCGGGAATAGATTGTATGCGGCAGATCAGGAAGCAGACGTCGGATATGCAGTTTATGATGTTCACGGTTTTTGAAAACAACGACCAGGTCTTCGAAGCCCTGAAAGCTGGCGCAACCAGTTATCTCCTGAAGAAAACTGCACCAGCGCAAATTGTTGAAGCCATTAAGGAATTGCATAATGGCGGTGCGCCAATGAGCGCCCCGATTGCACGAAAATTAGTTGAAGTTTTTAATCAGCAAACAACAGAGAAACAAGTGGCCGAATCTCACTTACTAACAGCGCGTGAAAACGAAGTGCTGCAGTTTGTATCTAAAGGTCTATCGTACAAGGAAATCGCAGATCAGCTGAATCTTAGCTTTCATACAGTGAAACAACATATCCGCAATATTTACGAAAAGTTGCACGTACAAAATAAAACCGAGGCCATCAACAAAGCCTTTGGTAATTCCTGCTAACCATCCCCCATTCGGCTTATCCTTCCCTGATTTCCCTATTTTATCCCCGTCTCATGCCGCCTAATTTAGCAGCCGGTTGACCAAACAGTCAGCTTCCTGATCTTCATTATTTACATCTTAAAACAAGGTTATGAAACTAAAATTTATTGCGCTCGGCATCTCCATCTTTACTTTTTTCACGGCGGCCCAGGCGAAGATCTGGCGCGTTAATAATAACGCCGGTGTTCAGGCAGACTTCACTTCTTTTACAGACGTGATCAATTCGGCATCAGTAGCCGCGGGCGATACAATTCATATGGAGGCCAGCAGTACTGATTATTCTGTGACCACGATGACTAAAAGGCTTGTCGTAATAGGCCTGGGATATTTTTTAAATCCGGCAGATGCAACGTACCCGGCAAATCCGGGATTACAGGCTTCAGCTTTTTCTTCAGGGCTATCCGGCTTCACGATTGCCAATGGCGCCAACGGATCTAAATTCCTGGGAATTCGTTTATCCAGCATAAGTATTAACGGAACCGCTGCTCCGATAAGCCTGACGTTTGAAAAATGCTTTTTTTCATCAGGAATTTTCTTCGCTTCCGCGGCGCATAGCGGCATTACGATCCGCAAATGTTTTTTTTCAAATTCACGGATAGAAGCCACTGGCGGTTCCCTTACAAACTTTGTATGTGAAAACAATATCTTCTATACCACATTCAGTTTTATCAACCTCCCGGTTTTAACAGGTGCTAATAATATCTTCAGAAATAACAGTTTATCGGGTGTAGGCGTTGGTTGTACAATAGCAAATTGTTATGTAGCCAATAATATTTCAGACGCACCCGGCTGGACGTTTACCAACTGCTCGATCAAAAATAATTTATTCAGCAATGCACAAACATTACCCGGTACGGCTACCAACAACCTTATAAGCGTGAGCATCCCCTCTGTTTATGTTGGCGGATCGACAGGGAGCCTGGACAGTCGCATGGCTTTAAAAGCCGGTTCACCCGCCCTCGCAGCCGGACTTACGCTGGGCCCGGTAATCACACCGGATTGCGGAGCATACGGTGCTACCGATCCATACAAACTTTCTGGCATTCCAAATATTCCGAGTATTTACACCTTAACAGTACCGATCAGTATCCCGTCAGGCAGCAGCACGATGAGTGTCACATTCAGCACGCGGAACAATAATTAGTTCCGGCGAAATTCAGCACCATTTTACATGCAAGCCATCTGGCTGAAAACAGCATACATGAAAAAATATTTTCTATTAACCGTCAGTATATTGTTCTTTCAATATCTACACGCCCAGGACCCCGCGTATTCCGCTGCGCCTGCAAACCCGCAAAACATTCTTGCAGCAGAATATTTTATCGATGCAGATCCTGGCGTTGGCCTCGCAAATACAGTTGCTATAACTGCAGCGGTCACCATCAGCAACATTAATTTTTCAGCCAGCACAACTGGCTTAACGACCGGCTTTCACCGGATGTTTTTGCGCACAAAAAATACCGAGGGCAGCTGGGCGATAACGGCTACCGCGGATTTTCTTTATAACCTAGACCCTCTTTATGAAACCGGTGTGGTTCCCCAAAACATCACGAAAGCAGAATACTTCATTGATGTAAATACTGCGTTTAGTTCGGGTTCAAATATTCCATTGACCGGTGCAGTTGACATCAGCAATCAACCGGCAACAATAAATGTATCTGGATTAACGAACGGTGTACATCAATTGCTGATCAGGTCACAAACAGCAAACGGAATATGGTCTATCACCGGCACCACGGATTTCCTGGTTAACCTCGATCCTCCTTATCCCGCTATACCTGCGGCTCCCGCCAATATTGTGAAAGCAGAATATGTAATGGACAGCAATACTCCGTTCGGGAGCGGAACCAATATTCCTATAACAGCAAGCACCAATATCAACAATGTTGTTTTTAACGCTGATGTGAGCGGCCTGAGCGACAACACACATTACTTTCAGTTACGCACGCTAAATGCGGAGGGCCACTGGACTGTGACCGCAGTAAAAGATCTTATTATTTTCCTCGATGCGAATCCGCCATATCCCACGCCACCACAGCCTGCAGCCAACATCGTGAAAGCAGAATATGTGATGGACAGCAATATTCCCTTCGGCAGTGGAACATCTATTCCCTTCGCAGCAGGTACCAATATCAACAACGTTATTTTTAATGCGGATGTGACCGGCCTGAGTGACAATACCCATTACCTGCAGTTGCGTTCATTGAGTGCCGAAGGCCACTGGTCTGTGACGGCAGTAAAAGATTTTATTATTTTCCTGGATGCGAATCCACCATATCCGGCAACACCACCCGCAGCAGCAAATATTGTGAAAGCAGAATATGTGCTGGATAACGATATTCCTTTTGGCAGCGGTACTAACATTCCAATAACTGCCAATACCGATATCAGCACCGTCTTTAGCGCTTCTGTGAGCGGGCTTAGTGATAACACACACTATTTGCAACTGCGTACACTAAATGCTGAAGGGAAATGGGCGGTTACGAATGTGCGTGATTTTATTATTTTCCTGAACGCAGATCCGCAATATCCAGATGCTCCACTGCCGATAGGCAACATTGTGCGCGCAGAATATTTCCTGGACGCAGATCCTGGATTTGGAAATGGACTTCCCGTAACTATCACCCCCGGCATAAACCTTAACAACATCAATTTCAGTGTGAATACAACATCGATATCGGATGGTAATCATCGGCTTTTCCTCCGCGCGCTCGATGATTGGAGCATCAGCAGTTCGGAAATATTTATGAAAGGTTCCGTCGTGCCGCTGAAATTCATTTCTTTTTCAGCACAAAACCGCGATTTGCATGTTGACCTCGACTGGAAAACCGGAGATGAAACGAATACATCATTGATGACCATTGAAAGAAGTGCAGATGGCGTTCTATTCCAAAGCCTTGGCAAACTTCCCGCCTTTAATACCGGCGGAGAACATCAGTATTTTTTCCGCGATGCACAACCCTTAAAAGGTATGGCCTGGTATCGAATCGTTGAAACAGATCTGAACGCACATCAGTTCTTCAGCAAAACCATACTTGTAAACCGCCGCGGGAAATCGCAAGAATTCATCATCTTCCCGAACCCTGTGAAAAACAGTACGGTGTTAACCTTCACCGAAGCAACAGCGCCAGGTAAACTTAAATTAACAGATGAAAAAGGGAGCGTGTTGCTTAGCTGGGAAATTGCTGCAGGTTTAAATAATTTATCAGTTGATCTCCGGGCATTACCATCCGGTTTGTATTTCCTCACACTGACGGAAGGAACATATACGCTTACAAAACAATTATTGAAGCAATAAAATAAAGGTTATGAAAAAGCATTTGCTCATATTGATCCTGGGGTGCGTTGCGCTTTCTGCAAAAGCCCAACCAGTGAATGATAATCCTTGTGGTGCGATCAATATTCCGGTGGAAAACCTGGGCTGCGATCCCACAACAACGTACACCTATTCGGGCGCTACGGCAACAGGTCAGGGCGGCTGTATTAATGGAACGCAGGATCCTGATGTCTGGTATAAGTTTGTCATCCCGGCAAATGGGCAGGTTAATTTTAAGATGGCAGCTGCTGCAGGTGAAACACAATTGGTGATAGCAACACTGTACACAGCTAGTTCCTGTTCCGGCACGATGATTCCCTTCCAGGGAAATACAAATATCGTTTGCTTTTTTTCGTTGCCGTATAGTGGCACCGGAATCAATCTCACGCCGGGGTCGCAGGCTTACATCCGCATCTACAAACCTAACAATCCAACCGGCACTTCAGGATCTTTCAAAATGTGTGTGAGTAACAATTACCAGTTTGCCGATGAACCTTGTAACGCAGGGTTCATCAATGTTGACAATGCAGATCCGCTCGGCCAGGCCTGTGTGCCGGATAAAGTCTTCAGCTGGTCCGGCGCCACGCTAACTCCTGCTGTTCCAAATCCCACATGCGGTGTAATTAATGCTTCCAATATCCGGGATGTTTGGTTCAAGATCCGCGTGCCCGCATCGGGGAAACTATCGGTTCAATACGTTGATGTGTTGGGCACTTGCGCATATGCCTGCCCGTTCCTCGCCATCTATACTGCATCGTCCTGCGGTGCCGGATATACGCAGCTCTATTGCGGATTCACCGGAACAGAATTAACGGGCCTTACAGCCGACGCGATACTGTATTGCAGGTTCTATATTTATTCGAATAGTGTTTTTGATTATGGCTCGGTTAAACTCTGTGTATCACAGAAAAATACTGTTCCTGTGAGCATTAATTCAGCCCGTATCGGCATTGGGATCGATACGCCCTTTGCGAAACTCGATGTTGTGGGAAGCGGCATTTTCAGGGATAAATTAACGATTGGCGGCGACCTGGAAACCCGTGGCAATTTTGTGTTGCAGGGCAATATTGTCAGCAAATACGGAGACCTGGTAATGGATTCATTCAGTTTCGGTAGCCGCCTGGGTAACCGTCTCGCGCTCTACGGGGGATTAGGCAACAATCCCAAATATGGCTTCGGCATTCAGGGAGGTTTGTTACAAATGTTTGCGGATCAGCCCGCAGCCAGTATTGCGTTTGGCTCCGGAAACAGTTATAATTTTCTAGAACGCGCACGCATCACAAACCAGGGAGCAGATGGTTTAACATTAAACGGCAGGCTGGTCATTCGCAATGGCACAACAGATGCGAATAACGGTCCGGGCGTTTGGCTCACTAATCCCGGTAACAGCAATTTACTCGGATTTATGGGAACACAAAATGCGAACAATATTGGCTTTTATGGAGGCCCCGCGGCGTGGGGATTTGTGTACAATATACCCACGGGAAATATTGGTATCGGTAACAACACGCCGCAAAACCCACTTTCCTTTGCACCATCACTTGGCAAAAAGATCTCCCTGTATCCGGGAACCAATGGGGACGTAGGCATGGGCGTTTATGGTGGGGAGCTGCGGTTGTACAATGATGTCCCGAGCGGTAAAATCACTTTCGGGATAGATAACTACAGCACAGGTTTTACAGAGCTGGGCAAATTTCAGCAGAATGGAGCCATTGCAATGAGTGTCTTTGGGAGCATCTGGGCAAACGGAACTGTGTATCCTTCAGATCGCAGGTACAAGAAAAATATAAAACCTATTAATGGAGCGTTGAATAAAGTCATGCATTTGCGTGGCGTCCGATACGAAATG
Organism: Ferruginibacter sp.; assembly: GCA_028288705.1. Taxonomy (GTDB): domain Bacteria; phylum Bacteroidota; class Bacteroidia; order Chitinophagales; family Chitinophagaceae; genus Ferruginibacter. The sequence continues at coordinate 163,384 of JAQBNH010000008.1, forward strand.
CTTGCGGACGATTTCGCAGCCAATCACTTTATCCCGGGCATACATATGGGCCTGATCGCACAGGATGTTGAAGCAGTCGTTCCCGAAGTTGTGAACACCGGCACCGACGGCTACAAGGCGATCGATTACGCGAAGCTCGTTCCACTACTCATTGAGGCGATCAAGGAATTACAACAGGAGATCGAAATATTAAAACGAAAAAAATAATGAAGAAAGGTTAAGCCTTCCACGGTATAGAAACGGAAGCCTTATTTTTGCCGGATGCCTGATTTCACTTCCATACGGATCATCTTCATGGGCACACCGGAATTTGCGGTGGCGTCGCTAGATAAACTTGTAACAGCGGGTTGCAAGATTGTTGCGGTGATTACTGCTCCCGATAAACCCGGTGGAAGAGGCATGCAGTTGCAACAAAGTGCCGTAAAAAAATATGCTGTAGAACATAACCTTACCGTGCTTCAACCCGAGAAGCTAAAGGCACCGGAATTCATAGCGGCGCTTTCCGCTCTGAAAGCAGACATACAAATCGTTGTTGCATTCAGGATGCTTCCGGAGATTGTTTGGAATATGCCTCCCATGGGCACGATCAATGTTCACGGATCCTTGCTACCGCAGTATCGCGGCGCAGCGCCGATTAATTGGGCAGTGATCAATGGAGAAAAGGAAACGGGCGTTACCACTTTTAAATTGCAGCATGAAATCGATACAGGTGATATACTGCTGCAGGAAAAATTTCCGATCGGGGAAAATGATACAGCCGGAATGGTGCATGACAAAATGAAAGAAACAGGTGCTGAAGTTTTGCTCAGGACGATAAAAGAATTAGCTGACGGATCATTGAAAGCAATTCCGCAAGCACAACACGGTCACTTAAAACACGCGCCAAAAATATTTACGGAAACGGGTAAAATAGATTTCGCCAAACCAGCCGCGGAAGTGCATAATTTAATTCGGGGGCTCTCTCCTTTCCCCGGTGCCTACACACAACTGGAGGGTAAAACCTTAAAAGTATTCGGTAGTGAAATTGCTGAAACGAATCTCGCGGAAGGCGCAGGAAAATATTTTACAGATCACAAAAATATCCTGCAATTCGGCTGTGGCCAGGGTTCGATAAACATTCTGGAATTACAACTGGAGGGAAAAAAACGGATGCCCGTTACAGATTTCTTGCGTGGCTATCGCTTTGCTTAATACTGAACAGTACAATCAAAATCTCCGGCACCTGCACCAAGCTCATCCGCAGCTGCATTACTCAGGCGAAGAATGTAGCCGCTGTTCTGTTTCAGGTCGGGCAACACATCCAGCACTTTAGCATAAACGGACTTATTTGTTACTGTGTTAGTAATCTTGACGATCGTACCTGCCGCAGCTTCATTGTGCAGGCAATAATATTTTCCATCTTCCCAGCCACTCGTACTTTTGAAAATTCCAGCCTTACCAGACTGATCAGTTTTGGCGGTGGCAGTATACAAATTTTTAAATGCACCTCCATTGAAGTTTTTCCCGGTAACAGGATTTAATGGATCTGTTTTTTTCGGCGCAACTTTCACCGGTTCCGCTTCTTTCACTATTTCCACCGGAACGGGCGTAGGCGTTTGTTTTACAACTTCCGTTGTAACGGAAGACTTGGGTTGCTTTTTGTATCCGACAATCAGGTTTGTTCCTTCGGCGACTGCATCACTTGTAAGCTTATTCCACTTTTTGATATCTGCAACAGGAACTTTATTATACAGCGTGCTGATATGGTATAACGTTTCTTTCTTCGTCACTTTATGATAGATCGGCATGGAAACCATTTCTGTCGTTGGCTTTACTGTAGCAACAGGCGTTGCTTTTACCGGAACAGGTTCTTTTACAACAACCGTTGTTACCGGTGTTGCAGGAGTTGCCGTACTAACCGGCAAGGGCATTTTTCCTTTTGCAGGAATCTTTATGACCTGCCCGATCGTAAGGCCTTTTTCGAATGGAATATGGTTGTATTCGGCGAGTTCCCGCGGGTGAATATTAAATTCCCGACCTAAAGAAAACAACGTTTCTTTAGCCGCGACGGTATGCGTTTTTTGACCAAGACAAAATAAAGGGCCGAGGCATATAAGGATCAGTAGATTTTTCATTGACAAATATTATGTTGCAAAGATGCAGAAATTTGTTGGTTTGCCTTGGGGCTACTTGTTAAGAATGCGCCAGTCTTTAGGGTAATAATTATTCACCCTGTTCGCCAATAGTTTGATTAATCCCAGCGGTAAATCTTTATATGTAACGATCAGCCAGCCACGTATAGGGCTCTCTATACTCATCTCCTGCCGGCGCAGGTATTGCAATGCATTGTCAAGCGTCAATTCAAGCCTGGGCAACTTTTCTGAAAGTATCGTGCTTACGGCCAGTTCGTGCGACGGCAATAATTCATTCCTGATGACTGAGCCTACCGAGAGGCCTGCTTTTTTTAAATAAAGATTAGCCTGCACCTGAAGGAATGAAGGGAAAATTTCCTTCGGCATTGCGATGATATTTTCTTCCCAACGGAGGAAGGAAAACTCGTAAGGGGCATCAAGGTAAGGCGATACAGCAGCGATCTCCACAGCAGCAGCCATATTTGGCTTTCCTTTTAATTTTCCTTCCGCGCCTTCCCCACTGTTATTTTCCTTTCTAAAGGAAGCAATAAAAAACCCTTCGCCTTTCAATCTATCGGGATAAAACCGGTAACCTGCTCCGTTCCGTTCTGGTGACAATGTTTCCACGATATGCCATTCGGGTTTCAATGTTAATGGCAGGTCGCTGAGCTGCTGCTCACGAATCAACCAATCCACTACCTGTTCATCTTCTTCAACGGAATACGAACAAGTTGAATAGATCAGCGTTCCGCCGGTTTTTAAAGACGGAAGAATATCTGCTAAAATCCTTTGCTGGCGCTGACTGCAGAGGGTTACATTGTTTACACTCCATTCATCCACTGCCTTTGGATCTTTCCGGAATAATCCGCTGCCACTGCATGGGGCATCCACCACGATAAGGTCGAAAAATTCCGGCAGCCGTTGAAAATCCTTTGGATCATTATTCGTTACCAACACATTCGATGCTCCCCATTTGCTGATATTTTCTGCAAGTACGTTTGCGCGTGATTTTATCACTTCATTGCTCACAAGCAAACTTTCTCCGCTGATGATCGATTGTAGCAATGTGGATTTTCCGCCGGGCGCCGCACAAAGATCCAGTACACGAATATTTTTATGGAGATCAGTTGTTTGTTTAACAGCTTCTTCCAGAAACATACTGCTGGCTTCCTGAACGTAATAAGCACCCGCATGAAAAAGAGGATCGAGCGTAAATGAGGGACGTGATGACAAATAATATCCTTCGCTGCTCCAGGGAACTTTCTCCTTCAAAAAACCTTCATCAAGATCTACCGGCTTAAAAGGATTGAGGCGAACAGAAACAACCTGGGCACCTGATTGGTGCACTTCAATGAAAGCCGCTTCGTCAAAACCTTTTGCCGTTTTTATAGAGCTCAGAAGGGCTGGTGGAAGTTGGGCTGCCAAATTAGTTTGTTGAACAGTAGAAAATAAATTGCGCGCTGGTTAAACATTTTTTACCTCGGCACAAAGATCCTGCAATACTTTTTTTGCATCACCAAACAACATCGAAGTTTTTGGTTGAAAGAAAAGGTCGTTTTCAATTCCCGCATAACCGGGCTTCATGCTGCGCTTATTTACGATAACGGTTTTGGCCTGTTCTACTTCGAGGATGGGCATACCATAAATCGGCGAAGCGGGATCTGTTTTTGCAGCAGGATTCACCACGTCGTTTGCCCCCAGGATCAACACAACATCTGCCGTTTTAAATTCATCATTGGCTTGCTCCATTTCCTGCAACTTTTCGTACGCCACATCTGCTTCAGCCAGTAGCACATTCATATGGCCAGGCATACGGCCGGCAACAGGGTGGATCGCATAGATCACTTCCACACCTTTATCATTCAATATTTTCTCCAGTTCATGGCAGCTGTGTTGCGCCTGTGCAACGGCTAATCCATAACCCGGAACAATAATGACCTTATTGGCATAACTCATTACCATTGCTGCATCCGTTAGAGAAATTTCTTTAAAATGTCCCTGCGGACCTGCATCACCTGCAACCTGTGTTTTGTTGCCACCGAAGGATCCGATTAATACATTTTTCAGGGACCGGTTCATCGCTTTACACATCAGCATCGTGAGCAATGTTCCCGCAGCACCAACCAAAATCCCACCGGTAAGCATCACTTTATTATCGTAAAGAAACCCCCCACAAGCCGCCGCCACACCGGTAAAAGAGTTTAGCAGGGAAATAACTACCGGCATATCTGCACCGCCGATCGGCATCACGAACAACACACCATAAACAAGAGAGATCAGCAGAATCACATACAATAAATAGGATTGTGTGGGATCGATCACCAGGTACACAGCTGCTCCCAACGCGATAGCGAGAAAGACAAGGTTTAAAATATTTTGCCCGGGAAAACTAAAATCCTTGATGCGCCCATTTAATTTTCCCCATGCGATCATACTCCCCGCAAAAGAAACAGACCCAATGATTAATCCTAAAGCGATAATCAATACCGTTGGTTGAATCTGGCGGATGTATTCACTGCTATTATTGACAGACAGTTGATGAGCAATATGATTAAATTCTACCAGGCTGATCAAAGCAGCACATGCGCCGCCCATACCATTGAAGAGGCTCACCATCTCCGGCATAGCTGTCATCTTCACTTTTTTCGCAGCGAGTGTTCCGATAATTCCACCAATCGCAAGGCCGGCGAAGATCCATCCATAATTATGCAGCCGTTCACCAGCATCGTCTTTATACAGGAAGATGGTTCCGATGATCGCCAGCGTCATACCGCCTGCTGCCACCAGATTTCCTTTCCGTGCCGCCGCAGGGTTGGATAACATTTTTAGCCCGATGATGAATGTTACCGAAGCGATAAGATAGATGAGCGTGAGTATATTTAATTCCATTTTTGGAGAGCTGGTTTATCTTGCGAAGAGTTATCGTTTATTTTTTCTGGACGGTTTTCTTTCCCTTGAACATTTCCAGCATGCGATCTGTCACAACAAAACCGCCTACCACATTTAAAGTTCCCAGGATTACTGCTAAAAAACCAAGAATTAATGCGAGGTAATTGTTTGCTTCTGCTTTTCCCATCACGATGATCGCACCAATAATTACAACACCATGAATTGCATTAGCACCACTCATCAACGGTGTATGTAAAACGCTCGGCACACGGCCGATCACTTCAATTCCAACAAATATCATCAGGATAACGATGTAGATGATTTGTTGATTTGCGTGGATCCACTCTAAAATATTTTCCATGATTTATTTTTTGTCCGGCTACAAACCGTGTTCAGCTTTGCTGCTGATGCTCCAATGTTATTGTCAATTTTTCGATTGATCAAACAGGTTAACTCAGTGCTTCCAAAGCCTGCGAAACCCTGTCGTTACTGATACTTCCGTCACGTGCAATACAGGTTCCTTTTACCAGGTCATCTTCAAAGTTCAAAGAAAGATTACCTTCCTTATCAATAATGAGTTGTAAAAAGTTAATAATATTTTTTCCGTACAACTTACTGGCATCACTTGGCATGGCTGCGGGAAGATTGCTGTTGCCTACAATACTCACGCCATTAAAAAATACTGTTTGCGCATTTTTTGTTTGCGTTGTATTACCGCCGGTTGCAGCCGCAAGATCTATAATTACTGAACCATTTTTCATCGCTGCCATCATTTCATCGGTGATTAAGACCGGCGCTTTTTTGCCCGGTATCTGCGCTGTGGTAATAATGATATCTGCTTTAGCCACACTCTCCGCAATTTTCTGTTTTTGCCTTTCCATGAATTCAGCGGATTGTTCCACTGCATATCCACCTGCTTTGCTGGCATCTGCAGCGCCTTCCACTTCCACGAATTTTGCACCGAGGCTCATCACTTCCTCTTTAACAGCAGGGCGTGTATCAAATACTTCTACCACTGCCCCCAATCGTTTGCCGGTCGCAATGGCCTGCAATCCGGCAACACCGGCGCCAAGGATCAGCATTTTTGCTGGCGGGATACTTCCGGCCGCTGTCATAAACATGGGGAAATATTTTGGAAATAAATTCGCTGCCAGTAACACGGCTTTATAGCCCGCAATATTCGCCTGGCTGCTTAACACATCCATGCTTTGCGCACGGGTGGTTCGTGGCAGCATGTCGATGCTGAAAACACTGAAACCCTTACCTGCCCATTGTTTGATAAGGCCGGGATTGAAAAGCGGTTGAAATAAGCCGAATAATATTTTGCCTTTAAAATTTTGCAGGTCCGATTCGGCCAGGGTATTAATAGATAAAACGATATCCGCTTTTTGAAGCACCTGTTCACGGCTGGCAATTGCAGCACCTGCTTCTGAATATTTTTCATTAGTTGCAAATGCATTTATGCCGGCGCCATCTTCCACATAAACATCTGCTTTCCACTTTTTTAAGATCGTTACATGTTCCGGCATCAGGGAGACGCGGGTTTCCGGACTTGGTTCTTTTAATACACCGATTATCATAGACTGATTATTGCGTCTAAGATAGGGAAAATTAAAATCGGATGCTGAACTGTTGTTTCACTTTAAATTCTTTCCGCAGGAAGACAATCCCTATAAAAAACAGGTCGATACTCAGCGTCACCGCTTCATGTGCGATGATTGCTGCCCAGGCTTCCTCCATTTCTTCACTCCAGTGAATATCATCAAACACGATGATCGTTTGATCGTGGCTGTGTTGGAGTAACAACTGAAAATATTCCAGCGTCGGGATCTTCCGGTGGTTTCCATCAACAAAAACAAAATCGAATTTATCCTGCACGGATAGCACTTGTGGTAACGTTGTTAAAAAACGGCCAGACCAAATGCGAATATTCGTCAGACCTAAAGCAATAAAATTTTCATTCGCTCGGCGTGCCACGTCTATCGCGCCTTCGAGTGTATGTACCTTCGCAGCGGGATTTGCTGTTGCCAGATAAGCCGTGGTTATACCGAACGAAGTACCAAGTTCCAGGATAGATGCAGGCTGATAATACTTCACCATGCGGAACAACAACTGCGCAAATTTTTTCGGCTTTAAGGAGGACGCCGCCATGCGCGACACCTGGCGTTTATTGGTTTTAAGCACGGTGGACCCGGCGCCAAAATCTTCTACAAGAATAAAGTTTTCATCGGCTAACAATTTCGCACGCAGCGGCTCTATGGCTTTATACGCGGGGTAATTCTCTCTGTCATTTTTAATAAGCTTTATAAAATCAAACACAAAAGGAGAATGCACGCCATGCCCTTTGCTGTTGGAAGCCCGTGTGTAATACTTTAAATACTTAACCGCTAATTGAAATGGAGAATACAAGAATAAAAATTTAAAAAGTCGGAATACTTTGAATCTCTGATTACCTTATTGAGCGTTAACTTTTTTCCTTGTCCAGGTTTCAAAAGTATAGGCGTACGCATGTTTTTCATCAGGCTGAAAATCAACAGCCCTTTCTAACAGCCAGGCCTTATCCAATGCCGGAAAAAAAGCATCTCCCTCTAAAGTTGCGTGAACGCGGGTAAGATAAATTTTGTCTGCAAGTGGCAAACTCTGCCTGTAAATTTCTCCGCCACCGATGATAAAAATTTCTTTGCAATTTGTTTTCTCCGCTTCACGTATTGCCTCATCGATTGTGGAAACTTTGATCACATCATCGCGTTGCCAGTTATCCTGGGTTGTAATAACAATATTCACGCGGCCCGGCAAAGGCCTATCAACGGATTCATATGTCTTCCTTCCCATGATAACCGGCATACCCCAGGTTGTGTCTTTAAAAAATTTAAGATCGCGTGGTAAATGCCAGAGCAATTGTCCCTGTTTGCCAATGGCGTTATTCTCCGATGCAGCTACAATAAATGAAATCATACAAAAAAATATACCGTAAAAATAAGCCTAAGCAGGGAATGCTCCTTGCTTAATTCTTCAGTATCTTAAATTCCACACGGCGGTTTAATTGTCGGTTTTCATCGGTATCATTTGGCGCAACGGGTTTTGTTTCGCCGTATCCTTGGGAGATAATCCGGGAGACCGCAATACCTTTCGACAAAATATATTCTTTTACAGACCTCGCCCTGTTATCACTCAGGGTAAAATTATACGGGTCGGACCCACGGCTGTCTGTATGCGCACTCATCTCAATTTCAATCTGAGGATAGTCATTTAAAAAATTTACCACGCGGTCCAGCTCAATAAACGATTCTGCCCTCAGGGTAAATTTATCAAAATCAAAAAATACATTATTCAATCGGAACACCTGCCCGATCTCGATCGGCACGAGATAAAGGTCTTTATGAATTTCTTTGTAACCCGCATGCACCAATGAATCGAGGTTTAAATTTTCGGAGATGGCAAAGAACTTATTGGCAGAAGCGCGGATGCTGTAATTTTTGTCGTAAGGCAACACGATCTTAAAAGCGCCGTCACCGGAGTTAGACATCCCTTTTCCTACTTCTTCCCCGCCGGGCAAGGTTTGGTAAACAAGATCTGCACTCAGTGGCTCCCTGGTTTTTGCGTTGTATACGTTACCCGTCACGAAGACCACCGGATCTGGTTTTTCTTTCTCCAGCAATTTAATGCGTACGATATCACTTGCTCCAAATGCGCCATCGCTGGAAGTTAAATACGCATATTCTCCACCCGCATCCAGTGTAAAAAAAGCTTCGGAACCTGCAGTATTGATTGGACTTCCAAGGTTTATGGGTTCCGACCATTTTTGCCAGGAATTATCGAGGCGTTTGCTCATCCAGATATCATTCTCACCCAGCCCTCCCGGCCTGTCGCTGCTGAAATACAATGTTTTTCCATCGGCAGCAATGAACGGGCTCATCTCGTTATAATCTGGTAAATTTATTTTTTTACCAAGGCTTTTCGGTGCACTCCAGATATCGCCTTTTTCTAAAAAGGAAACATAGAGGTCATTGTCAAAACTTTCTTTTTTTTCGGACATATAAAACAACAGGGTCTTTCCGTCCTGCCCCATTGAAGCGCCCATTTGCTGCGTGTTGGCGAATTTATTGAAGTTGCGGATCCGCAGCATTTCTGCCGGCGTCCAGCTATTGTCTTCCACGCGGCGGATCATACTAAGTCCGGTGCCTGCATATTGCCCTTCGCTAAATGCGCCTTTGAGCAGGATCGTATTCAGGTCGGGCGAGATCCAATAAACAGCGTTATAATGAGAGGCGTTCACGGAACCGTTCAGATGTTTTGCTTTAGACCAATTCCCTGCTGTATCTCTTTTCGAATACCAGATATCCTGTGAATTAGGAACGGTAGCCGCCTGGATATTGGCCGGATGTCCCTGCCTGATAAAAAAAAGCAGGTTACCATCAGCGGAAATGGTGGGACGTAATTCGGGATAAGCGCTATTGACCAGCTCTCCTAGGTTTTCTACCTTGATAATCGTTGATTCAGAAATGATGTTGACTTTTTGCGGAATTAATTTTTCAGCTGTATCACGCGCGGGCTGAGAAAACACAGAAAGAAACAGGAACACGCAGGAAAGAAGGAGAAACAGTTTTTTCATTGGAGAGAATTACTCCAATAGAACGACGGAAGCGCCTATTTATTTACTTAAGGAGATAATAATTCAACTGCCAATTATTTAACTACAGCCTGTCGTTATACAGCCACAGGCGCTTTAATGCCGGGATGGCTTTCGTATTGCAGCAGTTCGAAATCTTCGATCTTAAAACCAAAAATATCTTTCACATCAGGGTTCAGTTTCATTTTGGGGAGCGGAAATGGTGAACGCGTTAGTTGAAGGTTCGCCTGTTCCATATGGTTGTTATACAAATGCACATCGCCGAATGAATGAATGAATTCATCTGCTTCCAGCTCACAAACCTGCGCCACCATCATCGTAAATAAAGCATACGAAGCGATATTGAAAGGAACGCCTAAAAACACATCAGCGCTGCGCTGGTATAACTGGCAACTCAGGCTGCCTTTGATGCCACGCGATTGTTGTTCGGCCGTTGCGGGCTTTGTATAAAACTGGAAAAGGCAATGACAGGGCATCAGTTTCATCTTTGGCAGATCCGCCACGTTCCAGGCACTAATGATCAGACGGCGGCTGTCGGGATTTGTTTTGATCTGTTGAATTAGATCCGAAACCTGGTCTGTTTCCACGCCATCAGCACCTTCCCAGCTACGCCATTGTTTGCCATACACAGGACCGAGATCACCATTTTCATCCGCCCACTCATCCCAGATCTTTACATTATTTTCTTTCAGGTAGGCAATATTTGTTTCACCTTTTAAAAACCAGAGCAGCTCGTGGATAATACTTTTGAGGTGTGTTTTCTTGGTCGTCACCAATGGAAAGCCTTCTTTCAAATCAAAGCGCAGCTGGTAACCAAATACACTGCGTGTTCCGGTGCCGGTGCGATCACTTTTATCAGTACCTGTTGTAATAATATGGTTGAGGAGTTGAAGGTATTGTTGCATCAGCGCAAGTTAGTAAAACAGTTCATACCATTTTATTCAAATGCTTATAGTTGAGCGTCAGTTGTTATAACTAATCTAATTTCTCCCGATTGCGAAACCCCCGGGAGCCTCCTCCGGCAAACAAAATTGTATATTTGCATCGAAGAATTTAGATATGAGCAAAAAAGGTAAAGTATTGATGGCCATGAGCGGGGGAATAGACAGCACCGTTGCGGCCTTGATGCTCCATAAAGAGGGTTATGACGTGGTAGGTATCACCATGAAAACATGGGATTATGCAACCAGTGGTGGCGGTACAAGCAAAAAGGAAACCGGCTGCTGCAATGTGGATAGTTTCAATGATGCCCGTATGGCTGCTGTTCAGCATGGTTTCCCGCATTTTATCCTGGATATCCGGGAAGAATTTGGCGATTTTGTTATTGAAAATTTTGTGGAAGAATATATCGCGGGGCGTACACCAAACCCCTGCGTAATGTGCAATACGCATATCAAATGGCGGGCCCTGTTGAAACGTGCGGATGCCTTAGGATGTGATTTTATTTCTACCGGGCATTACGCCCAGGTTCATCAACACAGCAATGGCAGGTATTTCATCAGCAAAGGCCTGGATGAAACCAAAGATCAAAGCTATGCCTTGTGGGGCTTGCAACAGGACCTGCTGAAACGGACACTATTGCCGCTGGGAACCTACCATAAAACAGAGATCCGCCAGTTGGCGCACGACTATGGTTATCCTGAACTGGCGAAGAAAAATGAGAGCTACGAGATTTGTTTCGTGCCGGATAATGATTATCGTGGTTTCCTGAAACGCCGCGTGGACGGACTTGAAGAAAAAGTAAAAGGGGGCAATTTTGTTGATCCCTCAGGGAAGATCCTTGGCCAGCATAAAGGTTACCCTTTCTATACAGTTGGCCAACGCAAAGGTCTGGATATTGCGCTGGGCCGCCCGGCATTTGTTACGGAGATCATCCCGGAAACCAATACCGTCGTATTAGGCGAAGAGGACGATCTGAATAAGACGGAGATGCAGGTGGCCCAGCTTAACTGGATGAAATACGAAGGTATCTCCGAAGGAATGGAAGCCCTTACAAAAATCCGCTATAAAGATAAAGGTGCCCTCAGCAACCTCTTTACATACGAAAACGGTATTTCTGTACGTTTTTACGAAAATGTAAAAGGCGTAGCTCCCGGGCAAAGTGCAGTATTTTATGAAGGGAATGACGTGATCGGTGGCGGGGTTATTCAACGCAGCCAGCCGCTTCAACTCTAAGCAGCCTTTTCCAGCCGGGATGAGTCTATAATCGTATCTTAGCGCTATATATGAAAAATTTAAGTACAGGGTTGATCGCGGCGGTAATTTTGGCGACCGGCATATTAATTTCCTGCAAAAAAACCAATGACGACACGGTCTTCAGCTCATATACACAATACGTGAACCCGAAGCTGGGAAAGTATATCATTTACAACCTCGATTCTACCGTTACTGCATCTTTCGGCGCTTATTTCGTAAAGAAATCCTACCTCGTTAAAGATTCCATCGTGGCTGTAATTACCGACGGAATGGGCCGCGAATCGTACAAGATCTTCCGCTATCAATATGATTCAGCCCAGCGCCGCTGGAACAGTACGAACACTTTCCTGCTAACACCAACTCCGACTTCTTTAGAACTTGTTGAAAATAACTTTCGTTATATCAAACTGGTGAACCCAATTGAGGATGATAAAAGCTGGCAGGGAAACCGCTATGTTAATCAGTCTCCTTTTTATCCGAATACTTTTTTTCCGGACTGGACCTATTATTATCGCGATGTAGCCCAGCCAAAGAAGATCGGGGCATTTAATTTTGCCAATACGGTAACAGTAGTGCAATATGACTCTACCGATAATCGCCCTTTTTATCCAAAAGGATATAATTTCTACGATCGTTCCTACGAAATTTATGCTGATTCCATTGGGTTGGTATATAAGGATATCATGAGCTGGGAATACCAGGCATTTACCAGCCTAGTGGGTTGTAAACTCGTGAAACCTAAGACGGGCGGTGGTTTCGACACAACAAACGTGAATTGCAATCTTGCATCGACCAACTGTGATTCACTGGCGCGTGTTCCGAATTACCGCATCATCAGTTGCGATACAGTGATTACCCAGGCTTACTATAATGGCTACGGTGTAAAACAAACAATCGTTTCACACAACTAATTTGCTGCGGTTTAGCCACCATTCCTGTTATTTTTTCCTGTAAAATGCGATCAGGTCTGTCGCAGGCAGTTCGGTAACGCCAACCTGTCTCAACATCGTGATCAGTTGCCCGCGATGAAATGTCTGGTGATTGAAGAGGTGATGCAATGCTTCGTTCACAGGCTGTTTAAACTGATCTTTTTTGGAGTTCCTATAAATAAATTCGTGCTGCAGGTTTTTTTCTGTTGCCAGATCCGTCCACTCTTTCCATTGTTTTGATTGCTGCAATAAATTGCTGATCAGCTCCACAACCGACCCCGAAAAGCTTGCCGATGGCCAGGCTGGATATTCCTGTAAACGCATTCTTTCCCACCAGATATTTTCCACATCCCAGAGATGCAGCAACGTGGTAAACACGGTAGGAAAACTGCTGTTGATCTGCTGATGCAATTGTTCGTCGGACAAATTCGCGATCACATCTGTAATTCTTTTATTCGCCCATAAATTATAAGTTGCATATTGAACCAGAAGTTGCTTCATCTTTGTTGCTTTTAAAAACGAAAGTAAGTTGATTGGCACTGATATAGAAAACATTGTGCCGCACTAAATAAATTTTATGAAAATAGACATCAGGAAAGCCCGCAAAGAAGATTGCATAAGAATGATGGAACTGGTGAATGAACTGGCTGTTTATGAAAAAGCGCCGGAAGAAGTTACAGTCGGTTTTGATCATTTCGTTGAAAGCGGCTTCGGCCCAAACCCGGTATGGTACGCTTTCGTAGCAGAAACTGACGGTAAAGTACAAGGATTTGCGTTGTATTATATTCGCTACAGCACCTGGAAAGGACAAAGGCTTTACCTCGAAGATTTTTTAGTTACAGAAGCATTGCGCGGACACGGAATCGGCAAATTATTATTCGATCGCCTGTTAGTTGAAATGAAAGAAAAAAAATACAGTGGAATGGTATGGCAGGTGCTTGACTGGAATGAGCCAGCTATCAATTTTTATAAAAAATACGATGGCGTAAATTTTGATGCGGGATGGCTGAATTGCAGCATCAATTCGTAAAATAGATAGCCTGTTCGGCAATCTTGTTGCACGTTCGCTGGCGGTTTTTTTTGCTTACAGGTCTTCTTTGATGTACAACCTGTATTGATGGGTACTAAAGCTTCCGCAAATATCGCGGATGGATGATTGCATTTTCTCTATGCTACTTTTGATCGTGGAAAGGCAATCATCAGGTGCAGAACTGGTGGCTTCCAATACTTCCAGGCAAGACTGGATATTGGCCAACGGATCGTTGATGTCATCCAGCATGCTTACCAGCCCTAATTCTGCAATTGCACATTCATGTTCCATGTTGAAAATTTTATAAGTGGAATCAATAACTATACCAGCGGATTATACGGGCTTCGGGTAGTAAAATTGCCGTTGGTTCGAGGAAAATTACCGTCTATTATTCAACAAATGCTGTCCCATTGTTTTGGTTGTAGAAATACTGGGACAATTTAAGAGGAGCCTGTTACTTTAAAATTTCTTCAATTCAGGCAACAAACTTCGGAGCAGTGGCATCTCTTAAAAAACAACTCTTAAAATACATAAAACAACTTTATGAAGATCCTATCATTTTTAAGGGCCCCGCTTCTTTTCGCCCTGATTTCTTTCGCCATTGGCCTTAGTGCCTGCCAGAAAGATATCAGCGGAGATCCCGGCGCCACAGACCAGGCCGATCTAACAACAAAAGTGAGCGCCTCCGTTTCCGGTTTTGTGACCGATGAAAATGACCAGCCCGTATTGGGCGCAACGGTGAAAGTGGGAACGATCACGACCTTTACTGACAAATATGGCTACTTCCAGGTTGGAAGCAGCGATGTGGTGAAAAACGCAGCCGTAGTAACAGTTTCACGCAATGGTTATTTTAAAGGCATTAAGACATTTATTGCTACTGCAGGAAAGGATGCTTTTTTTCGCATTAAACTGCTACCTAAAACAGCGATCGGTTCATTTAGTGGCAGTACGGGCGGCACGGTAACAAGCGGCACGGGGCTAAAAATTGTCTTCCCTGCAAATGCCATTGTCGTGGCGGCTAACGGGGCAGCGTATACAGGAACGGTTCAGGTTTCAGCACGCAGGATTGACCCTGTTTCCAACGAATTGGAAAAGATCATGCCCGGAGACCTTCGTGGCCTTGACGCGGCAGGATCTTTAAAATTATTAACGAGTTATGGGATGCTGGCGGCAGAACTTACAGGATCCGGTGGTGAAAGCCTGCAAATAGCGACGGGCAAGAAAGCTACGATAACGTTAGACCTTGACGCATCAATCCTCGCGACAGCACCCGCAAGCATTCCGCTTTGGTATTTCAATGAAGCGAACGGACTATGGACCGAAGAAGGCACTGCCCTTAAAACAGGCAATACTTATGTTGGTGAAATGAGCCATTTCTCTTATTGGAATTGTGACGTTCCGGCGAACTATGTTCACTTTAGTTGTACCGTGAAAACCAGTACGGGCGCGGCTGTTAGCCACGCACTGGTGAAAGTATCCAGCATTGCTAACCCCAATAATCGTGGATTTGGATATACAGATACTGCGGGATATACAACCGGCGCCGTGCCAAATAATATGGCTTTGAAACTGGAGGTATTCAGCAGCTCTAACTGCGGAACGGCTGTGTATAGCCAAACGTTTACCACAACGAATGTGAATATTAATCTCGGAACGATTACCATTCCGGTGTCGACGAACTTTGCCCTGGTTTCGGGAACGCTGACGAATTGCAGTGGAGGTCCGGTAACAAATGGTTACCTTATCGTTAAAGAAAACAGCCAGTTTCACCGCTTCCCGGTGAATTCAACCGGCGCATTTAGTTTTCCGTACCTTCTTTGCAGCAGTTCGCCAGTTGTTACATTGATTGGTGAAGACCAGGGAACAGCCCAGCAAAGCGTTCCGGCTTCTTTCACGCTGGTAGCAGGTGCAAATGCCATTGGAAACATCCAGGCTTGCGGCGTATCAGCGCAACAATTTTTTAATATGAATATTAACGGTACCGCCTACTCGTTCACAACACCTGCTGATTCTATCCATCACGGATTTGGCTCCGGCACTGCTGCCAGTATGCGCGTGATAGCCTTCCGGCTAAATTCCAATACGCCATCAGAAACATCGTTATCGTTTGCCAGCGCCGGAGTTGCAGTTAACAGCCTGCAATTGATGGAATATTTCCGCACGGCCTATATCCAGGATAGCATGACTATCGTTAACCCGATCAGCGTAAGGATCACAGAACTCGGTGCGATCGGTGAGTTCATCAGTGGAAACTTCACAGGAACGTTCCGTGGAGCAATGCCTGCCAATATCAGCTACAACGTTTCTGCGAGCTTCCGTACAAGGCGCAGTAATTAATAGTTTTTAAATAAGATCGAAGGGTTGCTGAACGGCAGCCCTTTTTTTATGCCATCCTCTTTGTCGCCTGAAAGCAGATTATCGTACTTTTGCGCCACAATCAACTGACCGGCCCGGAGGGTTTAAAAAAATACATATGGCAGAGAAAATAACAATGGGATTGGACGGGAAATTAAAAGTACCGGATCAACCCATTATCCCTTTTATTGAAGGTGATGGCATTGGCGCGGAAATCTGGAAAGTGGCGGAAAAAGTTTTTAATACCGCCGTGGAAAAAGCTTACGGTGCTGCGAGAAAAATTGAATGGAAAGAAATGCTGGCCGGTGAAAAAGCATTTAACCAAACCGGGGAATGGTTGCCCGCTGAAACTTTACAGACAGCAAAAGATTATATCGTGTCAATCAAAGGGCCGTTGACAACGCCGATCGGTGGCGGCATTCGTTCGCTAAATGTGGCGATGCGCCAGGATCTTGATCTCTATGCCTGTGTTCGTCCGGTGAAATGGTTCAAAGGCGTTCCCTCACCGGTCGTTCATCCTGACCAGGTGGATATGGTCATCTTCAGGGAAAATACAGAAGATATATATGCCGGAATCGAATGGAAAGCAGGAACACCTGAAGCGCAAAAATTTGAAAAATTTCTCATCGAAGAAATGGGCGTTAAGAATGTTCGTTTCCCGGGTGAATCGAGTTACGGCGTGAAACCAGTTTCCATCACGGGATCCAAAAGACTGGTGCGTGCGGCGATCGAACATGCCCTGGACAACAATCTACCATCCGTAACATTGGTGCACAAAGGGAATATCATGAAATTCACCGAAGGCGGGTTTAAGAATTGGGGATATGAAGTAGCACGCCAGGAATTTGGCGATAAAACTTTTACCTGGGATGAGTGGGACGAACTGAAAAAAGAACATGGCGAAGCACACGCGAATGAAGTACAACGCAAAGCCATTCATGAAGGCAAGTTACTGGTGAAAGATATGATCGCTGATAACTTCCTCCAACAGATCCTGATCGCACCGGCCGACTATTCGGTAGTAGCAACACTAAACTTAAATGGCGATTATATTTCCGATGCACTGGCTGCGGAAGTGGGCGGCATCGGCATCGCACCTGGTGCAAATATAAATTACAAAACCGGTTATGCGGTGTTCGAAGCCACACATGGTACGGCGCCTAAATTTGCGGGCACCAACAGCATGAATCCTTCTTCCGTTATTCTCAGCGGCTGTATGCTGCTGGAGTATATCGGCTGGAAAGAAGCAGCAGACATGATCACTTCCGCACTTCAGGCGACGATCATGCGCAAAGCCGTTACCATTGATTTCTACAACCTGATGACGGGTGCTACCCTGCTAAAGACTTCAGAATTCGGAGATGCCATCATTGAAAATATGGGTGTGGTGACAGGCAATGTACAGCTGAAGAAAAGCAGCAGTTTATAATTTTTAGAATTTTTATTTTTTTACCCGACATAATCATTGATATGAACAAAATCAAAGTAGCAAATCCGGTGGTAGAGCTGGATGGTGACGAGATGACGAGGATCATCTGGAAATTTATTAAAGACAAATTGATTCTTCCTTACATTGAAGTTCCAATTCAATATTATGATCTTGGAATGGAATATCGTGATGAAACGAATGACCAGGTAACCATTGATGCAGCGAATGCGATCAAGGCGTGTGGCGTGGGAATTAAATGTGCCACGATCACTCCTGATGAAGCACGTGTAAAAGAATTTAACCTGAAGCAAATGTGGAAGAGCCCGAATGGCACGATCCGCAATATCCTCGACGGTACTGTTTTTCGTGAACCGATCGTGATGCAAAATGTTCCCCGTCTTGTAACAAACTGGACGGCACCCATTATCGTCGGCCGCCATGCATTTGGCGACCAATACCGTGCAACAGATACGGTGATTAAAGGGAAAGGAAAATTAACGATGACATTTACGCCCGAAGACGGCGGCGAAGCGCAGGTTTTTGAAGTGTACAATTTCAAAGGCGATGGCGTTGCGATGTCGATGTACAATACAGATGAAAGTATTTATGGTTTTGCACGCAGTTGTTTCAACATGGCATTGAGCAAAAAATGGCCCCTCTACCTTTCTACAAAAAATACCATCTTAAAAAAATATGATGGCCGCTTCAAAGATATTTTTGAAGAAGTTTACCAGGCCGAATTTAAAAATTTATTCAGCGAAGCAGGAATCGTCTACGAACACCGCCTGATCGATGATATGGTAGCCAGCGCATTAAAATGGAACGGAAATTTTGTATGGGCGTGTAAGAATTACGACGGCGATGTGCAGAGTGATACTGTTGCACAAGGATTTGGGTCGTTAGGATTAATGACGTCAGTTCTCGTTACGCCTGACGGCAACACGATGGAAGCGGAAGCTGCGCATGGTACTGTAACACGTCATTACCGTGATCACCAGGCCGGCAAACCAACATCAACCAACCCGATCGCTTCTATCTTCGCATGGACGCGCGGTTTGGCATTTCGTGGTAAACTCGACAACAACCAGGAATTAATTGATTTCTGCCATGCATTAGAAGCAGTTTGTATTGAAACTGTAGAAAGCGGTAAGATGACAAAAGATTTGGCTGTTTGTATCCACGGCAATAAGGTGGCGCATGGTGAAAACTATTTGTATACGGAAGAATTTCTGGACGCGATCGATGAGAATCTAAAAAAGAAAATGGGCATCTGATCAACGTTGAACAGTCCATTTTAAGTCAATAAAAAAGGGAAGCAATCGCTTCCCTTTTTCTATTCGTGTTGTAATTGTTTAGTATAACTGGAAACGTACAGGTAAGGTAAATCTTGTCTTCACATTTTGCCCTTTTAATTTCCCTGGAGTCCAGGTGGGCATTTTGTTTACAACCCGCAATGCTTCTTCTTCCAGACCGTAACCAAGGCGCTCTCCCTGGATGGTTGGCGAACTTAACTTACCATTTTCGTCAACAGTAAAACTTACATTCACTGTACCGTCAACACCGTCGTTGCTGGCATCCATCGGGTATGTAAGGTTGTCATCAAAATATTTCTGCAGTCCTTTGTAACCTCCGGGGAAAGACGGGATCACTTCAACGTTGCTATATACACCGTTGTTATCCATTTCCATTTTAGCTGTATTTTTTGGAGCGGGTGCTACGGTAACTTTACCCTTCATTCCTTTCTTTGCAGGATTGGGTTTTGCGTTTCCTTTTGATGCAGTTGCAGGGGCTGCAGTGGTCATTTGTGCTGATGCCGCATTGCTGTCTGCAGCCATTGTTGTAGTTGCTGATGGCATTGACATTGATGCGGTATCCACGCCGGTATTCACGTTGTCCATGCGCATATTTGCAGAAGTATCGGTCGTTGTAACAGTACTCGTGGAGTCTGTATCATCTACATGGCAACTGCTTATGCTGAAACCTGCAACCAGTGCGACTGCAGTCAATTTTTTTAAATTTGAGATTTGTGGGCGTAACATAAAAATTGTTTTTGGTGAATAATACAACCTTATGTTTTCAAAATGTATGCCCAACGTGAAAGGTATGAGGAACAGCTCTATCTGATCCGCTTAAAACCAGCATTTTGGGCAATAATTACTCAACCTGTGGAAGGCAGATCTTCGGCTTTCTCCACCGTTTTGGAACCGGCATATAATTCATATTCAAAAAGCCGGCAATCGATTTTACTGGTATAAAACTCAATACGGCGTTTTGGCTTCAGGCCGATTTTTTTACCTAGCTCCAGGTTACCCGTAAAAATATACCCGGTATAGCCTTTGCATTTTTTCTTCAAAAAATCGCCCATCCGCTTATAGGTTGCCTGCAATTCGATTTCTTCACCAAGGCGATCGCCATATTCGGGGTTGAGGTAAACAACTCCTTCTTCTTCCGGAATGGTTGTTTCTTCAAAATCAACTAATTCAAAACTGATCAATTCTTCTACACCGGCGATCCCGGCATTCACTTTTGAGATGTCAATCGCATCTTCACTGATGTCAGAAGCGATGATATGGAGTCCGGCGATTTCTATCACTTGTTTCTCAAGTATACTGGCCTGAGTGCGGTAAAAAGCTTCATCATAACCACGTACATGCATAAACGCATAATTGTGGCGATACAATCCGGGCCGCCTGTTCGTCGCGATCAATGCCGCTTCGATTGCCAAAGTCCCCGAACCACACATCGGGTTCACAAAAGCAGACCGGCGGTCCCATTTACCCGCGAGTATCGTCGCAGCCGCCAGCGATTCCAGCATCGGTGCTTTACCGGGAATTTTGCGATAACCATGCTTGGATAAAGTTTCTCCCGACGTATCTAAAAATATTTCTGCCACGTCATCCTGCCAATACAAGTGAATTACCACGCCGTTTAACTCCGGCCCTGAATCAGGTCGACTACCGGTTTTTTCGCGGAAACGATCCGCAATGGCGTCTTTCACTTTTACATTTGCAAAAAGATTATTGGTGATCGTTTCATTGCTCACGTTGCTACTGATGGAAAAATAGCCATCTGCAGGAATGCAATCTTCCCATGGATATTCCAAGAGCGTTTTATAAATATCATCGGCATTCCATGCCTGGAATTCCTTCAGCGAATACAATACCTGGCTGGCGCAGCGAAGGTTCAGGTTGAGGCGGATGCAATCTTCCAGCGAACCTTCTAACTCTACACCCGTTTTAAATACCCGCACCGGTTTAAACCCGAGTTCAACCACTTCGTGCTGCAGGTAAGGCGATAAACGATTGCTGCAAGTAATGATAATGCGGCGGGCTGATGTGAATGATTGCATAGCTGCAAACATACTTAATATCCCACGCAAAGGCGAATCCCCATTGCAGCTGAAGCGGGAATTTTATTAACTTGTAGCATGGATATCCAAAAAGAAATCAGGCTGGCAGTTTTAATTGATGCAGACAATGTGCCCTACAGCAATGTAAAAGGCGTGATGGAAGAAATCGCGAAATACGGTACGCCAACTTTTAAAAGAATTTATGGCGATTGGACAAGGCCAACAGTTTCCGGCTGGAAAAATGTGTTGCTGGAAAACGCGATCACGCCCATTCAACAATATAGTTATACGAGTGGAAAAAATTCCAGCGACTCAGCGCTCATCATCGATGCCATGGACATTTTATATTCCGGCAAAGTAGATGGCTTTTGTATTATTTCGAGTGATAGTGATTTTACAAGGCTCGCCACGCGGTTGCGCGAAGCAGGCATGAAAGTGTTCGGCATCGGTCAAAAGAAAACGCCTAACCCGTTTATTGTAGCTTGTGATAAATTCATCTACATGGAAATTATTCCAATGGTGGAAGAAGAACAAACCGTTGCGGAAACAAAAACCAAATCACGAGGTCCGAAACCTTCACCAAAAGTCTCGGTAGATAAAGTGAATAAGGAAACTTTAAAATTGATCACCGCCACGATCAATGACATTGCTGATGAAAACGGTTGGGCATTTTTAGGCGATGTGGGAAATTTGCTTCTGAAAAAACAACCGGATTTTGATCCCCGTAACTATGGCTTCATGAAGCTGACGCCGTTAATAAAATCACTCCCGCAATTTGAAATAGATAAACGCGATACAGACAAAGGCGGAATAAAACTGGTATACATCCGTATTAAAGAATCCTGATGTTGGGCGAAACAGGAAATCAACTTTTTCAGCAGGCATTGCCTAATGCCGCGATACTTCAGCAGGAATAAAAAGGCTATCACAACAGCATCATGCTGATACAGCGTTCCAGGCTTTTCTCCCAGGCGGGAATAACAATACCAAACTGTTGCTTTATTTTGCTTGTATCCAGTGCAGAATAATGTGGCCGTTTTGCCGGAGTTGGATAAGCCTCAGTTGGGATAGCATTTACAATGCATTTGCTGTCGATCAATGTTTTTATCTTTTGCGCAAATTCAAACCAGCTAATCACGCCTTCATTGCAGTAGTGATAAATACCAGGGGAAAATTTCCCTTTTGAAATAATGGTCATAACAGCGTCTGCAAGATCTGCAGCATTCGTCGGGCTACCAACCTGGTCACTAACAACAGCAATACTTTCTTTTTCACACATCAGGCGCATCATTGTTTTCACAAAATTCTTCCCGTGCATACTATACACCCAGGAAGTGCGAATGATCATTGTTTGCGGATCGCCTTCAAGCGCAGCCTTTTCACCTGCGAGTTTTGTTTCGCCGTAAAAATTCACAGGATGCGTTTTGTCTTTTTCTGTATAAGGCCTATCGCCTTCACCATCAAAAACATAGTCTGTAGAAAAGTGGATTAATCTGGCATTGTACTTTTTACAAACGCGTGCAAGTACAGCAACTGACGTTTCATTTACCTGCAATGCAATATCCTGTTCTGCTTCTGCTTTATCTACTGCGGTGTATGCCGCGCAATTGATACAGAAGGAAATAACATTATTTTGAAATAAATCTTCAACTGCCGCTTCATCAGCAATGGAGACATCTTCTCTGCTGGCATAAATGAAATGGTAGCCACTATATTTCTCCCTGAGGTCGCGGAACTCCCTGCCGAGCTGGCCATTGGCCCCTGTTACCAGTATCGACATCATCGGATCCATACTTAAACAGTTTGAGTAAATTCAAAATTATTACGGCAGTTTTCAAAGGAAGGATGCTGCGTATCTTTTTCTGAAATGATCGCTTTTTCAGCTGGAATTTTCCAGTCGATATTTAATCCTGCATCATCATACTTGACGCCCGCTTCAGCTTCCTTATTATAAAATCGATCACATTTATAAAACACTTCACTCGTTTCACTCAGGACAGAATAACCGTGAGCAAAACCTTGTGGCACCAATAGTTGCAATTTGTTTTCTGCAGATAATTCGATGGTATAGCTTTTGCCAAATGTGGGTGAACCTTTCCTCATATCAACCACAACATCCAGGATCACGCCACTCAAGACCCTGATAAATTTGGTCTGCGCAAAGGGCGCCAACTGGTAATGAAGCCCGCGAATAACACCATAGCCGGATTGAGCCTGGTTATCCTGAACGAAGGTTATATCAATTCCTGCTTCCTGGCAAATTCGTTCGTTATAACTTTCGAAAAAATATCCACGGCTGTCTGCAAAAACCTTTGGTTCAAAAATTAATAAGCCGGGAAATTCAGTTTTGATAAAAGGCATTGGCAGTAAAAAATTAATCATTAAAAAAAGCAGCCCATTAAATACTAATGCCGCAATAATTCCGGCTAATTTCCAGTGTAGAGTTCTTTGAAAAAACTGATCGTTTCTTTCAGACCGTCTTCAAATTTTTTCGTCGGCATATAACCCAACAGATTTTTTGCCATAGAAATATCGGCCAGCGAATTTCGAATATCGCCAGCACGTGGCTCGCGGTAAGTTGCCGCCCAATCACTACCCACTTGTTCGCGGCAAGCTTCGTATAAATAGTTCACGGAGAAATTTTCACCAACGGCCACATTGTAAACCTTATTTACCGCATCGATATTTTCTGTCAGCATCGCCTTTACGTTAACCTGTACTGCGTTATCAACAAAAGTAAAATCGCGTGTTTGCTCTCCATCACCATTAATGTAAACCGGCGTGCGGTTCATGATGCCTTTTACGAATAGCGGGATCACAGCAGCATAAGGCCCGTCCGGATCCTGGCGCTGACCAAAAATATTGAAATAACGAAAGCCTATTGTTTGCAGGCCGTATACGTCAGCAAAAACCTGGGCATATAATTCGTTCGTTTTTTTTGTAGCGGCATAAGGCGAAAGACAATTGCCGACACGGCTCTCCAGTTTTGGCAGCGTAGGCTCATCTCCATAAACGGAGGAAGAAGAAGCGTAAACAAAGCGCTGAATGTTATTGTCAACAGCCGCTTTCAGCATGTTCACAAAACCGTTTACATTTACTTCATTAAAATAAACCGGCTCTTTAATAGATCTTGGTACGGAACCGAGCGCGGCCTGGTGGCTGACATAATCTATACCGGCACATGCTTTCTGGCAGGTATCCAAATCACGGATATCTCCCTGGATAAATTCGAAATTCGGATAAACTTTCAGCACGGCAAGATTGCTTTCAAAACCGTTGACCATATTATCGAGTACCCGAACTTTACCCGCACCATTTTCTAAAAGGTAAGCTGCAATATGGCTGCCGATAAATCCTGCGCCACCTGTAACAAGAAATTTTTTATTACTTATATCTGTTGAATGAAATCCCATTTATATTTCTTTTTTTGAATGAACCAGCCATTACAGGCTCCAGTAATTGCGCGACTTGATCTTCCCACGATAACTTCCTTTCAGATCTGCGATCATGGCCTTGTCCTTTGTGATGGAAGCAAAATAAGCATCGTCCAGTGTTTTGTAATCGTTATGCGGAACGGTTACGATTACTGCGTCATAATCTTTACCGATTTCTTTCGTTAACCCGAAGCCGTACTCGTGCTGCAATTCATTACTGTCTGCATACGGGTCTGTAACATCAACGTTTAAAGAAAATGATTTCAGTTCCTTTACCACATCTGCTACTTTACTGTTGCGGATATCGCTCACATTTTCTTTAAAAGTTGCGCCCATTACCAACACTTTAGCGTCTTTGATATTACCATTATCCTGGATGATCGATTGTAATACTTTCTTTGCAACATAATTTGCCATACCATCATTGATCACGCGGCCGGCAAGGATCACCTGGCTGTCGTAACCCAACTCTTTGGATTTGTAGGTGAGATAATATGGATCAACACCAATGCAATGGCCGCCAACAAGACCCGGTTGAAACTTAAGGAAGTTCCATTTTGTACCTGCTGCTTCCAATACTTCGAACGTGTTGATATTCATGCGATCGAAAATGATCGACAATTCATTCATCAAGGCAATGTTCAGATCGCGTTGCGTATTCTCAATAATCTTTGCAGCTTCAGCAACTTTGATGCTGGAAGCCCTGTGTACACCCGCTGTTACTACGAGTTCATATACTTTTGCGATCGTATCCAGACTCTCATCGCAACAACCACTCACCACTTTAACAATCGTACTGATCGTATGTTCCTTATCGCCCGGATTGATGCGCTCAGGTGAATAACCAATCTTATAATCCGTGACCATTTTGAGGCCAGATAATTTTTCAATGATCGGCACGCAATCTTCTTCTGTACAGCCAGGATACACGGTGCTTTCAAACACAACGTAATCGCCTTTTTTGATTACTTTTCCTATCGTTTCGCTTGCGCGTTGCACAGGAACCAGATCCGGAACATTATGTTCATCAACCGGCGTTGGCACTGCTACAATAAAGAAATTCGCCTGCTTCAGTACTTCCAGATCATTTGTAAATTCGATATCACAACCATCGAAAGCGCTGGATTCCAGTTCCTGGCTGGGATCAATTTTATTCTGCATCATCTTCACGCGATCAGCGTTGATATCAAACCCGATGACCTTAATTTTTTTCGCGAATTCAAGTGCGATCGGTAATCCCACATATCCTAATCCGATAACGGCTAATTTCTTCTTTTTGTCTAATAGATCCTGGTACATAATTTTTTATTTTGCTGCCTGCGCAGCGGTGATTATTATTCCGGCAAGGCGCTATTTCCTTGCAAATTCTTTAGGTAATTTATTCAGTTCTTCAGGCGGAAGGTTTTTGAAATATTCATACGTGATCTTCAAACCTTCGGCGCGGCTTACTTTCGGCTCCCATTGCAATAACTCTTTTGCTTTGGTGATATCCGGCTGGCGTTGTTTAGGATCATCGACCGGCAAGGCTTTGTGCACGATCTTCTGCGTAGTGCCGGTTAAGCGAATGATTTCTTCAGCGAAATCCTGCAGGGAAATTTCATCGGGGTTACCAATATTCACCGGCGACGCGTAATCGCTCATCAGCAAACGATAAATTCCTTCAACCAGATCATCTACATAACAGAAACTCCTCGTCTGGCTACCATCACCAAAAACCGTCAGGTCTTCACCTCTTAGTGCCTGGCCGATGAATGCAGGTAAGGCACGCCCGTCGTTTAAGCGCATGCGCGGACCGTAAGTATTAAAGATGCGGATAATCCTCGTTTCAACCTGGTGAAAAGTGTGGTAAGCCATGGTGATCGCTTCCTGGAAACGTTTGGCTTCATCGTAGACGCCACGTGGCCCCACAGGATTTACATTACCCCAATATTCTTCTGTTTGCGGATGAACCTGCGGATCGCCATAAACCTCGCTAGTGCTTGCTACAAGAATGCGGGCATTCTTCGCTTTCGCGAGACCAAGGCAATTATGGGTGCCAAGCGATCCAACCTTTAACGTCTGGATGGGGATCTTTAAATAATCGATCGGACTCGCAGGCGATGCGAAATGCAGGATGTAATCGAGGTTGCCGGTAACGTGAATAAATTTAGAAACATCGTGATGATAGAATTCAAAATTCTTGAGCTTAAAAAGATGCTCAATATTTTTCAGGTCGCCGGTGATCAGGTTATCCATCCCAATCACATCAAAGCCTTCCTTGATAAAACGGTCGCACAAATGAGATCCCAGAAATCCGGCTGCACCAGTAATTAAAACGCGTTTATTTGCCACACTTAACTTTTATAATGATAAGAAATTATGATTGCGCTGCTACAACTTTTGCTGCGTGCGGCTGCTCTTGATGTACAGGCTTACGGCCAATACTCTCGTAATGAAAACCAAGTTTATTCATCTGGTCAAGGTCAAACAAATTCCTGCCATCGAAAATTGCTTTTTGTTTCAACGCATCAGCAATCTTTTCGAAATCCGGTGTGCGGAACTCATTCCACTCAGTTGCAATGATCAGCGCATCTGCATTTTTTAATGCCTCGTACTGGCTTGTGCAAAAACTGATTTTATTGCCTAATAATTGCTTAACGTTCGGCATAGCTTCAGGATCAAATGCACAAACGGTGGCACCGGCCGCAGTTAATGCTTCAATCATATATAAAGCCGGCGCCTCGCGAATATCATCCGTATTAGGTTTGAAGGCAAGCCCCCAAAGTGCAAAATGTCTGCCTGAAAGATCCTGGTTAAAAAATTCGTTGATCTTCGGCATTAGGTGTAATTTCTGTTTTTCATTCACGTCCATCACCGCATCAAGGATCTGGAATTCATAATCCACTTCAGCAGAAGATTTCACCAGCGCCTGAACATCTTTCGGGAAACAACTTCCGCCGTAACCGATGCCAGGGAATAAAAAACGTTTACCGATCCTTTCGTCACTGCCGATACCGCGACGAACCATATCCACATCCGCGCCCAATCTTTCACAAAGCTGTGCGATCTCGTTCATAAAACTGATCTTAACCGCCAGGAAAGAGTTAGCAGCATATTTTGTAAGCTCAGCGGAACGTTCATCCATAAAGATGATCGGGTTACCCTGGCGCACAAACGGGACGTACAGATCATTCATCAATTTGATCGCTTTCTCTGATGTTGTTCCGATGACGACGCGATCAGGTTTCATAAAATCATCTACGGCTACACCTTCGCGTAAGAACTCCGGGTTGCTTACCACGTCAAACGAATCAAGGATACTATCAGCATCCGGCGCAGATGACAGGATCGCGTGTTTTACTTTTTCAGCAGTACCTACCGGCACAGTGCTTTTATCAATGATCACTTTATAGTCACCGGGCTGTAACAACTTTCCAAGATCAGCGGCTACACCAAGAATATATTTAAGATCAGCACTTCCATCTTCGCCTGGAGGCGTAGGCAGTGCAAGAAAAATAACCTGGGCGTCCTTCACCGCAGTTTCCAGCGCGGTCGTAAATACCAGCCTGCCTTCTTTCTGATTCCGGAGAAATAACTTTTCTAATCCGGGTTCATAGATGGTAATCTGCCCGGAAGAAAGTTTATCAATTTTCGCTTTGTCGATATCAACACAAGTAACAGCGTTACCCGTTTCCGCAAAGCAGGTGCCTGTAACCAGCCCCACATAACCAGTACCTATAACCGCAATTTTCATAATACAATTAAGTTTGGTATGAATTAGTAAATTATTTTTTTATAAATTCCAGCACTTTATTCACGATGAACTGTTGCTGTTCGTTATCAAGTTCTGTGTGAATAGGCAATGAAATTACCCTCGTCGTCAGGTCATCTGTCACTGGCAAAATATATGCGCTGCTACCGAATGAATCAAACATTTTCTGACGATGAGCCGGTACCGGGTAATAGATCATGGATGGGACGTCATTCGCTGCAAGGAAAGCTGAAAGCGCATCCCTGTCTGCACCATTCAGCAATAATGTATATTGGTGAAAAACATGCTGTTGGTTTGCTGCGCGAAAAGGAACCGTGATTTTCTCATTACCCGCAAATGCCTGATCGTAAAAATCAGCCGCCTTTCTTCTTGCCCCGATATACTCATCAAGGTGTTGTAATTTGATATCGAGTATCGCTGCCTGCATTGCATCAAGACGGGAGTTGCAACCTACTACATCGTGATAATATCTTTTGCTCTGTCCGTGTGATGCGATCATGCGCATTTTTTCT
The DNA here is from genome assembly GCA_028288705.1 of Ferruginibacter sp. Taxonomy (GTDB): domain Bacteria; phylum Bacteroidota; class Bacteroidia; order Chitinophagales; family Chitinophagaceae; genus Ferruginibacter. The sequence goes on from JAQBNH010000008.1 coordinate 191,999, forward strand.
GCCAGGCCATCGTCATCAGTAAACATCGCACCGCCATCACCATATGCCCCTAAATTTTTAGAAGGATAAAATGACGTACAGCCGATATGGCCGATCGTCCCCGTCTTTTTCGTGGTACCGTTACTGAAAGTATAATCGTTACCGATGCCTTGTGCGTTATCCTCAATCACATAAAGGTTGTGGCGCGAAGCGATATCCATGATCGCTTCCATATCTGCAGCATGACCATAGAGATGAACGGGGATAATGGCTTTTGTTTTCGGGGTTATCGCTTTTTCAACAGCAACGGGGTCTATACAAAATGTTTTTGGATCTACTTCAACAAATACGGGTTTAATATGAAGTAATGCAGCAACTTCAACCGTTGCGATATAAGTAAAAGAAGGTGTAATTACTTCGTCACCAGGCTGCAGGCCCAGCGCCATCATCGCGATCTGTAATGCGTCTGTACCGTTTGCACATGGAATGCAATGTTTATTATCGTGATAAGCCGCCAGGTTTTCTGCAAAATCAGTCACTACTTTTCCACCGATGAACTGAGAACTTTCCATAACGCCAATTACGGCAGCGTCTATTTCTTTCTTTATTTTAAGATATTGGGTTTTTGTATCGACCATTTGCAACGGAGTCATATATAAATTTTTTAGCCGCGCAAAGATAAGATAATGAAATTCTAATTACCACTACCCGCGCCAATTGATTTAACCCCAAAACCCGCTATTTTTGGTGCAAAATCACCGGTTTGAGCCTTTTTTTTTACAATTTCTTCCTCTTATTATATTCTGCCGGCATTCATATTGCAGCTTTATGGAATACGAAAGCGCGGCTTTGGATTTCGGGTCGTAAAAGTCATCCGGCACAACCATTTCCTTCCGGTAGTAAAACCATTTGGATGCATTGTGCCAGTCTTGGCGAATTTGAGCAAGGCCGTCCCGTTTTAGAGAATCTTAGGAACGTCTATCCATCGGCTAAAATTGTGCTGAGCTTTTTTTCTCCAAGCGGGTACGAGATCAGGAAAGATTATTCCGGAGCAGACCAGGTGATTTACCTGCCCATGGACTCGGCGAAAAACGCCAGTGAATTTATTAATACGATACAACCTTCACTGGTCATCTGGATCAAATATGAATATTGGTACTATTACCTGCGCGAACTAAAGGAAAAGAAGATCCCGGTGCTGCTGGTTTCGGGTATCTTCCGCGAAAGCCAGCCATTTTTTAAATGGTATTCCGGCATTTGGAAAAATATGCTCCGGAGTTTCCGACATTTATTTGTGCAGACCGATCGTTCGAAATCCCTTCTTGAAAGTATTGGCTTTACAGGAAATATTTCGGTGACCGGTGATACGCGTTTCGATCGCGTGATTGATATCGCAGAAGAAGCGAAACCGCTCCCCGAACTATTGCTGGAGTTTACGCAAAACCGTCGCGTACTTGTGGCGGGTAGTACCTGGGAAGAAGACGAAGCAGAACTCCGGCATTATGTAAAAGCGCATCCGGAAGTTCGGTTTATCATTGCGCCGCACGAGATTCACCCTGAAAATATCCGTGACGTATTAAAGGAATTTCCCGGAGCAATTTGTTACTCCGACTTGATTGCCGGCGAAAAAGCCGCACCTGAAAATATTCAGGTGTTGATTATTGACAATATCGGGATGTTATCGCGGTTATATCGCTACGGACATGTGGCTTACGTGGGCGGTGGATTTGGCGAAGCCGGTATCCACAATGTGCTGGAAGCCGCTGTCTACGGGCGTCCTGTGATATTCGGGCCCGAACATGAAAAGTTTGCTGAAGCTGTTGGACTGGTTGCCTGCGGAGGAGCATTTGCGATTGAAAATGCGCTGCAACTGGAGGAATTGCTCAATCGCTTTTTTACAGAGAGCGACTTTTTAAGAGACGCCGGCAAGGCAGCCAAAAACTATGTCTACAGCCAGCGCGGGGCAACAGAAAAGATCATAAACTATATTCAGGAAAACCGTCTCCTGATCAGCTGATCAAATTGTTTCACAACCTCGTTATGATCGTTCCATCCCAATTTCAATTTTAATTCGCGCTTGATCCAGTATTCGGCTTCCGGAAAAATCGCAAATCCATTGATCGTTTTCACGCTTCGTTCATACATCACTTCATCTCCGCGAAACAATTCTTTGATAAACAAAAACCGGTCGTTTACACCGATACCTTTTTTAAGATCGCGTATAGGCACTTCCTGTAAAGAATCTGATAACTCGATTTTCGACTGTTTTAATTTATCGTTCAGCGACCCGGAAACCTCCGTAACAATTGTTTCATGAATTTCTTTCGGCGTTGAGTGAGCAGGAAGTTGCGCCTCCGGGATAAATGGCTTTGCAGGAACGGCAGCCGGTTCGGGAACAGGTTGCTGGTGAGTAAGCGTAGGCGTATCTTCTACCGGATCAAATAATAATTTCGGCTTGTTGTGCGAAGTGAATTTATTACGTTCTTCCGCATTGCGTTTGATCTCTTCAAGTTCGGCTTCCACCTCGGCTTCATCAAGTTGTAAAACTTCTACGGTCTTTTCTTCGGTAACTTCTGGTGGAGGCGACGGCAGCTCTTCGCTTTTGTTCGATTCAGTTACGGGCTGACTTGAAGCAAAATGAAGTGCAACAGTTTTTTCTAGTCCTGCAGGCGCCTGCGCTTTCAGGTGCATCAGTTCCGACTGCAGCATCTGAACGGTCGTCAGCATGGCATCTGCCGAAGCTTTTTCCTTCAGCTGGCCCTGCAATTTATTTAAAAGGGTTTCCACCCGTTCCATACATATTGTTTTGCGTAAAAATAAAAATAATGGCGCTGTTTTCTTTTGCCTCTTTGGGTATAATCCTTAATCTTTGCACGCGCCGGGTTAAAGTTACTAACACATTCTTAAAAAAATTATTTAATGTTTATTGAACCGAATTGGAGGGGTGAACGGAGAGGCTGGATCGAAGTTATTTGTGGCAGTATGTTCAGCGGTAAGACGGAAGAATTAATCCGTAGACTGAAACGTGTGAAGATTGCTAATCTTAAAGTTGAGATTTTTAAACCAGCGATTGATACACGCTATGACGAAGTGAAGATCGTAAGCCACGACACAAATTCCATTCACAGTACTCCGGTCGACAGTTCTCAAACCATTTTATTATTAGCACAGGATGTAGATGTGGTAGGCATTGACGAGGCCCAGTTTTTTGATGCAGAAATTGGTAATGTTTGTGAGCAGCTGGCGTTACGCGGTATTCGCGTGATCGTTGCCGGGCTGGACATGGACTACCAAGGCAACCCGTTCGGACAAATGCCCGGCTTGCTGGCGAAGGCAGATTATATTACCAAGCTACATGCGATCTGCGTAAAGTGTGGCAACATCGCCAATATTTCTTACCGCAAAACTTCACAGGGCGGCCAGGTATTGCTGGGTGAAAAAGATATATACGAGCCTCGTTGCAGGATCTGCGCGCAGGAAAAAGATTAAATTTAGAAGAGCACAACCGGCTTTTGTGTTACCGGATGTAATACGATTTGTGTGCGCACGCTAAAAACATGTTCAATCAAGTCGCTGTTTAAAATAGCTTGTGGTTCACCGCTGGCCACCAGTTTACCTTCTTTAAGAAAAAATAATTCATCAGCGTATTGCGCGGCGAGGTTGATATCATGAACGATAGCGATCAACACGGTTTGTGCTGTTGCCAAAGATTTAGCCACTTGTAAAAATTCCTGCTGGAAGTTTACGTCAAGGCTTGTCAATGGCTCGTCCAGAAACAAATACCTGCACCCGGGCTCAGCTGGCTCCCAAATTTGAGCGAGTACCCTCGCGAATTGTACCCGTTGTTTTTCGCCGCCGCTCAGTGTGAGGTAATCTCTATCAATAAATGCCTGCAACTGCATTTTTTCTATTACAGCCATAAAAATATCAAGATCTTTTTTTGTGGGTGAAAAATCAAAGTGTGGGTATCTTCCCATCAACACCACTTCTTTAACAGACAAGGGAAAACTCAATTCCGGTTGTTGGCTCATAACCGCGCGACGCTGCGCCATTCTTACTGTGGAAATAGCAGACAACTTTTCTTCGTCATAAAATACTTCACCGTGTTTTAAGTCAATACTTCCACTAAATAATTTTAGTAACGTTGATTTGCCCGAACCATTTGGGCCAAGGATCATATGAAATTTACCTGCTGCAAATTCCGCGCTGATATCTTTTAAAATTTCTTTTTTTCCAACCTGGTAATGTAGATTACTGATCTTAAGCATCCCCACCTCCTTTTTGTTGCAGCACATTGAATTTTTTAAGCAGCAGTATAAAAATGGGCGCGCCTACCAGTGAGGTAATAATACCGATGGGGATCTCCGCCGGCGCCAGCAATAATCTTGCGCCCATGTCTGCTAAAGTTAGCAGGATAGCGCCCAAGATCATCGAAGCAGGCAACAACTTTTTATTATCACTACCAATCAGTAAGCGCAACACGTGAGGAACAATCAGTCCCATAAAACTAATTACACCGACAAATGCCGTGGCAACAGATACCATAGTCGTGTTCAGGAACATGATCCTGCGTTTCAATTTGTTTGTGTCAACACCGAGGTAACCCGCTTCATCTTCTCCAAGTAATAAGGCATTCAGTTGCTTTGAATAACGTATTGAAATGATAAAAATAATTCCTGCAACAAGGCTGATAATCCCAACCTGCATCCAGTTAGCGCCGGAAAAAGTTCCGAGGTTCCAGAACGTGATGCTTCTTGCCTGCGGATCGCGCGCGATATAACTCATGAACCCGGTTCCGCTTAACCCGATCGCGTTTACAGCAATACCGATCAATAATAATGACATGATGGAAATTCTTCCTGCATTTTTTGCCAGCGAATAAACCAGCCAAGTTGCAAGCAGGCCGCCGGCAAAAGCAAACAATGGCACGAGCAAGGGGCCCATCAACGTTTTCAAGGCAGAAGGAATTCCGGCCGCTAATACGAATATTACAGATGCACCAAAAGCGGCACCAGCGCTGGTTCCTATCAATCCGGGTTCAACTATCGGATTCCGGAACAAGCCCTGCATTAACACACCGGAGGCAGACAGGATCGCACCTGTGACCGCACACAGCAGGACGCGTGGCAAACGGATTTGTAAAAAAACGGCCTCGTAAATATTCGATGGTTGTTGGCCCGAAACAAAATGCCTGATTGAATTCCACATTTCATTTACCCGAATATCTACCGCACCGAAGGCTGTAGCGATGATCAGCATCAATATTAATAACAGTAACAAACCCGGGAAAAATAAGCGGCTATTTCGCAACATAGGGAACCGTATGAATGAGATCCATCAACTTAATAATATTATCGCCGCTCCTGGGCCCAAAATAAATGAGGTCGTGTTCTTCAAAGCGGACGATGCGTTTATTTTTACCGGCATTTGTTAGCGCCACGCCCGGTATATCACTAATAAATTTGTCCATGCCGCCCATTTTATCAAAGCCATAGTCAGTTGCAATGATAACATCAGGATTCGCTGTGGCCACGGCTTCCGCACTGATTTGACGTGCGCCCTTCGCATCATATTTCACCACCCTGCCACCGGCCATGCTAATCATTTTATCGGGTACGCCGCCGCGGCCCGACATCACGAAATAAACATTACTTGCCCGGCCAAAATGAATCACCATTACGAGCGGACTGTCCTGGATACTTTTTTCTGCCGCCTTGCGTGTTGCCAACGCTAAACCTGAATCCATACGTGCGATCGCTGCAGTGGCTTGTGCTGGAACATCAAAATATTTTCCTAAGGCGGTTAATAACAACCTTGCGCTGTCAGGGCTGTTTGCGCCCCCGAAAGCCTCTACTTTAAGGCCAGCCGTTTTAATTTGTGGAAGAACATTTTCAGGGCCTATATCATTACTGTGAATAACAAGATCAGGGTTCACCGCGATGATCGCTTCAGGACTAAGAGCGCGGTGATAGCCTACTGTTTTCAGCAGTTTTGCGCTATCAGGAAAAGTGCTGCTGAGATCAACAGCGACAATATTTTTTCCTTTACCAATGGCAAACATCATTTCTGTTAATTGCTTGGAAAGACAAACGATTCGCTGCTCTCCTGCTGCTACATGCTCACGATTTCCAAAACGTCCACAGGAAAATAAGCCCGATAACGCCAGGATAAAAACAATTTTCTTCATGAATAAATATTTTAGAGGAGGCAACCGTAGCTGCCTCCCGATAAATTAAAAATTATATTTTAAAGTTAGACCGCCATAATAATTCGCATTCCTGGGAGCGGCGATGTAGGCATCGGGTAACTGGTTTACAAAGATCATAATCGGGTATTTGGTATTGGTCAGATTATTTCCGCCAACAAATGCATCAACATCGAAATGGGCTGAAATTGATCGTCGGATACCCAGCTTTGCATTCAGTAAATTGTAACTGCCGGTGCGGTTAATCCCGTCTGATGTAATCGGCATTCCATCTTTATACATATAGTTTACGTTAGCATAAACACCTGGTGCCGTAGAAACGTCAATACCAAGATTGGCCACATACTTCGCAACACCAGCTACTGCTTTTCCACTGTAGTCGACGATGGAATCTTTGTTGCCCGGAGCAATGATATGAAACGGGTAATTTTTGTAAGTAAAATCAGAATAAGTAAAATTGGCAAAGGGCGATACGGTACGGAAAAATCCTTTTGTGGATTCAAGAACGGTGTACTTCACTAAGGCTTCAATTCCTTTATTGTCCTGCTTTCCGCCATTTGTTACATAGCTGTACAACGTAGTGCTGCTGTTGTACGGAACTGCAACCGTTGTCATTTTATCTGAGAAGATCGCATTAAAGAAGGCCAGCTCGTAACTGATTTTCCCATGAGCCAGCGCACCTTTGCTGCCAATCTCAAACTGGTTCGCCATTTCTGGTTTCAATTTATTATTTACGATACCTGTTTGCGGACCAAAAGCGGCGGCAAAAGGAATAAAGAAATAAGCACTAACAGGGGCTTTGTAGCCCTTGCTATACGAACCATAAAGAGAAAATTGCTTGTTGAATACTTTATTGATAGCCACATGCGGAGAAACCATTCTCTTATATGTAGTGTCATAATGTGTCGGTTTGTTTGCCACATAAAAACGATCATCTAATTTGATGAGCATATTGCTGATACCAACACCTGCAGTAACAGACAGATCTTTTGGTAATGCTAAAGTCCATTCCGTAAACGCAGATGTTGTCGCGGTTGTGGTATAAACATTAGATGTTGTGGCCCCAATGATAAAATAAGGATCACCATATTTCCACACATGCGCAGGCGTTGTAACGATCGGATCGATCATTGTGTAACCAATCGTTTGGGCATTTTGCCTTTGGGTTTCCACGCCGGTGACACCGCTTAGGTTTATGTTGTTACGCAAAGAAAACTTCGTCTCGAATGTAGAACGAAGACCAAGATTAGTAGAGGATTTATCCGTCCAGCCGCCGGCCGAACTTGCATTGCTGTTAAAAGATGTTCCGAATACCGTTGTGTTGTTAGAAATGTAATCATTGAATTTGTAAATATGCCCTAAGCCAGCGCGAACACTGTACACATTGCTGTGCGCATTACGTTTGATGTATTCAATGTTCCCTGAATAGTCGTCATTATTATATTGCGTAAGCGTTAGTTCTCCGCTGCGTTCGTCATAACTATTGCTATAGCCGAAGTAGGCATTGAAGCTTTGCTTTACACTAGGTTGAAAGTCGCCTGCAACATTTACAAAGTCTTTTCTCGAGGCATTATGAATTGTAAAACCATCTGATTTCTGATGCCCGTAATTCAGGAGCAAAGAAGAATGATCGGTGCCCATCGTGAAATGAGTTGTGTACCGTTGTAGCCCGTAATTGCCAAACAATACGTCCTGTCCAAGTGAAGTTTTTCCTGCTTCAGGTTTCATTGTTTTTAAATTCACAACACCCGCGATGGCGAGGCCATATAACGAGCCGGCCGGCCCCTTCACTACCTCAACATTGCCGATAGAACCGAAATCTATATCATCTAAAACCGTGATGCCTTCTGCATCTGTAACCGGAATGCCATTCAGGTAAACTTTATAGCCCTGGCCATCGAAATTGCTGCTGATTCCGCGCGTGCCGCGTGAGCCATTACCATAGCCGCGAATATTAAATTGCTGGCCTGATGAAACGGCACGCCTGTTCATTGTTACACCGGGAACATTTCCATTGATCGCATCGTCCAGAAAAAGCCCGGTACCCCGTTTCAATTCACGTTCTTTTAACCTCGTGATTGCTGCAGGCTGATACAGCAGAGATTTATTCAGGTTAGACGTTGCCGTTATTTCCACCTCATCGAGGTTGCGGCCAACGGGTGTTAAGCTGATCTCCTGGAAAACAGTGCAAGAAGATACAGGCTGACGGCGGGTTTCATAACCAACAAAACTTACTATTAATGAGCCCGCGGCAGAACAGGGAAGAAAGAAATTTCCCGAGCGGTCTGTGGCTGTCTCTTTTCCTGCCATGCTGATATTGGCACCGTATAAAGCAGTTCCAGTAACGCCATCTATAACGTGACCGGAAATATTTTGCGCAACAATGGCGCTGCAGAACATCAGCATTATGCTGACGAATAGAAAAATTCTTTTCATGATAAGTTGTTTTGGATCCAATAAAATATGGGTACACTGAAGAATATCAGTAACCTGTTTAATCTAATTTATGGGATCAACTGCGCGGTGGTGGCGCATGAACTTCCCTGAATCTATTAGCCAGGATGCAAGGTGGAAGTATATTTTTGGATTCGCCGGGGCAAAACAGTTCGGCAGTTTTACCAGGTAAGCCCGTAACACAAAAATCGGGCAGTTGGAATTTAAGGAGATATTTATTGCCCTTACTATTTCCTGTTGCGTGCTTAATAGCCTGCGAAAAATCATGCAGGAAGACCTGCTCTTTATCATCATTGATGCAATACAATGTTTCTTTACCATTAACCAATTTCGATTTCGCTACATCGTACATCTCGCCGCTCAGCATAAATTCTTCGCCTTTTTCTTCCCAGCGGATAGATGGATCCCCAGCATCAATTACCAATAGCCCCTCATAAGAATCAGGTATCATAGCTAAGATGCGGCCCTTCATTTCTTTTCGTAACTGGTATTGCTGGAAGCTGTAAATCCCGTAATAACCAAACTGGCTAATGCTGAATAAAATCAAAGCTAATATGATGCTGAAGCGACGCAAGGTTTGGTACTTGACTGCAAAATATTACATTTTAGAGGAAATTCTAAACTATTTGCCGGGAGTTTAGGTTTCATTCGCACTAACGTAGAAATAATAATTAATGCTTTTACTTTGCAGCCATGATAAAGAAGGTGCTGGCATTATTAAAAAAGGACCTGTTGCTGGAGTTGCGGCAACAACATACTTTTTATGGCATCCTTTTATACATTGCCGCTACCGTTTACGTGTTACACCTTTCTCTGCCCGACAGTCCGGATGCAAACGTATGGAACAGTTTGTTTTGGGTGATCCAATTATTTGTTTGTGTAAATACCGTTGCAAAAAGCTTTTTGCAGGAAAGCAAAGGCCGCATGCTTTATTTTTATTCCATTGCTTCGCCGGTGGAGTTCATCCTCGCGAAATTGCTGTTCAATATTATTTTGATGTTGTTTATGAGCCTCGTAAGCCTGTTACTTTTCTACGTGTTCCTGGATAATCCCGTTTCGAATATGGGATTATTTATCGGGATTGTTTTATTGGGAGGAACGGGGATCAGCCTGGTGTTTACGCTGATGAGTGCCATCGCGGCGAAGGCGCAACAAAATGCTGCTTTGATTGCGATTCTTGGTTTCCCGGTGATCCTGCCACAACTATTGTTATTGATGCGGTTGAGCAAAGCTGCTTTTGCAGAAGTATTCCGCGAAGGTGCCGTGCTACAACTGGCAGGACTGGTTGCAGGCCTTGATGTGTTGGTGATTATGATGGCCGTGATATTGTTTCCCTATTTATGGAAAGACTGATTATTGATCTGAAGAAAAGGTATCTCCCTGGTTAATATCACCGGTGGTGAAACCTTTCTTAAACCAATACATACGCTGGGCGGATGTTCCATGTGTAAATGCATCGGGTGTTACATGGCCTTGGGATTCTGATTGGAGACGATCATCACCGATCGCGTTAGCAGCATTCAATGCGTCATCAATATCTTTCGACTGGATGACATTTTTCATTTTCTGATCGTAATGCGCCCAAACCCCGGCATAAAAGTCTGCCTGCAATTCCAGCTTCACTGAATATTTATTAAAAGCCGTTTCATCAAGCTGGCTCCTTAATCGTTCCATTTTTTCTGAGGTACCCATTAAATTTTGAATATGATGCCCCACTTCATGAGCCACAACATATGCCATGGCAAAATCTCCGGAAGCCTGGAAACGATTTTTTAATTCTTCTGCAAATCCTAAATCAATGTATACATCCTGGTCGGCCGGACAATAGAACGGGCCGGTAGCCGCACTTGCATAACCACAACCCGACTCAGTTGAATTCCTGAATAATACCAATGTTGGTTTGCTATATTTTTTTCCATGTTCAGAAAAGATCTGGTCCCAAACATCTTCAGTATCTGCCAGTACAACTTTCACGAAAGACGCTTGTTCATCATCAGCAGCTTTTTGTTCCGAGGTCATTTCCGTACCATTTCCCTGGGGCAATGCCTGTGGAAGATTTTGAACGTCACCACCGCTGAGGAAAAAATTAACCAGCAATGCGATCACGCCGAGCACGCCGCCACCAGCAACCATCTGCCCCCCGCTCATCCCCCGACGGTCATCTACATTAGAACTTTCTCTTCTTCCTTTCCATAACATAATCGTAAAATTTAGTCTTTAATTGATAGTCTTTGTATACAGAGAAAAAATAATGCCATGCTTCAGCCCGGACAAGAATAGCCAAAGTTTTTTTTATAAGCAAGTACAGTTTCCCATAACTTTGCGCCTCTGATCAAACTTGAGCGAATTAGTGCAAAAAAGCTGGTGGAAAATATTATCCTTTTTACTTCTAATGTACACCGTAACCGGCGGTTTTTTAATGGAAGTTCCTCACCTGCACATCCTCAATGAAACCATTCGCAACCTTTATTTCCACGTATCGATGTGGTTTGCGATGATGATCCTTTTTATCGTGAGTTTCGTTTACAGTATAAAATACCTTAGAAATTTCGATTACAGGAACGACATTTTCGCCCGCAATTTCGCAGCAATGGGCAGTTTCCTCGGTATTCTCGGTTACGCAACCGGAACTGTTTGGGCAAGTTACACCTGGGTAACGGATCAGGGCCAGAGTCTCGCAAATATTCTTAAAGAACCGAAACTCATCGGTGCCGCGATCGCATTATTAATTTACGGGGCCTATTTTGTATTACGTGGCTCTTTCACTGATATCGACAAACGCGCACGCGTGAGTGCAGTATATAATATCTTCGCTTTTGTGATGTTGTTCCCGAGTATCTGGATTATTCCGAGATTAGTAGGTAGCCTGCATCCCGGTGCGCCCGGTGGCGAAGGCGGAAATCCCGCTCTCAACTTCAATGATATCGACAGCCGGCTACGCATGGTGTTTTATCCGGCGGTGATTGGCTGGACGTTGCTAGGCGTTTGGATCGCGACGTTAAAGATCAGGATAGAATTGATAAAAGATAAATCATTACTTCATGGGTAAATATTACCGTAGCTTTTTTTTACGTTTGAGCATGTTCGTCCTGGCGATTGTCAGTTCGCAGATCTCCTTTGGGCAGGATCATGTTGAGATGGCAGATACGATGCGTTCCAACGGTAAAATATATGTTGTAGTAACGGTGTGCGTGATCATTTTAGTTGGATTATTTCTTTACGTAATGTCGGTTGACAGGAAGCTACGTAAACTGGAAAAAGAACATCGTCATTAATTTTGCTTGCAAGGGATGATTCCCTTTTTAATAATATAAAACAAAACATATGTCACACCAGCCGTATAGCTTTTTTCAGAGCGTTGAAAAAAGTTTTGACAAAGCAGCCAAATTCACCAAGTTCGATCCGGGAATCCTGGAGCAGATCAAAGCTTGTAACAGCGTTTACCAGATGCGTTTCCCGGTAAAAAGGGATGATGGAAGTATTGAAGTAATTGAAGCATACCGCGTACAGCATAGCCAGCATAAGTCGCCATGTAAAGGTGGTATCCGTTTCAGCGATGAGGTGAACCAGGATGAGGTAATGGCTTTGGCGTCGTTGATGACGTACAAATGCGCGATCGTGAACGTTCCTTTTGGCGGTGGTAAAGGTGGTATCAAAATCAACCCACGCAATTACTCAGAATACGAGCTGGAGAAGATCACGCGTCGTTATACTGCAGAACTGGTTAAGAAAAATTTTATCGGTCCAGGCATTGACGTACCAGCTCCTGATTATGGAACCGGCCCTCGCGAAATGGCATGGATCGTTGATACTTATGCGTCATTAAAACCAGGTGAAATTGATGCGGCAGGTTGTGTTACGGGCAAGCCTGTTACGCAAGGCGGCGTTCGCGGACGTACGGAGGCGACTGGTCTTGGTGTGTTCTTTGGTATCCGCGAAGTTTGCAACATGGCGGATGTAATGAAAGAAAGAGGCCTGGAAGTAGGCATTAAAAATAAGACTGTTGTTGTACAGGGGTTGGGTAACGTTGGTTATCATTCAGCGAAATTTTTCCGTGAGGCCGGGGCGAAAGTGATTGGCCTGGCAGAATATGAAGGGGCGATTTTTAACGCAGAAGGTTTGAATGAAGAAGATGTTTTTCAACACAGAAAAAAAACAGGCTCTATTCTAAATTTCCCGGGTGCAACTAACCTTGTGAAAAATACAGATGCGCTGGAACTGGAATGCGATATCTTAATTCCTGCAGCCCTGGAAAATGTTATCAATGGTGAAAACGCACCACGTGTAAAAGCTAAGATCATTGGTGAAGCAGCGAATGGCCCATGTACGCCTGAAGCTGATGAAATTTTCATGCAGAAAAATATCTTATGTGTTCCCGATATGTACCTGAATGCAGGTGGTGTAACCGTAAGTTATTTCGAGTGGTTGAAAAACTTAAGTCATGTTCGCTACGGCCGCATGGAAAAGCGTTTTACTGAAAATTTAAATACGCATATCCTGAACCAGATCGAAGGATTAACCGGCAAGCAAGTGGATGAGATCGAGCGCAAGTTCATCATGCACGGACCGGAAGAACAGGATCTAGTTCATAGCGGATTAGAAGAAACGATGATCACTGCAACACGTGAGATCATGGATATCTGGAAAAACAATCCATCTATTCCGGATATGCGCACCGCAGCTTATGTAAATGCGATCAACAAGGTGGCTACGAGTTATGCTGAACTGGGTATCTTCCCTTAATATATTCCGACAAAGTAAAAGCCCCGTCTTTCGATGGGGCTTTTTTATGCGTTGTATTTTACCAGGCAGGAAATTCGTCAGGCATCGAAAACCCGCTTCCTTCTTTCTGAAAAACAAAACAACCTGTTCCATTCGTAATCACTAAATATGCTGCTGAAAGATTGATATTGTAGCGCATAGCTTGTTCAAGTGTTTTCTGCGAAAGCGACACATTCATTTCTTTACATTCTATCACCATAAATGGCTGATCATTTTTAAAAACTACTATGTCAAAGCGCTTTTTCAATTCTCCCAGCATCAGTTGCTTTTCCACCGCAATTAATGAAGCGGGATATTTCATTACCTCAAAAAGAAACAACAAAAAGTTCTGGCGTACCCATTCTTCCGGCGTAAGGATAACCCAACGCTTTCGTGCCAGGCAAAAGATCTGGTCTTTTTCATCAGTGCGTCTGATGACAGGTTTTTTCTGCGGGTATTCAATTTTGATCATGGGTAGTATCTAACGCGCAAATATCGTTAGATTAACTGCATAAATCTCCAAACACAAAGGGCGGAAAACGAAGGGCAATTTTAAAAACGCGATATTTTCGTTACTTTTATCTGAATAAAAAAGAAGAATGAAGACAAAAGAAGAAATCGTAGACAACTGGCTGCCGAGATATACCGGCAAGAAACTGGATGAATTTGGTGAGTATATTCTCCTTACAAATTTTTCGAATTATGTGACGATGTTTGCCGACTGGAACAATGTTGAAATCATCGGTTTAGACAGGCCAATGCAATGTGCAACCGCTGATAATATTACCATCATCAATTTTGGTATGGGAAGTCCGGGTGCGGCAACGGTCATGGATCTGCTTACTGCGATCCAGCCTAAAGCTGTGTTGTTCCTGGGCAAGTGTGGTGGCCTGAAAAAACGCAATAAAATTGGTGATCTTATTTTACCGATAGCAGCCATTCGTGGCGAAGGTACCAGCAACGATTATTTCCCTGCGGAAGTTCCGGCGCTTCCTGCGTTTGCGCTGCAGAAAGCGATATCTACCACCATTCGGGAATATGAATATGATTACTGGACCGGCGTATGTTATACCACCAACCGACGTGTTTGGGAACACGACGAAGCCTTTAAAGAATACCTGCAGAAAGTACGTGCTTATGCCATTGATATGGAAACCGCGACTATTTTCACCGTAGGCTTTTACAATAAAATTCCGACCGGCGCTTTGTTGCTCGTAAGTGATTCGCCAATGGTTCCCGAAGGTGTGAAAACAGAAGCCAGCGACAAGACTGTTACTGCCCATTTCGTAGAAAGGCATTTAAAAATAGGCATCGACTCTCTAAAACAGCTGATAAATGACGGCCTTACCGTCAGGCACCTTAAATTTTAAGCAATTACATGTTTCCGCTGCTTGATATTCAACATCTGCAGGTTAGCTTTAACCAGGATGGAACGGTTAGCCATGCCGTTAAGGATAGTTCGTTTACCCTTCCCCGTGGAAAGATGACAGCTATCGTTGGCGAGAGTGGTTCAGGGAAATCAGTGACAGCATTATCGTTATTAAAATTGCTGCCCGTGCAAGCGCATATCTCCGGCAACATATTCTTTAGCCCCGACGGTGCCAGGCAATTTGACATCAATGCTCTTAACAGCCGGAAGATGCAGGATGTCCGCGGGAATGCGATTGCAATGATCTTCCAGGAGCCGATGACATCGCTCAACCCGGTGTATACCTGCGGTGAACAAGTGATGGAAACCATCATTCGCCATAAAAAAGTTTCACGCAAGATTGCCCGCGAACAAACGCTGGCCTTATTTGAACTGGTGGCACTACCAAATCCGGCGGCTATGCTTACCCGGTATCCACATCAAATCAGTGGCGGACAAAAACAACGGGTGATGATGGCCATCGCGATGAGTTGTGATCCCGATCTGCTGATTGCAGACGAACCGACTACAGCGTTGGATGTACGCGTTCAAAAAAATATCCTGCAACTCATCAGGAACCTGCAGGAAAAAAGAGGCATGTCTGTATTACTGATCACACATGACCTGGCGCTGGTGTCAGATTTTGCAGATAACGTGATCGTGATGTATAAAGGCGAAATTGTTGAAACGGGCGAAACAAAAAAAGTGTTAGGGAGTCCGAGACATCCATATACAAAAGCTCTCCTCGCCTGCCGTCCCGCGGGCAATACCAAAGAATGGCGATTGCCCGTGATCAGTGATTTTATTCCGGCAAAAGAAAATCCCTACCAACCTGTTCCTGCGTCAAGAACGCAACCAAACGAAAACAATGTCGTATTATCAGTGGAAAATTTGTCGGTACATTTCCCGGAACGGAAAAATATTTTCGGAAAAACAATTTCCGTTTATAAAGCAGTTGACGACGTTAGTTTCAATGTATTTCAAAATGAGACTCTCGGACTTGTTGGTGAAAGTGGTTGTGGCAAAACAACACTGGGCAGGGCAATCCTTCATTTGGTGAAGCCAACTTCAGGCAGGATTTTATTAGAAGGAAAAGATATTGCGCGCCTGGATGAAAAATCTTTACGCCTGATCCGCAAAGAGCTACAGATTGTTTTCCAGGATCCTTATGGTTCGCTGAATCCGCGAATCAGTATCGGCGAAGCCATTCTCGAACCACTGACAGTTCATGGCCTCCTGGAAAATAAGAATCAACGCCGAGAAAAAGTAGTGGAACTATTAGAGAAAGTAAATTTATCAGCAGATCATTTTAGCCGTTACCCACACCAGTTCAGCGGGGGTCAACGGCAGCGGATCTGCATCGCCAGGGCATTGGCATTGACGCCCTCCTTCCTTGTGTTTGATGAGAGCGTTTCGGCATTGGATGTAAGCGTGCAGGCACAAGTGCTCAACCTCATCAATGACCTGAAAGCAGACCTCAATTTTACAGCGATATTCATCTCGCATGACCTGTCAGTTGTACACTATATCAGTGACCGGATCCTGGTTATGAATAAAGGCCGTATCGTTGAATCAGGTAGCGCCGACGGCATCTATCTTACTCCAAAAGAAGAGTATACCAAACAGTTAATTGCTGCCATTCCGGGCCGCAGGTAACTGTGTTCTACAGCCATGGTCGGTTAATCTCCATAATCGCCCAGTGATTTATAATTGTAATCATCATTCGAAAAAAATTCCTTCGCACTTTTGTGAAAGCCAAATAATAATTTCTTGAGTTGCAGGTTTAGCTGATCATTCAATGGTTCATATTCTTTAATTTTTTTGTCTGTCAATACTACAAGATCGACCTCTGAACTCAGTTCCTTTTCATTCACCGGCTGCAAACCGCTTACACCAATTTTCCAGTCGTCGGATTTTTTGATCCGGTATTTGAAAAAATAGACCATCCCTGTTCTCCCATTCAACGTGGCCGAAGTTTTCTTTAGAAAAACTATGGAATCAATTTTATTCGCATTGCTCTCACCCACAAGGAAACTGCGTGCCAGTGCAAGCTGTGTCGCGGAAATTGCAGGCAGCTTATTTAAAAGTTTCGCCTTCTCTAATTTCACAAACAACCAGGCGAAGTATTTATCATCTGCTGCCAGGGTAGAGAAAATGCTGTCAGGTACGAACTTATTGTTGCGTAACAAAAGAATTGCAGCATCCATGCGAACGAAAGCGTCCTTGCTTAACAACAGCTTTGTAAAAAACTGCTCCACATTTTTATCTTTCTCATAGAAAGGCATCAATAAAACGGCATAATCGTTCAGTCCAAAACTATTGCTGTTGCTGTTGTTGTAACGATAATCGCTATTATTTTCATCATCGGCTTCATCCTCATTTTTCTTATCAGCCTGCATCTGCTTTTCGTCTTTTGCCTGCAATTTTTTTTGCGCAACCTTCGCGTCGATATAGATAGAAGGAAAATATTTTTTATATTCTTTCGCTTTCACAAATCCGCTGTCAACCAGCATCACTAATAATTCTGTCACCTGCTCTTTATAGTCAGACAAAGTTGCAAGTTTCAGGAGGTCGGGAAACATTTTTGCACTCAATTGCAGCGTGTCTTCGAGGTGACTAAATAAAGTAGAAAAGTCGTTATCATCCTCAAAAATGGGAGGATCCTGGAGCATGATTTCCTTCAGGATTTTGTACGCTGCAGCAGTTTTCAACCTGGACAATGCCAATACGGCTTCATTCTGAAACAGCGTGGTGTCGGCCGTGAGATCATAAATTGATTTCAAATAATTCGGCACATTATCTGTAATTGAGTCTTTGATATAACCTAATTCAGCAATCAGGCTGAGCTTAGTTTGATAATAATCTTTATCAGAAAGAGAGATGCGGTTGATCGCTTTATACAGGTCTGTTGCGCCTTCGCTCCCGAAATAAACATTTGCGACTGATTGCCTGGCCTTCTTTTCCAGCGCGCTGTCTGCACTAAATAAATCGCTAAAAAAAAGCGACAGTTTGTTCTCATATAGATTAGCAGAAGTATTATCAATTACCGGGGAAAAGCTATTGAACAGGCGGTTCACAAAACCAGATCTGCGGGAAACAGTATCGCTCATGGTAGAAAGCGTATACATATATTTATCTTTCAACAGCAGCAGCCGTTCTATCGTTCTTGATGAACCCGTATCCTGAACAGAAAAACTCAGGCCTTTCAAACCATTGCGAAGATTGAGATATGTTTTATTTCGGAGCAGCATATCGTTCTTGTCGAGGTAGTCATCAATCTCTGATTGCCAGAATTTGGCAGAGTCGCGGATGAAAAAATACTTTGGATATTCCTGCACCTGAACAGCTATCATCTCACCCGTTGAGTCGCTGCGGAACAAGCCGTTTTTTTGTTTCTGCCAGTAAGTGATATATCCGGTTGCATTATTTCCATTACCGGCGTCCGCGGCATTTTGTTCGATGATGGTGCGAATGCCCGCGTCGATATTTGGCTGCACCGGCGTATTCATACTGATATGCAGAAACGTATCCACGAACATGATGGAAGACGGATACTTGTACGGTTGAAATTGCAATGTTTTAAAAACCGCAAAATTACTGTCGGAGGGATTTTTCGTGCGTTGTGCGATTACATAATAATGCGGGCCATTCAGCACATAGGCAGCATTTACGAACTCTCCATTTTTTAAGGTTTCACGAACCAGCAGCGCAGGATAACCGTCAATATTGGTCTGGCGGCGGCTCAACTGTTCATCAAAAAAATCAGGGCTGCGGAACGACTCTTCTACGAGCCCGAGGTCAAAACTATCTTCTTCAATAAAATTAAAATTGTAATTACTTTTTTTCATGAGCAGGTAGGCATCGCCCGTTGCAGAATCTTTTGCTTCATACTCCCAACGATCTGCAATGCCTTTATCAAGATATTGGTGCGGCTGTTGCGGCAGCCGGATACTGAATCCGCCCTGTGCCGGCATAAAACTGACAGGCGTTTTTTCTATCTTGCGTAAACGGATAGACGAAAAAAAACGATTCCCCTCTTCGCCCGCAACGTATTCATTTTTACCACTCATTTTGAAGACAATGATCTCGAACGGTGTAACAAAAACCTGGTAACGCTGCAGGTCACCCCGCCTTGTACGGTTACTGATATCATATCCTTTATAGCCATCCTTTTCAATTTCCCTGCGGGATAGAATACGGCCCGGGATGTTTTCATAAAGCACGCTATCGATCTTACTCAACACCGCGTTTGTTGATTGATCCAAAAAGCTTGCATAAGTTTTTAACCGTGTAATCAGGTAGTAGCTGCCGTTATTCATATCAGCATATTGCCAGCGGTTCAGCGGCAGGTAAGCATTTCGAAGGGAGTACATGATGCCGGGCACATCAACCTGGTACATCCCATCCGGCGCATGTTGAGTTGTGAAAGTCACGTTCACTTTCAATTTATCTATCAGATCCTTTTGTGTTGCATCACGGTCACTCATTTTGATCGGGCGAAGAGTGTATCCTTTTTTGCGGAGAATTTCGATCACGCCACGTTCTCCCGGTAAATGCGCCGCACCAACGCCGGCAAATAAAGAACGGGTGCGGATGATGCTATCTATTGAATTTGCCTGGATCTCATTTCTTTTATATAAGAACTTTTCACGAAACGCGTCCGAACGCTCCATCATCAGATCTAGTGAATCCATTAAGTCGAGGTCGCCACGACGATAAGCATTTTGCATTTTTTCCACCAGGCTGCTCATACTTTCACCGTCCAGGTCAATTTCCTTTTTCTTTTTCTCTTTTGCCATATCCGAATAAGCTTCCATAACGAGCTTTTCAGATTCATAATAATCTTCAACACCTGCCGGGGCTTTACCCAGTTTGCGACCGGTTTGAAAAATGTAGAGATCCAGGAAAGTATCTTCCTCGAAATCTTCCCTTGCAATATAGGAGCGATATAACAGGCTGTTCACAACGGGAGGTTCTGTACTGAGTGCGGCTTTCAAAATATCATCATATTTCCCGATGCGAAAACTCTTTTCGGTGAGAAAGTCATTGCCGCCATTCTGAACGTAAGCTGTATAATTTTCGTTGAGAGTATTCAGCCGAACCATTTGCGCCTGCCAGGATTCGGGGTTCAGTTCCAGAGCAACAGCATCAACTTTCCGCATCGCATAATAAAAAGAATCACTCAGGTGGAAAGCCAGTTTATTGCTGACGTGCATCGTTCCAAAAAGGTATGAAGGCTTTTTCAGGCCGTTGCCACTGATTTCCCAGAGTAGGGCATTATATTTCGGAACATTAAGTTTTTGGGCTGAAACAGTGGTAGAAAAAACGAAAAACAGGCTGATAAAAATGAATAGGCGGCGGGTAAACATAGTTTAAGATGTGGTAGGTTGCCCACTTCATAAAGTTGCAGATAACCCGACAAATTATCAAATAAGAAAATGATAATACCATGGTAAAAAATTTACATATGATAAAATGATCCTGCAATTCCGGTAAATTCCTGTAACTTCGCCCACTTTAAAAATCATGCCGTAACATGATAAATGTCCTGCTCAGGCGGGGCTACCTTATCTCTGTAATCTTTTACTGTTCCTGGCATGTGATAAACAGGCATTCATTAATTTTCTCAGATGAATTTGCCGGGAGATGTTTCAGCGCTGCTGATTCCCGCCGGGCAAGTCCTTCAATCAAACAACACTAAATATTTCCTGATGAAATTATCACAGTTCAGATTTGACCTTCCGCTTAACCTTATTGCCCAGCACCCAACGAAGAAACGTGAGGAAAGCCGTATGATGGTTGTTCACCGCAAAACCGGTGAAATTGAAAACCGACATTTCCGGGATATCATGGATTATTATGATGATAAGGACGTGTTCGTGGTAAACAACACCAAAGTATTCCCTGCGCGTATGTATGGCCGTAAGGAAAAAACAGGCGCCAAGATCGAAGTGTTTCTTTTACGTGAACTAAATAAGACCAATAAACTTTGGGATGTAATTGTTGATCCAGCGCGCAAGATCCGTGTTGGCAATAAATTATATTTTGGCGAAAGTGATGAACTGGTCGCGGAAGTGATCGACAACACAACCAGTCGTGGCCGTACGATCCGGTTTTTATGGGATGGCACTGATGAAGAGTTCCGGCAGATGCTGGATATTATGGGTGAAACACCTTTACCCAAATACATTAAGCGTAAACCGGAAGAGGAAGATAAAGAACGTTATCAAACAGTTTACGCAAAGCATGAAGGTGCAGTAGCAGCGCCAACTGCAGGTTTGCATTTCAGTAAAGAACTGATCAAACGCCTTGAAATTAAAGGTGTTCGTTTTGCAGAAGTTACGCTGCATACTGGTTTAGGTACATTCCGCCCGATTGAAGTGGAAGATCTGAGCAAACATAAAATGGATGCTGAGTATTATAAAATAGATGAAACCGCTTGTGGGATTGTGAACAAAGCGAAGCAGGGACATCAAAGGATTTGTTCGATCGGTACGACGACAATGCGTGCGATGGAAACTTCTTATACAGCAGAAAAATTATTGAAACCTTCAGAAGGCTGGACGAACCATTTTATCCACCCGCCTTATAATTTCAATATCGCCGATTCTTTGGTGACCAATTTTCACCTGCCAAAAACGAGTCTGTTGATCATGGCGTGTGCATTCGCAGGTTATGATTTGATGATGGAGGCTTACAAGAAAGCGATCAAAGACAAATACCGCTTCTTTAGTTATGGCGATTCGATGATCATTCTTTAATCGTAAAACATTTTGTATGAAAACTCTCTTCGGGGAGTTTTTTTATGCCCGATCAGGAGAAATTTCAGGCCTTTTCTAAAAAAAGAGGGGCCGAGATAGATATCTCAGCCCGAATTAATCCAATATCCTATGAAAAACCAAGCTATTAACGTAGTTAGGTCTTTTTTTATTGTCAAAGGACTGTTAAACAGCCATTTAATTTTTAGCATGCATGTCCATCTGGCGGGATTAAGACTCATCCAGCCCGAACAACCCGGCATTTAAGGCCTGCAGCATTTGTTCTTTGTACGCCCGGGCAATCAGTAGGGAAACATTGTGCCGGCTTCCCCCGTAACTCACCATTCTTACCGGAATTCCGCTTACAGCGTCAAACAGGCGGCGCATCATATCCGGGGTATCGTTGATTTCGTTTCCAACAATAGACACAATGGACTGGTTTGTGTCAATCTCAACGGTTCCAAATGCTTCCAGTTCTTTACGTATCTCGGGGAGAAATATATCACTGTCGATGGTAACAGAAACGCCAACCTCTGAAGTCGTGATCATATCGATGGATGTCTTGTATTTTTCAAACACCTCGAATACTTTTCTTAAAAATCCATAGGCCAGTAACATCCGGCTGCTTTTAATACGAATAGCTGTAATATAATCTTTTGCAGCAACGGCTTTTACTCCGGTGCTTCCTGCCTGTTCGGTAATCAGTGTGCCTTTCGCTGAAGCATCCATCGTATTTAAGAGTCGGACCGGAACATTATAAAACTGGGCCGGCCAGATACTGGCTGGATGCAAGATTTTAGCACCGAAATAGGCGAGTTCAGCTGCTTCCTCAAAGCTCATTTGCTCGATTGGCCTGGTGATTGAAACAATGCGCGGATCATTGTTGTGCATTCCGTCAATGTCCGTCCAGATTTCACATACGCTTGCATTTATTGCTGCGGCAATAAGCGATGCGGTGTAGTCGCTTCCGCCACGTTTTAAATTATCAACTTCCCCTTTTGCGTTGCGGGTGATGAAACCCTGTGTAATAAAAATCTTGATATCCGGGTTACGCTGCAGCTGTTGTGCAAGTTTAACTTTGATCGTGCCTACCTGGGGCTCATCATGCGTATCCAACGTCATGAAATCAAGTGCAGGTAAGAGTTTATGCGGAACTTTTATTTCTTCCAGGTACAACGAAAATAATTTTGTACTCAACAATTCGCCCTGCGCAAGAATATCTTTATTCAGTGCTTCGCTGAAAGAGATTTTTAAGATAATCGAAAGAAATTCAAAGTGTTCAGCTAACACCCTTTGCGCTTTTTGAACAATGTTGATGTCGGTCAGAAGTTCACCAACGAAATGATTGTAATGTTGCTCGAGGCTGTCGATACATTGGCGGGCATTCTGGCGATCATTCACTGCGAGCAGATTGCTGATTTCTACGAGGGTATTGGTGGTTCCGCTTAAAGCAGATAAAACAACGATCTTACTTTCATTATCCGCCGTAATTAACGCGGCCACTTCTTTCATTCGCTGCGGTTTGCCAACGCTGGTGCCGCCAAATTTCATCACTTTCATAATCTTACACCGGTTTTTCCGGAGCCGCAAATATACTGAACCCACAAGGATTTGTGCGATCCAGAAAGAGCCCACTTTAAGGCCCTTAGCAGTTTAACAGAATGGCACTTCAAATTTTTCGGAAAGTGATCTAAGGTCTTCGACAACGGACGAAAGCAGACCAATGCCATTTGTGCGCCTGTTTTTTTCTATTTCGGCTTCCGGTTCCCCTGGGATGATCACGCGGCCTTTTCCAGCAACGGTTTCCGCGTTTTTAAACCGGCGGATCCATTGATCCATATCCTTCTTAAAACTTTCTGCCGTACGAAATGCATCGATCCGCATGGCGCCGAAAAAATGACCAATACCCTTTCCTGGCATATTTTCCGGCATGGCTACATAGGCGGGAAATGGCGGAACCCAGGGGCCGTAGTTGGCGCCGCTAAGAATGGCCGAGAAAATATCAACGATGCTTCCGAGCATGTAACCTTTATGGCTGCCATGTTCACGATCGCCACCCAAGGGCAACAAGGCGCCGCCCTGTTTGAGTTCCGCTGCGTCGGTACTCGGGCTGCCATCTTTCGCCTGAACCCAACCCTCAGGTGTTGGTTTGTTTTTTCGTTGCAAAATTTCCAGTTTGCCGTTGGCTGCGGTGGTGGTGGCGAAATCCGCTACAAAGGCCGGCTCATCACCCGCGGGAATGGCAACTGCAATCGGGTTCGTACCCAGCAAACGTTCTGTTGAAAAAGTTGGAGCCACCAATGGAGATGCATTGGTCATAGCAATACCGATCATATCATTTTCCAGGGCCATCATGGCGTGAATCCCGGCGATACCGAAGTGATTACTATTTTGAACGCTTACCCAGCCGGTCCCCGCAGATTTGGCCTTGTCGATTGCTACCTGCATGGCAAACGGTGCAGATACAAGCCCAAGGCCGGCATCCGCGTCTACAACCGCGGTAGACGGAGATTCGTGAATAATTTTCAAAACCGGCGTTGCGTTGACACGTTTTACTTCCCAAAGGCGCACGTAGCCCGAGAGACGGGCGACCCCATGACTGTCAACCCCGCGAAGGTCGGCACTAAGCAACGTCTTTGCAGCAAGTCCAGCATCTGCATCAGGACAGCCGATCTTTAAAAATATATCCTTTGAAAAATTAAATAATGCGTTGTAGCTGAAAATTTCTTCCATGCGTCAAAGTTATGTTTGCTACATGAAATAGAGATGTTGATTTGTGGATACCGGCCTGATTTAAAACACAACTATCCCATTTTTGACTGCGTAAATCGCTAATCCAACGCGGCTTTTTACATCAAGTTTATCAAACAAGGCATCCCTGTATCCATCAATAGCCCTTGGAGTTATCCGCATCTTTCCGGCGATCTCTTTATAAGTCATGTCGGTGCTGGCAAATCGCAAAAACTCAATTTCTGTTACGGAAAGCATCGCCTTTTCGATAGAGTTTTGATTGTGCGCATCTTTTCTGAAGAGGGATGCAAGTTTACCTGTAGCATTGTGTGAGTAGTAATAACCATTTTCAACGATAGCGATGATCGCAGCGCGCAGTTCACCCGGGTGAATATCTTTTTTTAAAAAACCCCTAACGCCAACCTGGAGTAAACGAATCAGCGCAATTTCGGAATCGTACATCGTGAGCACCAGCACGTGAATTTCCGGGTGGCGTGCTTTCAACAACGCCGCCGTTTCATAGCCATCCATTTTTGGCATGTTAAGATCCAGGACAATCAGTTCGGGCCGCGGTCCTTGTTTGAGGCTTTCCAACAGTTCTTCGCCGTTGCAGGCCACTCCGGAAACTTTTATTTCATCATATTTGTCGAGATAAGAAGCCAGGGCATCTCGCAATAAAACATGATCATCTACGAGAACGACATTATGCGGTTGCTTTGTCATGATTGTATGGTATTTTAATAGTTATCTGTGTGCCAAATCCTTCATTGGATTCGAGAGTGAAATCTCCGTGTAACATCGTTGCGCGGTTCCTCATATTTTTCAGTCCCATCCCCTTAACCTTATCCACATAATTGAAGCCCTTACCGTTATCTATAATTTTAAGGACAAGTAGTTCCTTTTCATAATTCAGGCATATTTTAATGCTATTGGCATTGGCATGTTTTATAACATTATGCAGGGCTTCCTGAACAATCCGAAAGAGCAATAGTTCAGAATTACTGTCGAAGTATTCTGCGTCGCCATGCACGGCGAGGGATATTTTATAGAGTTCGGGTTTTTGAATCTCGCTCACTTCAAATTCCAATGCAGCAATAAATCCATCATTTAATATTTTCTCCGAATTCAGCATGCGGCTAAGGTCGCTGAGATCATGGATGACATCGCCGATGATGCTTACCGAATCGTGCACTTTCGACCTACTCTTTATGCTGTCTTCAAAATTGAGCACATTGAGGTGCAATTTGGCGAGGGTAAGTTTTTGTCCAATGTTATCATGTATCTCCTGGGCAATATTGACAAATGTTTGCTCCTGTATTTCGAGCTGCGCTTTTAAGATGTTGTTTTGATGCGCTGCCTTTAGCTCTTCCAGATCACGGAAATAAGCATGCTGCTTTAATTGGTATTTTTTAATTACAAAAATAACCACCGTGATAAGTAAAGCGATAAATACCGTACACCCAACAACTAGGATGTAAAAGGGAGCTTCGGCTGAATTGAACATTGGTAAGCTTTGACAAATGATAAATGCATTATTGCGTACGGAATCATATTGATTAACATGATTACTTTCATAAATCGGAAAATTGAATTTGATCCGAGGAATTCTAAGAAAATAGTAATTGGAAATGAGATCCCCATCCCAAGAAAAATCCCCGTAACTACCCAAAAAGAAGGCTCTGTAAGAGGAAATACTGTTGGGGCAGAACGGAACAAGTTAATGTAGTATATCACGCACAGAACTAATAATGTCAAGTTAGAAATGGTAAAGATCATAAAGGTTGGCAATAGCTGTATTTTTACGATCAATGATATTGTTACTATTAGGACAATGAATTTAAAACTAGCTGACAGAAGCGATGATTTTTTGGGTAGTATATAAAGGATAAACTGGCCCAAAAAAATCAGATGAAAAACCAAAGCAATCCAATGAATTTTAACGAATAATGCTCGCCCATCAACTCTTGTCATCCAGTACATGCAAACTATAATAACTCCAACTACTGAATACCAATAGAAATTACGCATGTAATGTGGAACGCTCTTGTTGTTGATAGTTCGTAGTGAAAAAATGAACCCTAACAAATAAGGCACTTGAGTCAGTCCCATTAAAATGTAGTAAACCGTTAATTCCATATACCCAATACTACATATAATCAGCCACCTAAATTTGAGGAAACATGCATTTATTTACCGTGTTTTTCTCTTTGTGTATTCAGGCAAAAAGCTTAATATCTCGATCTCCGGTTCGGCAATGTATTAACCCGGCCGCTCCCTATTCAAGTATTACCCACAAATTTTTGCGTAAAATCCCCATTCAACTCATCGGGTATTTACACCCATCTTGTTGAATTACAATAATTTTTACATCCCGATGGCGTTATAGCATCGTAATCTTACTAACCTAAAATGCACTAATTTCACCGTCCCAATTATGAAACAAGAATCCTCAGAGCCTATACAAGTGATTATCGCTGACGACCATGTATTATATCGTGCGGGTGTAAAAACCGCATTGAGCGCAAAAAAAGATATAAAGGTTATCGCAGAAGCCGATAATGGTATGCACTTGTTACACCTACTTAAGACGGTTACCGCCGACGTGATCCTCCTGGATATTCAAATGCCTATCATGGATGGTATCGCGGCCCTACCCGAAATAAAAAAGATCTCCCCCAATACCAAGATCATCATGCTCACAATGATGGACGACCATAGCATGATTAATAAACTCATGGAGATTGGCGCAAACAGCTATTTATCAAAAACAAGCGACAGCGAGATCATTTACGAAGCAATAAAAACATGCTACGAACAGGAATACTATTTTAATTCCCTTACCAATAAGGCCATGCTCACTAACCTGAAGCAACGTAATGCGGCTCCGCCACAACAACTAATGCAGCAGGAAGTATTATTAAATGATAAGGAAACAACCATTCTCCGACTGATGTGCGAAGAGAAAAGCACAAAAGAAATTGCGGACCTCGTGGAATTGAGTCCACGTACTGTTGAAGCAATCCGGGATAAACTAAAAGTAAAAACCGGCGCAAAAAGTACTGCGGGCCTGATCATGTACGCCGTAAAAAATAAAATCATCGATGATCTCTGATCACTAAAATAATTATTCTGAATCCCCGGCTGACGGGGATTTTTATTTTACCAACACCATGAGCCATTTTATTTATAACGGCAAAAGTTTTCCTGCTGAAACCGCTATCATCGGGCCAGATAATCGTGGACTGCGCTTCGGCGATGGGCTCTTTGAGACAATCAAATTCATCAACGGCGAGCTCATTATGCCGGATGAACATTTTGCCCGTCTCTGGAAAGGTCTGCAGATGCTGGATTTCTCCATCCCAAAATTATTTACGCCGGAAAAACTCGAGCAGGAAATCAAACAGCTCGTGAAAAAAAATCAACACGCCGCCGCCCGTGTCCGGCTTACGGTTTTCAGGGGTAATGGCGGATTATACGACGCAGAAAACAACATTCCCAACTACCTCATTCAGACATGGGCTTTACCTGCCAATAACGGCAAGCTCAACAGCAACGGCTTACAGCTTTGTATCTACCACGACGCTCAAAAAAACTGCGACAAATTCAGCAACCTGAAGCACAACAACTTTTTGCCTTACTTCATGGGTGCTGCTTATGCCAAAAAGGAGCAATGCAACGACGCCCTTATTTTAAATAATCAGCAGCGCATCTGCGAATCAACTATTGCGAATCTGTTCATCATCCGGAATGGAGTCGTGATAACTCCGCCACTCTCCGAAGGATGTATTGCAGGAACCATGCGAAAAGCCATTCTCACAGATTTAACCGATTCTCCTTTCGACCTGGTAGAAGCGCAGATAGATGAAGCCATGTTACGATCGGCAGAAGAAGTTTTCCTCAGCAATTCTATTTATAATATTCGCTGGGTAGCGGGCCTTGGAGAAAAGCAGTTCGGCAATGACAGCATTAAAAAAATCTACATGTACCTGCAACAAACAAATCCAGGGCTATATTGTTAACTCAATATGCAACAGGTTAATATTTGCTGGTTCCGTCGCGATCTCCGTTTCCAGGATAATGCCGCACTTTATCATGCGTTCAAAGCCGGATTACCGGTATTGCCTCTCTTTATTTTCGATAAAAACATCCTCGACAATCTCGAAGATCCCGCCGATTCCCGCGTAACCTTTATTCATCAACAGCTGGAAAAGCTCCAGGATATTTTATTGAAAAAGGGATCAACTTTCGAGGTTTATCATGAACAGCCTGATGTAGTTTTTAAGGATCTCATTGAGCGATATCCTATTCACAGCGTTTTTACAAACGAAGATTACGAGCCCTATGCCACAGATCGTGACGAAAAAATCGCTGCCATACTCAAAGAGAAAAATAGGGCATTAAATAAATATAAGGATCATGTCATCCTGGCCAAAGATGAAGTGTTGAAAGATGATGGAAAGCCCTACACGGTTTTTACGCCCTTCAGCCGAAAATGGAAATCTATCCTCACGCATTTTCACCTGAAATCTTATCCTTCTGAAGAAAAGATGCGCCTTTTCCTGCAACAGCCGCCCCAGCCAATCCCGTCTTTGAAAAAACTTGGCTTCTCAAAAGGGAAAATGGCATTCCCGGATGACGATATTGAAGAAAATATCATTAGCCATTACGGCGCAAACCGCGATTTCCCGGGTATTCATGGCACTTCGCATCTGGGACTGCATCTTCGTTTCGGCACCATAAGCATCCGGCAAGTCGCAACAAAGGCGATGCAACTATCTGCGGTGTTTTTAAGTGAACTGATCTGGCGGGATTTTTACCAGATGATTCTCTGGCATTTTCCGCAAGTAGGCCGCGGTCGTGCTTTCAAGCCTGCATATGAACAGATCGAATGGCGAATTGATAATGGCGAATTTGAAAAATGGTGTTCGGGTCAAACGGGCTACCCTATCGTAGATGCAGGCATGCGCGAACTGAATGCCACCGGATTTATGCACAACCGCGTTCGAATGATCACGGCATCCTTCCTGTGTAAACATTTGCTGCTGGACTGGCGCCTGGGAGAGGCATATTTTGCAGAGAAATTATTAGACTATGATCTTGCGGCAAACAATGGCGGCTGGCAATGGGCTGCGGGTAGTGGTTGTGATGCAGCGCCGTACTTCAGGATTTTTAATCCGTACCTGCAAACAAAAAAATTTGATCCCGATTTCAGGTATATAAAAAAATGGGTGCCCGAATTCCAGGAATTTAATTATGCTGCACCAATAGTTGACCATGATTTTGCGCGAAAACGTTGCCTGCAGGTCTATTCCGCAGCTCTTAAAAAAGATTAATCCCCGACAAAGATATTCTCATCGGAAGACGTTGTACCATACATCCTGTCATAAACCGAGAGCAGGTTTTTTACAGACGCTTTTCCTTCTTCCCCAAGATCGATGGAGTAATTATTTACATACAGATCGATATGCTTGCGCATCACATCTTCACTCATCTCCTGCGCATTGTCGCGGATATAATCATTCAATGCCGGATAATTTGAAAAAGAATATTCAATGCTTTTCCTGATCAGCGAATCGATCTTTTGCTGAACAGATTGCTCAAGCTTACCTTGGATAACAATGCCACCTAACGGTATCGCATGGCCGGTTTGCTTTTCCCAAAAATCACCGAGGTCCACTACTTTTATCAATCCTTTTTCCGCGTAGGTAAACCTGTTTTCATGAATAATTACACCGAGGCCTTTCCCTGATAAGGCAAAGTCTTCAATCTCGTCATAGCGGAGGAATATCTTGTTTTTTGCCTCCGGATAAGCCACTGAAAATAATAAATGCGCCGTCGTGTTTTTCCCCGGAATAGCAATTAAGTGTTCGGAAATATTTTCATTACCCAACGAATTATTACGGATGAGTAACGGCCCCACACCCCTGCCCAATGCACTTCCGCTGTTCAGCAACTTGTATTTATCCAGTACCAACGGTAAAACGCCATAACTGAGTTTTGTAACAGCGAGTTTATTTTCCAGCGCCCAGTTATTTAATGTTTGCACGTCTTCCAGCACCGGCTCGAACGTAAATCCTTCGGTGTCGATCTTTTGATTAACCAACGCATCAAAAATAAAAGTATCATTCGGGCAAGGAGAAAAGCCAATCGCTATGTTCATGCTTACTATTTAAATTGAGGTAAGAGTGCCGGCAGGGCCTCGTTTAATTTTTCAATGGCTTGTTTCATTTTCCATTTCGTCTTGTCGCGTTCGCCAACCATGTTACTGGTACTTCTTATTTGAATAAAAGGTACTTCCTCCCGCAGGCAGATATAATGTAAAGCCGCGCCTTCCATGGATTCAATCGCGGGTTGAAATTTCTCCAGGTAAAATCTGGTAGCTTCTTCGTCTTCCCCCACGGTATTTACAGTGATTCCTTTTCTCTGCGGTAAACCCGGAAAGCGCTGTCTTAGTTCAGGATTGATGAGCCAGCCGTCGCTAAAAGGGAAATGATCCTTATCTGCAAAACCCATATCAAAGAGAGACAAAAGCCTGCCTTGCTCCCGGATCCCCAGATCTGCAAATAAATCTCTTTCTATTAAAAAAACCTGCCCAAGATCTGCTTCATTAAAACAGCCCGCAATTCCCGCCTGTACAACCATATCGTAATCGATCTGGTGCAGGCGTTTTGTGAGCTGATACATCGTTTCCGGGCAACCTACACCGGTGATTAAAATATCTGCCGAGGGATGGCCTGCTAAAAAAGGCGCAATTTCCATCTCCGTGGCCGCCACAACGAGTATCTGCATGGCACAAATTTCGTTTATCTGCTTTACATTTCTGCCAATTGGGGTTACATTTGCAAAAAATTACAGGCATCACAATGTTGTACATTACGAGGATAGAACATTTTAACGCGGCGCACAAGTTGTACAATCCAACATGGAGCAAAGAAAAGAATGAAGATATTTTTGGCAAATGCGCCAATGAAAACTGGCATGGCCACAATTTTGAACTTTATGTTACTTTAAAGGGCCTGCCCGACGAAGAAACCGGATTTGTCTTCGATGTGAAAAAGTTAAGCATCATTGTAAAAGAACATGTGATCGAGAAACTGGATCATAAAAACCTCAATGAAGACGTGGATTTCATGAAAGGTAAGATCTGTTCAATAGAAAATCTCGTGATTGGTATCTGGCAACAACTCTATCCTCATTTGCCGGAAAATGTGAAACTGCATAGCCTGAAACTCTACGAAACTGCCCGCATTTTCGTAGAGTACTTTGGTGAATAATGAATTCACGGCAAACAATTTGTACTTTTATTTGTAATTCAATGACGCGCCAATAAACAGCAGACTTCTGTTTTTAAGGCTGCCATTTTTCACCAGGTATTAAAGACCAGTCAAACTTCATGGGCAAGAGAGTCGCTGTTTACCGTAAAGAACATTTTAATGCCGCGCACCGGTTGTACAATCCAGCATGGGATAATGCCACCAATGATAAAGTATTTGGCAAATGCAACAACCCGCATTACCATGGTCATAATTATGATTTGATCGTAAAACTCACCGGTGAAATTGATGATACTACCGGCTTTGTTATGGATCTGAAAGAACTCAGCGAATTGATCAATGCGCAAGTGCTGGAGAAATTCGATCACCGCAATCTCAATGAAGATTGTATGGAATTTAAACACCTGAATCCAACTGCTGAAAACATTGCCGTGGTGATTTTCGAATTGTTACGGCCTCATATCGCGCAGGCGATAGACCTACAGGTAAGGCTATACGAAACCGAAAGAAATTTTGTAGAATATCCAGCTAACTAACCGCAATAAATTTACCGGACATGGCTTATAAAAAGACAGAACATTACGACGAAGAAGTAACATCAGAACTGGTTAAAAACTACCGAAACAGCATCGGATTGTTAGGAGAAGATCCCGATCGGGAAGGCTTACAAAAGACTCCTGAACGCATTGCGAAAGCCATGCAATACCTCACCCAAGGTTATTCGCTGGACGCAGAAGCAATCCTTAATTCTGCAAAATTTCATGAAGACGTTAGCGAGATGGTGATCGTAAAAGATATTGAACTATATAGCATGTGTGAACATCACATGTTACCTTTTTACGGAAAGGCGCATGTGGCGTACATTCCAAACGGATACATTACCGGGTTAAGTAAAATTGCCCGCGTGGTGGATGTTTACAGCCGGCGGTTGCAGGTACAGGAAAGACTAACGCACCAGATACTGACGGCGATTAAAGATTCCTTAAATCCCCATGGGGTGGCGGTCGTAATCGAAGCTTCGCATCTCTGTATGATGATGCGTGGCGTACAAAAACAAAATTCTGTTACCACAACTTCAGCTTTCTTCGGGCAATTTGAAAAAAATGAAACCCGCAGTGAATTCTTAAAACTGATCAGTGCTAAATTGCATTGATCATTCATCAGGATATAACTAAAACAATGGCACACGCATACATATTTCCCGGGCAGGGCGCACAGTTTACGGGCATGGGACAACTGTTATATGATAACAATCCTGCAGCAAAAGATCTTTTTGAAGAAGCAAATGACATTCTCGGTTTCCGGCTCTCCGATACCATGTTTACGGGCACAGACGAAAGCCTGAAACAAACAAACGTAACACAGCCGGCCGTTTTTTTACATTCGGTTGCTTCGTTTAAAAATATTCCGGATGCAAAACCAGACATGGTTGCCGGTCATTCCCTGGGAGAGTTCTCTGCTTTGGTGGCCAACCAGGTATTGAGTTTCGGAGATGCGTTGCGCCTTGTTTCCATCCGCGCCGGAGCCATGCAACGTGCCTGTGAACTGAATCCTTCAACTATGGCTGCGATTATTGGTTTAGATGATGCTAAAGTAGAAGAAATTTGTCGCCATGTCGCCAACGAAGCAGGTGAAGTGGTGGTTGCTGCAAATTATAATTGCCCTGGGCAACTCGTGATCAGCGGAAGTTTACGCGGTATAGAACTTGCCTGCGGACAGTTAAAAGATGCGGGCGCAAAAAGAGCCTTGGTGTTGCCGGTTGGCGGTGCCTTTCACTCACCGTTAATGTTACCGGCAAGAGAAGAATTAGCCCAGGCCATTTCAGAAATAACCTTTAATAATCCTATTTGCCCGATCTATCAAAACGTAGTGGCAAAAGGCATTTCAGACCCGGAGATGATTAAAGAAAATTTGATCAGCCAACTCACCGGGCCGGTGAAGTGGACGCAATGTGTACAGGCAATGATAGCGGACGGTGCAACAGAATTCACCGAATGCGGACCCGGAAAAGTATTGCAGGGCCTGGTTCAAAAAATAAATAAAGAAATGATCACAAACGGAATGAGTTAGCAACAGCTAACTCATTTTTTTTATCGTATAATAGATGTTGATCCTTTTCTCTGGATAACATTCCCGCGGTAATCTACGGCTTCAGCCAGCCATATAAACGTGCCGGTATTTTGTTCTTTGCCTTTGTACTTTCCATCCCAGCCTTTGTTAAAATCAGCAGTAGCAAAGATCAATTCACCGTACCTGTTATAAATGCGGAAATAATGATATTCCTTCATGCCGATGGCAATCGCGCGCAACAGATCATTTCGGCCATCACTATTAGGCGTAAACGCAGTAGGAACATAAATGTCCGGCCCTTTATACACTTTGATATTGATCGTATCACTGCCTTCACAATTTAATGGCGTACGTCCGGTTACGACATATTGTATATCGCGATCCAATGTTGTCACCGGCATTGCAATGTTCGGATCATTTAATCCATAAACAGGACTCCAGGTATATGAAGTAACGCCACTATTTCCCAATTCTGTCGCGCGCAATTGCAAAGGCTGATTAATAGCAACGATCGTATCGCGGCCCGCTGATATCCGGACAGCCGGGGTAACCTTTATATTCACTGTGTCAGGGATAAGTGATTTGCAACCGTTTGCATCCGTAACGTGTAAATAATAAGTTGTGTTAACAACCGGCCTGATAACAAAAGGTTCCTGGTTATTAGCGCTGCTTAAATAAGTTGAAGGTGTCCATGAGAAAGCAACACCGCCGCTACCCGATATTCTTGTTGTGCCACCAAAACAAATTTCACCATCGGCACCGGCATTTGCAATGGGTGCAGGTAACACAGTTACCGTTACAGAATCTTTTCTGAAACACACACCGGTTGTTGCGGTCACATAATATTTCGTTGTTACACGCGGAGAGGCAACAGGATTAAAAATATTGCTGTTGCTTAAGGTTGCAGCGGGCGTCCATTGATAACTATCTGCGTTCGATTGGATACGCAGCGTATCTGATTTACTGTCGCAGATTGGGGGATTGTTTATTGCAGCTAATGTAACTGTATTGATAAAAGTGAGTGTTTGCTGTTTAGTTGTTACGCAATTATTGGCATCTTTTACATAGAGCGTATAGGATCCTGTTCCGGCGTTGAAAAAATTGACTGTCTGATAGGTTGTTCCGTTAATAGAATAACTATATGGGGGCTTACCACCGCTGGCATTTACCGTTATGCTGCCGTCTGTTCCGCCCGTACAGGAAGGCTGAACGGGAACAAGGTCTGAGAGCAAAGTGGGATAAGCCTGATCCAGTGTTACAGCAATACTATCCACGCAACCCGAAGCATCCCGGATCTTAATCACGTGGATTCCTACGGGAAGATTATTAAAATTGCTATCCGGCTGGTAAGGTTGATTCCCAATGGAGAATTCGAGCGGTGCCTGCCATTCATGACCGGCTAAAAGCCTAATCTGCCCTGTTGAAGAACCTGCGCAATTAATATCTGTTACAGAGCCCAGTTCCAAGTCTTTCCATTTTACGTTGATCGAATCGCGGGCATGACAAGTGCCTTCCACCGCCGTGCAATAATACTTTGTAAAATTATTTACCGGTGTCACGATGGGTGTTCGCGTATTCCCGGATGATAAAGTTGGATCAGTATCCCATGTATATGTTGAAAATCCTGTCGTGGCCATTAATTGTTTGCCCGAGTTGCGGCAGATGAATGCCGTATCAGGATGCATGCCCGGCGATAGTTGCAGAATGTCATAATCCCTGATCTGGATGATCGTGCTGTCTGTAGGAATTGCAGCTGCACATGGAGCCACCGTGTAAATTTTTAAATATTCAATGCCTTCCGGAAGGTTATCGATGAGTGGAACGATGCTTAAGAATACTTCATCCTGGCCGGCAGGGATTGTTATGGAAGCTGGCAACGTTTGCACATCTACCGTGTTCAAAGCTGATCCTCCATAATTGAAATAAATTGTCTGCGGAGCAGTAGCAGCCGAAGTCCTTTTTATTTTGACAGAACCCGTTGCACAACCTTCTACCAGGTAACTCATACCCGAAGCATCTGTTTGCGTGAGATTGGTCAGCTGAACGGAGTTTGATGTCAGGCTCCTTGCCTCAAGAAAAACACCGCTGTCATAAGCCCCATCACCCACATCGGCGATCACGAGTTTCATATGGTAAACCTGGCAGGGCTGTACTCTTTCCAATGCCGTTAAAACCACGGTATGCCCGTTGTGAGTGAGAAACGTGTTGCCCAGATTGCTTACGTAATAAGATGGGTTATTGATGCAATTGTTGGTGAAAACAATATTGTTTACGTTACGGATAGATACGGGCGTATTGGTTCCGGGCACGAGCGCAATATTTCGCAGGCCGGTGATACCAGGCCCGGAAATGAAAAAGGCGAAGGCATCGTTATAATCACAAACAAATGCTGAAGTATATTCTTCCGAACTCATCACGTATCGAAATTTGATACTATCGCCTAATGGTACAAAATCAAATTCAAGTATCGTGGCATCATGCGTATTTGCTGAATCTTCGCCGATAGAATGGGCAAGGTCCCAATCGCCCGGACCGTGATTAACCGGCACCTGGTCCAACGTAGCGGTAGATGTTTGCGGGCCGTCCAATCCATAACTGGTACCCTGCGTTTTTGCGCGGCCGTTAGTCAGCACGATGCCGCTATCAATACCAATATTAGTTCCGCCGGCATTTGTGAAGAATCCCGTTGCCCGGCTGTCTGCCCTCAACACCGCATTACTGATTGTAACCCCGTCGCCCACAAGCCGCTGCGCCAGGACCTGGGCTGTACTTTGCGAAACAATATTCAACTGCGCGCTGGCAATAGTTGCGACGAGTAAAAAAAATGCACTAAAAAAAAACCGGGTAAAAATTGACGGCATCGGGCTTGTTTTGGGATTACCAAGATAACATAAATGCGCAAAAAAAAGTCCCGGCATTACCGGGACTTTTTAAATTTTGATAATATGATCAGATACTTAAAGTGCTTAAAACACTGTTCATGCTTCTCACGGCATCAGCACTTTTCGCGAAAGCTGCCTGTTCTTCTTCGTTAAGTTTATAATCAATAATCTTTTCCCAGCCATTTTTACCAATGATTACCGGCACGCCGATACAGATGTCCGACTGGCCATATTCGCCTTCTAGATACACGCAGCAAGGCATCATTTTCTTTTCATCACGTACGATCGCTTCTACCAGAGAGGCGCCCGCCGCACCCGGAGCGTACCAGGCAGAGGTGCCCAGCAAACCGGTTAATGTAGCACCGCCAACCATCGTATCAGCAGCTACTTTCTTCAGGGATTCTGCATCAAGGTAATCTGCTGCAGGTGTTCCGCAATAAGTTGCCAGGCGGGTAAGCGGGATCATCGTCGTGTCGCCATGTCCTCCCACAACTACAGTTTGCAGGTCGTTTGGAGAAACATCCATCGCCTGGCTGAGGAAGAAACGGAACCGGCTGCTATCCAGGATTCCACCCATACCGATGATACGGTTTTTAGGAAGACCGCTGGATTTCAGTGCGAGGTAT
Source organism: Ferruginibacter sp. (assembly GCA_028288705.1). Classification (GTDB taxonomy): domain Bacteria; phylum Bacteroidota; class Bacteroidia; order Chitinophagales; family Chitinophagaceae; genus Ferruginibacter. The sequence continues at coordinate 229,146 of JAQBNH010000008.1, forward strand.
GTCATCGTGTCCATCGGGTTACTGATCACGATTATGATCACATCCGGGGAATATTTTAATAAATTCTGAGTAACGGTTTTAACGATACCGGCATTGATGCCAATCAGTTCTTCTCTTGTCATGCCCGGCTTACGTGGAATGCCCGACGTAATAACCGCCACGGTACTGCCGGCTGTTTTTGCATAATCGTTCGTACTTCCAACGATGCGTGTATCAAAGCCTTCGATCCCGGCTGTTTGCATCAGGTCCATCGCTTTTCCTTCCGCCACACCTTCTTTAATATCCACCAAAACCAGTTCATCGCAAAGTTGCTTGCGGGCAATATTGTCGGCGCAAGTGGCTCCTACGGCCCCGGCTCCTACTACAGTTACTTTCATGTACTTAAGTTTATGAGTTTATTTCAAATTATAGCGCTGCAAAGGTATAGGTTGGGCCTGTGATTCCGGAGTTGAACAGTAAAAAAGTTTAATAAATTAAATCTTTGCAAAAGCCGTGTTTTTAACGAAATGAACATAATATACCGCCCTATATTTAGTTATAAATTCAATTATCCCCGCTGTCAAGATGAAAATGTTCCTGGCTTTACTTTTATTAAGCTTGCCCATCGCCGGCTACTCCCTGCCTTCACCAGGCCTTACTGCTGTTTTCGACAGCAAAAAAAACATCGTTAAGCTCAAATGGCAGCATAATGACCGCAGTATCTCAAAGTTCATTCTTCAAAGAAGCTCTGATAATAGCCGCTGGACAGACATTTATACGCTGATCATTAGTTCCAGTACCGAAGATAAATTTGTCAGGTTTACAGATGAGAAAGTAGGCACTGGTAAAAATTATTACCGCCTGAAAATGTACACAGATGTTTCTGTTTTTGAATATACGCCGTCGATCATGGTGATCATTGGTAAACCGGGGGGGAATAGCTGGCTGATGTATCCTGTTCCTGTGGGAACCACACTCAACTTACAATACAACGGAAGCGAATTAATTCCCGGCGTGATCACTATTACCATTCAAAGCCTGGCATCCGGAACCATCTTCACGAGGCTGCGACTGGCGAGCACTACGAGATTTATTCAGATACCCGTAGCTAACATCGGCCGGGGGATTTATGATATCCGTATCTACATTAACAACGAAGTCGTCTGGAACCAGCGATTTACGAAATAGTTCTAAAGGTCTTCTGCAATTTTTGCAAACGACACACTGCCTTCATAACCCTTTACAAACTTTCCTTTCTTATCGTAGAGATAGAGAGAGGGATAATTTCTTACGCCATAAAAAGTTCCGAGAAAATACGAAGCATCCCAGCCGATGAAAATATTCGGGTATTTCGATAATTCATATTTGTCGTAGAAAGGTTTAATGAAATTATACGCTAATGGCGTTCCCATTACGATCTGCACTTTCTTAAATTTATCCATGTTCCTAAGCAGGTCTTCCGTTGCATGCTGGCAATGATCACAATCCGGGCTAAATACCATTACCAGTACGGGTTGCTTTTCTTTCAGATCGTCTTTTACAAACTTAGTGCTGTCGGGATAACGCATAATGCTAAACGGAGGAACCGTTGGAAAACGCTGGTAAACCGGCAGACTATCTGTAGCTTGTCCAAAACTGTTGAAACTGATCGCCAGGATCAGGAGAGAAAAAATTGCCCTTGTAATTTTCATGCATCAAAGCTAAGTGCATTTCTGAAACCGCACGTTAACGATAGCCTAATATATGAGTAGAAAAAACTCCCGTTGATGTCTGTTTTCCAACATAGCGTTGTGCGGAAGAGGTTCAAGCCGCAGGAGTGTGGGATTTCTTTCCTATTTTTGCTGCCTCTAAAAAATCAAGTTTTTATGGCAACAACTGCAGACATGCGTTCCGGGCTGATCATCAAAGTAGATGGCAGCTTATACACCGTAATTGAATTCGGGCAAAATAAAACGGCACGTGCCGCTGCGAAAGTCTGGGCTAAACTCAAAGGCGTGGATAATACCCGTACTATTGAAGTTACCTGGAACAGTGGCGAAACAATCTTCCCGGTTCGGGTAGAAAAAAAACCTTACCAGTATTTATACAAAGATGATACAGGCTATAGTTTTATGGATACAGAAACCTTTGAGCAAATTACCGTTCCTGAAACAATGGTTGATGCTCCAAAGTTTTTAAAAGACGGCCAGGAAGTAACTGTTGCGATCAATGGTGAAACCGATCAGCCGATGGCAGTTGAACTTCCAGACAAAATTGTTTTGATGGTTACTTACAGCGAACCGGGGATGAAAGGCGATACGGCAACGAAGACCCTGAAACCTGCTACTGTTGAAACAGGCGCCACTGTAAACGTCCCTCTATTTGTAAATGAAGGCGAAATGATCCGCGTAAACACCAAAACCGGTGAATATGTTGAACGAGTGAAATAACGATTTATTTTAATAATTAAAGGCTGATCTGTAAAGACCAGCCTTTTGCATTTTGAAGAAAAAAGCGTGATTTATGCCCGATTATTCTCTTTTTCGGCAGTTTTTAGATAAAAATGAGGCATTTTAGGGTTTTTTGAAAACTAATAGTTGGTAGGTTGAATAATCATTGCCTATCTTAGCTGCCCGTTTCTATTTCCTAATTAATAATTTAATAACCTAACATGGACATTAAGCAAATCCAGGAACTTGTAAAACTCATCAACAAGACTTCCATCGGTGAAATAACCATTGAAGAAGATGGAACGAAGATCACCATCAAACAAAAAAAAGACCCTTCTCAAAAAATATATACTCAGAATAGCCCAGCATCTTTTGCCCCCCAGCAAACTGCAGCACAGCCTGCTCCGGCCGCACCGCAAGCTCCGGCATCAGCACCTGCAGCGCCAAAACAAGACAACCTTATTACAATTAAAAGCCCGATGATCGGTACGTTTTACCGCCAGGCCGGCCCGGGTAAACCGATTTTTGTAAATGTGGGCGACGAAGTGGCTCCTGGTAAAGTGGTTTGCATCATCGAAGCGATGAAATTGTTCAACGAAATCGAAAGCGAAGTAAAAGGTAAGATCGTGAAAGTGTTGGTGGAAGACGCCAGCCCGGTAGAATACGACCAGCCTTTATTCCTGGTAGATCCGGCATAACGCATCGAAAGATTCATGCCGCAGTCAGGTCCGGATTATCAATTGCTCATTATTAATTTTTTCCTGTGTTCAAAAAAATATTAATTGCCAACCGCGGCGAGATCGCATTGCGCGTCATCCGCACCTGCCGTGAAATGGGTATCAAAACTGTTGCGGTTTATTCCACGGCAGATAAAGACAGCCTGCATGTAAAATTTGCTGACGAAGCGGTTTGCATCGGGAAGCCAGCCAGCGCCGATAGTTATTTAAATATGGCGCATATTATGGCTGCTGCCGAAATTACCAATGCGGATGCAATTCATCCTGGTTATGGTTTTCTAGCAGAAAATGCAAAATTTGCTAAGATCTGTGCTGATCACGGTATCAAGTTCATCGGCCCCACGCCGGAAATGATCAATGCCATGGGTGATAAGGTTACAGCGAAGGAAACGATGATCAAGGCAGGCGTTCCGGTAGTTCCAGGTGTAGAAGGTTTGTTGCAGAGTGCAGAACATGCTAAAAAAGCGGCGCTAGAAATTGGGTACCCTGTTATCCTGAAAGCTACGGCCGGCGGTGGTGGTAAAGGTATGCGCGTGGTATGGGAGGAAAGTGAACTTGAGAGAAATTACGACAATGCTAAAACAGAAGCTGCGGCTTCATTTAAGAATGATGGTATCTACATGGAAAAATTTGTAGAAGAGCCAAGGCATATTGAAATACAGATCGCGGGTGATCAATACGGTAATGTTTGCCATTTGAGCGAACGTGATTGTTCCATCCAGCGCCGTCACCAGAAATTAGTGGAAGAATCTCCTTCTCCTTTTATGACGGATGAATTGCGTGAACGCATGGGTAACGCAGCTATCAAAGCGGCGCAGGCAATCAATTATGAAAGCGTTGGTACCATTGAGTTCCTGGTAGATAAGCACCGCAATTTCTATTTTATGGAAATGAATACGAGGATCCAGGTAGAACATTGCGTTACTGAAGAAGTGATCAACTACGATCTGATCAAAGAACAGATTAAGATCGCGATGGGGGAAAAAATTATCGGGAAAGCTTATTACCCCCAAATGCATGCGATCGAATGCCGTATCAACGCAGAAGATCCATACAACGATTTCCGTCCTTCTCCGGGCAAGATCACCGTGCTGCATCAGCCCGGCGGCCATGGTGTTCGTGTAGATAGCCATGTGTATGCCGGATACGTTATTCCACCCTATTACGACAGCATGATCGGGAAACTGATCGCTGTTGCCCAAACGCGTGATGAGGCCATCAATACAATGAGCCGTGCACTCAGCGAATATGTGATCGAAGGCGTTAAAACCACGATCCCTTTTCACCAGCAACTCATGCGCGATGAAAATTTCCGCTCAGGAAATTTCACCACCAAATTTTTAGAATCGTTTACGATGCAATAATATTTAAGGGCCGCAATTGTGGCTCTTATTTTTTAAGCTATTTTTTTGCACAGCCTGCATCCCGCAGATGCTGCCGAGAAAGTTTTTCAGCCAATGAATATTTCTACAGATATTTTATTAAAAGCATACCGTCATATGAGCACTGCCCGTGCCATGGCAGATATTTACGAAGCCAATCGTTCCATCTGTAAGTATGTTCACAGCACATCCCGTGGGCATGAAGCGATTCAACTGGCAACCGCTTATCAACTGCTGCCCTGCGATTATGTAAGTCCGTACTACCGCGATGAAAGCATTATGCTCGGCCTGGGCTTTGAACCACAACAACTCATGATGCAATTGCTGGCTAAAGCCGGCGATATGTTTACGGGTGGACGGGAATATTACAATCATCCAAATTATCGTGGACCTGATAAGCCAACGATCATTCATCAAAGCAGCGCGACGGGCATGCAGGCCATCCCTACAACTGGTGTGGCACAGGGAATAAAATACCTGGAAAAAATTGCATCGCCTCTATTCAGGAAAGGTGGCAATGCTGAAATGCCGGTAGTCATTTGTTCACTGGGTGATGCATCCGTTACAGAAGGTGAAGTAAGCGAAGCATTCCAGTTTGCTGCCCTGCATCAGTTGCCCATCATTTTTTTAGTGCAGGATAACGATTGGGGCATCAGCGTTACTTCTGCCGAAGCGCGTACGTCGAACGCCTATGAATTTATCGAGGGCTTTAAAGGCATTCAGCGAAAAACCATTAATGGCAGCGATTTCACTGCATCATTTTTGGCGATGCAGGAAATTGTACAGGATGTTCGCGACAACCGCGGCCCATGGCTCCTTCACGCAAAAGTGCCTTTATTAGGACATCATACCAGTGGCGTACGAAAAGATTTTTACCGCTTCGATGATGAATTCGAAACGCAAAACCAGGATGATCCCGGTCCAAAACTTCGCAAGGTTTTACGGGAGGCAGGAATTACAGAGAATGCTATACAGGAAATAGAAAAAGAAACACGAGACCTGGTGGCGTACCATTTTGCGGTAGCCACTGCATCTGCCGAACCAGATCCCACGACTGTTTCGGAACATGTGTTTGCAGCACCTGCTGTTACTGAAGAGAAGGGTGAACGTAACCCGGCCGGCAAGGAGAAAATATTAATGGTAGACGCGGCACTTTTTGCCATCCGCGAATTAATGGAAGATTTTCCTGAAGCTGTATTATACGGCCAGGATGTAGGACGCAGGCTGGGCGGTGTTTTCCGCGAAGCAGCGACATTAGCCGAACAGTTTGGAGATCACCGCGTTTTTAATACGGCGATCCAGGAAGCATATATAATTGGTTCAACAGTGGGCATGAGCGCGGTCGGCATAAAGCCAATCGTTGAGGTTCAATTCGCTGATTATATTTACCCGGGCCTGAATCAACTCGTGACAGAAATTTCGAAAAGCTGTTACCTCAGTTGCGGAAAATTCCCGGTGCAAACACTGATCCGTGTGCCGATTGGCGCTTACGGTGGTGGCGGCCCTTATCATAGCGGCAGCGTTGAAAGTACATTACTCACGATCAAAGGAATTAAAATTATTTACCCTTCCAATGCCGCGGATATGAAAGGATTGCTGAAAGCCGCCTTCCTCGATCCTAACCCGGTGGTGATGCTCGAACATAAGGGCTTGTATTGGAGCAAAGTGCCGGGAACTGAGGAAGCAAAAATGACCGAACCTTCGCGCGACTATATGATCCCGTTAGGAAAAGGAAATATTGTACTGTCGGCTTCGGCTGAACAATTGTCGGATGGTGACACCTGTTGCGTTATCACTTATGGCATGGGCGTTTATTGGGCGAAAGCGGCAGCAAAGGAGTTCAGCGGGCAAATTGAGATCATCGACTTACGAAGTTTGTTTCCCTTAGATGAAGCACTCGTTTTCTCTACTGTGCAAAAACATGGAAAATGTCTGATCCTTACCGAAGAGCAGCAAAACAATTCTTTTGCGGAAGCACTGGCGGGCAGGATATCAAAGGCCTGTTTCAAATATTTGGATGCACCCGTTGAAGTTTTAGGGGCTTTAAATCTTCCGGCAGTGCCCATGAATATGGTACTGGAGCAGGCGATGCTGCCCAACCCGGAAAAGGTTGCAGCGTTGATAAGCCAGTTGCTTAACTATTAAACAGGATTAACCTTGATGAATAATTCTGCCGTCCTTCATTTGAACGACACGGTCTCCCGTTTTCGCAAGTTCTTCATTGTGCGTAACAATTAAAAAAGTCTGCTGAAACTGATCGCGGAGCTGGTTGAATAAACGGTGTAACTCGCGCCCGTTGGCAGAGTCCAGGTTTCCTGTCGGTTCGTCAGCCATCACGATATCCGGGTTATTGATCAGCGCACGCGCCACGGCAACCCGTTGCTGTTCGCCGCCCGAAAGCTGATGAGGTTTATTTTCGAGCCTTTCGCTTAAACCAAGAATATCCAGTAATTCGCGCGCTCGTTCTTCCGTTTCTTTTTTCTTTCTCCCAGCGATCCACCCCGGGATAGCCACGTTTTCCAGTGCAGTAAACTCCGGCAACAAATGATGGAACTGGAAGATGAAACCAATATGTTTATTTCGGAATTTAGCCAGGGCTTTTCCATAAAGGCGGTCAATGCGTTGATTATGCAAAAGCACCTGCCCTTTATCCGCATTGTCTAAAGTGCCAAGTATATGCAGCAATGTACTTTTGCCGGCGCCGGAAGAACCAACGATACTCACGATCTCGCCTTTTGCGATACTTATATCAACTCCTTTTAATACGTGCAGTTTGCCGTAAAACTTTTCAATATTGGTCGCCGTTAACATCGGCCGAAAATAAATCTTTATGTTAACATGGCATTTTAAACCTAATGCAATTTTGTCTGTTTATTTGCCTGGAAGCGGTTTGGCGGGGAAATTGCCCTGAAAAGATCAGGAATTACCTGTGAACAAAAACACTTTTGGTTATTTCGTACGAACCTATACATTTGCAAAAAATTAAACCCTTTACAGACGATGTTTTGGACACTTGAATTAGCCTCACACCTGGAAGATGCTCCATGGCCGGCAACGAAAGACGAATTGATTGATTACAGTATCCGCAGCGGCGCACCAATCGAGGTTATCGAGAATTTACAGGAACTGGAAGATGAGGGAGACCTGTATGAAGGATTAGAAGATATCTGGCCTGATTACCCAAGCCAGGAAGATTTCTTTTTCAACGAGGACGAATATTAATCATTCCCGATATTTATAAAAAAAGCCATCTGCATGATGGCTTTTTTTATTTAAGATTGTTGCTGATTATTTTTCCATCTGATCGATAATTTCCTGAGTTACCCCCGTATTGGAAAATCCGCCATCATGAAACAGGTTTTGCATCGTGACCATCTTCGTCATATCTGAGAACATCACTACGCAATAGTTGGCACAGTCTTCTGCACTCGCATTACCCAGCGGGCTCATTTTTTCTGCGTAACTGATAAAGCCATCAAATCCTTTCACACCACTGCCTGCCGTTGTTCTTGTGGGTGATTGAGAAATTGTATTTACCCGAACATGTTTTTTAACCCCGTAGTGATAGCCGAAACTGCGGGCAACACTTTCCAGTAAAGATTTTGCATCAGCCATTTCGTTGTAATCAGGGAAAACGCGTTGCGCGGCGATATAGGTAAGTGCGATCACACTGCTCCAATCGTTCAGTGCATCTTTCTTCATGCAATTTGCCAGCACACGATGCAGGCTCATTGCCGAAATATCCATGGTCTTTGTATTAAAACCATAATCGATTTCTGTGTAATGTTTTCCTTTACGCACATTCAGGCTCATACCAATGGAATGCAAAATGAAATCGAATTTCCCGCCAAAATGTTCCATGGCTTTTGTTATGAGATTATCAACATCTTCGGCATTGCTTACATCGCAGGGAATTACCGGCGCATTTATTTTTTCCGCAAGCTTATTGATTTCGCCCATACGCATCGCCACCGGTGCATTGGTGAGCACGATCTCTGCGCCTTCTTCATGGCATTTTAATGCTGTGATCCAGGCGATCGATTTTTCATCGAGGGCACCGAAAATAATTCCTTTTTTTCCTTTCAATAAATTATGACTCATATCTTATGTATTGATGAATGTAAGTTGATGTGGTAAAGGTAAATTTTTATGGCGCAAATAAAACAGCTCTGAATTTTATGATCAGCAGGTTAATGATGAAGGATAAAATAAAAATACCGACAAAATGTGCCAGCAGGAAAAGAAACGCATGATTGGCAGAACTGCGTGGATTAATAAATTTTTTAATCAGCCTGTGCATACCATACCCGAGGAAGATGGTAATGCATAGAAAAATAAAAATGCTGAATTTTTGCAAAGTAAATGTTTAGATATGTATCAATTGCCCACCATTTCCCGTGCATTTTCCAATGCTGCCGCTGTAGGCCTTTCGCCGCTGAGCATTTGCGCGATTGCGGTGATTCGTTCGTCATTGGTTAATAAACGGATGGATGTGGCGATCTTATCATTCACGATTGCCTTATACACAAAATAATGAGCCGATGCCTTGGCAGCGATTTGTGGCTGATGAGTAATCGCAATTAATTGGTGCGCCTCGGAAAGGTCTTTCATGATAATACCAACCTGCCGCGCTGCCTCACCACTGATGCCGGTATCGATCTCGTCAAAGATCAAAGTAGGTAATGCGAGTTTTTTCGCGACCAGTGATTTCACGCTTAGCATCAGCCGGCTTAGTTCACCACCGCTCGCTACTTTATGCAAGGGTTCAAAACGATTGCTTTTATTAGCATCAAAAAGAAAATCTACGGCATCCATGCCTGTGGCGGATAACACATCATCCGTAATAGAAATATTGATGCGCGCGTTAGGCATGCCTACCTGTGCCAGTAGTTTATTAACCTGTTGCGTGAAAGCTTTTACCTGATTATGGCGCCTGGCAGAAATAGACTTAGCAAGTTTAGCCGCTTTTTCTTTTAGTTCTGCTGTTTCTTTTTCAAGCCGCGAGATCTCGTGCGAAATATTCAGAACCGCATCAAGTTTTACCTCGAGCGATTCTTTAATTTCCAGTAACTGCGCAGTACTGGCAACGTTATGTTTTTTTAATAGCTTATACCCTGCGGAAAGCCTGTCGTTTAGTATCTGGATCCTTTCCGGGTCGTAATGGATGCCGGCATCAATATGTTCCAGTTCGTCTGCTACATCCTGCAATTCCAGTAACGAACTTTTTAATCTTTCTTCCAGCGATCCGAGTTGAGGATGAAAGTTACGTATGGTAGTCATTTTATGCTGGATCAGCTTGAGTTGTTGCAATAATGGCTGTTCTCCGTCTTTCAATTCTGTATATAAGGCCCCTAATTGATGTTTGATATTTTCCGCATTGCTGAGAATTTTCAGATCTGACTCTCCATTTTCCAATTCGTTTTCTGCCAGCGATAATTCTTCCAGTTCATCAAATAAAAACCGGTTGTAGTCCAGTTCTTTATTAGCTGCAGCTTCCTCCGCACATAAGGCTTCCAGTTGCTTTTTAGCTGCGGCATACTGCGAGAACATGCCTTTGAGTTCTGATAGTAAAGTGGCGTTATCTGCCAGTGCATCCAACACATCCCGCTGAAAGTTTTCTTCGCCGATCTCCAGTGTATCAAACTGCTGATGCAAATCAACCAGCAAACTACTGAGTTCTTTTAATTGGCTAAGGTTAACGGGCGTGTCATTGATAAAGCCTCTTGATTTTCCTGCTACTGAAATCTCGCGACGCACGATCATTTCTTCATCACCATCCAGTTCATGACGGCTGACAAATGCTTTTATCGCCGGGTTATTTCGGGTAAGAAACTGCCCTTCTACCACGCATTTTTTTGCCTTATCCTGTAAAACAGCGCTATCTGCCCGTTCGCCAAGGATCAGGTTCAATGCGCCCATCAGGATACTTTTTCCCGCGCCGGTTTCGCCCGTAATAATATTTAAATGGCCCGAAAAACTGATCTGCAATTCGTCGATGATCGCGTAATTCCGGATGGTTAATTTCTGTAACATACTAAGGCAGCAAATTAGATAAACTAATGCAGACTTCAGGGCTGAAGAGTTGAAATTTATTCACGACACAGCTGGGATTAAATCCCATAAAAAAAGCCCGGAATCACCCGGGCTATTGTAATTTTTTTATTAGCTAAACATCTCGCGCACCTTATCAAAAAAAGACTTTTCATTTTTCTCAGGTTTCGGCTCAAAGTTTTTAGATTCCAGCATTTTCTCCAGCATGTCCTTTTCCTCGCTGCTAACGTGTTGCGGTGTCCAGATATTTACCTGGATCAGCTGATCGCCTTTTTCATAACTGTTCACATGAGGAAATCCCTTTCCTTTCAACCTGAAGATTTTACCGCTTTGTGTTCCTGCAGGAATTTTGATCTTTGCTCTTCCGTCGATCGTTGGCACTTCCACCTGTGTTCCAAAAACCGCATCCGGGAAAGAGATGTATAAATCAAAAGCGACATTCAGTCCGTCACGATGTAATTGCGGATGTGCCTCTTCTTCGATCAGTACGATAAGATCGCCAGGGCTTCCACCTCGTTCGCCGGCATTGCCTTTTCCGTTAATGCTTAACTGCATGCCTTCCTGTACGCCGGCCGGAATATCAATCGTCACCGTTTCTTCGCCGTAAACACGCCCTTCACCCTTACAGCTGTTACATTTGCTGGTGACGGTACTTCCTTCACCATTACAGGTAGGGCAAGTTGTAACAGTTTGCATCTGCCCGAGGAACGTATTCTGAACACGCCGCACCTGCCCGCTTCCACCACAGCCGGAACAAGTTTGAATGCTGTTCTTATCTTTTGCGCCACTGCCATCACAGGTGTTACATTTTACATGCTTTTTTACTTTGATCGTTTTGTTGGCACCCTTTGCGATCTCTTCGTAATTCATTTTCAATTTCACGCGGAGATTGGTTCCTCTTGTGCCACGGCCACGACTACCCGAAGCCCTCCTGCCATTTCCGCCACCAAAGAAACTTCCAAAACCTTCATCACCGAAGATATCGCCGAACTGGCTGAAAATGTCATCCATATTCATGCCCCCGCTGCTGTATCCGCCACCGCCGCCACGACCACTAAACGCGTTGTGGCCAAAGCGGTCGTACTGGGCCTTTTTATCGGCGTCATTCAGGATCTCGTATGCTTCTGCGGCTTCTTTAAATTTGTCTTCAGATGACTTATCGCCGGGATTACGATCAGGGTGATGCTGCATCGCGACTTTGCGGTATGCTTTCTTGATCTCTTCCTGCGTGGCTGTTTTTGAAACGCCCAATACCTCGTAAAAATCTCTTTTTGTTGTCATGTTCAGCCTTAGCTATTCACTGCCGCCGGAGCGCAGTAATGATGTAATTATTTTCCAACTACCACTTTTGCGAAGCGGATCAATTTATCATTCAGGTAATACCCTTTTTGTACTTCGTCTACCACCTTTCCTTTCATTTTATCTCCTGCTTCCAGTTCTGTGATCGCTTCATGTTTTTCCACGTCAAACGCAGTATCAATGCTCGTCATGGGAGTAAGGCCTTTTTGCTGGAGAAGGTTGCGCAGTTTTGAAAAAACCAGCCTGTTCCCTTCCTTCACCTGCTGAATATCGGTGCTGGATTCCATTTGCTTTTCTGCCCTGTCACAGTCGTCCACAACATCCAGTAATGCAGTAATAATATCCCGCCCGGCTGTTTGAGATAATTCCTGCTTTTCTTTAGCAGTGCGGCGTTTAAAATTGTCAAATTCAGCGAACAAACGTAAATATTTGTCTTTCTGCTCCTGGAGTTCAGCAGCCATTTTCTCAGTCTCAGCTTCGTTTTCCGTATAAGGATTGCTTAAATGAGTGTTTCCCGGAATGTCAGCATCTGCATTAATGTCCATTTCGCCCATATTTGTCTCAGGTATTGTATTTTCTTCCATAGTAATGCTTTAAAATGTTGGCAAAGGTACAATAGTCAAACATTTTGCCAATGCGCAATTGCGGTCAAATTGACACTAAATGAATTTTTAAGAAAACAGTTGGATTATTTTACGACCTGGAATTTGCCAGACTCGATAATCGCGCCATTCCGGTCGCGGAGCTGGAAAATGTAGATACCACGGAAAAATTCTTCCAGGTTGATACTGAATTTTGGAGAAAGCGTTTTTAAGTCCAGGACTTTCTTACCGATGAAATTATAGATCTGTAAACTGTAGGATTTATCATAGCCGCGCTGGAACTCAAAGCTGATAACAGCCGTGGCGGGATTGGGATAAATTTTGATCAGCTTTGCCTCGATAATGCCGGTTTCGGCAGGTATTTTTGTTTGAGAGAAAGAAGTAAAATTTATTCCAATAATTAAAATTAGTATGAGAAAAATGTTTTTCAACTAAGTAAATATAATCAAATATTTTGCCTGAACACTCAAATTAGAAAATTATTAGCAAGATTAACTAAAAATCCCGGCCGAAGGTAGGACGGGATTTTTAGCCAAAAGTTTAAGCCAGTTCTTCCAGTTTCTGGTCGATCGCCGCAAAATCAGGAACATCTCCCGCACTTTCCAGCACTTCGGCATATTGTACGATACCTTGCTTATCAATAATGAAAGCAGAGCGTTTGCTCACGCCTTTCATGTCCATCGGGCTAAAAGACTCGTACAGTGAACCATACAGCTCCGATACTTCCTTATTAAAATCGCTCAGCAGCGGATAATTGTATTGTTGCTCCTCTTTGAATTTTGCCAGGGTAAAAACCGAATCCACAGAAATCCCGAAGACCTGTGTTTTGGCGTTATCGTATTTGCCAATGTCATCACGAACAGCACAAAGTTCTTTTGTACATACACCTGTAAATGCCTGGGGGAAAAACAGGAGCAATACGTTCTTCTTTCCCGCGAAATCAGACAAAGATTGTTGTTGCTTGTCGCTATTGTAAAGCGTGAAATCCGGGGCTTTATCGCCTTGTTTGATTGTCATGTAAATAATTTTTAGTTGCTTTTATCCAACAATATTACTGCAATAAAGTTCACCGTTGGTATTTCAAAGGAAGGCCCCGTCTTTCGACAGGGCCCTTGTTATCCAAACAATCCATAAAAACAAAAATCATTCGCGGCAGCACCCCTGTTTAATGGTTGCTCCTTTAAAATTTCGGACAACGAACCGCGTCGCGGCTGCTGTTATAGCGATCCAGGTATTTTTGATATATCACTGATAGTTCAAAACCGCCTCTTCCCTTACTGCCAACTTTTAAGGGTGAAATATTGGCATCATAGCTAACGGCTACGGCAAGTGGTTTGAATTCGATTTTCGCCACCGGGATCATCGCATCTTTCAAACGCAAATAAGCACCGGCATGAAACAAGTATTTTGGATTCTCTACATCATCGAGTTTCCAGGAATATAAAACGCCCGCCGTTGTTTCTGTGTAATTGCCCTGCTGTGAATAATCAGCTTCGATAGTGAAATAAGAGCTTTCTGTAATGCCCATTCTTACCCCCGCAGAACCCACCCATTTTGGCGCCATCTCAAGTTTGTTATCTGAATAAAATGAGATCTTTTTTGGTTTGTTGAAATGGTGATAAGCTGCTCCCACAAAAAAATTGTTGTCAGGGTTTTCGCCGATCTGGCTATTGAAACTGATGCCCGCGCTTCCGTCGAAATATCCGTAGGAACCATTGGCCATAGCTTCACCATTAGACAAGCCTTCATTATAACCGCTTCCATCAAACTGGCTATTGGTCGTCATCTTGCTGCGGTCGATACTGCGCTGAACATAACCGCCCATCAGCCCCATCGAAATGTATTTGCTTTTATCAGCGCCTAATGATTTATGGTAATTTAATACAGGTAAAATATGCGTGGAAGTAAGTGCAACTGTTCCGGCTTTATCATACAAAACCTGTCCGCCGAGGGTTACAAAATCGTCACCCTGCCCCACCGGGATTTTATATTCAGCGTTTAAGGAAACGGTTTTGTATGCATCAGTTATTGAATTCCATTGAGATCGGTAAACAGATTGTACGCGAACATCACCCGAAAAAAGGCCTGCCAGACCAGGGTTACGTAACAAAGGCGTTTCGAAAATCTGGGAAAAGTGAATGTCCTGCGCCGAAGCCGGCAATACATGTACATACAGGCAAAGGCATAAAATAAAATGAAGTAAAAATTTCTTCATGGACTTAGAGGTGGTTTTTCAGCGGTGACCCGTCCTGCGGATCAATGTATTAACGAAAGATAGAATCGATTAGTATAATAAAATGTTACACCCATCCGGTTTTTTATCCACATCAAATGAAAACACCTATAAGTGTCTATTTAATTAACGCAACGTTGCCTTTATACGTCAGAACGGTATTATTGTCGCACAATATTTCCATCACATAAATAAACACATCCGGCAACAATTTCTGCCCTTTATACAATCCATCCCAACCCGCGGCGGCATCATTTGCGCTGAAGTTATTTTTCTGGAACACAACTTCACCCCAACGATTAAAAATTTTCACATTTTTGATGCTGAATAAACCGGTTCCTCTCGGGAAGAAAACATCATTGCTGCCATCGCCATTCGGAGAAAAAGTATTTGGAATGAATACATTGGTGCCATTACAGAGAACAAAAACGGTGAGGTTATCTGTACTGCTGCATCCGCCAGGATTTGTGGCAGTAACAGTATATTCGGTTGTCTGCCTTGGCTTCACCGTGATCGCCGGGTAATTATTCCTGGAAAGTTCGCCCGATGGTGTCCAGATTACCTTAGTCACATCCGCTGATAGGGTTGGTATCAGATCCGTCATTTGCCCGACGTTTATGGTTTGATCGGGTCCGGCGTTTACTGTTGGAATCGGATAAACCTTAACCGGAACATAACCCGTATCGCTAAAGCAATTTCGTCCATCCGATCCTACTACGCGATAGGTTGTGCTGGTTTGTGGTGCCACTGTAACCGACGGTAAATTATTGTTTGTAATAAGGCCTGCTGACGGAGTCCACGAATAACTGTGAGCCCCTGTTGCTGTCAGCCGCATACTTTGGCCCTGGCATAAAGTATCGCTTCTGCTTATGAGCATTTTAAACGGGTAAGTCACGCTGACCTCAATCGTATCTTTCGCAAAACAGCCATCAGCATTGGCGCCCGTAACAATGTATTTTCTCAACGAATCGGGGTTGGCAATAGGGTTTGCACAATTAACACAACTCAATCCTGTGGCTGGCGTCCAGGAATAAGTGAGGGCGCCCGTTGCCTGTAATCCCACACCAGTTCCTTTACATATCATTGTATCAACCCCTGCGTTTACCAAAGGGATGGCGAATGCATTGATTGTGGTGGTAGCAGTGTCTTTACAGCCGCTGCTGTTTGTTACTATTGTTTGAACAGGGTACGATCCTGCGATTGTATAAATTTGCGATAAAGGATTTTTGAGGCTGGACTGTTGCGCATTTCCAAAACTCCATTCCCACCGCAATGCAGAAGTATCCGGGTTGATTACCTGGCCTGTAAAAGTAACCGTAAGAGGGGTACAACCATTTGATGTTTGACCGATATTGATCTCGGGTTGCTTTATAACCCTCACCGGTATGACCGCCTTGATGGAATCTGTACAACCTGTCTGCGAAACCGCTTTTAACTTTGGAAAATAATTACCAACGGTCGCATAAAAATGAACCGGATTTTGTTGCGTAGATGTTGTGCCATCTCCAAAGTCCCAGCTGTAGCCCGAGATCACATCATTACTCACTGTTGTATTGCTAAACTGAACGGCACCGTTGTTACAAAGCAGGCTGGTATCTGTTGTAAATCCTGCGGTTACGCCATTCACAATGATCGTGTCAAGCCCCGTAACAGGAACCAGGCAGCCGTTATTGTCTTTCAGAATCATCTTCGGAACATAAATGCCCGGTACGGTGTAAATATGAGTAATGATTGAGTCGGTTGTTGCCTGTGTTGTACCATCATTAAAATCCCAGATAAAAGAAGTGCGGTCCCGGGTTATTGCAGAAAAATTTACCTGCAACGGCTTGCATCCGGCCAATGGCGTGTAGGTAAATGTTCCCTGCGGACCGCGAACCACTACGGTTCGTTGTTTTGTTGAGGTACATCCCCCTTGTCCTGTAACCGTGAGAATAATGGTATAAGCACCGGGAATATTATAAAAATGGGTTGGGTTAGATAATTGCGAAGAGGATCCGTCGCCAAAATCCCAGTTTAAACTCACCGCATTTTGTGATTGACTGGTAAAATTGACAACGAGCGGCGGGCAGGTACTTACAGAATCACTCATGGTGAAAGCTGCAACAGGCGTGCTGATACTGATATAATTTGTTTTCACAAGGCTGCTGGTACATCCATACTGATCGGTGATTGATAAAGAAACGGTGTAGATGCCGTCGGTTGCGTAATTGTGCGTGGGAGCTGCCAGGTTACTGGTTGCGCCATCGCCAAAATTCCAAACGTAAACAAGGCCCGGTCCTGTAGAAGTGTTAGAGAAACTGATCGCGTGCGCAGGGCAGGTGCTGGTATCAGAAGCAGTAAATATGGCTTGCGGACTTGAAACCGTGATTGCGTTGGGCATCGAAAAAAGGTCAGAACAGCCGGCGTTGTCGGTAACCGTTAGTGTTACGGTGTAAATGCCGGCTGT
The DNA here is from genome assembly GCA_028288705.1 of Ferruginibacter sp. Taxonomy (GTDB): domain Bacteria; phylum Bacteroidota; class Bacteroidia; order Chitinophagales; family Chitinophagaceae; genus Ferruginibacter. The sequence goes on from JAQBNH010000008.1 coordinate 246,304, forward strand.
AGTATAACTGTGTTGAAAAGGGCCGTTAGTATATGTCTGGATATTGCCATCGCCAAAATCCCAAACCCATTGTACGATCGGGTGAGTGCCGTCTCCCGCAGATTGATCGGTAAAAGATACATTGCTTTGAAGGCAGCTCCCCGCAACTGCAGGACTGAAGCCTGCTGAAGGTCCGTTTACGCGAATGAATTGTGTTTTAATGATTGTGTCTGTACAGCCGTTCAGGTCGGTCGTGATCAAACTCACATCGTAGATACCCGGGGTTGTGTAAGTATGGGCGGTAGTTCTGCTGGTGCCTGTTCCGCCGTCACCAAAAGTCCAGGCATAACTATTAATATTTCCCGCGTTGCTGTTAATCGCCGTAAAATTTGCGGCGCTGTTACGGCATACAATGGCGTCCCCTGTGAAATCTGCCGTTTCATGGATGATGCGGAGATCCTGGCTGCGCGTGAAGCTACAACCGCTGGCCGCATTTGTTACTGTAAGGCTAACCCCGTATGTTCCGGTTGCGGCATAAGTATGCACCGGGCTGGGGACATTGGAAGTATTTCCATCGCCGAAGTTCCATGACCAGGTATCTGCACCTATGGAGCCATCCGTAAAATTGGTCGTGAACGGCGCAGCACAATTAATGGACGGCGTGAAGATGGCAATCGGTGGCTTTACATGAACGTAATTTGTGCGAATGAGCGTGTCGGCACAGCCGTTGTTTAAAACGATCAGGCGAATCGTAAACACGCCTGTATCGTCATAATTATGTGTTGGATTTTGTTGCGCTGAAGTTGCACCATCTCCAAAATCCCATTGCCACTCTGTGATCGTGCCGGTTGACAGATCGGTAAAATTTACTGGCAAATTTGCGCAAACATCCAGCGGATCTGCAACAAAATTTGCTGATGGTTTTGTGCCCACGCGAATACCCGCCGGAACTGTAACGGCAGCGGTGCAGCCACTTGCTGTGGTGATGGTAACGGTGATTGTGAAATCGCCGGCGGCAAAAATATGGGTTGGATTTGCTGAAGCAGAAGTGCCGCCATCGCCAAAATCCCAACTATAACTTACGGCCGGTTCTGAAGAAACAAGCGTGGAAGAAAATGTCCAGCTAAATGGTCCGCAGCCTAGTTGCGGCAGGTTATTGATGCTCACAACAGGCAAGGCGATTTTTACGAAATCCGCTTTTGTTAACGTATCAGTACAGCCACTGGCATTTGTTGCAACTAATGTGACGGAAAAATTTCCGGGAGTTGAGTAAACATGCGAAGGATTTTGCAGCGTAGAAGTTCCGCCATCGCCAAAGTTCCACTCATACGTTATTGCACCGATACTCGTCGATGTAAAATTGACGGTTCTGGGAACAGTACAACTGCTTAGCGGATTGCCCGTGAAAGCAGCCTGTGGTTTAGGAAGAACGGTGATCGTAGCAAAAGCTGAATCTGTACAGGCGCCAAAATCAGACAGGAGTTTTACCGTGTAAGTTCCCGGTGCAGCATATAGTTTAGTTCCGTTGATCGAATTGGCTGTTGTGCCATCGCCGAAATCCCATGTTGCTGAAACCGGTGCAGGCGAACTGGTATTGGTGGCAATAAAAAGATTATTTACGCATACAGAACTCGGACTGGTAAATGCTGCATCAACCGTCCCGATGGTAATGGCATTCTGCCGGATTAAAGTATCCGTGCAACCTGTACTGTTTGTTACAATAAGTTTCACTGTATAAGATCCGGCGACGGTATAATTGTGTGCAGGGTTAGTTTGAGATGAAGTTCCCCCATCGCCAAAATCCCACAAATAAGTAAGTACCCCCGTACCCGTTGACGCATTCTGAAAAACAATATTTACAGGGGATGAACAATTGTTCGGTGCGCTATTCGTAAAATCTGCATGAACACCCTGGCTAACCTGGATATACTGTGATTTCGTGAGCGTTTTAAAACAGCCACCGCTATTCCCCACGCGAAGAGATACATTGAAATTTCCTGCTGCCGTGTAGGTGTGCGCCGGACTTTGAGCGGTTGAAGTGGCGCCGTCGCCAAAATCCCATTGCCAGCTGTTAATACCACCATTGCCTGCCGAACTTAAATCGGTAAACTGAACCGGCAGCGGAAAACAGCCTGCAAAACGATTGGCAGAAAAATTTACGACAGGTTGCGGTGCGACAGAAATATATTGAGTTTTCGTAATAGAATCTTTGCCGGCAGCATTTTGTACGACTAATTTAATACTGTAGAGGCCGGGATTGAAATAGGTTACAGAAGGATTTTGAAGGAAGGAAACGGTGGCATTACCTAAATCCCAATGCCAGCTTGTGGGGTTGCCGCCCGATTGATCTGTGAAATTAACCACCAGCGGAGCACAACCTGAAACAGGCGTAGCAGTAAATGCTGCAACCGGTTGCTGTGCTTTGGCAAAAAAGCCAAGAAGCAAAAATAACAGGATAGCGCAACTGGTTTTCACCAGGCTGTGGTCAGGCATAGGTAGATTCGTTTGTTTTACGTTCAGGTATAGGTATAGTTAGGGCTATAAATGCATAACTCTAAATTCGTCAAAAAATTGCCTTTACGTAAAAAAACAATCTATAATCTTTGCATGTGTAAAACCTTGGCATCGGTACTTCCCCAGGGAGCTAGTTCCATCACAGGAAAAGCTTTCTTGGTAAACCGCCATTCGCGGTTAATAAAGGTAAAACCAGCAGGAATTGAAGGCTGGGTAATATTGATGACCAGTTTGCCATAATCATCATTGCTGGTCCAGGTGCCGGTATACGTAACGCCGTTTTTCGCCGCTGTCATCGGCCCATCGAAATAAGTATTTTTCATGAGGCGGAAAACATAGCCATTGTACTGAGCCGTGAGATCAGTTCCGTTATCATTGGCATTGCTCACGATGAAATCACGGTTTAAAACATTCTGTTCAAAATACTGCTGGAGAAGATTTTCGGTTGCCTGGTTGCTCCCGGTTTTACTACAACCACCTGCAAAAAGCATGACAGCCGCTAATAGCGTTGCAATCACAAAGCGCCATTTAAAAAAAATGCGGTCGAAGCGTTTGTTATCCATAGATATTCCCGTATTTATTTCTTGCATAATCAATAAAGTATTGACTGTTCAGTGTTTCTCCCGTGGCCATCTTACAAAGCTCGGAGGAATTGTAATAACGCCCGTGGCGATAAATTTGTTGTTGCAACCAGTTCCACGCTTTTATGCTGTTACCGTAGGCGATCTCTCTCTCCAAAGAGGGCTGTTCTTTCAAAATAGCTGCATAGAGTTGCGCAGCATATAAACTTCCGATGCTATAAGTTGCGAAATAGCCAAAACTACCATGGCACCAATGGATATCCTGCAGGCAACCACGTTTGTCGTCAGGTACGGTTACCCCTAAATAATTTTTATAAGATTCATTCCAGATCGCCGGGATATCTTTCGCTGTAATGCTGCCTTCGATCAGCTGTTTCTCAATTTCGTAGCGGATCATCACATGAAAATGATAGGTAATCTCATCGGCCTCTGTCCGGATCAGTGATGGCTGAACTTTATTGATGCCTGCATAAAATTGTTGCAGTGAAACGCCACCGAGTTGTTCCGGAAACAGTTGTTGTAATTCAGGGTAATGGCTGGTCCAAAACGGCAGGCCTCGCCCGATACAATTTTCCCACAACCGGCTCTGGCTTTCATGAATACTCAGGCTGCAATATTCGCCTAATGGCAACCCATATTCTTCAGCCGGTAAACCTTGTTCATACAGGGCATGTCCACCTTCGTGGATGCAACTCCAGAGCATGTTGCCAAAATCGTTTTCATCGATGCGCGTGGTAACACGAACATCATGGCTGTTAAAATTTGTGGTGAACGGGTGCTCGCTGATATCCTGCCTGCCGGCTTCAAAATCGAAATGCATATTTTTCAGGATATCCATCCCAAACTGCCATTGCTTGTCTTTATCAAAATGCTGATGCAGGAATGAATTATCTACCTGCGGTTTAGAACTGATTTCGCGGTAAAGGCCCAGCAGCTGAGGTTTCAGGTTGTTGAACAAATCATCTGTTGTAGCAACAGTGAGGCCTTTATCATATTCATTCATTAAAGCATCGTAGGGATGATGCTCATAACCTAACAGATCCGCTTCCTGTTTTTTGAGGTCGATAATAGCAGCCAGAGGTTCCTGGAAAACAGCGAAATTATTTTGCTTCCGTGCTTCGATCCAGGCGTGAAAACTTTTGTTCACCGCTTCGCTCATTTTCCTGACGAATGCCGCCGGTAATTTTTTGCTTTTGTGATAATCCTCCAGGCTTAAATCGACGTTTCTTTTCTCCGGGTCTGACAGCCCGACTGCTGCTTCCAGTTGCTGCAGGAGGCCGCCCATTTCAGCACCGGTAAATTGTTCATGGGCCAATTCCGTAAGTGTGGCGATCTGCCGTCCGCGCAACTCTCCACCCTTTGGTGGAAGATAGGTTTCCTGGTCCCACTGTAGTACAGCGGAAGCATATCGCAGATCTGCAATTTTTTGCAGGCTATCCTTGTATTGATTGTAAACTGAATGCATATTTTAATAACTACGCAAATATAAGCGTCTGGTGACAGTACATGAAGATCAGTTAACAATCCAGCCCTTAAAATCTAACTATTAATTATAAAAAGGCTTGCCAGGCTCGTACGAAAATAATACAGTGGAATGTTGCTTAAGGCTTTACCTTAGCCAACAATAATAGCTACAAAATGCTGATCAGAGAAATCATCGCGCCACTTGAAAAATTCGCCCCGCCTGCATTACAGGAAGATTATGATAATACCGGGTTGATTTGCGGTAACAGTTCGTGGGAATGTTCGGGTGTATTGCTCTGCCTCGACAGTACGGAAGATGTCATTAGCGAAGCCAAAGAAAAAAACTGCAACCTGGTGATCGCTCATCATCCTATTGTTTTCCGGGGACTAAAAAAAATCACGGGCAAAAATTACGTGGAGCAAACGATCATCAATGCTATCAAAAATGATGTCGCCATTTATGCGATCCATACAAACCTCGATAATGTGATCGGCGGCGTAAGCGGTAAAATGGCCGACAAGTTAGGACTCATTAACCGCAGTATCCTGGCGCCCAAGACAAACCTCCTGCGAAAATTGTCTGTTTTTGTGCCAGTTGACTACCAGCAGACTTTAATGGATGCACTTTTTACAGCCGGCGCTGGCGCAATTGGTGACTATTCCGATTGTAGTTTCAGTACGACCGGCAACGGTACTTTTAAAGCCGGGCCCGGCACAAATCCTTTCATAGGAAAAATTAATGAACGCCATACTGAACAGGAAGTTCGCGTTGAAGTGATTTTTCCACATTGGCAGGAAGCCGGAATCATCCGCGCGATGAAGGCCAATCATCCGTATGAAGTGGTGGCCCACGACATTTACGCACTTACAAATCTTTTCCAGGAGACTGGAGCTGGAATCATAGGCGAATTATCCGAAAGTCAACCCGCAGAACAATTCCTTCAGACGCTCAAAAACACATTCAATATTCCCGTAATAAAACATAGCCGAATGTTGAATACAGCAATCAGGAAGGTCGCGCTTTGTGGCGGCGCGGGAAACTTTCTTACTGGTGCAGCGATTGGCGCAGGGGCTGATATTTATATAACCGCCGACCTGAAATACCATGAATTTTTTGATGCTGACGGAAAACTGCTGCTGGCAGATATCGGCCACTACGAGAGTGAGCAATTCAGCATTGACCTTCTATTTGATATTTTGAGCAATAAATTCCCTAACTTTGCCGTCCTAAAAACCGGTGTGCATACCAACCCCGTTCAGTATTTTAAAGGTTAGCCCAGCGCATATTTACCTTCATCATCGAACCCAAAGTTGTAGCCGCAACGGACAAACAAATAAAACAATCAAAAATTATGGCTTCTGTTAAAGAATTCTCTGTTGAAGAAAAATTAACCTCTCTAGTTCGCCTCCAGAAGATCGACAGCAAATTGGATGAAATCCAGATCCTTAAAGGAGAGCTGCCAATGGAAGTGAAGGACCTTGAAGATGAGATCGAAGGCCTGCATGCCCGCCAGACGCGCGTAGAAGAAGAGATCAATGGCATCACAGAATTTATTGAACAAAAGAAAGAAGGCATTAAAGAAGCGCAGGGGCTGATCACGAAATATGAAAAGCAAAGCGAGAATGTAAAGAACAACCGTGAGTTTGAAGCGATCAATAAAGAGATCGAGATGCAGCAACTGGAAGAAAAACTTTGCGAAAAGCATATTAAGGATGCAACCGAAGAAATCGCTGAAAAAGCAAAGCAATTAGAGTTTGCTAAAAAAGCTGTAGCAACGAAAGAAACCAACTTAAGTGGTAAAAAAGGTGAGCTGGAAAAGATCATCAGCGAAACAGAAAAAGAAGAGAAGCAATATAACAAAGAAGCTGAAGCTGCACGGAGTCATGTGGACGAAAGGTTGTTACTGAGCTACGATCGCATCCGCAAAAATTACCGCAATGGCCTTGCAGTTGTGCCTGTTGAACGAGATAGCTGTGGTGGTTGTTTTCATGCCATCCCGCCGCAAAAACAGAGCGAAATTAAACTACGTAAAAAAGTAATGGTTTGTGAAAACTGCGGACGTATCCTCGTAGATGCCGACCTGGATGACAGTGTGGAAGTAAAATAATTTCCCGATTAATATTTGAAAGCCTGCTTTACCGAGCAGGCTTTTTCACGCCCTTAATCGTCCTTAGGTTTGGCTTTCTTTTTCTTTTTGGGTTCGTACAATTTCTCCGCCTTGTCAACGAGGAGCAGGAACTCTTTCTGGAGAAAATCATTTTTATCGGCAGCTGACTGGGCAGTTGATCTGATCAGGTCCCAATCCGTGATACCCTGGAATTTGGAGTTCTTTAATTTCAATCCCAGCATCAACACTGCCGCGCCAAATTTGAGTTGTGGGTCTATTTTATCCATCTGCGCATAATCAGCCTTAATATTGTAATTAAGCCGATGATTGAGGGTGTCATTCAGCAAACTATATCGCAGGCTCACCACAGCGAGTTCTTCGGCAACAGTGGTGCTGATCGTTAATTGGTTTTGTTGCGTGGGCACGATTTCAAAAACGGCGAGTGTGCTGTTTCCGCTGCCGATCTCACCACCTTCCAGGTCACTGCCGGCATCGGCAATCGCTTCTTTCTTATTATCAAAACCCAGCAGCCGATACTCTTTAACCATCGCCGGGTTAAACTCCACATTCATAAATACATCGTCAGCCACTGCGTAAAAAGTTTGCGTTAGTTCTTTCACTAAAACTTTTTCGGCTTCGGCAATATCATCGAGGTAGGCATAATTGCCGTTACCTTTTTTCGCCAGTGTTTGTAATTTTGAGTCCTTAAAGTTTCCCATTCCTACGCCGAGGCAGGTCAGGTATACGCCTGTTTGCCTTTGCTTAGTGATCAGTTCATCCATGGCTTTTTCAGAAGTTTCCCCAACATTAAAATCTCCGTCGGTAGCCAGGATCACCCGATTATTGCCACCTTTGATAAAAGTGCTTTCTGCCAGTTTATAGGCAGCACGTATGGCAGATTCACCCGGGGTATCGCCTGCGGCTGTGAGTTCCTCAATTGACTTTGATATCTTATCTTTTTCTGCACCTGAAGTTGGTTGTAACCAGATGCCCACTGTTCCGCCGTACATTACAATGGAGACGGTATCAATCGCCCGCAGGTTTTTTACAAACAGCTGGAAGGCTGCTTTCAACAAAGGCAACCGGTTCGGCATATCCATACTGCCCGATACATCCACTAGAAAGACAAAATTGCCAGGAGGTATTTTTTCCAGGTTTAATTTTTTGGCACTCACATTTAAGAACAACAATTGCTTTCCCGGATTCCAGGGGCATGAAGTCATTTGTGATTCAACACGAAACACCTGACCGGGATCAGGCTCGCGGTAATGCAGGTTAAAATAGTTCAGCATTTCCTCCACGCGAACGGCATCGGGCGGCACAGGGCTTTTCATATTAATGAAGCGCCGCACATTGCTGTAAGAAGCTTTGTTTACATTAAGTGAGAAACCGGTGTTAGGGAAATTGGCGGCTTTTACGAATTCATTTTCCACCAACTGGAAATAGGTTTCGTTGCTCACAAACAAGTTCAGCCGCGAACTTTGCTTTAAGTCTTTTGTAATGGAGATAAGCTTTGGCTTATTATTATTTGCGTGCGAGGCAGAAGTTTTTAAAACTATACTTTGCCAGAGATCAGATTTTACGCGTAATGATTTTACTTCATATCCATCAAGGCTAAACGAAAGTGAATCATATGCATTAGGCACGGTGAAACCAAAGCTGCCGTAAGAACCGGAATAATAAATGGAGCGCGCAGAATGCAGAAAGATCTTTACATTTTGCAGCGGCTGATTTTTTTCATCCTTAACATCTCCCCGCAAATAGTACTGCGCAGATGCAGGAATTGCAAAACAGAGGAGCAAGCAATATAGGATGGCTTTTTTCAAGAAATAACGATTAAGTAAAATAGCTATTTTCTTTGAATAGACAACATTTAGAAGGTTAATGTTGCCTCCTACTCGCCAATGAGCTGATAGATCTCTTTCAGGTTTCTTGCAAGACCATCATAATCCAAACCGTAACCTAACAGGAATTTATTTGGAACGCTGAAGCCGAGATAATCGATACTGATCGCGTGTTGCAGCGCTTCAGGTTTATGAAGCAGTGAAGCAATTTTTAAAGAGGCCGGTTGCTGATCTGTGAGTTGAGGTAAGAATTCGGCCAGTGTTTTACCCGTGTCTACAATGTCTTCTACAATGATGACATGGCGGTCTTTTAATGACTCATCCAAACCGATTGAAGTGATCACGTGGCCCGTACTACGCGTACCCTTATACGAAGCAAGTTTGATAAAACAAATCTCTGCATCTATAGTCAATTCTTTAAAAAGATCAGATGCGAACATGAAAGAGCCATTGAGGATCGCGATAAACAATGGTCGTTTTCCGGCATAATCCCGATTGATTTCTGCACCAACACGTTTCACCTGCGCTGCGATTTCTGCAGCAGTTAAATAAGGTTCAAACCTTTTATCGTTTACCTGGATCACTGACATGTAACTTATTTTGAAATAATTAATTCCTGGCCGATACGGAGTTCATCATTCGACAAACCGTTCCAGTCACGGATATCCTGAACGGAAACATTGTATTTTTTAGCAATGCTGAATAACCCTTCTTTTGGTTGTACCGCATGGATTTTTTTTGCTGCCGGAGCCGCATCCGGCAATACTGCCAATCCCGGACGTAAACGAACCTGCGTTCCCTGCCTGATCATCCCCGGCTGCGCCAGTTGGTTGTACGACTGAAGCAAGGCCAGTTGAATACCGTTGTTCTGGGAAATATCATACAGGCTTTCTGTTTGCAGAGCCGTGTAATAATCGCGATTGCCTTGTTTCGCCTTCTTTTCTAAATATATCCACTGGTCTTCCGAAATCAACCCGTCATTTTTAAGGTCGTTGTATTCAAGCAATTTTGAAAGGGAGATATCATTCACTGTGGCAATCGCTAACAAAGATGTTCCGCGTAAAGCAAACACTGCTTTCAGGTTATTAAAATGACTGTTATCGGACTTTTTTACCGGTATCGTTTCACCAATTTTTATCGGTCCTGATGTAGTGGTTTTTGCCATGATCTTTTCCTGGTTGGCATCTTCAGCTTGTTTCAAGGGATCTTTAATCGGCTGCTCATCGAGGAACTGAACATTATATTGCTGCAGGTTGTACTTCTCAATATTCGTTATCAGTATTTCGGGATAACGTGGGTTGGTTGCGTAACCTGCTTTCTTCAATCCATAAGCCCAGCCTTTGTAATCGGTTGGCTCCAGTAAAAACAGCGAAGCATAGCGGGAACTGTTCCGCAGGAAATTACTATGATCGCGGTAACTGTCCTCAGGATTATCATACTTGCGGAAACACTCTCCCACTGCATCATCCGTGTGGGAAACAGACTCTCCCGTCCAGTTAGATTTACACTTTATACCAAAATGGTTGTTTGATTTTTTTACCAGCACACTGTTGCCATTTTCTGTTTCCAGGATTCCCTGCGCGAGTGTGATGGATGCGGGTATGCCCATCCGTTTCATTTCCTGGATCGCAATGTCTTTATACGTAGCGATGTATTCCTGCACCGTAATGTTTTGCGCAAGCAGGCAACGAGATGATAAAATAACAACTATCAGAAAAAAAACCTTTTTCATTTTTATAATTTTCGGATGATCAGGAGCCCGTCTCTAACGGTTAACAACACCTGCTCTACGCGCTTATCCGCGGCCACATGTTCATTAAATGCCTGGATAGCTTTTGCATTTTTGCCTTTGAGTTCTGCTTCAAGTACTTGTCCGTGAAACAGCACATTGTCGGCGATCAGCCAGCCTCCCGGCTTAAGCAGCGGCAAAGTTAGTTCGTAATATTCAATATAGCTAACCTTATCGGCATCGATGAATACCAAATCCCACTGTTGCTCCAGTTGCGGAATGATTTCCCGTGCGTCGCCGGTATGTACAAAAACGCGATTTGTAAAACCCGCCCGCCCAATATGTTGAATGGCTGTTTCCGCATCTTCGTGCCGGATTTCAATCGTATCCAGCCGGCCGCCGCGCTTTAACCCTTTCGCTAAACAAACGGCACTGAAACCAGTGAAGGTTCCAATCTCGAGAATAGTCTCGGGCGAGATCATTCTTGAAATCATTTCTAAAAAAATTCCTTGTGTATGCCCGCTCAGCATATGCGCGTGAGGATGAGCAGCTGTTGTTTGCTGCTCAATCGCTGTCAACGCAGGGTCGAGTGCAGTTGTGAAGGCAGCTGCATAAGTCTCCGCGGATGGCAACAGGAACTCCATTATGTTGTTAGTTGTTGATTTGGTTTACGGGAGATCAGCATGAGACCGATATAGGTAAGCAAGCCGTTTAAGATCAGCAATTCGGAACCGATTTGTAACCCCCCAAATAATTCCTTCTGAAATTTATCTACAATAAAACAAATGACTGGTGCAGCAATACAAACGTAGGGTGCCAGTTTATCATTGATTTGCCGTTTCGTTAAAATACCAAAGGTAAATAAGCCAAGTAACGGCCCATACGTATAAGCCGCCACTTTTAATATCACGGTGATCATACTCGGATTATTTACCCAATGGAATATAACAACGAAGACCAGGAAGACAGCAGCAACAACAAGATGAACACGTTGGCGGATCTTTTTCTTTTTTACTTCCGTCCAGTCGTCGCGCCGCTGCATACCAAGAATATCAATACAAAAAGAAGAGGTTAATGCGGTGATCGCACCATCAGCACTCGGGAACAATGCCGAAATTAATGCGATGATAAATATCACCGAAACGATTGAAGGCATATGATTCAAGGCAAGGTCCGGGAATAGTTTATCGCCTGTAGAACTCACGCCCTGCTGCGCGCCATACAGATGCAATAATCCGCCAAGGAATAAGAATATAAAGATCACCACCACCATAATAAGTGACAGCGTGATGATGTTTTTCTGGGAATCTTGTAAACGTTTTACGGAAATCGTTTTCTGCATCATTTCCTGGTCCATGCCTGTCATCGTGATCGTGATGAAAGCACCGGCCAATATTTGTTTCAGGAAAAATAATTTACTGTTGGGATCAGTGAAAAATATTTTCGAATAGCCCTTATCGTTCATCGCGGAAATGGCGGAGCCGAAACTCATATCCATTGTATTTAAAATATACACGACACAAACTACCAGCCCGGTTAACATGAACGTGGTTTGTAAAGTATCAGTAAAGACGATCGTTTTTACTCCACCTTCATAAGTGTAGATCAGGATCATGATCAGGATGATCATGGTTGTTACCCAGAAAGGAACACCCAAACTTGCGAGGATGGTATCCTGCAGGATCTTCACCACGAGGTAAAGCCTTGCGGTTGCGCCGAGTGTGCGCGAAAGAATAAAAAATGACGCACCTGTTTTATAAGAATTTACGCCAAGCCTGGAACTCAGGTAATTATAAATGGAAGTAAGATTCAGTCTGTAATACAATGGCAGCAACACATATGCGATCACGAGGTAACCGATCAGGTAGCCGATCACGATCTGGAAATATGCAAAAGATTCTTTGCCCACACCGCCGGGTACACTCACAAATGTTACGCCTGATAATGAGGTCCCTATCATACCAAACGCAACAAGCATCCAGTTGGAATTCCGGTTACCGATGAAAAAAGATTCATTGTTTGAGTTCTTGCTGGTGTACCAGGCAACCCCAAGAAGTAATAAAAAATAACCGATCACAAAGGAAAGCAAATCTGTTGGGGACATAGTGAATGTTTACGTAAAAATAAGGTTGAAAATATAAAAAAAGGTTGTGTCTTTGCTCTTTATTAATATTTAACTTTTATGCAGATACAATCAATCGCAGTTTTTTGTGGTAGCAAAACCGGCGCTGATCCTTTGTTTGAAGCACATACACGTGAACTTGGTTACTTGCTCGCTGAAAAAAATATTAAGATAATTTATGGTGGTGGTAATAAAGGATTGATGGCTGCAGTAGCGAATGCCGCACTCGAAAAAAATGGCCATGTCATTGGCATCATTCCTAAGTTATTATCAGAATGGGAACACCAGCATAACGGACTCACAGAATTAACTGTTGTTGAGAATATGCATATCCGCAAACAAATGCTTTATGAAAAATGCGATGCGGCCATCATCTTACCCGGTGGATATGGAACCCTGGATGAGGTGTTTGAAATGCTTACCTGGAACCAGTTAAGTATTCATAACAAAAAAATCTTCTTTCTGAATTCAGGAGGCTTTTATGATCATCTCATTGCCCATATTTCCAAAATGCATGCAGAAGGTTTTCTCTATGATCACCCGGATGAAAAAATGACGGTGCTCACAGAACCTTCAGCTTTACTACCGTTTCTTTAGTCCCTGTCTTTTCCCTGGAACAACGCAATATTATATCCGGCGCGAATTTGAGGTAGCGGGCGATTTAAATTATCAACATAAGGTGAATTGTTATCCTTCAGTACATCCCAGAGGATGGAGATATAATAAAACGAACCTGTGCCTTCGCGGCCATTGGCAAAACCTCCTCCCACTAAAAAGCTGGGCGCATTAAAGCGAAATTTCTCATCAGGCAACCCCTGGCTGGATGGCGGGATATAACGGTAGCGGATCAGATTATATTCATACTGCGCGTGTGCGAATAAAAACTTCACGGGGTATAACCTTATAAATGCGCCCGGGCCGTAAATTGTTTGTCGCAGTTTATCGCCGTACTGGTCATAATCTCTTTGAGAAATATAATTCAGGTTTGCAGAAACGGCGACATCAACAAAACGATTGATGCTATACCCGAAATACGGACTAATGCCGAGTGCGGTTGTTCCGTTGAAAAATGATGCGTTTACCGTACCGCCGGTGAACAGGTTTTCTTTCTTAAAAAATTTCTTTTCAGCCGGTTCTTCTTCCTGCGCGAACAGCATGGAAGAACTAATAACAGCTAGTAATAAAAGACAGATGCGTTTCATACACTTTTTTTACACGGCATCAAATATTTTGCCGCTGTTAAGGATATCGTTTGGATCAAATGCTTTCTTAATCGCGCGCATCAGTTGCAGGTTTGCCGGTGCAAAAACAATATCCATAAATTCTTTCTGGATAAGTCCGATGCCATGTTCGCCACTGATGGTGCCACCCAGGGAATGCACCAGTTGGAACAACGCTTTTAATGCCGGGATCACTTCCGGATTATTCAGGCTATAAATACTTCCTTCTTTTTTGATGCGGATGTGTAAATTTCCATCTCCTGCATGGCCATAACAAACCGCGTGAAGATCATATTTCCTACCCAGCTCTTTCACGCCATGGATTAATGCAGGCAGGTTCGCGCGCGGCACGACTGTATCTTCTTCAATCGTATAACCCGCCAGCTTTACAGCTTCGGCTACGCGCCTGCGTAACTTCCACAATTCAGCTTTTTGCTGGGCGTCATCAGCAAAGAAAACTTCACCACAATTATAAGCAGTCAGCAATTCTGCGATCGCTTCCATTTCAGACATCAATGTTTCCATATGATTGCCATCCACTTCGATAATCAGGTGAGCGGCAACATTATCATCGATTGGAACGGCAGTACTGTCGACAAAATCACTGACAATTTTAAGCGCATCGATCTCTACTAATTCCAATGCGCTGGGTGTAAAGCCGCCGCGAAATATTGCACTAACTGCAGCGCCGGCATCTTCCAGGTCATTAAAAGGAACGAGCATTAATAAATCATAAGTTGGATGCGGGATCAGTTTTAATACAATTTTTGTTACTAATCCTAATGTGCCTTCGCTTCCCACCATCAGCTGTGTGAGGTTATATCCAGTTGAATTTTTCAACACGTTGGCGCCTGTCCAGATGATATCGCCGTTAGCAAGAACGACCTGCAGGTTCAGGACATAATCTTTTACCACGCCATATTTTACAGCCTTAGGTCCGCCGCTGTTTTCGGCAATATTTCCACCGATAAAACAACTGCCACGACTGCTTGGATCGGGTGGATAAAACAAGCCCTTTTCCTTTACTGCGTTTTGTAAAACTTCTGTGATCACACCGGGTTCAGTCGTTACCTGTAAATTTCTTTCATCGATCTCGAGGATTGAATTCATACGTTCAAACGACACCAGAACACCGCCTAATTGCGGAAGCGCGCCGCCGCTCAGGCCCGTTCCTGCGCCACGAGGTGTAACAGGAATGCGATGCTGGTTGCAGATTTTCATTACCTCGCTCAACTCTTCAGCAGTGCGTGGCTTTATAACGATATCCGGTAAGAAGTGTAAATTCTCTGTTTCATCATGCGCGTAATTATTCCGATTTTCATCATCGGTAAAAACATAATCATTGCCAAGAATATTGCGGAATGCTGCCAGGTGTTCTGTATGTGCAGCAGGAGTAATTGCGGATAACGCCATGAAAATAATTTGCGCAAAAATCGTGAAAAAACACGGTTATAACGAGCAGCAGATGATGTTTTATTTATTTTTTAAAACTTCGGACAAAGAGACTGCCGGTTTACATTTTCAGGATAGAAACCCTTTTTCACCAATGTAAATTCACTGGCGCCACGATAATTATTAAAATTTTTCATGGAGGAGATCGTCGCATCATAACTAAAAGTAAATCGTAAGTTATTTGTTTCGAAACCAAGCATCGGAATAACCGCGTCTTTATGGCGATAATATAATCCTGCGATCAACTGCCGTTCGCCCGCTTCGGATAAATTATAATTAGCATTCATTCCGCCCGTAAGCTCTGTCGCTTTCGCCTGGGTAGTAAAATAAACGTTAGGATTAATAATCACCTTTTCATTCACTTTAAGTATTGCATTTACAAACCCGATATGCCGCATGGGAATGATGCCATCATTTGTCTGATTATTAAAAAAAGTCTCTCTTGGTTTATTTACATGATGGATAGAATAACCTGCATTGATGTAAACATTTTCCTGGGGGAAATAAGCGTAGTTCATGCCTACCTGCATATCAAAATAACTTACACTGTTATTCGCCAGGAACACTTGTGTTGGCAGACCGTTATCGAAAAATTTGCCATCAAACTGGTCAGGGAATTTAAGGCTCGATTGATCAACTCTCTTATTTGCCCAACCCAGGTTAAAACCTGCGCTTAATAAACTGCTGCTTCCAAGCATCTGGTGATAAGCGATCGAACCATAAACTTTCGTTGACCTTAAGCTACCACTGCCGGCTTCATCAGCCAGCACCACAGCGCCCACACCCAGCCATCCATTTTCCAGGCGGTCGCGGAATAATTGTGCATCACCAAATGCACTCATTGTTTTGAAAGGAACAGACATAACACTGCTCCACTGGTTGCGGTAGTGAACGCCAAGCCTGTAATCCGCATCAGGAATAAAGCCTGTGTTGGCCGGATTCGTCGTGAGGGTCGAATTGAAAAATTGCGAGAAATGCAGATCCTGGGCAAAACTGTTTAAAGCCGCCAGCATCAACACCTGGAACAACGCTATTTTAATTAATTTCTGCATTATACATTTCCTTCTTTTTTTATTTTAACAGGGTGATATCTCCCGTCTTACGTATCTTTTTCCCGTCCGTAAATTCAACATCTAAAGTATAAGTATACACGTCCATTGGTTGCAATTGACCTTTAAACGTCCCATCCCATCCTGATTTACGGGAAGCAGATTGAAAGATCAGCTGGCCCCAGCGATTATAGATCCGCCAGTTCATTTTGCCAATCCCGAAACCCCTGACATACACGATGGCATTTTCTCCAAATTTACCCGGCGTGAACGCATTAGGTACATCAAGTAAAGGGTTGATGATAGTTTGAACATCCAGGCTCGCCGTGTCGGTGCAGCCTTCCGCATTGTAAGCCACCAGTTCCGCCCTGAAAGTGCCGGTCTCATTATATTGATGAGTTGGATTGGTTAGCACCGATGTATCGCCATCACCAAAGTTCCAGAGATAACGAGTGGCCCCTACTGAAAGATTGGTGAAACGAACGGGTGTGTTTGCTATGGGTGGATTGGGTGCCCATGTAAAACTGGCTGTAGGTTTAGCTACTACACGAATCGTTTGATAAGCAGAGGTGTCTACCCTGTTACAAGTGTTGGTATCGATTGCGATCAGCCTTACACGGTAGATTCCGGGAGTCGCATACAAATGAGTTGGGCTGGATACCGTTGATGTGGTATTGTCACCAAATTCCCAGATGAAATCCGTTCCGGCAAGTGAAAGATTATTAAAGACAGCTGTATAAGGCGCACAACCCGTAGGCGGCGTTTCGAAAATGGCTTTTACAATCGGGTTCAGGCGAATGGTTTTCTGAATTGAATCCGGTGAATTACAAAACGACGTATCCAGGATGATTAATTTTACGATATACACGCCGGGCGCAGCATAAGTATGCGTTCTTGGAGGCGCGTAACCCGACGTATCACGCGGAGAGCCGTCTCCGTAATCCCAAATAAAAGTTTTCGGACCAAAATTGGGCGTGTTGGATGTGGTCGTATTTGTGTACTGCATCGTCAGGCTCTGGCAAGGCGCAAGTTTCTGCGAAACAAAATCAAGATTGGCCTTATTATTTCCTGCGCGAATGGTTACATAGGCGGTATCCCGGATATTACAGGTGCTACTATCTTCAGCAATGAGCATCACGCGGTAAACACCAACAGCCGTATAGGTATTTGTGTTATTAAAATTCGTTGTTGTATCTAATCTTCCGTTGCCAAAATCCCAGTAGTATTTTTTCCCTTTTTGTAGCGTGTCCTTGAATGTCACGACCAGTGGAACACAACCACTGGTATCATTTACAACAGCGTTTATGGAGGCCTGAACGCTTGCACCTACGCCGGAAAAATCCATTTCTATTTTAAGCGCAATTTCATTACAACTGGAGCTGCCATTGAATTGTGAATAGGCTCCCGGTGTGGTAGGAAATGTCACTCGCTGCGGACCATTTCCTCCACAATTCGCACAGATTGCCTGGTAAATTATACCGTTATCATCAAACCTGCTGGTACCGCCATCAACATGGTCACCCAGCCCACCGTTTTGGCCAAAATGCGAACCGAATAATTGGCTGGTTGCATTTTTTTCCAGAACGAAGAAATAAAAATCAGCACCGTCCGGTAGCCTTGCGCCTGCCAATGGATTTTTTTCCGGCAAACCAGTTGTATTTCCTGTATTGTAATTTTGAGAGTTATTTTCTCCACCGCCCCAGCCGGAAACATATACGTTTTGACAGCGGTCCACCATAAATGCGATCGGTGAGATATTCGGCGATGCAGAATTAGTTCCAAAGACCGTTGAATAAACATACCCGGTAAGATCAGGCTTGAGTTTACTGATGAATTGTTTGGAGCCCGCATTGCTATACCCGGCATTAATTACAGGCCAGGTTCCGGTGGTGGTACCCATTACATAAGGAAAACCCAGCCGGTCAAACTTTAGCCCATAAACCATATCTATAGAAATGCCGTTCGCAGCAGGCGTTCCACTCAGGTAAGTTGTCCTCACCACCGCAGATCCATCAGCCTTTAATTGCGTAACAAACCCGTCTGGTGCTAGTGCTGTTCCTGCAGTTCCTGTTTGAAAGTTTTGTTGAATAACGCCCGCTGTTAATCCCGGTAATCCCACGGATGACTCGGTAGCGCCAGCTACGTACAGATCACCGGTTGTTGGATTAATGTTCGCAACAAAGCAGGCATCGTTTTGATTGCCACCAAAATAAGTACTGAATAAAATATTTGTAAGTGCAGGATTAAATTTTAAAACGACGCCATCTTGTTTACCACCACCGAAACTCGTTTGAATCCCGGTATTTCTGATGGGAAAATCGGAAGGAAGCTGCGAGCCGTTAGCTGCCGTATTGGGCCTTGTAACAGACGCAAGAAAAATATTGTTATTGCCGTCCAGGATCACTTCACTCCTCGCATCATCTCCATAATTCCGGCGTAAACTTTCTGCCCCGAGAGGAGATGTATACTTCGGGCGGATATTAACGCCATCATCACCCGTTCCGCCAATACGAGCGGAGCCGATCAGCCGGCTGCCATCGGCGCTAAATTTCGTAATGAAAATATCGTATTTGCCACAAGGACCGATCTTGGGAATCGTAACGGGAAAACTATCTGAGCCGGTTCTCCCTGCTACGATCAGGTTCCCCTGTGGATCTGTGATCATACTGTGCGGCTGCTCATTTTTATTACCACCGAGATAAGTGGCATATAATCGTGTTCCACCATCCGGAGAAAACTTAAAAATTCCGATATCATATCCGCCTTCTCCTTCATTTTCACCGCCACCGAAAGTAATATCGTAAGCTCCGGGAGAAACCGGGTAACCCGTTCCGAAAACAATACCGCCGGCGTAAAAACTCCCATCAGGTCCGGGCGTTGCGGTGTATCCCCAATTATCGGCTGTGCTGCCTGTAAAAGAAGAAAAAATAATGGAAGGATCAATGATCAGGGTTTGCTTCGTGTCATAATTCCTGATATCAAAACTTACTACGTTATCCCGAACGACGTATTTTGCTTCAACAGTTTGACGTTTACCGTCCCCTGATTGATAGCTGTACGGATACAACTCTTTTACCTCACCCACCGCAGTGGAAATGATTAGTTCTTTATCTTTTACAGACAGCGATTTTACGCCATCGTAACGCATTGCGATCGCATTTACATTTCCGCCAGGCCGTACAATGAAATCATATTTTAAGCTCCCGGCTGCATCGCTGTAATAACGGATATCGATGTTTGGATATACATTGGAATACGTAACGGCCTGGAATATTTTGCAACCACCCGCCCATTTTGCAGGGTCAGAACCGAGATAATAATTACTAATGCCCGGCATCGGTTTCTCCGGAGTTTGCGGAACAAATTTAGCAGCGCCCAAAAAATCTACTTTGTAAGCAGATGAATGAACAACAATGGGCTCATTTGCATTAAATCCCTTTTGGCGGCTATGACCATGCGTGCGTTCGGAAAGTGTGAGAATATCCTGCGGATTATGAAGCAAAACGGTAAAGCCTTTGTTTTCCAAAAAAAATGATCCCGTATTAAAATCCCCGCGGTACTGAACATTCGAATGCCATTGACCCTTGTTTTCTGTAAACTGCATTTGTGCGCTGGAGGAAAAAGTACACAGGAAAGCAGTCATGACAAAAGAGAGGCAGGCAACTATCTTGGAGCAAATGTTCAAGGTGTTTTTATTTACAATTTAATCATAATAAACGTAAAAGCAAACGGCACAGGTTGGCTGCTTTTAAATCTTATCGCTGCTTTAACGTATTATAAAAACTACTTACGCGATTTTGCTCCATTTTGTTTTTACTTTTTGAAAATGAAGTTGCTTTTTAATCATTTCGTTTGCAGGGAGCTTGAGATCGGGATCGGCTTCGAGCAACTTTTCCACGGCTTCACGGGCCACTTCCAGCATTGCCTTATCGTTGATCAGGCTGGCCAACTTGAAATTCAATGCACCGCTTTGTCGTGTACCTTCAATTTCGCCCGGCCCACGAAGCTCCAGGTCTTTTTCGGCAATTGCGAAGCCATCGTTCGTTGCAACCATTATTTTGAGCCTTTCCTGCGCGTCGTTAGAGAGTTTATTTTTCGTGAGCAGGACGCAGTAACTTTTATCGGCTCCCCGCCCCACGCGCCCGCGCAGCTGGTGTAATTGCGAAAGCCCGAACTTCTCCGCACTTTCGATCACCATCACAGTTGCATTGGGCACATTTACACCAACTTCGATAACCGTTGTGCTGACCATGATCTGCGTGTCCTGCTTCACAAAGCGCTGCATATTGGTTTCCTTCTGATCGGCCGGCTGCTTACCGTGAACCATACTTATCCAGTATTTCGGTTCAGGAAAAAATGACTTCACTTCTTCATAACCCTTCATCAGGTTTTCATAATCAAGCTTACTGCTTTCTTCTATCAACGGGTAGATAACGTAAGCCTGTCGCCCGAGCTGCACTTGTTCCTTGATAAAATCCATCACCTGCGGCCGTGCTGTTTCTATGCGGTGAAAAGTGGTAATCGGAATTCTTCCGGGTGGCAATTCATCCATCACACTATAATCCAAATCACCATAAGCTGTTAATGCCAGCGTACGCGGAATCGGTGTGGCTGTCATCACCAGCACATGCGGCGGAATGGTATTTTTTTTCCAGAGCCGGGCGCGTTGTGCCACACCAAATTTGTGTTGCTCATCTACAACGGCAAAACCCAGGTTCGCAAACTGCACTTTATCTTCAATTACAGCATGTGTGCCCAGCAGGATATGAATCGTTCCATCCACGCATTCTGCCAGGATCTTTTTCCGTTGCTTCGCGGGAGTTGATCCCGTTAAGATGCGCACGTTTACGGGCAGGTCTTTCAAAACTTCCGTGATGCCGGTATAATGTTGCTGGGCAAGGATCTCTGTCGGGGCCATTAACACAGACTGAAAGCCATTGTCTGCCGCGATTAGCATACTCAGCAACGCTACCATCGTTTTGCCACTACCTACATCTCCCTGGAGGAGCCGATTCATTTGCTTTCCGCTGCCCGTATCCTTTCTTATTTCTTTTAACACGCGCTTTTGTGCATTGGTTAACTGGAACGGCAGGTAGTCGTTATAAAACCGATTAAAAAATTCCCCGATCTTATCAAAGACCTGCCCACGGCTGAAGCGATGCCGTTCAAGCTTCATTAATTGCATCCGCACCTGTGCGAAAAATAATTCTTCAAATTTCAACCGGCGTAATGCATGTTCATAATGTTTTTCAGACGCAGGAAAATGAATTTGCTCATAAGCCTGGAAGCGCGGCATCAGTTTGTATTGCTCAATAAGATTTGCGGGCAGGTTTTCAGGCAGATCTTTTTCCTGGATGCGTTGCAGTACTTCTTTGGTGAATTTTCCGAGCAAATGGCCGCTTAGTCCTTTGGCTTTCAGTTTTTCGGTTGATGGATAAACCGGCTCCAGGTGCGCACGGCCTGCGGCATTTTCCACCGTAAAATTTTCCAGATCCGGATGCGCAATTTGCGGCTGGCTCATAAAAAATCCGAGTTTGCCGAACACGAGATAAGATTGCCCTACATGAAGGATCTTCTGCACCCAGTTAATTCCCTGGAACCACACTAATTCGATGATCCCCGTTTGATCCTGCAACCTGGCCACGAGTCTGCGGCCACGGTTCTGGCCGATGATCTCCATATTCAATAATTTTCCGGCAACATATGCGTATTCCATTCCGGGTCGCAGGCCGGCAATTTTATCAACGTTTGTCCGGTCAATATGACGAAAGGGAAAATGTTCCAGCAGATCTTTAAAACTATGGATGTTTAGCTCCTGCCTTAACAATTCGGCACGCGGCGCTGAAATACCGGTAAGGTATTCAACAGGGTTGTTTAATATATCTGTGGAACTGCTGATGTTTTTTTTGTAAAGATAACCCGGGCTGAAATATTTTGCTGACTGAAGATGAACGCTATCAAGCAGGTAAAGCAACGCATGAGGCAGTGAATTTTACCCCAGAAACCGCGCAAGAAAAAAGCGATGCCCCCGCACCGCTTGTAAAATTATTTGTTTCTTGCTCCTTTGGGATGAAAACTTCTTCTTTTTCCCTGGAACCCGCCACCCCGTTCTGGGGCAGTATTGTAAGTTGGTTGCTCACCAAAATGCTCCGGTAAAGGCATCTTTTGTACTTCTTTACCCAAGAGTTTTTCTATGGAAATAAATTTGCGTTGTTCTTTTACGTTTACCAGCGTGTATGCCGTTCCATCTGCCTGGGCACGCGCAGTCCGGCCGATCCTGTGTACATAATCTTCACCATCATGGGGAACATCGAAATTGATGACCAGGTCGATATTGTCGATATCAATCCCGCGGCTCAAAATGTCTGTTGCTACGAGAACGGGTAAACGACCGCTTTTATATTGGATCAAAATATCTTCACGATCATCCTGCTCCAGGTCACTATGAATTTCGCCGGCGTGAATGCCATTGCGTTTCAGGTCGCGCGTTAGTTGCTTTACATTGAGTTTACTGCTACAAAATATTAATACCGCTTTGAACTGTTTTTGCTTGAGCAGATGCAGGATCAGCGGGATCTTCTGGGCATCATAAACGAGAAAAGCCTGCTGGATAATTTTTTCCGGTGGCTTACTGATAGCGATATTGATCTCCTCGGGCTCATGAAGAATTTTTCGCGCCAGTGACCGGATCTTCGGTGGCATCGTGGCTGAGAACAAGAGGTTTTGCCTTTTTGCGGGGAGATGATCAATGATAAACATAATATCATCATAAAAGCCCATATCCAGCATGCGATCGGCTTCATCCAGTACGAGATATTGCAGGTCGTTCAGTTTCACATAACCCATTTTTATATGAGCCATCATTTTCCCGGGTGTACAAACAACGATATCTGCACCCATACTCAGGGCCTTTTTCTCCTGCACGAACGCATTTCCGTCACCTCCTCCATACACAGCGATCGAACTCACTGAAGTGAAGTAGGATAAGCCTTCCAAATGCTGGGCAATTTGTACCGCCAGTTCCCGGGTAGGAACGATGACCATCGCGGTAATACTGCTGCCATCATGATTGCCATTCAAAATGCGGTGGATCAGCGGCAATAAAAACGCGGCTGTTTTCCCGGTGCCCGTTTGAGCCGATGCGATCACATCTTTACCGGCTAAAATCAACGGCATCACCTGTTCCTGAACCGGGGTTGCGGATTCGTAATTAGAGGCCTCAATGCCTTCCATCAACCGCTCGTTAAAACCAAAATCTGTAAACTTCAAAATAAAGAGTATAAAATAATTAGCTCTAAAGGTAAGCTATTCTGCCGCTTCGCCGGTTTGCACTTAAACGATTACCCGCGGTTTAGCTGAAGCTGCGCGTAAAAAGTTATCTTTGACGGCTTCCAGCAATAACATTTTTATGATAAATACAGGCGAATATAATTTGATGAAGGTATTACGTGAGGTCGACTTTGGGGTTTACCTGGACGATGGCGCAGAAGGCATTTTGCTCCCAAAACGTTTCGTGCCTGCCAATACCAACATCGGCGATGAAATCAACGCCTTTGTGTATCATGATGGCGAGGGACGCATGATCGCAACCACGCAGAAGCCAATGGGCGTTGTGGGGGACATTGTGAAACTCCGCACTGTTACTGTAACAGAACAAGGCGCTTTCCTGGATTTTGGCCTGATGAAAGACCTTTTCGTGGCGAAATCGCAGCAGCTCGCCGGCATGCGGCCCAATGGGGAATATCTCGTAAAAATTTACCGCGATGACCAGACCAACCGTATTGCAGCAACTGAAAGAATAGAGCAAACCCTGAGCAATGATTTGTTAACCGTAAAAGAAATGGAATTGGTTGACCTGATCGTTTTCCGCAGAACGGATATCGGTTACGTGATGATCATCAATAACCAACATACCGGCGTATTGCACTTTAATGAAATTTACCGCCAGATCGGTGTTGGTGATAAATTCCAGGGTTTTATTAAAAAAATATATCCGGATAATAAGATTGACGTGGCTGCCGGGAAACCGGGTTACAAACGTGTCGAAGATGAAGCCGGCAAAATTATGCGGTTGCTGAATGAACATGAGGGCTTCCTTCCCTATCATGATAAATCAGATCCTGAAGAAATTTATATCTTTTTCGGGATGAGTAAAAAAACATTCAAAATGACCCTCGGAAATTTATACCGTCAAAAACAAATCAGCCTGGAGGATAAGGGCATCCGTTTAGTTAAATAAAATTATGGCGCGGATAAAAGTTGACCTCCATGCGATCTACAACAACAGCGCGGCAATTGATAAAGCGTTATTAAATGCTTTTGAAGATGCCATTGATAAAAAAATACGCGAGGTAGAGATCATTCCTGGCAAAGGCAGCGGCCAATTGCGGAAAAAAGTTGAACGCTTTCTGCAGTTGCCCCATATCAAACCACTGTATCACCGGATCGAAAACGACAGCAAAAATTTTGGTCGGCTATTTGTTTATTTCAAGTTTTAACATCGTCCAATATGGTTGATCAACCTAATTCCACAGCCACCAAAACAAACGCTGGTAAAATAACCTTATCCTTTATTCTTGTCATTGCCCTCTTTCTCATTTGCCTGGGGGGAGTGTTCGCCATTGCCGATATGATTTTTGAAGACAATAACCTGGTGTTTGACATGAAGGTTTTTGATTGGATCAGGCCACATATTAATCCGGCAAATACCCGAATGATGTTAGCCGCAACTTTTTTTGGCTCACAGGTTTTCCTGTTGCCCGCTAACTTATTGTTGATTGGCATTTTCTACTTTGTAAAAAAACTACGCAAATATTCCTGGAAGATTGCCATCGTTGCCATCACGAGCACAATCGTTTTGTTCAGCCTTAAATTTTTACTGGAACGCCAGAGGCCACTGGTGCCACTAATCGCCAAGGCGCATGGCTACAGCTTTCCCAGCGGACATACATTTACCAGCGTTACTTTTTTCGGCATGCTTTGCTACATCGTATACCGCAGCGATCTTACAAACTGGATTAAATGGGTGCTGATTATTTGCATGACGGTGATGACACTGATGATTGGATTTAGCCGCATTTATCTTAGCCTGCATTATGCAACAGATGTGATCGCCGGGTTTTGCCTGGGTGTTATCTGGTTATTGCTGAGTAAATGGGTCCTCGTGAAGTCCCCGCTCGCCTACCTGCAGCGGCGGTAATAGCGGCACGGGCTCATCAATGATTCCCACTTCTTTCGAATGTTGAATTGCATCTGCACTGTGATTGAAGTAACAGGTAAGCACGCCGGCATTTTCTATTTCTTTTAATTTTTCCACCACCGGGGGTTTGGCTTTTTTATTTACAGACCGGATATAGACACAAAAGATCTTGTTGTGAAAATGCGCTACGATAGAAGCATAAATATTGGCGTCCTGTTGTGAATCATCTCCCAGTAATATAAATTGCTGGTTAGGAAACGATTCGAGGATACGCACAATGCGCGTAAACTTCCCGCTGTGATTATTCTGCCCTGTCTTAAATATCTGGCTGATCATTTTTATCTGGTTCAGCAAGTACACACCTTCCGGCAATTTATTCTGGCGGGAAAATTCCCGGATATATTCATACAAATTCCATTCGCTGCTGCTTACATAAAAAAAAGCGTTGGCTGTTTTGCCTTTTTCATCCGCATTGCTCAACAACCTGTAATGATTTACTACTCCTTCAAAAGGTTTGCGGCTTCGTGCATTTTCTGTAAGTAAAACGAAAAGTCGCTTGCGCAGATTTGACGAATGTGAGATTAGAAATGTATCGTCAATATCTGATATAAAAGCGAATTCACTCGGCGTTGGTACGGTTAAAGATGCCTTCGCAGAACAGGAGATATTTCCCGACTTTTTAAGAATAAGATTAACCTTTACGGAATAACAACCGGGGGTGAGCGCAACTTCTGGCTGCCATTCAAATTTGAAGAAACCATCTGCTTCAGACACAGTTTCATATACCTTGCCTTCCCATTCCAATTGAAGAGTCGCCGCTTTAATGGGATTCACGATAAAAAGCCTCAGGACTGCAAGGGTATTGTATAAAAAGTTGTTGCGGTATTTTTTTCTGCCCAACGGACTTACCGACAGCGCATGGCCATAAATCAAACAATTTTTATCGTTACCAAAACCATTGTATAATTTCACCGAAGGACTGTCGCTTAATTTTAAGAATTTAAACAACCGTCTGCGCCATCTTTTAATCAGCGATCGCTTTACAGGTGCAGGTGTTTTTTGGGGGTCCATTCATGTAAATTAAAGAAATGACTGCGAATAATGGTTTAAAGATGCTTTTCGTAATTAACCCCGGTGCCGGGAATACGAACAACAAAAGCTGGAAAGAAAGCATCGAACAGTATTATCAGGGCAAAGACTATTCCATTGATTATTTCATGTTGCCTGAGCAGCCGGTGTCCGCTGATTTAAAGAGGTATATTGATGATAAAAAACCAGGTCGTGTTATAGCCGTTGGTGGCGATGGTACCGTTACGATGGTCGCGAATATCATCCAGGGTACGGGCATTGAACTGGGAATATTACCAGGTGGGTCGGCTAATGGGATGGCGAAAGAACTCGGCATCCCCGAAGAACCGGATGAAGCCCTGGACATCACTGAAAACGGTGAGATCAGGAAATGTGATACGATCCTGATAAATAATAAAAATAGCTGCTTACACCTGAGTGATATTGGGCTAAACGCACAGTTAATTAAATATTTTGATGAAGGAAAACTGCGGGGCAAAATGGGTTATGCAAAAGTGATCCTTAAAACGCTATGGCATAAAGAAAAAATGCAGGTGATCATCCATAGCAAAGCACTGGAAGTACGCCGTCATGCATTTATGGTTGTGCTGGCAAATGCCAGTAAATATGGTACGGGAGCCGTGATCAACCCGGAAGGGAAAATTGACGACGGCGAATTTGAAGTTATTATCGTGCGCCGGTTGTCGGTGATCGCGCTCGTTAAAATGTTGCTAAAGCCAGGCCCGTTCAATCCAAAACACATTGAAATTTTCCCCTCGACTTCTGTTGAAATAACCACGTTGAAAAATGTACATTTCCAGATTGACGGCGAGTATATGGGCAAGGTGAATAATATTACCGCGAAGATCATTCCCGGTAATATTAAACTACTGCTTCCTCCCCTGAAAAATTAAATTGTGCCGCCGTTAAACATTTTTGCTGCCATAGTTTTATCATGGCCGTAAATATCATCTGCGAAATGTAATGCACCTGCATCATCTACCCATGCCGTGTAATAAGTGATCAACACCGGGATCGGCTTTTTCAATTTTACAAATTGCTGTTCGCCGCTATTCATCGCTGCCTGGATATTCTCCGGGCCCCATGAAGCATCATCTTTCAATACATAATTGGCGAGTTTGGTTGGATCACTCAACCGAATACAACCATGGCTGTAGGCGCGCTTGTCTTTATCAAATAATGATTTGGCAGGCGTATCGTGAAAATAAATATCAAAACTGTTGGGGAATAAGAACTTTACTTTACCGAGAGAATTTTTTTCACCAGGTAACTGTCTTACAACGGGTATACCACCTGCATTACCGGTTACTTCCATATTATGGCTAGCCAGGTAATTCGGGTTGGAAGCCATCCCTGGAATGATTTCTTTTTTTACAATACTCACCGGCACATTCCAATAAGGGCTGAAAACTACCTGGTTCATATTTCCTGTAAACATCATTGTATTATGCCCCTCTTTCCCTACTACTACATTCATATCAAATACGGTGCTCTTTCCTTCTTTTACATGCAGGATAAATTCAGGAATATTCACCAGCATCAACTGGCCTTCGGGCTGATTGATCATCCATTGCATTCTTCCCATATTGATCAGTAATTGCTCAATACGTTTTGCCACCGGCACATTCATATCTTTAATTTGCACATCCAGTAAAACTCCTGTTGGCGTGTACCCATGCCTTGCCTGGAACTTTTTAACGCCCTCTTCAACGGCAGCATCAAACACGAGACTTGTATCGCCGGCAGCAAGATCACCGGTTAACTGTAAACGCTTCTTCAACGAACCGATTTCAGGAGAACTGCTCCCTTTCTTCAATTGCTTTGTCGGGGCTGAAATGGTTGGCCAGCCACCTTTTCTTGCAATATCCACGTAGCGCGCTAGTTCAACTTTTAATTTCTTGTAAGACTCATTCACATCCTCGTAATATTTTCCGTCTTTGTGTTTCTTTGTCAGCAATGAATCAGCCAGCAACATGAGGTCTTCTTTTTTACGGGGAATGAAGCGCTCCATTTCTTTACGTTTCACATAACCGTCTTCAATATTATTTAATGTGTAAAGAAGAAAATGCTCCGTAAGTTTCAACTCTGTATTCTGAATATTTTTATCAGTTGCATTAACAGACAGCGACTCTTCGGCCACCAGGTCGTTCATCTTTTCCTGGAAAGGTTTGTCTTTTAGTAAACTGTCGTTGGTATAGGTGGTATGATAACTATGCACGTTCCAAAATCCGCGTGCCTGCTCTGTTAAACCTGCAGAAGAAAACCAGGCGTACTGGTAATTTCGGGCGTTGTAAAAACTGCGCATCCTGCGGGCGATAGAGGCATCGGGCTTTTCATCCGCGATAAATTTTTCCAGCATTAAGCTGTCAAAAAAAAGATCGTTGTAAGCATTTGCAGGGGTAATAGAAAAATCACGTTTGGTTATTTTCTTTTCCGCTTCCGATTTGGTGCTTTCTTCTGTGTCGGAGCTTCCACTGCTGCTGGTTTTTGAGGTGTTGCTTTTGCAGGAGATCATCCCTGCTACAATGAGGCAAGTAACAATGAGTTTTTTCATATACCCTCCTGTTGCAAATGTTATGCCTTTCGGCTGCCCAGTTTTGAAACAGGCGTTTACAAGGTCAACCGGGAAAATTTATACTCAGTCAGCTAAGCTATGCTGCTGCATGCGGACGCGCGATCGTAAAGTAAAAACGACTTCCTTCTCCGGGTTCAGATTCAACCCAGATTTTCCCATGATGATTATCAATAATCTTTCGGCAAATCGCGAGGCCAATGCCCGTACCTGAAAATTCATCGCGGGTATGCAGGCGTTGAAATAAGACAAACACTTTTTCAAAATATTCGGGGGCAATACCGATGCCGTTATCTTTCACGCAAAATTTCCAGTGATCAGCAAAGGTTTCCGCGCTGATGAGGATTTGCGGTGCTGTATTTTTACGCTGGTATTTGATCGCGTTCGCAATAAGGTTCTGAAACACTTGTTGTATCGGCGTTTTTGCACCGATAATCACCGGCATGTTCTGCCAGGTGATTGCTGCATTTGTGTCGCTGATGATATTTTTATTCAGGTGCAACACTTCCTCCATCAGGCTATTGGTATCGATCTCGTCAAAACTATATTGTTGCCTGCCCACTCTTGAATATTCCAACAAATCAGAGATGATCTTACGCATGCGCGCCGCGCCATCAACTGCGTACCAGATATATTTGCCTGCGGTTTCATCTAATTGCGCCGCATATTTTTTCTCCAGTAAATTTAAAAACCCTGTCACCATTCGCAGAGGCTCCTGCAGGTCATGCGAAGCGATGTAGGCAAAATGTTCCAGTTCAGAATTTGAGTCCGCAAGTTCGTTGGCCCGAACATTCAACTGTTCGTTCAGGTTCTTCAGTTCCACTTCACTGTACTTGCTTTCTGTAATATTACGTGCATAACAAGCCACTCCAACGATATTGCCTTCGCGGTATATCGGGTTAAAGCTAACGAATGACCATTCCTGACCGGAGCCTGCCAGTTCTGCCGTATAAACTTCCTGTTGAAAAGAGAGGCCTTCCAGCGCCCTTTTATAAAGCCGCCTCCAGCCTTCAAGATGAACTTCCGGATACATACCGGGAATGATGAGTGCGTCGCCAGGTTTCATGACGATACCGGTAAGTTGCTTCATCGAATTCATAAAAGCATTGTTGGCAGAGATTAAATTCAAATCTTCATCAACACTCCATATCAGATCTGTTGTACTGTTAATCAATACTTCGCGATGTCCGCGTTCAAAATCTTTTTGCGCCTCTGCCAGGATCCTGTCTGAGATATCCCCGCCTACCGCAAACATGATTTGTGTTTCTTCATCCCAGCGCGCACTCCATACAATATGCGACATACTGCCATTTTTCCTCAGATGCCTGTTTTCAAAATTCCTGATGTCTTCGCCAGACATAGCTTTGAACAGTACTGCCCGTGTTCTGTCCTGGTCTTCTTTGTACAACAGGTCGAAATAATTCATGCCGATCAATTCTTCAGGACGATAGCCCCACATATCGTAACAGGCATTATTTATCTGGAGAAAATTTCCATACCGGTCGAACGAACAAATAATATCTATTGAATAATCCAGGATGCGCTGCCTGTCTGCCAGTGTTTGTTTAAGTTCTGCCTGTGCTTTTCTTTCTTCCGTAATGTCATTGGCGATGCAAAACACACCGATGATCTCATCATGCACGATGATCGGGAGTTGCACCATAATCACATTGATCACATCGTTTCCATTTACGAAAATCTGAATTTCATAAGTGGTGGAAACGCCGTTCTTGGCCTTATTAAAATTGGCCAGTGTCTTCTGGAGAGAATCCGGGTGAACTAACTTTGAGTAATGAACGCCCAAAATATTCTCCAGCGAGAAACCTGCACGTTGGAGGGTAATAGAATTGGCACTGGTAAAATTCCCTTCGAGGTCCAGAGAAAATACCGCTGAGATATGATGATTAAATAAGGACTGGTAAATCTGTTTACTAACTTCCAGCAATTCGTTAGTTTTTAAAAGTTCGCTTTGCGTTTTCTTTCGTTCGCTAACGTCCTGGATGATCGTGCTGATACGTTTAACGCCATCTGTATCCGTGAAAAAGGTTGACGAAAATTCTCCCTGAAAAAGTTCCCCGTTTTTTTTCTTGCCAATCATTTCACCCTGGCAGCGGCCTTCAGCCAGCCTCACCTGTAGCAAAGCCGCCAGTTCGGGAGTGGCTATGGTAACATCTTTACGGGATAAAGTTACGATCTCCTCCCTTGTATAACCAAAGAGGTCGAGCGCCGTTTTATTTGCAAAATTGATTCGCCCATCAGTTTCTGCGATCAAAAAAGCATTCAAAGAATTTTCAATGATGGAGCGGTATTTCTCTTCACTTTTCTTAAGCTCGAGTTCCGCTTTTTTTGCCTGCGTAATATCTCTTTTGGAGACAAATGCCCCGATAATATGACGGGCTTCATCATAAGCAGGTTTATAACGTACAATGATAAATGTATCTATACCCGGAGAGAACGACACTTTCATTTCAGCCTCAATAATCTCGCCGGCAAAAACTTTCTGATAAGTTTGTCGAAGTTCCTCAGGATCTGAAAATGCATATTTCAGAATTGAATCACCGCGCTTCATCTCTCTCTTAAATGCCTGTTCGTATTCCTGGGAAAATTGTTCGTTAAAGGTGACGATCCGGAAATCTGTGTCGATGAGAACAAAACTTTCTTCTGTGTTAACCATGAGCAGTTCGAGCCGCTGTGCCAATGATTGAACAGTAGGACTCGCCGGCTGGGTAAGTATGCCGGTAGGATAATTCTCGTCCATGATGCCCTCGTTTTTCATAGTTGATATTGGCGCACGACCATTGGTTACTAATTCCGGATGTTGGCGGTGGCCCTGATAAAAATAATCAATATGTAAATAGCTTCTTCTTAAAATTGCTGTAAAATGTACAGCCGATGGCCACGGAACAATCGATATAATTCCTAGATAACGTCGAAAAAGCCGGTTTATTTGAAATAAATGCCGTGGATGGTCAGCTATTTACCGATACAAAATTTACTGAAAACATAATCCAGTACTGTTTCGTTGCTAATATCTCCTGTTATTTCTGAAATGTAATGAAGGCAATGGCGAATATTTAGTGCTAAAAGGTCTCCCGGAACATTATCATTTAACCCATGACGAATATCCTCCAGCGATGTAGCGACTTTTTCTAATGCCTGCTGATGACGGCTGTTGCTCACGATCACATTTTCTGTAGACAGTTCCTGTTCCACCGTTTCGTTAAACAGCCGCTCTTTGAGAACGTCGATGCCGGTATTGTTTTTCGCCGAGATCTGCAGGATGTTATTCTTTTCCGCCAGCTCGTCGTTAGGGCCTTTTCGATCCGCTTTGTTGGACAAGAGCATATAGCGAATTCCTTCAGCTTGAAATCTTGCTGAGATCATGGAAAGTTCTGCGGCATTTGTCTCAGCTGCATCATAAACGTAAAGGACGATGTCGGCAGACTTCATTTTTTCAATGCTGCGCTCCATCCCGATCGCCTCGATCTCATCCGTAGTATGGTCGCGGATTCCCGCCGTATCAATCAGGCGGAAAAGAACACCGTCAATATTCAGCACTTCTTCAATGGTATCCCTCGTCGTGCCCGCGATGGAACTGACAATCGCCCGCTCATCATTCAACAAACTATTCAGTAAAGTTGATTTGCCTGCATTTGGTTTACCGATGATGGCTACACTTACACCGTTCTTTATCACGTTGCCGAGCCGAAAAGAGGCGATGAGTGCATCTGTTTTTTCGACAGCGCTATTAATGAGTTCGTTAAATTTTGTCCGGTCTGCAAACTCTACATCTTCCTGGCTAAAATCGAGTTCCAGTTCTATCAATGCGCTGAACTGAATCAGGTTTTCGCGCAGGTCTTTTAGCACCGCGCTAAATCCGCCGCGAATGTTATGAATGGCAGATCGTTGCGCCGCTTTGGTATTGGATGCTATAAGGTCCGCCACTGCTTCTGCCTGTGTGAGATCCAGTTTACCTTTCAAAAAAGCGCGTTGGGTAAATTCTCCCGGTTTCGCCATACGTGCACCCTGCCGCATACAGGCATTGATGACTTCCTGCTGAACGAACGGGCTGCCATGACAACTGATCTCCACCACGTCTTCGCCTGTGTAGCTTCGTGGCCCTTTAAACAGGGACAGCACCACTTCATCTATCGGATCGCCATTCTCCTGGATCAGGCCAACATGCAGGCTTGGCGCCGGCTGCGACAGTAAATTTTTGGAAGGGAAAATTGCATTTACGGTTTGAATCGCTTCTGAACCACTGAGCCTGATAACCCCGATCGCACCAATGCCCGGTGGCGTTGCCAATGCTACAATCGTATCATCCCAGCCGGAAAGTTTATTTGCCATTCCGCAAAGATACAACCGGATAAAAGGAAATCTGTGTACGCATGGTCTGCGTGGTTAGTTCACCACAGCAGCGAGGTCCCGGGCGTCAGGGTTGTCGATATAATATCGTTTGATACCACAGATCTTCGACTCATCAATAATATCGATCAGGTTGCCGAATGAGGCTTCATTCGTTGGCTTTATGATCAGGCTGCATTCATCAGCACCTCTCGCTTTCAATACAGCCTGTCTTTTCTTTTGAAGGATATCTCTTAACCCGGAAGCGGCGTAAGTTGTAGTAAGAAAAGGCTTATCTGACGGATTTCCTTCATAATAAAACACCTGGTTGTTTTTCGCAGCAACGACTGTGATCGCACAACTCTCACAAACAGGATCGTTCTTTGTTCCGTCATCTTTTGGTGAGATAATATTCATCACCTGTGGCTCTGCCATCGTTGTGGTAAACACAAAAAAAGTGATGAGGAGGAAACCGAGATCCACCATAGGTGTCAGGTCAACACGGGTGCTTTTCTTTACCATCCGTTGCCCCTTTGTTTTCTTGCTGTTGCTGATGATTTCTGCCATACAATTAGTTTTCTTTGAGATTCAGCAGCCAATAATTTCCATAAAAAAACCTCCCGGTTGGGAGGTCTCAAATATGCTTTTTGTTGTTTAGTTTTCTGCAACCACGAATGTGATTGGCTGACGGCGATAGGCATTTACGTTCCGGCCATTTTGAAGGGCTGGCGTCCATTTCGGGCCTTTTTTTATCACCTTCATTGCTTCAGCTTCCATGCCATAACCGAATTTTGTTTCGGCAACTACATCACTGATAGAACCATCACGGCTCACGATAAACCGAACGATAACTGTATAAGTTCCTTCCGGTGCACCATTATCAATTGGTGTGTTTGCATCCAGGTTTTTAGTGAGGAAGTTTCTCCAGGCACCATTACCGCCAGGAAATTCCGCTTCATTTTCCACCTTCGTGAAAACCTTATTTTCGTCATCATTTGTTTTTGGAACTTCAACCACTTGTGTTCCTTTATCTTCTACCGGCGCCTGTACAATTTGCGTTGTATTATCTGTTTCCACAGTTTTTGTACTGATCACCTGTTCTTCCTTGATCTCTTCGATCTTTTCATCAGGTTTCACCTCTTCATCCTTAACGATTTTAGGAGGTGTGAATTTCACCTGGTTGATTTCAGGTGGTGGCGGTGGTGTTGGAGGCGGTGGTGGAGGTGGCGGTGGTGGTGGTTCATCTTTCTTGATCTCCGCCATTTGTGTATCCACAACGTCCAGTTTGTCGTTGTCATTATTCCTGTTCATCAGGTTGGAAGCGATCGTACCTAAGAAAAGCAGCAGGATAAAAGATCCTGTTACAATCATAGCCTTCTTAATCCTTGAGTTGTAAGTCTTTCTCAAATCGTAAGCGCCATAGGTCTTATTCTTTCCTTCGAAGATGATATCAAGAATGTCAGCGTTTAAAATTTTATTTGCTTCCATTGTAATCTCTTTGTTTAATTAGATTCAGAACTAACGATAATTCCACAAATTATTTCACACCATTTGCTGTTTCTGTTTGCTGGATCATCAACTCTTCCGTTGGTGTCATATCCACTTCAGCATAGTGGCCTGGTGGAACAGCAGAAATCGTCATTTCGTCCAAAATATCAATCGCATTTTTAAAAGTCGAATTCTTATCAGACTTAATGATGTACATCAAATCATCAATTGGAGTCGCTTTCCTTTTTTCATTGATCAGGTTGCGGATATCTTTGAAAGTGGTGCTTTTAAACTGCTCACTTAATTTATCTGCTTCCAGCTGGCCGTAATAATAATACACCTGGTTTCCTTTACCAAGGAGAATCGTCATCGCACCTGAATTTTTCACTTTCAGCTGCTGATTCGGATCATCCTTTGGCTCGTTCATATTCATGGCCGTTGACTGGCTCATGGTTGTTGTAAATACGAAGAACGTGATCAGCAGGAAACCCAGATCTACCATTGGGGTAAGATCTACGCGGGTAGATAATTTTTTTCCTTTTTTAACGCCGGGGCCTTTCTTATGACCGCCACCCGACGAGGTATCCATCTCTGCCATGGTACTTATTTTTTTTAATAATGATCAATTACTTAGACGCGGCTGCTGTTTTAGCCAATTCCGATCCGGGAGGAGGTGCCTGCCCGTTTGTAACGATCCTGAATTTGTAAATATCATTCTTCTTAAAAGCCTGTTTGATATTTTTAAAAGCAGGATACAGAGCGTTGTTATCTCCTTTCACCAGCAACATTTTCTCCAATGCTTTCTGGTCGCCGCCGGCATAAACGTTCGTAACGCTACGCAGCCAGTCTACCATTTCATTATTGGTACTGTCTGTAGGAATTCCTTCCATTTTATCAGCAGGAATTTCTTTCGCCAGTGCCAGTGAACCTTTAATCTTGTTTAATGGCAAGCCAATAAATTGTTGCTTATTCCATTTAGCAAGTTCTGCAGGAGAAAGGCCTAAACCTTTCGCATCGTTGATATTTTTGAGGATATCTGATTTTTTTGTCTCATCACCCAGCATTAAAAATGTTCTGCCATCTTTAATAAGTGTGATCAGGATCGCATTATCAGGAGCTACCTGTGAGGCTACAGAAGAAGGCGGTGTTACCGTCAATACTTCCGGTGGCTTTTGTTTTGTCGCCAATATAAAAAAGGATAACAACAGGAAAGCCACATCACACATCGCCGTCATGTCAACGGTCGTGCTCTTCCGTGGTATTTTAACTTTTGGCATTCTGTTTATTTTTTATGATTGTTACTTTAAGATGCAAACCTTTGTTCCTTCCATACATTATTTGTACAGGGAAGCAAAAGATTGTGTTAAAGTAAAACCAGACTCATCAATACCGTAGGTGATACCGTCGATCCTTGTTGTAAAGATGTTGTAGAAAATGATCGCAAATGCAGATGTACCAATACCCAGAGCAGTGTTGTACAGGGCTTCAGAGATACCTTGTGATAATTTACCTGCAGCAGCACCACCGCCACTATCTTCACCCAATGCAGAGAAAGAACGGATCATTCCCATTACCGTACCTAACAGACCCAACAGGGTTGCAACCGATGCGATAGTAGAAAGGAATACCAGGTTTTTTTCCAGCATAGGTAATTCCAGTGAAGTTGCTTCTTCCACTTCTTTCTGAATCGCCAGTACTTTTTGTTCTGTACTTAATTCTGTGTCAGTGATCATTTCTTTGTAACGGAAAAGACCAGCTTTCATAACATTACCAACTGAACCTTTTTGTTTGTCGCATTCTGCCAGGGCAGCATCAACATTTTTAT
Organism: Ferruginibacter sp.; assembly: GCA_028288705.1. Taxonomy (GTDB): domain Bacteria; phylum Bacteroidota; class Bacteroidia; order Chitinophagales; family Chitinophagaceae; genus Ferruginibacter. Next base: position 282,886 of record JAQBNH010000008.1, read on the forward strand.
TGGCAAGATGATATTGTACTTTACGTACGAAATCTGCATTGCTTGCAGTTCCTGCAGCCTTAGAGATAGTAAGAAAACGCTCAACGATGAACGTTAATACAGTCAGCAAACAACCGATAAGTACCGGTACAATGATACCACCTTCATACATTTTCGGGAAAATACCTGCCTTCGGCCCCTGATGGCTTGGCCAGAACCATCCTGTTCCTGGTTGATTAAAGTTTGATTCTGCACCCATTACGAACCGCCAAATCACATAACCGATAATAACGCAAAGCAGCGGCGCTAACCATGAAATGGAATTACCCGATTTTTTTACCTGAACTGAGGTTACTGGTTTTACTGTTGCAGTTGGTCTTGTCTCTGCCATAAAAGTCAATTTTTAGAAAGTGAAAATTTTAATTTCTTTTTGTTTTTAAATTTTGATAACACAATGCTAAGAAAAAATGAAATACTATTCTTTATTTTCCCGGGTAAAATTAAACGGAACGCACAAGTTAATGAAATAATCGAAAGCAAACGATGGATAAAACTAAATTTTATTTCCCTTTCGCCATGTTTTTTTTGATAATTTCTTAACGATGAAACGCGCCTTTTTCCTGGGGTTATTCGTACCGCAAAGCAACGATCGGATCAAGTTTCGACGCTTTGTACGCCGGGTATAAACCTGCTACCAATCCAACCAGCGAACAAACGAAGACGGCTGCTATCACCCAACTCCAGGGAACAACGAAACCTGTCTTTAATAATATCGCTACTACATTACCCACCAAAACGCCTGCCACAATACCGGCAGCAGCACCCATTAGGCTGATCAGGATAGATTCGAATAAAAACTGTGAGCGGATATCTTTTTTCGTTCCGCCCAGGGCTTTTGTCAACCCGATTTCTTTCGTACGTTCATTCACGGCAACCAGCATGATGTTCATTAGGCCGATTGCAGCCCCGATCAATGTGATGAAGGCAATACCGATCGTACCCTTTTCTAAAAAGCCCAGGTTAGTTAATAATGACTGCGCAATGCTGTCGCTTTTGTCGATAAAAAAATTATCGTCATCCTGCACTTCCAGCTTCCTTATCGGCCGGAAAGTACCTTTCGCTTCGCCTGTTGCCACATCCAGTATCTTCAGGTCGTTTACCATCACTGCAATGATGTACGAACTTTTTGTTGTGGCATATTGCCGGCGTATATTGTTATTCGGCATGATCACGATACGGCTCGTATTAAAAAACGCGCTCGAACCTTTGTCTTCCAATACCGCTATGACGCGAAAAGGAATATGATCCACATTCACCACCTGGTCGATGGCGCGCGCCACATTATCAGGAAATAATTTTGCTGCCACGCCTACACCCAACACGCATACATTGCTCCCGGCCTCAATTTCGTTATTGGTAAAATTGCGGCCGTAGCTGATCTTGTATCCGTTTAATTCCAGGTAATTTTCATCACCACCAAAAACATTTACATCGGGGTTGGTTTTTTTTGAACCGGCATTAACAACGATTCCTGATGGCCCTCGTACAGCGATGCCCACTTTACTGTTCGGAAAATGATAGCGCTCTTTAAACGCTTTCGCTTCTTCATAACTGATGGGAATACCGTTGTTGGAATTTTTCTGACGCAGCGAAGACTTGCTGGTTTTTCTACTGCTGCTGTTATTGCCGCCACCGAAGTTAATATTGCGGTCGCGATGCCGGATACTGAACGCATTTGCACCCATCGTGGTAAAGCTGCTCGTGAGGCTGTTGCTGGCCGCCTTGATGGCGGTAATGATGAGGATAAGGGCGAAGATTCCGAGCGCCATGATCACGACTGTAATAGCGGTTCTTAACTTATTACTGCGAACATTTTTCCAGGAAAGTGCGAGCGAATCTTTGTAAGTCATGATTTCAATATTGATCTAAAGATAATACCGGCACCACTGCAGCGTACAAAGTTTTTATAAACGGCAACGATTAATGATACAACCAGCCCAGTAGCAGTTCAGGATAAATACCCAATACAATTATTAGCACCGCGGTAATCACCAGTAACAATTTGAACGATGACCTTATCTCGCCAGCTTCGATCACGGGCGTTTCACCGGCTTCTTTAAACCAGATTGCCTGCAGCACCCGGAAATAATAATAAGCACTGATGGCGGCAAATAATACCGCTGCGATCACGAGCCAGAACTGGTGACCATTTTCAACTGCTGCCATCAGCATCAGGAATTTACTTTGAAAGCCTGCTGTTAACGGAATCCCTGTTAACGAAAGCAGGAACACGGTAGCAGTTGCAGCCAGCACCGGCTGCGTTTTGCCCATGCCATTAAAACCGTCAATCGTGAGATCATTCATTTTAATGAGGATCGCGAAGATCCCGATGGTTGCCAGGCTATATGCTGCAGAATATAATACCAGGCCTTCTTTTGCCCGGTCATTTAATGCAAACAAAGCAAGCAACATAAAACCTGCCTGCGCAATACTGGAATAAGCCAGCATACGTTTTACACTCTGCTGAAAAACTGCCGTAATATTACCGATGAGCAGTGTTGCCAACGTAATAAATACGATTAATTTTTGCCACTGCGGTTGTACCTGCCCAAACGCATTTTCAAACAGCCGGATGAACGCAAAGAAACTCGCTACTTTCACGATCGTACTCATGAAGGAAGTAAACACAGTTGGCGCGCCATCATACACATCCGGTGTCCAGAAATGAAAGGGAGCGGCAGACACTTTAAAAGATAAGGCGATGAGGAGAAAAACCAGACCGATGCTGATCATCACCGGCATGGCCCCTAAGCCTAACTGAATATTGTTGATATAAAAAGAAGCGTTGCTGTTACCACCATAAATAAAGGCGATGCCCATTAATAAAATCCCTGTAGAGAATGAACCCATCAGGAAATATTTCAAGCCTGCCTCGTTGCTTTTCAAATTGCGTTTATCGCTGCCCGTTAAAATATATAACGGAATTGAAATGATCTCAATGCCAATAAACAACAACAACAACGTATTGTAAGTCGCCGACAATGCTACACCACATAGAACGAAGAACATCAAAGCAAAATATTCACCCACATGCTCGCCTACTTTTTCTACGTCGCGGCCGCTAAGCATGAAGAACAATGCGGTAGCACCAAACACTACTTCAAGAAAAGTAAGGTTGAAACTGTTTACGCGCAGCATATCTTTTGTATCGATATTAAACAGCGCCTGGCCGGTATATAACTCCATTCCGTTCACAACAAGCAACAAAATGATCCCGGCGATGGCCAGGTATTTTGGCGTGGCCTTGCTTTTGACAAAAACCCCGGAAAACATCATCAGGATACCCCAGACAGCAGAAAATACAATTGCGTTCATAATTTTTATCTAATATTTTTCAACCCGGCCATTCTTATTTTGCAGACAGCAGTAAATAGTCCACTGCTGATTTAGTTAGTGTGATCAATGTTTGCGGGAAAATCCCTACAACAAATATGAGCACAGCCACAAAACTCAATACCATTTTTTCATTCAGTGAGATCTCTTTCATCGCAGCTGTAACCGCATTGGTATCTCCATAAAAAACTTTCTGAATCATATTTAATGTGTACGCCGCGGCGAGAATAATACTCAGGCCCGCGATAGCCGCATACCAATTATTGTAATGGAACAAGCCGCTGAACATCAGGAACTCTCCGATGAATGCATTCGTTAGTGGTAATGCGATGTTGGCCAGCGCAATGATGACCAACAAAATTGTTAGCACAGGCGCTTTATGCGCTACACCACCTAATTGGGATATCTGTTTTGTGCCTGTACGTTTTTCCAACTGATCAACTACGATCCAAAGACCAATAATATTGATACCATGATTAAACATTTGCAGCAACACACCTTGCACGCTCACTTCATTCATGGCGAAAATGGCAGCACACATTAAACCTATATGGGCGATAGAAGAATAGGCAACTAACTTTTTCAAATTGTCCTGCACCAGCGCGATGCAACTTGCGTAAGTAATTCCGATGATCGAAAGGATCATCACGATATGCGTGAAGTTTACGGTAGCAACAGGAAACACGGGGATGAGCCAGCGGATCACACCAAACAAACCCATTTTCACCATCACACCACTTAAGACCATCGTTACAGGAGCAGGCGATTGATCGTAGGTATCAGGCTGCCAGGTATGAAATGGAAATACAGGCATCTTGATCGCGAATGCTAAAAAGAATAACCAGAAGCACCAGTTTTGATCAGCCGCTGAAAGATGTGCATTATAGAAAGAAGATAAGGCAAAAGAATGTAATGAACGGGTACCGTCTTCAAATACGCGCTCCGGCGTATGGAGGTAAACATAAATAATCCCGATCAGCATCAGCAGCGAACCCGCGAATGTGTACACAAAAAATTTAAAGGTTGTCTGGATTCTTTTTTCGCCGCCCCATTTGCTGCAAAGGAAATATACGGGGACCAATGCCAGTTCCCAGAAAAAGTAAAACAGCAACGCATCCATAGCAACGAAAACCCCCATCATACCGGCCTGCGAGAGTAACATCAATGCGAAAAATGAAGAGGCGTTCTTTACGTTGTTCTTATAAGTAGCAATAAATATAATTGGGAAAGCAAGGGCATTCAAAAAAGTCAGGATGCGGCCCGTACCGTCTAATCCCACGTAAAAACTATTCCCCAAATATTTCATCCAGTAATAGTTTACGTTATTGTACGAACTATATTTCGGATCAGCATAACAAAGGCTGATAACAGATACAGCAAGCGTTAACAGTGAAGCCAGCAGTGCCACATTTTTCACTGCATTTTCTTTCCTGATAAAAAAACAAATGATCCCGGCTACCAACGGCAACCAAAGCAGCAATTCAGGAAATGTAAAATAAGTACCCAGCATCTAATATTTTTTTACAGGAACAATTGAATAACGAATAACAACAGCATACCGATCACCATCAGCAATACGTAAGCGCCAACCTGGCCACTTTGCAACCAGCGGAGCTGGCGGCTTGAATAATTCACGCCACGCCCAACACCGTTCACTAACCCGTCAATTCCTTTTTTCTCGACAATATTGTTAAAGAATACAGACAAAGAACGCAGTGGTTTTACAATGATGGCATCATAGATTTCATCCACATACCATTTGTTTTCCAGTACTCTTGCAAAGCCTGTTGCTTCTCCTTTTGGCTGATAATTTTTAAACTTCATCCACGCGAATATGATCGCGATCAACACGCCCACTGTAGATAATCCCATCAGTATGTATTCCTTTGAATGACTTAATGCATGTTCGGCAGAACGTACAACAGGAGAAAGAAAAGCTGCCAGTTCATGATGCCCGCCCAATGCTTCCGGAACACCAACATAACCACCGATCACACTAAGGATCGCGAGGATGATCAGCGGAATCGTCATCGCTTTCGGACTTTCATGAAGATGATGTTCCTGCTCATGCGTACCGCGGAATGTACCGGTGAACGTGATAAAATACAAACGGAACATATAAAATGCCGTAAGCAATGCGGCGAATAAACTTATGGAATAAATCAACGGACTATGTCCATATGCCCCTGCTAAAATTTCGTCTTTAGAGAAGAAACCGGACAAACCCGGTATCCCCGAGATCGCAAGGCACCCAATCAAAAAAGTAACACTTGTGATCTTCATGTGTTTGTGGAGCCCGCCCATTTTGCGGATGTCCTGCTCGCCGCCCATGGCATGAATTACACTACCACTGCCGAGGAACATTAAGGCTTTGAAAAATGCGTGTGTGAGTACATGAAACACAGCTGCAACATAGCTGCCTGTTCCCAATGCAATAAACATAAAGCCTAATTGCGAAACTGTGGAATAAGCCAGTACCTTTTTAATATCGTTTTGCTGAATGGCAATAGAAGCTGCGAGTAAAGCAGTTGCCAACCCAACTATTGTTATAACGGATTGTGTAAATGGCGCCAGGGAAAACAGCGCATTACTTCTTGCGATCATGTAAATACCGGCGGTAACCATTGTTGCCGCATGGATCAGCGCACTCACCGGAGTTGGGCCTGCCATCGCATCCGGTAACCAGGTGTATAATGGAATTTGTGCACTCTTACCGGTAGCTCCCACAAATAATAACAGGGTAATTCCCGTGATATCTGTGCTTGTTAATTTAGCGAGATTGGCCGTCGCAAAAATCTGGTCGTAATCCGTGGTGCCCAATTTATTCACCAACCAGAAAACCGCCAGCAGGAAACCAAGGTCACCAATGCGGTTCATAATAAATGCCTTCTTGGCAGCGTTGGTATATTCATTATTGCGGAACCAATAACCGATCAGTAAATATGAGCAAAGACCCACGCCTTCCCAGCCAATGAACATGATGACAAAGTTGCCACCCATCACCAACAGGAGCATGGAGAAAACGAATAAATTCAGGTAAGAAAAATATTTGGCAAAATCTTTCGCGGGTTCGTCGTGCATGTAAGCAGTGGAATACACATGGATAAGGAAACCAACGCCGGTAATGATCAGGAGAAAAATAGCAGATAACTGATCCAATTTAAAATCAAAACCAATATTCAATGCCCGAAGCCGGATCATGTCGAAATAATGTGTATCGAAGGCATGGCCGCCTTTTACCTGGAAAAAGACCAGCAGGCTAAGTACAAATGACGCGAAAATAACTGCGCTGCCGATGAAGCCTGATGCGCTTTTGGATAACCCATTCCTGAATGCACCATTGATGATAAAACCCAGCAGGGGCAACACGGGTATCAGCCAAACTAATTGTACAACATTATTCATATCAGATGAAATGAGCAGGCATTACTGCCGGCACTTATTTAATTCTTGAGCCTGTTTAAAAAATTAACGTCGATCGAGTGCGTGTTCCGATACATCATCACGATGATGGCAAGGCCAACACTTACTTCCGCTGCAGCCACGATCATAATAAAAAATACAAAGATCTGTGCGTCACTCGCGAACGTTAATGAAGCTTTTGCAGCCGTGCTTGCGGCATGCATTTTTGAGAACGCAACCAGCAACAGGTTCACCGAGTTCAGCATTAATTCGATGCACATAAAAACAATGATCGCATTGCGCCTTACGAGCACACCGATAATACCGATGGTAAACAATGTGAGCGATAACGCCAGGTATGCTTTAATATCCATAATTTATAATTTCACGTACAGCCCAACTCCCATCGTGGAAGATGCCGGCGCGATGGAAAAAATATCTTTTACTTTCTTTCTTACAACCCCATTAAAAATATCTACGGCTTTATAGGATGCAGCTTTCGTGAGGATCTTTGTCACCACGCCTGTTGCAATAGAACCTAATGCAGGATATAACAATGCCTTCACCGTTTTGTCGTCAAACTTCTGATCAACTGTTAGTCCACGAATGGCGCTATACGTTGTTACGACTGTTCCCGCGGCACCCAGGATTTTAAAAACAACCAGTCCCGTTTTGTAAGTCTTGTACAGCTTCGTTACCTGCTCTACATTTTTCTTATTAAAAATATTACCCAGGATTTCTACACCCTTTAATTTTTCGCCCAATAACCCCACTGTATTGATCTGGTAATTACCGAGTTTAAAAATCGGGCTGAACCCTTTTTTCACAGTCAGTATTTTTGTCTTACCAAGGATGGCATCTAAATCGAACGGGATATTCTCCAGTTTGATTTGTGCCTTCGCACCTGTAGCCGATAGCAATGCTACCAGGACAATTGCAACGAAATTTTTGACTGATCTTTTCATTGATTACTATTTAATCTTTTTTACCAATCACCACTGCCCCGATCATCGCGCTTAAAAACAATACACTGCTTATTTCAAATGGAAGCACATAATCTGTAAATAAGGTCTTCCCTAATTTGCTGATCAACCCGGCCTCTCCTACTTTCATCATCACCGGGTGTGCAAGGTCTATTTTCATTACCGCGGCAAGTAATACAAGTAACAATGATCCGCCGGAAATGATGCCGATCAGATGCAAGCGGTAGTTCTTCGCAGGTTCAGATTCCGAGTTTAAATTCATCAGCATCACCACGAATAAAAACAATACCATGATCGCCCCCGCATAAACAATGATATTTACGATAGCGAGGAATTGCGCGTTGAGCAAAATATAATGCCCGGAAATAGCGAAGAACACTACGATCAGCCAGAGAATACTGTGTACTGGGCTTTTGGTTAACAGCATCATGAGTGCACTGCCCACGGCCATCACAGACAAAAGAATAAATAAAAGGGTTGTAACGCTCATGGTTATGTGTACTAATTAACTGTTTGATTTTTGGCCCTGTTACCGAGTGCTTTTTTATAGGCTTCCGGATCTTCCTGCGGATGCGGAATCAGCAAATCGGTCTTATTATAAATGAATTGCTTCCGCTGATAATCGGCGGGTGTAAATGTTTCGCTGAGATAGATCGCATCTTTCGGGCAAGCTTCTTCACAAAGACCGCAAAAGATACAGCGCAGCATATTGATCTCGTATTTCGCCGCATATTTTTCCTCACGATACAAATGCTCTTCTCCTGGTGCTCTTTCCGCAGCTTCCATGGTAATGGCTTCTGCCGGGCAGGCAACGGCGCATAAGCCGCAGGCTGTGCAATTTTCACGACCTTCCTCATCACGGTTTAAAATCTGCAGGCCACGAAATACGGGACTGAAGGGACGTTTCTTTTCAGGATAGTTGATCGTAGGTTTTTTCTTGAAGATATGGCTGAAGGTGATCGCCATGCCTTTCAGGATCGCGGGGATATATAACCGCTCCCACAAACTCATCGGTTTGCGCTCTACTACTTTTACTCTGTTGGTTAATGCCTGCATTTTATAAAAAGGTTTGCAAAAATAATGGTTTAAAAGCCTGTCTTATTTATTAAAATATAAAATCAGTCCGCCTGTTACCAGCATATTGAACAATGCCAGCGGAATTAAAATCCTCCATCCGAGGTGCATCAGCTGATCGTAGCGGAAACGGGGGATCGTCCAGCGCACCCACATAAACACGAAGATGAAAAATACCACTTTCGCCATCAGTGCGATGATCCCAACCAATGCCGCGATATTTGGGGAAAGATTGGCTTCATTTACAAAAGGCATATCATAACCCCCAAAAAATAAGGTAGCCATGATCACGCTGCTGATAAACATATTGATGTATTCGGCGAACAGATAAAATCCCAGTTTCATTGAAGAATATTCCGTGTGATAGCCGCCGATCAGTTCATTCTCTGCTTCCGGAAGGTCAAATGGTGTACGGTTACATTCTGCAAAAGAGCAGATAATAAAAATGAAAAAGCCTAGTGGTTGTTTTAACACATTCCAGCTTAATAAACCGCCCCATCCACCTTGCTGTTGTTGCAATACCATTTCTTTAAGGCTAAGCGTTCCTGTTACCATCAATAATGCGATCAGCGAAATACCCATCGCCAGTTCGTAACTGATGATCTGTGATGCCGCACGCAAACCACCAAGCAATGAAAATTTATTGTTACTTGCCCAGCTGCCGATCATGATACCGTACACACCCAGGCTTACTACGCCAAACACGTATAAGATCCCGATATTGATGTCAGCGATCTGTAAAGAAATATCGCGGTTAAAAAAATGTACTTTATCGCCCCATGGAATCACTGCACTCGTCATAATGGCTGTAAGCATCGCCAGGCCCGGGCCAAGGATGAATAAAGATTTAGATGAAAAGTTTGGAATGATCTCTTCCTTGAAAAATAATTTTAATCCATCTGCGAGTGGCTGTAATAATCCAAAAGGACCAGCACGATTTGGTCCGCGCCTGTCCTGCAGGATAGCTGCCACTTTGCGTTCAGCAAATGTTGTATACATCGCAATTCCCAGTGAGGCCATCACCACGACAGTTATCAGGACAAATTTTTCCAGGATCATCGCCCAGTCTATTACTAAAAGCATTCTTTATATATTATGCTGCTGAATATGTTATTATTTTTTCATGCCCCATTGCGTTGATTCCCCCTCGCCAGCTACATGTTCGGCGGAACGGTTAAAATCTTCGCTATGTGCCGGACCTTCAATTTCACTTAACTGGATATTCGGGTTGTTCACTTCACTTACATTGTGAATGTTCATCATCAGTTTCGGATCACGGCCATTCATCACTTCTTTGATCGTTTCTGCCGGCATCTCCAGCTTCTTATATTTGTTTGCACCGATCACAGAATGGCGGGCCACAAGTGTTTGTCCTTCTATTGTCCAGTCTTTCGTTTCTTTTTTATCAAAGCGGCAGGTATTGCAGATCCACCCGGGTTTACCATCAAAACTTTGTACTTCTCCCCACTGATCTTTTCTGGCCGTTACTCGAAACACTTCTTCGCCACGTAACCATAAAGTTGCCTTACCACAGCATTCGGGGTTTTCGCAATCGCGGTGTGCATCCACCGGCTTGGTGAACCATACGCGGTTTTTGAAACGGAACGTACGATCTGTTAATGCTCCCACGGGGCAAACATCGATCATGTTTCCACTAAAGTCATTATCAACAGCGCGGGAAATATAGGTAGATATCGCAGCATGATCACCACGATCAACGATCCCGTGAACGCGTTTATTTGTAATCTGGTCTGCAACATAGGTACAACGATAACATAAAATGCAACGCGTCATATGCAACTGGATATAAGGACCGATATCTTCTCTTTTAAAGGTACGGCGCGCAAACTGGTATCGCGTACCTTCTTTACCATGTTCGTAGCCAAGATCCTGCAGGTGGCATTCGCCGGCCTGGTCGCAAATCGGGCAATCCAGCGGATGATTGATCAGCAAAAATTCGACAACGCCGTTGCGGGCATCCGTTACTTTTTCGCTGGTAATATTTTTTACGATCATACCATCCATTACCGTAGTGCGGCAACTAGCCACGAGCTTTGGCATCGGGCGCGGATCTGCAGTAGAACCCGCTGCAACTTCTACGAGGCAGGTCCGGCATTTACCACCACTGCCTTCCAGCTTACTATAATAACACATGGCGGGCGGTGCCACATCACCACCGATCGAGCGCGCGGCATTCAATATTGTTGTACCGGGCGCAACATCAATTGTGATATTGTCGATGGTGACCTTAAATGCAGCCGGTGTTTCTTTTTTGACTTCTTCTGCCATATTTAATTTCACGCCAAGTTGCAACAGCCAAATGACGCTAAGTTTTTATAATTATTTACTACCCGATTCTTTCTTTCGGCATTAAGCCGGAACATGTATCGGATCTGCATAATGCCGCAAACCAAAATTCTCTTTGAGGCATTTTTCAGGATTCAGCACATGCCACTCAAACTCGTCGCGGAAATGACGGATCGCTGCGGCAACAGGCCATGCGGCTGCATCACCGAGCGGGCAGATCGTATTACCTTCGATCTTGCGCTGAATATCCCAAAGCAGATCGATATCACTCATTTGTCCTTTCCCTTGTTCAATATTCAATAATATCTTTTCCATCCAGCCCGTTCCTTCACGGCAGGGACTACACTGGCCGCAGCTTTCATGGCGATAAAATCTTGCTAATGTGTAAGTATGGCGAACAACGCATTGGTCTTCGTCCAGCACGATAAAACCGCCGGAGCCCATCATACTCCCTGTTGCAAAACCACCATCGCTTAAACTTTCATAATTCATCAAACGCTTCTCACCTTTAGCAGTTGTGAGCAACAGATTCGCCGGTAAGATCGGCACAGAAGATCCGCCCGGAATACAGGCTTTTAATTTTTTCCCGTTTGGAATACCACCGCAATATTCATCACTGTAAATAAATTCTTCTACAGAGATCGTCATATCAATTTCGTAAATGCCGGGCTTATTGATGTTTCCACAGGCACTGATCAGTTTTGTTCCTGTTGATTTGCCTACACCAATCGCTGCATATGCTTCTGCTCCTTCATTCATGATCGGCACGATGGCCGCTAATGTTTCCACATTATTTACAACGGTCGGACAGTCATACAATCCTTTGATAGCGGGGAACGGCGGCTTAATGCGTGGATTACCCCGTTTGCCTTCCAGTGATTCGATCAAAGCTGTTTCTTCACCACAGATATAAGCTCCGGCGCCACGCTGTACATACATCTCACAATCAAAACCACTACCCTGAATATTCTTGCCGAGCCAGCCATTTTGTTTGGCTTCTGCAATGGCTTCTTCTAAGATATCTGTGATCCAGTCATACTCACCACGGATATAAATGTAACTGGTATTGCTACCTAACGCGAACGACGAAACGATCATTCCTTCGATAAGTAAATGCGGAATGAATTCCATGAGGTAACGGTCTTTGAATGTTCCCGGTTCACTCTCATCTGCATTACAAACCAGGTAACGCGCAACGCCTTCCGGTTTTGCAAGAAAACTCCATTTCATTCCTGTAGGAAAACCGGCACCGCCTCTTCCGCGCAGCCCGCTCTTCTTCACTTCTTCCACGATATCTGCCGGCTGCATCTTCAAAGCTTTTTCCACGCTACGGTAACCGCCCTCGCGGCGATAAACATCGTAATGACGGATGCCTTCAACATGTGCCTTATCTAATAATAATTTTTTTGCCATCGTATCAATTCAAAAATTAAAACCGGTTTTATGGATGCGCTTTAGGTTCTTTGTCATAGTTAAACATCCAGTTAAAGCCAAACTGATCGGTGAGCATCCCAAAGCGCGCACCCCAAAATGTGTCCTGCAATTCCATCGTAATCACGGCACCTTCTGCCAATGCCTTAAACGTTCTGTCGATCGATTCCTGGTCTGTAAAATTTAAAGACATACTCAGGTTTGATCCTGGTTTCGGTGCCTGCCCCTGCATACTGTCTGAGACCATTAACGTCAGCTCACCCGCTTTAAAGGTAGCATGCATGATATGATCTTTTATCTCCGGCGCAGTTTCCATCGGTGATTCACCAAATGTTTGTTTGAAGAGTACAGTACCGTTTAAAGCATTGCTGTAAAAATCAAGCGCTGCAGCTGCATTGCCGGCGAAAGTGAGATAGGGAATGATTGCTTCCATGTTTGCTATTTTTTTACCAGGACATAATTTGTTGCTGTTGCGTCGTTCATCGTTTTCCCATCCGCACTCAACATCGTCAATTTATTTTCTCCGGCTTTATATTGAATAGTTCTGCCTGCGGATTTTTCTTCCTGCAGGGTTAAATTATTGCCGGCTATTTTCCAGGAACCGGTTGTTTGATTCGTATGTAACTCTTTTCCGCCTTCATACATTTCACGCAGGCTGAATTTTTTATTTTTCTTGAGTTCCAGAATAACTTTTATCCCGGAGCAATCTGCACAGGGTAAACTGCCCGTGTACAAGCCTTCCACATCCAATGAATTTTCCGCAGTATGCAACGTATCAGCAAAAGGTACGGTGTCCATTAAGGTCGTTGCGTCAGAAGCCGGCGACTGATCTTTAGGATGCGTGTCGGCAGACGCGCTGTTAATACTGGTCGAACTATCCACAGATGAACGAACGGTTGTTGTTTGTTTATCATCTGCGCAGCTCACCAATAAGCCCGTTGCAATTACCAGGAAGATGACCGTGTTTTTCATGATCAGTTTTTTGCAATTTCTTTTTGCCTGCATTCTGCAATGATCGCATCTACTTTTTCTTTTGTGAGATGTTCGCGGTAAGTTTTACCATATTGCATCATCGGCGCATATCCACAGGCACCCAAACATTCCACCGTTTTTAAAGTGAACATTCCGTCAGCGGTTGTTTCACCAACGTTGATATTTAATGTCTGCCTGATATAATCGATGATGTCGTCACTGCCATTCAACATGCAAGGCCCTGTCTGGCAGACTTCAAATAAATGTTTGCCAACGGGTTTTAAATTATACATGCTGTAAAAACTCGCGACCTCATACACTTCAATCGGTTCGATGCTGAGCAGTCCTGCTACATAATCCATCACGGGCACATCCAGCCAGCCATTAAATTGTTCCTGGGCCAAATGCAACACGGGTAACAAAGCACTCTTCTGCCTGCCCTGCGGGTAACGCGCAATGATCTCATTTACCCGCGAAAGATTTTTATCATTAAACTGTATCATTAGAAAAATCGATTCAAATTGTAAAACCCAGTACCATAATTATGCGTCCAGTTCTCCCGCGATAAGATTTAAACTACTCATCGTGATCACCGCGTCACTCAACATCCCGCCTTTGATCAATTCAGGATATGCCTGGTAATAAATAAAACACGGCCGCCGGAAATGCAGGCGGTACGGTGTTCTCCCGCCATCGCTGATCAGGTAAAATCCTAATTCACCATTGGCGCCTTCCACGGAACTATACACTTCGCCTGCAGGAATATCTGTTTCACCCATCACGATTTTAAAGTGATAGATCAGGGCTTCCATTTTCGTGTATACATCTTTTTTCTCCGGCAGGTAATAAGCAGGTGCATCGGCATGAAACACTTCTGCTTCCGTGCCTTTAAACTCCTGAACTTTTTGCCATGCCTGGCGAATGATGCTGAGGCTTTCCCACATTTCTTCGTTACGCACTAAATAACGATCGTAACAATCACCTGTTTTTCCGACAGGTATTTTAAAATCTAAATCTTCGTAGCTGCTATAAGGTGTATGCACACGAACATCATAATCAACACCGGCGGCACGCAGGTTCGGGCCAGTAAATCCGTAGTTCATGGCACGTTCTGCAGTGATCGGTCCGCAACCAATCGTGCGGTCCATGAAGATCCTGTTGCGGGTAAATAAATTTTCGAATTCTTTTAATTGCTTTGGATATTCTTCCAGGAATTTCTCGAGCTTCTCAAACGCGGTATTGGTGAAATTTCTTTCAAAACCACCGATGCGCCCGATGTTTGTTGTAAGCCTCGAGCCACAAACTTCCTCGTAGATTTCGTAGATCAGTTCGCGGTATTGCATCAGATAAAGGAAGCCGGAATAAGCACCGCTGTCGACTCCTACTATCGAATTGCAGATCAGGTGATCGCTGATGCGCGCGAGTTCCATAATGATGATGCGGAGATAATCTACTCTCTTCGGGATGCTGACGCCCAGCAATTTCTCGCAGGTCAAATGCCAGCCCATATTGTTGATAGGCGATGAACAATAGTTCAGCCTGTCTGTCAGCGGGGTAATCTGGTAAAGCGGGCGGCGTTCGGCAATCTTCTCAAATGCCCTGTGGATATAGCCGACGGTAGAAGTAGCTTCCATGATACGCTCTCCATCCAGTTCCAGGATATTCTGAAATACGCCGTGTGTTGCCGGGTGCGTTGGCCCCAGGTTTAGCGTAGTAGTTTGCTTCTCTATGCTGCCTTCCGGTAAAACGATATGCTCACTCATAATAAAAATCAAAAGTCAAAACTAAAAGACAGGTATTCAACGGATGAACCGGCATGCTGATTTACCTGCCGAACATTTCATCATCTTTATCAATACGGGTTTGATCTTCCAGCGGAAATTCTTTGCGCATCGGGAAATAATCCATCTCATCCACGTTTAAAATCCTTATCAGGTTTGGATGCCCAACAAAATTGACCCCGTAAAAATCATAGGTTTCTCTTTCCATAAAATTAGCCGCCTGGAATAATGCCGTGGCGCTGAAAACATCGGGTGTATTGATATCAGTATACACTTTAAAACGAATGCGCACGTTCTCTTTTAAATTATGCAAGTGATATACGACCGCCAGTTCTGCTCCTTTACTATCCGGATAATGCACGGCCTGCAGATCGGTGAGAAACTGAAACCCCAATTGCTCATCATCAAATAAAAACTGCAACACTTTCAGGTTATCTTCCTTTGGTGCCGAAAAAGTAAGCATACCATACGGCTCCTGGAAATTCGTCACCTGGTCGCCAAACTTTTGGGTAAGCCTGTCCTGTATTATTTGATTTGTTAAAGCCATTTATTCAAAAGTCAATTAGTAAAATTGAGAACTTAATTTTCATTACTGGATACCGTAGCCAGCCAGCAGGTCCTTGTATTGATCGCTATGCCTTCTTCTTAATCCTTCTGCATTTACCAGGTCCTGGATCTTCATAAAACCATCCAGTATTGCTTCCGGCCTTGGCGGGCAACCCGGTACATACACATCTACGGGGATCACCTGGTCGATACCCTGTAACACGGAGTAGGTATCGAAAATACCGCCACTACTGGCGCACGCACCAACGGCGATTACCCAGCGTGGTTCTGCCATTTGCAGGTATACCTGGCGTAGCACCGGGCCCATTTTTTTAGCGATCGTTCCCATTACCATGAGCAGATCACATTGGCGTGGTGAAAAGCCAACCCTTTCCGAACCAAAGCGCGCCAGGTCGTAATGACTGGCCATGGTTGCCATGAATTCGATACCGCAGCAGCTCGTGGCAAATGGTAATGGCCAGATAGAATTTTTACGCGCCAGGCTCACCACTTTTTCGAAATTGGTGGCCATATAGCCTTCTCCCATGTAACCTTCAGGGATGCCTTCAAATTTGACTGTATTATTAAACTGAACCGGACGTGCCATAATATCTTTTATTTGCTGATAGTACTTAACGCACCGTACTACCAATTGTTTTACTCTTTTACAAACCAGCAGGCCTGTAAATGCTTACTCCTCCCACTTCAATGCACCCTTCTTAAAAATATAGATGAACCCGGCCAAAAACAGGCCAACAAATAAAACGACTGCCATAAACCCGTTCCAGCCCAGCTCCCGAAAATTCACGGCGTAGGGATAGAAAAAGATCACCTCCACATCAAACAACACGAAAAGGATCGCCACAAGGAAGTATTTAATGGCCATCGGCTGGCGTGCATTTCCACGGATCTCGATACCACTTTCAAAATTCTGTAGCTTATCGGCCGTTTTTCTTTTTGGCCCCAGAAAATTAGAGCCAATGATGATCGTTGTAATTAAACCGGCGGCAAACAGGAGCTGCAGCGCAATCGGGAGATAGTTCCCTGCATTATTCACCTGGTTAACCTGTAACAGAAAAAAATCCATAGTAAATTTTAAAACGATTTAAAGGCAAAAATAAGATAGCCACAGCAATATACCATAGGTTCAATCAAATTTACCCATATAGGAAGCCCGGCAATATCTTGCCGGGCTTCCATTAATTTTAATAACCTTATTTTTTCTTAACCGGTGCGCTGGCTTTTTTAGCAGGGGCTTTTGGAGCCGGTGCTTTTTTAGGCGGAGCTTTCGGATCATTCTTGCTGATAAATTCGCGGTTGCTGATTAATTGCGCATCAGAAGGGTCTATTGCCAGCGCCTTATCTACATAAGACAATGCGGTAGCCTGGTCTTTCTTCACATTATAATAATATTCGATAAAGTATTTATAAGCCCCGATTAACTGGTTCTTTACTTTTTCTTTGTCTGTTGCTGCTTCACCAATGGCAATTGCTTTTTGGTAAGCAGGAACCGCTAATGATAACGCACCTGTTGAATCAATACCAGCCTGCGCTTTACCGATCATATAATAACCAAAGATGTCTTCAGGATACTTTGCGGTGTAACGATTGAATACGCTGATCGCTGAATCATATGCGCCTGAACGGAAGTAGCCATAACCAGCGTTATACAAATCTACATTGCTGTAATTTTTCTTAACGCTCAGGATCTTATTATACCAGTCTGCCGCCTCGCCATATTTCTTCTGTTCATCATAAGCCATAGCCAGTGATTTCAAATAAGCTACCTTATTCACCTCCAGTGTATCCAAAGCAACAGCTTTCTCTACTAACTGGCCGGCGGCTGCTTCATTGCCCGGGAACTTCAACAGGATCGCTGCGTAGGCAGAGTAATCACCTGAACCGATTTTTTCCGGTAACTGGCGTTTGAAATATTCTTCATAACTCGCTTTCGCATTTACCGAATCATTCAGCCTGTTATAAGCCAGGGCTTTGATACCGAATAAATTGGGATACGGCGTTGTTCCACCGGCAGTGATACACTCATTTGCTTTTGATAATGCTTCCTGGAATAAACCTTGTGCATATTTCATTGAAGCTCTGTAATAACATGCTTTGGGATCATCGTCAGATGCAGACAAGTATTTTTCCAGGTACTCCGCACTGCGGGTTACGTTTGTTTCATAGTAATAATTGAACAAAGTATTGTACACCGGTGCATACGCAGGATCTTTTGCGATCGCATCATTGTAATACTTGATATATAATTCTTCTTGTCCGCGGCCCTGTGTCTGATACACACGACCTGACCGATAGATCGCACGGGCGTAGTTCGGGTTAATTGCGAGAGCAGCCTGGTAAGACTGGATCGCTTTACCGCCGTCGCCGGTTTTGCGGTAGGCATCACCAAGATTTGCCAATACCTCAGGATCTTTAAATCCTTTGATCTTTGTGGCCTGCTCGAGTTTGCTTACAGCATAAGCGGCATCACCGTTCTTAACATCAGGATTAGAGTTTGCAGATCCGACCGCATTTAATACGGGGATACTTTTGCCCTGGCTTAATGAGATCGCTGTTTCAAAATGGTTACGTGCTTCTGCAGTTTTCCCTTCCAGCAACTCTACATTACCCACGCCTGCAAGAATTAAAGGGCTGTTAGGATTGGCAGATAATTTTTGCAGGTACAAAGCTTTTGCGCCTGCGATATCGTCAAGACCAATTTCTGCCTGGCCCAGCCAGTAAATCGCTTCTTCGTTTGCCGGATTACTGGCCACCAATTTCTCGAACACATTCTTTGCACTCTGGTAACGCTCGTAATACATAAATTTCTTACCGTCATCAACACTCTGTGCCATCAGTGAAGTAGCAAAAAGCATCGCGACTAAGAAAATACTCATCTTGATTTTGTTCATCTTATTTATTTTGGTGTATGACTGATACAAGGTTATAAAAAATTGTAAGAAACCGTTAAAGCACTGGATTAATTTTCAGGTAATTTTTCATTCAGGCGAACATCTCTTACACCGAACTGCATGTTAGGTCCAAGATAGGCCCTGCGAAAAATTAATTGCCCCCTTTCGTACTTCAAAAAACTTACAAAACCGGAGCCGAGCCCCATATAGTTTTCTTTGACCACATAATACAAACCACGTACCAAAGGGTACCGATGATTGAGGATGCTATTTTGATCAGGTTTTACGTACGGAGAATCAACACATAACACACATTGTACGTAGGCAATTTTTACTTTCTTTAACAGCTCCACCTGAGCCGGTTCTTCCGGATTTCCGATCCAGCTAATCCCCACCAAACCGATCGCATTTTCCTTATTGGCCACGTAATCTATCACCTCGTTACTTGTCTTAGCCGCCTTCACCACCGATGTATCAAAATGCTCACCGCGTAACACAGAATCAACAACAAATCTCACCGTGCTGGTAGCATTCAATCCATCGAACACGATGTTTTGCTCACGTTTAATTTTACCCTGCAACTGGTCTTTTAATCTTTGTAAAGTGAATACGGTATCGGAACTGTTCTTATTGACTAAAACCGCTATAGCATCCGATGCCACTGGGCTCCAGCCCGGGTGATAACCGAGCGAGTCCATAAAATACCTGTCTTCTTTATCCGTTAGACCACGGGTAATAATCACCATGCGGGTGGCGGTATCAGAAAAAAGATCTTTTAAACAATCTGCTTCCGGCTTGTAATCTGCAATGATATGCGTGCCGGGATAAGTCGCTTCATACATGCTGATCTGCTCATCGATTACGGGCTTAAAAGATTCATCAACGCTGATGTGAATCGTTCCGTTTTTTGGGGAATCAGACGGAACATTTTTTTTGGAATCGTCTTTACAACTCCATGTAAAAACGGTTACAAATGCGCACAATAAAATCCATCCAAACCTGCGATTAATATTCATCGTTCTCTCAAATAATTTTTCTTGTATCCGCGGTACACGCGGAATGCTCCATACAATAAACAAATGCCCCCAAATACTTTCATTGAGCTGTCGCCAAATCTTGCTTCCAGGCCGGTATTAAACTTTTCAATAAACAACATAAAAATGCCCATTCCTGCCCACAAAATACCCATGCCATAATCCATCATGCTGCGCATCCGGATGAAGCCTCTGTCGCGTTCCGAAATGGGATCTCTTTCAAATTCTTCCAGTGCCATTGTGTAATTTTTGAACGGGCAATTTACAAATTAATTTTTAGCTCCTATTCTGCAGCGGTAAACTTTACCGGTATGGTATAATATACAGATACGTTTTCTCCACGTGATTTGCCCGGAATCCATTCTGGCATCCTTTTCAGCACTCGGATCACTTCGTTGTTAAACGCGCCGCCACCATCTTCTACGGTTTCAAAACCTTTTAAGGCCCCATCATAACCTACTACGAATTTAATTTTTACCGAAACCATCTGTCCGTCTTCAAGGTCCGGTGGATTCCGCAGGTTTTTTTCCAAAAATTTGCGCAGTGCGGCCATACCACCCGGATATGCAGGCATCACTTCTGCAGCCTGCATCGGCGTAAGCTGATCTACGGGCTTTGTTGGGGTTACATCGCCCCCGCCAGTATTAACAGGTGTTCCCGGTGTTTTAACAAGGTCTTTCGAACCGGGCCCGTCCGTTGGAATATTTACATTTGAGATCGCAAAACTATCGAGGTTGTTCACCAGCTTCGTCGCCTGTAAAGGGTCTTTGGTGATGGCAACATTATTGGTAAAAATGGCGGATTTCACCGGCGGCGGCGACGTTAGTTTTGCCGTTTTAGGCACTTCAGGCTTTTTAGGTTCTGCCGGTTTATCCAGTACCGCCTCTTTCAGCGACACAGGCCTGGTATCTAAGAAAGTTACCCCGCCGGCAGATTCCTTCTTACCACTGGCGAAGCTGAATGCTGTGAGCGCTGCGGCAAAGAGGAAAGTAGCGCCCATGGCTTTATATAAGCGTTCATTATAATTTTTGCGTAAAGCATAAGCACCGTATTGCTTATTACGGTTGTCGAAAATCACGTCCAGCACATTGGCCGACAAAATAGCATTGCTGTTCATATAATTTGTTTTTGAAAGTGAAGAGATCGTATTCAAAAACAAGCGCTTGTTCGCAAGTAAGATGTTGAATGCTAATAAAATCCACAAAAATAATTGGACGGGTAAGCAAGAGCAATGAGAACGGATCCTCGCAGCAACCCATTTTGAGCCATTTCACCCATTATACCTTCAGCTGACTCCGGCCTGTTAGCGGGCAGGATGCCAGACTTCCGGCCGCACATCAATAACTTTTTATTTTTGCGTATATGAGGATTGGCAATATATTGTTGCCATGCCCGGTAAAACGAAGGTTCGCCGGTACGACAGTCAGGATGTGGCTGCTTATCTTTGCGGCATGAAAATTTTAATGGTATGCCTTGGTAATATTTGCCGCAGTCCGTTGGCGGAAGGAGTATTACAACAGAAAGCAGCCGGCGCCGGCTTAAACTGGACGATTGAAAGTGCCGGTACCAACGGGTTTCATACCGGCGAAGCACCGCATCACCTGAGCCAGAAAGTGGCCAAAAAAAATGGCGTGGATATCAGCTGCCAGGTCTCGCGGAAATTTATCGCAGAAGACCTGGATCGTTTTGATAAAATATATGTGATGGCTGGTGATGTGATGGCGGACGTTAAAAAGATCAGCGGACAAAAATTTAATCAGCAGAAGGTGCAGTATTTTCTTGATGAATTGTACCCGGGGCAAAATAAAAATGTTCCCGATCCCTGGTACGGTGATGAAGATGGCTATGTAGAAGTGTACGACCTGATCGATGAAGCCTGTGCAGCCATTGTAGACAATCATTTATCCTCCATTTCTAAAAAACAAACCACCTGATGTCAAAGCCAAGTATCCCGCAGGGCACGAGGGATTTTTCTGCAGAAACTGTACAAAAAAGAAATTACATTTTAAATACAATCCGGACGGTCTTTGAATTGTATGGCTTCCAGCCACTGGAAACACCCGCAATGGAAAAGCTGGAAACCCTCATGGGCAAATACGGTGAAGAAGGCGATAAACTTATTTTCAAGATCCTGAATAACGGGCTGGCAGAACCGCAGAACGCCGACAAAGCAAAAGCCGGTTTTGATAAATTGTTGCAGGGAAAAAATACGGCAGATCTTACAGAACGTGCGTTAAAATATGACCTGACCATTCCGTTTGCGCGTTATGTCGCGATGAACCACGGCCAGCTAACGTTTCCCTTTAAACGCTACCAGATACAACCTGTATGGCGCGCAGACAAACCCCAACGCGGCCGCTACCGCGAGTTTACGCAATGTGATGCTGATGTGGTAGGCAGCAATGCCCTGGTAAATGAAGTTGAACTCGCATTTATCTATCATACCGTTTTTACAAAACTGGGATTGAAGGACTATACCTTAAAGATCAACAGCAGGAAACTGCTGGCAGCACTGGCCGAGCTTTGCGGCGGCACGGATAAAATGATGGACATCACGATGGCCATTGATAAATTAGATAAGATCGGGCTGGAAAAAGTGAAGGCAGAACTTGAACAACGTGGCTTAACGGCAGCGCAAATAGAACGAATCGAAACATACCTCGCGATCAGCGGTAATAATGATGCAAGGCTTACAGCCCTGGAAAAATTATTCGAGGGAAATGACATTGCTGCAAAAGGTATTGAGGAATTAAGAACGGTTGCCGGCCGCACAAAAAATATCAACCTGCAAATCGATCTCACCCTGGCACGCGGATTAAATTATTATACCGGGGTCATCTTTGAAGTGAAGGGGCCGGAGCAGGTAAAAATGGGCAGTATCGGCGGTGGCGGAAGATATGATGACCTCACCGGTTTATTCGGCGTACCTGATATTCCCGGTGTTGGGATAAGTTTTGGTGTAGACCGGATTTATGATGTGATCGAAGAGCTGGGCTTATTCCCGGCAGAACTGCAGTTGGGTTCCAAAGCTTTGTTTTTTAATTTAGGGGAAGCGGAAAGCCAGCTGGCATTTGAACAGATGCAGTTGCTCCGCGATGCCGGTGTCGCATGCGAAATGTTTCATGAACAGGCAAAAATGGACAAGCAGTTTAAGTATGCCGACAAAAAAAATATACCTTACGTGATCATCATCGGGGAGCGGGAAGCAGGAGAGAAAAAAGCGATGCTGAAAGAATTAAAAACGGGCAAACAGGAAGCGGTGGCATTTGATGAACTCGCCGCTTACCTTCAACTTCGTAATACCAAAACAACTAAATAAACATTATGAAAACGCGTTTTCTTCCTGCAATCCTGATTGCAATGATGGCCCTGCTTATGGCCTCCTGCTCCAAATCTTCCAACAAACAAGGACGTTACATTCCTGCAAAAGCAGCGTTCGTCATTCACATGAACGGCAGCTCCCTGAATGAGAAACTTCCGTGGAGCGACATTAAACAAAATGATTTTTACAAAGAGATCATGGCAGACAGTTCTGTTGATGCGTACCTGAAACAAGCGCTGGAAAACCCTGAAAATACGGGCGTAGATGTTAAAGACGACCTGCTGATGTTTATCGTAAAAGATACCAGCGGTGGTTACATGGCCGTAGAAGGAAAACTAAAAGATGCGGCAAAATTTAAGCAGTTCAACAGCAATGCCATTAAGGATGTAACTGCTGTAGATAAGGATGGTCTCACTTACCTTAAAAAAGACAGGATGATCTCGTCCTGGAATAAAGACCGGTTTATCCTTATTGTGGATGCACCGGAAATGAACACGACAAAACAATACGGCCGCTGGAATGATTCAACCGTAACATTACCCGTATCAACCAGAGATGTGTTAGGAACAGCCAAGTCTCTTTTCGATCTGTCTGAAGATCAGAGCATGGCGAAGAATGAAAAGTTTTCTGACCTCATGAATACAAAAGGTGATATGCATTTTTGGATGAGTGCAGAAAATATTGATATGAGTTCTTTGATCATGGCAATGCCCGGCATGAATATGCTCAACCTTACCAAACTGTACGAAGGTTCTATCCTTGCGGCAACAGCCAATTTTACCAATGGCCAGATCAACGTGGATATGAAATCATATTCGGGTAAAGACATGACTGCCTTATGGAAAAATTACGGCGGTAAAAATATCAGTTCAGAAATGACGGAACGCCTGCCGAATAAAAATATTGCGGCATTTTTCGCGATGAGTTTTAAGCCGGAAGGCATTAAAGAATTGCTGAAGCTGGCCGGCCTTGATGGCTACGCTAATTTAGGCGCGATGAAATACAATTTCACTCTGGATGATTTTATCAAAGCCAATAAAGGCGACCTGTTGTTCGCCGTGTCTGATATCGGCAAAGATTCTTCAGGTTCTCCTGCTGCAGATTTTATCTTCTCTACTTCGATCGGGGATAAAGCGAGTTTCGATAAATTGGTGAACGTTGGTAAAACACTGGCAGGCGCTGCCATGAGCGACAAAGTCTTCGTAAACATGAACAACAATTTCTTCGTCGTTGGTAATCACCAGGCAAGCGTTAATAAATACATTGCAAGCAGCGGCAATAACAAGTTCCCTTTCCTGGATAAATTAACGGGCAATCCCATCGGAGGTTATATTAATTTCCAGTATATCCTGTCAACCGTAAAAGCAAATATGCAACAGGACAGCCTGCAGAAAGCCAGTGTAGATGCATCTTTGAAGCTTTGGGATAATCTTTATATTACAGGCGGAGAGTTTAAAAATGATGCGATGGTCTCGCATATGGAAATCAACCTGGTTGACAAAAGCACGAATAGCTTAAAACAATTAAACAATTACTTCCTCAGCATGAGCAGGATTCAAAAATCAAGGATGGCGATGTACAAATCAGATTTGTCGATGGACACATCTGCTGTCATGGTTCCACGAGATTCTGTACGTTAGAATAATACCTTATTTTTAAAGCCGCCAATCCTGTTGGCGGCTTTTTTATACCCATGACGCAAATTCATTTACAACAAGTAGCCCCTGTTTTCCTGGAAGCTGAAAAACTTGCCAATTCTCAACTCTGGAAACAGTCGCTGAGTTTTGCTAAAGGCGGTCGCATACAAATCGTAGCGCCGAGCGGTAGTGGAAAAACTTCGCTGATTCATTTCCTGTACGGGATGAGAAAAGATTATTCGGGAACGATTCAATTTGATCAACAGAAGATGTCGGATGTTGATGCAGAAGAAATGGCTGTAATAAGGAGCAGCCAACTGAGTATTATTTTCCAGGATCTTCGTTTGTTTCCTGATCATTCCGCAGCAGAGAATATTTCGATCAAGCGCTTGCTGGCACCGTATCACAAAGAACCGAAGATCGAAGAGATGGCGCGCCATCTGGGCATTCACTCCAAGTTAGGACAGCTGGCGAAAACCTGCAGTTATGGCGAACAGCAGCGCGTTGCCATCATCCGTGCCCTGCAACAGCCATTTGATTTTTTGATTCTGGATGAACCCTTCAGTCATTTGGATGAACGCAACCGGCAAAAGGCGATGGAGTTAATCGAAGCGGAAGCGTCGGATAGAAAGGCTGCAATCATCCTTGCTGATTTAAAACCGATAGAATATTTTAAAGCCGATCAGCTCTACAAATTATAGATCAAACCAACAATTCATCACGTGGCATTATCAGTTAAAAATATTGTTCCCTACCTGCACATCAGCCAGAATCGTTCATCGCGCGTTTTCAGTTATATCGGCCTTGGAATTGGTGTGCTGCTCCTGTTGTGTTCGGTTCAGATGTATATCAACATCAATGAACTCATCCATGATAAAAATCCCCGCAAAAATGGTTTTGATTATATCTCCGTTACAAAAACCATTACGAATGAAAACATGGGAGGAGATAACCGCTTTTCCGCAGAAGATGTAGCTGAATTGAAAACAGCGCCGGGGATACTGGATGCAGCACCGTTGGTGAGTAACCAGTTCAGGGTAAAAGCCAGTGCCGGAAATATCATCCCGTTCAGCACAGATCTTTTTTTAGAATCTGTGCAAAATGATTTCATTGATACGGTGCCGCAAAACTTCAGCTGGCAACCCGGTCAGCTGGACGTGCCGATTATTTTTTCTGCCGATTTTTTAGAGATGTACAATGTTTTTGCTCCGGCACAGGACCTTCCGCAATTATCGCAAAGCAGCATCAGTGCCGTAAACATTATCCTGGAATGTTATGGCGCCAATGGTGTGAAAGCAGATTATCGCGGACGTATCGTAGCAGTGAGTGACCGCATTAATTCCGTGCTGGTGCCGGAGAATTTCCTCCAATGGGCAAATAAAAGTTTTGGCATGGGGCCACAGGCAACGGCAGCCCGCGTGTATATCAAAACGGTGGATGCGAACAACGCCAACCTGCTGAGTTTCCTGGAAAAGAAAAATTATCATGTCAACAAAGACAAAACAAAATTCGGGCGCGTGAAACAGATCCTGCAGGGTATTGTGAGCGGACTTGGGGGCTTCGCCTTGCTGGTGATCCTGCTCGCTATGATGTTGTTTTCTTTTTACCTGCAACTGATGATCGCACGCAGCAAAGACAATTTACAATTGCTGCTCACGCTCGGTTATTCGCCTGGCTGGCTAAGTAAAACGGTTGCCAGGAAATGGTTGCCTGTCTACATTGGGATTGTGCTGATCGCGCTTTCGGCAACACAAATTTTGCAATATATTTTTCAACAAAGATTTATGGCCGCGCGGGACGAACTATCGCCCTTCCTGCATCCGGTCGTGCTGGGCGTTGCAGCGATCTTACTCGTACTTTGTGTGATGGTAAATTATCGGCTCATTAAAAAATTGCTGTATAAACTTTAGGGCTGCTCAACGATATTTTCGAAGATCATCGCAGCGCCTTGTCCAACGCCAACACACATTGCAGCCAGGCCGTATTTGCTTCCGCGTTTTTTCATTTCATGTAATAAAGTCGTGCTGATGCGAACACCGCTGCAACCCAGTGGATGGCCGATCGCAATCGCGCCACCATTTACATTTACTTTTTCCAAATCGAGGCCGAGGTCGTGAATACAGGCAATGCTTTGCGAGGCGAAAGCTTCATTCAATTCTACTAAATCAAGATCTGCAACAGAAAGCCCTGCACGATCCAATGCTTTACGTGTTGCAGGCACAGGACCAATTCCCATAATTGACGGATCTACACCGGCAACGGCCATAGAAACGATGCGGGCAAGCGGTTTCAGACCGTACATTTTTACCGCAGCCTCACTGGCCAGGAGCATCGCAGCTGCGCCATCGTTTATTCCACTGCTGTTGCCCGCTGTTACCGTCCCGTCTGAAATAAATGCCGGTTTCAATTGCGCCAGTTTTTCCAGAGATGATAAACGGGGATGTTCGTCACGGTCGAAATCCACCGTTTCTTTCCCAACCTTTATACTAACCGGTACCAGCTCTTCTCTAAATTTATTTGCTGCTTGTGCTGCCTGGTATTTCTGCTGACTTTCCAATGCAAATTCATCTTGGGCATGCCTGCTGATATTCCATTGTTTCGCCACATTTTCTGCCGTTTCGCCCATTGTGTAAGGATGATAAAGCGCAGATAATTCTTTATTAATAAAGCGCCAGCCCATTGTCGTATCAAAAACCTGTGCATTTCGATCGAATGCTGAACTGCTTTTTGGCATTACGAACGGCGCACGGCTCATACTTTCTACACCACAGGCGATCATCAGTTCTGCATCGCCACAGGCAATCGTGCGGGCACTGTCCATGATAGCCTGCAAGCCGCTTGCACAAAGCCGATTGACCGTATTGCCGGCCACTGTTGTGGGCAAGCCTGCGAGCAGTGCTGCCATACGGGCAACGTCGCGGTTGTCTTCCCCGCTTTGATTCGCAGCGCCGGCGATCACATCTTCGATGGCATGCACATCCAGGTTTGGATTGCGGAGGACCAGCGCTTTGATCACATGAGCCAACAGGTCGTCCGGGCGCGTATTGGCCAGGCTGCCGCCGTATTTACCGATCGGGGTTCTTACTGCATCAATGATATAGACTGTGTTCATGAAAGTAGTTTTAAGATAACCATCGATTATCGCCCGCAAAGAACGTAAATAGCCATTGATTTGTGAAATTCTTTCAACCCTGCCCAAGGCTGATTATCTTTGCAGGATGGCAATTAAGAGAAATATCCGTGAGTTTAGCCTTCCTGAGTTAAAAAAATACTTTGAATCGATCGGTGATAAGAAATTTCGTGCGATACAGGCCTATGAGTGGCTTTGGAAGAAAAATGCCCGCAGTTTTGAGGACATGAGCAATCTTTCCCTGGAGTTGCGTAAAAAACTGGCGGAAGAATTTGATCTGCCTGCATTAACCGTTGACGCATCGCAACACAGCAACGACGGCACGCTGAAATCAAGGTTTAAGACTTATGACGGGCATTTAATTGAAGGCGTATTGATCCCGACGGAAAAAAGGTTTACCGCTTGTGTCTCTTCGCAAATTGGTTGTAGCCTTTCCTGTAAATTTTGTGCGACTGGTTTGATGGACCGGAAACGTAACCTCACTTTCGATGAGATCTACGACCAGGTCGCTTTGCTGAATGAACAGAGCGAAAGAGTGTACGGCCAAAAATTATCCAACATTGTTTATATGGGCATGGGCGAACCCTTGCTGAACTATAAAAATGTATTGAAATCGATTGATAAGATCACGGCTTCTGATAGTATGGGTATGAGCCCAAAAAGAATTACGGTGTCAACAGCCGGTGTTGCCAAAATGATCAAGCAATTAGGTGACGACAAAGTGCGGTTCAACCTGGCTCTTTCGCTTCATGCGGCAACGGATGCCAAGCGCAATGAGATTATGCCGATCAATGAAACCAACAGCATCGAATTTTTGATCGAGTCGCTGAATTATTTCTACCAGCAGACAAAAAATGATATCACCCTGGAGTATGTACTTTTAAAAGATCAGAACGATTCTTTAAAAGATGCGGAAGAACTGGTGGCTGTTTACCGGCAGGTGCCGACACATTTGGTGAACGTGATCGAATACAATCCTGTGGCAGGCATTCCTTTCATCAAATCCGGCGAAGATTCCACGCAAATATTTACCGATTACCTCGCGAGTCATAAAGTAAACGTTCGCGTACGACGCAGCCGTGGCAAGGATATCGACGCAGCCTGTGGCCAGCTGGCAAACAAAGACACGGTAACAGCTTAAACTTTTGCCCTTTATTTTACATTAATTATTCCCTACCCCAATGAAGAAGATTATCCTTGCAGCCATCGTTCTGTTTACGATTGGCCTAATGAGTTGTCAGAAAGAATATACCCAGGAAGACAGCCTGATCACTACGAACGACAGTAACCAGTTGTACAAGATCATCACGATCGACAGCAACCGTGTTGATACGGCTTATATCACTTATTATAAGTACGACGCGCAGGAACGTATCAGCAGTATTATTATTCACGATCGTCAATCCATGCCGGATTCAACAGTTTATGAATTTAGTTACGCTTCCTTATTCGATTCAATGGCGAGCAGCATCCGTTATCTTAACAATGCCACCCCCACCTCAGTTGACTATTACAATTACGACAGTCAGGGAAGGATGACCAAAGATTCAGCTGTAGGATATAATGTAACTGGAACTCCACAACCGGTGCTTACCTTCGTTTATAATTATACGAACTCCGGCATTTTGGAATTTACAAAACGTTATTTGTCTACGCCACCATATGGTTTGGAAGGGATAGATACTTCAAAAATTCACCCGGTGTATTCAAATAATAATAATATCGTATCACAAAAGGATACTACGAGATCAGCAATCTCGGTTTTCAACCGAATTCAAGAATGGCAAGTTGTGTATGATAATCATACAAATATTGTCCCCAGGGGTTTTCCAGTTCAATCTTTTCTAAGTTTTTCTGACAAGTACACAGATGAATTTTATCAACCCCGTTTCCACAATATTACCCGTCTCACAATAATCGACGATAGCTCATTTCCATTCAATCAATATGATAACACTGTTATTTATGATAGTGTTGGTCGCCTTAAAGCCCTTGATAACAAATACAACTGGGGAGGCGCCATTTACAACGGTTACAAATACTTTTACTTTTACAGGTAGCCAATTAAAAACTCATCAACTATTAGCCGGCCATGCGCCGGCTTTTTGCTTTAACAAAACCTTGATTAAACTTTCACTACCGCCCAGCGTCTATGATAGTATAAAAGCTAAAAAATAAATTATGAAAAAAATACTCGCATTATCCCTGGCATTTTCTGCCGTTGTGTTTACCGCTTCAGCGCAGGAACAAAGAGCTAAACAAGCCGATCAGCAAGGACAACATCAACGTCGTGGCGGAGACCAGATGATGAAAGATCTGAACCTTACTGAAGCTCAGAAAACACAAATGAAAGCCAACCGTGAAGAAGCAAAGCAAAAAATGGATGCGTTAAAGAATGATAAAAGTCTTTCTGATGCAGACCTGAAAACTCGCCGTGCCGCCCTGATGCAGGAGCAAAAGCAAAAAATGGAGTCTATCCTGACTGCTGATCAAAAAGCAAAAATGGCCGCATCTAGGGCACAATGGGAAGGTAAAAAAGGCGACATGAAAGGCGATAAAGGAAAAATGAAGGGTGATCGCGGTCAGATGCATGCTAAAAGAGCAGAAGAAATGAAAGCTAAACTTGGCCTTTCTGACGATCAGTCTGCAAAACTAAAAGCACAACACGAAGCGACAAAAGCGCAAATGCAAGCGATAAAAAATGACAACAGTTTATCGAAAGAAGCGCGCAAAGAAAAAATGAAAGCGATCAAAGAAAATGCGAAAACCCAACGCAACAATATATTGACAGCAGACCAGCAGAAAAAAATGGACGAGTTTAAAAAAGAAGGCCATAAAAAAGCCGGAAAGAAAAAAGGTCTGGACGTTAAAAAATAACCTGAATGAAACCCTGAACCACGGAGGCGCATGTTTGCGCCTCTTTTTTGTGCCCTTCCCTGCCGGGAAAATGTTACCTTTGCTCTTCATCTACTGTTGTAACAACAGCAAAACCGCTTCAATATGAGCCAGTCTCCCTTCCAAAAATTCGTTGCCCCAAAAAAGAACAGCGTTGTAAAAGAACAATTCCGCCAGGAAAAAAAGAAAGTGCGTAAAGAAAAAAACGCCTACTTCGACAAGCTGAAAGAAGAAAAATACCAGGCAAGAATGGCCAAAAAGGGTAAGCCTGTTGCAGCAGCTCCACGTGTGGAAGAAAAAGCAACAGCGACAAAAGGGACTGCCGCTAAAATTACTACAGGGAAAGGTACTCCCGCCGTTCGTACTACAGATGTGGTAATGCCACTGAATAAATTTCTTGCCCATTGTGGCGTTTGTTCACGCCGTGAAGCAGTTGGCTTAATCGCAGAAGGAAAAGTGAAATTGAACGGCCAGATCGCAACAGAACCGGGATATAAAGTTCAGCCGACTGACGACATACAGTTCAACAACAAAAAATTATTTGTTACAAAGAACCTGGTCTATATCCTGCTGAACAAGCCCAAAGATTATATCACCACGACCGACGATCCCCAGGGCCGCAAAACCGTTTTGCAGCTGATCTCGCGCGCAACGGAAGAACGCGTTTACCCGATCGGTCGGTTGGATCGGAACACGTCGGGCGTCTTATTATTAACGAATGATGGCGACCTCACGCAAAAATTATCACATCCTAGTTATGAGATCAAGAAGATCTATGAAGTAAAACTGGACAAGCCACTAATCAAAAATGATTTTGAAAAGATCCTGGACGGTTTAACCCTGGAAGATGGACAGGTTTTGGTGGATAGTTTGGCTTACGCAGATTCTAAAGACAAATCTATTATCGGTATTGAAATTCATAGCGGCCGCAATCGTATCGTGCGCCGTATTTTTGAACATCTGGGTTACGATGTAAAAGGACTGGATCGCGTGATGTATGCCGGGCTCACAAAGAAAAATGTAGAACGCAGTAAATGGCGCTACCTCAGCGATAAAGAAATTCGTTTGTTGAAATATATGAACGAATCAAAAAAGAAAGGCAGTAAAGCGCCGCTTGATCCAGAAGAAAAGCCATCAACCAAACAGGCAAAACCAGAAAAGGTAAAAGAGAAAAGATTAACCTCGAAAGAGATCGCGGAAGCCATTGGTGAAGCTGTTCCGGAAGATAAAAAAGCGATACCTGTTCGTGAAGTAAAGATCCCGAAGGCAAGAAAATTCAAGTCGCACAGCGAAGCTAAAAAACATAAAAAGGATAACGTTGGCAAAAAATAATTTCAGCATCGTTTTCGAGAATGACGACTTTGTTGCGATCAATAAACCGTCGGGATTATTAACCATACCAGACAGGGATCAGTCACAGAAATCTTTAAAAGAATTTCTCCTAGAAAAGTACGGCAGCATTTTTACTGTGCATCGGCTGGATAAGGATACCAGCGGGCTCGTGCTGTTTGCAAAAAACGAAACTTCGCATAAATTCCTTTCCCGCATGTTCGAGGAAAGAGAAGTACAAAAATATTATTTGGGTATCGTGATAGGCGAACCGGTTCATCCCATCGGCGACATCAATGCGCCCATTTCGGAACACCCCATGCACAAGGGTTTGATGACGGTGTATAAAAATGGCAAGCCCTCTTTCA
Source organism: Ferruginibacter sp. (assembly GCA_028288705.1). Classification (GTDB taxonomy): domain Bacteria; phylum Bacteroidota; class Bacteroidia; order Chitinophagales; family Chitinophagaceae; genus Ferruginibacter. The sequence goes on from JAQBNH010000008.1 coordinate 315,381, forward strand.
CGAGTTACGAAGTGCTGGAAGCCAACAAACATTTTTCACTGGTTTCTTTTCGATTACATACAGGCAGGACACACCAGATCCGCGTTCACAGCAAACATATTGGTCATCCCCTGGCATGTGATGATCTCTATGGAGATGGAAAGCCTGTTCTGCTTTCTTCTATCAAAAAGAAATTTAAACTCAGCAAGCATGATGAGGAAGAACGCCCGATGATCAGCAGGCTCGCATTGCATTCTTATAAATTAATTTTTACAGATGCACACGGTGAAGCAATGGAACTCGTCGCTGAAATGCCCAAGGAATTTCGTGCGTTAATGGTTCAGTTAAAAAAGCTGAAATAATCTTCACTTCCCGGTTTTCATCAATATAATCCTTCTACAGAAAGATACCTTTCGCCCGTATCGTAATTGAACGTAAGGATCTTCGAGCCTTTCGGAATTTCCGGTAATTTTTTGGCTACTGCCGCCAATGCAGCGCCCGATGAAACACCCATCAATAAGCCCTCTTTTTTCGCAGCCTGCTGGGCATAAGCAAAGGCTTCATCTTTTCCTACCTGGATGATACCATCGAGAATTTTTGTGTTTAAAATCGATGGTATAAATCCGGCACCGAGGCCTTGCAGGGGATGTGGTGATGGCGCACCACCACTTAATACCGGCGAGAGTTCCGGTTCAACCGCAAATACTTTCAGTTGCGGCCACTTTTCTTTAAGCACTTCTGCGATCGCTGTGATATGACCGCCGGTTCCAACACCGGTAATGATATAATCGAGCCCTTCCGGAAAATCTGCAATGATCTCCGGGACGGTTGTTTTTTTATGAACGTCAGTATTTGCAGGATTGTCAAATTGCTGCGGGATCCATGAACCCGGCGTTTCTGCCGCAAGCTCACGGGCTTTTTCAATAGCGCCCTTCATCCCTTTCTCCCGTGGCGTCAACACAAATTCCGCACCGTATGCGGCCATTAATTTCCGCCTTTCAATACTCATACTTTCCGGCATCACGAGAATGATCTTGTATCCTTTCACAGCCGCTACGAGGGCAAGCCCGATGCCCGTATTACCACTGGTTGGTTCAATGATAACACTGTCTTTTTTCAACATGCCTTTCTGCTCCGCGTCTTCGATCATGGCGAGGCCGATACGGTCTTTGATACTTGCGCCCGGATTATTTTTTTCCATCTTTATCCAGACTTCATGATCGCTTCCAAACAAATGATTGATGCGTACATGCGGCGTATGGCCGATCGTTTCTAAAATATTATTTGCTTTCATTTTTTTTATGTTGATTAGATAACAAAATTTAAGCCTTCAGGCAACGGATTATTATCACGAACAGTTACCTCGCTTTGATGATACACCACTGAATGCGGGGGAACACTATGCGTGAGCCAGACATTACCACCAATGATGCTGTCGCGCCCCACCACCGTTTCTCCGCCAAGAATGGTAGCCCCGGAATAAATGATCACGCCGTCCTGGATCGTAGGATGCCTTTTGGTGTGCGCATTGGCCTTCGACACATTCATCGCACCCAGTGTTACGCCCTGGTAAATTTTTACATCATTACCGATGATCGCCGTTTCACCAATTACGATACCAGTTCCATGATCGATAAAAAACGAATGACCGATCGCTGCGCCCGGATGAATATCAATACCGGTTTTGCTATGCCCGCATTCGCTCAACAATCTTGGCAAGACCTTGATGTCCTGCAATAGCAATTGATGCGCAATACGGTAAACGACGATCGCATAAAATCCGGGATAGGCAACAAAAACTTCTTCAATCGATTTTGCCGCAGGATCAAATTGCAATACTACGTTGGCATCCAGTAAAAGTTGTTCATATAAGAACGGTAGCTTTGAAAAGAATTCCAGGCAGTGCCTTTTCACGGCTTCTTTATCTTTCAAAATATCATTGAGTAAGGCGCTGAAATTTTTACGGATATCTGCATAACCATAAGCCACTTCTTCTTCTGTGTCGAACTTATTTTCGTAAGGTGTAAAAAGAAAATGGAACAGGTCATTGAGCACGGCTTCAGCAAAAAGTTTATTTGGAAACCCCTGGAAATGCTTTCGGTTTTGTTGAAATAGCTTCTGTATAAATTCTTTTTCCTGCATGATTTTATTTTAACTGGCTTCCCTCTTATTCAGTCTACAAATCAAATAAACGGCCTGCTCTCTTTCCCCATAGAGCTCGTAAAATATACAATAGCGGCCAAAATGTTTAATGATACACGAGATTATTGAAAATCCTTACCCCACTGAAAATTAGCTCCTGCACGCACGCCAAAATCGCAGGCGATTTAAAGTCTACCAATATACTAGACAAATCTAAGAGAGAATAATCATTGGAGAAAATTTCTTTTTTGAATGGCGTCGCGGACCGCGGAGCCTGAATTTATTTCGGCTGATAATAAGTCTTATTTTTGCAGCGATGATTTCGAAGAAAACACAATATGCTTTAAAAGCACTGGGTTACCTCGCCGGCCAATACGGCAAAGGCCCGGTGTTGATCGCTGATATTGCAGACAACAAACATATCCCGATCAAGTTTTTAGAAAGTATCTTATTGCAGTTGAAACAACATCATATCCTGGAAAGTAAAAAAGGAAAAGGTGGTGGCTATTACCTGGCGGAAGCACCGAAGAAAACAACATTAGCCAAAGTGATCCGCATCGTCGGCGGACCGATAGCGATGTTGCCTTGCGTGAGTTTAAATTTTTACGAAAAATGCGAGGATTGCAATGAGTTGAATTGCGGCCTCAACCGGATCATGGCGCAAGCAAGAGACGCAACGTTAAAGGTGCTGGAAAAGAAAACATTACACGATCTTATGGATGGATACGTCCTTGGTTAATTCGACGAAGCGCGTTTTACCAGTAATTTTCCAAAGCGGTTTTTTACTTCGTCTATTGCCTTGTAGAGCCCGGCTTTGCGTTCCGTATCGTTGAATAAATTTGTTTGAATGGCCTCATTAGTCAATTCACTCAATTTCACTCCGAGCAATCTTACCGGTATTCCTTTTTTATATAATTTTTGAAAAAGGTCTTTTACTACCGGGATAATTTCATCATCTGAACTGGTATAAGGAATGGTCGTCTGCCGGCTAGTCGTTTCAAAGTCCGGGTAACGGATTTTTACGGCAATACATCCTGCTACTTTTTCATCCTGCCTTAATTCGTAACAAATTTTTTCGGTCAGCCTTACCAGTTCCGCCTGCAGAAATTGCTGATCAAGTTTATTTTCATCAAATGTATTTTCGGAAGAAATAGATTTCGCTTCGTGATAGGCTGCTACTTCGCCGTTATGAATCCCCTGGCTTTTTTGGGCAAGGTCTTGACCCCATTTTCCCAGCCTTGCTTCCAGTTCTTCAGGGTTGTAATTGGCAATGTCACGAATGGTTTGGATGCCCATCGATTGCAGAATAAGTTCCGTTTGTTCACCAACACCAGGAATTTTCCCGACAGGCAGTGGTGCTAAAAATTCTTTTTCTCTCCCGAATGGAATCTGCAAAAATCCGTTTGGCTTAGCTTCGTTAGTCGCCATTTTTGCAATCATCTTATTTGATCCCAGTCCAAATGATATCGGCAATTTAGTTTCTTCCATAATTTGTTTGCGCAGGTCGATCGTCCATTGCAGCGGCTGGAAGAATTTTTCCATGCCCGTGAGGTCCAGGTAAAATTCATCGATCGAAGCTTTTTCAAATAACGGCGCTTTTGCAGCAATGATCTGTGTAACCCATCGGGAATATTTGCTGTAATCAGCGCGGTGTCCTTTTACAAAAATCGCGTCGGGGCAAAGTTGCCGGGCTTTTGCTGATGGCATCGCGGAATGAATCCCAAACTTTCTGGCTTCATAGCTACACGCAGCCACCACGCCACGTTCGCGGCCGCCAACGATCACTGGCTTTCCTTTCAGCGAGGGATCGTTCAATATCTCCACGGATACAAAAAACGAATCCAGGTCAAAGTGCGCTATGATACGTTGCGAGGTCATTTGGGGTGAGGAAAATTGGCGCTTTGAGTTGATGATTTTGGGTGTTAATGTTGACTGTCCATTTATTAATTTCTATAAATACACTTCCAGTAATCCTTCCGGTATTTGTACAAATACCTGCTTGTTTTTTTTATCAATTTTTACCAGGCTTTCAGCATGTATGGGAATCAGCGCTTCTTTTCCCTGGTAAATGATCGTGCAAAGGATCTGGTGGGGTTGTTCAATCACCTCGATGATCTCGCCAAGGTTTGTGTCGCCATCGATCATATCATATCCCAGCATCGCGATCGGCGCAGCCTTCGCCGCATATTTATCAAAATCTTCAGCGCTCAGCCAAACCTCTTTCGGGGTTAATTTTCGGGCTACTTCTTTTGTATCGATGTTTTCCAGTTTCACATAAATTTCCTGGTCATTTTTAATCGATGTCTTTTCAATAAAATAGGGCAGGAAATTATCTTTTGTCTCTTCTAAAAAGAGTGCCTGCAGATCTTTTAAGGAGGTTTTTTTTCCCAGGCTATGAACGAGGATGAGTTCGCCATTGAGGCCGTAGCTGGCAGCAAATTTGCCGATCTTAAAATATTGTGTCATAGCTAAACTGTAATTCAAATACTGAATAAAGAAAAAAGTCCCGCAACAGAGTTGCAGGACTGAATGAATTAACGAGGGCAGAGGTTATTCTTCTGTCTTTGCTTCTTCTGTTGCTGCCGGTGCTTCCGCAACAGGCGCATCTTCTACTTTTTCTGCAACTTTCTTTACGACAGGTACATTGCGTTTTTCCATACGTGCTTTTTTATGAGCACCCTGGCGACGCGCAACATGTGAATCATGTTCAGTGCTCCACGCAGTAAATTTCTCCATTGCTGCAGCCTCATCAAAAAGGCCGAGGCTTACGCCACGCAATAAATGTTTCAGGAACAATACACCTTTGAAAGAAAGGATACGGCGAACAGTATCGGTGGGTTGAGCACCTTTCTGTAGCCAATCCAATGCTTTCTGACGATCGATCTGGATTGTAGCCGGAACGGTCAGGGGATTGTAAGAACCTAATTTTTGGATAAACTTACCATCGCGTGGACTGCGGGCATCCGCAATAACGATGAAGTAAAATGGCCTCTTCTTGGAGCCATGACGTTGCAATCTCATTTTAACAGCCATAAAAATAGAAATTTTCTTGGTTGTGAATAAATAGGGTTTAAAAAATCCTTTTAAAAAAGGAGAACGAAGATAAGAACGCAAGCCCTATTATCCAAAATAATACGCCAAATTCTATATTAAATTATGATGAAGTTTACCTTCTTCCCATGCCCGGCATACGGCCCATCGGCATCTTGTTCATCATCTTCATCATATCCTTCATTTGTTCAAACTGCTTCAGGAACTGGTTCAATTCCAGCATATCTTTTCCACTTCCGGCAGCAATGCGTTGCTTCCGCGACGGGGAGATCACATCCGGGTTACGACGTTCTTCCATCGTCATCGAGTTGATCATCGCCTCAATTCCTTTGAATGCATCATCATTGATGTCCAGGTCCTTGATTTGCTTTCCCACACCGGGGATCATGCCCATCAGGTCTTTCAGGTTACCCATTTTCTTGATCTGCTGCAGCTGGTTCTTAAAATCTTCAAAATCAAACTGGTTCTTCCTGATCTTTTTTTCCAGCTTCGCTGCCTCTGCCGCATCAAATTGTTCCTGTGCCTTCTCTACCAGACTGACTATATCACCCATCCCCAGGATCCGCTGCGCCATCCTTTCCGGGTAAAATACATCGAGCGTATCCATCTTTTCACCACTGCTGCTGAATTTGATGGGCTTGTTCACCGTGTATTTAATAGACAGGGCCGCACCACCGCGTGTATCGCCATCCAGTTTTGTCAATACCACACCACTGAAATCCAACCGTTCATTAAAGGCAGCCGCCGTGTTTACCGCATCCTGGCCTGTCATCGCATCCACCACAAATAGTATTTCCTGGGGATTGATCGCCGACTTGATATTCGCCACCTCCGTCATCATCACTTCATCCACCGCCAAACGGCCGGCAGTATCAATGATGATCACATTTTTATTTTTTGATTTTGCTTCCCTGATTGCATTTTGCGCGATGGAAACTGCATCTTTATTTTCTCTTTCTGAATAGACATCCACCCCGATCTGACCGCCTAATACTTCCAGCTGGTCGATCGCCGCTGGACGATAGATATCAGCCGCAACGAGGAATGGAGACTTCCCTTTTTTTGTTTTCAGATAGTTTGCCAGTTTTCCACTGAATGTCGTTTTACCACTACCCTGCAAACCTGCAATTAGTATAATAGCCGGATTACCCGTGATATTAAATTCACTTTCCGTTCCGCCCATTAATTCGGTGAGTTCATCCTGCACGATCTTCACCATTTGCTGACCCGGATTCACAGACAAAAGGACTTTTGAGCCCATCGCGGTGTCTCTGACCTTATCTGTAAATTCTTTCGCAATCTTGTAATTCACATCGGCATCCACCAATGCCCGGCGGATATCTTTTACGGTATTGGCAATATTGAGTTCACTGATGCGGCCTTCACCTTTAATATTTTTAAAAGCCGATTCTAATTTTTCACTGAGAGAATTAAACATAGAGCATTACTTTTCTAAAGACGTTTCAAATTGTTTTAAGCATATTGTTGTTAAATGCTAAAAGCGGTATCAAGGATCTCGGCCTGTTCTTTTGCATGAACTTTTGCATAGCCTGTAGCTGTTGCTGCGCTTGCCTTACGGCTGATGATATGGAAATTGATGCGCTCCAGGTTCATGCGTAAAAAGCTTGCTGCACCCATATTCAGGGGCTCTTCCTGCACCCAATACCAGATAGCTTTACTGTATTTTTTATAGAGTTCATCAAGTTGTTTCTGTGGCAATGGATATAATTGCTCCAGGCGCACGATCGCGATATCAGCCCGGCTTTCTTTGCTGCGTTTTTCTTCCAGATCGAAATAAATTTTACCACTGCACATCAGCACTTTCGTGATAGCACCCGCATCTTTCACATTCGCGTCGTCATAAATTTCTTTGAACGAGCCATTGGTAAACTCTTCCACACGGCTATAGCTGCCGGGATGACGAAGATTAGCCTTTGGTGTAAAATCCACCAAGGGTTTCCGGAAAGGCCATGCCTGCTGGCGGCGCATCACATGGAAGAAATTAGCTGCGGTTGTAATATTTGTGATCACCATATTTAATTCGGCACATTGCTGCAGAAAACGTTCCAGCCTTGCGCTGCTATGCTCCGGGCCCTGACCTTCATACCCATGAGGCAATAAGAGCACCAGGCCATTCATGCGTTGCCATTTGGTTTCAGCAGCAGAGATAAACTGGTCGATCATCGTTTGAGCGCCGTTCACAAAATCACCAAACTGCGCTTCCCAAACAACCAGTGCATTCGGGTTTGCCATCGAATAGCCATATTCAAAACCAAGAACCGCGTATTCACTTAAAAGAGAATTATAAATGCGGAATGGCGACTGGTTTTCGCTGAATTGGTTCAATCTGTTATACTCACTGTTGGTATTTTCATCACGTAAAGTCGCGTGGCGATGGCTGAACGTTCCGCGCTTTACATCCTGCCCGCTCATGCGAACATCTTTTCCTTCCGTCAACAAACTGGAGTAGGCTAATAATTCTGCTGTGGCCCAGTCGATCTTTTGTTCGTCGGTAAATAATTTAATTTTATCCTGGATCAGCTTCTCCACTTTACGCAAAGGTTTGAAGTCTGCCGGCCATTTCATCAGTCCGTCAAATAACTTTTTTAGTTCCGCTTCTGCAATGGCGGTAACAGGAGATCTATCGAAATCCTGTACGGTCGCCCGACGGAGGCTTTGCCACCAAAGCTCAGGTTTTTGATAGGTATAAGGCAAGGGGTGTTGTTTCACCTCATCCAGTCTTTCCTGTAGTTCTGCCAGGAACTTTTGCTCCATTTGTTTGGCCAGCGCTTTGGCATCCGGCTCGCCGTTTTCAATCAGGTACTGCGTATATACTTCTCGTGGATTGAGGTGTTTATCTATCAGTGAATATAATTGCGGCTGCGTGAATTTCGGTTCATCACCTTCATTATGCCCGTGACGGCGATAACAAACCATATCAATAAAAATATCGCTGTTAAATTCCTGGCGGTATAGCGTCGCGATCTCCGACACTTTTACCACGGCTTCTGCATCATCACCGTTCACGTGTAAGACCGGCGCCTGCACCATCGCAGCAACAGAAGTGGAATAATCTGCACTGCGTGCATCATCAAAATCCGTGGTGAAACCGATCTGGTTATTGATCACGAAATGAATTGTTCCTCCGGTGTAATAACCTTTCAGGTTGCTCATCTGCAACACCTCGTACACGATACCCTGCCCTGCAACAGACGCATCACCATGAATCAGGATCGGCAGAATTTTATCGAAATCACTATTGTATAATACATCTGCCTTGCTGCGTGCGTATCCTACTACCACGGGATCTACCGCTTCAAGATGCGACGGATTCGGACAAAGTTTTAAATGAATTTTATTACCAGCCGGCGTGTCTATCTCACTGCTGAATCCGAGATGGTATTTCACGTCGCCGGTACCCATGGTTGTATCAGGAACAGCAGTTCCTTCAAACTCTGTAAAGATTTGCTCGTAAGTTTTGCCAAGCACGTTGGCCAGTACATTTAAGCGACCGCGGTGTGCCATCCCAATCATAACTTCCTGCACCTGGTTGGCTGCTGAAACATTGATAATAGCATCGAGTGCAGCGATCGTGGTTTCGCCTCCTTCCAGGCTGAATCTCTTTTGTCCGATATATTTCGTGTGCAGAAATTTTTCAAACATCACCCCTTCATTCAGTTTCTGAAGAATGCGTTTCTTCTGATCAATGCCCATCGGGTTATGGAAATCTTTTTCCATAGCGTTCGCCAGCCATTCTATTTTCTTAATATCATTCAGCGCACTATATTCTACACCAACATGAGCCGTATAAGATTTTTGCAGATGCGCTACGATGGCTTTTAAGGTTGTGCGGCCCAGGTTAACAAACCGCCCGGCTTCAAACTCCTTGTTCAGGTCTTCATCTGATAAATTAAAATTGCTCAGCTCCAGGTTAGCATGCCTGTTCTTCCGTTCCCGGATAGGGTTCGTTTTAGCGATCAGGTGACCCTTTTTCCGGTAGGCCTGGATCAATTGGTAAACAGCAAATTCCTTGTCTAATTGTGCTGGCTGAGCATTGGGCTGGCCGTTGGTTTTACCTGTGCCAGGTGCAGCAACCGATACTGCAAAGTCGAAGCCTTCAAAAAATTTCCGCATCTCCACATCTACGCTGGCCGGATCTTTCACAAAATCATTGTAGAGGTTCTCAATATAAGCCGGGTGCTGACTGGTGATGTACTGGAAATCCTTCATTATGCTGACAATTTGGGTAAAACCGTTTAATTTTGGCTGCAAATATCGGCTTTTATCTGAAGGAAAATGACGGTTTTATAGTTGAATTGGGATAAAACTGTTTTCAAATAGAAACAATTTGGCATACCTGTCAAAAAAAGTCTGTTAAAACGATTTCTTTTAAATACCATTCCCTATCTTTGCAGCCCAAAAAAAAGAATAAATGGCAAACCATTCAGCAACCAAGAAAGATGTGCGTCAGAGTGCTAAACGTAACGAACGTAACCGCTATTACGGTAAAACTACCCGTAATGCAATCCGCGATATAAAAACACTGGAAGAAAATAAAGCAGCTTCTGAAAAGTTGCCAATTGTAGCTTCAATGATTGATAAGTTAGCAAAACGTGGTACGATCCACAAGAATAAAGCTGCTAACCTTAAAAGCAAACTCGCTAAACGAATCAACGCGTTAGGTAAGCAAGCTTAATCTGATCCTGATATTCAGCATTAAAATATTAAAGCCCGTCAAGTTTTCTTGATGGGCTTTGTTGTTGATAAATTAATCTCGCCGAAAGGGCCATTCCCCTAATTTTGCCCCTGCTAAAATTTAAAACACTACCATGATTAGAAAATTTACATTACTTACTTTTCTGTCGTTATTTGTTGGCCAGCTTTTCGCCCAGGTCAACATCAGCAATATTGCTGCAACATACACACAGGATTTTAATACCCTTGCCAATACGGGTACGTCATCGGTTTTTCCAACCGGATGGGCTTTGCTGGAATCCGGCACAGGTGCCAACACGACCTATACTGCAGATAATGGCGGTGTAAATAGTGGCAATACCTACAGTTATGGAACAACTGCCAGTGCAGAACGCGCGTTTGGCACTTTGCAGTCAGGAAGCGTTACACCAACTATTGGCGTTCAATTTCAGAATAATTCAGGTGCAAATCTTACGCAGATCACCGTTAGTTACACCGGCGAACAATGGCGCCTGGGTGCAACAGGCCGGGCAGACAGGCTGGATTTTCAATACAGCACGAATGCAACCTCGCTGGCGACAGCTTCAGGTACATGGCTGGACGAAAATAACCTCGACTTCACCGGACCCACAACTGCCGGAACTGTTGGTCCTTTAGATGGTAATGCAACCGGCAATAAAGCCACTGTATCGTTTACGATCACCGGAATTAACATCGCTGACGGAAGCACTTTCTGGTTTCGCTGGAATGACTTCAACCCGGCTGGCTCGGATGATGGCCTGGCGATCGATGATATCAGCGTTTCTTTTAATGGCACGGTAATCCCTGCCTGCGCTGAACCTGCAGCACAACCGCAAAGCCTCGTGCTATCTTCTACCCCAACTTCGATCACGGGAAATTTCACGGCAGCATCGCCTGTTGCAGATGAATACCTGGTTGTGAGAAGCACTGCTTCTACCTTATCGGCGTCGCCCGCAGATGGCACGAATTATAGCGTTGGTGCCGCTTTTGCCGGCGGAACTGTTGTTGCACTTACGTCAGGTACCAGCTTTACTGACCTGAATCTTAGCCCCTCAACCACCTATTACTATTTTATCTTTTCAGTAAATGACCAGGATTGCAGTGGCGGCCCGAATTATTTCAACCTCACACCGTTAGAAGGAAATGCAGCAACCACGGCACTTCCGGCCTGTACTGCCCCGGCAGCAAGTCCAACGAACCTTGTCCTTACCCCGGCTAACAGCAGCATCACCGGATCATTTACAGGAGTTGCCGGCGTAACGAAATACCTTACCGTAATCAGCACAACAAACAGTTTATCTGCAACTCCGGCTAACGGAACTGTTTATGCGAATGGTTCAGCTTTTGGTGGAGGAACAGTGGTGAAATTTGGAACGGGTACGAACTTTACTGCAACAGGTTTAAGCGTTGCCACCACTTACTATATTTTTGTTTTCGCTGCAAACACAGAATGTTCCGGTGAGCCTTTTTATAACACGTCTTCATTAAACGGGACAGCTACAACAACCAATAACAGCACCGGCATTCCGGCAGGCTATTATGATGCAGCAACAGGACTCTCCTGCCAGCCATTAAAATCTGCGTTGAGAAATATCATCTCTGCAGGCTACAATCAACTGAGCTACACACCAGGTGTTTGGCAGGCTTACCAGTTCACAGATATCCGTCGAAATGATGCTAACACTGCCGACATTATCTGGGATATTTACAGTGACAATCCAACAGGCCCGGAACCTTATACCTTTACTTACCAGACCAATCAATGTGGTACTTACTCAGGTGAAGGAAGTTGCTACAACCGCGAACACTCCACGCCAAAATCATGGTTTGCAGATGCATACCCGATGTATACAGATGTTCATCATTTATACCCGACCGACGGCTATGTAAACAACGTACGGAACAACTTCCCGTATGGTGAGGTTACCAATCCAACTCAAACCTCGTTGAATGGCAGCAAACTGGGAACAGGCACCAACTTCGGCTATTCTGCTACGGTATTCGAACCCATTAATGAATACAAAGGCGACCTTGCCCGTACAAGTTTATACATGGCCACCCGTTACGAAAACGAAATCATTGCAAATAACTGGTCAGCAAACGGTACCGCCAACGCGCTTTTTCTTAGTCCAACAGATGAACCGGATGCTGCAAAAAGAAAATTACAGGTCTACGATAGCTGGTATTTGAAAACCGTTTTTAAATGGTTAAACCAGGATGCCGTAAGTCAGAAAGAAATTGATCGCAACAATGCAATCTATTACCAGTCTGGCCAGAACAACAGGAATCCTTATGTAGATCATCCTGAATATGCGGCATTGGTTTTCGAGTGTACAGGAATTGTTCCGGTAACGATTGTTGATTTTACCGCAACTAAAAACAAAGAATCTGTATTGTTAAAATGGTATGCGACTTACGAAACAAGCTTTAAACAATTTGATATCGAAAGAAGCACGGATGGCAGCAACTTCAATAAGATCGGCCAGGTTGCCGGAAGGAATTTATCTAATTACAACTTTACCGATCTGCAATTACCAGCAGGATCTGTGGTATACTATCGTTTAAAAATGATCGATATCGACGGCAAATTCACCAATAGCAAAACACTGGTGGTAAAACTCAATAATAATTTATCAAATGCACTGGTATATCCAAATCCAACAAAGGACAATCTTGTTGTGAAACTTTATCAAACCCTTGCGGCGAACAGCTCGCTGATCGTTACGGACGTTACCGGCCGGATGGTAAAGCAGCAGGCAGTTGCAGCCAACGAACTGAATATCGCAGTTGATGTACGCAGTTTGCCTGCCGGCAGGTATTTTATCCGTATTGCCAATGCGATGCAGGTGATCAATCAATCTTTTGTGATCATCGAATAAAACCGTTTAACCAACTATTTACAAAGCCCTGCAAGTTTTTGCGGGGCTTTTTTATGGCTGGCTTTTTAGCTGACAAAAAACGATGTAGATTGAAAAAATTTTTGGAATGAGATATCTCTTTACAGCGACCGTTTTGTTATCGTTATCTGTTTGCCAGGCACAAATCACGAGGTTTGAAAAAACTGCTGGCGCAGAAACCGCCACCTATTTTGAAGCCATTCAATGGTATAAAGATCTGGCAAAAAAGTCTCCTCTCATCTCGATTAAACAATCTCCTGAAAACACAGACGCAGGATACCCGTTGCACCTGGTGCTCATCAGCGGGGATAAAAAATTTGATCCGATAGCCTGGCATCGTCAGAATAAAGTGGTGATCATGGTGAATAACGGGATTCATCCGGGCGAGCCCGATGGCATTGATGCCAGTATGATGCTGGTGCGCGATATCGTGAAGAGGAAGGTCAAATTGCCTGCGAACGTCGTATTGGGTTTCATTCCGGTGTACAACATCGGGGGATGCCTTAACCGCAATGCTTATACCCGCGCCAATCAAAACGGGCCGGAAGAATATGGCTTTCGGGGCAATTCACAAAACCTGGATCTCAACCGCGATTTTACAAAAATGGATAGTCGTGATGCAAAAGCCTTTACACAGTTCTTTCATTTTTTGGAGCCGGATGTTCTTGTCGACAACCATGTAAGTGATGGTGCCGATTACCAGCATACGATGACGCTGATCAGTACCCAGTACGATAAATTAGGACCGGTTGCCGGAAAATGGTTGCGCGAGAAGTTTGAACCGGCGATCTATAAAAATATGGCGGCGAAGAATTGGGAACTGATCCCATATGTAGATTTTGAGACCACTGATTTTGACAAAGGCATGCGCATGTTTTATGATCCGCCAAGGTATTCTTCGGGCTATGCAGCACTGTTTAACTGCTTTTCGTTTATGCCTGAAACGCATATGTTGAAACCGTACAAACAACGGGTTCAGTCTACTTATGACCTCATGGTTAGTTTTATTAATGAAAGTGCTGCAAATGCCGACAGCCTGGTGAATGCTATCAAAGCAGCGCGTGTATTTACAACGAGCGGCCAGAAAGATTTCCCCTTAAAGTGGCTCCCGGATCCTTCAACATTGCGCCAGGTAAACTTTAAAGGATATGAACGTGATTCTGCAAAAAGCCAGGCAACCGGCCTGCAGAAAATGTTTTACAATCACCAGAAGCCCTTCAGCAAGAGCATTAAATATTTTGATCGGTATAAACCCGCAGATATGGTAAAAAAACCGGAGGCCTATATTATTCCGCAAGGCTGGTATTCCGTGATAGAACGCCTGGGGCTGAATGGCGTAAAATATTCCAGGCTTAAGAATGATTCACTGGTTATTGTGGACGCTTATCATATCGACAGCTATAAATCTTATCCCACAGCTTATGAAAAACACCACAAAAATTTTGCAGTTCAGCTGAGCACCTCTACCCGCGAAATTAAATTCCTGGCCGGGGATTATATCGTTTATTTAAATCAGCCCGCAAACCGGTATATCATTGAAATGCTGGAACCGAATGGCGATGACAGTTTTTTCAGCTGGAACTTTTTCGACGCCGTGTTACAGCAAAAAGAAGGGTATAGTGATTATCGTTGGGAAGATATCGCCGCAGCCATTCTGGCGGAAGACAGCGTTTTGCAACAAAAACTGGCTGAAAAGAAGCTCGCAGACCCCAAATTTGCCGCTAATTCCTCAGCCATATTGGATTTTATCTACAGAAGTTCCCCTTACTACGAAAAGGCTCATCTGCAATACCCTGTATATCGGGTTGAAAAGCAGGATTAACGAGAATTCCGGGGGATTTCGGGGCCTTAAAATTTCTCCTTGATAAGGCCTTTTATATGCAACAATTTCCTTACCTTTGCCACCCGTTTGAAATAAGCGGGATAAACAATTTTTTAATTAATAAATCAGGGAAAATGAGCAACTACGAATTGATGGTGATTTTTACCCCGGTGCTTTCTGAGGAAGAGTATAAAGCTGCCCAGAAAAAATACGAAGCCCTCGTTACAGACAACGGCGGTGAAGTAATGCACTCGAATCCATGGGGACTGAAATCACTGGCCTATCCTGTAGCCAAAAAGACCACTGGTCTGTATTGGGTTATGGAGTATTCTGCGCCAACCAGCTTCAATGAAAAGTTGAAAATTCAACTTTTACGTGACGAATCAGCGATGCGTCACATGTTTACTGTACTCGACAAATACGCCGTTGAGTATAATACTAAAAAGAGAAGTGGCGTACATTCAGGAACAGCAAAAGCGGAGGCATAATCATGGCAAAAGCAAATGAGATCAAATACCTTACAGCGATAAAAGCTGAGAAGCGTCCAAAGAAATACTGTCGTTTTAAAAAGATGGGCATTCGTTACATCGATTACAAAGACGGTGATTTTCTGAAAAAATTTCTGAATGAACAAGGAAAATTATTGCCACGCCGTATTACCGGGAACTCTTTGAAGTTTCAGCGTAAAGTGAGCGAAGCAGTTAAGAAAGCCCGTCAAATGGCGATCCTTCCTTACGTTACAGATCTGATGAAATAGAAAAGCTCCGTTCATCGGTTTAAGATGTTCAGGCTAACTATTTCAAAACAGGAATAATTAAACAACTTTTTTCACCACCCTAATCCTGCTTTGCAGGAGAAAGTCCTTCACTGAGATTGGGTAAAAATGCAAAACAATGCAGGTAATATTAATACAAGATGTAAACAATTTGGGCGGTGCAAATGAACTGGTAACAGTAAAAAACGGTTATGGCCGTAACTACCTGATCCCACAGAAATTTGCAGTGGAAGCTAGTCCAAGCAACATGAAGCAGCTCCAGGAAAAAATGAAACAGCAGGCTAAAAAAGAAGCTAAATTATTAGCTGAATTGAATAGCGTAATTGCCGTTTTACAAAATGGTGCTTTAAAGATTGGTGCTAAGACTGGTACAACCGGGAAGATCTTTGGTAGCGTAACTTCTGTTCAGATTGCTCGTGCAATCAAAGAACAAAAAGGTTACGAAATCGATCGCCGTCGTATCCAGATCATTGATGAAGTAAAAGAATTAGGCTCTTACAAAGCAAAAATCGATTTCGGTAACGGTAACGAAACTGATGTTGAATTTGAAGTTGTAGCAGAATAATTTTGACACTATAAAAAACAGGCCGCTCTTTTTTGAGCGGCTTTTTTTATGCAGTAAATGCTCCTTTTGTTGAATGCGCATTGTTTTGTCTAAGTTTATGTAAACTTCCACTATGCGTTTTCATTTTTTCATTTGCTCAGTTTGTTTGATGCTGTGTTTTTCCTGCAAAAATGCCCAACGCGGGGCGGCGCATGCCGGGGACAAACCTGCTGTATTAATTGATCCGACTATACAGGGAAATTTCAGTACACAGGCTGATCAGGTTTTTGACTCCCTCGCGATACAAAAATTCATTGATAGTTTTCCGCAGTTTAATTTGCTTCAGCAGGACCTGCGTACGTTTTACAAAAACCGCGGTTATGCATTTGCGTGGTTTGATAAAGAAGGTATGATCGAGCAGGCAGGCAATCTTTTCAACCGGATAAAAAATATCGAAGAAGAAGGCCTGGCGACGAAGAAATTGCAATACACGGCACAATTTTCTACAATGATGGACAGCAGTACGGTCTTGCGTTCCGGGCCGCAACTTCCGTTGGAACTGATGCTCACCGCGCAATACCTGCAATACTCAAAACTGGTATGGGAAGGAATGGATGAAGAACAAAGTAAAGCGCTGGAATGGTTGTTACCCCGTAAGAAAATCTCCACCGGCCAGTTGCTTGATTCGCTGTTATCAGGAAAAGATGTGCTGGCAAATCCACCTGTGTACCGGCAATATTATTTACTAAAAGAATACCTGAAAAAATATCGCGCCCTCCTTACCGACAGTTCCCGGATTGAATTTACAAAAGATCTGAAACTGGGAGATTCATCAACACAGGTGAAGCAGGTGAGAAAGAAACTATTTCTGTACGGAGATATCGCTTTGGATAATTCAGGTGAAAAATTTGATCAGGAATTAAAAACAGCCGTCGGTAATTTTCAATCCCGGATGGGTTTAAAATCATCCGGCATCATCAATGCAGGTTTTTTGAAAGAATTAAATGTCCCGGTGAGCGATCGCATTCAATCCGTGATCATCAATATGGAAAGGAGCCGCTGGGTTACAGACAGTATGCATGGAAATTACCTGGTGATCAATATTCCGGAATACAAACTGCATGTTTACGAAAATGATAGCCTCGCCTGGGATATGAACGTGGTAGTTGGTCAGAATCAGCATAAAACTGTTGTGTTTAATGGTGATATGAAATACATCGTGTTTAGTCCGTACTGGAATATTCCCGCCGGCATTTTAAAAAATGAAACGCTTCCGGCAATAAAGCGGAATCCAAATTATCTCGCCAGTCATAACATGGAATGGAATAACGGATCTGTGCGTCAAAAACCAGGACCAAATAATTCCCTGGGCCTCGTAAAATTTCTTTTCCCAAATAGCCATTCTATTTACCTGCATGATTCACCGGCGAAATCTTTATTTAATGAAACCAACCGGGCATTTAGCCATGGATGCATCCGGCTGGCTGAACCGAAAAAACTCGCAGAATATTTACTACGAAACGATACGAGCTGGAATACCGAAAAAATAATGGCAGCGATGAACAGCGGAACAGAGAAATATGTGACCTTAAAAAAAACGGTTCCTGTTTTCATCGCCTATTTTACGGCATGGGTTGACAAAAACAGCAAATTAAATTTCCGTCCCGATGTGTATGCCCGTGATAAGCGATTGGCAGACATGATTTTGCAGTCAAATTAGGGGAATCTTTAAAAAAATTGATTATTAAAATAAAATCCTACATTTGTGTAGCTCTAATGATTTTAGTTTTAACTGTTGGCTGATTTACTTTTTGAAGTTGTTTTCAGTTCATTGTAGCAACTAAGGCATTATGGTTTTTTTTTATTATTTAAAAGTTTTTTACAATGAACATTTATGTAGGAAATCTTAGTTGGTCTATGACTGATGAAGATTTAAACAGCCTTTTCACTCAGTACGGAAGCGTATCTAGTGCTAAAATCTTAAAGGACAAAATGAACGGCCGTTCTAAAGGCTTTGGTTTTGTTGAAATGGAAGACGATGAAGCTGCAAAAACAGCGATTGCCAATTTAAACGAGACTGAAGTTCAGGGTCGCAAATTGATCGTTAACGAATCACAACCACGCCAGGAAGGTGAAGGTGGATTCAAAAAACGTCCAAGTGGCGGTGGCGGATACGGCGGTGGCGGTAGAAGCAGCGGCGGTGGCTACGGTGGTGGCGGCGGCAGAAGCAGTGGTGGAAGCGGCGGCTACGGTGGTGGCGGTGGCAGAAGCAGCGGCGGCGGTAGAAGCAGCGGCGGCGGTGGTGGTTATAACAGAGATTATTAATCAGCTTAACTGACGAATATTTAAACCCTTTCTTTTGGAAGGGTTTTTTTATGGGTATAACTCACCTGGTGAATGCTGCGGATAAAGCTGTCGACATGCAAGATCGCTGCCAGGAGAGCGGCCGGTCCCAGGATTAAGAAGGGACAAAAAGCCGGGACAGGATTGGCCGGCAACGGATTGCTGAAAACATCCTGGAAATAAAAAAGCCTCTCAGTTTCCTGAAAGGCTTTTAAAAGAATATGGCAGCTACCTACTCTCCCGCATTGTTGTGCAGTACCATCGGCCATGAGGGGCTTAACTTCTCTGTTCGGTATGGGAAGAGGTGAACACCCTCGGCAAAACCACCATAAAGAGATGATTATGTCGGAGACATAAAATAAGTTAACATATTGGATAAGTTGTAAAAGAGAACAAAGTGTATTTTCCGAAGAAAATAAAAAAATAAAGCTTACGGGCAATTAGTACTACTCGGCTTCGATGTTACCACCCTTATACCTATAGCCTATCAACGTCATAGTCTTTGACGACCCTTAAAAGTAAACTCATCTTGAGGTTGGTTTCACGCTTAGATGCTTTCAGCGTTTATCCATGCTGTACGTAGCTACTCTGCATTGCACCTGGCGGCACAACAGATACACCAGCGGTACATACGACCCGGTCCTCTCGTACTAAGGTCATGTCCTCTCAATTTACTAGCGCCCATCACAGATAGGGACCGAACTGTCTTGCGACGTTCTGAACCCAGTTCACGTGCCACTTTAATCGGCGAACAGCCGAACCCTTG
>JAQBNH010000013.1 GCA_028288705.1 Ferruginibacter sp.
AGTTGTAGCACCAGTACTCCAGAGAAATCCGGTTCCTGGTGACGATGTAAGTACAACAGTTGCACCATTGCAGATCGCTAATGGTCCACTTGAAGTAATTGTTGGCGTTGCCGGAGTTGGATTAACAGTTACCTGAACAGCAGCAGCTGCTGACGTGCAGCCTGAAGAATTTGTGTGCGTTACCGAGTAATTTCCGGCAGCCGAAACAGTGATGCTCTGTGTGGTAGCGCCGGTACTCCAAAGATATCCGGATCCTAATGACGATGTAAGTACTACAGTCGCACCGTTGCAAATCGCTAATGGTCCGCTTGAACTAATTGTAGGAGTTGCCGGAATGGGATTAACAGCAACCTGGGCAATTGCCGACGTTGCTGTACAACCTGGGAGACTGGTTTGTGTCACCGAATAATTCCCAGCAGTAGTAACAGAAATACTTTGCGTTGTAGCGCCTGTACTCCAGAGATAATTTGCACCCGCACTTGATGTCAGCGTTACTGACTGGCCATTACAGACGTTTAATGGGCCACTTGCCGTTATCGTAGGCGTTGCAGGTGGAGCTACGAGGTTGATATAGATTGTATCACTTGCGATTTGCCCTAAATCATCCTGGACCTGTAAGACATATGGCATCGATGTCGTTGGAGTAACCTGGGTAGAAGAAGAGGTGGGATTCGCAACTCCGTTAGTAGGTATCCAGGAATATTGATAAGGGGGCCTTCCACCGGTAGCACCATTTACACTCCCAATAGTTATGGTTGAACCTGCGCAAATGGTTGTATCATTACCCGCAAAAATTTGCGGAAAAGCTGAAGGTACATACCCATTAATACTCACCTTAGTCAACACAAAAGAAACATTTGCAGTTGGCCTAAGTGTGTCCGGACCAATGATGAAATCCGTGCTGCTGCCAGTTTTCTTCAAAACACCTACTGCATAAATAGCATTTCTTATCGTATCAGCAGCTACGGAAAAATATTGACCGAAAAAATCATTTCGAGGTGTCGTATACAATAAACTTTTTGTTGCTACAGCCGCCGATTCATCTTTTTCCCAAACGATCAAACTGTTATAAGCCGTTGAATTGGGGTCTGGTGTACTGATCGTAAATCCATCCTCAAAATTTGTATTCCCCGAATTGTATCCCACGATAAAAATGCGATTGTCAGCAGAGATCGCAAGATCGGCAGCTTTGGACGTTGACACTGGTTGATTAATTGGGTTCGTAAGACTGGCTGCATAATGCGACAATTGGCCACCAGTACTGCTGGCAACCATGTACCCTACCGCTGCCTTATTAGCTGCATCAGAAAGCATGTTCACTGATCCAGTGATATAAAGTTTATCATTTATCGGTTTGGAGATTTTGCTCGAAAAAGCCCTGTTACCAACCGTATACTGAGATAAATAATTGCCTGCGGAATCTATTTTTACTAAGAAGCCAGAAGAATAATTTGTCACCAATAAAAACGATGGTTGAGGAGAAAAATTTACAGTACCACCTGTGCCGAAAGTTCCATAGAGCTGCACCCTTGTTGGCGTGTACGCTGAAATACCTGTGATGCCAAAACCTGCGGTACTACTCGTTCTTTTAGCCCAAATAGCTAACCCGTTCGAGTCCAGTTTGCAATAAAAAATGTTGAATGGAGCGGTATTAGGAAGGGCTGTATTGCCAATAGTCATATCGGTACTCGCATATCTTCCCCCAAGATAAAGTTTGTTTTCATCATCGGCAACAAGCGATGTGATCGATTCATTATCGTTACCACCAAAACGCTGCGCCCAAAGCACTATACCGTCTTTGTTCAATTTGGCCACGAAGATATCGCCGCCGCCGAAACTGGTTAGGGTAAAGGTTCCAAAACTAATCGTATTTGAAAACTGCCCTGAAATAATAATATTGCCGGAATGATCTGTACAAATTCCTGTAGCAGTTTCTAATCCTGGTCCACCAAAAGACTTAGCCCAAAGTACGACGCCAGTAGTATCATGTTTTATCAAAATAATGTCCCCGTTGCCAGCGTTAGTAAAAGAACTATTGCCTACTGTCATAACGGGTCCATCGAAAGTGCCAAAACTATAAATACCATTTCGGGAATCTGTGGCAATATAATTATTGGCATAACCTGACGAATAATTTGTGTACGAACGAGTCCATGCAAATTGCGGCGTTTGTGCCTTCGCATTAAAATGACAGGAAAAGGCAATAAAGAGGGCAATAGGGTAAAAATATTTCATAGAGGCGTTTTCTGTTATGTGAATTTAAGCGTTTGCTGCGATTCATACAACTATCCTACATCTATTTACCCTACCGACAATTTATTTCCAGGGATCCAGCACCACCTTTACACAATCTTCTTCTTTCTTTTTGAAAATGCTGTAACCATGTGCAATTTCTGATAGCGGCAAACGATGCGTAATAATATCGTCCAGTTTTACCTTTCCTTCTTTTACATAATTGAGCAGCTTGTCAATATGTTTATGTGCCGGCGCCTGTCCTCCCTTCATAATGATGCCTTTATCGAAAAATTGTCCGAGTGGAAAGTTATCATACGATACCGGGTAAACGCCGAGGACAGAAACGATTCCTCCCCGCCTAACAGCGCTCATACATGCTTCCAGCACTTTTGTAGATCCTTTTTCAAAATTGATAACCGCTTTTGCGCGGTCTGCCAGGCTACGATCCGGTTCAAAACCCACAGCTTCCACACATACATCTGCTCCGCGGCCTTCGGTCATCGCCCGTATTTTTTCTACTACTTCCTTCGCACCATCATCCCACAAAATCGTCTCGCAATTCGCTGCCTGACTGGCTTTATCTAACCGATACTGCAACGTATCCACAATCACCACTCTTGCCGCGCCGCGCAACCAAGCACTTTTGGCAGCCATAATGCCAACAGGACCGGAACCAAAAATCGCCACAGTTTCACCACCTTTTACTTCTCCCCAATCAATGCCCGTATAACCTGTTGGAAAAATATCGGTTAGAAATAAAACCTGTTCATCAGTCAGCTCGTCGGGCACAACCCGTGGACCGAAATCTGCATATGGTACCCGCACGTATTCTGCCTGGCCGCCATCATATCCGCCATAAAGATCTGTATAGCCAAACAAGGCACCTCCCTTTTCTGTCATCAAACCCCCTTCCGGACCGTAATGATCCGGGTTGCTATTCTCACAATGTCCGGGCAACTGATGATTGCAAAAAAAACAACCACCACAAGCGATAGGAAATGGAACAACAACACGGTCTCCACGTTTAAGGTTGGTAATTGCCGAACCGGTCTCTTCCACGATTCCCATGAACTCATGACCCAGCACCATTGGCCGTGGTTGTGGAAACCCGCCGGAATAAATATGAAGATCGGAGCCGCAGATCGCAGTAGCGGTTACTTTCAGGATAATATCACGAGGTGATTTGAGCTTCGGATCCGGAACGGTATCATAGGTTACTTTACCGGGGCCGTGAATGACTGCAGCTTTCATAATTAAGTGTTTTAAATGAAGGGAGAATGAATACCGATGCGCCTGCACCGGTCATGATGTCTTGATCTAATTTCTATGCCAACAAAACCGAAGGCTGGATTTGGTAACTGGCATATTTTTTTTACACCCGGTAATATGCCATCCACCGTGATCGCCCGGATTGAATATGACACAAATACATCTGTTCTCCTTATAGAATTCAGATCCGGACTGATATACGAATACCTTAACGTGCCCGAAAAAATATACCAGGCCCTAAAACATTCACGTACGAAAGGAATTTATTTTAATCAACAAATAAAACCGCTTTATGCCAGCCGTAAACTAGGACAATAGAAGTTCCCGCATGTAGATGAATTTCCTCAGCAGCCTGATAGGGCAAGGGAATGTTTGTGGCATATTCTTCGCGACAGTTGATGCACGACCCTTACAAACAATTACTATGGCATTAGAAAAATATAAAGCAAAACGAAGCGCGGACAAAACGCCCGAACCTTTTGGTGGGAAGGGTGATAAAACTTCTTTACGTTTTGTAATTCAAAAACATGCAGCCTCTCATTTACACTACGATTTCAGGCTGGAAATGGACGGTGTTTTAAAAAGCTGGGCCGTTCCAAAAGGGCCATCTACTGATCCGGATGTTAAGCGCCTGGCGATGATGGTAGAAGATCATCCTTACGACTACAGAAATTTCGAAGGCATTATTCCGCAAGGCCAATATGGAGGCGGAACGGTGATCGTATGGGATGAAGGTACTTATGAATCAATTGACGACGCGGGCAAAGCAAAAAAAGATCAGGAGAAAGGGTTGCTCAAAAATTTAAAAGCGGGTAAGATAAAATTCACCATGCGAGGTCAAAAACTGAAAGGCGATTTCGCGCTTGTGAAAGCGCATGGTCGTGGTGAAAATGGCTGGCTGCTAATGAAGATCGATGATAAGTATGCTTCTGTAAAAGATATCACTTTAAAAGATAAATCTGTACAGTCAGGCAAAACGTTAGAAAAGGTCGCAGCAAGCAGTGATAACATTTATGGCCAATCAAAGGAAAAGAAACTTGCAAAAAAATCGGCCCCTGTGAAAGCGGTGAAAGCGGCCGTTCCAAAAAAGTCTCCGGTTGCCGCAAAGAAAACTGCTCCGGTTAAAAAAGCTGCGGTTAAAAAAAAAGCCCTGACCGATCCTAAAGAAGATGCTCCGGACGTTGCTGACATTTTAAAAAAAGCGAAGGCCGCTAAGATTCCAACAGGAATGAAGCCTATGTTGGCTACACTCGTGGATAAACCTTTCGATGACGAAGACTGGGTGTATGAAATTAAATGGGACGGTTACCGCGCGCTGGCCTTCATCCAAAAAGGAAAAGTAGAACTGATCTCCCGCAACAATAAATCTTTTAATGAAAAATTTTACCCGATCACTGATCTGTTAAAGAAATGGAAACTTAATGTTGTGCTGGACGGCGAGATCGTTGTGCTGGGGGCAGAAGGCCAGGCCAATTTTAATGCCTTGCAAAACTGGCGCAGCGAAGCAGATGCAGAGCTGGCATTTTATGTCTTCGATATTTTATGGTACGAAGGCAAGAACCTGATGGATTTGCCGCTCTCCCAAAGACAAGCCATTTTACAAGCGGTTCTTCCTCTAGAGGATGATCGCATACGAATCAGCCAGGTCGTTCGCCAGGGTGGGATCGAATTTTTTGAAGCTGCTAAAAAAATGAACCTCGAAGGCATCATGGCGAAACGTGCGGATAGTTTGTATGCGCCCGACGTGCGGACGAAAGAATGGCTAAAGATCAAAGCAAATAAAAGGCAGGAAGTAGTGATTGGCGGCTTTACTAAAAACGACGGAACAGCCAAACAATTTAGTTCACTTTTGCTCGGTGTATATGAAAACAAGCAATTTAGATATGTTGGAAAAGTAGGCACAGGTTTCCCTGAAAAATTACAGAAAGAAATGATGGCGATGTTCAAGCCATACATCACGAAAAAAAGCCCCTTCACCGAAGAGCCGGATTATAACAAACCTTCCCGGTTCAGGCCAAACCCGCCAAATGCGAGCGCTACATGGTTGAAACCAGAACTCGTATGCGAGGTGAGTTTTGCTGAGATCACGGAAGATGGTGTTTTCAGGCATCCGTCTTTTGAAGGAATGCGGGAAGATAAAAAAGCGGGTTCGGTCATTAGGGAAACCGAAGCATCGACAAAGAAAACCGTGAAGGAAGCAGAAAAAACCCCTGTTAAAGAATCAACGATCTTAAAAGCGCCAACAAATAAAAATCCGAAGACATTATTGAACCCGACCGATGAAACGCAGGTTCGCATTGTATCTAAACACGAACTTAAGTTCACCAATCTTAGTAAGCTGTACTGGCCAAAAGATGGCTTCACCAAAAGGGATATGCTGAATTATTATTACCAGGCCGCAGAATTTATTTTACCCTATTTAAAAGACCGGCCGCAATCATTAAACCGTTTTCCAAATGGAATTGACAAACCAAGTTTTTACCAGAAAGATGTAAAAGGCAAATCGCCGGATTGGATAAAAAAGTTTCCATACACAACCAGCGACGGCGAAGAAAAAGAATATCTTGTTGGAGGTGATGAAGCCTCATTGATGTGGATGGCTTCGCTTGGATGTATCGAAATGAATCCCTGGTTCAGCCGCGTGCAAACGCCCGACAATCCAGACTATTGCATCATCGATCTCGATCCTGATAAGAACACATTCGACCAGGTGATAGAAGCGGCTTTGGAAACAAAAAAGATTTTAGATGCTCTTGATATTCCTTCCTTTTGTAAAACATCGGGTTCAACGGGCATTCATATTTATATACCGCTAAATGCCAAATATTCTTACGATCAGTCGCAGTTATTCGGCCGCCTTGTGGTTACACTCGTTCATCAGCAACTCCCCGATTTCACCAGCATGGAACGCGCGATTAAAAACCGCAAAGGAAAAATGTACCTAGATTTTTTGCAGAACCGTCCCGGCGCAACGATCGCCTGCCCGTATTCACTGCGTCCGAAACCAGGTGCCACTGTATCCATGCCTTTGCATTGGGAAGAAGTAAAACCCGGACTCACTATGAAACATTTCACTATTGACAATTCCATTGCACGCATGAAAAAAGAAGGCGATATTTTTAAAGGCGTGTTAGGAAAAGGCATTAACCTGGAGAAAGCTCTTAAAAAAGCCCAGGAATTATTTTAATTAAAAAAAATGACATGAAAAGAGATGGCGCATCCACAAGTCTTTGGCAATTTTCTATGCACGATTATCAACCCCGGGAAACACAGCTTTCAGACATGGCGTACGATGTGATTATCGTGGGCGGCGGGATTACGGGCCTGAGCACAGGTTTGATGTTACAAAAATCGGGAAAGCAATGCCTGATCGCAGAAGCGAAGTCAATTGGTTTTGGTACGTCTGGCGGCACGACGGCGCACCTGAACACGGCGATGGATACGCCTTACAACGAGATTGAAAAATCATTTGGAGCTGAAGCAGCTGCGCTGGTTCGCAAAGCAGCTTCAGATGCAATCAGTTTGATCAGGAGCAACATTTCCGCACACCATATTGATTGTGGATTTAGTGAGCAACAGGCCTATATTTATTCCCAGGATGATGAGCAGTCCCAGGAACTGGAGAAGATATTTGAAGCTTCGTTAAATGCAGGATGCGTTGTGCATTACGCGGATAAGATCCCGGTACCGATCGATTTTAAAAAGGCCGTAGTTTTTGAAGGCCAGGCGCAGTTTCATCCCTCAAAATATTTATTCGGTTTAGCTAAAGCTTTTGAGGAAGCGGGGGGAGTAATTTTTAATGACTGCCGCGTCACTTCTGTATCCGGTAACGATGAACTGGAAATTGACAGTAGTCGCGGAAAAATGAAAACCAACGCGTTGATTTATGCCACGCACGTGCCCCCAGGTGTGAACCTCCTCCACTTCCGTTGCGCACCGTATCGTAGCTATGCCATGGCTATCAAATTAGCAGACAGCAATTATCCTGAAGGTCTTGCGTATGACATGTACGATCCATACCATTATTACCGTACCCAGGAAGTTGACGGGCAAAAATACCTCATTGCCGGTGGCGAGGATCATAAGACGGCACATGAAGAAAACACCAATGCATGTTTTCAGCGGCTGGAGGCATATCTCAGTAAATATTTTGCCATTGGAGGGATCAGTTTCAAATGGTCATCTCAATACTATCAGCCCGTAGATGGTCTGCCGTACATCGGCCACTTGCCCGGCAACCCATCTAATGTTTACGTTGCAACCGGCTATGGAGGAAATGGTATGACGTATAGCCATGTAGCAGCGCAACTATTAACGGATATTATAACGAAGAAAGTTTCTCCTCTCGAAAAATTGTTCAGCCCTTCGCGCACAAAACCCGTTGCAGGCTTCAACGACTTTGTTAAAGAAGCCGCCGATGTTGTCGGAACGCTCATCGGGAAATGGTTTCATTCAGACAATATTGACGCGCTGGGTGAAATTGCGAAAGGAGAGGCTAAAGTGGTGAAATACGAAGGGGATCAACTCGCCATATTTAAAGATGCTGATGGAAACCTGCATGCGGTGAATCCGGCCTGCACTCATATTGATTGCAAAGTAGCCTGGAATAATGCCGAGGAATCCTGGGACTGCCCTTGTCATGGAAGCCGGTTTAATATTGATGGTGAAATGCTCACCGCACCTGCAAGAAAGGACCTGGAAAAAATTGACCTGCGAAAAAAAGCAGACGAATAACGGGTTTACCTGTTGCGCGCGAGTATTCTTAGGTAATAATCAAAACTCAAATTGCGACGATATATTTCTTTTTGAAAATTAACATGGCTTTTCTCCAGCAACCTTGCTGTATTGAGCCCGGTTGTATAATAATATTGCGTGCTAATTTTATTCATGAATGGATCAGACAAAATATTATAAGCAGCATATGCATCAGGAATGTACAATGCTTCCTGCTGCCTCAGCATTTCATTAACCGGTAACAATTGTACAGATCTCTTTAAACAATATTCCATATACCTGCCTACGCCTTCGCTGCGTTCCAACATATCTTCGAGCCCTGCAATACTCAGGTTAATCTCTTTGGAAACCCTTTGCTGGCGGGCATTTTTGAAATCCCTGTAATATGAGACGTATAAAGAAACAGAATCGGTATATGTTGTTGCAATAGCATTTAACAGGAACTGATTTTCCTTAATTACCGATTCACGAAACCAGGCAAGATGCTTGTACATCCCGATCAATGTATCCCGTTGAATTTTTTCCTGCGTCGTATTCTGACATTCACGAAATTGCTTAAAACTCGTCTGGTATTGGTGAAATGTCTCGTGTAACATCATGCCCGCCCATTCTTCAAAATGTTTGATACCGGGCACAAATACCTGCGCTAACGGAAGATCACTTACAGATGCAATCGGGTTCCTGTAATACAGGGCAGTTTTATCATGCTCTTCATAATCTACCTGCATATTAAATTTGGATGTATCAACCTTATCCGAAATTTTTCCGAGCAAAAGCCGGTTGAAATTATTCTCAATTGGCTCGTACTTTATTTTTGTGTTTAATTTCTTATTGGGATTGACAACGTAAGTTCCCTCTGTACCATAAAAAATGACCGGTCCGAATAAGAGCTGATCATTGAAGCCCGGCCAGTATTGCTTTGCGGTAACCTGTTTCAGTTTAAAAAAATAATTCAGCCTTACACTTACCTGATTAAACGAATCTGGAAGGTTGAACGCTGAGGTGATCAGGAACGTCAGCAGCAGGACGCGGAAAGTTTTCATCCTTCAAGATGGCCATTATTTTTCCTGCAAACAACTAAAGCATGATGAATGGATGATTGCCGGTTTAAATTAACATCCGCATAAACAGAAGCAACGATTGCCTGTTAATTTAACTGATACCTTGCTGGAACGTCTGCATTGGCGCAGCTGAAGCTGCATGGGATTGCTGTTCGAGCGATTTTCGAATGCCCATTTCAAGGCCGCGTAACTCCGCAAGCCCTTTGAGCCGGCCGATTCCCGAATAGCCGGGGTTCACTGTCTTCCTCAGGTCATCCAGCATCTGGTGTCCATGATCGGGGCGCATCGTGATACCAGTGCCACGTTGCTTCATCAGCAGGATCAGTTCTTTCACAACAGCATACATGTCTACATTTCCTTCGAGGTGATTGGCTTCATAAAAATCGCCTGCCTCGTTGCGTTCGGTGCTGCGGAGGTGAATAAAATGAATGCGTGGACCGAAAAGGCGGATCATCTGAACAAGATCATTATCAACGCGCACGCCAAACGAACCCGTACAAAAACATAAACCGTTATGCAACGAGGGCACGGCAGCAAAAATCGCTTCCATATCTTCCGATGAACATACAATCCTTGGCAGGCCCAGGATTGCAAACGGGGGATCGTCGGGATGTATAACCATCTTTACCCCGACCTCTTCTGCGACTGGTATAATTTCCTGCAAAAAATAAATCAGGCTTGCGCGTAGCCTGTTCGCATCAATGCCACGGTATTTATCTAATGCCTGCTGAAACTTAACGAGTGTGAAGTTTTCCTCACTGCCTGGAAGCCCGGCAATAATATTTTGCTGAAGCTCAAATTTGTCTTTGTCCGACATCGAGCGAAAACGCTGAAACCCTGATTCCAGCTCGGCTGTAGAATAATCATGCTCGGCACCGGGACGTTTAAGTATATGAACATCGAAAGCAATAAACGCCGCACGTTCGAATCGTAAAGCCCTACTGCCATCCTCGCAAACGTAAGAAAGATCTGTACGCGTCCAATCCAGGACGGGCATAAAATTATAGGTCACAATAAAAATATCACAGGCAGCAAGATTGCGAACCGTCTGTTTATAATTGTCAATGTACTGCTGATAATCACCCGTTCTCGTTTTGATGTCTTCATGAACCGGCACACTTTCCACCACCTGCCATGCAAGTCCTGCTTTTGCAGTTATATTTTTTCGCAGGATGATTTCTTCAACAGGCCACACTTCTCCATTTGGAATATGATGCAATGCCGTAACAACCGCAGTGCATCCCGCCTGCCTGATATCAGCTAAACTCACGGGATCTGCTTCCCCAAACCACCGCATCGTTTGTATAAATCCTGTCGTATATTGTTTCATTCCTGAATTATTATTAGTTAGATCTGCTAGGATTAAAATTGATTTTATACACCACTAAAGGAGGTGAAGCCCCCATCTATAACGATGGTCGTTCCGGTAACGAATTTTGATGCGTCGCTGAGCATCCATATTAAAGCGCCGGATAATTCATCTGGCTGCCCAAAACGTTTGAACGGCGTGTGTTGCATCACGGATGCGCCTCGTTCAGAATAAGAACCATCTGTGTTTGTCATGAGGGAACGATTTTGTTCTGTAAGAAAGAATCCCGGCACCAACGCATTCATTCTCATTTTATCTCCGTGACGTTTTGCCTGTTCTACGGCGAACCACTTTGTATAACTTTCAATGGCCGCTTTGGCCATGCTGTAGCCCAGGACTTTTGTCAGCGGCAGTTTCGCAGAAACCGAGGAGATATTAACAATGCTGCCGCCTGATTCATTTGCCGCGATTGCCTCACCAAAAACCTGCGTAGGCAGCAATGTTCCAAAAAGGTTGAGATCCATCACCTCCTTCATCGACTGCATATTCAAATCAAAAATATCCTGACTTGGTTGTACAACAGCGCCCGGTAAATTTCCCCCGGCCGCGTTTACAAGTCCGTCGATTTTTCCGTAGCAGGAAATAATTTTTTCTTTGGCCTTTAACAACGCGCCTTCATCTAACACATCAGCTAAAACAGCAATGGCCTCACCACCGTTCGCAACAATTTCCTCCACCCTTTCGTTGGCTCGTTTCCCGTTACGCCCCAACACCGCGACCTGAGCACCTGCAGCCGTCACTGCCATGCAAAATGAAGCGCCCAGAATACCTGTTGCCCCCGTGATTACGATGGTTTTGCCTGTTAAAGAAAATCGGTCTGTTGCTGTGGACATTGTAATTATTTATTCGCTGTAAGATTAATTTTCGTTGAAAGCAGGATATTGTCTGACGATGTCCCGATCATAATTTCAAATTCACCGGGTTCTGCCACCCATTCCAATTGCTGATTGTAAAAAGAAAGTTTTTCCCGATCGACCGTAAAATCAACAGCCCTGCTTTCGCCCGGAGCTAACATTATTTTTTTAAAATCCTTTAACTCCTTAACCGGTCGTACCACCGAGGATACAAGATCACGGAGATACAACTGTACTACTTCTTCACCTGCCCGCTTACTGGTATTTGTCAGGGTAAAACTCAGTACGATCTTACCGTTTTTTGAAAGATCAGTATTGCTTAGCTTCAAATCTGAGTAAGAAAAATTGCTGTAGCTCAAGCCGTAACCAAATGCATATAGCGGTGTATTGGGCGCGTCAATATAGGCAGATTTATAAATGATATTTTTGGGATTTGTCACAGGCCTGCCGGTATTGTTATGATTGTAATAAACAGGAATCTGGCCGGTGTTTCTTGGAAAACTGATCGGTAACTTGCCGGAAGGATTGTAGTCTCCGAACAACACATCCGCGATTGCATTTCCCCCTTCGGTACCCGGGAACCAGGCGTAAACAATTGCATCTGCGCTATCAGCCAATTCGTTTATCGTTAAGGGCCTTCCCGCCAGAACTACCGCCACAACCGGTTTCCCGGTCGCCTTCATGGCGCGGAATAATGCCATTTGTTGCCCTGGGATATCAATAGAAGTTCGTGACTTCGCTTCACCACTCATATCCCAGCTCTCCCCGATCGCCAGTACAATTACATCAGCCTCTTTCGCTGCAGCAAGCGCGTCATTAAAACCAGTCACAGCATTTCCAGCAATATCAGTTCCTTTTGCATACAAAGGTCCAGTACCGATTTTGTTACGGATGCCTTCAAATATCGTTACCACATTATTGCTATCGGTTTTTACGATCCAGCCTCCTTCAAGGTCGCGGGTGGCTTTTCCTAACGGACCGATCAACGCAATTTTCTGACCGGATTTTTGCAATGGTAAAATTGAACTTCCGGTTACTGACTTACCATTTTTAAGCAACACCAATGTTTTACGGGCCATATTCCTGGCTTCTACCCGGGACTGCGGATCGTTCAAAACGCTGAGCTCACGCGTCGTGTCGGAAAATTTATATGGATCTGAAAACAAGCCCAGTTCGAACTTCTTATACAAAATTCTTTTCACCGCATCATTGATCAACGTCACGGCAACTTTGCCGTCTTTCACCAATTGCACAAGACTTCCTTTGTAAGCACGGCTTTCCATATCCATATCTGACCCGGCAGTTATTGCTTTAAACGCAGCGTCAGACTGGTCTTTCGCAAAACCCTGAGGTAACATTTCGCCGATTGAACCCCAGTCGCTAACTACAAAGCCGCGATAATTCCATTTGCCTTTCAAAATATCTCTTTGCAAATATTTATTGCCTGTGGCTGGAATTCCGTTTAATGTATTAAACGAATTCATAAATGTTGCCACGCCGGCATCAGCAGCAGCTTTAAATGGCGGGAGATAAGTTTCCCACAGCATTTGATCACTCATGTCAACTGCATTGTAATCCCGCCCGGCGATCGCTGCACCATAAGCCGCAAAGTGCTTCGCGCACGCCATGATCGCATCTGTGCCTCCTAATTTGTTGGTTTGAAAACCAAGCACGCGTGCTCTTGCAATCAATGAACCGAGATAAGTATCTTCACCGGCACCTTCCATAACCCTTCCCCAACGCGGATCACGGGCAATATCCACCATCGGCGCAAATGTCCAGTGAATACCTGAAGCTGATGCTTCCCTGGCTGCAATACGGGCAGATAAGCCGATCGCATCCAAATCCCATGACGCAGCTTCGGCCAGCGGAACGGGAAAGATGGTTTTGTATCCATGGATTACATCCAGACTAAACAGCAACGGAATTTTCAACCGCGATTGCAATGCAGCTTCCTGTATCTCGCGCGTTTCCCTTGCACCCTTTACATTGAGCATCGATCCAACCAAACCAGCGCGGATGTCCTTGATTTTGTTGGTATTTTTATCACTTCCCGGCCCGGTTAATTCGCGGCCGGTATATTGATTGAGCTGCCCGACCTTTTCCTCCAGCGTCATCA
This sequence comes from Ferruginibacter sp., assembly GCA_028288705.1. GTDB lineage: Bacteria > Bacteroidota > Bacteroidia > Chitinophagales > Chitinophagaceae > Ferruginibacter. Next base: position 13,642 of record JAQBNH010000013.1, read on the forward strand.
GTTGTAAAAGGGAATCAACCTGCTGGCTGATGGATTTTTTTTGTGCGTTCGTGGTTAGCCCGATCAGCAAAAAACCGGAAGCGACAAATATCTTATGTAAAAATCCCATAGCTAATTATTTACCGGATTTATTCCGCTTATCAAAGAAATCGGTGAGGTAATAAACATTATTGTTTAGTTCTTTCATTTTATCTGTAAGTCCTTCATAGAGGTCATACCCTAGCGTGACAATACCTTTGTTGGCATCGCGATTGGAAGGATCGGTCTTCATGTTCGTCGGATCATTATCCTGGTATTTGAACCAGTGAAATCCGACACAGTTTTTTGACTCCAGTAAGGCCAGTGCGAAGTTTTGGTAAAATAATCCACGGTCTTGTTGGGTACGAACAATCCAACCCGCACCGGAGTAGTTAGGCATTCTGCTATCCTCTCCTTTAGTGTACCATTCGGTAATGATGAACGGCTTTCCAGACCAGGATTCCCAGTTAACGACATCTTCGTTTAACGGTGTCCATTCCCGGTAATAATTTACCGCAACTACATCAACATATTTACCGGCAGCCTGAAACACTTCAGGGATCTTTTTCTCATACGAGTGAAAGCGGCTGCCAAGGTATAAATGATTGGGATCATATTTTTTTATTGCTTTCGAAACAACTGAATAATATTTCTCCGCCATCACGCCAAGGAACGCATTGCGCTCTTTATCCGTAATATCTTTTACCCCAACCTTTCGCTCCTGCAACCATTTATCCGCAGCAATAAAACCGGGGTCAAGAGTATCTTTTTTTGCCAGATAACGGTCCAGCGATAAGCGCTGGAATGGCATTTCATTATCAGAAAAATAACCAAATAGATTTTTGTCGTTTTTTGTAAGCGCCAGTTGTTTCGCATATTCATCACAAAAGGTTTCAAACTCAGGGTCAAAAACAAAAATCGTATTATCGGGATAACCGGTATGCCCGGATGCCTGGTAAGTGCCGCCACGCTTCTTCCCGTAATCGCTCATAAAACCTTTTATGATCGTATAAGAAAACGGCTGTTTTTCCTGGCTTTTTAACTGTTGAAACAAAGCGTTATCCGACCATGCGCCGAGTGCATTAAATCCAAGATCAGCCATCAGGTGTTTTGTATTATCCGCCCAATGATTTTTGTCGGAAAATTTTTTAACCATCAGTCCTGTACTGCTGTCCGTGGCGCCCGTACTCACATTATTGAGCCCGATATTTATCATTGCATAACCATCAGGGTCAATGATCCACCAGCGTTGCCCAATTTTCTCAGCACGGAAGAAACCGGTAGCGTTAACACGAATATCTTTTCGGGCGCCGTATTGATCGGTCTTGATTTTTTTCCCCTTAGTAAAGCCATCCAATGTTTGCACAGACCTGGTAGCATACCACTTCCATTCCCCGTAGGTTTTCTTTTCGCTGTTAGGCACCATTGATTCAACCTTCAGCGAATATTCATTACGTGGTTGCGCAACGGCTGTTTTTGACAACAAGCACAACATTGCCGATAGTCCCGATAGCAATAAAAGGCGGGAGCTGCTATTTAAATTTAATCTGCATATCATCATAAAATGCTTTCAGTGCAAAAAAGGCTTTTTTCTTTTTTCCTGTTTCAGATATCAATCCTTTACGGTTCCAATAATCCTGGTAGTATGGATGCGGCCTGCGAGGAGAGCGGAAATCAGTAAGGATCCATGGCGTCATTCCACGAAGCCCGGTGATCGCAGACAACATTTTAAATTGATTTTTATATAAAAGTTCCTGGTATTCTTCACTCCAGCGGGTTTCAGCATCTGCATGAAAGCCTCCCAGTGCATCAGCTCCAAACTCCGTAATCACAACGGGTTTATTAAAGCGGATATCAAATTTATAATTCAGCATATCGGTGGAATTACTAAAATACCAACCTGCGTATTCGTTGAAACTTACGAGGTCTAGTTTATCACCCAACGGATCTTCGATCACGATGTCTTTATCTTTACGATGCACTTCCAGCGCGGCCGCAACGAGCCTTGTATCATCCAGTGAACGCGCTTTTGCAGCGAGCTTATTCATAAAAATATTTCGCGGATCGCTGATCGGTGTTTCATTTCCGATCGACCATACAATTACACTGGAGCGATTTTTATCCCGGATCATGAGATCAGATAATTGTTGCTCGGCATTCTGGTACGTTTCTGTGTTGAGCCAGGAAATCGTCCAGTAGACCGGAACCTCCGCCCAAACCAATAAACCCATTTCATCTGCCAGCCTGACCATTTCTTCGCTATGCGGGTAATGAGCGAGACGAACATAATTACAATTCAGCTCTTTGGCCCATTGCAACATCATGCGCATATCGCCCTGGCCGCGCAATCTCCCGGGGATCAACGGATTTTCATCATGCAAAGAAATGCCGCGGAGGAAAATGGATTTTCCATTGAGCAGAATATCCTGGCCTTTTGTTTCAATTGTACGAAAGCCAATTCGGTCAATAACTTTATCTGTTGATCCTGAGATTTCAACATGATAGAGTTTTGGATTTTCAGGTGACCAGTAGCTGATCTTTTTTACCGGGATAGAAATAAATGCACGACCCGAAGCATCAGTCGTAAATTTCTGATTGATACCCGCTTCAGGAATATTCACCGTAACCTGCTGGCCTAACTCCGTTCCCGCCAATTGCACAAACCCTTCCAGCCTGTTCATATTTCCTTTCGCCAGCTGAATTTTATAATCAGCAATGTAAGTGACCGGAACCTCTGCCAACATTACATCGCGGGTGATCCCGCCGTAATTCCACCAATCTGTATTCACTGTGGGAATATCATCCTGGTGACGCGTGTTATCCGCTTTCACCACAACAAAGTTTTCCCCCGCTTTCAATTTCCCCGTCACGTCAAACTGGAACGGCGTAAAGCCTCCTTTATGCATGCCCAGTTTTTTTCCATTGAGATAAACATGCGCTTCATAATTTACGGCCCCGAAATAAAGAAAGTATTTCTTGTCGGTTTTCGGATCGGCATTGAATTTTTGACGAAACCAAACCGTTCCTTCATATACTTCCAGCTTTGTGGATTGAGAATTCCAATCGCCGGGTACGTTCATATTTTGCGACAAGTCGAAACTGTATTCCACGAGGTCTGTTTTATTGTCGGGCTTCTTATCATCATAAAAACCACCTTTGCCGGAAGGCGTTTGATCAAATGGCTGGTGCCGGTAATTATAATACCCCAGCTCATATGGATCGACGATGTAATTCCAACGCCCATCGAGACTGAGATTTGTTCTGCCGTAAATATTCTGGATAAGGGTTGTTTGTCCAAATGCAGTGCCGGCAAAGGCCAGGAGCAGGCAAGCCAGTAAAATATTTACGCTAAAATTTCTCTTCATGTATTGAATTTTAATCTTTTTTAATTTAATTCGCACCTTCAATCATGGCTTTATAAGCCGGCTTTCTTAAATAATTCCCATCAAATAACAGTGGCCAGTCCGGGCGGTTGTACTGCCCGGGAATCCATGAATCTGCATCACTGACATTCCACGTTGTTATCCCGAATTTTTGTGCAGAGGGAATAGCATTGTACGTTTTCACAATAAACAAATATTTCGCGGCTTGTTGTGCAAGAAGGGAAGAAGTTAATGTGAGGCTGACGTTGTTGTCCGGGTTTAATGCAACGTCCAGTTCAGAAATATGAACTTTAAGCCCGGAGGACGCGGCACTGTTGATAGCTGCCGAAATATTGGCGTCTGTTTGATTGTACCTTGTATGCATCTGCATCCCGATACCGTTCACGGGAATACCACGTGCAACCAAAGAATTCAATAATGATAGTATCGCAGTGCGTTTAACAGCACTGTATTCGTTTCCATAATCGTTGTAAAATAACAAAGCATCAGGATCGGCTTGTTTCGCATATTGAAAACAACGTGCGATGTAATCATTACCCAATTTCTGTCGCCAGATGCTGTTTCTTAATGTGCCATCGTCTTCGAAGGCCTCATTTACCACATCCCACGACGCCACTTTTCCTTTAAAATGGGTAACCACAGTTTGTATATGGGTCTTAAGCAGGTTTTCCCATGCGCTGGAATCACCGATAAATCCTGTTACCCAGGCAGGTAATGATTGGTGCCAGACCAGGTTATGCCCGTGCACGCGTTTATTATTGATTTGCGCAAAACTTACCAGGTAATCTGCGTTCGACCAGGTGAAACTGTTTTCCGTAGGATGGAGCGCTGCAAATTTCATTGCATTTTCTGCTGTGATGCTATTGAATTCCTTTTTTACAACGGCGTTGTATGTTGGATTGGATTGCATCAGGTTTACATTAATTGCTGCGCCCACCGGGAACGGCATTTTTGTAAACAAGATCGTATCCGCTGCCGGCGATGCGGGGATGGGATTGACAGACTCTTTCTTCCCGCATGAAAGCAGGGACGCAAGGAAAATAAAGACGATATTGACTCGCATGATCAGGTACATTAAATATTTTAATAGCCTGTGTTTTGAATTAATGCAGGCTGACGGTTTATATCACTTTGTGAAAAAGGAAACAGGTAATTTTTTGCACTGAATACGCGATTCTCCACCTGGAAACGGTTATAGGTAAGTACATTGTTCACTTTCGTGATCTGCATTCCTGTCACGGGACGATTAAGGTATAGTTCGCCCTGGTTCCAGCGTCGTACATCAAAAAAGCGATGTCCTTCAAAACACAATTCGATCCGGCGCTCATTTTTTATGCGTTCGCGCATCAGGTCTTTGGTTAATCCGGCAGGTAATGCAGGCATGGCAACGCCAACGCGTGCACGAACCTGGTTCACATATTTGTAAACGTCGGCAACCGGCCCTGAAACTTCATTAAGTGCTTCTGCGTAATTCAAAAGTATTTCTGCGTAGCGAAAAACGACCCATGGCCGCCTGGCCTGTGTATTTGTTGGCTGGTTCCAGGTAGCTGCCTCACTTAAAAATTTGCGCATGTAATAACCCGTGCGTGTAGCGTTCACATTTTTATTCAGGCCGTCTGCACCACCGACAAATGTTTCCACCGCACGGTTTTTAAAGAGGCGGGTATTGTAGTTAACTGTGAGCGCAAAACGCGGATCGCGCAGGTTGTAAGGGTTTGCGGCATTGTAACCAGACGTTGGATCTGTAATGGTTTTGCCATTCGTCATTTCAAATGCATCTACCAATTCCTGTGTCGGATCTGTACGGCCTTTTGCACCGTCAAAACTAATGGGCGCATTGTTAATCTCGATATCATTACGGTTAAGCGCCTGTGTGGCGAAGATCACTTCATTGTTATACTGGGCTGCACCGAAATTAAAAATATTCGTGTATGGTGTAACAAGACTATGTTTATTGGAATCAATCAAAGCCTTTGCTACATTGGCTGCAGCCTGCCACTTGCCAGCATCATTACCCGGGTTAAAATAAGGACTGGCCGCATACAGCAACATCCTGGATTTTAACGCAAGCCCCGCCGTTTTAGTTGCTCGTCCGCGGTTAGCTGTGCTCCAGGATTGCGTCCAGGTTGGTAATAATGCAATCGCAGAATCACAATCGTTAACGATCTGGTCTACACATTCCTGGTAAGTATTTTTGGGCAGGTTCAGGTTTTCTTCACGATCGAAAACCCTCGTTGCCAATGTCACTGCACCATATCTTTTTACGAGTTCAAAATGAAACATCGCCCGAAGAAAAAATGCTTCGCCGCGTAATCGCCTGATATCGTCTTCCAGTGATAAGCCATCCTGAGGAATGATCACCGCTGTTGGAACGCGCACAAGAAACAAATTCACTTTACGCAATCCTTCATACATGTTGCTGTACACATTGTCGACTGTACGCACCGCACTCCAGGTGCCATTATTAAAAGTGTTGATGGAAGAGTTTTGATTTGAATTCACTGCTTCATCAGAACCGGAAGCCAGCATCGCACCATCGCCATCCAGGTCGTAGCCCGAAGGAATGGTAAAATATGCATTGTTTAAATAACCACGTGCATAGCTGTCATTGCCCCACACCTGCTCTTCGGTGATCGGCCCTTCAGTGGTATCACCATTTTTTAAAAAGTCTTTCTTACATGCACTGAGTAAAACAGGCACCAAAATTATCAACAGGGATTTATTGAAATTTTTCATATAAATGCTTTGAGGCTTTTAGAAATTTAAGTTGATTCCGGCAGCGAATGTGCGCAGGTAAGGATAGCTTGAGCCGTACCCGGAGCCAACCATTTCCGGATCGATCGGTAAGGACCTGATCTTGCTGAAGGTTAGCAGGTTGAAACCACTCACGTACACGCGGCATGATGACAGCTTCATTTTTTTCAGGTAATTGCTGTTGATCGTATATCCAAATTCTGCATGTTTCAGCCTCAGGTAATCCCCCGAACGTAACCAAAAATCGGAACTAACGGTATTGTTACCCCGATTCGAAATGGCGAGGCGCGGATATGGGGCAGTTGGATTATCTGCAGTCCATGCTTCCGGACTAAACTGGTTGATATAACCTGTGTTTGAAGTTCCCGAGTTAATAATATCCGAAATATCAATCGTTCTTCCCTGTACGCCCTGGAACTGTGTCGATAAGTCGAAACCTGAATAAGAAATGGCAGCGCCAAAACCGAAATAAGCTTTCGGCACATCCGAATAATCTGTCATCACATAATCAAGATTATCAATCACGCCATCTGCATTGATGTCTTTATAACGAATATCGCCCGGGCGAACAACGGCAGAAAATCTTTGAACAGGGGCAACATCTATCTCGGCCTGTGTTTGAAATAAACCATCTGCGAGCAGGAATCGCCGTGTGAAATTATCACCTACGCCACCAATCTGGAAACCTACCTGCTTTTGGTATGCAGGCAAACCTGCTTCCTCATTCAATGCGATGATGTTGCTGACAGCCCTTGTATAATTCGCATTCAATGTTAAACCGACTTTTCCAAAATCATGCTGATAACTCGTCCCCAATTCAAAGCCCTTGTACGCTGCTTCACCATCATTGACATTGACAACTGATTGTCCCAGAATATTCGGCAACAAAGCAGTTGTAAGGAGATCTTTACGATTTTCGTTAAAATAATCAAAGCTGATACCGAGTGCCTGTTTAAACAATTTTGCATCTAAGCCAACACTGGCCTTACGTGCTTTTTCCCAGGTAAGATTGGCATTCGCTAACTCGAGCTCTGTTGTATTGGACACAGCTGTATAGCTCGTTCCAAAAGTATATTGAGATCCACCGCGGGTGAAATAATTACGGTAAGCGAAACGTCGGGCACTCACACCGTCATTCCCCACAATACCAACAGATGCACGAAGTTTCAGGTAATCCAGAAATTTTACAGGCGACAGGAATTTCTCTTCCGAAATGATCCAGCCCGCGGCGATGGCGGGAAAGAAACCAAATCTTTTGCCCGGAGCAAAGTTTTGCGACCCTGCATAAGTCCCGACAAGCTCAGCAAAATAGCGTTGCTTAAAATTATAACTCAGGCGGTTGGCGAAATTAACACGGTTATTGTCCAGGCGGTTTGGCTGCGCACTAACGGCCGACTGTATGCGCGTAGAAAAATTGATCCCATGATTTCTGAAATTACGATCATAGTCAAAACCACCCCAGAACTCCGTGTTACGAAGGTTTCCACCGAATGTTGTTGTACGATAGGTAAGCGGCGCTTTCGTTCCAAAACGGGTAAAAGTTCCGCTACCGGTTTGTTCGTATACTTCATAAGCCTGGTTAAAACCAGACTGGTAAGTACCTGTGATATCGTAGGAATAAAACACGTTGGCAGAAAGGCCTTTCGTAATAAAATCCAGCTTGTGCTTCACACTTAATGTCGCCAGCAAGGTGCGGTACAGATCCGTGATGTTGCCGTCTTCATTCAGCATTGCCAGTGGATTGCTGCGGAACAAAGAACTACCGCCATACGTACCATCCTCATTCCTGATCGGAAACGCGTTGGATGGTGTACCGAATATGGTTGAAAGAAAAGTTCCGTTACCCGCAAACGGATAGCGCAGGTTCTCCACCCTTCCGCCCACATCCAGGATCACATCCAGCGATTTGTTAAGTCTGAGGTCGAGGTTCGTGCGAAAATTATATCGTTTGTAATTTGTGTTCGAATTGTATTTATCATTTGCTGCACCCTTATATAAGCCATCCTGGTTATAAAAACTGAGCAACGTAAAATAGCGGGCAAAGGCGTTTCCACCACTCACTGTAGCAACATATCGTTGAACCGGAGCTGCGGATTTCAGGAACTGATCCGCAAAGTTTGTATTGGGATATCGGTAGGGATCAGCGCCTGACTGATATGCATCCAAAGCAACCTGGTCGTAACGGGGAACGCTGCCGTCATTTTTTAATGCCTGGTTATATTGCAGTGCATAATTATAAGAATCGAGCGGCTTTGTTGTGTTTACCGGGAGTTGTAAGCCAGTCTGCACATCAAGGCTGATTTTTGTAGCAGAGGGGCTTCCCCGTTTAGTGGTAACATAGATCACACCGTTTGCAGCATTCATCCCATACCAGGCTAAAGTTGCCGCATCTTTTAAGACGCTGATGTTTTCGATCTCATTCAAATCCATATTGATGAAATCGCGGGCAACACCGTCCACCAGAACAAGCGGTTCCTGGTTACTGTTATATGACGATCTTCCCCGAACAAGAAATGTTGCATCATCGGTTCCCGGTCGACTACCAGTCTGCTTAACGTACAATCCCGGAAGACGCCCGGAAAGGACGTTGTTCAAGGTTGATAATGGTAATTGCGGAAGGGCCGATCCTTTAATTGTACTAACAGATCCCGATACCGCGCGTTTTTTTCTTGTTCCAAACGGAATGGCCACCTCATCGTTGTCTCCAGCTTCTATTAAGGAACGGGACAAAACAATATCTACCCCGGATAGTTCTGCAGCCACTTTTTGGGAGGTATTGTACCCTTCTTTTTTAAAGATCAATACATCATTGGACGAACAGGATAATTGGAAATTACCATCTGCTCCGGTAACAATGCCCGAAGTTTTTTCCTGGATAAAAATATTCACCCCGGAGATTGGTTTCTGTTGCTCATCCAGCACGCGGCCGATCGCTTTGATATCTGTTCCCGGTGTTTGCCCGGAAGCGGCCAATACAGCCATAAAGAGAAAAAATAAAAATGTATGCAGCTTTTTCATATGAGCGCGTTTAGTTGCTATTGCAGTTTAAATATTTGTCGTTGCGATCAGTAAATGTGATTACCAGCCCTCGTTCTGTTTAAGGAGGTTGCGGCTTTTATAAATTTCTGATCGTGGAATCGGGTAACGATGCATATAATCTAGATACACTTTTTGCATATTCGCAGGCAATAAAACCGGCGCGTAAGTAAATGTGCCATTGGCATTTTTGATCACGTTCATACCGTACATCGGCTGCGCAACGATTTCGGGGCCTGTTTTCCAGCGCATAATATCGTACCAGCGAAAATCTTCAAAAGCCAGTTCTACGGCGCGTTCATTGCGAATCCGCGCGCGCATCTGAACCTGAGTCAGGCCGGCAGGAAGTGCAGGCATGGCCACAGATGGACGGGCACGTATTTCGTTGATCGCCGCATAAACTGATGCATCCGGACCAACCGCTTCATTTTGCGCTTCAGCATAATTCAATAAAATTTCAGCATAACGGAAGTAGACAAAATTCAGAAGTGCAGTTCCGGCCACATTTCTTTTATATGCTTCGGGCCACATTTTCCTGCAATAATAGCGTGTAGCCGTATAGGTTACATTTCCGGCTAAATAATCTTTACCACCACTCCACATTTCCATCCGCAGGCTTTGCCATGGCGCATCATTATATAAGATATTAGCAGCAAGGCGTGGATCGCGGTTGCTGTATGGAGCCTGCGGATTGTATCCTGAACCTGGCTCGAAAATTCCTTTACCCGTCGTCTTCATTTCATACAGATCCACATGATTTTGCGTGGGATTTAATTGTCCCTGCGCACCACCCGAGCCGGGAGACATCGCAAAGTCGAGCATCATCCCGTCGATCGGCCGCGGGCCGCGAATTTTAATCATAATGTATTCCGGCGAACTGGCTACATTCAACAGGTCAGAATAAGTTGGCTGCAGGCTATAGGAATTCAGGTCGATAACATCTTTCGCCGCTTTTGCTGCCGATGCCCATTTGCTTAAATCATTTGCCGGGTTATTTAATTTGCTTGCTGCAAATAACAACAGCCTGGAGCGCAGTGCTTTTGAAGCACCAACAGTGGCGCGGCCATTATTAGAGTTGTCATAGGTGGGGGGCAATAAAGGGTCAGCTGCATCGAGATCTCTTAAAATGAATTGAACACACTCTTCGTAAGTATTTCTTGGAACATCAATGTCTTCATTTACGCCGTATACGCGATCCACGATCGGCACGCCGCCAAATCGTTTGATCAGTTCGAAATAAAGGAACGCGCGGATGAAATACATCTCACCTTTGATTCTTGCAGGAGATTGCACAGTTGTCCATGGCACATCATCAATCCGCGATAACATTTTCGTGGTAACACGAATCCCGGCATATGAACGTGCCCAGATATCAGAGATATCATTTAATGGCGAACCACCTCTTTCATAATGATCATGGTAAGTGCCATTTGTTAACGTGCGAATCGACACCTCGTTGTTACCAGAAACAGCCTCATCTGAAGCCTGGCCACTGATACCGCGATGCACATTGAATCGCGCATAGTCATCCACCAGGTGATTGTAGGCATTATCTGCATACTGGGCTGCAAGGATAGGATTTTTGAAAACATCTTCTTCTGACAGGTTCACACTTGGCGCACGATCAAGAAAATCTTTATCGCAGGAAACAAACGCGATCATAACTGTGAAGGCAAACGCAATTTTATAGAGAATTTTCATCATTGTAATTTTAGAGTTGAACATTTACACCAAAATTGAAAATGCGGGGTGTTGGATAAATCGATTGTTTCGAAAAGTCGGTATTCGAAAGATTCACATTTTCCGGATCCAGGTACATCCTGAATTTTGTCCAGGTATGTAAATTTTGCCCGGATACATATATCCGCAAACCAGTCAGTTTCAATCGTTGAATCCATGGTTGCGGCAACGTCCAGGAAAGTTCCGCATTCCTGATCTTCAGGTATGACGCATCCTGCAGGATAAAATCATTTAATTTATAACTGATGAATGAATTTCCGCGCGAATGCAATGCAGGCCAGGTAGCAGTTGCGGCTGTTTGCGGCGTCCACCGTTCTGTCTGGAATTCATACATCTGCTGACCATTGTTTTGTTCTGAGAGGATCACATCAGAACTTACATTAGCAACGCCCTGGAACAATACCGACAGAGAAATGCCTTTGTAAGAAATATTCGGAGAGAAACTATAGATATATTCCGGTGTGCGGGAATAACCGATGGCTACCATATCATCCGCATCAATTTTTCCATCAGCATTATAGTCTTTGTATTTCAGATCACCGGGTTTCGCTGCACCTAATGTGTTGGTGGGTGATTGCAAAATATCCTGGTCCGATGTATAAAAACCATCTGTGAGGTAACCAAAAAACTGTCCAACTGGTTTGCCCTGCTGCTTTTTATACTCCGGTGTTCCAAATGGTTCATCCCGATTGAGAATCTTATTGCGTGCGTAAGACAATTGTGTAGTGACGCCATAATTCAACTTACCAATATTGCTCTGCCAGATTAATTCTACTTCGTAACCTTTGTTGTATACTTCGCCAATATTAAGTGATGGATAGGTTTGCCCGTATGTTAGCAGCCCGGAAGCACGTCCCGTGAGAATATCTTTTCTTGTTTCATCAAACAAGTCGGCTGTGATGGACAATCTTTTATTGAAGAAACTGGCTTCCACACCGATGTTCCTTTTTGTACCGGTTTCCCATGTCACGTCAGGGTTTCCAAAACCATTCTGAACAACTACCTGATAGTTTACCAGAGAGGTGGGCAGTCCGAACTGGATACCGGTGGAAGGGCGCGAATAAGCAGGATCGGTAGAAATACCGCCGCTGATAACTGCATAATTATCCAGGAACAAGAACCTTGAATTCGTTGTTGATTTATCGTTACCAACAAGGCCATACGAGCCACGGATCTTGAGGTTGGAAACCCAATTAACATTCTGCATAAATTTTTCATTGCTGATCGTCCAGCCTGCAGAAACGGCCGGGAAGAACCCATATTGTTTTCCCACTGCGAATGCTTCTGAGCCATTATATGCCGCATTGAATTCTGCAAAATAACGGCGGCTGTAGTTATAAGTAAGCCTGGTTACCAAACCCTGCGATGCACGTGGCGGCGCATCCAGTGCAGAGCCTGCAACCCGGATCAGCTGGCGGTTTCCAAGCAATAAAGCGGTAACATTATGTTTTTTGAAACTACGGTCGTAATTAAATCCTGCCTGGATATTTGAGTTGATGATCCCGCCATAATTTGTGATCAGGCCACTCAACGGTTCATCCCGCGGACGATCAGGTGAAAGCGTTACTGCCTTTGTAACACGATCTATAACATAAGCAGCCCAAACAGCATTACGGCGTGTGGTGCTGTTAAAATAAGAATCGTATCCAAGCACTGCTTTAAAGGAAAGACCTTTTGTAACACGATCTAATTTATAGTTCAGGTTCACCGTACTTTCCAACGCATTGTTTTCGTCATCACGTGTTCCCCAGCGGGAGATTACCGCGAGCGGGTTCCAGATATTGGTGCCCACATTCGGATTCTGCGCGATGCGGCCATCAGGTAACGTAATTGGGTAAGCGAACGATGGTGTTTGCAACACGCGCGAGATCATCGCTTCGATGTTATCATAGGAAAACGATCCTGACCCCGATTGCAGTCCGGCGGGTTGATAACGCTGTCCAAACCTTCCACCCAATTTCACACTCACCTGCAGATCCTTGCTTAAATTAAAATCAACATTCGACCGGAAATTGTACCGGGTATAAGATGGTGTAGTCCGAAAACCATATGGCGATTCAAATTCTTTAAAGATGCCATCTTCAAACAGATATCCCACAGAAGCAAAATACTTCACGAGTTTTGTTCCCCCGCTGATATTAATATTGTGTTGTGTTTGCGTATACACTTTCCTGGTGAGATAATCAAACCAGTTGATATCAGGATATCCCAGGGGATCAGAGCCATCCTTGAATTTCTGTAGTTCGGCTGTTGTCCATGTTTCTGCAAGCCCGTCATTCCTGTTCGCTTCGTTGATCAGAAAGGCATTTGTATAGGCATCCAGTGCTTTCGGGATACCGGTATAACTTTGGAAACTGATATTGCCACTGTAACTGATGCGCGGCTTCCCTTCGCGGCCAACCTTAGTCGTTACCACGATTACGCCGTTCGCACCTTTGATACCAAATACTGCTGTTGAGGCAGCATCTTTCAGGATCGTTATGGATTCAATTTCGTTTGGATCAATATCTCCAAACCCTGAACGTTCTACACCATCCACTACAACGATTGCCGCATTATTGCTGTATGTCGCAGTTCCACGGATATTGATCAGTGCTTCATTATTCCCCGGCTGTCCGCTGCGTTGTACCGCCGACAAACCCGTCAGGCGTCCAACCAGGCTGTTTGTCACGTTCGAATTGGGGGACTTTAATATCTCCGCCGAATTTACGGTGCTCAGTGCCCCGGTAACAGTCGCCTTCTTTTGCGACCCATACCCGATCACCACTACGTCTTCCAATTGCTGTACTGTTGCAGTCATCACTACATTAAATGGAGAAGAGAAGTTTGATGCTGGTAATTCACGCGTTTCGAAACCAGTACCGGAAAATACAAGCACTTTATCAGAAGGCTGCAATTTGATGGTGAATGTTCCGTCGCCGGCCGAACTCGTTCCGCGCGAACTGTTTTTAACGAGGACACTAATATTCGAAAGGGGTTTGCCATCTGCAGATAAAATGCGTCCACTGGCGGAGCTGAGCTGGGCGTATACTACTGTAGACAACAGGACCTGTGTCAGGAGGAGTAGAAATTTGACTTTCATATAGCGGCTAGTTTTATAATGTAAAATTGACTTTTACAAAGTAAAACTATAAAGAATATTTAGGAAATACAAAATAAATTTTCTGCTGATATATAATTTTATTTTGCTGTTGATAGCGTTTAAAAAATATACTAGAATGCCTGCCTGTTCCTAAACAAACAAGCATGGCTGTTAGCCCGATAAAAATGGGAATACCAAAAAGTGAAAATCAGGATAACTGCTGCGAGATCGTTTCTGCAGAGAGCAAGAGTTGTTTTAACATCAGGCGGATCTTCGCCTCCGTACTACGAAATGCGGGGAGGTAAATACTAAGGCTGGCAACAGCTTTTTGTTGCTGGTAGATAGGAACAGCGATACCCAGGATTTCATCATCCGGCAAATGTGTGGCATACCCTTTTTTCCGAATGTCCGCAAGGTCTGCAATAAACTTCGTGCGCGAAATTGTTCGCGAACTTTTCTCTTTAGGCAAGCCGTAAGTTGCTACAAACGTGTCCAGGTCTTCCTTTGAGAGCAATGCCATGAGCAATCGCCCCGTTGAAGAATTAAACGCCTCTTTCTCCGTAGGGGTAATAACCTGAACCTGGTTGTTACTGTTAATACGGAGTATTGCGAGGCGGTTATTCTTATGAAGGACAGACAATAAAGTATTCTCATTAAATTTTTTCGTCAGCATCTCCATTTCCGCACGTGCAGCCTCGATCAGGTCATTTTTATAATCCCGCGTACCAGAGAGCTTAAATGCCATCATACCCAGCCGGTAACCCTTTTTGCCATCCACTTTCTCAATGTAGTTGCGGTTCACCAGGGTTTTTAAAATATTGGCACAGGTACCATGATTCAATCCCACTTCATCGGCGATTACGCCCAACGGCTTAACTTCCCCGGGATGCTTTGCCACAAATTCAATGATATCTAATGCCCTGCCAATAACCTGGATCATACTAATAGAATAGGTGATACTGCCATTTACATGGCAAATGAGTATTTTATAATGTAAAATAGAAAATTATTCTATGCCGGAGAATTATTTTTACGTGAACATTATCCAGGTTCCATCGCCTATCCTCCCCCGCGAAAGTGAATCTTAATGTGGGAGGCGTTCCCGGAAATAGCCATACACCCAGGTTCCGGCAATAGCGCTCAGCAGCACAATACTGATCACCAACGCTCCGCTACCGATCAGCGCGAACAGCGGTCCCGGGCAGGCACCTGTCATCGCCCACCCAAACCCAAAAATCAAGCCCCCGATAATTTGCCCTTTGTTGAATTTTTTATTCGTAAATTTTATCTGCTCGCCACGAATTGTGCGCAGCTTGAATTTTTTGATCAGCGCGATAGAGATCATGCCCACGACAACTGCCGAGCCGATCACGCCATACATGTGAAAACTTTGTAGCCGGAACATTTCCTGTATCCTGAACCAGGAAACAACCTCGGCTTTCACGAATACAATACCGAAGACAACACCCACGAGAAGATACTTTATATTATGCCACCATGGACCAACAATCGTTGATTTATTGGTGCAAATCGTATCCAGTGAACGCAGCTCATCATCAGCGATGCGTTGTTCTGTTGTTTGTGTAATCCCGTTTCTGACTGGATGATTATTGTTGGGCCTCATAAATAATTTTTATAAACTCAGGATAAACGGAAGGATCAGATTAGCCATAATAAATCCGCCGACCATAAAACAGATTGTCGCAATAAGTGATGGCCATTGCAGGTTACTTAGTCCCATGATAGCATGGCCACTCGTGCAACCACCGGCATACCTTGTTCCAAAGCCAACTAAAAAACCACCGCCAACCAGCATGATCAATCCGCGCAGCGTGCCCAGTGCAGACCAGCTGAACAATTCCGCAGGCAATAACCCCCCATGATCACGAATACCAAAGTGCTCAAGATCCGCCATCAGTGCAGGAGAAACCTGCAGGCTATTGGGATCAGAGAGGTAATATGCCGCCAGGAATCCGCCCACCAAAATGCCGGCTACAAAAAATAAATTCCAGGATTCTTTCCTCCAGTCATATTTAAAGAAGGAAATATTTCGCGGGAAACAGGCCGCACATATATGGCGCAGGTTGGCAGAAATTCCGAAATGTTTATTGCCTAAAAGGAGGAGCGCCGGAACGATCAGTCCGATGACGGGACCGGCAATATACCATGGCCAGGGTTGTTTTAAATAGTCTATCATACCAATTAATTATCGAATGAAACAGGAACGGCAGCAGTTATTATTGGCGTTTGCCATCGTCGTAAAAAGCGGTCAGTGCATCCATAGCATCTTTTAGCGCACCGGAACCTTCATCAAACAGATCATCTTTAGTTTTCTTCGAAGCCTTATTATCATTCGATTTTTTTATCGTGTTGCGGATCGGTTCCAATGCATCAAAAAACTCTGCGATATGTTGTTCGTAGAAACTGTTCTCCGCTTCAATCGATTGCAACAGCTCCTCATATTCGTCGAGAATTGAATAGATTTCTTTTACGTTATCACTTGTATGCCGTCGGGGAATGCGGGCGTAAAGTGCATTTAGGGTTGTACTTGTTTGATTCATGCTAACAGTTATCCCGCAAAATTACTGCTTTCGAAATTGGTTTTGGTATCGTTTGGTTTATGTAAAAGCCAACGCACAAATCTGCTTTGTTTCTCCTGAAACTTCTGTCAAAATTGTACATTACAGGAGCCTTAAAAAAAATCAGCCATGCGTTTCTATTTACTGTTGCTTTCTTTTTGCCTCATCTCTGTGGCGAAAAGTCAAACCTATAAAGATAAAAAAATGAATACCGAAGCACGCGTGAGCAGTTTGTTGCAGGCAATGACCCTGGAAGAAAAAATCGACTATATCGGTGGCGTTGATGGGTTTTATATCCGCGGCATCGAGAGACTGGGATTGCCAAAAATAAAAATGTCGGATGGACCTGTTGGTGTACGAACCTATGGTAAAGCAACGGCCTATCCTGCTTCTATCTTATCTGCCGCAACATGGGATACGGTGTTGCTTAAACGCCTCGGCGTTGCCTTAGCAGAAGATGCAAAAGCGCGCGGGGTACATATCCTCCTGGCTCCCGGCGTAAATATCTTTCGTGCCTCGCAGAACGGGCGCAACTTTGAATACCTTGGCGAAGATCCTTATCTCGCATCCCGGCTGGCAGTGAATTATATCACAGGCGTACAATCAAAAGGCGTTGTAGCCACCGTAAAACATTTCGCGGCTAATAACCAGGAATGGGACCGGCATCATGTGAGTTCAGATATGGACGAAAGAACGTTGCAGGAAATTTATCTTCCTGCTTTTAAAGCTGCGGTGCAGGAAGCAAATGTTGGTGCCGTGATGAACAGTTATAATTTGGTGAACGGCATTCACGCCACACAAAATCCGCATCTGAATATAGATATATTGCGGAACACCTGGAAATTCAAAGGCATCCTGATGTCTGATTGGGAATCGGTTTACGATGGGATCGCCGCAGCTAAAAATGGCCTTGATCTGGAAATGCCTTCGGGCAAATTCATGAATAAAGCCACCCTGTTGCCGGCGTTGAACAATGGATCACTGAGCCAGGAAATCACCGACGAAAAGATCAGGCGGATCCTGCGCGTGATATTTGAATATGGTTTTTATGACAATATCCAGGAAGACAAAACCATTCCGCTGGATAACGGGAAGCATGATAAAGTAGCACTTGACCTGGCGCGTGGCGGCATCGTATTATTAAAAAACACGAATAATTTATTGCCTTTAAACCGTGCAAAAATTAAAACGATCGCCGTTATCGGTCCCAATGCAGACAGCTATATCACCGGCGGTGGCAGTTCGCAAACATCGCCGTTTCATGCAGTGTCGTTGTTGGAAGGTTTAAAAGCCACGGCCGGAAAAAATGTGAAAATCACGTTTGTGCCTGCATTTCGGGACGTTAGCAACGTCGCGAAGCATACCGTTTTCTATGCTGATGAATCAGGAAATCACAAGGGCTTAACCGCAATGTACTTTAATAATATGGAGCTGAAAGGCCCGCCTGTTCACACAGACACCATATCAACGATCGACAACGAATGGCAGGCAGCACCGGGTATCGCAGGTTTGGGTGCCGATCATTTTTCTATCCGGTATACAGGTTTTGTAAAAGCTGAAAAATCCGGGCGCTACCGCTTCTCCGTAAAAGGAGATGATGGCTACCGGCTATGGATAGGCGATAAATTGATGATCGATAGCTGGCACGACCAGGGCGCAACGATCAATAGTGCAGATCTCAACTTAATCTCCGGCAAATCTTATCCTGTAAAACTGGAATATTATGAAAATGGCGGCAGCGCTGTTCTTTCATTCGCATGGTTTGCTGCAGATGAAGATTTTAAAGATGCCCTGGAAGCCGCGGCAAAGGCCGATGTCGCCATCATTTCTATCGGGTTCAATGAGAGCCTTGAACATGAAGGCGGGGATCGCAGTTTCGAATTACCGTCTTTGCAGGATAGCCTGGTGAATGCGATCGCCGCTGTGAATCAAAACACGGTCGTAGTGCTCAACGCCGGCGGAAACGTTGACATGCAAAGCTGGTTACCTCATACTAAAAGCTTATTGCAAGCATGGTACCCCGGCCAGGAAGGCGGCACCGCGTTAGCGGAGATCATCTTCGGCATTACAAATCCTTCGGGCAAATTACCGGCAAGTTTTGAGAAGCAGTGGGCAGACAATCCTGTCTTTAAAAATTATCATGATACAACCGGGAATAAAAAGGTTCTCTATAAAGAAGGTTTGTTTGTTGGTTATCGGTATTGGGATATGGCCAAAGTGAAACCGCAGTTTCCGTTTGGCTTCGGGTTATCATTTACAAGGTTTGCTTACAGCAACATCAGTGTTGTCAACAAAGGAAGCAAAGGCAGCCCAAAAGTTGAAGTGAGTTTCAGCATTAAAAACACAGGCGATGCTGACGGAGCAGAAATTGCGCAGCTATACATTCATCAGCTCAAATGCCCCGTACCACGTCCTTTTAAAGAATTGAAAGGTTTTACAAAGGTCTTTCTAAAAAAAGGCGGGTCGAAAAAAGTTAGCCTGCTCCTCGATGCGGCAGCATTTAGTTATTATAAAAACGAAGCCGGATTTAGTTATGATCCCGGAAATTTTGAAATTATTGTTGGCGCCTCATCTGCAGACTTACGTTTAAGCCAAACAATTCTATTGCAATAATCTTTCCTGTTTGTTCAAATCGCGGGATCGTTTACACGCACTTCATTTAACTGCGCTGCAAACTGTTTTGTGCTTTGTGGATGGCTGACACCGTGGCTGGTAGTTGCTTTCTCATACTTAATAACGGCAACTCCAGTTCGTATGACATCTCCTCCGTTTTCCCCCCGTACAACAGTTTCTCCCAAAAGCCTCGTTCTTTTGTAAACATAACCAGCAACTGGTACGGCCGTTTACTCAGGATTTTTTTTAACTGCCTGATCATCGTAAATTCTATCGTAGCTTTTTTACGGACCAGGCTGATCTTTTTATAAACAGAATCTCCAATCAGTTTTTTTGCTACATGTAAATGTGCTTCACCGGCATCTGTTCCGTAGTCGAGATACAATACATCCACGCTCGCGTGCAAATTCTCCGCAAAAGGCAAAACCATCTTCATTTCCTGCTGCAGATTTTCGAGGTCGGCAGACCAGGCGATCTTTTTGATCTTTTTAAATTTACATCCCGGCGGAATGGCGAGTACTGGTATGGACGATTTACCGATAAGGGCGGATGTATTGGATCCAAAAAAGAAACGGCCCCATCCCGTTGCCCCACGCGTTCCCGTGATGATCAGATCTGCTTCGTGCCGTAACGCAACTTCCATGATCTTCTCAACAAGCAAAGGATTATTTTCCACCAATAATTTTGTGCTGCCGGGCATCGTTTTTATCCCTGCTGCAGCGTAGGCTTTTACAACATGCTCCCTCAGCAATTTCATCTTGAACAGTTCATCGCTATTAATGAATTCCTCCAGTTTATCCGGCGGTGCACCTGCCAGTGCATAAGCTGACAACTGCGCGCAATGAAAGATCAGCAGCCGGGCACCTGTACTTTCTGCAAGCGGGATAGCATAACCTAATGCATCAAGGGCATTTTTGGAAAAGTCGGTTGGAACGAGAATCGTTTTCATGATATTATTTTTTTTGAACAGGAATAGCGAGCAGCGGAATATTAGTATGATAGGAGATTTTTTTTGTCAGGCTCCGGTGAAAAATACTTTCCGGCAGATGTTTATGATGGGTAAACATCACCAGCATATCAATGTCGTTTGTTTCGAGATAATCATTTAGTGTTTCTTCAAAATGATGCCCGTCCAACATCCCCGGCGCAATGTCTGCATGATGATAAATTGTTTTTAGTTTCTGCTCATACAATAATAAGCCGCGCGTATTTTCCAGGTAATCTACTGCGATGGCTTTATCAACACCGGTAAACACTGCCACCGTGACTTTTGCCTTAAACAGTTTTGCCAACTCGAAAGCAGGTGCGGCAAGTGAAGGTTCATCATCGAAATGATTGATCGCGAGCACCATTTTTTCGGGATGCACCCATGTTGCCAGCAACGGTATAACCAGTACGGGAACCAGCGACCTACCAATTACTGCGGCACTAACGCTTCCCAATAATTTTTCTTTGAACCCGGTATCTCCAAGCGACCCCATAATGATCAGGTCTGCCTCATACTCGTCCGCAACATCAATAACCGAGGGCACGACCTGTCCTCCATAAGCTTTTGCCTGGATAGAGACTCTCTCCTGGCTAATCTTTTGTTGGATCAGGGCTAGTTCAATCTCAATGGCTTCATCCAATGCAACGCCATGTTTTTCTTCCAGCGGGTGTTTCCTCCGGAACACAGCATCTACTTCATCGGATACATGCAGGAGCAGGATCTCTGCATCTGCGAGTTTAGCTATTTCCACCGCATATTCCAGAGCTTTGCTGGCATTAGGAGAAAAATCAGTAGGAACCAATATCTTGTTCATGTCGATTGTTTGAGATACAAATGAATTGAATTATTCATCGCCCTCATATGACCGGCATCATGTAGCCGACTGACCATGAATAAATAATATATCAACCAGGATTCTTGCGAACAGCTTTTAGCAGTTCCAGCCAGAACGTACAGCAGAAACCAGTTGCCGCACAGTAAAAAATGTCCAGCCCGTTGAGCGCATGAAGGCGAAACAAACCCTGCAGTAGCGGCAGATACAGGAATGCAGCAATACAAAGCAGGCTAACTAAAATAATGAACCAGACCATATTATTTTTATAGCGTATCGTGGTAAAAATGCCAAACTTAAAAGAACGGTTGACCAGCGTTAAGAAAATATTACTAAATAAAAGGCTGATGAAAATTACCGTACGAACGACTTCATCCGGTACTTGTTGTTGCAGATACGAATAACCGATGCCGAGGCAGCCCGCGGTGATCATCAATCCCTGGATGACACTGATCAGCAATTGGCGGCCAGATAAAAAAGTGCTGCCCATTTTTCTGGGCAGGCGTTGCATGGTTCCAGGTTCCACTGGTTCATTTTCGTAAATGATCGAACAGGTTGGCCCCATAATCAACTCGAGGAAGATCACATGTACCGGTGAAAAAATATCTGTAAAGCGCCACCACAGCAACAGCGGCAATGTTACCAGCAGGATGATCGGAATATGAATAGAAACGATATACTGAACGGCTTTTTTCAGGTTGTCATAGATCTTCCTTCCCTGTGCCACCGCATCTGTCATATGCCCGAGATCGTCATCTGTCAATATGAGCGACGCGGCATCCTTTGCCACTTCACTTCCACGCAGCCCCATCGCGATGCCGATATGCGCAGCTTTTAAAGCGGGTCCGTCGTTTACCCCATCTCCCGTCATCGCTACAACTTCACCGTTCGCCTTAAGCGCATTGATCACTTTTAATTTTGCCGCCGGATACATGCGCGCAAAAATATGTACAGTCTTTACTTTACTTCTAAGTTCGGCTTCTGAAAAGTTGGCGATATCTTCTCCCGTGACTACTTCATAATTACCAGCCAGGTTTACCTGCCGGGCGATTGCAACCGCCGTTTCTGCATAATCGCCTGTGATCATTTTCACTGTAATGCCCGCTTCGCGGAAAGTTTGGATCGTTGCCGCGATGTTGTCTTTTGGCGGATCCTGGAATGCAAGGAGCCCGAGGAACTGCGCGGGAATTTCCTGTTGGGTATCCGGATAATCATTCCCTTTCCAATCTCCTTTACCAACCGCTAATACCCGTAAACCTTCTGCCGCATAGGAACCCGCCTGCTTCTCTATTGTATTGCGCTCTTCCTGCGTAAGATTTGCCTGGCGGAGAACAGCTTCCACTGCACCTTTCACCGCGATGATCATATGACCTTCCTCATCCTGAAAAATATGGGTCATCATTGGCGGCTTTCCACCGATCGGGTATTCATGTATCTGGTTGTAGGAACTGCGTTTATCCGTTGGCGTGGAAATGGCATACAACTGGTGAATGGCTTTTTCCATCGGATCGAAAGCTGCGGATTCGCTGGCCCACATACCGAACTCAATTAGTTCTACAGGCAGGGGATCAGCAGCACCCACATCTATTGATTTACCGCTGTCATGATCATACAGCCTTGTTATATGCATCAGGTTTTGGGTGATCGTGCCAGTCTTGTCTGCGCAGATTACAGTTGCGGAGCCCAGGGTTTCCACATGGTAAGGCTGCTTTACAATGATGTTGTTCTTAAGCAAGCGAAATGCACCTAAGGCCATAAAGGTGCTGAACGCAACAGGTATTTCTTCCGGCAGCACGCTCATAGCAAGCGTAAGGCCTTGTAAAAACGAGGCCAGCAGATCATGTGAGTGGAAATAATTGTATCCAACCACGAGCAGGAAGGCAACAGCCCCGGCCCATACCATATATTTTACAAATAAGCGGATCTGCAATTGCAATGGCGTTTTAAAAACAGTGATCTCCTCCAGCGACTGGCCGATTTTACCAAGCATGGTTCTTCGTCCTACAGCAGTAACTTCCACCGTTGCGCTGCCACTGGTGAGCGTGGTGCCTTTAAAGACCGAACTGTTGTTACCCGGAGTTTTTGAAACAGCAAATGATTCGCCTGTCAGCATCGATTCATTCAACGCCAGGTCATTTGCTGAAATGATCAGCCCGTCTGCGGCTACCAGTTCTCCTTCAGCCAGCAACATTAAATCTCCAACAACTACTTCTCCTGAAGGCACCTGTACATGGATACCGTTTCGGATAAGCGTCGCGCGGGGGGCGGATAATTTTTTCAACGCACCAACCGCATTCCGGCTGCGATATTCCTGGTAGACTGAAATGCCCGAAACGATCAGGATAGCAACGACCATGATCAGGGCTTCCAGGTGCTGC
This sequence comes from Ferruginibacter sp., assembly GCA_028288705.1. Lineage (GTDB taxonomy): Bacteria > Bacteroidota > Bacteroidia > Chitinophagales > Chitinophagaceae > Ferruginibacter. The sequence continues at coordinate 37,045 of JAQBNH010000013.1, forward strand.
CCTGCAATAAGATACACGCCGCACGCGAGCAGGAGGAGCATAAACATCGGCTCCGTCACGATACTTTTTACTACCTGCCAAAATACGCGACCTTCCCGGCTTTGCATTTCATTATGTCCATGTAACAAACGCGATTGCATAACGGCTGCGTCAGACAAACCAGTGGTTGATGTTGGCATAGAATGGTTTTATTTAAAGTATCTACCTGTTTAGCAGGAATGACTGCTGCGCAGAACTTGCTGGTACAATGTATTGACCATATCCTGTTGACAAAGCGCTGTTCCTTCGTTGAGCGTGGTAGCTGTACCGCAGGAAACACCAAAGGCAAGAGCTTCGCGAAATGTTTTCTTCTGCGCCAGCATATGCACGATCCCCGCCAGCATACTATCTCCCGCACCCACTGTACTTTTAGTTTTGACAGGCGGAGCTACTGCGCGCTCTACTGTTTCGCTACTGATCAAAAAAGCACCTGCGTCTGCCATGGAAATGACCACCATTTCCGCCTGCTTTTTTTCTACCATGGCCTTCGCAATTTCAACCGCAGCGCCTGCTGTTAATTCCTGCTTGCCTGAAATAAAACCAAGTTCACGCATATTTGGTTTGATGAGATATAATCCCTCGTCAAGTGCTTCGAGCAGCGCTTCACCCGAACTATCCAGAATGAATTTAGTATGATTACGCTTCGCGATCGCCGCCAGCTGTGCAAAGAATTTGACGGGTAATCCTGCCGACAAACTACCACTGGCAACAAGATAATCTGCCGGCCTTTCAGATGCAACAACCTTCAGCATTTCATTGTATTCCGCTTCCTGAATGTGAGGCCCGGGCATACCAAAACGATATTGTGCACCGCTGCTTTCTTCTGCGATCACCACATTCTCGCGCGTATCATGAGCGATCTTTACCGTAACTGAAGTAACGCCCTCAGCAGTCAGCATTGAATTAAAATAGTCGCCCGTATATCCGCCAGAGAAGTAAATTGCTTTCGTTGCTGAGCCCAGCCTTTGCAACACCCGACTTACATTAATACCTCCGCCGCCCGGCTCTTTCACGAGCCGGGTGCATTGCAACTTCCTGTCCCTGATTAGTTCCGGAACGCTCGCACTGATATCGATACAAGGATTGGGGGTAATCGTAATGATGGCTGATGTATTCATAAACTGTTTTCTTTTTCCGAAAGTTCTCCCGTTTATACCTGTTGATTGCCGGCATCTGTTAACAAGATCAATGCATTGAGGAGCGCTTTTTTAGAAGAATATAATTCCTGCATTACATTGAGTAAAGTAGAAGCATCTATTTCTCCCACTTCATGCCGCCCCAGCGGATCTTGTATAGTTAATCCCTGCTGATCGAAGACTTGTTTTGCCTCTTTAAGCATTTCATGCAAATGTTCTGATCGCGGTGCGTTCATTCCTTCGTCCAGTGCGGCGGTAAATTGCCTGGCAAATTGCAGCCAGTCGGCAATAAGTAAATGATACTGGTCAAACAGAAAATTGTTTGCCGAAGACTTCAAGCCCTGCAAATCGAGCCGGATATCATGAATCGATTTTGAAGCGTGTATGCTTTGCCGTATCCCTGCGATAAAAGCCGCACAAGTCACCCGCATGTTATTGGGCAGCTCGTCTGCGATACCCGTATAATATTTTAATATCTCGCCTTCGGTTTCCTTGATGGCCGCATATGCTTTATCGGTAGTGCCATGCACCCGGGTGAAAGCTTTCAACCCCGGCAGCAGCGCAACTTTCTCTTCTGCCTGCCCCATGATCTTATTATGGAAAGCCAGCACGCGGTGCAAAAGGTCGAACGCAGCATTACTGATCACCGGCGCGGCCATATCAGGAAGTGGCGCAGCATCGGCATCAAATAAGCTTCTGCCGGCCTTTTCATGCGAAAACATTTTTTCCAGGCGTGCTGAAATAAATTTCAGGAATGGCAGGAACATGAGAATCGAGAGCAGGTTAATGAACGACTGAAAGAAAACGATCGCAATCAGCTCGTCTTTAATTCCAATCAGATCCTGTATCAGCAAAACGATCCAATGCAGGCCCGAAAAAGCGATGAGCACCGTAAATAAATTAAAAATAAAATCGCCCCAGGCAAGCATGCGTGTACCTGCATTCGCGCGGATGCTGGTGAATAGAAATTTGATTGTTGTACCCAGTTCTGATCCGATGATCATAGCAGCCGCCGCGGGAAAAGGGATCGCATGCGCGTGAAGTGCTGTTAAAACAATTGCCACCGTTGCTGAACTGGATTGAATGATAACGGTTATCACAAAACCCAATAATAAAAAATAGCTGTTGCCAAAATTAACGTAGCGCGTGAGGTCCATCTGCCCAACCAACTGCGTTGCAGCTTCCTTCATAAAACCAAATCCCAGTAAAATAATGCCGATTGAAAACACGAAGCTAAGCGCATTAAAAACTTGCTTACGCCCCTGCACGAAAAACATGGCAATGGCCGTTACAGCGATCAGCGGCAGCGAATATTCCTGGAGGTTAAATTTAAAACCGACAGTAGCATAAAACCAACTGTCCACGGTTGTTCCGAGGTTAGACCCGATCAATACCGCAAGTGCATTACGAAAAGGAATAATGCCGGCACCGACAAACGACATCAACATCAGGATCACAACAGAACTGCTCTGGATGATTCCGGTTAATATTGTTCCGCCGGCAATGGCTTTCACAAGATTCGTCGTTTGATCGCGGAGGAAGATCTTGAAAGGACGGCCTGCAATTTTTTGCGTACCCTGTTCCATCAGCCTGATGCCATACAGAAACAAACCAAGCCCTGCTAAAAATTTCCATAGATCTGGTGCTGACAAAATAAAAAGTTTAATGAGCCTGGAGGGGTAGCTAAAAGTTCGATCAGGAAAATAAAATCGCCTTATCTCTTTCCAAGTGTAACCTTAATTTCTTCCATGAGTTCCATCTGTGTTTTCTGGATCTCGAACATTGTTTTCATTTGTTCGGTCATAAGCAGGTCCAGTTTTTCATGCAGGTTGCGTACCTCTATCTCTGCTTTCAGGTTGATCATATAATCGTTCACAGACCGCTGCCTGTCTTTTTCCTCCTTTCGGTTCTGGCTCATCATAATGATCGGTGCCTGCAGCGCTGCAATCGTTGATAGCAGGAGGTTTAATAAAATAAACGGGTACGGGTCGAATGGCCCTTTCAGCATCCATACGTTGACGGATATCCAGACAACCATAAATGCCAGGAAGCCGAGAATAAATTTCCAGCTGCCCCCAAACAAAGCAATTCGGTCGGCCAGCCTGCTGATAAATGCTGGATTCGCCTCTTCAAATTCAAGGAGCTTTTCCGAGAGTAATTTCTCTTCTTCCACGGCAGTATGTACAATTCGGGTAAGCTTTTCCAGTTGTTCCAGTTCCGTATCGAAAAAATTGATCCTGCTTTTTTTTGTCATAAGATAAGATGATTAAAATTCGTGCTGCGGCTTGTTATTGACCGGTCAGTTTACGCATTGCAGCGATATTGGCTGATTTTTTATTAGCTAAAACAGCCTTTGCATAATTGGTAAAAAAAGTATGCGCTTCTAAAAAATGAAGCGTGTGTTCGTTCCAGTTGCGATAAATACAATGATCCCGGGTTTCACTTTCTTTTTTCACCAGCTCATTGATAGCAAAGAATTCGTTCGTTCCAAAATGATATGTGTCAGCATCGCAAAGGATTTCTTCCACAAGATTCTTTGGCGTTGCAGGAATTTTTGTTGCCTGGATACAATCTCCGATCATCGCGATGAGCTGTTCCGCAGTACCCAGCTGCTCTAAAAAAGAACGCATGATCATAATACTCCGCTGTTCATGTTCCTGTGCGCGGCCAAACAAGTGGCCGCAATCATGAAACCAGGCAGCGCAACGGAGGACCAGCCATTGCTGCTCATCCAGGCCGCAACTGGCACCGATCTGGATTGCCCGTTGCAACACCTTACGCGTATGTTTCAGGTTATGATAAGCAAGGCTTTCATTTTCGTATTGATGAAACAAACCACGGGCATACCGGGCGACCTTTGTAACAAGGTCTTCTGCGCGTAGTGGATTCCCCGGTACATTCATGTGTTGATCCTGGTTTGCAGTTATTACTCCTTTTTCAATAGGAAATGCTTCCATGAGCTTCTATTTTGACAAAGAACCGTTTTTCCTTTACCAAAAAATATGACGGGCATCATTGTTTTTCCTGATCCCTGTTCCACTCAAATGCCAGCCACGCATTTATCAAGATCATTTTAATGGCTGATGAACGTCATGTATCAGTGAATGGAGGGAGAATAAATTTGCATTGACAGGAATGTAAATACGCACGCATAAAAAATACAATTCATGAAAAATAGTTTGTTGATACTGGCCTGTTTCCTAATGGTCAGTTGCAGAACTTCCCTGGAAACATACTACGATAAAGATGCTGCGACGAAGATCGAAGACTACAAAACGTATAGCTGGTTAAGTTTATCAGATATAAGGAAAGAGGGCAACGCAGCCGTATATACTGAACTAACTGATGCAAGGATCAGGGCGGCTGCTGATCAGGAACTGGCGTTAAAAAATATGCAACTGACGACCGGAAACCCGGATCTCCTGCTGCATTATCATATCGTTGTAGAAGACAAAACTGCCACAGCTGCGGGTAAACAAAATACCTATGCGCATGGCGAGCATGTAATGCCGGCGATCGACGCCTATCAATATCGCCAGGGAACGCTTATCATCGACCTGATGGATGCTAAGACAAACAAACAGGTCTGGCGCGGCTGGGCCACAGATGTGATCACGGCACAAATGCGCAAACACCCGGAAAGCCATATCCGCAACGCAGTGAAAAAAATTCTCTTACAGATAAAAAGGAACTCGGATTAACGGGAATCAAAGACTAACAGGAATGGCATTTGTGGTCGCAGATTTCCTGTATACCATTGAGTGAGCAAACAAGCTTTGTTTTATTTTGTTTGTGTCTTTGTGGCGAATAAATCATTTAAAATTCCGCGCATCTGCAAAAACCGGTGCTGATTTTTCATCAGCCCTCGACAAGGTAAGTAGCGGCAGATCTTCATTTCCACGCATCGTTAATTTGCGCAGTAGTTTAGAAAAATTAAAACATTCCTGCACAATCACGTGGATCACTTCCCCTTCGATTTGCAATTTGCCCATAACCATAATTAACCTGGATTGCAAGATCTCCTTCCTGTACAGATCAAATAGTTTTTCGAATACTACCAGGTTAGCAATGCCGGTTTCATCTTCGATCGTCATAAAGCAAACCCCTTTTGCTGTTCCGGGACGCTGGCGCACCAGCACCAATCCCGAGACTTTTACCAGATCGCCATTCTGCATATTGGCAAGCTGAGCGGTAGGAACAATATGCAATTGCTCCAGCTTCTCCCTGACAAAACTTACGGGATGAGCTTTTAAAGACAAAGCCGTTGCTGCATAGTCATGCACAACATGTTCTGAATCGCGCATGATGGGCAATGAAATATTTTCTCCTTTTCCATCCGCTGCCTGCTGACCGGAAAACATCGCCAGTGGCCGGTCCTTCGCCGACAATTCCCATAAAGCTTCACGCCTGTCGAGACCGATGGAACGAAACGCATCTGCATCTGATAACCGCTCCAGTGTGGCTTCCGCAATACCAAGATCGCGCAGCTGGTTAATACTTGTATATGCAGCCGTGCGAAGTGCAATGAGCATGCATACATCTTCCTGCCGGATTCCTTTTACCTGGCGAAAACCTAACCGCAACGCACAATACTTCCCCGATTTTTCTTCCAATAGATTATCCCATTGCGAATAATTAATATCAACGGGGCGAACTTCTACCTCATGCATTCTGGCATCACTGATGATTTGTGCGGGCTGATAAAATCCCATCGGCATACTGTTGAGTAACGCACAGGCAAACACATCCGGGTAAAAACATTTCAGCCAGCTCGACACATAGACCAATAATGCGAAGCTTGCGGCATGACTTTCAGGAAATCCATAGCTGCCAAAGCCTTCCAGTTGTTTAAAAACGCGCTGGGCATATTCCAGCGTATAGCCATTCGCCATCATGCCTTTCGTAAGTTTCTCCTGGAATTTTGACACCATGCCATGCGCTTTAAAAGTAGCCATGCTCCTGCGCAATTCATCAGCTTCTGCGGGAGAAAATCCTGCAGCCACGATCGCGATCTTCATCGCCTGCTCCTGGAACAAGGGCACGCCTAAAGTCCGGCTTAAAATATCTTCCAGTTCTTTTGATGGATAGTCCACCGGTTCTTCGCCATTTCTTCTGCGTAAATAAGGATGCACCATATCCCCCTGGATCGGTCCCGGCCTTACGATCGCCACTTCAATCACGAGATCATAAAAACATCTTGGCCTCAGTCGGGGCAGCATCGATTGTTGTGCGCGGCTTTCGATTTGAAAAACGCCGATCGTATCTGCATGGCAGATCATATCATACACCGCAGGATCGTCCTGTGGAATATTCGCGAGCGTAAGATCAAGCCCGTAACTGGATTTAGCGAGGTCGAATGCTTTGCGGATGCAGGTCAGCATGCCCAATGCCAGCACATCAATTTTCATAAACCCGAGCGCATCGATGTCATCCTTATTCCATTCGATACAAGTGCGTTCTTCCATGCGTGCATTGAGGATGGGCACGAGGTCGGATAATTTTCCGCGCGTGATGACGAAACCACCCGTATGCTGACCGAGTTGCCGCGGGAAACCAATAAAAGCTTTCGTGAGTTCCAGCGTTTTCATCAGGTGTGCATCATTCGGGTTCAGCCCCTGCTCTACCAGGTTCTTTCCGTCAAAAGCATCATCTGTAAAATGCCACACCGATCCTGATAAAAGATTTAAGGTATCTACAGAAAGTCCCATCGCTTTCCCCACATCTTTAATCGCGCCACGCTGATGTTGCTGGGTAACCGTTGCAACAATTGCGGCACGATCACGACCATACTTTTTATAAATATACTGGATCACTTCTTCGCGCCGCTCATGTTCAAAATCCACATCAATATCCGGTGGTTCATTCCTGGCTGAAGAAATAAAACGCTCGAATAAGAGGTCAAATTTTGTTGGATCAACAGAAGTAATACCGAGGCAATAACAAACCGTAGAATTGGCTGCAGAACCCCGTCCCTGGCAAAGAATATTTTCAGTACGTGCAAACCGGACAATATCATACACGGTTAAAAAATAGGCCGCGTAATTCATCTCTTCGATAAACTTCAATTCATATTCGATCGCGTTGGCCGCTTTCTCCGGAACGCTTAAGCCGTAACGTTCTACGGCGCCTTTCCGCGCGAGGAAAGCCAGTTCTTCCTGTGGCGTTCTTCCTTCTGTTGTTAGTTCTTCCGGGTATTCATATTTCAATTCATCCAAAGAAAAAGTACAGGCTGCAGCCAATTGTTCAGCCTGCAAAATCGCATCCGGGTATTGCCTGAAAATGCGCAACATTTCCACCGAAGGTTTCAAAAACCTTTCTGCATTCGGATGCAGGAGAAACCCTGCTGTATAGATCGTACATTTTTCACGGATGCAGGTGACGACATCCTGCAATTGCCGGCGTGCAGGTTCATGATAATGCACATCATTGGTGGCGATAAGCGGGATAGCAAATTGTGCAGACAATTGCTGCAGGCGGAATAAATATTTGCTGTCATCACCCTGGTAACGTTTCGTGGCAGCGAGATAACAATCAGCGCCCAGTGTTAATTTGTATTCGGATAAACCATCATAAAATTGTTGATCAAAATCAAAAGCAGCGTTCAATTCCTCCGGAGGAAGAATGATAAATTTCATTCCGGCAGCATGTTCATATATATCTGCTTTGTATAAATGGCAATCCCCTTTTTCTGCGCGGCGATTTCCCAGCGTGAGTAAATTACAGAGTAAGGCATAAGCTGCTTTATTCGTGGGATATGCCAGCAGGCTAAAGCCATCCCTGAGGTCTAACCTGCAACCAACGATCAGCCGGATGTTGGCTTTTTTTGCCGCCGCATGTGCACGCACGATCCCTGCCAGGGTATTACGATCTGTTATAGCGATCGCAGTATAACCAAGGCTGGCGGCGTATTCCATCAGTTCTTCCGGGTGTGATGCACCCCGGAGAAAACTAAAATTAGACGTGACTTGTAATTCTGTGTAATTCATGATGCCGCATTAAGCAAAAAATCCATGGAGAAACCATTGTGTATTTCCGGAGGGTTCATAATGCCCTGCGCGAAACAACCAGTAGCGGCAACCCGCTTCATCTTCTACCGAATAATAATCGCGGTGTTCTCCATCCTGCAACCACCATTCCTGTTCGATCCGTTCTGGGCCATCTGCTTTTTTTATTTTATGTATTTGTCCTTTGTAACGAAATAACATCGGCGGATAATCCGGGATCGGTGCGGTTACTTCTATCGCTTCCGGGCGCAGGAGCATTTTTACAGGCCGCGGCCTCCCTTGTTTCCAGGTTGTTGCTGCAGTCGCAGACAGATCAGGTGCTAAAGTAAACGAACGCTCCGGCCAGTAATGTGCTGCAGGTTGATAACGATGAATATGTTCTGCGCCAAATTTGCTCCCGATCCTGTCTAACAATTCGGCTACCTGCTGATCATTTATCCCGCCCTCCGTTTCCCATATATTTTCCTGCGCTGCTATCGCGTCTTCTACTTTTAATGCATCCAGTGAAAACAATTCGATACCGGGCGCCGGTTCCAGTTTATCGATTTTTTCTGCCAGCAACTTAAATAAATGAAGGCGGTTACTGGAAGGTCGATTCGTGCCAATGCTGATGTCTACCGTTTTGCCATCAGACCGATAGCCTTTAAAAACCAGGCTGCGCAAGCCTTTTCCTTCCTTCTCCAATCTTTTGCAAAGCGCATCCAGCAAGCGCTCCAGGGCAATTTCAATTCCTTTGGCCGTCATGATGGGTTCAATACAAGGCAATCGTTCCTGGTAGGCCACGATAGGTTGAACCGGCAGGAGCCATTCTTCTGTTTCTCCCAAAGCCTGGCTTATTCGAAGTAATAATTCCTGGCCAAACCGCCGGCGTAATGATTTACGCGGAAGATCAATAAAATCCCCGATCTTATTTAACCCCAGTTTCTCCAGTCTTTCGCTGACCAGCGGATCAATACGTAATGCCTGTGCCGGCAAAAACAACAAGGCGTTTTTTTGTGCAGCGTTTTCAATGATCGTGCTACCAGTCCCAAATCTCACTACAGCCCAGGCAGCACCAATCGTATCGGCAACGGATAGTCGCACCTGATAACCAAATTCTTTTAAGCGCAGGTAAATCTCTGCGAGGTATTTTTTTTCTCCTCCCCAGAGATGCGCGCAGCCAGTTGCATCGAGGATCAATCCGTCAGGCAGATCCACTGCCGCTACGGGTGTAAACCGAATGCACCATTCAGCAATGGCGGTCAATAATTTTTTCGAAAGTCCGGGCTGATCATCCAATACTTCGAGCGCCGGAGCCAGCGCCCGTGCATCTGCCACTGCCATGCCGGTAAAGATGCCCTGCTGTTCTGCCAGTTTGTTTGCAGCGCTGATGATCATCCGCCCATGCTCAGGAGTAGCCAGCACAAATGCCTGATCTTTTAACGAAGGCTGACGGCGTGCGAACCAATCTGTGCGCAGGTAACGAAACCATATCGTGACGAATCGTTTTGCCATCAGACTGCCTGTTTTTGCTGAGCAATTTCGATCGCAGGAAATTTGTTGATATGCCTGAATCTCCCGGCGGCAAATTCTACCTGCCAGGAACCCGGTTTCCCATTCCTGATCTTTAGCAGGTCGATATTCCAGCGCGGAAATCCGAGGCCGGGCATACCATCAGCTAATTCACTGGATAGTGATTTGATTTGCCAGCGACTGACGCAGGCTGTGGTATTGATGGATTTAGGCTGACAGCGCAGAATAAATCCCGGGACCTGGCTTTGTTCAACCGCGAGTTGCAGGCGCCTGGAAGCTGTAAAATCTAGTTCGGGCAATTCGGCGATCACCGCGGCCAGGCGTTTACATTTGAGTGCTTCTTCCATCACCCAGAGTATTTGCTTTTCTTTTTTCAGGTTGATAAAAATGATGCGCTCCGCTGCGATGCCAAAACTTTGCAGGGCAGGCGGAAATATTTTACCGGCGGCATTTATCCAGACCGCTGTGCCTTTTTCCTGCATGAGTGCTGAAACCAGTGCACTGATAAAGCCTGAAGTGGCGGCGGTATCTTCCGGGCATGAGGAAATAAATTCATGCATCGCTGCCAGGGGAAATACAGCATTGGGAAAAGCATTTTTAATCGGGCGCAGCAGGTCATCCAGCCTTTTATTACGCGCACTGGTTTTAAATCCCTGTAAAGAAAGAATCTGTTTTTGCAATGCTGCTACGATATCTGCTTTAGTGCTTTCCACGTAAAATAATGTTCAATTATGCGGCCAAATTACTAAATATTTTAGTATTTTTATAGCTTATTTACCGCAACAGGTTTACTTACTGGTAATGAACTTTTTATGCTACAGACATTATTTGATATTGAACCCCGCCTTCCGGAAGGATTTACTTACCAGCCGGAATTTATCAGCAAAGAAGAAGAAGAGCATCTTTTGCAGATTATCTCTTCACTGGAAATGAAACAGATGCAATTTCACCAGTATGAAGCTAAACGTCGCGTGATCAGTTTTGGCCAGGGCTGGAGTTTTACCGAACAACAATTAAAAGAGGGTCCACCAATACCTTCCGACTTCCTTTTCCTGATAAAAAAGATCGCAGCACAACGTTCAATTGATTGTGAAGAAATTGCTCAAATGTTGATAACGGAATATCCACCGGGCGCAATAATCAACTGGCACCGGGATGCACCTCCTTTCGCGAGCATCGCAGGCGTTTCTCTCAAAAGCGATTGCAGTTTTAAATTAAGGCCGCAGGAAAAGGAACAACAAACGCGTAAGGCAACGATTTCCTTAAATGTTCAACGGCGTTCCTTGTACATCATGCAGGGCAAGGCGAAAACAGACTGGCAACATAGCACCGCCGCAGCGGTGGATCAACCGCGGTATTCAATTACATTCCGCACGTTGAAAAGCAATAAATAATTTTTAGCGATCATGGGACACCCGATGATCAATCACGCTTTATAAATCCTTTTACTTTTAGATTTTCAATTGTCTTTTCTGCGATTTGACTGCCCCAAATCCTACCAATTTCCATGGACTCCTGCATGATCAGGGGTGTGTTTGCAATAATCTTTTTACCAAGTGGGGTTTCATAAAAGGCAATCAATGCCACGATCTCTGCATCTGTGTAATATTTGGCATAAACGGGCGTGACCAAATTAATTATAGTATCTGAATTCAATTCTTTCCTGAAATTCACCCAATAATCTTCCGGCACAGCGGGAAAGTTTTGTTTAAAACTACCGATAACGGATTCCGCCATTTGTACACCCATTTTACCTGCGCCCGTAACATCCAGCAGCTTTTTTATATTGACCATGTTCGATTGGGTGTACCCAAGGGAACAGATCCCTATCAGGAGTAACGATGTGAGTAATTTTTTCATATGGCCGAATTATGTTGACGCTTTAGCAAACAAGTTACAGGAAAAGCGATAAAAAATTATGTTCGGCAACCGTCATTCAACTCCGTCGGCCTTTTTACTTTTAAACTTTTACTTTTCTCCTTTGATTTCCCCGTTTTCAACAATACATTTACTTCACCCTTCTGCTTCCCCGGCTGCATCCGTTTAATCATTCAAAAACTACTCATGAAAAAATTATGTTTCCTGCTCCTGGCTATTGGCCATTTGCAAATTATCTGCGCACAATCCGTTGCCATTAATAATACCAATACCGGCCCGGCTTCCAGCGCTATCCTGGATGTGAGCAGCACGCAAAAGGGATTGCTGATACCCAGGATGAGTACGACAGAACGTACCGGCATTGCCACGCCAAATAACGGCTTGCTGGTTTTCGATAACGATACCAACAGTTTTTGGTTTTATGGGAACAGTGCCTGGACGCAAATCAGTACGTCGAACAGCGGCTGGAACCTGTCCGGGAACACAGCCACCAGTGCCGGCAGTTTTATCGGTACCACTGACAATCTTCCCCTCCGTTTTAAAACAAATAATCAATGGTCAGGCGAAATAAATCCGCTCACCACAAACATCTTTTTAGGCCCGCTCTCCGGCAATGCATCGGTAACCGGTGTCGCCAATACGGCGATCGGCGGCAGCAGCCTGGGAAACAATACCAGCGGGCAATTCAATGTATCATTTGGGATAAATACGATGGCCAATAACCTGAGCGGCAGCTACAATGCTGCTATTGGCGAACGTGTATTACAATTTAATACCGGATCCTATAATACTGGTTTAGGTGCTGAAGCCCTGCGCAATAATTCAAACGGCACAAATAACGTGGCGGTTGGCAGCTTTGCTTTATACAACAATACACAGGGATTTTTTAATACCGCCGTTGGCTACAATAGTTTGCTGAATACGGCTGTTGGCACTACCTTAACATGTCTTGGCTATAATGCGGATGTAAATGGTGAATTCTATTCAAACTCAACGGCCATTGGCGCTTCAGCCCGCGTAGACGCTTCCAATAAAGTGCGTGTCGGCAGTACGACTGTCTCATCAATAGGTGGACAAGTAGGCTGGAGTACGTTCTCCGACGGGCGGTATAAACAACAGGTAAAAGAGGATGTGCCCGGGCTTGCCTTTATCAGGATGTTGCGGCCTGTTACCTATACCGTTGACCTGGCCGGCCTTGACCAATATTTTAAAACGTCGTTACATCAGCAGCCATCGATAAAACGCGAAAGTGGTTTCATTGCCCAGGAAGTAGAAGCTGCCGCACAAAAAAACGGTTTTAGTTTTAGCGGTGTAGATACGCCAAAAAACCCCGATGGACTTTATGCCTTACGGTATGCAGACTTCGTGGTGCCGCTAGTGAAAGCGCTGCAGGAACAGCAGGCGATCATCGAAGCGCAACAAACCAAAATGAATGCAATGGAAAAGCGTTTGGAAAAACTGGAAGCGACCCTGCTGCCTGGAAGTAAATAACCTGTCTTAGCGAAACCTGTCTGACTGGCTGATCCATACAAACACAACTAAAAATATTCCCAGGCTGATAACCTGTATCATTTGTTTAAATTTAATCCGGTTATCCTGAAGGAGAACCAAATCTATCACTGGCTTATTATTTAACTCGATCTGGTAGATGTGGATGTAAGATTCACGGGAATTAGAACGGTAACTTTTTATTCCGGCCTTATCTGTATACACCTGCAATACAGCTGCACTATACTGAAGGGTATCTTCCAGCAAATCGGGAGAAGATGCTGCTTCGAAAACGTTTGAAGGAATGACAAAAGTATTTCCGGCTTCGTCATCAAATTCGTAGTAAAATGCGCTGGAACCTTTGCCTCGAGGAACCTTTACTGCTTTATTTATCAGCCTGACAGAGTCGATCCTGTAAAGATCAGTTGTTGCAATCAGCGGTTCCGTCTTTCTAAAAAGAACGCCAACACAAAAAATAATGAAGAGGCCTGTCGATAACAGCAATACATGGGTTCTCTTAAATCTGGAATCTCGCGGCATCGAATGAGGGTTAGAGAAATGACAGCATCTCCAACCTTTGCAGGAACGAGGTTAACGAGTCGCTTGTTAAAAAATTAAGATCATCCTATCGTAGCACGAGTGTTCGTTGAACTGATCAATGGAAAATATTTATGCCTGTTCTCATACATGATCCAGAGCAGGATCAATCCAAAACCCAATGCGATCGGTAAGCCGCTTGTATCCTGGTAAATATTGGTGAGTAAGATTCCCACCCAAACCGGGAAAATGATCAGCGCACCTAAAGCCCTGGTTCTTGGAAATATTATCAAGAGTCCGCCAACGATCTCCGCCAATCCCACCAATGGCATTAACCAGCCGATCTCTGTAAATGCTGCAAACGCCTTCATCATTTTTTCGGGCATCTCCTTCGGCATCGGCATGTAGTTAAGGAATTTATTTAAGCCGGCATTAATAAAAAATAACCCAAATAATAAAGAGAGCACGAATAAGACTTTGCTTTTGATAGAACTTTTCATTGTGACTGTTTTGTAAAGTTGAAGATGGATAACCCCGGTATCTGAAGTTACTCGTTAAAGAAACAAAACTTTGATTAAAGTGCAAAGGAGGATTAACTAAAAGCTAACCACAGAGTTAAAGATGTTTTGCACAGAGTCTCACTTAGTTCTCGCCACAGAAAAACACAAAGATGCACGAAGCCATGATATCGCAATGAAGGCACGAAAGCACAGGCTTTAAGAAGACGGCTTGCCCGCTACGAAGTCCAGAAAACACAAAATGCACTAAGCTAACGTGAGGATGTTGACTTTCTGTCACCTCCTGCCCTTCTTGTCTTCCAGCCGTTTTAAATTGTTGTTTGTGATCCACAATTCGGTACTCCCTGTATCGGCAACATTGCTGTACATGACCAGGTTGCCCAGGATTTTTGAATTGTGAAACTTCGATGGTTTAATCACTGCAAATGCATAATTGTCGTCGGGCTGCCTGCCCGGCAGGATATGTTCAAAGTAGATGGTGTCGTTTACAACGCGGTATGTACCTCTTCGTTCCCATATTCCGAAGCAGCCGATTCTTTCGTGAAATGTATAATCTTCTTTAAGCCTGACCGTGGTTAAACAATTTGCGGCACCTTCTCGTTCGGCAACAAGCACATCCTTCCCGTCAAATTTATCAAAGTCGATTAATCCTGATGGTTGACAATACGTGATGCAGATAACAAAAAGCAATAAGGCGATGAGCATTAACCGGCGTTTATCCGAAAATCGATCTGCCACACGTAAATAGCATTGCCTCAACAGAGACACTATCAATCCGACATACACAGCAGCTAATACAATGAAAAAAGGGACTGCAAAAAATCCCAGCTGGCCTTCCCAGAAATAACGGCTGTTTACCAGGAGGAAAAAAACCAGGATCGTAATGATGAGGATTTTATTTCGCTGAATCAGCGGGTTATTCGCCATCATTATTTAACAAATATAGCTGTGGCAATGGCTCCGTTCGAGCCGGAAGTCAGTGAGGTTGAAACGCCATTATTCCAATATTTTGCAACGGTATTTGTACCCGAATATTCGTAGCCCGCAGTATACACATTCGTACCAAGGGTAAAAATTGAATAGGCCCGGGCGTTATTGGAGCCATCAGTTAACGAGGTTGCTACGCCGTTTTTCCATTGCTTGGCCACCGTTTTAGTTCCGTTGGATTCGTTACCCGCTACAAACACATCCGAACCTGAAAGTGAAATGGCATAGCCCTGGGCATCATTGGTACCGTTTGTCAGTGCGCTGGCTACGCCATTTTTCCAAACCTTCGCCACGGTTTTCGTCCCGTTACTTTCAAAACCTGAAACGTAGACATCTGATCCTGAAACAGCAATAGCCTCTGCAGTAGCATCGTATACGCCGTTCGTCAGGGCAGTTCCTATCCCGTTTTTCCAAAACTTCGCTATTCCGACATTTCCATTAAATTCAGACCCGGAAGCATAGACATCATTTCCTGAAACAAAAACAGACCAGACTTCAGAATATACCCCTCCCGTTGATAGTGAAGTAGCTATTCCATTTTTCCATACCCTTGCGGTCCTTGGATAGGATGAAGCTTCATCACCGGCTACGTAAACATCGTTGCCGGAAACAAAAACTGACCAGGCGAAGGCAGATGTACCGCTGGTTAGGGAAGTGCCAACTCCATTCTTCCACACTTTAACCGACTGACCTACCGGAGGAGTTGCTTCGTAACCAACCACGTACACATCGTCACCATTTACGAAGAGACCAAACGCCCTGGCATTATTTATTCCATTGGTTAAATTTGTGGCCACTCCATTTTTCCAGATCTTTGCTACCTCTTTAATACCATTGCTCTCAAATCCAGCCACATAAATATCTGCATTTGCTGTCGTAAAACTCAACTCATTCCCGTATGCGGTACCGACACTGTTTTGAGCATAGGCCCGTACATAATACATTGTTGAAGGAGCGAGTGCGGGGATTCCGCTTATAAAAGTTCCTGAGCCGGCTCCGTCCAGGCTATGATTACCCGTAACTACGGGGTTTGGACTCGTGCTCCAGCAAACACCACGACCGGATATGGCGGCACCACCATCCGAGCTGATATTTCCCCCGCTAAATGCGCTGATCTTTGTGACGGAAAGAATCGGGTTGGTTGTGACTGTTGGCAATACTGCTGGCTGGCCATTGCCGGGGCTGCTTTCTTTTTTACAATTGAATGAAATAACTGCAGTAAGCAAAATAAAATAAATTCTTCTCATGGGGAATGGTATTGTACGGTTAGGTTTAGACGAAGATATCGGAGTTTTGATAAACGGATTCGATCAACAGCAGAATTTCATATAGCCGTTTTTCTTATTATTTATTATAACCTTTGTGCCGACACGCTTTCTGTTAAACTTACCTGCAGGTTAATTAACCACTGAGTTAAGCTCTTTAAAGGACCAGTCATAAACGGGTCGTGAATATAAATTGCCTTTGCGCTATCGTTCTTTATAATCTGTAGCCGGTATTCTTCTCCATCAATTACACCAGATTCATAAAGCGTATCCGTTTCTGCCAAATTTATTTTAGTTATAAGATCAACAAACTGGTTATGCTGATCAATCATCATCTTTACGCTAAAAGAATCGGCCTTTTGGTTCATCCCCGTAGTTTTGATAAAAACCGAATCGCTGTTATCTAAATACATTGAGTAGGCAATCCCGCTAACAATCAGAGAATAATTAAAATCAACAGACATCCTCATCTCCTTCTTTGCACTGCGCTGTTCCTTGCAGGACGCTGACAGTAATACCACGCTACTGAGAAATAGAAATATTCGCATAGCTAAATTAAAGTTGTATCGCCAGTTAATAGCTTAACACATACCAGTTGAATTGTACTAATTGAGCAGTTCATTGCACAACTTTTTCTTCGAAACTAAACTCGTTAAATATTTCAATTCGCATCTCATAGCGTTTAGTCATCGCCTGTTTAATGAAAAAAATGCCTATATCTTTTATGCCAGCATCCGTCGACTTCCTTGTGGAATATTGCGCAATCCATCCAATACCTTTCTCATATGAGATGTCATGTTTCGTTGACAAAGGCAAGAACATTTTTTTTAGATTATCAAAAAATGCTTCTGCCTGAGCTTTATTAGCAAAGCCAATCCAAAGAGATAAACCTAACAATTTTTTTAAATCACCTGCTTCACCCATCGTAACGTTCACACTTCCCTTTTTTATACTTAATCCCGCAACCGGACTTTTGGTAAAAACAAATGAACGTGTTACCTCCAGGCCTCCGCCATCGCCAGAATCTATCCCAACATCCATGCTAAGCCGCTTAGTTGTGGTATTGCTTCGGTGAAGATTCTTTACCGAAGACAAAGTATCAAGGATTGAATTTTTGGCTTTAAGAATATCTACGCCAAAAAATAATTGCCTGACAGCGTTGTCAAAGGTTAATGATTGCGCTGAACAGATGTTGGTAATCAAAATTGTTATAAAGATGAACAGGCTTTTGCGCATTGGTTGTTGAATATCCTACCATTTATTATTGAATACTAAATAAACATTCACTCAGGAGTCCTTCTTCATTACAAACCCCTTTTCGCTGTTACACTCATCACGCCATCCGTTGTTAAACGCGCACTTTGCAAACCGCGGATATTTTCTTCGGCGGCATTGGTTTCATTGCGTAACGTCCAATCCTTACCGCGGTAGGCTTTAAGCAGGATAATGCCCGCACCATCAGTGGCAGCGATCCATTTACCTGTGATGATTTTCTTGTCGATCGTTTTCCATTTGTAACTGTTGTCGGCATTTACCTGCAGGGCTTCGGTAGCGCCATGAAAAGAATATTCATCACGTTCGTAGTTACCGTCGGTATGCGTATTCACCGCCATCGTTTCGCCAAGGCACCAGTCGCCCAGGAAGAAGTCGGTCCAGTATTTCTCGCGCACAATACCGGTCACAGAACCCCAGTTCGTCCAGTCGTTCCAGTTAGGCGCTCCCTCACGCGCAATTAAATATTTACGTTCTCCTGCTGCAACATTCTTCACTTTGTAATCACCGGGGGCACCTACTTCGAGCACGGTGCCGGTATGCCAGCTCCCGTTAAAAAACGCTACTTTATCGCCTGCCTTAAAAGAGCCGAACGGTGCCCAGGGAAGTTTTACTTTCGGCGCATTTTTCAGCGACACTAAAACAGGTGACGGCGTAGGAATGACCGGCGGCTTTACGGGTGGATTTACCGGCGGTAATTTTTTGGGTGGCGGGATCGGATTTTTAGTTAATGGCGTCAGTACAGCCATTACCGTTGTTGCTTTTGCCAGTTTTGCCCTGTCGTACGCGGTACGACCGTACGCGTCCTGCAACTCCGGTTTCGCGCCTTGCGCGAGTAAAAATCTCACTACTTCTGTATGTCCGCCAGAGGATGCTGCCATCAGCGGCGTGAGGCCCGTGCCTTCCATCTGCCAGTTTACATCACCCCCTCCTTCGACGATACTTTTAATTTCTTTCAGGTAACCGCCGTCGCTTTCCCGGATCAGCGCTTCGCCTTTCATCTTCGCGTCGTACTTCGCCCACGGGCCGGTTTGCGCAATCGTGTTTTCGCAATGAAATATTAAGCAGGTGAGCAGCAGGGCGGCGAAAATTTTCATATATAACGAATTAGCGTACACGAAAAGTAAAAGATTAAATCGCAACTGCCAAGTAAATCCGGAGCTATGTGAGGACATTTAACCCCAAACCAACAACTTTTGCCACCAAAGCCGACAAACAGAAAGCAACACGAAGTACGAACTTTTACTCGCTGATATCTATCTTCACTTTCTGCCCTTTATTGCCCAATCTCGTAAATGATCGTGACCTTTTCTTCGAGCTCAATATCTTCTACTTCAAATTTATTGAAAGAGGTCTTGTAATAGATGTCGTTAGCCCCATCAATTTTAGGGGGCGTGAATTTCACTTCGTTAATTTCCGGTGGCAGCAGGCCTCCTTCCCTGTATTTTAGTACCTGTTTTACACGGAGAAGTTTTATCCCGAGTGCCGAAGCTATATTACTGGCATTTGTTCGCGCATCGATGATCGAGCGCTGAACGAGTTGAATGCGTGTTAGCTTTTCCAGGCTGTCCGAGACTTTCGTATCGAATGCAATCTCAAGGTTTGACAGGCCTGCATCCTGCACTTCAGCATATAGCGCATCGATGAGTTTCCGGTCTAAACTAAACTCCAGTTTCAAACTGTTTGTGACAACATAATCCGGTTTGTTGTCCTCGCTTTCCCTTGTGCCAATATCATAGTCGGATATTTTAATGACGTTATTCGTAAACCCAATCTTGTTTAGGCTCTTCACCAATTCAGTTACTTCTTTGTTGAGCATTTTGATGGCTTCCTTTTCTACTGTATCCCGTTTTTCTACAGTCAGCAGGATAATCGCCAGGTCGGGCCGCACACGAACTTTGGCTCCCCCTTCAGCAACAATTTCATTACCGGATCTTGCCTGTGAAAAGCCTGTTTGTACGATAAAAATTGAGAGCAGGAGAAAAAGCATCGTCTTCCTTTGCTTGCAGTGGATAATATTCATAAAATGATTTTTGTTAAAATGCAATGTTTGCGAAATTCCATACTCCTGGTATCAATTCAGCACAATGATATGTTTACGCACGTTAGCATCGGGAAGATACATAGGCTTTTCCATTACTCTTGTTTGGGTCTTGTTCGAGGCTTGTTCGACAGCGATCGAACGTCTCTCGAAGGAGAGTAAAACAAGAGTCGAACAAGAGTAAAACAAAGTGGTCTAAAAAACACCCCTGATTTACTGTTTCACAAATATACGAGGGCGAAAAAACCTGCTCATGAACAGGAAGGAAAAGAAAGGAAAATTCGAGAAAGAAAGCGAAAAAAAGATAAAGAAAGCGCATGAAATGAAATAACTAGGAAGAGGAGAGAATTGCTCTGCGAATGTCCCTGCAAGCCAAACCGTTAGGCTTCAGACAAAGGATCAAAGAATAATTTTAAGCGCCCTGATCACGTTTATCCCTCAGCAGTTTCAGCAAGTCGTTATTTTGCCATTTCTTCCCTTAATAAATTTTCTATAATCGGCCCACTACTGGGCGCTGGCGCATCAAAACTTACGATGTTTCCCTGCTTGTCAATTACGATAAATTTTGGAATCATGGTCGCAACGTATGCCCTGTCTACCTGGCCATTTCTATCTAACAATTGTATCCAGTCAGGCTGATCCTGTTTCAAGGCCTTTCTCCAGGGCGCCTCGCCGTCATTTACAGCTATCCCCAGGAAAACGATGCGCGCATCTTCTTTAAAACTATGATACAGTTTTTTAAAAGCAGGCGTTTCCAGCCTGCAGGGACCGCACCAGCTCGCCCACAAATCTATATAAACAACCTTCCCTTTAAATTCTTCCAGGCGGTACAACCGGCCTGAGTCACTTTCCAGGGCAAACAGTGGTGCAGGCTTACCGACTGCCGTACGCAACAATGCAGTTCTCTTCTCCAAAAATTCAGAGCTAATCGTTTGTTGAAAATTAGGGTCCGAAAACGCTGCAACATACGGGCCGACACGCACGCGGTAAGCTGTTAAGGAGTCAATTGAATCATAACTTCTGATGCCTGACCTGATAAGACCGAGAAGTACCCGCTCTTTAATCTTGCCCCGGTAAACTTTATTTACTTTTTCCAGTTTATAATCGGCACGATTCGCCAAATCCGGGTCACGTTGGTAGTCCGGCTTCAGCAAGTAGCGTAAATATTCCGATCTCATCAGACCGACATATTGCTCTGAGGAAAAATACGCGTCGCGAAAGATATTATCTAAGATATCGTTGTCGAAATTATTCCTGATGAAGGTTGTTGATCGTTGAGCATCGTATTGTTTGTTATTCGTAAGAACGACTAGCATATATAATTCAGAGAATTTATTATCCATGCGGATCATTTTCCCAAAATAACCCAGGTACTTATCGGCTACAGGCGGCTTGTCAAACACCACACGCGCTACAGAGTCTTCAAGTAATTTTTTCTTTTGTAAATGGAACAGTAATTCTTTTTCATTCAGGTTAAACCAAAGTATGTTATTATCTCGAGCATGCCGTATGGAATCCAATATCAAGTGATATCTGTTACTTTCCGCACCAATACCAGTGATTTTTTTTGTTCGCTGGATGGAGGAATAATCCCTGCCATCGGCCGTAATGTTTAAGCGGTATCCCGGAGCCACCATAATATCATCCAGCTGAATATTGTTACGCTGAAAACTAAGCACCTGTGGATATTTCAATTTGACCGTACGCAGGTAAAATTTCCCCTCGGCATCAAGCAGTAGCGAATCCAATAATACAAGGCCATTTTTCTCCTTGAAGTTTACATACAATTTCTTTTCCGGGCAATCTTTTAACTGACCTGAAATTATGAGTGGTTGTATCGCCGATTTTTTTTGTGCGACCAGATTCATGCTCCAGAAAAAAAAACCACATAACAGCAGGCATATTTTCTTCCGGAAAGTTTTCTCCGGATATAACAGGACGTGTAAATAGGTCATAGTTTTCAATGTTGAATGTGTGAAGGACGGGAAATGAATGTAGCTAAAAAGTCCTTTGAATAATCCTGCCGTGGTAAAAAATTCCGGGGATCGGCGACAGACGTTGCTTTCTGCCAGCGTTAAAATGGCATTTCGATTTCTCGCAATGAATGGAAAGCGAAAAAATTAAAAGTAAAAAGTAAAAACCGTATCATTTCCTTCTTTGTGTTTCTTTCAGTTTTTGCGTCTTCGTGGCGAAAAATCCCGTCTTACCGCACTCCGCGGTTAAAAAAAAAGTTCACTAGATTTACAAAACAAGCGCTGCCAAATGTCATCTATTTATGTACGATCTTTTTTTTAAATGTTTCAGGGAGAAAGTAGCAATCAGCAACGAAGAAGAAATGCAGATCCGTCATTACCTGATGCCGAAAAAACTGCGCAAGAAACAATACCTGCTGCAGGAAGGCGATCCGTGTAAATACATCGCATTTGTGGAGAAAGGGTTGCTACGGGAATACTCCGTGGATGAGTCCGGTAACGAACATATTTTCCAGTTTGCTCCAGAAGGCTGGACGATCTCGGATCTCTTCAGTTTCCTCACCGGCGAACCCGCAACTTATAACATCGACGCGATCGAAGATTGTGAATTGCTCCTCATCAGCAAATCAGCACATGAAGAATTATTATTGCAGTCGCCGAAATACGAAACCTACACACGCCTGCAGCTTACCGGCGCCTACCTGGCCATGCAGAAACGCATCACCGCTATTATTAGCCTGCCCGCCAACGAACGCTACGCCAGCCTCACCGCACTTTACCCGGATCTGCTGCAACGCGTACCGCAACATATGATCGCATCGTACATGGGATTAAAACCAGAAACGCTCAGCCGTGTGCGGCGGAAGATTGCGGGAAGTTGAATAGTGTATTGTCCATACTGAAAAACTGAACTCATCCCCTCTAAACTACCCAATGACTTATTGACCCCATTGACCTAATGGCCTAATGACCTGGTGACCCAATAACCGATTGACCCATTGACTTGGCGACCGAATGACTTATTGACCCATTAACCCAGAGACCCCATGACACATTAATCTACCTGCCGGCAATTCTCCCCTACTAATAAACTCATCAACTGATCAACCAATCCCCTTGACATAAGTCAATGCTTTTTATTGTCCAATCTCAACGGCGGTGGTAATGAAGCAGCCTAGCTTTGCATGATGAAACAAGGAACATGCCGACAAAAGAAACGATAACGATCATTGGAGCGGGAAGCTGGCAAATCGTTGCCATGGCCAAAAGATTTGCAGCAACGGGTAACGCGCTGTTACTTTTTTCGAATAATGAAAATGAGGCTGCGGCAGCACAACAGCAGCTGCAACAAGGGTTTCCTCCAGCTTCAGTAGAAACACTTAACTGCCCTGTCACGGCTAGTTGGGAAGCAGACATCATAATTTCACTGCTAACATCAGTCGAAGAAAAAGAGTTGGCTAATAAGATCGGTGAAGTCGCGAATCAAAAGATCGTCATCAGTTTTGCGGATCCGTCCGGTAACCTGGCAGACTTGCTCCCCCACTCCAAAGTCGTTTATGCCCGCAGGGAAAAGGAGCGGCAACCAGGAGAGCAAAAGGATCATTTTATTTTCAACTCCGCAGATGCGGATGCCGTAAAAACAGCGAGTGAATTGTTTAGTGAACAGGAAAATAAATAGCACCTCAAGCATTAAATTAAACGAAGCAATACATCATTTTATCACCTAAAAAATAACAGCATATGAACATCGCATTGATTGGCGCAACAGGTTTTGTTGGAAAAATACTGACGCAGGAATTATTACAACGCGGGCACCACGTCACCGCTATCGCAAGACATGCAGACGCATTGCCGCCGCAGGAAAACTTAACTGTAAAAGAAGCAGATGTATTTGAAGAAGATGATTTCGTCAACGCGATCAGCAGCGCTGATGTTGTGCTGAGCGCGTACAATCCCGGCTGGACAAACCCTGATCTGTACAACGAATATTTACGTGGTGCAAAGGCCATCCAGGCCGCAACAAAAAAAGCCAGTGTAAAAAGACTTTTCGTGATCGGCGGCGCAGGTAGTTTATACGTCGCACCAGGTCAGCAGATCGTTGACACCGAAGGCTTTCCTGCCGAATGGAAGCCAGGCGCATTAGCTGCACGCGACTACCTCAACATTATCAAAGAAGAAAAAGAACTGGACTGGACATTTATTAGTCCGGCCATTGAAATGCACGCCGGCACTTCCGGTACGCGCAAAGGAACCTACCGCACAGGCCTGGAGAACCCGGTGTTTGACGAGCAGCAGCGCAGCGTTATTTCTGCAGAAGATCTATCTGTGGCGATCGCTGATGAACTGGAAAAACCAGCGCATAGCCGTCAACGCTTTACAGTGGCTTATTGAGCGGTTACAGGAAATAAATAAAGACGAAAAACCGGGGAACAGCCGGCAACTGTTCTCCATATTTTCACATGAAACGAAAAACATTTATACAAACCATTTTAACAGGAGCGACAGCCATGACAGGTTTATCAGCATTTAATGCATTTACGCGTGGATTGAAAGAACAGGAACAAATCATGCCGGTATTATTTATCGGTCATGGTTCGCCGATGAATGGCATTGAAGATAATTTGTTCAGCCAGCGCTGGAAGAAAATGGCGCAGGAGATCCCCCAACCCGCAGCTGTACTCGTTGTTTCAGCGCACTGGATGAGTAAGGGCACAAGAATCACGGCGATGGATTTTCCAAAGACGATCCATGATTTTGGTGGTTTTCCGAAAGAATTATTTGATGTGCAATACAACGCGCCCGGCGATCCTTTGCTGGCGAAAGAGACGGCCGCACTCTTTACCACAACAAAAGTAGAGCTGGATCATGACTGGGGATTGGATCATGGCACCTGGACCGTCGTGCGTCATATGTATCCTGATGCGCATATCCCTGTGCTGCAACTGAGCATTGATTATACAAAAGATCCGCAATACCATTATGATCTTGCGAAGGAATTATATCAGCTTCGGAAAAAGGGCGTACTCATCATCGGCAGTGGCAACATGGTGCATAACCTGCGCATGGTCGCATGGGATAAAATGGATGAGCCGGGCTTTGGCTTCGATTGGGCATTGCAGATGAATGAGCAGTTTAAAAACCTGATCAGCAGCGGCGATCACCAATCATTGATCCATTATGAAAGCCTGGGCAAGCCGGCGCTACTCGCCATTCCAACAGTAGAACATTACCTCCCGCTGTTGTACAGCTTAGGGGTAAAAGAAAAAAATGAACCTGTGCGCTTTTTCAATGACCAGGCGGTTGCAGGTTCACTCACCATGACCTCGGTAAAAATTGGGTAATATCATGCTAACGATGAGCGGGAGCCATCACTTCGCCTGCCAGGAAATCGCAAGCGGCTCCTTTGCAGTCAGAGAGCTATTTTGATCGATTGGCCGGCTTGTTTATGCTGGCCATCACCTCAATAAAAACCTGCGGTTCGAGTGGTTTTGTGATGAACCAGTTCACAGCGTTTTCGGAGGCCTGTTTAATGTCAGTTGGTGAAGAGGATGTTGTAAGCATGATAACAGGAATATGTTTTAAGTCTTCGTGCTCTTTAATAAACTTAAGCACCTGGTGCCCGTTTCTTTTCGGCAGATTTATGTCTAAAATAATGATCCCGGGCTTCGCCGCATCTGAATAACTTAATGTTCCATCAAGAAAATCCATCGCTTCTTTTCCATCTTTCACCACCGTTAGTTCGGTCAGGATATTCGTCTCCTCTAATGCGTGGCGGGTGAGCAGGATATCACCTTCATTATCTTCTACCAAAAGTATATGTATGGGTTCCATAGCTTTCATTTTGATCTTCCGCGACAATTAAAATCAATATGTTGTTCCGATGATAACTTATCCCGGGCTGTGCGCATGTTAAGAATGCTAACAAAACCTTCCGCCAAATTATATTATGCAATGCTCAAAACAGGTAATCATGATTTAGGTATAGTAAAATAAAATGTGCTTCCCTGATTTTCGCCAGATGAGAGCCAGATCTTCCCCCCGAAATTTTCAATTATTTTTTTGCATACGGCCAGGCCGATGCCTGTACCGGAATATTGATCCTTATTGTGCAGGCGTTTAAAAATGACGAATATCTGATCGAAATATTCTTTGTCTATTCCTATCCCGTTGTCACTTACGCTCACTTGCCAATATGTTGCCTGTTCTTCTGCCGAAATATTAATTACGGGTGCCTCGTCTTCTTTATGGTATTTCAGTGCATTACTGATCAGGTTTTGAAACACTTGCCGCAACGGAATTTTATACATCGGCAAGGTTGGTAATTTGCCAGAATTTACGACGGCCTTTGTATCTATGATCTGATTCTGGCATAAATAAATCACTTCATTAACGATCTGATTTAAATCAACCTGCTCTTCTTTTTCATTCACCTTGCCTACCCTGGAAAATTCAAGCAGATCAAGAATAATTTGCTGCATTCTTTTAGCGCCGTCCACCGCGTAATGGATGTATTGTTTGCCCTTAGCGTCAATAACATCGCTGTACCTTTGTTCCACCAGTTTTAGAAAGCCCGTCACCATACGCAAGGGTTCCTGCAAATCATGTGATGCTACATAGGCAAAATCTTCGAGCTCCCTGTTTGACACAGCAAGATCGTTTACGTTTTTCAACAGCTGTAAGTTCAATGCGTACAGTTCTTCACTCGCCTTTTTCCGTTCTGTCACATCCCTGAAATTGGCAACAATGGCGTTGATGCCTTCGGTTCCGATAAAATTGGTGAGTGTACCTTCCACCCAGATATAGGTTCCGTCTTTTTTTCTGTCCCTTACTGCAGGAGTTTCCATGGGCACGCCTGGGTTCATCATTACTTTACCGATCAACTCCTGCATAACCAGACTATCATCGGGATGAACGATATCGGCGTTGTTCAAACTTAAGCACTCCTCCATCGTATAGCCGAATGTTTTACTTACTGCCGGACTTGCATAAATTGTTTTGCCATCGGGATCTATAATGGTGATCATATCGACGCTGCTATCGATAACTGTCTTAAAGAATTTTTCGCTTTTCTCCAGTTCTTTACGCGACAAGATCTGCTCGGTAACATTATTGATAAAAAAGAAAACGCCTTCAATTTCCCCGGTAGTATTTCGATACGCCTGGTAGATAAAACTGATGTAGAAGTCTGTGAATTCGCCATCGCCTTTTGTGTCTATCTTAACCAATAGCTCTTCGCCGATGAAAGGTTCGCCGGTATGGTATACTCCATCTAACATAGCTACAAAACCTTGTTCCACAACTTCCGGAAGCGCTTCTGCTACTGTTCTTCCAATCAGGTTCTGTTTGCCTGTCAATTGCGTATAAAGAGGGTTAGCCATTACGAAAACATGATCGGGCCCTTTCAACATACCGATTGCCGAAGGCGCTTTGGAAAACATGGCAAAGAACTGATCCCGTTCATGTATCAGGGCTTTCTCTAAATTTTTCTGGGCGGTGATGTCCCTGGTAATACCCAATAGTGAGGTAATTTCCCCGGCACTATTTTTAAAAGGCACTGCATGTATTTCTAACCAGCGATGGGTACCTTTTAGTCCATTCATTTCAAACTGCAGTATGCGCGACCCGCCTGAAAAGACTTCCTCTGTGAGCGTTTTAAATAACGGGCGATATTCCGGAGAAATCAGATCAGTCAATGACAAGTTTTCAAGATCCGGTACGGTATCGGCTTCTATCATTGCCAGGCCCGCAGGGTTTATGTAAATCAGTTTTTCGTGGCGGCCGAGCTGCAGGATACATTCGGGTTCCGTTTCTAATATAGTGCGTAAGCGATGTTCACTTTGCGCCAGGTTCTCCTCCGCGTTTTTGCGTTCGGAAATATCATTGACAGTGCCCACGAGCCAAAGGCAAGTTCCTTTATCATCAAAAACCGGAGTAACACTAACGATGCCTGTTTTTACCCCGCTCGGATAATCAGAAACTTCTTCCCAGTGAACCGTTTTTTTATGTTGAATGGCTTCCTGGTATTTCTCCAGCACTATTTCCAGGGAACCTGGCGGAATAATTTCATCCACATATTTATTAACCACCTGCTGTTCCGTCATCCCCATTGCTTTGAGTCCCGCAGCATTCATAGATTTAAACTGAAAACGGTTTCCGGGTTCAACACTCAACAGGAAGATCGTATCAGAAGCGGAGGAGAAAATCATGCGCAACTTCTGCTCACTAAATATCAATTCGTCTTCCGTTTTTTTCTGTTTCGTAATATCTCTTACAACAGTCAGCATGGATTCTTCCTTATTCCAGCTAATAAGTTGGGAAGATACGGAGACTATATGCGGTTGGCTGTTCTTATCCCATAAGATCATTTCGCGCCCCGATACAGGCTCGTTGTTTTGGAGGCTGGAAATCTTTTCACTCCTTGTCCACTCCTCCTGGATAAGCCCTGCCTCAAGGGCCGTACGCCCAATGGTTTCTTCTCTTGTAAAGCCAAATATCCTGGTGAAGCTATCATTGATGTCTAATAACTTTCCGCTGGCAACTGAGGAAACGGCGATGGCATCAGGGCCGGAACGAAAAGCTTTATGAAATTTCGCCTCACTTTCTTTGATCGCTTCTTCAGCATTTTTTCTTTCCGTGATGTCTGTTAATGCAAAAGAAATCCCTTCCATCTTTCCTGCGTTATAAACAGGACTGATCAAAAAACTACACCAAATAACCTCGCCGCTTTTTGTCGTAAAATCATGGTCATACTGCTCCACTTCGCCTGCCAGTACTTTTGACATATGCTCTTTGTAAAGTAACTGGCGGGCAGGAGGAAGAAATTCATAAATAGGTTTGCCCACCGCTATTTCCTTATCTGTACTCAACAATATCCTTTCCCTGGCCTTCCTGTTAAATGACCTGATTACTCCACTGGGATCCAGAAGGATAAATCCCTCCGAAGTATTTTCAAAAATAGCCTGCAGGTTTGCCTCAGACGTTTTCAGTGATTCTTCAGCTCTCGCTTTTTCCGTAACATCCTGCGTTGTTACATATATGCCGGTGGCTAAGCCGGCGCTATTCAATTTACTTTTCAGCCGGCAATGTAAATGCCTGATGGTTCCATCTTTCCGTATGATGCGATGGAAGTAATCGGCATTCGTTACATGCGCTTTTGCCTCATTGATTTTTTGTAAAACATCATCCCGGTCTTCCGGATGAATGTATGAAGTCCATGAAGTAAAAGACCGCTGATCATCTTCCGTTGCAAGGCCATAAATGTTAAGCAACTCCTCAGACCATACTGATGTTCCAGTTGTGTAATCAAAGTAAAAACTACCGAGGTGCGCGAAAGATTCAATTTGTTTTAAATGAGTTTCACTTTTAGTCAGTTCATCAGCAATAAGTTCCTTTAGCAGATTCATCCGGTATTTTTCCAGGGCATGTTGAATGGCAGCGGACAATTTGTGCAATTCGTCTTTAAAAATTATATCCGCTGCTCCATTAAGAATCGCATCGGTTTCAACGGAATCTTTATTACGGGCAGTGACCAGTATCCATGGAATACAGGATCCATTTTCTTTTAAAGTGGAGAACGCTTCTGCAGCCCGGAATGAAGTAAGATCAGGATTAATAAGAATGATATCAGGTACAAACTGTTGTAAGGCTGTAATAAACTTTTCTCTCGTCTCCACAACGAGCAGGTCAACATCAGGTTGACTTTTCTTTAATTGATTGGCTGCAAGTGCTGCATCTTCACGGATATCTTCGAGGTATATTATTTTTATCGGGCGCTCCGGATTTTCTATCCTGCTAATAAGTTCTTTAATACCAGGAGCAGCGCCAACAGCAGAAACATTCTCAGTCGTCATCATATTATTTTTCTTAAGCACGGTATTACCTACAAACTTATAACAAGTAAGTTCAGAAACAGTCGACAGGATTGATAAAATCCGGCTTTTAGTCTTTATACGAAACAGCTGCTGTTACTTGGTTTCACACGATGAAGGAATGGCGCAGGTGATTTCCTGAGAAAACGCTATGAACCTCAGTGGTTAGCAAAACTTCTTCTCAGTTTCCAGCCTTATGGGAAAACAGGTCCTTTTCTTGTTGCCAGCTAAATGTGTTCCTGTAAAATTCCAATAATTCCGGAGAAAATGGCTCCTGACTTTCTGAAGGGGTGCGAAAATCTGTGGTTGGCGCAAGCCTGTCTGGGACAAGTTTCGGCCTTTACAGATGATTTAAAAGCGATTATATTTCTTCTGAAAACACTACTTTGGTAGCAGATACTTCCCCGGATGGTTCTGCTTTTATAGATAATCGAAGCATACGTTACAAACCCGGAGGAATGAAAATTTCGATTCCAGTGAATACCCTGACACTGTATCCGCTTCTTAAACAATTCATCGTTACTACTGTTACTAATCTCGTTATCTAAAAAAGGAAATGTTTTGCCGGGTGTTTTGGCAGAAGGCTGCAAATAAGGTTAAAAAAAGGATCGCCAGAATACCTGATGAAGACCGCCCCTGCCTTTAATTTATCATACTAAAGCTGAAAAGAATGACAACACAACAAATCGTCCTCGCCGCAAGACCGAAAGGATTACCGGTAAGTGAGGACTTCCGGATGGACACGGTTGAAATTGCGGAAATAAAGGATGGGGAGATTTTATTGAAGGGCCTGTACTATTCTGTTGATCCATACATGCGTGGCAGAATGAATGACGCGAAATCTTATGTGCCTCCGTTTGACATTGACCAACCCCTGAATGGCGCGGTGATCGCCGAAGTGGTAGAAAGCAGGTCGGATAAATTCCGGGCGGGCGATCTTGTTGCAGGAAATTTACCATGGCAGAAAATTATCGTAAGCGACGGATCAGCGTTAAAAAAAGTTGATCCCCGGCTGGCAGCGCCAAGTCATTACCTCGGTGTACTCGGCATGACGGGGCTCACGGCTTATTTTGGCTTGATGCATATCGGCAAACCGCAAGCGGGAGAAACCGTGGTTGTTTCCGGTGCCGCCGGTGCTGTCGGCCTTGTGGTGGGACAGATCGCGGAAATACAGGAATGCCATGTCGTTGGTATTGCAGGTTCTGAGGATAAAACGAAACTCCTGCTGTCGCTTGGGTTTGATGTGGCTATCAATTACAAAACTACTCCGGACATGAAAAAAGCCATTGCTGCAGCATGCCCGAAAGGAGTTGATGTTTATTTTGATAACGTGGGCGGCGGGATCTCTGATGCCGTGATCGCGAATATTGCATTTCACGCAAGAATTCCGTTGTGCGGACAGATATCTTTATATAATAGTGAAGAAACACCCATGGGGCCAAGGTTACAGCCGATGCTGCTCACGAGGAGCGTGCTGATGCAGGGCTTTATTATCAGCCAGTTCCAGGAGCATTTCCCCGAGGGTATTCAACAATTAGCGAAGTGGATAAAGGAAGATAAAATTAAAGTGCACGAAACTATTGAGCATGGGTTTGAGAATTTGCCAAATGCTTTACTCGGCTTATTTAAAGGAGAAAACACCGGGAAAATGATCGTTAAAGCATAAGCGCAATCACGAACGCGGATATGTTGCCGAATACACGGGTCAAAGAAAATAATTTTTACATTCTATAAAACGACAATTATGAAAGTATTATTTGTATTGACATCGCACAGCGAACTGGGCGATACCGGTAAGAAGACCGGCTTTTGGGTAGAAGAATTTGCGGCTCCTTATTACGTAATGGCGGATGCAGGAGTTGACATTACTATCGCATCACCGAAAGGTGGACAGCCGCCGATAGATCCAAAAAGTGAAACACCTGACGCCCAGACAGAAGCCACCAAAAGGTATTATGCCGATACTGCTCTCATGAAGAAAGTAGCCGGGACCAGCAAACTCACGGATGTTAAGGCGGAGGATTTTGATGCCGTTTTTTACCCGGGCGGCCATGGACCAATGTGGGATCTTTATGATGATAAAGATTCAATTAACCTGATTCAGAACTTTTGGTCTGCCGGCAAACCAGTTGCTGCCGTTTGCCATGCCCCGTCGGCTTTATTAAATGTATTTGATGACACAGATGAGCCATTGGTTAAAGGAAAAAAGGTTACTGGATTTACCAATTCTGAAGAAGAAGCTGTGCAGTTAACGAAGGTTGTTCCCTACCTGTTGGAAGATGAATTAAAAGCGAGGGGCGGAAACTACTCGAGCGGAAATGATTGGGGTTCTTATGTAGTGCAGGATGGCATGCTCATCACCGGTCAAAATCCTGCGAGCAGTGGAGATGCTGCAAAAAAGTTACTGGCATTGCTGCAGAAATAAAAGCGGAGTAAAAAGGCGATCGCCAAGTAGAAACAGAACAGCAAAGCTAACATTGAAAAGTAAAAAGGAAGGGCTCATTTACCGGAGGTCCTTCCTTTTTTTTACCCCTGATGATAAACAATGGTTCCTGCACTTTTGTGATAAACAGGCAGAAATAAAAAAGCCCCAGCGTTTAAACTGGGGCTTCTTGCGGACCGGACCCGAACCCGTCCCGACATAATAGTCGGGATGACAGGATCAGCATTACTAGCGTTGTAAAAACAGATGTACAATATTTTGCTTGTGACTTATTAAATACATCAGTTTAACAACGGAATACTTTTTTAATTTTTTCTCACGGATCAATGCATCACGCTTTTCTAAGAACGACTCTACGTAAACGAGCCGCCATGGCATTTTAATCCTGGTGGTTAAAGTCTGACCCAAGTTATGTTGAGTGAGTCTTACTAACGGATCTCCAGTAAAACCTTTATAAAAACTTCCATCCTTTTCACTCTGAAGGATATACACAAAGAATGACATATAATATTAATCAATCTGAATTAAATACTATTTGAGAGAATGTGATATTAACAAAATTGGGATTTTGAAAAATGGGATAATCGACAGTGAAAACCGAGAAAAAACTGCCAATTGCGGTAGAATGACCGCAACTATCATTTATGGATAGAGAAGATCATCAGACCAAGACTTTACGAACACATAAAAACTTTCATTTACAACCCGTCCCTACATAATAGGCGGATGACAGGATCAGCATTCCGTAATGAATACTTTTTATCAGATGATCAGGATGCATTGCACAATGAAAAAGCCCCAGCGTTTAAACTGGGGCTTCTTGCGGACCGGACGGGAACCCGTCCCGACATAATAGTCGGGATGACAGGATGAGCATTCCGGAATGAATACTTTTTTTCAGATGATCAGGATGGATGCATCGCACAATAAAAAAGCCCCAGCGTTTAAACTGGGGCTTCTTGCGGACCGGACCCGAACCCGTCCCGACATAATAGCCGGGATGACAGGATCAGCATTCCGTAATGAATGCTTTTATCAGATGATCAGGATGAATTGCACAATGAAAAAGCCCCAGCGTTTAAACTGGGGCTTCTTGCGGACCGGACGGGAACCCGTCCCGACATAATAGTCGGGATGACAGGATCAGCATTCCGGAATGAATGC
>JAQBNH010000001.1 GCA_028288705.1 Ferruginibacter sp.
ATTTAACCCGTTGGTCGGGAGACCAGACGGGGGCCTGCATTGTCTTTGTGTTTTAGTGTCTTCGTGGCGAAAAGTAATTATTAATTTGGAATTGGGCGGAGAGTTTCGATACTAATTGTTCTCTGTGAAACTTCGTGTAGAAACTCCTTTCACTCTGTGGTAAAAACTTCGCGACTTAGCGCCTTCGTGGCTATAAGGGAATTGGTAATTTGGAATTGGGGGGAGAGCTTAAATACTCGTTTGCTCTCTGAGCAATTCCGTGCAGAAACTCCTTTCACTCTGTGGTAAAAGCTTCGCGACTTAGCGCCTTCGTGGCTATAAGGGAATTGGTAATTTGGAATTGGGCGGAGAGTTTCGATACTAATTGTTCTCTGTGCAACTTCGTGCAGAAACTCCTTTCACTCTGTGGTAAAATTTAACCCGTTGGTCGGCAGACCAGACCGGGTCTGCATTTCCTTTCTGTTTTCGTGTCTTCGTGGCGAAAAAACTCGTGCCGTCATAAATATTTTAACCAGCTATGCGCATGATTTGCTTTGTAGCGGCCATACCCCTGACAGGGTTTATACATCAGCACGACAACCCCCAGCCAAACCAGGTAAACCGGTCCAAGTGATAAACCACTCGGGCTGTTTTTCGGTCGGCCAAAATTGCCGGAGGCGAAATCCATATCTGCCCAGTGAAAGCCTTGCAGGAACATTAGTCCGACCATAAGCAGGTGGATCAATAGAAAATGCGCCAGGAAATAAAACAGCGGGACCTTCCCATAAACCGACGTAATTTTTATAACGATAGCTGGTAGTCTTTCTGCAAGGGCCAGCATAAAAAACAGGATACCTATAGTGACCAGGCAAAACAAAAATGATGGCGGATATTTCGTCACATTCATGAAGGAGAGGAAAGTCATCAGGCTATTTTTTTGAGCCGTCCATGCCACAGGATCTCCATACCAATTGATCATCCTGATCGCGACAAAAAGCAGGAGCGCAGCAGCGCCTGTTTTCAGCAAGAGTTTTTTTCGTTTTGCAGCTTCCATTAAAAATAGTGGACCGGATGCGAAGCCAACCAGCATGATCCCAAACCAGGGGATGGGCGGGTAGGCCATCACAAATACACGAGGTGGAAACGGCAACGCTCCCGGGGCGAACAGAAGCGCGACGGTATTTTTTAGTAAGGGATTACCCGTTACCGGTAGAAACGAACTGAGTTGATGCAGACAAATGATGATCAGGCCCACAATGCCCAGGGTACGGGATTTTACACGCAGGCATACACCCAGCAGGATGAACCCGACGCCGATGGCAGCGATCACTTCAAACAGGATGGTATGATAACCCGGATCAAAAAACAAGAGGAAGCCGACTACGATAAGATCGAGCAGGACCAGATAAATTCCCCTGCTCACCAGGAAACGCCTGGTCGCCGCTATATCGTTGTTTTTTTGGGCAGACAGGTATGCTGAAGTGCCTGCCAGGAACACAAAAGCAGGGGCACATAAATAAGTGATCCACCTGGTAAAAAACAGGGCAGGTGTGGTCGTAGCCAGGTCTGTCGGGCTCTGTGTCCCCGCATTAATATGCATCAGATCGCGCACATGATCCAGCGCCATAATAATCATTACGATCCCCCGCACGATATCAATGGAGTTAATTCTTTTCATTTTTAAATTTAAGGCATTCCGCGAAAACCCCCTTAGGCCTGTATTTAAGGTTTTAGTTTCATAAGTGCCAACCCACATTTCCCCCGCCATCCCGGCGGATGTACAAAAGGCTTCAACAACTCCGGATGGTTTTTACTTCAGGAACGACGCCGTTTCCGGCAAAAAATAATCTTTCTGAAAGTTTGCTTTTTAAAATGATCTTCTCTTACCTTCGCGCCGGTTTTTCATAGGATATTGGATTTTAAAGCGGGGCTGAATATTTATTCTGGCCCTTTTTTTATGCCCGGTGGTAAAGGTCGAAGACGTCCCTGAGACTACTGCCTAAAACTGAAGTTTATGCGTTCGTCTCCAATAATCCAGCTGGCGCCTTATTGGTTTCGTTACCTGACCCACGTTGCAAAAAATATTCAGACCGCCCCGTATTTTTCCGGGGATTTCGTATCTTTTTAATGGATTATCAACCAAAACTGCTCCCGATGGATTATTCAGCACCCACATACGAAGTGGAAATTCATGTACAAAAAGACTTGCTGCTGCTGGTTGCGAAAGGGGAATACTCTTTGCCTAAAACCAACGCTTGTTTTGAGCTGGCCATCGACCAGGCCTTGCTGCATAAGAAATCAACCCTGCTGATAGATGGCACAAACGTCACCGGTACCGTACCCTTTATGGACCGGTACTATTTTGGAGAGCACCTGGCGGCCTATCGGGCACAGCATGCCTTGCATGCCGTAACAAAAATTGCTCTACTCGGCAAAGAGCCGGTATTGGATAAAGAGCGATTTGGAGAAACCGTCGCCGTGAACCGGGGTACCAACGTTCGCGTTTTTACCGACAGCGAAGCAGCCGCTACCTGGCTGCAGGCAGACACTTAACGTAACCTGTATAAACGGCAAAGCGGCCAGGCGTCCCAGGTAGTGCCGCAAAAGTTTTTTTTGAAAAGCGAATTATCAAACTCCTCACGCTACCGCGTTCTATCGTTTTTCTATCTCACGGATCGCCCCGGCCAACTCTGCGAGCACCTGGTTCACATAGAGTGTCTGTACCTCGGCAGGCTCCGTTTCATGCGCAGTTAGCACACCCGCGCGGATGATCTCGTTTTTATAACTCATCGCAAAATTCGCAAATAGCGGATCCATATCATGACCGGGCAGGGCAGAGGCATAACCGGTAATGCCAATGCCCCAGTCACTGCGGAAGATCTTTGCTGCCTGCAGGGCCATCTTTTGCGCGATTGCATCGGAAACAGAATTCGAGCTCAGCGCATCATGAATATCCACATCCAGGTGCAGGTATTTTTGCCGCGCATTATAAACAGTTATACCGCCCTGGAAAAAAATACTGGCATTTTCTGCAGAGGCCATCGCTGCCTGTAACAGCCCCGCAGTCACGCTTTCTGCCACCGCCAGCGTATCCAGGCGCCGGAATAAGGATGCGCCCACTTCCGCAACAAGATCTTTATCGAACATGGTCAGATTTTTTTAATTCGCGGGCCTCGCTATCAGTAGTAATCCGCGAAAAGTTTATAATTATCCGCATACAAACATTATTCCTGACGATGGCGTAAAAGGAATTCTCCGGGGGCAAAATTTCAACAGGGTGGAAGAGATAATAAGGTATTTTCCTGGCATGGATGCTTGGTTTTAATGACGCTTGCTTGAATTTCGGGAAGGAAGGCCGGCCGTTATTCACCGGATTAAAACGACCAGCAGTATAATACTGGCGCAAATTGTTCTCACATATCACTATGCCTTTCCCGGTGGCAGTCTGTAACCCGCATACGTAATGCAAAGCTTAACCGGGATGCGAAGCGATAGCCATTTCCAACGCAGTGGAACCGACTGGCATTTATTTTGATAAACTTTAAAAAAAGTTAACCATATGTCAGACAATAAAACAACACAGGACGGACGCGACCGCGCCCAGGTAGATAGCAACGACAGCAGCGAAGTGGAATACGTTCACCAGCAGTTCCCTTCTTTCAACCATGCAGAAATTGTTGAAGCAATCAAATCTGCCGGCCCACAACGGGAAGCCATATACGCTTACCTGGAGCAGCGGGCGAAAAAATAATTTCCCTGATGGCTTAATCATAAAAACCCTTCGCTAAACCATAGCAAGGGTTTTTTCCTGCATATACCTGCCGAGGGCGTCTTCCAGCGGAGGCATATCATGTGGGTAGTTGCTCTGAAGAGGCACAAACAATGGCCGCCTTGCAGCACGCTTTAATTCGGCAGAACCCACCACCCGTACCAGGGATTTTTTCATTCCGTAACGTTGGGCCATGTCCTTTGCCAGCCGCGCCCAGCTGATGGCCGTGCCGTTCGTTAAATGCCGGATGCCGCTCTCACCGTCGATGAGCAGGTTGGTGCAGGCGGCAACAAGATCGGGCACATAAGTGGGGCTGATAAATTCGTCTCCGGCTACAGTCACTTCTTCTCCGCGTGCCAGTTTTTCCAATAGCTGCGTTACAAAATTATGCGCGTCATCGGGGCCGAAAAATGCACTGGTGCGTACATGCAGGTGGCCGGGGTGAAAGGTCGTAAGTTGCCGCTCTGCCATAGCTTTCGTTCTGCCATAAACATTCAGCGGGTTTGTCGTATCGTCTTCCAGATAGGGAGACGTTTTTCTCCCGTCGAAAACCTGGTCAGACGAAAAATTGAGCAACCCGATATTTCTTTTCGCACAGATATTGGCCAGCAGAACGGGTGCGGCAAAATTTACCGCGAGACAATCCTCCGGATTTGTTTCAGCCGCATCAATATCCACGAAGCCGGTGGCATTGATCACCGCCCATGGGCGCACCTGGTCAACCAGCTCCAGCAGCTTTTTGTTATTTCGGACGTCGGCATCTTCCCTGCCTGCCAAAACGAAGGGGATGTTTCGCCACTGCAAGTAGCGCGCAAAAGCCTGGCCGAGCGTGCCTGTTTTACCGAGGACCAAGATGGGGGTTTGATGGATCATTTTTTCTGCATGTTGTTCCTGTTGCAAAATGTCGAACTGGGTATGCCACCATCCGGGTTGACCGCACAAAGGATGCCGCTCTTCTCCCTGGCTGTAAGATCGAAGCAGCGATGCCATTGCAGTCGGGCGCAGGCTGCCACTCCTGCAATCGAAGACGCCTGTTTCATAGCGCATTGCTGGCGATGTGAGTAATTTATCCCAGCCAAAAGAACCGAGTAAGGACCAGGCGGTGATGGCGCGAATATCCACACCGTCATCGCGGAGCGCTTCAAGATTATCAACCGTTTCTGAAAACCAGCGCAACTGGTCTTCGCGGCTGCAGGCCAGGTGGCATTCCGTGATGGCAATGGGCAGCTGGTACCTGTTCCAAAGTTCGGACAGGAGTAATTTAATCCCCCACGGCTGCCCATGCTGCACGCGTATTGCCTCTACATCGGCATAGGCCAACACCTCGTTTCCCCCATGTGTATGCGGTGGATATTTCTCCAGCTCCTCATCCAGGAAGCGCTCAGACGTGATATAGTAATTGGCGCCGATGATATCGGGTGGGCAGGGATGATCGTTGAACCATTGTAATTCTTGTTCTGTGATACCCAGCCGCAGGCAGTAGTCATACATCGCATCGCCGGGCTGGAGTTTGCCGCAGAGCAAATCAACACTACACCAGCGGCGTTCATTTTCGAAGTCAGCCTGGAATTTTAGCCGCGGGCTGCTGTATGTTTTTCCAAGATCTTCTGTTTGTACGAGTTTGGCAGCGGGGTTGACCTCCCGTATCGCTGCCATCGCGAGCACGGTTGCTTTCAACTGGTTAAGCAACATCCGTACGAAGCTAATATCATGACTGGCATGCGGGTACCACAACCCATAGAGGCCGCTGAACCTTGCGGTAGTGAGCGGTTCATTGATGGGAGTATAATATTCCAGCCACGGAAATCGTTCCGCTACCTGCTTGGCATAGGCTGCAAATAATTCGGGGAAGGCCGGATGATCGAGCCTGGTAAATGCGGGGCCGCTACCATGGTGCAGCAAACCTGCGATCGGAACAATGCCTTGTTCCCTGACCTGATTAAGCCGCTGTTCCGAAAAACGCCAGTCAATCTCGCTGTCTTTTTCTGGCTGATGTTTTTCCCAGAGAATCGGGTAGCGAAGTGCCCGGATGCCGAGGGAGGCGAACGCTTTAATGTCCGTATCGCGCTGGTAATGGCCGGCCATCTCCAGCTGGTCGTAATAATGGTCCTCAATCCTGTTGATCGTACATTCTATGCCGCCCCATAAGGGGATAGGGTTAGTAGCATTACTCATAGCTGCGGGTTTACGTAAAGCAGTGTTTCTCCCTTTCCCCCAAAACCTGCGCCAGTGAAACCGCGATTGATTTTCAATGGCGCGGGTAAAAAATATCCGGCCGTTTCCGTGCAGGTATTTCTACAGCGTAGAATTTTACTGACATTCCTTTTCTGTGAACTCAGCGCTATGCAAATCGGGAATTAATGAAGGATAACTTCCCCGAGGTTAGCCCGGGGTTGGGATAATTTTATACAAAACCTCACTTGCTTTGATATACCCGGGTGATTATCAATCGGGATCCTTCGGGTAAGGTTTTTGTTAAAGAAAGGAAAAACACCTTATGCTCGATCTATTCCCACCACTACTATCGAAAACTGTTGCCCAATTACTGCAACAAGGACGCGATGCGATATTTCCTTTTACAGAAGCACCGGCCGTTACGAGGGATGAAGAATCGAAGAGCCCGGATGATACAAGCGCCATGAGTGCAACGAACCTGTTTTCCATGTT
This sequence comes from Ferruginibacter sp., assembly GCA_028288705.1. Taxonomy (GTDB): domain Bacteria; phylum Bacteroidota; class Bacteroidia; order Chitinophagales; family Chitinophagaceae; genus Ferruginibacter. Next base: position 6,416 of record JAQBNH010000001.1, read on the forward strand.
CACTGCCGACATCATCAAAGAGCAGGTCGTGTTTACGCGATAGTGGGTTTGCTTATTGGTTATGGAAAATCAGCCCGTAACTTTCTTCCGATAGAATATCTTTCCAGTTATTGATCAGGTCGCGGTAGGCTTCTCCCACAGGCATGATCTTACGATCCAGATCATAAAGGCCCAGTTCATTCACCACACCCGCATCATTGCGAAGTGCAGAATCCCAGTCTACCTGGTGTAAAAGGCTATACCAGGTAAATCCCACAACGGGAATGCCGTCATGTTTCAGCCGGTGTACGTTTGCCCATTGTTTCAACAACCACTCCTTGCAGGCGGGCATGCGGATATTGGTTTCCGTGTGCATGATCGGCAATTTGTATCTCCGGTAGTATTGCGTCGTGATCACATAATAACCAAAGATTTCGCCGGCCGCCTGCGTCATACCATTGGGATGTACGATGTGTTCGTTGGTGACATAATAATCGTTGCCCATAATACATTTTGCCTTTACCTGGTTCTCTGTAAACCAGCGGTATTCTTTCGGCGCCATGCCGTTCTCCAGCAGGAATTCATACATCGTCACGTTCAGTGGGTAGCCATAAGTAAGATCCAGCGAAAGAAATCGTTTTTGATTAAGGAAGCGCGCCAGTGGTGCTGCGGCGGGGTCCAGTGCATGAAAGTATTCAGAAGATTCGCTCTGCACAAAAATCGCATCGGGCCTTACTTTTAAAATGGCATGCATCGCCATCACATTGGCCTTGCATAAATTTTTCAATGCATTTACAAATGCCTGGTCGCTCTGTAAACATTCGTTCCACCAGCCATACTGCGCGGAGAACATGGCCGCAATAAAAATTTCATTGATCGGCGTGTATAATTGTATCTCCGGAAATTTTTTTGCAAACTCAAAAGCGTATTCTGCGAAATAGCCGGGCATGTCAGGATTCTGAAAATCGCCCAGCCAGTCTGGTACACCAAAATGACAGAGATCGGCAATCACGGTGATACCATCGCGTTTAAGACGGTTAAAAGTCAACTCTGCAAAATCCCAGTTGTACGAACCAGGAGCGGTATGCGTGTTATAATAAGGCACACCATACCGAAGGTATTCAATACCTGCATCCTGCAACAGGGAGAAATCTTTTTCCCAATGCTGGTAGTGTCCCGTCTTCTCCATTTCATCCACGCGCTTTCTTGTGCCATCGGGTAAAATGATTGTGGGGTAGCTGTTTTCTATCCCGGTTGCAAACATGAATTTCATTCCAGACATACTGATGATTTGATCATTCACAATGTCTTTTTTCTTAACAAAGAAGAATCCAAAAATCATCGCCCGGTTTTTTCCCGGGACCAGTTTTCGAAAATTAGTTTATTCAGAGCACGGCGTCTTTTTTGTTGTAGCAAAAATAAAAAATGATGCCCTCTACACAACCTAAACAAGCCGGTGCGCAAGACCCGATGGACTTTAACAACAACAGGGAGTTGCGTGCACAACTTTTTATCCTGCGTAACAAATCATGTTGCGAGATCACCATCAGCGATTATGGGGCGAGGATCGTATCGCTGGTCGTGCCTGATAAAAACCGCCAGCTCACCAATGTGGTGCTGGGTTTTGACCACCCGCAGGAATATCTGCTCGCCACCATGCCTTATTATGGTGCCGCGATCGGGCGCTATGGCAACCGGATTGCCGGGGGTAAGTTTTCATTAGGTGGACAAGATTACCAGCTGCCTCAAAACAATGGGGGCAACTGCCTGCATGGCGGGCTCCGCGGCTTTCATGATCATGTCTGGGAAGCGGCGCAGCGGGCTGAAAATTGCATTGAATTCAGCCGGATGTTTGAAGATGGCGACGAAGGATTTCCCGGCAACCTCCGCGTGAAGATCCTCTATACGCTCACAGAAAATTCGGCACTGCGGATACAATACGAGGCCGTATCAGATAAGTCCACCATCATCAACCTGACCAACCATGCTTTTTTTAATTTGAACGGTGCGGGCATGGGTGATATTTATGACCATGACCTGCATATTAACGCTGACGCATATACGCCTGTGGATGGTTCGCTGATTCCTACCGGTGCGCTGGAGCCGGTGGAAGGAACGCCTTTCGATTTTCGGCAATCGGTAAAGATTGGTTTAAGGATCAATCAGCAAGATGAACAGCTGGCAATGGGCAATGGCTATGACCATAATTATGTGTTGAATCCGGCGTTGCCTGCTATGAAGGAACCTGCAGCTATCGCCATTGGCGACCTCACGGGGATCAGGCTAAAGGTTTTTACAACCGAGCCAGGGCTGCAGTTCTACAGCGGTAATTTTATGGATGGCACAAACAGGATAAGCGGAGGAATAGCAGATCATTTTCGTACGGCGTTCTGCCTGGAGACCCAACACTTTCCAGACAGTCCGAACCAACCCGCTTTTCCACCTGTGGTATTAAAACCCCAGGAAATCTTTTATTCGGAAACGATCTATGCATTCGACCTGGCCTGAATGTTTTTACGGGAGATTATAGAATTTTCAGTTTATGTTTTATAATTCGTATAAACCATGAAATTCTTGTGGTATGGAATAAGAATTGATGCGGGGCTCTGCGTTCCCAACCGCGATCACAGTGAAAGAATATGCGTCCCCTTGCTTGTTTTTACTAGGTAAGATTCCAGTTCGATATCGAACTGGTCTTTATACATGACGCTGGCCTTTTCCACAAAATCATTAACGCTGTTTTCCTCCACAATATTGATCGTACATCCGCCAAAGCCGCCACCCATCAGCCTTGCGCCCAAAACAGAATTGTCGTTGCGCGCGATATTAACCAGCAGATCCAGTTCTTTGCAACTCACTTCATACAACTTACTCAGGCCATCATGTGTTTCAAACATCAATGCACCCAGTCTTTCCAGGTCCTTTTTTGCTAAAGCAACAGAAGCATTTTTCGTTCGGAATATTTCTTCCACTACGTACAGGCAGCGTTTATAGATCTGTTCTTCAATCTTGTCTTTCCAGGACTTAACTTCCGCAACGGTTAAATCGCGAAAGCTTTTTAGCGCACCACCTGCGGAGATTTGCTCCAGGCCCTGCATGCATTGTTTACGGCGCGTATTGTATTCACTGGAAGCAAGGCTGTGATGCACTTTGCTGTTGAGTAACACAATGGCATACCCCTCGATATCGAGCGGAAAATATTCGTAACTAAGGTCCATGCAATCCAGCAGGATTACCTGGTCTTCAAGGCCCATCATATTCGCAAACTGGTCCATGATCCCGCACTGCACGCCCGGATATCCATGCTCCGCACGCTGGCATAAACGGGCAAGCCCAATCCGGTCCAGCCCGGCATTAAAAAGGTCATTCATACCCATAGCAAGGCCACCTTCTACTGCAGCCGATGAGCTCATGCCACTGCCCTGGGGGATATCACCGCCGAACACGCAATTGAATCCCTTAATCGTAATGCCCAGTTTGACGAATTCATTCAGTACACTTAAAACATAATTCTTCCATCCTTCAGATTTCGCTATCTCATCGGTTGCCAAATCAATTTCCTCATCATAGTCTGTTGAATACATATTTATCCTGTCGCTGTCATTTAGCGCTACTGCGTAGTAAAGGCCTTTGTCTATCGCCGCAGGCATTACGAAGCCGTCGTTGTAGTCTACATGTTCCCCGATTATATTTATCCTGCCGGGAGAAAAATACATCCGTGGTTCCGTGCCATAACGTTGTATAAAGCCCGCCTTTATTTCGTTTGCGATCGTATGCATGCGCTGATGTTTTATCGGTTAATTCCAGGAATTTTATCGTTCTAAAGAAACGAATAATATGCCGAAGATGTATGAAGTCTCCCGTGCAAAAACTGGTTGACAAAAACCGGGTTTATACACATGCCTTCGGCCGTGGGCGAGTTGAAATTTTCCCATGCCTCTTTGCGCCGAAAGCCTTGCTGAATAAGCATCCGGAGATGTAACCGGCCGATAACTGCTGCGGATGATTTTCCACAATTCTTTACGAAACATGTTCCATTCCCCCATGTTGAATGATCAACGGGCGTTGGCATAAAAATCGTAACCATTCCTACAGACCCTTTTAGGATAAGCCCTTACTTACTTAAATTAATTGACACATGGACCTGATTTGTTTTTCTCACCTTAGATGGAATTTCGTTTATCAACGCCCTCAGCACCTGCTGACCAGATTCGCAGGAAGCTACCGCGTTTTTTATGTTGAAGAACCCTTATTCACTTCCGACCCAAAAGGAGGGCTGTCGATACGAAAGGTAGCAGCCCAGTTATGGGTAATCACACCGGAACTTGCACAAGGTCTATCGCCAAAAGAAATTGTGACAGCCCAGCAGGAATTGCTTGTGGCCCTGTTTGACCAGTTCAGCATTCATCCGGATATTTTCTGGTATTATACGCCGATGGCCCTGCCGTTTACCAAAGGCTTTGCCCCGGAACTCACCGTGTACGACTGCATGGACGAACTGTCCAACTTCAAATTCGCTCCGCCGGAATTAAAAACACTCGAGGCAGACCTGTTTAGAAAAGCAGATGTTGTTTTCACGGGTGGGCACAATCTATTTTCAGCAAAGAAAAACAGTCACGCCAATATCTGGCCCGTGCCGAGCAGTATCGAGAAGGAACATTTCGCAATGGCGCGCACCTGCAAGGAATGTCCGGCCGACCAGGCGCTTATCCCGGGCCCGCGCTTCGGCTATTATGGCGTGATCGATGAACGCATGGATATTAACCTGATCCGTGAGGTGGCGGAACAAAGGCCCGACTGGCATTTTGTGATGCTGGGGCCTGTTATCAAGATAGATCCCGCGTGCCTGCCGCAATTGCCAAACGTTCATTTTCTTGGCGGTAAAAGCTATGCAGAGTTGCCGCTCTATTTAGGCGGCTGGGACATTGCGATGGTTCCGTTTGAATTGAATGATTCCACCAAATACATCAGCCCGACAAAAACGCCTGAATATTTATCAGGCGGTGTGCCGGTGATCTCCACGGCCATCGTAGATGTGGTACATCCTTATGGCACAAAACAACTCGTGCATATTGTTGGTAATGCAACAGAATTTATCGAAGCGGCGCAGAAAGAACTGGCATGCACTGACCGGATCGCCTGGCTGAAAAAAGTGGATGAATTTATCAAAGACGATTCCTGGGACAATACCTATAAACATATGTCTCGTGTGATCGACAAAACCCGCAAAGGTTTTCAGCAACAAACAACATTAACTCAACCTCAAAATAATGTGATTCATGTATGATTATATGATCGTCGGTGCCGGGTTTGCCGGATCGGTGCTGGCAGAGCGGTTGGCCAAATATGGAAAGAAAATTCTGATCGTAGACCAACGTAATCATATCGCAGGTAATGCCTTTGATTATTATAATGAAGATGGGTTGCTGGTGCATAAGTATGGCCCGCATATCTTCCATACCAATTCAAGGGAGGTCTTCGATTACCTTGGCAACTTTACCGAGTGGCGGCCTTACGAACACCGGGTTCTGGCCAGTGTAGACGGCCAGCTGCTGCCGATCCCGATCAACCTTACCACCATCAACCAGATGTATGGCCTCAGCCTCAATGCGGACGAAGTGGAAAAATACCTGCAGTCAAAAGCCGTCGCGGTTGTTCCCGTTCGAACGTCGGAAGATGTGGTGATCAGCCGCGTGGGTAAAGAATTATATGAAAAGTTCTTTAAGGGCTACACGAAAAAGCAGTGGGACCTCGATCCTTCGGAACTGGATGCATCAGTGACCGCCAGGGTGCCGATCCGGACGAACAAAGACGACCGCTATTTTACGGATACTTACCAGGCAATGCCTTTGCACGGCTATACGAAGATGTTTGAAAAAATGCTGGCCCATCCCAATATCAGCGTGATGCTGAATACGGATTATAAAACAGTTAAAGATTTCATCCCTTACGACCGGATGATTTATACAGGGCCAGTTGACAGCTTCTTTGACTATTGTTATGGCAGGTTGCCTTACCGCTCTCTGGACTTTAAATTTGAAACCAGGGATACCGGCCAATACCAGGCGGCAGGTACGGTAAACTATCCTAACGAGCATGCCTACACGCGCTGTACAGAGTTTAAACACCTCACAGGGCAGCAGCATCATAAGACATCACTGGTGTACGAATACCCGCAGGCAGAAGGGGACCCGTATTACCCGATCCCCACATCTACGAATGGCGCATTGTACAGGCAGTACCAGCAGCTGGCAGATGCAGAGCCGGGAACATTTTTTACAGGCAGGCTGGCCACCTACAAATATTACAACATGGACCAGGTAGTGGCTCAGTCACTCGCGTTGTTTAAAAAGATCCAGCGACTCGACGCGGAAATGGAAAAGACCGACCGGTCGGAATTACACGCTGTTTAAAAATCAACTCAATTATATAGTCATCCATTCATTACTTAAAAACAACAATCATGGCAACAACAACAAAAACAGGCGCTTCAAAAGGAGCTACTGCGAATAAAAATGCGACGAAAAAAGCCACAGGTAAATCTGCAGGATCAAACGCGAACAGCAATGGCAGCAACGGAGCTGACAGCAGCAGTAAATCCAAAACCGGGGGATCAAACGGGAACAATGGCAGTGCCAACGGAAGGAACGGGAGCAGTGCGGCTAAGTCTGGCGGAAAGTCAGGGGCCGGTGCAGGTAACAGCCAGTTAGAAACTTATTTTCATGATGCATTGAAGGATATTTACTGGGCAGAAAAAAACCTGACGAAGGCGCTGCCAAAAATGATGAAGGCGGCCACCACCGAAGAATTGAAGTCGGCCATTGAAGAACATATTGCACAGACAGAAGAACATGTTTCGCGCCTGGAAGAAGTGTTTGAGATCATGGGCAAAAAACCGCAGGCGAAAAAATGCGAAGCGATGGAGGGACTGATCAAAGAAGGCGAATCGATCGTGGAAGATACAGAAGATGGCAGTATGACCCGTGACGTCGGCATCATTATGGCGGCTCAAAAAGTAGAGCACTACGAGATCGCTACTTACGGCGGGCTGGTGCAACTCGCGAAAACTCTGGGTATGGAAGATGCAGCCGGCATCCTGGCACAAACGCTGGAAGAGGAAAAACAAACGGATGAAGGGCTCACCCAAATTGCGGAGAACGACATCAACTGGGAAGCCGAACAAGAAGGGTAACAGGCTTGAGTTTCATATGGTGAAAAGGCTGTCGGAGGGCAGCCTTTTTTTTATATTAAAAAGTGTCGCGAACCTCCCGGTCGGGAGACCAGACGGGGGCTGCATTGTCTTTGTGTTTTCGTGTCTTCGTGGCTATAAGGAATTGGTAATTTGGAATTGGGTGAGGGGCCAGGCGGGGGCTGCATTTTCTTTGTGCTTTCGTGTCTTCGTGGCGAAAAGTAATTAGTAATTTGGAATTGGGCGGGCGAGTTCAAATACTAGTTGCACTTTGTGTGAATCGGTGCATAAACTCTTTTCAGTCTGTGGTAAGAATTTCATGTCTCAGCGTCTTCGTGGCAATAAGGGAATTAGTAATTTGGAATTGGGTGGAGAGCTTCGATATTAGTTGTTCTTTGTGCAACTTCGTGCATAAACTCCTTTCACTCTGTGGTAAAAATTAACCTGTTGGTTGGGAGAACAGATGGGGGCTGCATTTTCTTTGTAATCCTTAACTTGCTTTTTTTTAAATCATGCCACACAAATTATACATTAAAAATATGGTCTGCAGCAGGTGTATCCTGGCAGTAAAAAAAATATTAGCCGATGTGGGCCTGGAGGCCTTATCCATCGAACTGGGCGAAGTAGCGTTAGCAGGTACTCCTTCTAAGAAACAACTCATACAATTATCCGCAATGCTTAAAGCCATCGGCTTTGAACTCATCGACAGCAGAAAGAATCAAACGATTGAAAAAATAAAAACTGCCATCATTTCATTAGTGCATCATAACGATGCTGAATTGCAAACCAACTTGTCGGAGCATATTAGTGCGAGCCTGCACCAGGATTACAATTATTTAAGCAACCTTTTTTCTGCAGTGGAAGGGATCAGTATCGAAAAATATTATATCCTCCACCGCATCGAAAAAGTGAAAGAACTCCTGGTTTACGACCAGCTTTCTTTATCACAGATCGCCGACCAGCTCGGCTACAGCAGCGTTGCTTACTTGAGCAACCAGTTTAAAAAGCTCACAGGCCTTACGCCTTCTTATTTTAAAACGTTGAAGGATCATAAACGCACGAATATCGAAGACCTGTAAATCTTACAACTTTGCTACATAATTCCACAATAGCGTACATCCGTCGCCGTGCTAACTTTGTGACTTAAACAAAAGAACATGACACATACATATACGGTAACCGGCATGACCTGCGGGAGCTGCGAGTCGAAAGTAAAGGCCGGCCTGCTTTCCATACCTGCCATAGATACTGCTGATGTTTCCAAAGAACAAGGGTCTGCAACCATTAGCATGAAAGAGCATGTTCCCTTACAGGAAATGCAGAAAGTGCTTGGGCCAAAATATCATATCAGTTCGATACAGGAAGAGGAGATGCCAGAAGCACAAAGTTGGCTGGCGACCTATAAGCCAATCTTACTCATCTTCGGATACATCAGCATCATCAGTATTTTACTCGCATGGCATGCGGGTGAATTTATGCCGATGTCATTCATGAATATTTTCATGGCGGGATTTTTTCTCACGTTCTCGTTTTTTAAAATGCTGGATCTACAGGGATTTGCCGATAGTTATGCGATGTACGATATCCTGGCTAAACGCATTAAGGGCTGGGGCTATGTTTACCCATTTGCGGAGCTGGCATTGGGCATCGCCTACGCCACAGGCTTTCAACCCTTAGCCACCAATATGGCTACGGTTATATTAATGACGATCAGTATCATCGGGGTATTGCAATCCCTGTTTCGGAAACAAACCATCCGCTGTGCCTGTTTGGGAGCGGTGTTTAACCTGCCGATGAGTACGATCACAGTTATTGAAGATGCACTGATGATCGCGATGAGCGCGGGTATGATTATTGCGTTGGCTTAATGCGAAAGAAGTCGGTCGAAAAATATTACCTTTATACACGCGGTGAAAACAAATCATACCATACAGCTAAAAGCGGGTTTCCTGCTTGTCCTGTTCAGCCTCAATATGTTGGTAGGCGCTGCTTGCGCAATGGGTTTAAACCTGCCCCTGCAAAAGGGTCAGCATTCAGATGCCGCGCCGCGAATTCATATACATAAAGACGGCAAGCAACATATTCACAAGGCGCAGAAACAAGCACAGAAAAGTTCCCACAATCATTCGCACGCGGAAAAAGGAACGACAGCGACGCAGAAATTTCCCGATGATTGCTGCACAACAAAAGTAGTCAGCATTGCGAAGGAAGACAAAGCCATTCCCGGCACGGTGAAAATATTCACGCCTTCGTTTACAGATCTTTCACTGCCTGTTTTCTTTCAGACGATTTCCCCTGCGCTGACCAGCTCCTATACTTCTCCCAGGTATTTCGTCCGTGGGCATCACCCGCCCATACCAGAGATTCTCCTCGCGATCCAGCGTTTCCAGATTTGATTTGAATGTATGTTTTTCGGCATAGCAACCCGTTATGCCCCTGATCCATCCATTCATTATAAATCAAATCATATATGAAAAAGTTATGCACCCTCCTGGCGATTATTGCCGGTACCACTTTTCAATACAGTTTTGCACAAGACAGCAGTGCGGCAACATCCCCGGCTTTACTTAACAGCTATTACCAGTTGAAAGATAACCTCGTAAAGAGCCGCGCATCCACTGTAGCTCTAAGTGCTGCAAGCATGGTCAGCGTACTTAATGAGCTTGCAGAAGGCCTTATTGATGGTGGTTTACGAACCAGCCTGTTAAAAGACGCGCGCAGTATTTCCCAAACAAAAGACCTGGACCTTCAACGCGAAAAATTCGCCGGCTTGTCGGCAACCATGGTTAAGCTGGGCCAAACAATGAAGTTGTCTTCACATCCGGTTTACCAGCAGTACTGCCCAATGAAAAAAGCATCCTGGCTGAGTGCCGATATGGCTATCAAAAATCCATATTATGGCAACGCTATGCTAACCTGTGGTGTGGTAAAAGCGACCTTTTAAAACTGTTCATCTTCCCCGGCTTCCTGCATAGGGTAGCCAGCACATTTAATTCATCAATTAAAAAATTAAAAATGAAAATACTCATCTTCAGCATTGCCATGACAGCTACCAATTTAATGGCCTGTAATACCAATGACAACAAAGCATCCGAAACAACTAAAAGCGAAGTAACAAAAGATACCCTGGCTCAGCAGTCAGCGACTGCCGATACAGTTGCCCAGGCAAGCACTGGGACTGTTTTTCCTGTGAAAGAAATTATCGGCCGCTACCTGCAGGTGAAAAACGCGCTGGCAAAAGATAATAGTAAGGATGCCGCTAATGCCGGCAATGAACTGGTAGCATCACTGGCTCAAATTGATCCGACAAAGCTGTCGCCTGAGCAACAAAAATCCTATACTGAGTTGGCGGATGACCTGAACGAACATGCGGAACATATCGGCTCCAACCCTGGAAAGATTGAGCACCAGCGCGAGCATTTTATGATGATGAGTAAAGACATAGCAGACCTTGTAAAGACGTTCGGTAATGCCGGGCAAACCCTGTACAAAGATTTTTGCCCGATGGCCAACGATGGTAAAGGTGCCACCTGGATCAGCGAAGTGAAGGAAATTAAAAATCCTTACCTGGGCAGCAAAATGCCGGATTGCGGAACGCTAAAAGAAACCATCAAATAAAATGAGCGGGGTAAAAAAAATACTATTGATTTTACTCATGGCATTTGTTGCCATTCAATTTATACGACCTGCCCGCAATGAGGACGGGCAGGATTTGGCAACGGATTTTAGAAAGGTCTTGATCGTGCCGGAGCAGATCCAGCTACTGATGCAAAATGCCTGTTATGATTGCCATAGTAACCATACAGCCTATCCCTGGTATGCCAACATCCAGCCGATGGGCTGGCTAATGGCGGACCACATAAAAAAAGGCAAGGCTGCGCTCAATCTCAGCGACTTTGGCAGCAAAAGCAAGCGCCGGCAGATAAGTAAACTGAAACAGATGGCTAACCAAATTAAAGAGGATGAGATGCCGCTGTATTCGTACAAGCTGATGCACAAAAAAGCAAATCTTACAAAGGATGAAAAGAATTTGATCATCACCTGGATGAACAATACTGCTGACAGCCTTGCCACAACTGACTAGTCCGGGTGAGTCAAATCAACCGTTATTCACCGGGAGCATTATAACAATATTTAATCGCGAAAAAAAGCGATCGACAAATTTAATAATATGGAACATCAGCATTCAGTAAATACAGCGGTTCATGCCGGACATGACATGAGCAAGATGGATCATGGTGCCAACCCCTCGATGGGCATGGCCGGGCACGATCATCATGCGATGATGATTGCTGATTTCAAAAAGCGGTTTTATGTGGTGCTCATTCTTACGATACCGGTTATGTTGCTATCTACCATGATACAACAGTTTCTAAAAGTTGACTGGCAGTTTACCGGTTCGCAATACATCCTTTTTGCATTATCTACCGTTGTATTTTTTTATGGTGGTTTTCCATTCTTAAAAGGATTGGTGGATGAAGTAAAAGCCAGGAATCCGGGCATGATGTTTTTAATCGGTTTTGCGATTACGGTGGCCTATAGTTACAGTGTGGCTATCGTGTTTGGTTTAGCCGGCATGGACTTCTTCTGGGAATTAGCTACCCTCATCCTGATTATGCTGCTGGGGCATTGGATAGAAATGAAATCAGTGGCGGGTGCGTCCAGGGAACTGGAATTATTAGTGCAGTTGATGCCTGCCGATGCACATATGGTTATGCCAAACATGGTACATGATGTAAAGACGGAAACGCTTAAAGCCAACGACATCATTTTAGTGAAGCCCGGTGAAAAGGTAGCGGCGGACGGCATCATCCTGGAAGGCGAAAGCTACCTGGACGAAAGCATGCTCACAGGGGAAAGTAAACCTGTGCAAAAACAAAAAGGGGATAAGGTCATCGCCGGGGCGATCAATGGGAATGGCTCCATAAAAGTCACCGTTTCTCATGCAGCAAAAGACTCCTATTTATCGCAGGTGATCAAATTGGTGGACGACGCACAAAAGTCGAAATCGCAAACTCAGTTACTGGCAGACAAGGCGGCAAGGTGGCTTACGATCATCGCATTGGTCTCCGGGATCGCCACGTTTTTGTACTGGTATCTTACCGGGCAGTCGCTGGCTTTCGCTATGGAACGAATGGTGACGGTGATCGTTATCTGCTGCCCCCATGCACTTGGTCTTGCGGTGCCGTTAGTGGTGGCAAAATCAACTGCGCTGTCGGCCAAAAACGGGTTATTGATTAAGAACAGGACCGCCTTTGAGAATGCGCGAAAAATAACCACGATCGTGTTTGATAAGACAGGGACGTTGACGGTTGGGAAATTTGAAGTGTCTAAAATTATATCGTTTCAAAAAGACTTCAGGGAAAACGACATCCTTCGTCTCGCAGCCGCATTGGAACAACAATCAGAACACCCGATAGCGACCGGCATCCTGCAAAAGGTAAAAGAACTATCCTTTCCCATTCCTGCCGCGGAAAAATTTAAAGCTATTACCGGCAAAGGCGTTGAGGCTTCGGTAGAAGGGAAAAAAGTACTGCTGGTGAGCCCGGGATACGTGCAGGAAAACCAACTTACGATTCCCCCAGGCTTTACTACAAACGATACGGAAACGGTCGTGTTCCTGGTCGTTGATAACCGGTTAGCAGGTGCTATTGCCTTGTCAGATAAGATACGTCCGGAATCAGCCACGGCCATCAAAACCCTTAAAGAAAACAATATCAAATCAATGCTATTAACCGGGGATAATCGCCGGGTTGCTAAAACTGTAAGCGAAACCTTGGGCATGAATAGTTTTATTGCAGAAGTATTGCCGCATGAGAAATTAGAAAAAATAAAAGACCTACAAAACAGTGGAGAGTTTGTTGCGATGACCGGTGATGGCGTAAATGATGCGCCCGCTTTGGCAATTGCTGACATCGGCATTGCGGTAGGTAGCGGGAGTGATATTGCAGCAGAAACTGCCGGCATTATTCTGGTCAATAGTAACCCGATGGATGTGCTGAACCTTGTCCTCTTTGGCAGGGCCACTTACCGCAAAATGATCCAGAATCTGATCTGGGCAACTGGTTATAATATTATCGCGCTGCCATTAGCAGCCGGCGTCTTATACCGCCAGGGGATATTGCTGAGCCCGGCTGCAGGCGCGGTTTTAATGACGGTAAGTACTGTCGTCGTTGCCATTAATGCCAGCATGTTAAAAGTAAAAGGCCGTGCAACCGTTCCGGCGGCAGCTTTGCTGCCTCATGAAAAAATTAAGAAAGCTTAACCCCATCAACATTATTTATGAAATCTATTCAACTATTTATCTGCTTTTTGTGCCTGAGTTTTTTCGGTAATGGACAGACAATGCCCGGCATGAACATGAATCAATCACAACCTGGAGCAGTAATCAGTTATACCTGCCCGATGCACCCGGAAATTCATGCAACGAAACCCGGCAACTGTCCGAAATGCGGGATGAAACTCGTGCCTGAAAAAGCCGTTGCGAAAAAAGCAACGACCGCGAAGCAAGTGCCTGCCATCCCGAAGGCGCCGGCGAAAGGGACTCCTGCTGTTTCTTATACCTGCCCGATGCACCCGGAGATTCATTCACCGAAACAAGGGAACTGTCCGAAATGCGGGATGAAACTCGTGCTGGAAAAAGCCATCCCGAAAAAAGCTGTGGCCGCGAAACCAGCACCGGTTATATCAAAACCGGAAACGAAAACATCAGCCATCGTTATTTATACCTGCCCGATGCACCCGGAAATTCTTTCGGCCTTGCCGGGGAATTGTCCGAAGTGCGGGATGAAACTGGTTGTAAGGGACTCAGCCCCTAAAACAGCAATTCCTGATAATCCGCCCCCTGTAGTCAGCAAGCCCGGAGCGGTTACGAGCCCGGCCGTTTCTTACACCTGCCCGATGCACCCGGAGATTCATTCGCCTACTCTTGGCAACTGCCCAAAATGCGGGATGAAGCTGGTCGCCGAAAAGCAAGCATCCATGCCAGGGATGGCAATGAGTTATACCTGCCCGATGCACCCGGAGATTCATTCAGCAACGCCTGGCAACTGCCCAAAATGCGGGATGAAGCTGGTAGCTGAAAAAAATCCAGCCGTAATGGACGGGCTGGAGATGAATGAAAACGACGGCGCAATCCGGCAGGCAAAACAACGGCTCGGACAGATAAAAACCATTGCTGCGGTAGTGCCACCTCGAACGGTCGTTTACCATCTCTATATAAAAGATACCCTGGTGACTTTTGGGAAAAAGGCAAAACGGGCGATCGCTGTGAATGGGCAGATCCCGATGCCGACACTGACTTTCACCGAAGGAGATACTGCCGAGATCTGGGTGCATAATTTATTATCAGAGGAAACATCCCTGCACTGGCATGGATTGTTTTTGCCAAACAAAATGGACGGCGTACCTTTTTTAACGCAGATGCCGATCAAGCCAGGCGCTACCTATTTATACAAATTTCCCATCATTCAACATGGGACGCACTGGTACCATAGTCATTCCGGGTTGCAGGAGCAGATCGGCATGTACGGTGCCTTCATCATGAACAAGCGTGAAGAATGGGATATAGCCACCGAGCCCATCGTCATCAGCGAGTGGACGGATATGAAACCGAAAGAAGTACATCGGAGTCTGCGCGCTGCTACGGATTGGTTCGCCATACAAAAAGGCGCAACGCAAAGTTATGCCGAGGCAATCCGGCAGGGACATTTCAAAACAAAACTCACGAATGAATGGAAGCGCATGAATGCGATGGACCTGACAGATATTTATTACGATAACTTTTTGCTCAACGGAAAAAATCAACTCGCTTTATCCCAGTATAAAGCAGGGGATAAGGTACGGTTGCGCATCGCGAACGCCGGGGCTTCCGATTACTTCTGGCTGAGCTATGCGGGCGGAAAAATCACGGTTGTGGCAACGGATGGGAATGACGTTGAACCGGTGGAAGTCGACCGCCTGCTCATCGCCGTTTCTGAAACCTACGATGTTGTAGTGAAGATCCCTGAAAACAACAGTTATGAATTTCTGGTGACCCCGGAAGACCGGACAAAATATGCATCTATCTGGCTGGGTGCGGGGGAAAAAGTTCCTGCTCTTAAACTCGACCGTCCAAAATATTTTGCGGGCATGAAGATGATGAATGACATGATGGACATGAAAGGCAACATGATCGAAATGCCCGGCATGAAGATGCAGTACCAGGTGATGGATATGAATACTGTAATGTACCCTGAGATCACCGGACCGGAAAAACCAGCCCGTCATACTGCAGCCATGCCCGGCATGGATATGACCGATAGCAGCAGCAGGAAAATGCAAACAGATCCTGCACATGCAATGATGAATATGCCCGACGAAACCGGGGACATTGTATCGTTGAATTATGGCATGTTACGCGCGCCACAGAAAACATTGTTACCTGCGGGACCCTGGCGCGAATTAACATTTAACCTTACGGGAAATATGAACCGATATGTATGGAGCCTGGATAATAAAGTTATTTCCGAAACAGACAAGATCCTGATAAAAAAAGGAGAGAACCTCCGGATCGTTTTATACAACAACAGTATGATGCGGCACCCGATGCATTTACATGGCCATGATTTTCGTTTATTGAACGGGCAGGGAGAATATTCTATCATGAAAAATATTATTGACATCATGCCGATGGAAAGAGACACGATTGAATTTAACGCATCAGAAGCTGGTGGCGACTGGTTTTTTCACTGCCATATTCTTTACCATATGATGGCGGGCATGGGCAGGGTATTTCGTTATGACAATCCGCTAAAAGAGAAAACGGATATCCCGAATGAAAAGATCGCCAAACGCGGCCTCAATGCAGAAGACCGGAAGTGGCACGCAATGGGAAGGCTAGGCATCGAATACAATGGCAGCGATGGGGAGTTCATGCTATCACAAACACGCTGGAAGGCGAGCACATTGTGGCACCTTGGGTACCATGATGAGCATGGCTATGAAAGCGAAACAATGATCGGCAGGTACCTCGGCAGGATGCAGTGGTGGTATCCTTATGTGGGCTTTGATTACCATTATAAGATGGAGGGCGGTCCGAAGAATATTTTTGGCGGCGAAGAAAAAAACCTGTTTGGTCAGGCCAGCAATAAAAATAACAGGAAGACGGTGGTAGCAGGTATTGCATATACGTTGCCGATGTTGTTTATTGCAGATGGCCGGATAGACGGCGATGGCAAATTTCGTTTCCAGCTGGGCAGGGAAGATATACCTGTATCGAAAAGATTGCGCATGAGTATGATGATGAATACGGATAAAGAATACATGGCCGGCCTGCGGTATATCGCAACAAAATACCTTTCGCTTTCATCGCACTATGACAGTGATATGGGATTGGGTGCCGGGATAACGATCACTTATTAAACCAGATTTCTTCACCATAAATTAAATAAAATGAAAACAATAATGCTGGCAATTGTTCTGCTGTTTACAGGCGCAACAAGTTTTGCCCAAACAAAAAATGCTAAGAAGCAGCATCATGTTGTAGCCAAACAAAAATTCACCTGCAGTATGCACCCCGAAGTCGTACGCAGCAAACCAGGTAAATGTCCGAAATGCAATATGGCCCTGGTACCTGTTAAAAAGAAGGCCCATACTAAAATGCAACCTGTTGACAAAATGAAGATGTAGGCTTTCCATTAAAAAAACCTTTTCTATCCCTGCCGAAAGGCGGGGATTTTTTGTCAGGAAGAACCCCGCGTCGAAATGGCTGGTGCAGTGGTTTCTTGTAGCAGGCACTTTGGGATGTGCGTTCCTATTTTGTACGTGGGTCAGAAGCAGTGCTGGAGGATCACTGGGGCATGTCCGTTTCCTGTTAGTGAAAAATATGTCATGTCCTTAAGCACAATTTTATTATTTATAACCGGCCAGTTAATCTCTCGTATGAGTGAGAATCAAGAAGCGGTTCAGGTTCTGTGGAATCGATAAGCTTAATTTTCACTAACCAACCTTCAGAGAATGAGGCAGAATTCACTAAATCAGCTTGGTCTTTCAAAGCAAGATTAATTTGTATTATTTCGCCTGCTGCCGGCATATATAAATCCGATGTTGTCTTGACTGCTTCGATAGAACCAAAAATTTCGTCCTTTTTAAATCTCTTACCAATTGAAGGAAGGTCAACATATACGATCTCCCCCAATTCACTCTGAGCAAAATCTGTAATACCAACCAAGGCTTCGCCTTCTTCCAACAGCTTCAGCCAAGTGTGCTCTTTTGAATATTTATATTCTAATGGAAGTTGCATCTTATAAAAATTTAGTAGTTAGTAACCTCTCCTAAGCATATCAGCGTATTCATTTGGCAGAGGGCTGTCTTCGACTGCCTTTGCTGCCTTTTCAACATCATAATCGAACCTGATGAATTCAACTTTTACAGCCTCTTTATTTTTAATCGAACTTTCCTGGTTTATTGTAAGCAACACATACCCGCCCTGTGGATTACCGTCTTTTGGCTTGCCTACTGAACCGATATTAACTGCGTGGCGATAATGGATATTTTCTGTTAGTTCTGTCGGGAGTATTCGATGGTAAGGCTTATGAGTATGTCCGAAACACATAATATCTGCATCTGCATCCTGCATGATTCTCAGCATACTTTTTTCATCCCGGTCTTCAAAAAGATATTCATTAATTTTTCGGGGGCTTCCATGGACTAATAATAAATTTAGTTTATCGTGGTTTAGCTGAAATTCAACTTTTATGTGGGCCGGTAATGTTCTTAAATACTGCCTTTCGTCAGGCGTTACAATTGAGTTAGTGTATGAAATTGATATTTTACCCATATCTTTTTCATGTTCCTCTTTATAGGCACAACCACAGTCATCACTCATTAATCCGATCCCCTGATCATAGTTGCCGGCAATAGTGGGAATACCTCGTTTCCTGATTTCGTTAATCACCTCATTGGGCCAAATGTTATATCCTACCAAATCTCCGAGGCAATAAATGGCATCGGGTTTTTGTTCTTCAATGCTTTTTAAACAAGCTTCAAATGCCGGGAGATTGGCATGTATATCGCTAAATAATGCAATTCTCATTTTATATGTTTTTAGGTTTGAGAAATATAGACTAGGAAGAAAAGCTTAGTTATTATAAACCGATGTGCGGCCTGTGTAGTATTTTCTCCTTAACCAAAATGCCACGTTGACCAGCCCGATCAATGCAGGGACTTCAACTAGTGGACCAATAACGCCGGCAAATGCCTGTCCGCTGTTTATGCCGAAAACACCAATAGCAACAGCAATTGCCAACTCGAAATTATTTCCCGCAGCTGTAAAAGCTATAGAAGCGTTCGTAGAATAATCCGCTCCCATTCTCTTACCTAAAAAGAAGCTAACAAGGAACATAATTGCAAAGTAGATCACCAAAGGAATGGCAATTCTCACCACATCAAAAGGTATCTGTACAATCAACTCGCCCTTAAGGCTGAACATTATAACGATGGTAAACAACAGAGCGATAAGGGTAATAGGAGAAATCAGGGGGACAAATTTCGTCTGGTACCATTCTTCACCTTTTGCTTTTTTCAAACCATACCTTGTAAGTATCCCAGCCAAAAAAGGAATACCTAAATAGATTGCAACACTCTCTGCAATCTGGCTAATTGTGATATTGACCTCCGATCCAGAGATACCAAAATATGGAGGTAACACAGTTACAAATACATAAGCATAAACACTGTATAATAAAACTTGAAAGACACTATTTAATGCAACCAGGCCGGCAGCGTACTCTCTGCTCCCATCGGCAAGTTCGTTCCAGACAATCACCATCGCAATACATCGCGCAAGCCCGATCAGAATGAGGCCAACCATATACTCTGGTTTATCGTGAAGGAAAATAACCGCAAGCAGGAACATAAGTACGGGCCCAATAATCCAATTCAGGAACAGGGACATTCCTAATACTTTGGTGTTCTTAAAAACGGCTTTCAACTTTTCGTAGCGCACTTTTGCAAAAGGAGGATACATCATAAGAATTAACCCGATCGCTAAAGGAATGTTTGTCGTTCCAGAGGAAAAGGAATTTATAAACCCTGAGGATGAAGGAATGAAATAGCCAATGGAAACACCCAGGCCCATTGCTAAAAAAATCCAGAGGGTTAGGTACCTGTCCAAAAAATTTAATTTCTTACGCTCATTTGCTGGTGCGCAATTGTTAGCTGACATAAAAACTGATTTAAGAAATGATTAGCAGCATCCGCCGCCCGGAGCACATGCAGAAGCCGGTTGATTTACTGATAAAGTTTCCTTCTCTGGAACGCCACATTTGTCTTTGGCTAAACAGTCGGTTTGGGTTGAGGTAAGAATAAAATTTTTCCCGTTAAAGTCCAGCCCGTATTTCCCAATGGTGTCAGATTGATATTCAACCTCAATCTCCAAATCTTCCATTCCTAAAACCTTTTCAGAAAGGGCAATTATGTTGGCGAGTTTCTGTGGCTTTAACCTGTGTTCGAAGTCATTGGCATCCCACAGCTGAAAATTTGCAACTTTTTCATTTCTTACTGTCCCGCCACAATCAATAAAGTTTTTTGTTACAATCCCAACTTCGGTAACGTGGAAGTGTTCAGGAACCATTGTACCGCTTTCAAGCTGAAAATTGACTGATTCGAGTGTGTTTAGCTGTCGCTTAATTTCTGATAGTTTCATTTTACGAATAATTTAACTAATGAATGATTGAATATTTTATTGCAATATGACGATTGATTGAGGCAAAAAAAAGGGCTAACAGTTATCTTTATTTTCATAATTGCCAAAAAACTTTTCCATTTGTTGTTTGAACTGTTTCCATATTTTCTCATCAATGCAGTAACATACACTCGTGCCCTCAACCGTTCCCTTTATCAAGCCTGAGTTTTTTAACTCTCTCAAATGTTGGGAAATCGTTGCTTGTGCTAATCCCAACTCTTCTACCAGATCACCGCAAATACACGACTGAGAGCTAACTAAATATTCCAGGATAGCAATTCTGGCCGGATGGGCCACTGCCTTTAGCATGGTTGCCATCTTGTTTTGTTTATCGGTAAATATCTCAGACTTTGTTACTCCCATTTCATTGCAATATTACGATGAAATTTTATTTCCCCCAAAAAAATTAGATACCAATTTTTTTAGACGTTTTGATAACAGGGGATTTTAGCAATGTCTTTATTAGTAAAACTTAATTAGGGATCGACTCAGTTCTGCCGGTCTCGTAAAACTTTAAACTCGGGCTTGTTCCTAAATTTTCTTTTTTAAAAATGGGCCGACTCTTTCCTTACTCTGTCATAGAGAAATTTCCCGCTATTGAACTTTCGCATCTTCTTCTTGTTGATTAGATTATGCCCAATGCTGTCAGCCTTATCTTTCCTCACCAGTTGTTTGAACAGAACCCCGCGCTGCAGGAAGGCCGGGAAGTTTACCTGGTAGAAGAATGGCTGTTCTTCCGCCAATATAATTTTCACTGCCAGAAACTTGTTCTGCATCGCGCCAGCATGAAGTTTTACGAAGCCTGGCTGCAGGAAAAACATTTTAGGGTATATTATATTGAAACGACTAGTAGAGAAAACGACTGCCGGGAGCTGATCGCCGTTTTGGCTGCAAATGGAATCCGCGAGATCCATATCACCGACCCCATTGACAACTGGTTGACGAAAAGGGTAGCAGCAGCCTGCAGGAAACATTCGGTTAGCCTGCACCGTTATGAGAATCCGGGTTTTTTAAATACCCTCGCTGACGTGAAGGATTATTTTCATAACAAAACCAGTTATTTCCAGACGAACTTTTACAACTGGCAGCGGAAGAAAAGACAAGTGTTAGTGGAACCCGATGGCAGCCCTGTCGGCGGAAAATGGTCTTTCGATGCCGACAACAGGCAAAAATTTCCGAAAAAAACCAGTGCGCCGCTACTTCATATCCCGGAGGAAAATAAATACATCAGCGAAGCTAAAACCTACGTCCGGGAAAATTTTCCCAACAACTATGGAGAACTGGATAGCCGCTGTTTATTCGTTGTTACGTTCAGTGATGCGCGGGCATGGCTGGATGATTTTTTAAAAAAGCGGTTCGAAAAATTCGGCGTTTATGAAGATGCGATCGTTGCAAACGAAGCCGTATTGCATCATTCCGTATTAACGCCCATGCTCAATATCGGTTTGTTACAACCAGCGCAGGTGCTGGAGCGGGCGATGGAAGCGGCAGGAAAATACACCGTTCCATTAAATTCTCTGGAAGGATTTATCCGGCAGATCATGGGCTGGCGCGAGTTTGTTCGCATCGTGTATGAACGGGAAGGCAGCAAACAACGGACGCGCAACTACTGGAAATTCAGGCGAAAAATTCCGGCCTCTTTCCGGACCGGCGACACAGGTATTGCACCGATTGACATCACAATAAAAAAGATTTTGCAAACGGGTTATTGCCACCATATCGAACGGTTGATGGTGCTCGGCAACTTCATGCTGCTTTGCGAATTCGACCCGGATGAAGTGTATCGCTGGTTCATGGAAATGTTCATCGATGCCTACGACTGGGTGATGGTGCCGAATGTCTATGGCATGACGCAGTTTGCCGATGGCGGGCTGATGACGACCAAGCCCTATATCAGCGGGAGTAATTACCTGCTGAAAATGAGTGACTATAAAAAAGGGCCCTGGCAGGAAATATGGGACGGGTTGTTCTGGCGCTTTATGGATGTTCACCGCGATTTCTTCAAACAGAACCCGCGCCTCGGGATGCTGGTAGATGTCTTTGACAAGCTGCCGAAAGAAAAGCAATTGAACCATTTAACCAATGCCGAAAATTTCCTGCAGCAATTAGATACGAAGCAATGAAAGCCATAAAAAAAGAAAACCTGCCGTCGAAAATCTGCCCGGTCTGCCTGCGTCCTTTCAGCTGGCGAAAAAAATGGGCAAAGGTTTGGGAAGAGGTAAAATATTGCAGCGAGCAATGCAGGGGGAAAAGTAAAAAGTAAAATGTTTCTCGCAAAGGCGCGCAAGGGGGAAAATTTAAAATTAAAAAGTAAAAATTAAAAAGCAAAAACTCGGTGAAACTCTGTGAACAAGCTCCGGTCACCCTGTGGTAAAAGAACACTTCCTGCGTCTTTGGTAAAAATTTAACCCGTTGGTCGGGAGACCAGACGGGGGCTGCGTTCCCTTTCTGTTTTCGCGTCTTAGTGGCAAAAAAACTCTGTGTAACTCCTTGAGAAAACTCTTTTAACTCTGTGGTTAAAAAACAATGATATGAATACAATAAAAATATTTTCAACAACAGACACAGACCGGATCATTGAAATGGCCTGGGAAGACCGCACTACTTTTGAGGCGATTGAACAGCAGTTTGGCTTAAAGGAAAAAGCCGTGATTGAGCTCATGCGTAAAGAAATGAAAGCCTCCAGTTTCCGGATGTGGCGCCGGCGTACCAACGGCAGATCCAGCAAGCATGCAGCTTTAAGAGGCGAAGATGTTACGCGCTTTAAATGCTCAAGGCAAAGAAGTATCTCGCAGAATAAGATCCGTAAGAGAGGGTAGGCGTTTTTGGGATTGGGAATTGGTAATTGGGAATTAGGAGTTGGGAATTAGGAGTTGGGAATTGGTAATTGGGAATTGGGTGGGAGCCTTAAATGGTAAATGTTACTCTCTGTAATGGGAACAAACGCTGTTCACTCTCAGGTAAAAATTAACCCGTTGGTCGGGAGACCAGACGGGGGCTGTGTTTCCTTTCTGCCTTAGCGACTTAGTGGCGAAAAAAACTCTGCGCCACTCCGTGAAATAACTCTTTTCACTCTGTGGTAAACCCTTCTTCGTGCGTCTTCCTGTTTTCGTGTCTTCGTGGCGAAAAATTTCTCGCGTGCATAAAAAAGCCCGGTAACTTTCGTCCCGGGCATTTAATAAAGTGGAGCTGCAGGGAATCGAACCCTGGTCCAAACATATTCGCCATAAGCTTTCTACATGTTTATTTATGCATTGATTGTCGGGAAACGGCAGGAGCATAACAAACCAACTGTTTCCTTAGAAGAATGATCTTAATCAACCGTCACATCATTCGGTTGAAGCAGCCCGTTTTTGTTTTGAGTCGGCGGCGGAACTTGGTAACAGGCGAACCTGTTCGGCGGCCCTAATGGATGCTAATCTATCGATTAAGCAGCCATGGCATACTGAGTATTGCCATTT
The DNA here is from genome assembly GCA_028288705.1 of Ferruginibacter sp. Lineage (GTDB taxonomy): Bacteria > Bacteroidota > Bacteroidia > Chitinophagales > Chitinophagaceae > Ferruginibacter. The sequence goes on from JAQBNH010000001.1 coordinate 29,769, forward strand.
GAAGTTTGAGTATTCAGATTTAAGTGCTAATTACCCAACGCACTACATGCTTACACTTACAAAGATCTATGCTGTCAAAACCGGTCAGCCCCGGAGATAATAAATTATCAGCGGGCAAAAGTACAAAACAAATCCCTCGATTTACTGTTTGATTTCATAAAGTATTGCAATAACTTTAAGAAGCAACTATCGCTCGCCATGATCAAGCAGAATGATCCATCACAAAACATACTGCAACTGCAACAGGCCGTTGCCGCCGGCGATACGCATGCATTCGAGCAACTCTACCTGCTCTTCTACGCAGACCTTCACGAATTTGCCTTCCGCATCATCAAGTCATACCATATTGCCGAAGAAATCGTGGAAGATGTGTTTGTTCAAATCTGGAAAAAAAGATCGTCCCTGCCCGAAGTGCGCGAACTGCGTGTATTCCTATACGTTGCCGTAAAGAACCTTGCGCTCACTTATCTCTACAAAGCAAGAAAAGAAAAGGTTTGCTGGATCGAAGAATTCGCGCTTGACAGCCTGAAATCCGATGCGCGGCGGCCGGATGAACTGCTGGAAGCAAAAGAATTTTCTGCCGAATTGCAACTCGTCATCAACCAGCTGCCGGTGAAATGCAAAGCGGTTTTTAAACTCGTAAAAGAAGAAGGATTTAAATACCAGGAAGCAGCCAGACTGTTGAATCTTTCTGTAAAGACGATCGAAAACCAAATGGGGATCGCGCTGAAGAAAATTGCGCTGGGCCTGAAGCTGGGAGAGCGGTTGAAGGGGTGAGGGTTGATTTGTGGGGGAGTGAATTGGAGCTTGGAATTAGGAATTGGGGGGTGGAGTTGAGGGGTTGAAGGGTTGATTGGTGGGGGAGTATGAGGAATTGGTAATTTGGAATTGGGGGGAGCAGGTTGATGATTGAGGAGGGTTGATTGGTTGAATAGTGAGATAGTTTAATAATTGATTAGTGAGGTGTTAATTGGTGGGGGATTGCTGAAGGGGGAATTAGTAATTAGGGATTAGTAATTAGGGATTAGTAATTAGGGATTGGGTGGAGCAGTTGTATGGTTGATTAGTTGAATAGTATAAGCAATTGGGAATTGGTGATTAGGGATAGGTAATCAGGAATTCACATCACCTAAGCAATGATCTCGATCGTGGCGCCGATCTGGCGATCAGTGATGGCGTCACATTTTGGTTTCAGCGTTTCGTAACTGCCATTTTTTACCGCGTATTTACCTTTGGTATGGATGAACATCGCACACTGCTCTGCCTGCTCCTGGGCATGGCCGCAAACTTCTATCAGCGTTTCAATCACCCACTCAAATGTATTTACATCGTCGTTCCAAACGATCAGTGAATAATGCGGGGATGTTTCTGTTAATGTATCGGTGTCTTCTCCGGGAGAAACTGCGGGATTATATGATGGAAACGCTGCCATGTCCCTACAAAAATAATATTTTTTTGTATGCAACAATCAACTTCATCAGGTCTGCTGGATCTGCACCAGGAAGTTGTTCTGGGGTGCCTGGGGGATATAATGCTCGGGGTCAAGCGCCAGGATCATGGTTATCAATGCCTTGATGCCTTCAAAACTGCTCGGTTTCTGCAGGTACATATTTGCCTTTTTTTCATAGGCCCGCGTTACCTGCTCGGCATTGGCCGTGGTAGAATAAACCATCACCGGAACCGCCGCTAATTCATCGATCTCCCGGAGTTCTTCCAGGCATTCAAAACCATTCTTTTTAGGCATATTCAGATCAAGGATCACGAGGTCTGGCTTTTTTGCGGGCTTCATGAGCTCATCAATCACATCTTCACAACTGCTGATCGTCGACAACCTGATCTCCGGGTTTACCTCACGGATCGCCTCTTCAAAGATCTCGCGATCTTCAGCGTCATCATCTACCAGCATAATATGGAGCGAGGGTAAAGAAGTTTGTTTATGAGTGGAAAAATAATTGCCTGGATGAGTTGCTTCCTGTGCAGGAACAGTCCCGGCAGAAAGCGGGAACGGGGTTAACAGCGGAACGGACTGCGGGGCAAGGGCCATTAAGGAAATTGGTTTAAAACTTTCGCCAAAAATACTACCGGATTATTTTTTCCAAATAAAACTAAGGAATTATTTTCAGGCTTCGCGCGCGCCGCCGTAATATGACAAAAAAGCAACAATTTATTCGGCTTCTTCACGCTCAGCAGGCAGCGCAATCGTGAATTTGGAACCTTTGCCCGGGGAACTTGTGGCGTAGATATAGCCATGATGCTTATCTACGATCTTTTTACAGATTGCCAGGCCGATGCCGGTGCCCTGTTTGTTGTTTTCCAGCCGTTTAAAAATGATGAAGATCATCTCCGCATATTTTTCTTCGAAACCCGTACCGTTGTCGGAGAAACTGATCGTATTGAATTCCTCCTGTGTGAGATGGGGCTTGATTCCCGGAATGTTTGTGCCTTTGATCGTGCCTGTGCTGATATCGATTACCGGCGGTATGCCGGGCCGCGAAAATTTTAACGCATTGGATAATAAATTCTGGAACAACTGGCTGATCATTGCGGGAACCACCTGCAAAGTGGGTAGATGCGTCGCGCGCACCTGCGCCGATTTTTCTTCGATCGTAAGTTCCAGGTCAGAAACCACCTGGTCGAGCAAAACATTCAGATCGGTCGGGATAAAATCATCACTGTTATTGGAGAACCGGGAGAAGGATAAAATATCATCGATCAGTTGCTGCATCCGCTTGGAAGAACGGTCGATCTTTTCCAGGTAATCGATCGCACTCGGGTTGATCGTTTCCCCGTATTTTTTTACGAGCATATCGCTGAACGTGCGGATCTTCCTGAGGGGCTCCTGCAGATCGTGCGATGCGATGTAGGCAAAATTATCCAGCTCCTCGTTCGTGCTTTTTAACTGCTCAATATTATCCATCAGCTGCACGTTGAGCTCATTCACCTGCGCTTCTGATTTTTTTCGCTCTTCAATTTCCTTTTCCAGTTGTTCATTTGCTGCCCGTAATTTCTGCTCCTGCGCGAGCAGCCGATGATTTTTTTTATAGAGATCGATGAACACGCTCACCTTGGCCCGCAGCAGATCGGCATTGATCGGCTTATAAATATAATCCACCGCTCCCGCCTTGTATCCCTGGAAAATATTTTCATCGCCGTAATTATTCGCAGTGATAAAAATGATCGGGATATGCCGCAGTTTTTCCCGCTCATAAATTAACGTCGCGGTTTCAAACCCGTTGAGGTTAGGCATCTTCACGTCCATCAGGATCAACGCGAAATCAAATTCACGCAGCAGGATCTTCAGCGCCTGCCTGCCAGAATTGGCTTTCACAAAAACATATCCGTCGGGTTCTAAAATGCTGGCAATCGACAACAAATTATCTTCCCTGTCATCTACTAAAAGTATTTTCTGCATGCCTTTTTAAGAAAATGAAAAAATGAATGTTGAAAGATACGGGTTGAAACGAAGCGCTGCTTCAAAAATTTCAACCCGTACTATCTACTCTTTATTTGTAAAACCAAACGCGCATCAGCGAAAGCAGCTGATCGATCTTCACCGGTTTGGTGATATAATCAGAAGCGCCTGCTTCAATACATTTCTGCCTGTCGCCTTTCATTGCTTTCGCAGTTACGGCGATGATCGGCAGGCTGCTGTTTTTATGTTCGCGCCTGATCTTTTGTGTGGTTTCATAGCCGTCCATTTCCGGCATCATAATATCCATCAGCACCATTTCAATTTTCGGGTTGTCATCATTGATGATATTGATCGCTTCCCTGCCACTTTCTGCCGTGATCACATTGATATTGTATCGTTCAAACACGGTCGTTAATGCAAACAGGTTACGCACGTCATCATCCACTACCAGCACGTTTTTGCCCGTGAGGATATCTTCCTTGATGCGGATGTTTTCGATGATCTTCCTCTTTTCCTGCGGCAAATCTTTATGGTTGATATGCAAATGAAGCACGGTTTCTTCCAGCAAATGTTCCAGGGAATTTACGCCCTTCAGTAAGATGCTGTTGGACTGCCGGTTCAATTGTTTTAATTCGGACTTGGTAAAATCGCGGGAAGAGTACATGATCACCGCGGTAGGTTTTTTCTTCGTTTCTGCAACGCGGTTCACGAGCTCGGTACCGGAAATATCCGGCAGTGTATAATCGAGAATAATACAATCGAAATCGCCCGAGCCGATCTTCTTCAATCCTTCATTACCGTTTTCTGCGATCGTCACTTCAATCTTATCCGCCTCCAGCATTTTCGCGATCTGGGATGCATCCATTTCATTGTCTTCTACCACCAGCACCTTCTTCGTTTCTTTCGCATTGAATTCGATGATGTCTTTGAACAATTCATTCAGTGAATCATTTTCCAGTGGTTTCAGCAAGAAGCTGCGTGCGCCACGCCTTAACGCGAGTGAACGGTTCTCTTCACCAGAGATCAGGTGGATCGGGATATGGCGATAGTTCAGGTCATTGTGCAATAGTTCCAATACTTTCCAGCCACTGGTATCCGGCAGTTTCACGTCGAGCGTGATCGCGATCGGTGTACAGCGGTTGATGAAATCAAACACTTCAATATAACTCACCGCAACGATTGCTTTCAGGCCTTCCTGGTGTGCCTTGTCGATCAGGATCTTGCCGAAGCGCAGGTCATCCTCGATCACCAATACCACCTTATCATTTGGCTGGATATTGGCACGGTCATCGCCGCTATCGTTGATCATCTCACTTACGAGGTTCAGGTTCTTCGTGTCTGCCTTGTCGTTAGCAATGCCGATGGAATTCAATAACGTATCAATATCCCCGGAGTCGGTACCCAGTTTTACTGCGGCATAGGTGCTGGCATCGAGGTTATCTTTTGCCATGATCATGTCCAGGTCGAGTGGGAGGAAGAGGGTGAAAATACTACCGTTGCCGGAGTTGCTTTCCAGTTCGATCGTTCCGCCTAAGAGTTCAGCCAAACCACGGCTGATCGACAATCCAAGTCCCGTACCGCCATACTTACGGCTTGTTGACCCTTCGGCCTGCTGGAAGGCTTCGAAGATGATATTTTGTTTTTCCTGCGGGATACCGATACCGGTATCGCTGATGGAAAACGCCACTACATTCTTGGCATTGTCGAGGTTATAGGTTCCGTAACGCCAGTTCTTCTCGGCCTTATAGATCTTTAGTTTTACTTCTCCTTTCTCTGTGAACTTAAAGGCATTCGACAATAAGTTTTTCAGGATCTGGTTCAGGCGCTGGATATCCGTTTCCATTACTTCTGCGAGTTGATCATCGGTTTCAATCGTGAACCGCAGGTGCCTTGCTTCCGCGATCGGTTTAAAGGTTGTTTCAACAAAGGACGCGATCTCGCTGTAACGTACCGGTGCAATATTGGCCGTGATAAACCCAGACTCAATTTTCGACAGATCCAGGATATCGTTGATCAGTTGAATTAAGTCATCCCCGCAGGAGTGAATCGTTTTCGCATAACGAACCTGTTTGTCGTTCAGGTTACCTTCGGAATTTTCATACAACTGCTGCGCAAGAATCAGTAAACTGTTCAACGGTGTACGCAACTCATGCGACATGTTCGCCAGGAATTCTGATTTATATTTCGAGGTCAGCTGCAACTGCTCGGCTTTTTCCTCCAGTGAACGACGGGCTTCTTCCACCTCTTTGTTCTTGTCTTCCACCTCGTTCTTTTGCTTTACGAGGAGCAGTGCTTTATCCTGCAACTCGTCGTTCGTCCGGCGTAATTCTTCCTGCTGAACTTTCAGCTCACCAGCAAGTGACTGCGATTGTGCAAGCAGTTCTTCCGTCCTCGAGTTCGCCTCGATCGTATTCAATACGATACCGATCGACTCTGTTAACTGGCTTAAGAAATCCAGGTGCGTTTCACTGAATTCATCCAGCGATGCAAGTTCAATAACAGCTTTCACATTGTTCTCAAACAATACCGGCAGGATGATCAGGTTGGCCGGTTTTGCCCTGCCCAGCCCCGAAGTAATATTGATGTAATTGGAAGGCACATTCGACAGGATGATCCTTTCTTTTTCGAAAGCCACCTGGCCGACAAGCCCTTCGCCTACAGAGAATTCTTTCGGAATATTTTTATCCGTTTTGTAACCATAGCTCGCGAACAGGTTCAGTTTTACGTTCGCACTTTCTTCGTCCTGGCTGAGGATATAGAAGGCGCCGTAATGGGCTGTTACTACCTGCGCCAGCTCAGAGAGAATTCTTTTCGTTACCGTGTTGAGATCTTTCTGCCCCTGCAACATCTGCGTAAATTTCGCCAGGTTGGATTTCAGCCAATCCTGTTCCTGGTTCAGCAAGGTTGTTTCACGAAGGTTGGTGATCATCTGGTTGATCGTATCCTTGAGGGCTTCTACTTCACCTTTCGCTTCCACGCGAATATTTCGCGTAAGATCCCCTTTGGTTACCGCCGATGCCACTTCAGAAATGGAACGTACCTGCGTGGTTAGATTCTGCGCCAGCTGGTTTACGTTCTCCGTCAGGTTTTTCCAGGTACCGGATGCACCAGGCACATTCGCCTGTCCGCCCAAACGCCCGTCAACACCTACTTCACGCGCCACACTGGTTACCTGGTCGGCAAATACCGCCAGCGTATCGATCATTTCATTGATCGTTTCAATCAGTTCGGCTACCTCACCGCGCGAAACGATCGTTAGTTTTTGTTTTAAGTTCCCGGTTGCCACGGAGGTTACCACTTTTGCAATACCGCGCACCTGGTTGGTTAAGTTGGATGCCATCATGTTCACACTATCCGTGAGATCTTTCCAGGTACCGCCCACACCTTTTACTTCTGCCTGGCCGCCTAGTTTACCTTCCGTTCCTACCTCACGCGCCACACGCGTTACCTCGTAGGCGAAGGAGTTCAGCTGTTCCACCATCGTATTGATCGTATTCTTCAGATCCAGGATCTCGCCCTTCACATCGATCGCCACCGTTTTACTTAAATCGCCCGAGGCCACGGCCTTGGTTACTTCGGCGATGTTTCGCACCTGCGCCGTCAGGTTACCCGTCATGGAGTTTACAGAATCCGTGAGATCCTTCCAGGTTCCGGCAACACCCGGTACAAATGCCTGTCCGCCCAGTTTACCATCCGTACCTACCTCCCGCGCCACACGCGTTACCTCGGAGGCGAAGGCACGAAGCTGATCCACCATCGTATTCAGTGTTTCCTTCAACTGCAGGATCTCGCCGCGTGTATCTACCGTAATTTTTTTACTCATATCCCCGTTCGCCACGGCGATCGCCACATCGGCAATATTCCGCACCTGCGCCGTAAGGTTACCCGCCATCTGGTTTACAGAATCCGTAAGATCCTTCCAGGTTCCGGCAACACCGGGTACGTTTGCCTGTCCGCCCAGTTTTCCTTCTGTTCCTACCTCACGGGCCACACGCGTTACCTCGGAAGCGAAACCACGAAGCTGATCCACCATCGTATTGATCGTATTCTTTAACTCGAGGATCTCGCCCTGTACGTTTACGGTGATCTTCCGCGACAGATCCCCGTTCGCCACAGCCGTTGTTACCTCGGCAATATTTCTTACCTGCGAGGTAAGGTTACTCGCCATTTTATTTACAGAATCTGTCAGATCTTTCCAGGTACCACCCACACCCGGTACATCGGCCTGGCCGCCGAGTTTACCTTCCGAACCTACCTCACGCGCCACACGCGTTACCTCCGAACCAAAAGAGTTCAGCTGATCCACCATCGTGTTGATCGTATTTTTCAACTCGAGAATTTCTCCTTTTACATCCACGGTAATTTTCCTCGACAAATCTCCTTTCGCCACCGCCGTTGTTACCTCGGCGATATTACGTACCTGGCCTGTTAAGTTACCCGCCATCTGGTTTACTGAATCCGTCAGGTCTTTCCATACACCACCCACATCTTCCACAGCCGCCTGTCCGCCAAGCTTACCTTCCGAACCCACCTCACGTGCCACACGCGTTACCTCGGAGGCAAAACTCCGGAGCTGTTCCACCATCGTGTTGATCGTATTCTTCAATTCGAGGATCTCACCTTTTACATCCACGTCAATTTTCCGTGACAGATCCCCGGTTGCCACCGCTGTTGTTACCTCGGCAATATTTCTCACTTGCGAGGTAAGGTTACCCGCCATGATATTTACAGAATCGGTGAGATCTTTCCAGGTACCACCCACGCCCGGTACATCGGCCTGTCCGCCCAATTTACCTTCCGAACCTACCTCGCGCGCCACACGGGTTACCTCCGAACCAAAGGAGTTCAGCTGATCCACCATCGTGTTGATCGTATTTTTTAACTCGAGAATTTCTCCTTTTACATCCACGGTAATTTTCCTCGACAGATCTCCTTTCGCCACCGCCGTTGTTACCTCGGCAATATTCCGCACCTGGCCGGTAAGGTTACCCGCCATGATATTTACAGA
>JAQBNH010000019.1 GCA_028288705.1 Ferruginibacter sp.
ACATGAAAAACATGAGCACAGGTGTTTACATGGTAGAAGTGAAGGATGCCAGTGGCAACCGCATCGCTTCAGGCCGTGTGATCAAACAATAACATAACTGATACCTCCTCATAAAGCCTCCCCATAAGACGGGAGGCTTTTTTTGTGTTTCATTGTATTCAGAAGCGTTCTCCAAATAACTGCGCATGTTGTGATTCCCTGTAAATCGTTCTTCCATACCGGAGTTGCTCATACAGACATCAAAGATCGTTTATGCCAAAAGCCAACTTGCCGGTTTGCGCATGTTTGGGTAGTTAACCGACCAAAATAGCATAATTAAGCAGGATAAAACTTTGCCCCAAGCGTTCTCCAAATGTTGCTTTTCACTTTAAAGCGTTTGCTGTTCGCCTTTGCCCAACACAACCTTCTACAAACAAAAAAGCAGTTCCGGGGAACTGCTTTTAATAAGTTAAATCAATCGATCACCGATTACCAGGCCTTCGAAAAAGTGCCATTCATCGCCCTGATAAAGTACAAGTGTTTGTTCTCGAAATAATCCGGCACAGTCATATTCTTCTGCAGGAAAACAGGCTTAAAATTATATTCGTTGAATACTTTGTAAGTAAAATCGTTGAGGTGACTCATATAATCATCAGGATAACGGGTAAGCAAACGCGCAAAAAGAAAAACAGCTTCAAACCCCTTATAACTCATGTCTGATGGAACACCCTTATATTTCTTTTTATAAACGGACTGCACCAGGCGGCTATAGCTATCCCATTTATTATTGTAGTAAGGCGTTGTATAATAAACAGGGAAATCTTTGAATTCACTTCTCCTGTTCATGAAACTAAATCCATCCCAGTTCGGCATGCCGATCAACGTGATCGGGTAGATCTTATTCCAGCTAAAAGCTTCGTTGGCTAATTTCGTGGCAAAGTCTTCCGACAAGCTTCCGCCGATAAAAATGTTTTTCTTCGTACTGTCCAGTTTGCTCGTGAGCACACTGAAATCCCCGTTAATATTAACCGTTTGGATATTCAGCAACGGCTTGCCATCAGGGGCATTGATGTTCCTGAAATATTCGGCCACTTTATCTTCCTGGGCACCGGGTTTACGAACGAGAAATATTTTATCCTGGCCGTGGCTCTGCAAGAGGTAACTGAAAATACTTTCACAATGAGCCTTCAGTGTTGAGTTAACGATCACTAAAAACGGGTTGGCCGTAATGCCTGCATCGTTAGGATATGTCGCCGAAATAAATGGAATATTTTTTTGCTGCGCTAATGCTGCGAGCTGTGTAAAATCAGCATCCTTTACAGAGCCGATGATAAGATCCAGGCTATCCAGTCGCTTTGCGGCGATCAATCTCGAAATCGGCATATTATATGACCTGGAATCGTACACGGTTGCATGAATGTTGCCGTTGTACACAGGCATACTGTCTAACGCGATCTGCGCACCCTGAACAAAATCAATCGCCTGTAATGCGAACTTTGGAAAACTCTTTCCAAAGCGATAATTACCGGCATCATTGAAAAGGGAATCTAAAAACAGCGGTGCAAAAATGCCCACGTTATAAGTCTTGAACTTACCGGGCACTGTTACCTGTGCTTCCGACTTTTTTGAAAGGCCAAGACTTAAAATCGTAATAAAAAAGAGTACAATTGTTTTTTGCATATGCTGGTTTTCAAAAGCGTTTATTCCCACTCGATAGTAGCAGGGGGTTTACTGCTGATATCATAAACTACACGGTTAATTCCTTTTACATTATTAATGATCTCGTTGGATACATGCGCCAGGAACTCGTAAGGCAGATGTGCCCAGTCTGCCGTCATACCATCCACAGAAGTTACGGCCCTCAGAGCGATCGTAAATTCGTAAGTGCGTTCATCACCCATCACACCAACACTCTTCACTGGCAACAAGATCGTTCCTGCCTGCCACACTTTATCATAAAGCTCAAACTTGCGCAAACTCTCTGTATAGATCAGGTCTGCATCTTGCAATAACCGTACCTTTTCTTCCGTAACATCGCCTAAGATCCTGATAGCCAGTCCGGGCCCGGGGAAAGGATGACGGTTTAACAAATGCTGCGGAATACCCAGTTCAGCACCGATCTTTCTCACCTCGTCTTTAAACAAGAAACGCAATGGTTCTACCAGTTTTAATTTCATTGTTTCCGGCAGGCCGCCCACATTATGGTGCGATTTGATCGTTACCGACGGCCCGTGTACAGAAACGGATTCGATCACATCAGGATAGATCGTGCCCTGCCCGAGAAAACTGATGCCGGAGATCTTATGTGCTTCCTGGTCGAAGATCTCGATGAAACTCCCGCCGATCGCCTTGCGCTTATCTTCCGGCAATACTTTACCTGCCAGCTTTGTATAAAAATGTTCTTTCGCATCCACACCCGTTACATTTAACCCGAGTGATTTATAAATGGCCAGTACTTCCTCAAATTCATTTTTTCTTAACACACCATTGTCCACGAAAATACCATAGAGATTTTCTCCGATGGCTTTATGGATCAGGGTGGCAGCCACCGTGCTGTCTACGCCACCACTTAAGCCCATCACCACTTTACTATCACCCAGTTGTTCTTTCAGTGCGGCTACTGTGTCGGTAATAAAATGAGCCGGAGTCCAATCCTGCGCGCAACCACAAATATTCACGAGGAAATTACTGATGATCTTTTTTCCTTCTGTAGAATGATATACTTCCGGGTGGAACTGCAGACCGTATATTTTATTTGCAGCAGCCGTTTCGTTGCGGAATGCGGCCACAGGAATACTTTCTGTTGTACCCAATAATTCAAAACCGATCGGCAGCTGCTGGATCGTATCGCTATGGCTCATCCACACCTGCGACGCAGCAGGTAAGCCCTCCATTAATGGATCGCTTTTGCTGATGGTAAAACTTGCGCGGCCGTATTCGCGCTTATCACTTTTAGCTACATGGCCACCGAACAATTTCGCCGTAAGTTGAGCACCATAGCAGATGCCGAGCACGGGTAATTTTTCCGCCATCTCTTTCACGTTCACAAACGGTGCTTTCTCTTCGTTAACCGAAAAAGGCGATCCCGACAAAATAATGCCCTTTAATGCAGGGTCATCGGGGATAGGCTTATTAAAAGGAATGATCTCGCAAAAAACGTTGGCTTCACGCACAACCCTTGCGATCAGTTGCGTGTATTGCGATCCAAAATCAAGGATGATTATTTTGTCTGTCATAGATGGGTGCAAATGTAAATCAATTAAAATTCACGGTTTTGAGAATAACGGGATATTGACCGGATGAAAGGTTTGTAAAGCCGGAATTTTTTATAAATCTTTGCGCGCAAAAAGTATATACATGAAACATATTTTAATCCTTGCCTTCAGCCTGTTGTTCCTTGCTTCCTGTAATTCGCGCAGCGGCAGTGGTACGATCATCACCGAAAACAGGACGACGGAAAACTTTACCGGTATTTCAGTAAGCAATTCGATCACCGTGGAGTTGCGTACGGGCGCGGCGTTCCAGGTGAGGGTAGAGGCGGACGACAACCTGATGAAATATGTGGCAACGGATGTGGAAGACGGCCAGTTAAGGATCCGGCTCAAAGACAGGATGAACGTGCGCAATGCCAATATCCACGTATTTATTACGGCTCCTGAGATTAGTAAAATTGTGGCATCTTCTGCAGCGGATGTAAAAGCCATTGGCGTATTACGCGCAGCGGCCAGCATCAGCCTGGATGTCTCCAGTGCGGCAAAGATTGAGGCAAACGTTGATGCACCAAAAGTTTCCCTGGAAGCGAGCAGTGCTGGAAATATTGATGTCTCCGGTAAAACACAATCTATGTCTGCCGAATCTTCCAGCGGCTCAGATATCAATGCCTATGACCTGTTATGCGAAACTGCCAGGGCCTCTGCGAGCAGCGGTGCATCTATAAAATTACATGCAAGTGTTGCACTAGATGCCAATTCGAGCAGTGGTGCCAGTATCCACCATCATGGCGGCGCAAAAGTACAGCAAACGGCCAGCAGTGGTGGCAGCGTAACAAATGATGAATAGCCGCTCTTACTTATCTTCGGAAAAATAAACCTTATGAAATTTTTTATCGTACTCGCGCTCACCTGTTGCTCCGTTGCCGCAAACGCGCAAACTGTTGTTGATGCCCCACAAACAGCACCTGTTACCGACACATCGAAAGTTTTTGAACGCGTAGAGATTGAAGCCGAATTTCCCGGTGGTAATGCCGCATGGCGCGAGTTCCTCATGTAGAATCTGAAGGCCGATGTTCCCTTAAGAAAGAAAGCTCCTGCCGGAACATACACTGTTGTCGTTCGTTTTATTGTGGGCAAAGATGGCGTCATCAGGGATATGCAGGCTGAGACAAATTTTGGGTATGGAATGGAAAAGGAAGTGCTGCGCATTATGAAAAAGTCGCCACGGTGGACGCCCGCGTTACAAAATGGGAGGACCGTAAATGCCTACCGGCGCCAGCCGATAACATTTGTCATCGCGGAAGGCTGACCATAAATTTAATAAAATGTATGACGGGCGGTGAATAACTGCCCGTTTGCTTTTTGAGATCGGGCAGGGTTGTCTTTTTAAAGAGGAGATTCGACTAGTTCTCGGCGTTGTTGGTTGGCTGGGATAATAGTTTCCTGATCCGCGATGTCAGTTCTTCAAAATCAAAGGGCTTTTCGATAAAATCATCAGCGCCCGCTTCCACTGCCGAATTCTTTAATTTGCTGCTGGCAGAAAACATGATCACCGGGATGTTTTTTGTTCTGTCGTTCCCCTTTAAAGAACGGCAGATATCACGGCCGTCTTCTCCGGACATCCAGATATCGAGCAGGATAAGGTCGGGTAGATCTGTCATCGACAACACCTGCGCTCCATTCAAAGTAGCACTCACTTCGAAGCCTTCAAATTCCAGCATCATCACCACGGCATCGATAATACCGGGGTCATCGTCAGCTACCATTATTTTATATCCTTCCATTATTGCTCTTTTATGTATGCTGATAAAAATCCGGTTCCGTCGGCCCCTGGTCTACGGGAATAGAAAAGCAAAACGTGGAGCCTTGTCCTGCTTTGCTGTTTACCCAAAGCCTGCCGCCGGTACGTTTAATGATCTCCGATGAGATGTATAATCCAAGGCCGAGGCCCGGGAAGGTGTGCTGTTTATCACCGCTCACGCGGTAAAACTGTTCAAATACTTTTTCTTTATTTTCCTCCGTGATGCCAATACCAAAATCTTCTACACACACGTTGATCTGGTTATCTTCCAGGTTTGTGCTGATAATGATCGAATCGGCATTGGGGGAGTATTTGATCGCGTTGGTGATCAGGTTGATCAGCACCTGGCTGATCCTTTCCCTGTCCGCATAAATAATGCCCGTTGGATGCAGGTCTGTTTTTAAGGTATGCCTTTCCGTAGTACGTTGCAATTCTTCGATCACTTCTTCCACCATCTGGTTGAAATCGATGAGGGTGTTTTTTAACTGCAGGCGCCCGGAGTTGATCTTTGTAACGTCCAGGAGGTCGCTGATCAGGCTGGTGATCCTGTTGATTTGTGCATCCATTTTAGCCAGCATGCCGGCTTCCAGCAGTTCACCTTTCTTACGCATCATTTTCTCCATCACCTGTGTGTACCCCTTCAGGCTCGTGATCGGCGTCCGCAATTCATGACTGGCGATACCGATGAAATCATCCTTTTGCTGGTGCAGTTGTTTTTGTTCGGTGATATCAGTAGTGATACCGACCATTACCTGGCCGTTGTCATCTTCGTCTGTATTGGGTTTACCAGAAATGCGGATCCAGTGGATAGTGCCATCGGGCCATTTAACCGGGCATTCTGTATTAAAGATGGATTTTTGTTGCACCGCTTCGGAGAGGCGGGCCTGCAGTTGTACCCTGGAGTCCTCTGTTGTTGTCGCCAGTAAATCCTGGAAACTGAAACCGGCCGTTTCGCCCACACCAAAATGGGCCCTGCATTGTTTATCGCAGTCGAATTTTCCCGTCAGGAGGTTCATTTCGTAAGAACCCAGTGCACCGGCCTCAAGAGCGATCGCCAGCCGGTAATTTGTTTTTAACAGGTCTTCCTGCGCTTTGATCTCTTCCGTCTGGTCCTGGATCGTTCCTGTAAACCGGTAGCAGGTGCCGTTCTCATCAAAAAGTGACTTACCTTTTACCCTAACCTTTCTTTCTTTTTTATCTATGGAATTGATGATACTGTAAGCAATATCATAGGTGTAACCGGGTTCTGAAAGTGCCCTCCCGATCGCTTCACTCACGCGGTCGCGGTCCTTTTCTACAATCGTATTTAAGGCATCCGCCAGTTCCAGCGGCTCATCTATCGGAACGCCAAACCAGCTCTTCAGGCGGGCGTTACCCGTAACCGTCTTCGTGATGGGGTCCAGGTCGAAAGTGCCCATCTCGGCAGCATCCAATGTGAAACGGAGATCTTCCTCGTTTTGTTTGATCGCATTTAGGGTAAGTACTTTATCTGTTGTTTCCGTACAGGCCACGAGGATGCCACCGGGTTCTCCCGATTCATCAATCACCGGGCTATAACTGAATGTCCAGTAGATATCTTCAATGTGCCCGTTCCGATAAAATGGAATCAGCTGGTCCTCGTGCCAGGTGGCGCCTCCACCACTGAGTACCTGCTTAATTAATGGATCAAGAATATGCCAGATCTCTGCCCAGAAGATGTGCGCAGGCTGCCCGAACATATCCGGATGCTTGCCATTGATACCAAGGCTGGGGCGATAGGCATCATTATAAAAACAGATCAGTTCCGGTCCCCAGTAAAAAAACATGGGAAACTGCGTATTTAATACCGTGCTGATAGAAGTGCGTAAACTTTGTGGCCAGAATTCGGGGCTGCCAAGTGAGGTGGATGCCCAGTCGTGTGCGCGGGTAAGTGCGCCCATTTCGCCGCCACCCTCCAGGAATTTATATGAAGACATTATTGGTTAATTGCTGGTTTAGCAGGTTTTTAAGATTTAACAGTAGTGCAAAACGACCACAAATATGTATCCATTAATTTTTATTTTCCGCTGTAATATAGCAGATGTGGGCACAGCATAGCTTTCCCGCGCAAAAATAAGTTGCGGGGTGGCGGCTTTTAGGCAAATATCGCCAGGTGAAGGGGATAAATATTTACAGAAGCAGTCAGCTGTAGACGAAAAAAACCGGACTTAGCCGGTTTTCCTTTTATAATTATTGGGTCAGGTCTTTAATAAACATTCACCGGGCAGCCTGTTTTCGTCTTTCTGCCCCCGCCATTGCCGCCACCGAACAGGTAACTAATGCGAAAGCCGGTTGTATAATACCAGTCTTTGTATTTGGCGCTGCCGCGTTGAGTTCCTGCTGCAGGATAACCCACGCCGCCTTTAATTTCGTCACCGCGGTACGACAGCTCCACCGCTTGTGCGCCCCTTCCGGCAAACAGTGCCGCAGAATCCGCGTAGGTGGTGCTTACGTCATCCAGGTAATCGGTAAATAACTTACGCAGCCCAAGTTCTACACCTACTTGCAGGCGATCGCTCAGGGCCAGTTTTAAACCCCCGCCAAAAGGAATCGCGAAATCTGTTTTCTTATAGAGCTTACGGTCGGGGTACAAAGACAGCCCTTGTCCCTCCGTTCCTAACGGTTGCAGGAATACTTTGGTGCCTGCCGAATCAAATGTAAAAGGATCGTAGTGAAATACGGCTACCCCCGCAAAAACGTAAGGCGTCAGGCTATGATTGGTCAGATCCAGGATATTGTATTCTACACCCAGCTGACCCTCGAGAATATTCGTTTTGAAGTTCAGGTTACGGGCAGTGTTTCCCTGTTTGGTGGTGTTGCGCTTATCATCTCCTGTAACCTGCATGAACGAAAACGCCGTTCTCGCGATAAAATGATTGCTGATATCGTAGGAGAGTCCAAGGCCAACGGCCGGTTTTGCGCCCTGTAAGGTAACGCGCTTGGTTTGCAGGTCGCCCTGGTAGTTTGCAGCACCAAGATAAAGGTCGCCATGAAGCTTTTGAGCAGCAGCGGCAAATGGGAGCGAGGCGATAAGGCCCAGCGCGAGCATGTATTTCATAAATGGAAATTAAAGCGTGAACGGTCTTCTGGACCTGCATTACCAAAAACCGTTCCTAACCACCCGGCAGCGGCAGGTTTGATCAAAGAATGCCCGTGTTTTGCTGGATGAATATCACATACTGTTGAGTACCAGTGCATTTCTTTTTTTCAGGGCGCTCACCACAACTTTATATATATAAGAACGGTCTTCAGACCCGGTTGAACCCGTAGCCGACCTTAGAGGGACCTTGTAGGGGACTGATTCGTATCTGGTAGGGGGCATCCGTGGTAATTCACGCACTTGATACGAATCAGAGTAAAAGCAGTCCTATACCAGAATGATAGCGGGCGCGGCAAAAAAGGTCATTTCGCGGCAGGGCAGGATCAACATGGCCGTAAAAAGGGCGGAAATCCGTTAAATATTTTCTTAAATGCCTAAAAAAGTTTTCTCAATTGTTTGTCATATAAAAACCAACCCTTACCTTTGCACTCCAAATTAAAAAACGGAAGTCTAAAGTTCTTTACATATGTCACAACGAATCAGAATCAAATTACAGTCTTACGATCATAATCTGGTAGACAAATCTGCCGAGAAAATTGTAAAAACTGTACGCAGTACGGGCGCAGTGGTAACAGGTCCAATTCCTTTACCTACGCACAAGAAAATTTTTACCGTGTTGCGTTCCCCTCACGTTAATAAGAAAGCCCGTGAGCAATTCCAATTGTGTACGCACAAACGTTTGTTAGACATTTACACCAGCAGTAGCCGTACGGTTGATGCTTTGAGCAAATTAGATTTGCCAAGTGGTGTGGATGTAGAAATAAAGGCTTGATGAACCTCTCCGCCCCGGCGGAGAAAGGCACCAGGTAAGCTCTTAAAAAGAAAAATATTGAACGCTTAAGTCTCCCTATGAGACCGCTGGGCATAAAACAGATACAATGAAAAGTATTATTGGTAAGAAGATTGGCATGACCAGTATCTTTGATACAACCGGCAAGCAGACTGCGGTTACGATCATCGAAGCGGGTCCATGTGTAGTCACTCAAAAGAAGACCGTAGAAACAGACGGTTACAATGCTCTCCAGATCGCGTTCGGCGACAAGAAAGAAAAGCACTCCATCAAAGCCGAAGTGAACCACTTCGCAAAAGCTAATACAGCTCCTAAAAAAATAGTTAAAGAAATCCGCGATAGCGAATCAGATAAGAACGTTGGTGAATCTATCACTATCGACATCTTCGCCGAAGGCGACAGCATCGAAGTAGTAGGTACCACCAAGGGTAAAGGTTTCCAGGGTGTTGTAAAACGCCATGGTTTCAGTGGTGTTGGTGGTCAGTCTCATGGCCAGCATGACCGTTCAAGAGCCCCGGGTTCTATTGGTAACTCATCTGATGCAAGCCGTGTATTTAAAGGTATGCGCATGGCCGGCCGTATGGGTGGCGATACAGTGAAAATGAAAGGCCTGAAAGTGGTGAAAATTTTCGCAGAAAAAAATTACATTTTGGTTAGTGGTTCAGTTCCGGGCCATAACGGTTCCATCGTTTTAATTAACAAGTAATCACTAACGAAAACCCAACCACAGGTTCTATAAAAAATAATACAATGCAAGTAGACATCATAAATACAAAAGGCGAGAAGACCGGCAGAACAATTGAACTTCCGGAAGAGATCTTTGGCATCGAACCAAATGATCACGTCATTTATCTTGCTGTAAAGCAATACCAGGGCGCACAACGCCAGGGTACGCACAAGGTAAAAACACGTATGGAAGTGAAAGGTTCTTCCAAAAAATTACACAAACAAAAAGGAACCGGTGGTGCCCGTAAAGGTAACCTGAGGAACCCATTGTATAAAGGTGGTGGTAGCATCTTCGGCCCAAAACCTCATGCTTACGATATCAAACTGAACCGTAAAGTAAAGGACCTGGCTAAAATGAGCGCCCTGGCTTATAAAGCAAAAGAAAATGCGATCGTGGTACTGGAAGATATCAGCATGGATGCACCGAAAACAAAAGCTTTCTCAGGTATCCTGAAAAGCCTGAACATCGGCCGCAAAAAAGCGCTGTTCGTTATTCCTGAGTACAATGATAACCTGTACCTCAGCCTGCGTAATGTACAGGGTGTGAGCGGAACAGTTATCAGCGATATGAACACTTATGATATTCTGAACGCGAACGTTCTGGTTCTTTCTGAAAGCGCAGCAAAACTGTTCACAGAAGAAGCAAACGAAACTGCAGAAGCATAAATCCTGCCTGCTGAAAGGCAAACAGGACAAACAAATTGAATTATACATTAGCAGGTTAGCCCAAAGCGATCTGCGCATTTTGAAAAAATATGAAACTGTCTGATGTTTTAATCAAGCCGATTTTATCTGAGAAAGCTAACAAGCAGTCAGAAAAAATGAACCGTTTCACTTTCGTAGTGGACAGGAAGGCTAATAAACTGGAAATCAAAAAAGCGGTAGAGCAATTCTACGGTGTTCAGGTTGAAGAAGTGAACACACTGGTAATGCCTTCCAAATTGAAATCCAAGTACACCAAAGCTGGTTACGTTGTAGGCCGCAAGTCTGCAAAGAAAAAAGCGGTGGTTACAATCGCTGAAGGCGAAACAATCGACCTGTACGGTACGGTTTAATCCCTTCGGAATAAATTTTAATAATGAATGGTGGTCAGCACCGCAAAGTTTTGACAATAAAAAGTAATTAGTAAAATGGCACTTAGAAAATACAAACCAACGACAGCAGGTACCAGGTGGAGAATTGGTAATGCATATGCTGAGATTACAACGAATATTCCTGAGAAGTCTTTGCTGGAAAAGCAAAAGAACACTGCAGGCCGTAACTCTTCAGGCAGAAGGTCGATGCGCTACATGGGTGGTGGTAATAAAACCATGTACCGTATGGTGGATTTCAAACGTAATAAGAAAGACATCCCGGCTATCGTTAAAACAATTGAGTACGATCCAAACCGTACGGCATTTATCGCGTTGATCGCGTTTGCTGATGGTGAAAAGCGTTACATCATTGCACCACAGGGTTTACAGGTTGGTCAAACCGTTATCTCCGGTGATGCAGCCGTACCTGAGTTAGGTAATGCGCTGATGTTGAAAAACATGCCATTAGGTACAAACGTTCACAACATTGAAATGCAGCCAGGCCAGGGTGGTATCCTTGTAAGAAGTGCCGGTACTTCTGCCCAGCTAAGCAATAAAGAAACAAAATACGCTGTCATCAAAATGCCGAGCGGTGAGTTAAGAAAAGTATTGATCAATTGTTATGCAACCGTTGGTGTTGTTAGTAACAGCGATCATAACCTGGAGAGTGCTGGTAAAGCCGGTCGTAACCGCTGGAAAGGTATCCGCCCACGTACACGTGCGGTAGCGATGAACCCGGTAGATCACCCGATGGGTGGTGGTGAAGGACGTGCTTCAGGTGGTCACCCACGTAGCCGTAAAGGTAAATACGCAAAAGGCCAGATCACACGTACACGTGGTAAAGGATCAGATAAAATGATCATCCAGCGTAAAAACGGTAAGAAACTATCAAACAAGTAATTTTTCATTGTTAAAATATCCGGGCTAAGGCCGGGAGAATAAACAACAACACATACTATGAGTCGTTCATTAAAAAAAGGCCCTTATATCGAAGTCAAACTGGAGAATAAAGTATTGGCGATGACGGAGGGCAAATCAAAGAAAGGTGTGATTAAAACCTGGAGCCGCCGGAGCACTATCTCCCCGGATTTCGTAGGGCACACATTCGCAGTGCATAACGGTAACAAATTTATCCCGGTTTATGTAACTGAATTTATGGTAGGTCATAAGCTCGGTGAGTTTGCCCCAACAAGGAATTTCAGGGGTCACTCTAGTAAAAAAATCTAATAATTAAAGGGATCTGTTCCGGGTTGCGTTTTTTAAGTTCAACTCCAAACCGCAGCTCGAACCCGAATCAATAAAAATAAAATGGAAGCAGTAGCAAAATTGAATAATTACCCCACCTCACCACGCAAGATGCGCTTACTGGCGGATCTGATCCGTGGGATGAAGGTGGAAAAAGCACTGGCGATTTTGGAACACAATCCAAAGCATCCGGCTGTTCCTTTACGCAAATTGGTGATCTCTGCCATCAGCAACTGGAAAGCTAAGAATGAAGGTGCGGATGAAAATGCATTGGTAGTAAAAACGATCATGGTAGACGGCGCAAGAGTGATCAAGCGTATGCGTCCTGCACCACAGGGTCGTGGTTACCGTGTTCGCAAACGCAGCAACCACGTTACAGTTATCGTTGATGCAACGCCTGTAACAGAAACTGCTGTAAAGGTTACGCCGAAAGAAACTGTAAAGAAAGAAGTTGCTCCTAAGAAAGCTGCTCCGAAGAAAAAAACAAATTCAGAAACCGAATAATTAAAACTTTCTGAGGGCTAAGCCTGAAGATTAAATAAATACTATGGGTCAGAAAGCAAATCCGATAGGTCAAAGGTTAGGGATCATACGTGGTTGGGATAGCAACTGGTATGCGCACAAAAAAGATTACGCAAACAAACTGATTGAAGACGATAAAATCAGGAACTACCTGAATGCCCGTATCAATAAAGGTGGTATTGCTAAGATCGTGATCGAGCGTACACTGAACAAGTTGATCGTAACCATCCATACTTCTAAGCCTGGGATCATCATCGGTAAAGGTGGTGGCGAAGTAGACAGGATCAAAGAGGAGTTGAAAAAATTATGTGGTAAAGATGATGTTCAGATCAATATCCTGGAGATCCGTCGCCCGGAACTGGATGCAAATATCGTTGCAGACACGATTGCCCGCCAGTTAGAAAACCGTATCAATTACAAACGTGCTATTAAAATGTCTATCGCCTCTGCTTTACGTATGGGTGCGGAAGGTATCAAAGTAAAAGTAGGCGGCCGTTTAGGTGGTGCTGAAATTGCCCGTAGCGAAGAAATAAAACAAGGCCGTACTCCATTGCATACCCTGCGTATGGATATCGATTATGCAAACGTATTTGCACTGACTGTTTACGGTAAGATCGGTATCAAAGTATGGATCTGTAAAGGTGAAGTATTGGGCAGAAGAGATCTTAACCCGAACGTGATCGCTGGTCAGAAAAACGAAGGTCCGGAAAGACCAGGTGGTTTTGATCGTGGTGGTGACAGGAGAGATGACCGTCGTGGTGGCGGAGACCGCAGGGGCGGAGATGATCGCAGGGGTGGAACCGGCGGCGGTGGAAACCGTGGCGGTGCTCCGGGCGGAAGAAGATAAAAACCGTGGTACTGATAACAGGTTAATTCATGGGATCAGTGCTTTGAAAAGAGTTCAATTTATACATGGTGTTGGATGAATCAACAGTTCATTAGCACATTATCGAATTAGCAAATTATAATAAGATGTTATCACCGAAAAGAACCAAACACAGAAAGACACAGAAAGGCCGTATGAAGGGCGACACGAAACGTGGTGCTACTTTAGCCTTCGGCACATTTGGTTTAAAAGCCCTGGATAGTGTTTGGTTAACCAACAGACAAATTGAAAGTGCACGTCAGGCAATGACGCGTCATATGAAAAGGGAAGGAAACGTTTGGATCAGGATTTTCCCGGATAAACCAATTACCGCTAAGCCTGCAGAGGTAAGGATGGGTAAAGGTAAAGGTAACCCTGAAGGCTGGGCTGCAATTGTACAACCAGGCCGTATCTTATTCGAAGCGGATGGTGTGTCTGAGCAAACTGCGAAAGAAGCATTTGCCCTTGCTGCACAAAAGCTTCCAATCCTGACAAAGTTTGTGGTTAGCCGCGATTTTGTAGCATAAAAAAAGATCAGCCAGCAGCGAAAAGCTGATGTGCTGAAGACAGCGAGGTGGTCAGGTTATATTGAACACGATAGCACATTAGCGAATAACAAATACATATAGAAATGTCTAAAAAAGTTGATTTCCAAAAAAGCCTGACTGGTTTAAGTGAGGCAGATTTGAAAGCAAAGATCCAGGAAGATGAGCTGCGTTTAAAGAAACTGAGCTTTGCACACGCGATCGCTCCGTTAGAAAATCCACAAAGCATCCGTGCTTTGAGGAGAGATATCGCTCGCCTGAAAACTCAATTGAAAAAAACACAGATCGGAGCCTAATCCGGTTAAAAACCATAAATGATGGAAGCAAACGTTGTAAGAAATTTAAGAAAGACAAGAACTGGAGTGGTATCCAGCAACAAAATGGATAAAACCATCACTGTAAATGTTGAAAGAAAAGTAAAGCACCCACTGTACGGTAAATTCGTAAAGAAAACCACCAAGTTTCATGCACATGATGAAAAAAACGAGTGCAGCATCGGTGATACTGTAAAGATCATGGAGGCCCGTCCGATGAGCAAAACTAAACGCTGGAGACTGGTTGAAGTTGTTGAGAAAGTGAAATAATCCGGCGTTCCGTAAGGAGCCTGGCCATAATAAAAATTACACACTGGTTTGGGACGATGATGAAAGTCATATCTCCCAGGTCACAAACAGATAAAAATGATTCAGCAAGAAAGCAGACTAAACGTAGCGGATAACAGTGGTGCCAAAGAGGTTCTATGTATTCGTGTACTGGGCAATAGCGGACAGGATTATGCAAAAATCGGTGACAAGATCGTTGTTACTGTAAAAGATGCAATGCCTGCTGGTGGTATTAAAAAAGGTACCGTAAGCAAAGCTGTTATTGTACGCACTGTGAACAAATTGCGTCGTAAAGACGGTTCTTACATCCGCTTTGATGATAACGCAGTGGTGTTATTGAACAATTCAGATGAACCAAGAGGTACCCGTATCTTCGGCCCGGTTGCCCGTGAACTCCGTGATAAGGGTTACATGAAGATCATCTCCCTGGCGCCAGAGGTATTATAAGTATAAAGTAAAAAAAAAGTAAAAAATAAAAGCGGGAGTAATTCAATTTGACTTTTGACTTTTGAGTTTTGACTTTGCAAAGCAACATAAAATGAGTACAAGATTTAAACCCAAGTTCAATATTAAAAAAGGTGATTCAGTGGTAGTGATTACCGGTGAAGATAAAGACCTGAAGAAGCCACGTAAAGTGT
Organism: Ferruginibacter sp.; assembly: GCA_028288705.1. Taxonomy (GTDB): domain Bacteria; phylum Bacteroidota; class Bacteroidia; order Chitinophagales; family Chitinophagaceae; genus Ferruginibacter. Next base: position 15,117 of record JAQBNH010000019.1, read on the forward strand.
TGGAAGTAATATTGGACAAAGCACGTGTTTTGGTAGAAGGTGTTAACATCGTTACCAAGCATACAAAACCAACTGCCCAGAATACCAAAGGCGGTATTCAGAAAGTGGAAGCACCAATCGCTATCAGTAACGTGATGCTTTGGGATGCTAAAACAGGTGGCCCGAGTAAAGTAAAACTTACGCGTGAGAATGGTAAACTAGTTCGCATAGCTAAAAAATCAGGGGAGGCAATAAAATAATGAGCACAACAACAAACAACCCAAGATTAGCAGATAAGTACAAGAAAGAAGTTGTACCTGCTTTAATGAAGAAATTCAGTTACAAAACTGTAATGCAGGCACCTCGTTTAACCAAGATTTGTTTGAATCGCGGTGTGAACGGTGCGGTTAACGATAAAAAGTTGATCGACGTTGCCATCGACGAACTGACAAACATCACAGGGCAGAAAGCTGTAGCTACGATGTCTAAAAAGGATATCTCTAACTTCAAATTGCGTAAGAACATGCCGATTGGTGCAAGGGTTACTTTACGTGGTGTGAAAATGTATGAGTTCCTGGACAGGCTGGTATCTGTTTCTTTACCACGTGTGCGTGATTTCAAAGGTATCAATGATAAAGCATTTGATGGCCGTGGAAACTATACACTGGGTGTTACTGAGCAGATCATCTTCCCGGAAATCGATATCGATAAGGTAAATAAAATTACCGGCCTGGATATCACTTTCGTTACAACTGCCAGCACCAACGAAGAAGCATTTGAATTGCTGAAAGAGTTGGGTATGCCTTTCAAAAACGTGAAAAAATAATTTCAACATAATACATACCGGCGATAAACTACCGGCATGTAGCAGTTAACAAATCAGAATTTAAAACTATTATGGCAAAAAAATCAATCGAAGCCAGGCAGAGAAAAAGAGCAAAAATTGTTGCTAAATACGCTGACAAAAGAGCTGCGCTGAAAGCCGCCGGAGATTATGCAGCATTGGATCTTCTTCCAAAAAATGCTTCACCGGTACGTTTAAAGAACCGTTGCCAGCTTACTGGTCGCCCACGTGGATACATGCGCCATTTCGGTGTAAGCCGTATCATGTTCCGCGACATGGCTGTAGCAGGAAAAATTCCAGGTGTAACAAAAGCCAGCTGGTAAAAAAGGTTGCGGATTAGCCTGGTAAAAATTATCCAGGAAATTCCGGCATCTCTATCCATAAAGGATATCGCATTGTAAAAATTTATTCAATCAATTAACAGACATAACAATGGTTACTGATCCAATAGCAGATTATCTAACAAGAATCCGCAACGCACAGATGGCAAATCACCGTATTGTAGAAATACCTGCCAGCAATCTGAAAAAGCGTATCACAGAGATCCTCTACGATAAAGGCTATATTTTAAAATATAAGTTTGAAGATGATAACAAGCAAGGTGTGATCAAGATCGCCCTGAAATATGATGCATCTACCAAATTACCTGTTATCCAGAGCCTGGAAAGAGTTAGCCGCCCGGGTTTGCGTACTTATGCAAAACCAGAAGATTTCAAACGTGTGAAGAATGGTTTAGGTGTTGCGATCGTGTCTACTTCTAAAGGAGTGATGACAGATAAAGAAGCAAAAGCGCAGAACGTTGGTGGTGAAGTTCTTTGCAATATTTACTAATAATTTTTGGGCATCCGCCTTTTAAGAAAACCGGACAGATAATTAAGCCTCTTAGTCGTGGCTGAACACAGACCGGGATTATAAACAACAAACAAAAAAGCGACTATGAGTAGAATTGGTAAAAAGCCTGTAGAAGTTCCGGCCGGCGTAACTGTTACGATCAGCAAGGACAACCAGGTGACTGTAAAAGGTCCAAAAGGTGAATTGAAAGAATCAATTGACCGCGACATTAAAGTTGAGCAGAAAGACAACACGATTGAATTCGCCCGTCCGACTGACCAGATCCGTCACCGTGCGATGCATGGCCTGTACCGTTCTTTGATCAGCAACATGGTTAAAGGTGTTACAGAAGGGTATTCTAAACAACTTGAATTGGTGGGTGTTGGTTACAAAGCATCTAACCAGGGCAATATGCTGGATCTTTCTTTAGGTTATTCTCATAACATTCTTTTGGAAATTCCTAAAGAATTAAAAGTGAGCACAACCCAGGAAAAAGGTAAGAACCCGATGATCATCCTGGAAAGTATCGATAAACAATTGCTTGGCCAGGTTTGCGCTAAGATCCGCAGCCTGCGTAAGCCAGAACCATACAAAGGTAAAGGTGTGAAATTTGCCGGTGAAGTCCTGAGAAGAAAAGCAGGTAAATCAGCAGGTAAATAATTTTAAACCTGCTTTGCAGCAGGTGATATAACACATTATCAACATCAGTTCCCGGCAGTATCGGGAGCCACAAAATAACATATCATGAGTAACAATAAATCAAGTGCAAGACAAAAGATCAGGTATCGCATCCGTAAAAAGATCAGCGGTAGCGCAGCACTTCCACGCTTAACAGTTTTCAGGAGCAATACAGATATTTACGCTCAGCTGATCGATGATGCAAACGGTGTAACTGTTGCAGCAGCGTCTTCAAAGCAAAAAGATATCAGCGCCCAGAAAGCAGCTAAGACTGAAAAAAGCAAAATGGTAGGCGAAGCGATCGCGCGTAAAGCAACTGAGCTGGGTATTACCAAAGTTGTTTTCGACCGTAGCGGTTATATCTATCATGGCCGTGTGAAAGCAGTTGCTGAAGGTGCACGTGAAGGTGGATTGCAATTCTAAATTTTGAACCGGTTGCAGTTCAACCTGCAGGCGATCATCATTACATATCAAACATCGTAAATCGAAATAATGTCAAACGTAATTTTAAATAAAATGAAAGCCGGCGACCTGGAATTGAAAGAGAAGGTTGTTGCGATAAACCGTGTTGTTAAAACAACCAAAGGTGGTCGTGCATTCAGTTTCTCTGCACTTGTTGTAGTTGGAAATGAAGCTGGTGTTGTTGGTCATGGTTTAGGTAAAGCTAAAGAAGTTCAGGAAGCGATTACCAAAGGAATCGAAGATGCTAAGAAGAACCTGATTAAAGTTCCTGTTATGCATGGTACTATTCCACACGAGCAATTGAGCAAAGAAGGTGCTGCTAAAGTACTGATCAAGCCAGCTGCACAAGGTACGGGTGTAATCGCCGGAGGCAGCATGCGCGCCGTGTTGGAAAGCGCAGGTATCACAGACGTTCTTGCAAAGAACCTGGGTTCTGCCAACCCGCATAACGTGGTTAAAGCAACTGTGAAAGCATTGGCTACTTTACGTGAGCCGATCGCTGTAGCGAAATCACGCAATATTTCTTTAAAGAAAGTTTTTAACGGATAAAATAAGTTGACGGATACCCCGGTATCACAGATACTAAAATAATCGACATGAAAAAGATAAAAGTAACACAGGTAAAAAGTGTGATCGACCGCTCTGAACGTCAGAAAAGAACGATGATCGCTTTGGGCCTTCGTAAAATGAATGCTTCTGTTGAAGTAGAAGCGACACCGCAGATCCTGGGTATGGTAACGAAAGTTAACCACCTGATCAAAGTGGAAGAAGTAAATTAATAGCCGTTATGCAAACGTAAAAGTTTGCATATCCCTATATTTGCAAATTCAAAATAATTAATAACGCGAGGGGTGATACCCCGTAAGTCTAAAATCAACCAAAAAAATGAATTTACATTCTCTTAAGCCTGCAAAAGGCGCAACGCACAAAGAAAAAAGAATTGGCCGTGGTGAGGCGAGTGGTAAAGGTGGAACCTCTACAAAAGGTAACAAAGGTGGCCAGAGCCGTGCAGGGTATAAAAGTAAAAAAGCTCATGAAGGCGGACAGATGCCTATCCAGCGCCGGATTCCAAAACGCGGGTTTACCAACATCAACCGTGTGGAATATAAAGTGATCAACTTAGGTCAGATCGAACACTACGCAGAGAAATATGGTATTACCGAATTCAGCCTGCAAAACCTTTATGTAAATGGTTTGATCAGCCAGAATGACAATGTAAAAATTCTGGGTAACGGCGAACTGAAAGGTAAATTTACCTTCAAAGTAAACGCGGTGAGTGATAAAGCTAAAGCTGCAATCGAAGCTGCAGGAGGTACTGTAGAAATAGTGAAATAATTTCGCGATATTTGCCCGACGCATAAAAATTTATGCGTCTTTTTTCCTTTCAGAGCAACCATTAAATCGACTTAAGTCAGTGAAGAAATTCCTTACAACAATAAAAAATATCTGGAGCATTGAAGAGCTGCGTAAAAAGATAGTATTCACCCTGGTGTTGCTGTTTATTTATCGTCTTGGTTCTTACATCGTTCTTCCGGGTATTGATCCTAATAAACTGGGTAACCTCCACAACAGCGCGCAAGGCGGTATGCTTGGGCTCCTGGATGCATTTGTAGGCGGTGCGTTTTCTAAAGCTTCTATTTTCGCCCTGGGTATCATGCCCTATATTTCTGCCTCGATCTTTATGCAGCTGATGACCATCCTGGTTCCTCAGATGGCTAAGATCCAGAAAGAAGGCGAGAGTGGCCGCAAAAAGATCAACCAGTGGACCCGTTACCTCACGGTTATCGTAACAGCTTTCCAGGCTGCTGCTTATATCGGGTATCTGAAAAGTCCGGGTAATGCAGAAGCACTGATCCCCGCATTTGGTGGTTTATTCTGGCCTTCAACGGTGATCATCTTAACAGTAGGTACTTTATTCGTAATGTGGTTAGGTGAGAAGATCACTGATAAAGGTTTAGGTAACGGTACATCTATCATCATCATGGTTGGTATCCTTGCCCGCCTTCCGCAGGCCTTCCTGCAGGAGTGGGAAGCACGTACCACGAGAGGTGCAGGTGGATTGCTGATCATGCTGGTAGAGGTGGTATTCCTGATCGCTGTGATCATGGGATTGATCCTGCTGGTTCAGGGAACACGTAAAGTGCCCGTGAATTATGCGAAGCAAATCGTTGGCAACCGCCAGTTTGGTGGAGCCCGTAACTTCCTTCCATTAAAAGTGAATGCTGCCGGTGTAATGCCGATCATCTTCGCACAGGCTATCTTATTCCTCCCAACGATTTTCACAGGTTTTACCGGTGATGGCTGGGCTAAATATTTTACCGATCATACGAACGTGGTGTACATGATTGTATATTCCGTTTGTGTAATTGCTTTTACTTTCCTTTATACTGCGTTAATCTTTAACCCGAAGCAAATGGCTGACGAATTAAAGCGTAACAATGGTTTTATCCCGGGTGTAAAACCAGGACAGCCAACTGCAGATTATATCGGTACGATCATGGACAGGATCACGTTACCAGGTGCCGTTTTACTGGCATTCGTGGGTATCCTTCCGGGTATCTTCCAGGTGATCTTCGGTATGCAACAGAGTTTCTCTACTTTCTTCGGTGGTACTTCATTGCTGATTATGGTAGGTGTTATCCTCGATACATTGCAACAGATCGAAACACAATTACTGATGCGCCAGTACGATGGCCTGATGACCAGTGGAAGAGTGCAGGGCCGTCAGCAAGTTGCGTCAGGCATTTAAGCTTAAACTTTAATTAATTTATATAAACCCTGACGACAAAATCGTTGGGGTTTGTTTTAATTTGCAGGCAGATGATACATTATAAATCAGCAGAAGAGATCGAGATCATGCGGCATAGTTGCCTGCTGGTTGGCGACGCACACGCTACAGCAGCCAAATTGCTTCGCGAAGGGATGACAACCTTAGAGGTTAATCAAATCGTGGAGGAATTTATCCTGGATAATGGCGGCATTCCTTCCTTTAAAAATTACAACGGCTTCCCTGCAGCGACCTGTATTTCGATGAATGAAGCAGTTGTGCATGGTTTCCCGGGCAAGCATATCCTGAAAAGCGGCGATATTATTTCACTCGATATCGGCGTGTACAAAAATGGCTTTCATGGCGACAGTGCCTATACTTACGCGATCGGGGAAGTATCTCCGGAAGTGAAGCAATTATTGAAAGTGACAAAACAATCTTTATATATCGGCCTGCAGAAAGCAAGGCAAGGTAACCGTATCGGGGATATTGCCAACGCGATCCAGGAATATACAGAGAAGCAGCATGGCTATGGTGTTGTGCGCGAGTTGGTGGGGCATGGATTGGGCAGAAGCCTGCATGAAGATCCGCAGGTGCCGAATTATGGCAAGAAAGGCACGGGTGCAAAATTGAAAGCAGGCATGGTACTGGCAGTTGAGCCAATGATCAATATGGGGGTGAAAGAAGTGGTGCACCTGGATGATGGCTGGACGGTGCTGACGAAAGACCGCAAACCTTCCGCGCATTTTGAACATGATGTATGCATTACTTCAGGTGACCCGGATATTCTTACGTCGTTCCAGGCGATTGAAGCAGCAGAACAAGCCAATGCGAACCTTAGCTGGAGTTATGATTAACCCGCTCCGCCATTCCCTCAAATAATTTTATTATCATGAACCAGATGAAACTTGTAGTGATCGGTGGCGGTGCTGCAGGTTTTTTTTGTGCGGTGAATGCTGCAAGGCTTTATCCCGGCGCACAGGTCACGATCCTGGAGAAATCCGGGAAGTTATTAAGCAAAGTGAAAGTGAGTGGCGGCGGGCGTTGTAACGTAACGCATGCCTGTTTCAGCATGGCAGAAATGCTGAAGAAATATCCGCGCGGTGCTTCATTTTTGAAGAAAGCCTTTCATCATTTCTTTACAACTGATACCGTTGCCTGGTTTGAAGAACGGCATGTGGGTTTAAAAACTGAAGGGGATGGCCGGATGTTTCCGTCCACTGATTCTTCACAATCGATCATCAATTGTTTATTACAGGAAGCCGATAAATATAAGGTCGAAATTTTGATGAATGCGGATGTTAAGGAGATCAGGCAACAAGCCGCGAAAGGCTTTGAATTGATCCTTGCTACCAAAACCATCTATGCCGATAAGGTATGTATCGCCTGTGGCGGCTATCCCAAAGCTTCCGGCTTCGACTGGCTGGAAAAGCTGGGCCATAGTTATGAATTGCCGGTTCCATCCTTGTTTACTTTTAATATGCCAGGCAATTCTATTACAACACTGATGGGCATAACGGTGGAAAATGTGACGGTGAAAATTGCGGGAACAAAATTGCAACAGGAAGGCCCGTTGTTGATTACGCATTGGGGCATGAGCGGACCGGCGATCTTAAAATTATCGGCCTGGGCTGCGCGCGACCTCGAGCAAAAGAATTATGCGTTTACGGCAATAGTCAACTGGTTACCGGCTTTCAATGAAAATTCTTTAAAGGAGAAACTACTGCAGGTAAGGTTCGATCTTGCCGCACAAAAGATCGTCAACAGGAATCCCTTCGGGCTGCCTTCACGGCTGTGGGAATATTTGCTGATCAATTGCGGTATCTCCGTAGATCTGCGCTGGGCCGATCTTCCGGCGAAAGAACAAAATAAGCTGGTTAAAATATTGTGCTCGCATGAGTTTGCGGTAAAAGGGAAAACAACCTTTAAAGAAGAGTTCGTTACGGCAGGGGGTATACGCACTTCGGAGATCGATGTGAACACGATGCAGAGTAAAATTGTGCCCGGGTTATTTTTTGCGGGTGAGGTGATCGATGTAGATGGTGTTACCGGCGGGTTCAATTTTCAAAATGCGTGGACAACCGGTTGGATCGCTGCGAAGGGATTTGCAGATGCCGGCACGGGTGCAATGAACGGAGGTTGATTTAACATTAGCTTACACAACAACTGGACGCAACGCAGCATCGTTATCAATTATAAATTATCTTTCCAGCAGGAATGAAAATCATAGACAGATACATCATCATTAAGTACCTCAGCACCTTTTTCTTTTGCCTGATACTTTTTACAGCGATCGTTGTAGTGGTGGATATCAGTGAGAAAACAGACGATTTTGTAAAGTCTAATTTAACGGCCTGGCAGATCTTTAATGATTATTATCTCGGCTTCATTCCGCGCATTGATGCCATGCTGTTTCCCTTGTTTATTTTCATTTCCGTTATCTTTTTTACATCTAAAATGGCGGAGCGTTCGGAGATCATCGCGATCCTCAGCAGCGGCGTAAGCTTCCGGCGGTTCATGTTGCCTTACCTTGTTGGTGGTGCGTTTTTATCATTGATGTTATGGCTCGGCTATCAATACCTCGTGCCCCGGGCCAACAGGAAGTGGGGAGATTTTAATAAGAATTATATTGACGTAAATGCCGGCATCAACAATACCAATAAGACTTACCAGCAGAATATTTATTTCAGGTTGGATTCTAATTCCTATGTCGGGATTAAAGGGTACGATACGGTCTCGAAATCCGGCACCGGTTTTTTCCTGCAGCGTTTTCGCAACAACCAGCTTGTATATAACCTGCGCGCCTCTGCATTTAACTGGGATACTGCTTCAAAGAAATGGATGCTCACACAGATCACGGAAAGAAATTTTCATCCCATCACAGAGGATGTCCGGGTGATCAATAGCGCTTTGATGAATTACAATTTTAAACCTAGTGCGCTGCGTAAAGATGATTACCTGAAAGACCAGATGACCACGCCCGACCTGGATGAATTTATCCGTGCGGAAAAAATGCGTGGCTCTGAATCGTTAAGTACGCTGGAAGTTGAACGGTATAACCGCGATGCGATACCCGTATCTGTTTTTATCTTAACCGTGATCGGTGTTTCACTGGCCTCGCGGCGTGTGCGGGGCGGAAGCGGTGCGCATCTTGCCGTTGGTGTAGTGATCAGTGTCGCCTATATTCTTTTCAGTCGTTTCAGCGTTGTATTTGCAACGAAAGGTTCCTTCACCCCATGGCTCGCCGCATGGACGCCAAACTTCATCTTTGGCTTGCTGGCCTTCTACCTGTATAAGCGCGCTCCTAAATAGGGTATTCTTCCGCCGCCTGTAAACTTTATAGCAAAACTTTTGTTTAACCAAGGCAGTCATCGTAATTTTAGACATCAAAAAATCGTTGCATTCATCGCTTCTTACAATCCCGGGTTAATGCGTTTGTCCGGCCTAAGTGCGACAATTTTTGCGGGCCATAAATGTTTTATCTCCCCAAAAAAAATGGTTGCAATGCTGCCTAAAATTGCCCCGCATACCGCGTAGTCAATTGTCAACTTTGATACTTTAACACTCAACAATATCAATTTATGGGAATTATTAAAGACAGGTTTAAGGAAAAAGCAGACCAGGTTTCTGCGGAGATCAAAGAGCTGTTGAAAGAACATGGCGAGAAAAAAATCGGGGAGGTTACCCTTTCACAGGTGTACCAGGGCATGCGGGGTATGACGGGGCTTGTAACAGAAACATCGTTACTGGATGCGCAGGAAGGCATTCGTTTCCGTGGTTATTCAATCCCGGAATTACAACAAAAATTACCTAAAGCAGAAGGCGGTTCTGAACCGTTGCCGGAAGGATTATTTTACCTCATGCTTGTAGGTGAACTCCCTTCAGAAGAAGATGTAAATCATATCAGCAGCGTATGGCAACGTCGCAGCCATGTACCTAACCATGTGTTCGCGAGTATCGAAGCATTGCCTGTAACAGCTCATCCGATGACACAATTCGTTGTGGCGATCATGAGCCTGCAAACAGAAAGTGAATTCGCGCGCCGTTATGCAAAGGGCATGAACAAAAAAGATTACTGGGATGCTACTTTTGATGATGCGATGGACCTGATCGCACGTCTCCCACGCATTGCTGCCTATATCTATCGTCGTAAATATAAAAACGGGGAGCATATCCAACCGAATGGATTATTGGATTGGGCAGGAAATTTTGCGCACATGATGGGTTTCCAGGATGAAGGATTTAAAGAGCTGATGCGGTTGTACATGACGATCCACGCGGATCATGAAGGTGGAAATGTTTCTGCTCATACAACACATCTTGTGGGTTCTGCATTGAGCGATCCTTATTTAAGTCTGGCTGCAGGCATGAACGGGTTGGCAGGTCCTTTACATGGCCTGGCAAACCAGGAAGTGATCAAATGGATCTTTGAATTGCGCGAGCAGATCGGCAACGAATCACCAACAAAAGAGCAGATAGAAGAATATGTGAAGAAGACCTTAAGCGAAGGAAAAGTTGTTCCGGGTTATGGTCATGCTGTATTGCGTAAAACAGATCCGCGTTTTACTGCGCAAATGGAATTTGGTAAAAAGCATTTACCCGATGATCCTTTAGTGAATACGATCTGGAATGTATATGAAGCTGTTCCACCGATCCTGCAATCCATTGCAAAGATCAAGAATCCATGGCCGAATGTGGATGCGCATAGTGGTGCATTACTCGTGCATTATGGCATGAAGGAATATGAATTTTATACCGTGTTGTTTGGCGTGTCACGTGCACTGGGTGTATTGGCCAGCCTTTGCTGGGACAGGGCTTTGGGCTTCCCACTGGAACGTCCGAAATCCATTACGACAGACCTTGTTAAATTATGGCTGGAAGGAAAAGACAATATCTGGGGAGATTAATTCCTTTAGAAAAAAGCCCTGCTTAATAGCGGGGCTTTTTTTTATAGAAAATGGTAAGATATGTTCTTAGTTTTTTATCGGGGGCAGCACGATATTGTGCCGCCAGTATTCTACGATCGCCAAGGCAATCCCTTTCAAAGAATTGATATCATTGGGCTTTTTGAAATAGCCTTGTACAGACAAATTAAAGGCTTCATCCAAAAGCGGTTCTGAAGTGGCGGTAGAAAGAAAGACAAAGGGAATCCGTTTTCTGCGGAGATTGTTGTCTTCGTTTATCACGCGTTTAAAAGCCAGTCCGTCCATTTTAGGCATGCTGATGTCGCTGATGATAATAAAAGGTAATTCCGGCGTTTGCTTCAGGTATTCGAGTGCCGAAACGGGGTTATCGAAGCAACGGAACTGGTTCTGCACGCCGATCTCCTGGAATACATTCATTAGTAATTCGCAATCATCATTATCGTCTTCAACAATTACTATCGGGCTAAGTTTCATAATAATCTTTTTACGTGCAGAATCCCTGGCGTATGGTCAGTTTTGTAAGATACAGTTTATCCATTGTAAGCTATAACATTAAATTTCGGCGCTTGTTAAGGAGTAACTAATGGAAGAATAAGTTACCTGGCAGGAAAGCATAAAATAAAAAAAAGACCTCCATTGAGGAAGTCTTTTGTAGTGGAGAGTATCGGGGTCGAACCGACGACCTCTTGCATGCCATGCAAGCGCTCTAGCCAACTGAGCTAACCCCCCGGGGAATGCAAATATAAAGGCAATGGTATTGGTACCAAAAACTATTTTACCGGGTTTTCATAGTGCTGGTTCCATCATTTTTTTATTTTTTTTCTGCATGATGGAAGCAGGTAACGCGGCCATAATTTCCTCATGCAGGATGGCAAGTAATTTCCTTTTGATGAAACTTTTTTCGGTGACCAGGCTGATCTCGCGAACGGGCGCCGGAGACTTAAAATAGCGGAGCATTTGCTTTTTAGAAGCAGGCATATCCAGCGTGGCCAGTTCCGGCAACAACGTGATGCCCTGGCTTTTTTCTACAAACCTTTTTAAAGTTTCTATGCTCCCCGTAGAATAATCAAAATGTTTTTCGATCGCTGCATCTTTTTGTAAAGCACATAAATTAATCACCTGGGAACGCAGGCAATGCCCTTCTTCCAGCAGCCATAATTTATTTACATCTATATCTCCGGGCAGGAGGAACTTTTTATTGTAGAGCTTTTCTTTCTTCGACACATAGGCGACGAACTCTTCATAAAACAACGGATCTTCTACAAGGCCGGTATCCTGCAGAGGAGTGGCGAGGATGCCGGCATCCAGTGTGCCGTTTTTCAAACGCCGGATAATCTTATCGGTTGTTAATTCACTCACACTGAGTTTTACTTCGGGATATTTCTGCATAAAGTTGTGCAGGAACAAGGGCAGCAGGTAGGGCGCTAAGGTGGGAATGATGCCCACTTTGATATGCCCGCCGATGATCTTTTTATGTTGCTGTATGAGCTCGGGAACGAGGCTGGCTTCGGCAAGGATTTTTTTTGCCTGCTCGATGATCTGTATACCGATCTCCGTTGGAATGACGGGGAAATTATTCCTGGAAAAGATTTCTACCTGCAGTTCTTCTTCCAGTTTCTGCACCTGCAGGCTTAAGGATGGCTGGGCGATAAAGCAGGCTGCTGCGGCCTTTCCGAAATGCCGGTGCCTGTCCAGGGCGATGATATATTCCAGTTGGGTAATCGTCATGTTATAGTCTTTGCCTATGATATCATAAAATCAATCGATTAAAGTTATGATTTATTACGAGTAGTTTTGAGGATAACTCAAACAGCCATACAATGGAAAATAAAAAACTAACAACAGCTTCTGGTAAACCCTATTTTGAGAATGAAGACAGCATGACGGTCGGCCCGCGTGGCCCGGTGTTATTACAGGATTTTATTCTCCACGAGAAGATGGCGCATTTTAACCGGGAAAGAATTCCTGAACGTGTCGTACACGCAAAAGGCACGGGAGCCTATGGCACATTTACGGTAACGAATGACATCAGTAAATACACAAAGGCGAAAATATTTAATGAAGTGGGTAAGCAAACGAAAATGTTCGCGCGCTTTTCCACTGTTGGAGGAGAGAAAGGAAGTGCCGATACAGAGCGGGATCCAAGAGGCTTCGCACTGAAGTTTTATACAGAAGATGGCAACTGGGACCTTGTAGGTAATAACACGCCGGTCTTCTTTGTAAAAGACCCGAAGAAGTTTGGCGACTTTATTCATACACAAAAACGGCATCCGAAAACGAACTGTAAAGATGGTACGATGAAATGGGATTTCTGGAGCCTAAACCCGGAAAGCCTGCACCAGGTGATGATCCTGATGAGTGAAAGAGGTACCCCTTATTCTTACCGCCATATGCATGGATTCAGCAGCCATACTTTTTCTTTTATTAATAGTAAAAATGAAAGGGTATGGACGAAATTTCATTTCATCACGCAGCAGGGCATCCGCAATTTTACAAAAGAAGAAGCAGAGCAGATCAAGGGTTCCGATGCCGACTGGGCGCAGCGTGATATGGTAGATGCTATTGAAAGAGGCGAATTCCCCAAATGGACGATGAACGTGCAGATCATGACGGAAGAACAGGCGAAAACATTTCAATGGAATCCGTTTGACCTCACCAAGGTTTGGCCGCATGGGGAGTTTCCATTGATTGAAGTGGGCGTGATGGAATTGAATAAGATCCCGGATAATTATTTCGCCCATGTGGAACAGGCAGCATTTGCTCCCGCACACGTGATCGACGGAATTGGTTTTTCACCGGATAAAATGTTGCAGGGCAGGATCCTTTCTTACCCGGATGCGCAGCGCTATCGCCTCGGTGGTAATTATGAATTATTGCCGGTGAACAGTTGTCCTTATATGGTCGCAAATTATCAGCGCGATGGCCTGATGCGTGTGGATGAGAATGGTGGCGATCAGCCTAATTATTTCCCTAATAGTTTTGATAACATTACGGTTGACGAATCTTACAAGGAGCCTGCACAAGACCTGGGCACAGGCCTCGCAGATCATTTCAACCGGAATGCTCCTGGTGAAGATGATCATTATACGCAACCCGGAAATCTCTACCGGAATGCCATGGACGCAGAACAGAAAAAGCACCTGGTAGGAAATATCATTCACGAGATGGGTGGCATTACCGGGCCCAAAAAAGCCGAGATCATCAACCGCCAGTTATGTCATTTCTTTAGGGCGGATATTAACCTTGGTATACAGATCGCGCAGGGCCTTGGTGTTAATCTGGAAGAAGCCATGCCGCAGAAACACGAGACAGCGGTCGTTTAATATTTTTGCATGTTGATGTGAAAGCCCGGTTGAATGCCGGGCTTTTGCTTTTAATTGTGAAGGCTGTTGAATGCTGCTGCTAATTTTGACTTAAATTGGAGCGGTAAAAAATTCAATACATGACAGAATCGGAGATAAAGTTTTTAGAAGGGCCGCAGAACAGGTGGAAAGAATTCAAGTTTGCATTCAGCGTGTTGATGGAATTCATCAAAGGTTTTCGAACGTTGCATTTCGTTGGGCCCTGCGTAACCATATTTGGCAGCGCCAGGTTTAAAGAAGATCATCCTTATTATAAACAAACCGAAAAAATAGCAGGGGAGATCGCGAAGCTGGGTTTTACGATCATGACCGGCGGCGGACCAGGCGTGATGGAAGCGGCTAACCGAGGCGCCAAGGATGTTGGTGGAAGAAGCGTAGGTTGCAATATCGTTTTGCCGCATGAGCAGCACCACAACCCATACCTGGATCATTGGGTAAATATTAAATACTTTTTTGTACGCAAAACCTTACTGATCAAATATTCTTACGCCTTCGTTGTAATGCCAGGCGGCTTTGGAACGCTGGATGAATATTTTGAAGCGTTAACGCTGATACAAACCAAGATGATCAGTGAATTTCCGATCATTATTTTTGATCGTGATTTTCATAAAGATGTAATGGAGCATATCGACCAGATGTTGTCGAAAGGAACGATCTCAAAAGAAGATTTAAAGCTTTGCCTTTTCACCGATTCCATTGATGAAGCGGTACAGCATTTAAAAGAATACAGTATCAATAAGTTCGGACTGAAGCCTGCAACCCGTAAACGTTCCTGGTGGTTGTTTGAGCGACAATACTAGGTTTATCCCGGCAACAAAAATGCTGCGATCTTCATTCGCCAGATGAGTACTAACACGCCGGTGAGCGCCAGCAAAATTCCACCGGCAGCGGCCTTCGATATTTTTTCTTTGTACACAAAATGCGAGATCAATAAAGCGATTACCGGAACCAGCGAGAAGATCGTTTGTGCAACAGCGACATCAATATATTGAATGGCGAGCATCGCAAAACTCACGGCGAGTAAAGGGCCAAACAACACGCCCAGCGCTGCTGTACCAAGGGAACGAACAGGTTGGCTGCGTAAGTTTTTCCAATTAGTGCCGATCTTGTTACGCAGCAGCATGACCGTAAATACCAAAATGCCTGCAACAAAAAAGCGGATGAAACCTCCTGTTACCGGAGCCACCGGGAAGCCGGTCCCGGTTTGTAATAAAAATCCTTTTTTGCTGAACGCCAACCCTGCTCCGCTGCAGAGTGCACCGAGGACGCCAAATACAATTCCTTTCCCGATAGAGCCATGTCCATGGTCAGGGATCGCGGCTCGTTCTTTTCTTCCCAGGCTCATAAAGATCATTCCTGTAATAGTGATAGCGATTCCTGTAATACCAATTCCATTGATCGATTCATTCAATAGAAAATAACCAAAAAACAGAGCGCCTGCCGGGGCCAGCGTCGTGAGTACGGTTCCATATCTCGGACTCAAAATCGTGTACATATGATAAGACAGGTAATCGCCGATGCCCAACGCAATAACGCCCGAAAGCCCCAGCCACAGCCATGCCTGCAAATATTCTGTTGAAAAAATGGAAAGAATACTACCGGGTTCTATCAGCAATGCCGAAAGTCCGACAAGAATGATCGCTAATAAAAGGCGAAACATATTCATGCTGGCCACGCTCATCTTTCGCGCAGCTAACGTAAAGGGAAAGACACTGATCGCCCAGCAAACCGCAGCAAGTAAAGCAATGATCAATCCCATAATTGTTGAGGTAAAATGAGGCGCTGATTGTTGTACGCTGTCGTTTAGCAGCGATCTAGTATGCTGTTTTGTTTATTTTATCCTGCCATTCCTTAAAGACTTCGAGCGCCTGTTCGCGGCCAAGGCTGGTGATCGGGATGCGCCGTTGTTCTATATTCGCTGCCATCTCATCATAGATCATCGAATCGTCGAAGCCGATGTCTGCAGCATCCTGGCGGTTATTGGCAAAATATATTTTCTTTGGCCTTGCCCAGTAAATTGCGCCCAGGCACATCGGGCATGGCTCACAGGAAGTGTACACTTCGCAGTCATCTAATTGAAATGTTCCTAAATTTTTACAGGCATCCCGAATGGCCACTACTTCTGCATGCGCCGTTGGATCATTTGATGAAGTCACCTGGTTATTTCCGCGGCCAACAATGGTATCATCTTTCACTATCACGCAACCAAACGGTCCGCCCTCGTTGTTGCGAATCCCTTGTAAAGAAAGGCTGATCGCTTCCTGCATGAATTTTTCTTCTCTGGTCATAGCGTACAAAGTTAACGCCTTCTGAAGATGTAAGGAGATGAACCGGGGAGAATTTTAGAGCCCGCAATAATAGTCGTAGCCTCGTTCGTACCAGTAATCGCGCGGCCTGTCGTCGCTAAAAGCTATCGTGCCGATCCTTTTTAAATGTTTAACACCGTATTTCACCGGGATGATCAGGCGTAACGGAAAGCCCTGGTTCAGGGGCAATGCGGCGCCATTCATCTCGTAGCAAAGAATGGTTTGTGGCTGCAACATGCTTTTATTGTCGAGCCCGACATAATATTCACCGTCTGGTGTTTCCATACCGGTGAAACGTAATGCCATCTGTGCATCCAATCCGTAGTGCTTTACAAAGTCGCTGAATTTTACACCGGACCAATGCGTTACCTGGCTCCATCCTTCTATACATTTAAAGTCGAAGATCACATCGGTCTTCGGGAGTTTTTTAATCTCATCGAGGCTGATGAACAACGTGTCGCCGGGAGCCTTTATCAGTTTCAATCGCCAGGTGCTTGCGTCAAAATCAGTTCCTAGTCCTGCATCTCCATTCACGCGCACGCGGGGTACGGCAAATTGCTTTGGATAAGTTTGCGCAAGCCGTCCGGGATTGAATAAAGAATAAAAAATATTTTCATTTGTATTGAGTACCGTTCGCAATGGTTTAATCGCTCCCGCTTCTGTCGGTTGTTTTTTCAGCCAGTTCCAGCCCGCAAAACAGAGTAGCAGGAATAATATAAATACAGCAAATGACAGAACAGAGCGTCTCTTCCATTGTGCGGGGGTAATATCTTTTTCAGTTGCTATCATGAGTTGGAAACAGGGGATTGGTCAGGAACGGAGATTTCAGTTGTTTTATCAGGCGCCGGCAATACATCAAATCCCGTGATCATCGACTGGAAATTATTCCAGCCTGCAATGATCACCTGGATGATATGCACAAAGAAGAAAAGCACAAATAATAAAGTGATGATAAAATGTTCAGCCCTTGCCCATTCATATCCGCCGAGGATGGAGCAAAGAAAATTTAATTGTGCAGGTTTATAAATGGCGAGGCCGGTGAGCAACATTAAAAACCCCATCACGATCACGCCTGTGTAAGCGAGGCGTTGAGCAGCGTTGTATTTCTTCTGCGGAGGCAGGCCCTTGCGTAAATGCAGATCATGCAGCAACACGAGCCATCCTTCTTTCAGCGAATGCCTGTTGGGGAAAATCAGTTTATATTCCTTGGAAAAAAGCAGGTATAAAAAATAGAGCAGACCATTGATCGCGAACAGCCACATAAAAACAAAATGCAGGCTCATGCCTTCTGCCAGGCGAAACGGAACATGGAGTGCTTTGTAAAATGAATCAGGAAAAAATTTAAGAATGGTCGTCTTGCCCCAGCCAATGCGGTACACATCATTTGCCCAATAGATCAGCAGGCCACTCCAGATCATCACGAGTAAAATCGGGAAGTTTACCCAATGAAACCAGCGAATGGCAAGCGAATGTTTTTTGGCAATTTTTTTCATCCCCGACAAGGTAAGAAAATATTCAGGTTCAAGGTAGGTGGAAGATGAGGCGCTAGTTCTTTACAAACTTTAAAGAAGCAGAATTCATACAATAGCGCAAACCAGTTGGTTTCGGACCATCATCAAATACATGGCCTAAATGCGCGCCACAGCGACTGCAGTTTACCTCGGTGCGATCCATTCCAAAACTCCTGTCGGTGATCTCCTCCACGTTTTTTGCATTGACCGGCTGCCAGAAGCTTGGCCATCCCGTTCCACTTTCAAATTTTGTGGCGGAAGTGAATAAGGGCTGATCGCAACAAACACAATAGTAAGTTCCCTTCTGGTGATTATCCCAGGTGTTGCCGGAATAAGCTGCCTCTGTACCTTTTTTTCTCGTAACCTGGAATTGAATCGGGGTTAGTTGCTTACGCCACTCCTCATCGGTCTTAAAAACGCTGTATTTATGGGAAGTACCTGCCGCATTGTTGTTTCTTTGGGCATTGCAACTAAACGTTAAGCAGGAAATTAAGGCGATCGCCAATATATTTTTCATAATAAGTTGTTTGCTAAAGTTACGAAACCTCCAGCACGATGGTTTGATGAACGCATTTGTTTAACAAGATCTTTTCTATGTAATAATGGGCTAATTTTACGGCCTAAACGCAGACTTATGGGCATCTTACGGCAAGTGGCAGAATATCTTTACCTGAAGAAAAAAGACCCGACAGCCACCGACAGCACCTGGGTGAAATATATGCATGGCATCAACCGGCTTTCTATCTTTTTATTCCTGATCGCTATGATCATCCTGGCGATCAAATTACTGAAGCATTAGTTACGAGTTGATAAACCGATCGTGCAGCATTCGCAGAAGCATGTCCCCCGGATTTTAATAACGTTTTTAAATCGGCATAATCTTTTGCAAGGGTTTTCTTACGATGCTCATCCTCCAATAATAAGCGGAGTTCTTTCACCAGATGCACTTCCGTCAGTTCATCCTGGATCAATTCTTTCACCACTGGCTTATCCATGATCAGGTTGACCAAACCGATGTATTTTATTTTGATCAGCCTCTTTGCGATCTGGTAAGAAATGGCATTGCCTTTATAACAAATAATTTCAGGGACGGCGAACAACGCCGTTTCCAAAGTGGCTGTTCCACTGGTTACCAGCGCTGCATTTGCGCCCGACAATAATTCATAAGTCTGATTCAAAACAGCGCCGACATTTTTGTAAGGTGCCAGGAAGCGATCGTAAAATTCAGGGGGAAGTCCGGGTGCTTTTGCCACAACGAACTGGTATTGCGGAAAGTGTTTTGCCACACTTAACATGATCGGTAATTTGATATTGATCTCCTGTTGCCGGCTGCCGGGAAGCAAAGCGATCGTCGCCGTTTTATTGTGCGTCATTGCAGGATGATCCCGTTCGAAATCTTCAATCACTTCTACCAACGGATGGCCAACATATTCTGCATCGAAATTCCATTTTTTATAAAAATCTTTTTCGAAAGGCAGGATCACGAGCATTTTATCTACGTTCTTTTTGATAGCATGCACGCGGTTTTCTTTCCAGGCCCAGATCTGCGGAGAAATATAGTACACGATCTTCAAGCCCTGCTCCCGGGCCCATTTCGCAATGCGAAGATTAAATCCCGGGTAATCGATCAGCACCAAAACATCCGGCTTGTAAGCCAGGATATCTTTTTTACAAAAGGAAATATTTTTAAGGATTGTCGGGAGGTTTTTAATCACTTCCGTAAAACCCATAAATGCCAGGTCACGGTAATGTTTCACCAGCGTAGCGCCTGCAGCCTGCATTTTATCTCCGCCCCAGCAGCGGATATCCGCGCTCAGATCCAACTTATATAATTCTTTTACGAGGTTGCTGCCATGAAGGTCGCCACTGGCCTCACCTGCGATGAGATAGTATTTCATTGTTACAATTCAGCCCTAAAGTTAAGCAATCAAAAAGGGAGACTTATTTATTCAGCTTTGCGAGGTCTTTAAAAGACAGGTTAAGCAATTCGTAGGTTTTTGGATTAGCCAAAAAGTAATGCCACCATTCTGTTTCCAGTGCAACAAAACCATATTTCTCCATCACCGTTCTTAGCAGCAGGCGGTTGGATAAAACTTTAGCCGGGAGGTTTTTGAAATCCTGATGCGCTGTGTCAGAAAAATTATCAAAACCGGTGCCCATATCCAGGGGCATGCCGGTAGATAAATCAATGATCGTGAGATCTACCGCAACACCGCGGTTATGGCCACTGCCGGTTTTCGGATCTGCGGCATAACGGTCGTCTTTTACAGGCTCCCACATTTTTTCCGTAACGGCATAAGGGCGATAAGCGTCCCAGATCTGCAGTCCTAAATTTTTATCATTCAGTTCCTGTTGAACGGATTTCAGCGCCTGCACTGCTTTTGACCGGAGATAGGTTGTTTTTAGGGCAGGATACAATGGCTTTCCCATGAAGTTGTCGCTACTGCTATATTTCAGATCCAGCAGGAGAGAAGGGATCGCCTTTTTCAGGTCGACCATATTTTTTGCCGGTTGCCCGATCGTCGTTTTAATAAAAACTTTTTTGCTGCTGATGACCCAGAGCCCGTATTTATTTTTCGTACTGTCCTGCGCATTCGCTGTGGGAAAACTTAATGATAATACCAGGCAGGAAAAGATAAAAATATACAGCCGATTCATTATCTTAGGAGAGAAGGAATATTTACCGGGCATAAAAAATATTTCTTCAATATACTCAATTTTACCCTACCATGTATTGCCAAAAAAACGATCACTTTTACCTGGCGATTTTGATCCTCGTCTTTTTCGTGGCCTGTCAATCCGGGCACTCACAATCAGAAAAGGAGACAGCAGCTGCACCCGGCAGCAAAGACGAGACTGTTCAGCAAAACATTGAAGCCCTGCTCTCCAAAGCCAAAACAAACAACGGCAAAACAGACGATGGCATAACACTCGAATTCCTGCCGGTGCTGGATGTTTGTTACGGTCAGAACGAATATCGTCCGCGCTGGAGCAGTCAGCTGCAATGGGAAAAAGCTGCAGATGAAATGCTGGCTTACCTGGACACGTCGCTCTACCAGGGATTGTTTAAAGAAGATTATCATTACAAGGAAATAAAAGCGCTTCATCAAACACTGGCCAACGATTCGCTGCATCATAGCAATAGCGTTTCCTGGGCAAAAGCCGATCTCCTGTTCACCGATGCATTTGCACATTTGCTGCAGGACCTGAGGTTTGGACGTTTACCTGCTGACAGCCTGGTGCAGCAAACGGACCTTGGAGATACCAGCAATGGATTGCCCGCGTTTATCAATCGGGTGGGCAAACAGGAATCCGTCAATCGTTTGCTGGCAGAAGTACAGCCTGCTCATCCGGGATACAAGGCATTACAGAAACAGCTGCATCATTTCGTGGATAGTATGGACACGAAGACGTACACTTACCTGCAATACCCTTACCGCGATTCACTGGCCTTCCTGAAAAAACTGCAGCTACGCTTTACCGAAGGCGGGGTGATGAAGAATGGCAGTACGCTAAAAGATTCTGCGGAACTGGCCAATACCATCAAAAAATACCAGCAGCTGAAAGGATTAAAACCCGATGGTAAATTATCCGCTTCTGTGGTGAAAATGCTGAACACTACAGACAAGGAACGGCTGAAAAGAATTGCGATTACGCTTGACCGGTACAAGCAACTTCCGGCAAAAATGCCCGCACAATATATATGGGTGAATTTGCCCGCCTATCAACTCAAGGTTTGGGATAACGATTCCGTCTTCATGGAATCGCGGATCATTTGCGGCAAGCCGGCTACGCCCACACCGCTGCTTACCAGTGCGATCAGTGATATGATGATCTATCCCACCTGGACGGTTCCGGTGAGCATTATCTCGAAAGAAATGTTGCCGGGATTAAAAAGAAGTTCGGGTTACCTGGCAAGAAAAGGATTGAATTTGCTGAATGACAAAGGCCAGAAGATCGACCCCTCTTCGGTGAACTGGGCGAAATACACGAAAGGCATTCCCTTTAAAATACAGCAGGAGAGTGGCGACGGTAACGCTTTGGGTGTGATCAAGTTCAACTTCGAAAACCCGTATGCCGTATACTTACACGATACCAACCAGCGTTATTTATTCAAGAATGCAGTGCGGAGCCTGAGCCATGGATGTGTGCGGGTGCAGGACTGGCAAAAACTGGCCATATATATCCTGAAATCCGACAGCCTGCAGGCTTTGCCCTCCGATTCGGCTGACTATAATACGAATATCCTGGCAACGCTGCTTGCGGCGAAGGAAAGGCAACGCATTGATGTAAAGCATAAAATCCCATTATTTATCCGTTACTTTGGCTGTGAGGTGCTGAACGGGTCGATTAAGTTCTATGATGATATTTACGGTGAAGACAGGAAGATGAGGGAAAGGTATTTTGCCGGTAAATAATTATTCACGTTAAACGCTTGCATGAAGGTTATCCATTATTCTATACTATCTATCTGCTTTTTATTTTTATTGACGACCTGTCTCTTCCAGGTGGCATTACCCGCCCAGTCGAAAGAAGAAGCTACTGAACAAACATCCGGTAAAAAGAAAGGGACGATCTTATTTGGCCAGGCGAGCTTTTATGCCAATAAATTTCATGGCAGGCAAACCGCCAGTGGTGAAACGTTCAGCCAGGAAAAATATACCGCTGCCTGCAACTCCTTACCCCTCGGAACGTGGATCCAGGTGACGAATTTAAAAAACGGAAAGATCGTTGTTGTAAAAACCAACGACCGGCTTCATCCTAAAACACGCAGGCTCGTAGACCTCACAAAGGCAGCGGCGCAAAAACTGGGCTTTGTATCGATGGGTTTAACCCGGGTTAAAGTGGAAGTACTCGATCAAAAAAAGTATAAATAGGGCTGAATTACGTTAACCAGCTAACAACAAAACGGCGGAATTATGCCGCTAAATAATTTCTCGATATGGAACTAAGCAGCTATTTTTGCTGCGTTTAAGAAAAAACTGACAATTATGAAGAAAACAATGCTTTCATTGCTGGCCCTGGTACTCGTTACCGCGTCGTTTGGCCAGAATGAGTACAAGAAAGCTCCGGGTTTCGCTATCCATTTGAGCTTTACTGATTTCCAAACTGCTACTGAGATACGCAACAATGGATTATCTGCCGTATTAAGAGATAACAAGTTCTACCAAACGAAACGCATGACTGCAGGTTTGGCTATGAGTTATATCCAGGGCCTTTCCGACCATGTTGATTTCGCCGGAACGCTTACAGGATCTTTCCTTGATTACCCGATCCCGAACAGGATCTCTGATGGTAGCAGGCAATTGCTGTTGGAAGCTGCTGCAACGGCTAACCTGAAATTAACAACAGACAGGTTCTGGTTCGTGCCTTTCCTGACTGCTGGTGTTGGTGCTTCCCAGTTCCAGGGACATTACGGTGCGTTTATTCCTGCAGGTGTGGGTATCCAGATCAAACTGGCCAGTGATGCATTCATTTTATTAAACTCTCAATACAGGATTCCTGTAACTGACAATACCGCTTACCATTTTTATCACAGCATGGGTATCGCTAAAACGTTCAACAAACCAAAAGTTGTGGTGCCTGTTGAAGTGCCTACTCCTGTTATCTTAGATCGTGATGGTGATGGTATCGCTGATGCAGATGATAAATGTCCGGATACTCCAGGACTTGCTTCCCTGCAAGGTTGTCCTGATCGTGATGGTGATGGTATCGCTGATGGTGATGATAAATGCCCTGATGTTGCCGGTTTGGCAAAATACCAGGGTTGCCCGATTCCTGATACAGACGGAGACGGCATCAACGACGAAATGGATAAATGCCCTACAGTTAAAGGTTTTGCACGTTACCAGGGTTGCCCTATTCCGGATACCGATGGTGATGGTGTGAACGACGAAGAAGATAAATGTCCAAGTCGTCCGGGTCCGGCAAGCAACCAGGGTTGTCCTGAAATTGCTAAAGAAGTGATTGAAAAAATCAACTTCGCTGCGAAAAATGTATTCTTTGCAACAGGTAGCTACAAACTGTTGGCTAAATCAAATAAATCTCTGGATGAAGTAGTTCGTTTAATGAAAGAAGACGAATCGCTGATGCTGGATATCGATGGCCATACAGATGCGCAGGGTACGAACGAAAGCAACCAGGTGTTGTCTGACAATCGTGCTGGTGCCGTTAAGCAATACCTCACTTCTAAAGGTATTGATGCGAGCCGCCTGAAATCTACAGGTTATGGTGAAGAGAAACCAGTAGCTGATAACAAAACAGCTGCAGGCCGTGCGAAGAACAGGAGAACAGAAATGACTGTTAGGAATTACTAATCGTTAGAAAATAATAAATGGAAAGAGCGCTCCGGTAAACGGGGCGCTTTTTTTTTAACCACAGAGTTAAAAGGAGTTTTAGGCGGAGTTGCACGGAATTGTTGCCACTAAGGAAGTTCTTGCCACGAAGGCGCAAAGGCAGAAAGGAGCACAAAGGTTAAGCGCTGAGCTGCCGCCGTGTGGTCTCCCGACCTACCGCGTGAACGTGAAGCGAGACCAACCAATATATAGCAGCTCACGATCATTGAATCGCCTTCCAAATTTTAATGATTTAGACCCGTTAGTCAGGAGACCCCGAACACTCGGAGGGTACTCCCTTTTTTTGTTTTCGTTCCTTTATCGCTAGAACTCAGCAAGACTCTCTGACACACTTGGTCTACTCTGTGGTAAAACTTTAACCCGTTGGTCGGGAGACCAGACGGGGGCGTTTAAACAATTACTTCGTGCATCTTCCTGCCTTTCAGCCTTAGTGGCGAACCAAAAAAAGCAGCCCCAACCGGGACTGCTCTGACTATACTAACCAATATCATTTATTTTATCCGCTGCAACTTATGCAACCGTCCTGCATGGTACATGTGGCACCATCGGCGATGTCAGCATCTGCATTTACCAATAGTTGTGTATCGATCAACGGCTCTGTTGTTTTACCGCCCTGCTTTTCTACCGTGAATTGCACGGCCTGTGTAGCTGCCTTGGTGCGCAGGTAATACATACCTGTTTTCAATCCTTTACGCCATGCATAAAAATGCATCGAAGTTAATTTACTGGCTGTTGGTGCATCCACAAATAAATTCAATGATTGCGACTGGCAGATAAATACCCCGCGATCCGCAGCCATGTCGATCAACGCGCGTTGCTTGATCTCCCAGACTGTTTTGTAAATCGCCTTAACGTTTTCAGGAATGCCTTCAATCGACTGGATAGAACCGTTCTGACCCATGATCTTATTCTTCATGTCATCGTTCCAGAGATTCAGTTCAACAAGGTCTTTCAGCAAATGCTTGTTCACGATAACGAACTCACCACTCAACACCCTTCTTACATAAATATTGGAAGTGTATGGTTCAAAACATTCGTTGTTGCCCAATACCTGGGAAGTAGAAGCGGTCGGCATTGGTGCCAGTAACAAAGAGTTGCGCACGCCATGTTTCAACACTTCCGCTTTTAAAGTATACCAGTCCCAGCGTAAAGAAGGTTCCACATTCCACATGTCAAACTGGAAAACGGCTTTGCTCACCGGAGATCCTGCATAAGTTTCGTACGGACCTTCAACGATCGCCAGGTCTTTACTGGCCGTCATTGCAGCAAAGTAGATCGTTTCAAAAATATCTTTATTCAGTTGTTTCGCTTCATCACTTTCAAAAGGCAGGCGTAACAAAATAAATGCATCTGCCAATCCCTGAACACCCAACCCAATCGGGCGATGACGCATATTTGACGTGCGTGCTTCTTCAACAGGGTAATAATTATTATCGATGATCTTGTTTAAATTGATCGCAGCCTGGTAAGCCACTTCATACAATTTATCATGATCGAATTTTCCATTGATCACATAACGGGGCAACGCAAGCGAAGCCAAATTACACACCGCCACTTCTTCCGGAGAAGTGTACTCCATGATCTCTGTACAAAGGTTGGAACTCTTGATCGTGCCTAAATTCTGCTGGTTGCTTTTGCTGTTCGCAGCATCCTTATACAGTAAATAAGGCGTACCTGTTTCAATCTGTGCATCGAGGATCGCAAACCAGAGCTCCTGCGCCTTAATGGTTTTTCTGGCTTTACCCGCCACTTCGTAACTGGTATATAATTTTTCAAATTCGTCGCCGTAACAATCCTGTAACCCAGGCGCTTCATTCGGGCAGAATAAACTCCACTCTGCATCTGCTTCCACGCGCTTCATAAATAAATCACAGATCCACAAGGCATAAAAAAGATCACGTGCACGCATTTCTTCTTTACCATGATTTTTACGCAGGTCGAGGAAATCAAACACATCTGCATGCCATGGCTCCAGGTAAATCGCAAAAGCACCTTTGCGTTTTCCACCGCCCTGGTCTACGTAACGGGCGGTATCATTAAATACTTTCAGCATCGGGATAATCCCGTTGCTCGTTCCATTTGTGCCGCCGATATAACTACCCGTTGCACGAATATTATGAATCGCCAGCCCAATACCACCGGCACTTTGCGAGATCTTCGCTGTTTGTTTTAAGGTATCATAAATTCCATCAATGCTATCGTCTTTCATTGTTAGCAAAAAGCAGGAACTCATTTGTGGCTTTGGAGAACCGGCATTAAACAACGTTGGCGTGGCATGTGTAAACCAGCGTTCGCTCATCAGGTGATAAGTCTTAATCGCTGCGTCAATATCATTTTTATGAATACCGATCGCCACACGCATATACATATGCTGCGGGCGCTCCACGATCTTATTATCCAGTTTTAATAAGTAAGATTTTTCCAGTGTTTTAAAACCGAAATAATCAAATCCGTAATCGCGATCATAGATGATCGTTGAATCCAGCAATTCTGCATGTTCAGCGATGATCTCCGCAACGTCGTCTGCAATCAGTGGCAATAACTTCCCGGTCTTGCGATCGGTACATTCGTGCAATTGCTTCATTGTTTTAGAAAAACTCTTCGTCGTGTTCTTATGCAGGTTACTTACTGCGATACGGCTGGCGAGTGATGCATAGTCCGGGTGCTTCACTGTTAGGGAAGCGGAAGTTTCTGCTGCGAGATTATCCAGTTCTGTTGTGGTAACGCCATCATACAAGCCTTCAATCACTTTCTTCGCTACGTCTACCGCGTGCACAAACCTGCGGTCCAACCCATAACAGAGTTTTTCAATGCGCGCCGTGATCTTGTCGAACTTTACGCTCTCTTTTTTACCATCTCTTTTGATTACATGCATAGTTATATTTTTAAACGGCCAGGCTGGCCGGGTTAGGTACCTTCTTAGAAATCTTCGTCCATGGAAAACGCCTGTGCATCCTTGTTTCCACCAATCACACCAGACTTTTGATAATCGCCCACGCGCTTCTCAAAGAAATTTGTTTTGCCTTCCAGCGAGATCATTTCCATGAAATCAAATGGATTGGTTGTATTGAACATTTTCGCATAGCCCAGTTCATCCAGCCAGCGGTCTGCCACAAATTCAATGTATTGTTTCATCATATCGGCATTCATCCCGATCAATCGTACCGGTAGGGCTTCACTGATAAATTCTTTTTCTATCTCCACTGCGTCTGCGATAATGCTGTACACTTGTTCCTGGCTCAGCTTTTCACTCAACATGCCGTAGAGCAGGCAGGCGAATTCGCAATGCAGGCCCTCATCACGACTGATCAGCTCATTACTGAATGTAAGGCCCGGCATCAGTCCGCGTTTTTTCAGCCAGAAGATGGAGCAAAAGCTGCCACTG
This sequence comes from Ferruginibacter sp., assembly GCA_028288705.1. Taxonomy (GTDB): domain Bacteria; phylum Bacteroidota; class Bacteroidia; order Chitinophagales; family Chitinophagaceae; genus Ferruginibacter. The sequence goes on from JAQBNH010000019.1 coordinate 42,523, forward strand.
AAAAAGATGCCTTCCACCGCTGCAAAAGCCACGAGCCTTTCTGCAAAATTGCCATTCTCGATCCAGCGCAATGCCCAGTCTGCTTTTTTCTTTACCGCGGGAACGGTATCGATCGCATGAAACAGGCGATGCTTTTCAGCCGGATCCTTTATATAGGTATCGATCAGCAGCGCATAAGTTTCGCTGTGAATATTTTCCATCATGATCTGGAAGCCATAAAAACAACGGGCTTCCGGTAACTGCACTTCGCTCATGAAGTTAACGGCGAGGTTTTCATTCACGATGCCATCGCTTGCAGCAAAGAATGCCAGTACGTGAGAGATAAAGTGACGTTCGCCATCATTTAATGCCGACCAGTCTTTCATATCACTGCCCAGGTCGATCTCTTCGGCCGTCCAGAAACTGGCGACATGCTTTTTATACTGCTCCCAGACTTTCGGGTAATTGATCGGCAGGATAACAAAGCGATCCCTGTTCTCTCTTAATAAAATTTCGTCTTCTTTCTGCATCGTTTTTATATTGGCGGGGAGACAGGTCGGCGGGCTGATTACAAGGGAAGCGATTTCCGCATGTTGACAGTCTGGCCTTTCTCCCGAAAGCGTTCAACTTAGATTCGTTTATGGCAGGTCTTCTGACTTTCCATTTCCTGAGCCTTCCCGCAACCGGGGTTGCAGTGGCATTTTCAGAGCTAATTCCGCGAACGGAACCGGATTTACAGCTACGGGGATAGTTCCGGAATTACACCGGATTCCCTATTAGTCCCGGGATTAACGGGCACCATAAACGGACCACAACATTACAATGGAATCCTAATGTTTACCGATTAAATTATTCACCTCTTGTTGATAAGAAATGTAAATCGTGGATGGACGTGGCTTTCCAAGAAATTAATAAATAGTTGCGGTTTCAGGCGGTTATTTGGTAAGAAAACCCATCCGCTGCCGGGAGCCAAAAAGGAGCGGAGAATCTGCCGGGAATAAAAGAAGGCATCCCGGGAGGATGCCTTAAAATCTATCAATGATGTTCGTTCTGTTTATTTGTATTCGTACTCGATGCTGCCCATCAGTTTCCGCTCTTTCGAATATAATTTTTCGCGAACCCTCAGGCCGTTGTCGTAAGTATATTTCCACACATAATAATCATTTCCGCCTTCTTCGGTCGTGGTCATCTGCGTAAGCAAGCCGGCACCGTTGTATTCGAAGAGGTAATCCGGGTGCAGGCGTTCGCGGAAGTCATTGGATTGTACGATATCCGTCAGGCGTTTCTTTGCATCGTAATAATAGAAGAATTTGGTTCCGCTCTTAGAATCTTTTTCAATCCCGATATTGCCTTTCTCATCCGCAGCAAACAAAATATTGGTGCTGTCCCTGCGGTTCTTGATACGCACCATTTTCTCCGGCTGGCCTTTGTCATCATAAAAATACAAATGCTCTTCGCGGATCTCATTGGTGAAATCGTCATCATCAGATTTTACTGAGGATACAATGGATTTTATCCTGCCGGCTTCATCATAGCTGTAAGAATTTTTCGTAAGGGATATGGCTGAACTGTCCGTGGTAAATTGCAAGAGGCCGGCATCGTTAAAGATAGAAGTGAATTCAGAAGCGCCTGAAACATTAGAGCGCGTGAAGACGGTTACTTTCTTATAATCTTTACTGATCTTTTTCTGGCAGAAAAAACCATCACTGGCGCTGCCATCATCTTCAAAACTGTTGATATTGACGGTATGTATTTTGTTATCGCGGTAAGAAGCCATGCTGGCCAGCAATTCTTTATTACTGATGATATCTTTATAATAAAACTGGGAAAAACCTGCCAGGCTGCAAAGCGACAGGCATAAAAAGAAGACCAGGGATTTTTTCATCGGAATATATTTGTTCGTTGCCGACGAAGTTAATATGCTTCATCAGGATAACTGGTTACATGCAGTTAAACTTTATTATTTTTAACAAAATTAACTGCATTGAGTCATCTAAAAGAACGGAAAGAAAAGAACTGCCTGAATTGTAATGCGGAGGTGAACGGGCGGTTTTGTAGTATTTGCGGTCAGGAAAATATTGAGCCGAACGAATCTGCCTGGCACCTGGTCACGCATGTCTTTAATGATATCACGCATTTCGACGGGAAATTTTTTAGTTCGTTGCGCTTGCTCATCACCCGCCCCGGATTCTTATCAACGGAGTATGCTATGGGAAGGCGCGCCAGTTACCTCAACCCGGTGCGTATGTACATCTTCACTTCCGCGGTGTTCTTCCTTATTTTCTTTTCGCTTTTCCATTTTGATAAGGACATGGTGAAGAAAGATTATATGGGCAAACCGCAATCAGTGATCCTGGCCATGGACTCCACGGAATATGCGGAATTCTCCAAAGATATTGCCGGCAAAGTAAAAAGGCCGATGACCCGCCAGGAACTGATCAACTATATTGACAGTACGCAAAATCATTCCGGCATCACACTCACGAGGAAATACCGCGATAAAGAACAATACGATTCCTTATTAAAATCGGGTGCTAAAAAACACAACTGGCTGCAACGGCAACTGATTTATAAAGAAATTGAGGTCAATAAAAAATACAATAACGATTCGGGACTTATCCTGAGTTCTATTTTGAATATCCTGTTTCATTCCTTTCCCCAGATGTTGTTTATCTGCCTGCCATTGTATGCTTTGTTCCTGAAATGGATGTACACGCGGCGCAAACAGTTTTATTATGTCGGTCATGCAGTCTTCAGTATTCATCTCTACATTTTTATTTTTATTGTGATGCTCGCCCTGCTCCTGATACGCAAGGTGGGCGGCTATTATCATGCAGGCTGGTTAAATTATCTGAGTGGTTTTTTATGGATCTGGATCTTTTATTACCAGTACAAAGCCATGCGTAATTTTTATGGACAAGGACGCTTAAAAACTTTTATCAAGTTTATTTTATTGTCCTGGTGGCTCACCTTTGTGCTTGGCCTCTTATTTTTTGGTTTCCTTATTTTCTCGTTTTTTAAAGTATAATCTTATGCCTGCTACTGCCGATGAATTTATGCGCCTTGTGAAGATCATGGATGAGCTCCGTGAAAAATGTCCCTGGGATAAAAAGCAAACAGTGGAAACACTAAGGCATCTCACGATTGAAGAGACTTACGAGCTGGCTGATGCGATCTCAGAAAATGATTTTAACGGGATCAAAGAAGAGCTGGGCGATTTGTTGTTACATATTATCTTTTATGCACGGATCGGTGCAGAAAAAAAAGCATTTACCCTTGAAGAAGTCATTACCGGCATTTGCGAAAAACTGATCGTGCGTCATCCGCATATCTATGGCGATGTTGTCGTAAACAATGAAGAAGAAGTAAAACAAAACTGGGAGAAGATAAAATTACAGCAGGGCAAAAAATCTGTGCTCGGCGGCGTTCCCGTTTCATTACCGTCAGTGGTTAAAGCGATCCGGTTACAGGAAAAATCAAAACAGGTAGGCTTCGAATGGGACAATACCGCGCAGGTTTGGGATAAGGTGAAAGAAGAACTGCAGGAGCTGGAGGAAGCGGTGGCTAGCGGCGACCAGGACAAGATGGAAGATGAATTGGGCGATGTTTTCTTTTCCCTGGTAAATTTTGCAAGGTTTTTGCAGGTAGATGCTGAAAATGCGCTGGAACGGACGAACAAAAAATTCATCAGGCGTTTCACGAGTATGGAAGAAGCAGCGGCACTGGAAAACAAATTCCTGCACGATATGTCGCTGGAAGAGATGGACGCCTTATGGAATAAAATAAAAATTCAGCAACGATAAAACCCTTTCATTAAATCAGCATTTTGCAACTGAAGCATATCTTTCCCAAATTCTTAAAAGATAATATCTACCTGCTTCTCATCGCTGCCTGGCTGATCACGCTTTCTTTTATCATCGACAAATACTGGTCGGCTACTTCCAATTTATCTACCGCGCAAAAGCAGATGAATGCTTACCTGCACAAAGCAGAGAGCGATTTTGATAAAACACTGGAAGATTCTGCATCCCTGGCAGCCTGGGCCGGCGGGCATTACGATGAAGAGGCACTGACCAATTTTACAAAGAAAAACTATTTCATTTTTCAATACCTGCCGGATAGCAGCGGGCAGCCCACACTCAAAACCTGGAATACCCAAACGATCATTCCTGCCGCTGCGATTCTTTACGATACAGGAACGGTTGGTTTTATCCAGCTCCCGAACGGGTATTATGTCTGGAAAAAAGCGCAGCAGGCCAACAGGCTGGTGCTAGCATTAATACCGGTCCGCTGGAATTATATTGTTACGAACGAATACCTGCAGAATGATTTTGTAAACGACCCGTCAATTTCGGTGAACTATACCGTGAGCTTAAGGGGAACAGCCGCCGGTAAAATTTCTTCCCTGAGCGGAAAGCCGTTGTTTTTCCTGGAACAAAACGCCAGTACGCCGATCTTTAAAAATAATTCCTTCTCTGTTGCCTTACGGATCATTGCGGCTTTGCTCGTGTTATTGTTTGTCCATTTGTTCGCCTCCTTCCTCGCCGTACATAAAAAGTTTTTCGTGGGTGCGGGATTTTTATTTGCCAGCATTTTCCTGTTACGTGTGCTGAGTTATTATTTGCCGGTGCCGCTCAATTTCCGACAGTTCGAATTATTTGATCCTGCTATTTATGGTTCGAGTCTGATCCTTCGTTCCCTCGGCGACCTGCTCATCAATGCGATCCTGTTTCTTTGGTTTGTGACCTTCGTTCGCTATCACCTGCATTTTAAAAACATCAGCATTGTTACCAAAAAGCCGTTTGAAAAATGGGTCTGGCTTGGTGCGGGCTGCCTGGTTATTTTATTGTCCACTTTTACCGGCAGTGTGATCATCCGTTCGCTGGTGGCTGATTCGCAGATATCGTTTGATGTAATCAATTTTTTCTCATTGAGCATTTACAGCGTGATCGGTTTTATCGTGCTTTGCTGTGTGGCGATCGGTTATTATTTTTTATGCGAAGCGTTGTTGTTTCTGCTGAAACCCTTGTTCCCACGGCCTTTCATCGCCTTGTTCGGAACGATTAGCGTGCTGGCCCTGTTTCTCCTTAGTTTTCGCATCGGCGAGATAAAAGGCGGATTTGAATTGTATGTCCTGGCCTGGTTGCTCCTGTTTCTTTTCCTCCTCAATTACGACCGGTTGAATTTACTGGCATCGCGTGTGATCACTTCGAAGATGGTATTCTGGTTGTTCTTTTTTTCTATTTCCATTTCCTCCGTGATCATCATGGAAAATAACCGGAAAGAATTGCGCAACCGCCAGCATTATGCAGAGATACTCGCTACTAAATCTGATCCTGCCAGTGAGACCTTGCTTAATAGTATGCTCACGGATTTCCGGTCAGACTTTTTAGCCAATAACTTTTACCGGTTCCGCAATGAAGCAGGCAATCGTTTTTTCAAGGATAGCCTCGTCAATAATAATTTTTCGCGCTATACGGATAAGTATGATACGCACGTGATGTCCTTTGATGCTAACGAGCAGCCACTGTACAATACAGAAGCGACTGATTACAATCAGCTCAATACAATTTTAAATACGCAGGCGAAAGCGACCGGCATCCCGAACTTATATTATTATGACGAAGCGTATGATCGTTTCAGTTATATCACTAAGAAGACGATCGTGGATACTGCCCAGCAACTGATCGGCTATATCTTTATCGTGGTGAATCCGAAGAACAGCCAGAAAGAAACCTTGTACCTCGAAGTATTCAGTAAAGGACATAACAACGCGATTGAAAATTCTTCTACCTATGCCTTTGCCATTTACAGCAATGGAAAACTGATCAGCAGTCATAATGATTATCCGTTTGCCACCAAATTGCCCGACCGTTATTTTGCCAACCAGCAATATTTACTGATCAATAAAAATGACCACAATGAGATGTGGTATAATGCCGGCAACAATAAATACGTGGTGATCGTGAAGGAAAACAGCTGGTCGATTGAATCCATCACGCTCTTCTCTTATTTATTTTGTGCCTTCCTGTTGCTCACTGCATTATTCTGGCTGATTAATATGATCCTGAAATCGAGGTTAAATCCGGATAAACTTAAAGCCTACTGGCAACTGAGCATCCGCAACCAGGTACATGGCACGATCATCTTTTTCAGTACGGTTTCCTTTTTAGTAATTGGCGTTGCCACGATCTTATTTTTCATCAGCCGCTATGAAAATAACAACCGCGAGAAACTGAGCAGCACCATCCGTATCATGGAAAAGGAATTAAAGGAAAGCGTGTCGCAGGGCTGGCTGATGAACGATTCACTGGAGATAAGAGACCAGGCCAGTCAACAAACCATAGAACAAACCATCAACAAGATCTCCGAGATCCATGGCGTGGATGTGAACCTCTATACGTTGAACGGCGATTTAAAGGTGTCGTCCCTGCCTTTACCATATATCAAAGGGATCGTGAGCAAGAAAATGGACCCGATGGCTTTTTATCACCTGAGTGATCAGAAGGAAGTGCAGTATTTTCAAAAGGAAAAAATCGGGAAACTCAGCTTCCTGAGTAATTATGTTCCTGTGATCGATGCCAACGGAAATGAGTTTGCTTTTTTAAACATTCCTTATTTCACGTCACAGAGTAAATTAAAACAGGAGATCTCCAACTTCCTCGTCACGATCATTAACCTGAATGCGTTCATCTTTTTGATCGCCGGTATCGTAGCGTTGTTCATCACCAATCGCATCACGCGATCTTTCTCTTTGATCAGCGAAAAAATGAAACGCATTAACCTCGATAAAAGAAACGAGGCGATCGTATGGACGAGAAATGATGAGATCGGTGACCTGGTGATTGAATACAATAAGATGGTGGCGAAGCTGGAAGAGAGTGCTGCGGCCTTAGCCAAAACGGAAAGAGAAGGCGCATGGCGGGAGATGGCGCGCCAGGTGGCACACGAGATCAAGAATCCGTTGACGCCGATGAAGCTGAGTATGCAATACCTGCAGAAATCCATCCAGGGAAATGCGCCAAATGTAAAAGAATTATCGGAGCGTGTGGCCAACACACTGGTAGAACAGATCGATCACCTGAGCCGCATCGCCAGCGAGTTCAGCCAGTTCGCCAATATCGGTAACGCGAATAAGGAAGTGATGGACATCAATGAAACGCTGCGTTCGTTAGCGGATCTATATGATCACCAGAACAGCAAATTGAGCTGGCAGCTTTTGGAGGAACCTGTTTATATCAGTGCCGATAAAACGCATATCAACCGGTTGTTTACAAACCTTATCCAGAACGCGTTACAGGCCGTTTCAGAAGGCATGACACCGGAAATACTGATCACGGAAGAATTGATTGATAATACCGTGCTCGTGAAATTACGGGATAACGGAACGGGCATTGATGAACATATCCAGACGAAAATATTCACGCCCAACTTTACCACGAAAACATCCGGAACAGGATTAGGCCTCGCGATGTGTAAACGAATCGTGGAACAAAGCAACGGCAGTATTCATTTCGAAACGTCACCGTCAGGCACCACCTTCTTCATTAATTTCCCGCTGGCAGAAACCTAGATGCCTTTCATTTTTTTTCTTTCTGTAATAAACGTTTCAAATTCAGCTAACGAAAAACTACTCAGGTTTTTTTCTTTTGGTAACATTGCTTTCTGTGCGACCATGATGCCATAACGCGTATCATCTAATCCTTCAGTATAATGGGAATCCGGATCAATGGAGATCAATACGTTCTTGTCTAAAGCATAACGGATCTCGCGCCAGTCCATATCCAGGCGGTTGGGATGCGCGTTCAGTTCGATCACGACGTGATTCGCGGCGCAGGCATCGATGATTTTTTTATGATCAACAGGATAACCTTTACGGCTTAGCAACAAACGCCCCGTCATATGACCTAGGATGGTCGTGTACGGATTTTCAATCGCCTTCAGCAAACGCGCCATCGCTTTTTCTTCCGTCATTTTTAGATTGCTGTGTACAGACGCGATCACCAGGTCGAACGTCGCGAGCACATCGTCTGCATAATCCAGGCTGCCATCGTTTAGGATATCGCTTTCAATACTTTTAAAAATGCGGAAAGGGGAGAACTGTTCGTTTAACTCATCTATATAAATATGTTGCGCCTGGATCTTTTCTTCATTTAACCCCTGCGCATAAAAAGCAGATTTACTGTGATCGCTCACCACCAGGTATTCGAGGCCGCGGCTGATGGCTGCTTTCGCCATTTCTTCGATCGTATTGTTTCCATCACTCCAGTTGCTGTGGCTGTGGATGATCCCTTTGATATCGCCGTGCTGAATATGGTTAGCCAAAAGATCGTTCGCTCCGGGTGTCAACAATGATGCGTCTTCCCGCAAATAAGCAGGAATGAACGGTAAATTCGCCGCTGTAAAAAAAGCTGCATCATCTGCATGATCATCATGAAAGCAGGCGAGGTTTTGTAGCGCTTCTGCAAATTCAGGCGAAGAAGAACTGTGTAATACCGTGGAAATAAATGTTGATGGCGTTGCAGCAATTAATGTCAGATCAACGCCGGCTGTCGTGGAATAATACAGCCTGTTATCCTGCTTTTTTTTAAAGGTAAATCCATCCACTTCGGCCAGTGTTTTTTCGACTTCATCCACCGGCATTTCCACAACGAATTGCAGGTCGTCAATTGTTTCCAACTGGCGTAAAAAATTACCTGTTAATGCCACCCGTTTTCCGGGGAATATTTTTTCTAAAAAACTTTGTGTTGGTGCCACTAAAATTTCTGCGTTGCGGTATAAATGACTGCCCTGGTTCTTCTGGTAAAATTCGATCGTGTCGGCAACAGCCTGTTGTGTTTTTTCTCCGAAGCCTTTAAAAAATTTCAACCGGTTTTCTTTACACGCGTACAACAATTCACCCACTGTTTCGATCTCCATTTCCTTCCAGATACTGTTTATTTTTTTTGGTCCGATGCCTTTAATATTTAACATTTCAATCACCCCCGGAGGCGTTTTTGAAATGATTTCTTCCAGCGCGGACAATTTTCCGGTGTCAAGTAACTCCGTTATTTTTTGTGCAGACGATGCACCGATGCCTTTGATGCCCGCAATTTTTTCGCGTGGCGTCTCCGATAATTGCATCGGCAATTTCTCAATATTGAATGCAGTGATCGCATACGATTTTGATTTGAAACTATTCTCTCCATGGATGTCGAGCAGTTTGGCGAGCAGGGAAAATGAATCGGCGATCTGGTAATTCGTCATCTTAATTATTTATGGCTGCAATGTAAAAATTTTCATCGTGCCCGTCAGCAGGAAAGTTGTTTTTTGCCGGCGGAAATTATGCGTAGATGCTGAAATGTAGTGAGGAAGGGGGTTCCAGGGCATAAAAAAAGTCCCGGTATAAACCAGGACTTACTATTTTTTGCTTTAAGAAGCTTTGCTTAAGATTTCTTTGAAGCTGCTTTTTTAGGAGCGGCTTTCTTAGCAGCAGCTTTTTTAGGAGCAGCTTTTTTTGCAGGAGCAGCTTTCTTAGCTGGAGCAGCTTTTTTAGGAGCGGCTTTTTTTGCAGCAGCTTTCTTAGGAGCAGCTTTTTTTGCAGCTGCCTTTTTCGGGGCTGCTTTTTTTGCAGGAGCTGCTTTTTTAGCAGCTGCTTTTTTCTTTGTTGCCATTTTTTTGAATTTAATTGGTTAGTAAATAATACTTAAAAATAAATACTATTTTGAAACTACCAAAAAAAACATCAAAAACTTTTAGGCTGTTACTTCAACTTCTCCTATGGAAACAAAGGTTTTATCACCTTTCGCTTTTCTGAATTCTACAACACCATCGGTTAATGCAAAGATGGTAAAGTCTCTTCCCACACCAACATTTTTACCAGGATGGTATTGAGTACCACGCTGACGAATGATGATATTTCCGGCGAGTGCTGGTTGACCACCAAAGATTTTTACGCCCAGTCTTTTGCTTTGTGAATCACGGCCGTTTTTTACGGAACCTTCACCTTTTTTGTGTGCCATTTTTAATTAGTTTATTCGTTTAATTAGTTAACCGTTACAGGCATTAAAAATGAAGTGGCAAAAAATAACATCTGCACTCATTTTGCCCATCAACTTAACTAAGCAATTGCAGTTACTTTGATGTGGGTGTACTGCGTACGGTGACCATGCTTTTTACGGAAACCTTTTCTTCTTTTCATTTTAAAAGCGATTACTTTTTCGCCTTTAACCAGGTCGCTGATAATTTCTGCTTTTACAACAGCTTTTACGTTTGCACCACTAACAACGTTATCTCCGTTGTGCGTGATCAATACATCAGAAAATTCCAATGCATCTCCTGCTTTACCCTCAAGGTGAGGAACGTACAGGCTATCTCCTGCTTTTACTTTAAATTGCTGACCTGCGATTTTAACTATTGCTAACATAACGTACCTAAATTTAGGACGGCAAAGGTAAGGGTTTCCGCCGAAAAAAGCTGAATTAATCAAACTTTATTGGCGTTTTTACAAATATTTCTATGCCGGCCGCAAAGCTAACTGAATTTCAATCATTTGAGCTGGCCTTCCGCTGTAAATTGGGCTTAACCCCAAATTTACTGCTGTATTATATATATAGCAGGTATCGAACCGGCACCCCCGGAGCCAACGGCCTGGAGCTCAAGTGATGGGCTCTTCCTATATTCGCAGCTGGATATGACTATCATCAGAAAAATCGCCGGTTACCTCTTTACCATCTATGCTTTTGCCATATTTACGGTGATGATGCTCCTGCTCTTTCCTTTTGTGGTGATCGCCTCCTTCTTCGGGAAGATCCGTGGCGGCAACCTGATCTACCATATCTGCCGCTTCTGGGCCAGCATCGTCCTGTTCTGCCTCGGCATCCGCCACCGCAATATCCTGGAAACGACCCGGCCGCATACACAGGCTGTCGTATACGTTTTCAATCATATATCTTATATGGATATCCCGATGCTGCTGAAAGCATTTCCGCGCCAGCATATCCGGATCCTCGGGAAAGCAGAAATGGGGAAGATCCCGGTTTTTGGTTATATCTACCGGAAAGCGGTGGTAATGGTGAGCCGGGAAAGTGAAGAGAGCCGGTTGAGAAGTGTACGCGAGATGAACAAAATGCTTCGCCAGGATATTTCGGTGGTGATCGCGCCCGAAGGAACCTTTAATATGACCGGAGAGCCACTAAAAGAATTTTACAATGGTGCTTTTAAAATTGCCGTACAAACACAAACCCCGGTTCAGCCGGTATTGTTATTAGACGCATACGACCGCCTCCACTACAACAGTATTTTTTCTTTGTCACCGGGCCGCTCAAGAGCGGTATTTTTGCCGGAACAAATGCCGGGTAAAGACGTTGCCTTATTGAAACAACAGGTGTACGTTGCCATGGAAGATGGCTTAAAACGCTACAAGGCAAGCTGGATAAAAAATGGATGATGGGCGAAGACAATCAATTAAATTTTGCAGAAGATACTATCAGCACCTGGGCAGAGATCATTCTTCCGCTCGCGCTGCCTAACGTATACACCTACGCGATCCCGCAGGACCAGTTATCCAGGGCCCAACCCGGCTGCAGGGTAGAAGTGTTGTTTGGCCAGAATAAGAAATATGCGGGCATCATCAAACAACTGATTCACGAAGCACCTCCCTACAAAACCAAGCCTATCCTCAATATACTGGATGATTCACCGCTCCTCTTTCCGCAACAACAGCAATTGTGGGAATGGATCAGTCAGTACTATATGTGCACCGAAGGAGAAGTAATGGCGGCGGCACTTCCGGCGAATTTTAAACTCAGCAGTGAAACAGTGCTGATCTTTAACGAAGCCATCGGCGATGATTTTTCCAACCTCGGCGATCATGAATTTTTAGTGGCGGAAGCACTGCTCTTGAAAAAGCAATTGCAGTTAACCGAAGTGCAGCAGATCCTCGATGCCCGGCATGTTTATCCTATCATCAAAAAATTATTAGAGAAAAATATTTGTTTCATCTGGGAAGAACTCAACGAGCGCTATAAAATAAAAAAGGAACGCTATGTGTTGTTAAACCCGCAGTTCGATAACGAGGAGGCTTTAAGCGCCCTTCTCAACGACTGGAAAGGTGCAGCCAAACAAATGGAATTGTTGTTGGCATTTTTACATTTATACAAAATCGAAGCAGAGGTCACGCAAACTGCCCTGCTGAAAAAATCTGGTGCTACCGCAGCGCAATTAAAAGGCCTCACCGATAAAAATATTTTACTGGTAGAACAGCGCCGCATCGATCGCATCAAGACATTACCAAAAAATGTGCTGATCGATTTTGAACTAAGCGCAGCCCAGGCCACCGCTTTGGAAGAGATCCGTGAGCAGTTTACGAAGAAATCTGTTTGTCTCCTGCATGGCGTTACCGGCAGCGGTAAGACGCAGTTGTACATCCGGCTGATGGAAGAATATTTTAATAAAGGCCTGCAGGTTCTTTATTTGTTACCGGAAATTGCCCTCACTGCACAGATTATCCGCAGGCTGCAAAAACATTTCGGCGGAAACGTTGCGATCTATCATTCCAAATTCAACGACCAGGAACGTGTCGAACTCTGGAACAAGATCCGCACGGGTGAAGTAAAACTCTTACTGGGCGCCCGTAGTGCCCTCTTCCTGCCGTTTAAAGAGCTCGGCCTCGTAATAGTGGATGAAGAGCACGATGCCTCCTACAAGCAGCAGGATCCGGCTCCGCGTTACAACGCACGCGATGCCGCTGTGTATTATGCATCGCTGTTTAACGCAAAAGTTTTATTAGGTACCGCAACGCCATCGCTCGAAAGTTATTTTAATGCGCAGCAACATAAATACGGACTGGTAAAACTGACAGAACGTTTTGGTGGATTGCAGTTGCCAACGATCGAGATCATCAATACCGCCCAGGTGGCGAAGAAAGGGAAGATGATGATCAGTCCGCCATTAAAAGAAGCGATCGAACAGGCCATCGCGGCAGACAGGCAGGTGATCCTTTTTCAAAACAGGCGTGGCTATAATCCATATTTAATTTGCGGCACCTGTGGTTTTATTCCGCAGTGCGTGCATTGCGATGTGTCGTTAACCTTGCATAAGTATAGTAATAAACTGCATTGCCATTATTGTGGCAGCACGTATCCGAAACTCGCAGCCTGTACGGCCTGTGGCAGTCAGGACTGGCTCGAGAAAAATTTCGGCACCGAGAAAATTGAAGAGCAGCTGGAAGAAGATTTCGCGAACAGCAGGATCGCCAGGATGGATGTAGACAGTGTACGAGGCAAGACCGCCCATGATCAATTGATTCAATTGTTTGAACAGCATCGCCTGGATATTTTAGTGGGCACACAGATGGTGGTAAAGGGCCTCGACTTTGAAAAGGTAAGCCTGGTGGGCATATTGGATGCGGATGGCTTGTTAAGCTTCGCCGATTTTCGCGTGAATGAAAGAGCCTTTCAACTGATGGAGCAGGTGAGTGGGAGGGCAGGAAGAAAGCATGAACAAGGCAAAGTGATGATCCAGGCATTGAATGTGAAGCATCCCGTGTTGCAACTTGTACAACAACATGACTTTGAAAAATTCTATGAATATGAAATGGCAGGCCGGCAGGAGTTTTTCTATCCGCCATTCAGCCGCGTAGTGATGCTCACGTTAAAACACAAAGACAAAGAAATTGTAAGTGCCGCTTCGGAAAAATTAGCGATGCTGTTAAGGCAGGACCTGAATGAATATATTGTCGGTCCGGCTGCACCCGTGATCGGCCGTTTGCGCAATCAATACCTGATGGAGATCATGCTGAAATTGCCGAAGGAGCCGGGCATGAGCTTGCGATATAAAAAAGTTATCCGGAATCATATTAATTTAATGCTGGCAGAAAAAAACTATCGTTCTGTGCATGTGATCGCAGATGTAGATGCGATGTAATCATCCCCTAACTTTACCTGATGCAAATTCAACAGCAGCTTTCTTTAAAGCCATACAATAGTTTTGGGCTCGATGTGCTGGCGGAAAACTTCGCTGCGTTTTCAAATCTTAATGAATTAGAAGAACTGCTGACAGTCGCTGAACAGCAGCCCCTGTTGATCCTCGGCGGCGGTAGCAATATCCTGCTCACGAAGCCTGTGGATGGACTCGTCTTAAAGAATGAGATCAACGGCATTGAAAAAGCAGGAGAAGATGAAGAGCATATTTATTTGCGTGTCGGGGCGGGAGAGAACTGGCACCGGTTCGTGTTGTATTGTATCAGCCATCGTTATGCGGGTGCGGAAAATTTGTCGTTGATCCCGGGCAATGTTGGTGCGGGGCCAATGCAAAACATTGGGGCCTATGGCGTGGAGCTGAAAGATATTTTTCATTCACTGGAAGCCTGGCATATCGGGGATAATAAGCTCGTAACATTTTCGAAAGAAGATTGTGCCTTTGGTTATCGCGAAAGTGTGTTTAAAAATAAATACCGGGGTCAGTTCATCATTACATCCGTAACATTTAAACTAAATAAAAAGCCGGTCTACCATGTGGAATATGGCGCCATCACGCAGGAGTTGGAGAAGGAAGGCGTAACGGAATTGAGTATCGCGGCGATATCGGAAGCAGTGATCAGGATCAGGCGCAGCAAATTGCCGGATCCGGCAGTCATCGGCAATGCAGGCAGTTTCTTTAAGAACCCGGAAATTTCGATCGAACAATTTGAACAACTGAAAAAAGCTTTTCCTGCCATCGTTGGTTATCCCGTCGGCACGGAACATATAAAAGTGGCAGCAGGCTGGCTGATAGAACAGGCCGGCTGGAAAGGTTACCGGCAGGGCGATGCCGGCTGTCATGAAAAGCAGGCATTGGTGCTCGTGAATTATGGCAACGCCAGCGGCGAACAAATTTATTTATTGAGTGAAAAGATCATCCATTCGGTGAATGATAAATTTGGAATATCCTTGCAGCGCGAAGTAAATATCGTTTAACATATTTTTGATGCAGCATTTTTTACCTTACTGCCATCTACCAACAAACCTAACTAACGCAACATGAAAAAAATCATCCTCAGTACCGGCATTTTCCTTTTATCCATTACTATCGTGAACGCACAAACGGCGGCGAAATCTATTTTCGTCGAACTGGGCGGTCCTGGTCTGGCATCTTTAAACTATGACATGCGCCTGCAGAAAAAAGAAGACGGTCTGGGTTTCCGTGTGGGTGTGGGTGGCTTTACGATCAATGAAAATTATGGTAATGGTAATGAGAGAAGCGGCCTCCTCACGATCCCGGTAGCATTGAATTATTTGTTAAGTAAAGACCAGCGCAACTATTTCGAGATTGGCGCCGGTGCTACTTATGTGCACCTCAGTAACAAGAGCCAGAATTTTGATAACGAGCAGTTTTCTACCTCATTTGGCCATTTACATTTTGGTTACCGCCTGCAGCCTGTAAACGGCGGATTTACTTTCCGCGCAGGTATTACCCCGATCTTTAATGGCAATGGGTTTATTCCATACTACGCGAGTTTGTCATTCGGGTATAAGTTTTAATGGAGGTTAATCAGTTGATTGGTTAAATAGTTGAAAAGTTGATTGGTTGATTAGCTAGGCGCGGCCGCCGTGGGGTCTCCCGACCAACTGCATTGCCAGCTTTGTGCTCCTTTCTGCCTTTGAGCCTTAGTGGCGAAAACTCTGTGAAACTCCCTGACAAACTCCTGTTAACTCTGTGGTAAGGCGTTTCTGCCTTTGAGCCTTCGTGGCGAAAAAAACTCTGTGCCTACCGTGGTTAATTTCTTAAATTTTATTCCGGCTTATTACCATGATCGATATCGACAACATCCGCCATTTCACCATGCCCAGGCCCGATCCCAATTTCATCGGCACGGCCATCGAATTCGATGAACTTCCGGAGACCCATCGTGAACAGATATTGTTTTTAGACAAAGCAGCCGGCAAATACATTTTCGAATTTGCTGTTTCCGCACGTTTTATCACCGGCGGATTATGGGACCCGTTTGCCAAAGGAAATTTTAAAACCGTTGAACATTATGATCGCTTTTATGGCATCCAGGATTCGAAGCAGGAATTAAAAAAATGGTTGTTCAACAGGGGCATACCATTTTCCACCTGGGTATTTGTTCTGCCGGGCGCTAACCAGCCACCGATGCTGATGACCTGGAAGATGATGGTGAAATATGTGGAGCATATTTTCTTCGGGGATGATGTGGTGGTTTTTGATCATACCGGCAACTGGTGCCTGGTTTATTTCCATGAGAATGAAATGTTCTTTGGCAAAGACCGATCCTACGATCCTGCAGAAGATGATCAACTGATCGCAGACCTCAATGAACGGAAGAAGCAATATCCGCAGTTTAAGCACCCGTTTTTGTAACTTACGAAACGTAGATTTAACGACAAAGTTTCACGCGGGAAGAAGAAGTATAAAAGCGTGCAAAGGAGGTAGCATGTGCAACGTGATGCCGCCGTCTGGTCTCCCGACCAACGGCATTGCCAGCTTTGTGTTCCTTTCTGCCTTTGAGCCTTAGTGGCGAACAAACTCCGTGACAAACTCCTGTTAATCTGTGGTAAAGCCTTTCGGCCTTTGAGCCTTCGTGGCCAAAACTCTGTGCTAAATATTATATTACCAATAATGTTTATATTGTTCCGGCTTTTCTAACTTCGTTTTCCCCGGATAAACTGATTAAACTCTACCGATATGAGACGCATCTTCTACTTCCTTTTCCTCTTCTTTTTAAATGCTCAAATCAGCCCTGCACAAAATATCGGCATCGGCACAACCAGCCCCGCAGCATCTGCGAAGCTGGAGATATCCTCCAATAATAGTGGCTTCCTGATGCCCCGTATGACGACCGCAGAACGCAATGCTATTGCCACGCCGGTTGCAGGATTGCAGATCTATAATACCGATGATAATTCACTTAATATCTGGAACGGTACCGGCTGGATGTCGCTGGCGGCAACAGGCATCACGTTTACGAATAGCTGGGTGCAACGCGCAGACCTACCCGGTGTTGCGCGAAACCTCGCCATTGGATTTTCCATTGGCAACAAGGGATATATCGGCACAGGAAACAGCACGGCATTGGGAGATATCTGGGAGTATGATCCGCTCACGCTGGCCTGGACGCAGAAAGCCAGTTTTGGCGGCTCACCCCGCTATGGAGCCGTGGCCTTTTCCATTGGCACCAAAGGCTATATCGGCACCGGATTCGACAATGCAAACAGGAACGATTTCTGGGAATTTAATCCCGTCGCCAATACCTGGTTACCGCGTCAAACCTTTGGGGGAACAGCTCGAAGATCTGCTGTTGGATTTTCCATCGATAACAAAGGTTATATCTGCACGGGCTATGATGTCACGTATCGCAAAGACTTGTGGGAATTCGATCCTGGTACCAATGCCTGGACGCAGAAGGCAGATTTTGGCGGTGCTGCCCGGCGCTATGCCGTGGGCTTTTCCATTGGGTCGAAAGGATACGTCGGCACGGGCACGGATAATATTAGTTTCTTCAATGATTTCTGGGAATATAATCCTGCCGGCAATGCCTGGACGCAGAAAGCCAATGTGGGCGGAGGTGCGCGATATGCATCAGCAGCTTTTGCAATCGGCGGTAAGGGATATATTGCTACGGGTGAAATCAATGGTGCCGACCTTTGGGAGTATAATCCTGCAAACGATACGTGGCTGCAGAAAACCGATCTTCCCGGCGGCGGACGTGGTTTCAGTGTAGGCTTTGCCATCGGCTACAAAGGCTATTTGGGTACCGGCGGGTCGGGTTCGGGCACACTTAAGAAAGATTTCTGGGAATACACACAATGATCTTCATGAAGAGAATAAGCAATTTTTTACTGCCGCTATCGCTGGCATTTGTTGCGTGTACCGGTCACCGTGATGTGCAACCGGCAACGGAAAAAGCTGACGGCTTCGAAATCAAGATTATCCAGAACGATACCTTGAAGACCGGCGTTGCATTAACCGGATATGGTTATGATATTTTGAGAAACGGCAAAGTCTATATCCATCAACCCATGATCCCCGCGCTGCCCGGTAACCAGGGGTTTTCTACAGCAGCTCAGGCGCAGAAAGCCGCTGAATTCGTGCTGTACAAAATCAATCAACAGATCATGCCGCCTTCTGTTACTGCAGAGGAGTTGGATAGCCTTGGATTGTTGAAGTGAAAAAGAGAAACAGCGAAATAAGTTGATGGGTTGAATGGTTGGAAAGGTAAAAATTTAATTGGTTGAAAAGTCGAGAAGCAAAACTCCGGTCAACCCGATGCTGTCTTCTGGTCTCGGGACAACGGCAATCCACGCGTTGCTTGTCTTGCTCCAGGTTAAAAAATCCTTTCTTAGTTTCTTCCCTTCTTCAACGGGAAGTTTTTTCAAAGGGCGGAACCGATCTCATATATTCATTTTTTTTAAATGGGGCAAGCATTTCAAGTTTGTTGCTCGTCGCAATTGGGTATCTTAGAGTGCGGCAATGATACCGTTACCAGCAATAAATTCAGGACACAACCTTCTAAATTCTGACAAAGAAAAATGTGCATAGTTTATAACCCTGTTGGTTGTTTAACAACGATAAAAACACATTTAAAGCGACACAACATAAATGAGTTCAATTCTTTAAACGAGGTCATTGGTTTTCAAAAGAACTTTCCAACTTTAAGAGCGCAAATTATTTCAGATCACGAACAACTGATAAAAAAAGAAAAGGTTAGCCTTGCTGCAGAAATTTCACGGTTAGATCATGCTATCAAAACAAATAAATCTCACTTCGAAGCCGTTTTCCTTAATGAGATGGAAGAGATGAAGAAAAAACTAATCAGCTTATCCCCTTCAACTGATTTGAATATTATTAAAAGATTTATCAACTACACAAAGCGTCTGGCTTATAATAGGAAACTTCAAGGTTTAGAAGCCAGCCTGAATAATAAGCTGAATTACGCTGTTAGAGAACTGGTTGCTCAACATCAAGACAAAATCAATCGCAACGACTACATCACCAACCATTTTAATAACGCCGTTGAGGAAAGCTCCTCACGGATGATAAAAGAACTTGATTTCAAACAGCGCGTAATTGACGAAGTGAAAAATTCCATTTATGGAGCATTGGGCGAACATAAAGTTGTAAGAGCATTACAAAACTTATCAGACGACAATGTTCTAATAAATGACTTCTGCCTGAATTTTAATCCAGCTATCTACAACCGGCAAGAAAATGACTACATAAAATCAATTCAAATTGACCATCTACTTGTTTCACCGTCTGGACTTTTTCTTATTGAGACGAAAAACTGGAGTGAAAAATCATTAGCAAGTTTGGATTTGCGTTCCCCGGTTCAACAAGTGAAACGAACAAGCTTTGCACTCTTCAAATGCTAACCGATAATATTTCAAGTGGCAGACTAAGACTTCAGCAACATCATTGGGGAGACAGAAAAATACCGATAAGAAACCTGATTGTATTGACCAATGTAAAACCAAACGATGAGTTTCAGTATGTAAAGGTTTTGACGGTAACTGAATTACTTAACTACATTGGATATTTTAAGCCCATATTTACAAGTGCAGAGACACAAATCATCGCAAATTATTTACTCAATTTAAGTGACTAAAGCTTTTGACACACGGACCTGACGACTGAAAAATATTAATGTTGCCAACAAAACGATTTGCAAAGGCAGGGCTGGGCATTGTAAGATCAGCTCTGTGCGAGCATCAGCTGTGGTTCGGGCTCAATGTTCAATGTTCAGCTTCAGTTCTTGACTTCAACAGCATATTTTTGCACCCGTGGTTGCTGTTTCTCACTAACCATTTCGATTGCGCGCTGTCATTAATAAGTGCGAAGTGGAGCTACATTAAACACTGTCCAAAAATATTTACGTTCGCATAACCGCACCGAAAACCTGATATGATAAAAGTCCTGCGACCACTTTTAATGCAGCCGTGGTTGGTGTTTTCACCAACCACTTCGATTGGTCTGCTGTCCAGAATTGAATTCAGGGAAGCCATATTTTAAACATGGATACAAGCTATTTGTGTTCCCTTACCACAATGAAAATTTAAAATGATAAAAACCCTGCGCTCACTTTTAATGCCGCCGTGGTTGGTGTTTCTCACCAACCACTTCGATTACACTATGGGAAATAAACTCCGTCCGCTTTTTATTAGTTGCCTGGCGATCTTAAGCGCGCTGATCACTCAAGCCCAACAAAACTCTTTCACCGTTGCTTCCTGGAACCTCAAAGATTTCGGTCGCAGTAAATCAGATGAGGAGATTGAATTTATCGCTAAAACAATTCAGAACGTGGATGTGTTGCTGATCCAGGAAGTGGTGGCCAAAGATCCGGCGGGGGCGCAGGCGGTGGGCAGACTGGGAGAGGCGTTGAACAGGCTCGGAACTAAATGGGATTACCGTGTAAGTGATATCAGCTCTGGTGAAAATTCGTATAAGCGCGAGCGCTATGCTTTTCTCTGGAAGCCGTCGAAGCTGCAGCTGCTCGGCAGGCCATGGCTGGAAACAAAGTTCAATGCTGAGATAAATCGCGAGCCCTTCTTCGCAACATTCGTCATTGCTTCCGACACGGTAACGCTGGTGAATTTCCATGCGATCACCAAAGCGAAGCAACCGGAAACCGAAGTTAAATATTTTAAGTTTTTACCAGCGGAATATCCCACGCTCAACCTCCTGTTCTGCGGCGACTTTAATTTACCGCAAAGCCATACGGTCTTTAATCCGTTAAAAGGAATGGGCTATGCGCCGGTCTTCATGGATCAGAAGACAACTTTAAAGAAAAACTGCCCCGGTGAAAAATGCTTGTCCGAGCCCTTTGATAACTTTTATTTTAATACCAGAAAGATGACGGCTCTATCATCTGCGACGATTCATTTTTACAGAGAATTTGAATCGATGGAAGAAGCATATCTGGTCTCTGATCATTTGCCGATTGTGGCGGAGTTTGGTTTTGAGTGAGGTCATGACCAACGTCTTTATTTTTCACAAAACAATTGTGAACCATTTTCTCTCTTGAGAACGATGTCGGATAAACTTGCAACAAAAATTCGGATTTTTTGCATGCAGTAATTTGATATATTTAGTCGTAGCAATTCATACGCTGCGTGAAACCTTACTCAGCAAAATAAGAAATAAATGAGCATATTCAAGAAGAAACTGAGGATCCCCAAAGATCAAGCTTTGCCAATCCAAAATGATAGAAGAATGCTAAACAAAGCAGTTGTTTTTATTTCGTCTTTTAACACCACAAAAAGTTTTGGCCAAATTTCGAAAGAAGTTTTCAATGATTGGGAGGGAACGGGGCTAGATCAATATTTGGTTGGAATATTATTAGAATTGGCCTCCGATGGATATATTGAAGAGCATATATCTGGAAATTCTTTTACAAATACAAAGTCATATTCGATTACAGGAAAAGGGAAGAAATTTTGCAATGCACCTTTTCTGTTTTTTAAAAGATCACCATACACATACGAAAAATTTGTAAAAATACTTGGTAATGGTTTCTTTAAGTTATTGCCCATACTAATTTCAACACTTTCGCTTATAATAGCTATATTAAGCTACTTGAGTTCACATAAGACTGGTAAATAATAGGAATAAACCAAAGCTGGCAAACGGTTTGTGCATGTGGTGGCAGACCGAAGTATTTCACCAGTAAAATTTTGCAGCTAGTGTTGCTGCGCACTTATTCCCTCAGCTTATTTAACTTTATTAGCTGCTTGGACAAATAAAATTTAATCGGTCTAGGAAATTATTCTGTGAAATAATGAGAAAAGTATAAGGATGATCTTACTGCGGTAATTTTTCCGAAACATTGGAAATGCATTTTCGAGCAGTTGCCTCAAATTTCCTATATCCAATGCTTGTATTAAATAATAAAGCTGCCGCTGCCTTGCTCCATTGCAGCTCTAAAAAGCAATAACGGCAAGCCTTAGTGGTTTGATAGATTACCACAATTTGTTATCTTGGGATGGGGCAATCATCAGGCTTGGCGCGATTCAAAAACTAATTCTAGCTTTGAAAATCACTTAATATAAATGATGCTGGGACAAATCAATGTATGGGATTTATACCGTCTGGTCTGGGAAGTGGTCTTCAGTAAGAAAAAAGTCACAGCAGAGCCAAAACAAATAAAATTTGTACAAGGTACAGGCAAAAACTTGCGAGTGATTAATACTCCTTTACCATCAGGGTATAATAGAACTAAGTTAAAGTCACATGGCCAAGCAGTTTATTCGAATGGCAAAAATTGGATTACCCCGGATAGGGATGGGCATAATGGAGGGGTTTGGAAAATGTATGCTAGTGAATCTGATGTTGGGGAAAGTAAAAGATTAGGCACCTTTGGATCTGATTTAAAAAAAATAGGAAAATAAGTCATGCAAGAAAATTGGAGATATACTGCAAAATCTATCACAAAATATGACCCCGCATTCAGAAATGATAAAGGGGTTTATTTAAGAAGCGAATGGACTTCGTACAAAGACATTGGTGAAAGATTCAATCAAGTGTTGTTCACCAAAGATGATTATATAAAAACTGAGCAACACTATATAGAGGCAGTTAAACTTTTCTTTGAATTTCATAGTTGTGAATATTTCGGCTTGGAGAATTTGGAAATTTACAATGCAAAGGCTTTAGAAAACATAGATGAGATAAAACTTCATCTCCACGTAAATCAAATTAATGTATTTAAAATTAAGGACATCCCTCAAATTGTGCAGCTAATTCTGAGAGAGGTTATTTGGGGCGAACTGATTAGCAGATTTGATAATGAAATCGCGGTTAGATTTGGGTATGATTTCTATATGTATTTTAATTCTGACCGAGATATTTCATCATTGCTCGAAAAGATAAAACAGATAGGATTATATATAGATTAAAACTTGGAGCAATACTCAACCTCAAAATATTATGTATCATTACCAATCTAAAATAATCTTGAGTTTACTGACTAACGCTGAATAATTTTATTCTACTTAGCAACTTCATTACAAACGCATAAATTCAACTTTTGCAAATAGAAGATGATGAGGATATAGTTATCACACTTGATGTCATGCTGGCTAAACGCAAAATGACGCTGAGTGAGTTAGCGGCACGTGTAGACGCTCCGCTGAATCGGCTGTCGCTTTTCAAAAACGGCAATGCAGCTGTGATCAAGATAAAGTTGCTGATGCGCATATGCAAGGTCCTTAAGTGCACACCTAATGATATTTTCTATTTCCGGGAAAAGGGTGCCGCGGAACCGGATTTCCGGATAGGCAAAGGTTGGGATCAGAACTTGTAAATACGCTTTCTGCAAACCTAGCCTTGGGATTTTTTGTCGGTTTCGTGCACGACCGGGGGATTTCCAAATCACTGATCATCAACCAGATTCGCCACGCAATTCTCACCTGTTTTATTTTATTCTTTTCTATTCTCGTTTTTTCCTTCCTGTGCTCTTTCTTTAGCTTTCTTTCTCTTTCTTTTTCTTTTTTTCCTTTCTATTCTCGTCTGTTCACTACCTGGGTTTTTGGGCATCGTTTATTTGTGTTTTAAAACAATTATTATGAACACAAATACAAAACAAGCCAACCATATCCAGGACGTTGTTCCTGATAAAAAGAATGCCCAGCTGATGATGCAGACTGCATGGCAGTTACTGATCGTGACGCTATTCCCAAAGTCTGCGTTTAACCCGGACGATGTTTACCTGACGAAAAATTTAATCCGCGCGCGGATGGGGGAGAAAGGCGATCCTTTCCTGCAGTACTCAAAGTTTTGCCAGTGCATCATGATCGCGGCGCACCATAAAAAACAGAATCCTGCTTTCCGCTTGCCTGAGATGGCAAAGGACTGGGTGGATCCTAAGAACCCGCGGGGCATCGCAGCGAGTGAACGGACATTCGAGCGCATCGAAGGCAAAAGAAAGGACTACCGTCTACATCTACTGACGCTGCGCGCGTTGCCCGAAGCCTTGTTGGAATTAGCGGAAGACAAGGATCCCGCTATCTGCCAGTACTGGAGCCAGTGGTTCCTGGAACGCGAAGCGGGTGCAGAATATATAGCCCTGCAATTGGTCGCAGCAAAAATTGCTTTCGATTAAGAAATTCCGGTAGATGTTGAGACGATTTTCTCCCGGTTTTTAAGCACACTTGTTTGACTCTTATTCGACTCTTGTTTGACTCTTGTTCGAGTGTTGTTCGATCGGTGGCAAACAAGAGTCAAACAACTCCCAAACAAGAGTAAAACAAATCAGCCTTTTGAAGGCGATTATTCAATGATTAAATCAACGCTTATGGATATACATTTCCCGGGCAGTCATACCCTCGCCGGAATGGTGGGCGGTACGATGTTCGTGCTTTTACAGGCAGGCCAGCAGGGGATCTGGCATGCTGCAATGATGGCCGCACTTGGTGCGGCGATCAGTTTCCTGGTCTCGATGCTGTTGAAAGGCATCGCAGCCCGGGTATCCCGGATCATCAATTATTTTCTATCATCAATCAAAAACAACAATCAACAACATGGCAAGAACCAATAAAGGAATACTCGGACATTTTAACGGCACCGTCGGTACGGTAGTAGGTGCCACCTGGCGCGGTGTGGAATACATGCGCAGCAAATCAAAACGCAGAACGAAAGCTGCCACGCCCGGTCAACTGGATCAGCAGGCAAAGTTCCGCCTCGTTACCGCATTCATCAAAGCGCTTGGCGGTATTGTCGGCCGTGCTTTTAATGACCCCGGTGCAGAGATGACCGGACGCAACCGTGCCTTCGCGTACAACTTCCGCAATGCGCTGATGGGAACTTACCCGGCATACGCGCTGGATTATACCAGGGTTTTGGTGAGTGAAGGCATCCTGCTTTCAGCATCCATTGCCCCTGCAACAGACGGCGGTAACGGGCAGGTGCATTTTACCTGGACGCCTAACACTGGCGGCAACGCGGATGATTCAGACAGCTGTACGGCAGTGGTGTACTGCCCGGATCTGAACCGCTCTGTCTCTTCAGTAAACGGCGACGCGCGTAGTGCAGGCTCGCATACGTTGGATGCCGCGATGTTCGCTGGTAAAACCGTGCAGACCTGGTTGTTCTTTAACGCTGCCAATGGACGCGATGTGTCTACCAGCGTTTATACGGGACAGGTAGTGCTCGCGTAATTTTATTTTAAAATTTTCTTCCGGATTAAAAATTACATGCGGAGGAGCATGATGCCAGATGGTCGTTCGCCGCAAGCTTATTGTTTGCGGCGGATGGCCAATGGCTCATGAAGGGTAAAACCTTTAATTTAATTGTCAATGCAGAGCGCAGAGAATGCTGTTATTTTTTGATCACCCATTAGTGGAGTGCCAGCACGAAAATTAATTGCAAACATCAAGTTTCTTTTTTCATTCTTCTTTTCCCTTGATGGAAAAGAAGCAAAAGATCAAGAAGCAACGATGTACAGCCCGTTGCTTCAGCAGCTATGTGCGAACGGAAGTGCAGGGTAGGCTCGGCATTTATAAATCCTGATATTTTAATGATTAGGTAGAAGTGTTTGATTTCGCAGATTAGATTCTGCCCCATAAAATAATTAACGAGTATGTGCAGTGTGTAGCGGTTAATAAATGCTGAGTTTACTTTGTACAATGCCTGCACAATGCTACCCCGAAATCGGGCTGTATATTGATTTCGGTGCCTTTCTTTGGTTCTTTCTTGGGCAAGCAAGAAAGAACAATAAATAAACATTCAGCCTTTCGACTAAAGGTCAAACCGACGGACTCAAAATGAAAAACCACCGATTGAAAACAAACAAATACAAATTTTAAAAAAACAAAACCAATCAATTATGCCAGACAATAAACTCCTCCGCGGGGCGGCAGACCGACGCCGCGTAGCCTCAACAGAAACCCATGAAATGCGCTATTTAAAAAAATGTTTCCCCGGCCGTACCAGGAAGCAGTTACTCGGGGCGGTAAAAGCTGCCGGACCGATGCGCCGCAATATCCGCAATTATCTGCTGATCAAATACCGAGAATAACGGAAAATTTTCCGTTTATCACGGAATTTCTGCTTGGAAAATTAAACTTTTAAAATAACTGTAAAAAAATTATGAATTCTGACAAATATACTTTAGTCTTACTATCAAATCTGTACCAATGCTTATATCCATCATCTATCGCTTATTCCAACTAGGTTGTATCCTGGTGGTTTTGTTTGGGCTCGCAGCGCTTATAGCACAATTAAGCCAGGAACCCCTGACCGGTCATATGTTCGGCCAGCAACTGGTCTTTGGCAAGAACGGCGTAACAGCCCATGCCGTTCAACTCGAAAAGGAACTGCTTGCCCGCGACAGCCTGCAGGTCGTTGGACTGGACACAACGACTGCAACTGCAGGTACAAAACTCCGCGGAGACCTGGTGCGCCAACAGGTGCAGGTGTTGCCGGAAACGGCAGCTGAGCGCATCGGGCTGATCGTTTATGACTTCCTGTATTACGCCAGCCTTGCGCTGTCTTTTTTTGCCTTGTACCGGCTGTTTCGCAATTTTCATTTTAAGCGGTATTTCTTTTTCGAGAACGCCCGCTACCTGCGCATCTGCGGCAGTTTGTTGCTCGTCAACGCTGCACTCAGTTTTGGAATGACCGCCTTTTATCTGCGGGGCATTAAAGCTGCGAAATTGTTATTGCTGGATGGGAGTTGGGTAGAGAGTGCCAGGATGCATTTCCCGGTGGAACTGGATGGGGTGTCGCTGAGCCTGGCGGTTTGCATGCTGGTATTGGCCAGCATCTTTAAAAAGGCGACGGAAATAAAAGAGGCTCACGAAAAATTTGCTTAAAAAAAACAGTATGCATATAGTAGTCAACCTGGATATCATGATGGTGAGGCGCAAGATGAGCCTGAATGAACTTTGTACACGCGTAGACATTACGCTGTCCACTTTATCCATGTTAAAAAATGGAAAGTGCACGGGAATTCGCTTCACGACGCTGGCAGCAATCTGCGAAGCGTTGAACTGCGAGGTCGCGGATATTTTAGAATTTGTAAAAGAGGACGATCCTCAAACAAACAACAATAATGAAATAAATAAAAAGCCATGAAAGAAACAACAAACGGCCGGCTGGAAAGTCTCCGGCAAAACACGGTGGGTGAACTGACCCACGTCAAGATCAGACCCTACAATATCAAGCAGCTCTGCGCGATCTATGATATCTCGCGCGCCTGTTTTGAGGGCTGGGTAAAACCCTTTAAGAAAAAGATCGGGCCCCAGCGCGGCGGGTACTTCACACCACTGCAGGTGGAAATGATCTTTCGTTTGTGCGGCGCACCAAAGAATGCATTTATTTAGTTGCAGCTGCCTGGCATTTTAATATGGCAGGATCTTGTGAAGTATGGAATTATGTTACTTGCATGCTGTTGACGTATTAGTGGAAGTCCCGTACTCGATTAAGCAGTTTTTAATTTTTACTTTTTACTTTTTCCGTCATGCACGCACCAAATTTCACCGTCATCCTCGCCATCGTTATCATCGCCCTGGTCGTTGGATGTGGCCTCTATTACTCTGGGGAGAAGGAAAGGAGAGGATAAGTAATAGGATTTTTGTTTTTTTATTTTTTTGTCGGGGGTATACGCCCTTTAATTTTTCTTTTACCAGGAAAACATCGCTTTGGAATGCGATGAGATATCGTTGGACTGCCGCGATTATTATACCTGGGAATAATATGTCTCTTCGGCTTTGCAACGATTTTACAGCCATGGGTTTTTGTTATTACGGTTTCCCGCAATGCAAAATCGCCTGTTGGTTATTACCTTTCGTTTTGGGCTGAGAAAATGGCTAATACAAATGTCTTTTTACAGCTTCTTCAAAAGGCTGGCGTATCAATAGCTCTAAGCAGATAGAATCAAATGCCAGTTTAAGCAAAGGCAGAACCAGGCGTTAGCTCAAGCGAGAAAAAAATTATAGAGCCAAATGCGGTTGTTGAATTTCATGTCCGTACAAACTCGGTGCTGCAAATTCATCATAAAATCAGTTCTTATAATAAATATTAAAAAAGTATTAAGAGTTAAAGGACTCAGAACCCATAATAAAATAAAAACTCGTATGGCTAAAAAAAATAAATTTATCAATACCGATTTTTATTTAGCTTGGCTTCTCAAATAAAGACAACCGGAGACCACCTTAGGCTGCACTATTTCTCTATGAATTTTCTTCAATGGAATAATCACATTGCAAAACATTTTTTCAACTCTGATAACGCAGGGAAGGACATGCATTTGTTCATCACTAAGCAAGAAATAGTTAACCTTGTTAAAGAACATTTCGCAGATAAAACAGACAAAGAAATTTGGGAAGATTATTTACTGAAATTAAAAAATGGACTGCCGGGTTCAAGTGAGTTTAAAAATATCTTTGATAAAGCAACTCATGCTTTTCAACAATGGAAACGGTCAGGATTAAAATCAATTGAAGGTGTGGAACTTATATATCCGCCTTACATTTCGCATTTGGTTTTTACTGTCTTGCCATTAATTGAAATACAAGGTGACTATAATGCAAATAATTATTACGATCGGTTAGACGATTTTTTAAAGGAAAATGGCATTAAACAAAATCTTAGAAGTAAGCTTAGAGATATTGATATTTTATGGGCAGACCTTTCAAGTTGGGCAAACGAAATTAGAAATGGAGAACTTGGTTCGTTTAAGACAATTTTGTTTACACATTCAACGTGGAAGTTTGTAGGTAAGCCCTTTGCCCAATGCGTATTGCCCCCAAGGGCGATCAGGAAACTACCGGATTTTTTTTATGCTGCAGGACTGACACCAAAAACCTTTTATCAAGATGATACATTTAAAAGTCTTCTAGTAAAAAGTGGCTCAACAATACTTGGCTTGAAGTCAAGCATTGTTGAGCTCGTAAAAAAAGGAAACAAAGACGAAATAGGTCAATCGATAATCGAAACGGTTAAAACTGAATTCAACGAGTGGACAGGTGAAGAGCACGAAATAGTTTTAAAAGATGGAACAGAAAAAAAGATTAGGAAAAATACTATTGTTCCTCTTAAACTTCAGCTCAAACAAAATGAGGATGGAGAGTTAGCAATTTCGTTTAGGGTAAATTATATTACTGAGCCACCACCAGGATTAAAGTTTGATCGACTTGATGATATTTATGAAAATGAAAGATGGTCCAGAACATTGCGTATACCTTTCAAGGAATCATTTGAACTCAAAGACGCCAGTAACAAATGGAAAGCAGTTTTTGATTCAAAGAACATCCGCTTGCTAATTCGTGGCGGATATTTTCAGCTAGGAAATGACCTTTGGATTGAAACAGAAAAGTTGTCAAGAGTTGAGGGAATGTATTTGCTATGCAAAGACAATATCAAAGATTCAATTCAAGAGTGGTGTCGAAACTGCTGCACTGATTTTCGAGACGAAAACACACTCATAAATATTCCACCCGGGCATTCTCTATTTTGGTTCAAAAATCCGTTCAAAAGTCATGAGCAATTCCAGCAATTAAAAGTTTACGATAGCAAAACTATTTTATTACGAGCAGGAACAGGTATGAAGATTGGCTATTTAACTTACCTGAATGAAATGTTACCGGAAATTGAAGTAACTAACGCAGATGGAAATGAAATTGTTTATCTGCAATACGAAGGGAGCGACGAAAAGACAATTTTACAAAATCACCAAAGTTTAGGCGGCATCTGGTTATTGCCTACAGACATTTTGTTTGGAAGAGGTTTTTATATCCAAATAGAAAACTGTTCCATCGAAGGAAATAGACGCTCATATAAAATTGATGAAGCTTCATTAAAAAATTTGAGCAATGATGATCTACCGATGCGGGACAAATTCAATGCAAAAATTGAATACGCAATGGAATTCATACAAGGAAATAAAATTCAATACGCGGGAACAATTGACAAAATAGTTGACGGGCAATCTTTTAATTCAAATATCAGTGCGACAATTCAACAGGAAGCAAATGTAAATTTCCAAGACAACACACTTTTGAAATGGTTGGTTGCTATTAAGCACTGCGATATAAAGAAATACAACGAAGCATTTGAAACAGTTCTTCATGGCACTTTTCACGATGAACAATTAAGAGTTCAAGAAAAAAGAAAAGCGTCAATAAATATTTTGGATTACTTGGGATATGTTGACTACGATTACGTAGACGATACAATATTTACTCTACCACCAAAATTAATTTCTATTCCCGCCAACAAAGGCAGGAAGGGTCTATTGATTGGTGGAAGAGATGAAAAGCTAATAAATGAAATGATTGAGTATTGCTCAAAGAGTGATAACTTAATTTCTCTGTCAGTGAAAAAGCAGAGTGGCAATAATCTTCAGATGCTCATTCCCGATTCTATCTTTTTTGAGAGTAATAGCAGTAAAGAATTTCAAAAGATTGCTGCTCATTTTTCGATTGAATTTGACGAGTGGTACTTGCTCAAACTTAAAAACATTCTTCCTAATTTGATGCAGTATGAAGAATTCACAATAAGCAAAGGCAGTTCTGAATCCTGGGAGAAATTTGGCATTGAAAAAAAGATATTCAGCAAGGAAAGTTTAACGTTTGAATCAGTTGATTGCTATGACAAAGAATATTCGCTTACAGAATGCAGGCCCAGTTACATTCCCGAATTTGCTTTGTGGATTAAACAATCGTATTACACGATCGATAAAAACTGGGGGAAGTATTTATTTCTTAACCATTGTTCGGAAAAAGTGAGGGGTTACGGACAGGGAAATTATTTTGCCAAGCCCAACGAAATATTTTGTAACGCAAACAACCTTGCAATTCCGGCCTCGCTTCCATTGCCAAAATTATTTTCACGTCTAATTTTGCAGTTAAGCGGAGAGGCGCCGGCCTTTAGGCAGATGAATTTGAAAGGGAAAAATGTATGGTATAATGTTTACCGGAATATTCCATCACCCTTTAGCGAAAACCTTTTCCGGTTTATTTTAAACTTGAATATTGAAACAACAATGCAAGCAATATGAAAGACCCAATCGGCTCATTTGAAACCATCAAAGACAATTTCATCCGGTATGTTGAAACAGCTTTTGGAACAAAGTTTCCAGGACTTGAAAAAGAAAGAAATGATTTACTCAACTACGATAAAGTCCTTTACCGAAAGCCATGGATGGAGCCTTTGCCTGATTACATAACAAGCGGGAAATTTATTGATAGTTTAAAGACAGAAGATTTGGGGAATGCTCTGAACGAAAGCGAAGTAGAAGTTTTCAGAGAACTTGTAAAAAAAGGTTTGTTCCCTTCAAATGTGCGAATGCACTTACATCAAGCGAAAATGTTGAAAGAAGCATTGGAAGGGAACAACTGTATTATCACCTCTGGAACAGGTTCAGGTAAAACAGAATCTTTTTTACTGCCTTTGTTTGCACAACTTTCAAAAGAACTTTCTCATTGGAAAAGAACAGACCAAAAATCATTAGCTGTTGATTCTTGGTGGAAGGATGGAACTGGTTTAACACCTAAAAATGTTGTTGATTCACCCAATCAATCGTTAAGTCCCGCCGCAAGTCAAAGGAATCATGATGTGAGAAAAGCTGGAGTAAGAGCACTAATTCTTTATCCGATGAATGCTTTGGTAGAAGACCAGATGAGCCGATTGAGAAAAGCACTTGATTCGGATGACGCTAGAAATTGGTTTGATAAAAATTCAAACGGAAATAAAATTTATTTCGGAAGATACAACGGCACATCCCCTATTGCGGGGAGTCTTTTTAAAGTAGATGGAACGAGAAACGACAACAAAATAAGTAAACTCAAAGAAGAGCTAAAAAATTTAGATGAGGCCTTCAACAAGGTTGCGGAATACATAAAAAAGGAGTTGCCTAAAGAGGAAGAGTTCAAAAGACTTTCAGATGAAAAGCAAATCGAGAAAATAAAAGAGCTAAAATCTTTTTTTCAACGCCTTGACAATAGTGCGGAAATGCGTTGCAGATTTGATATGCAACTTGCACCTCCTGACATCCTCATAACCAACTTTTCAATGTTGAGCATTATGTTAATGAGGGCAGTTGATTCAGGAATATTTGAAGAAACAAGAAGTTGGTTGCAGTGCGAAGATTTATCCGAGGAAGAAAAGCTCGCAGAACAACCAAACAGAGTCTTTCACCTAATAATCGACGAGTTGCATTTGTATAGGGGCACTCAAGGAACAGAAGTAGCTTATCTACTCAAACTTGTGCTTAATCGCTTAGGCCTGCATCCACATCATCCGCAGTTACGAATACTTGCATCAAGTGCGTCCATAGTTGCAGACGATTCCAAGGAAGGGAAAAAAAGCAAAGAATTCCTTGAAGACTTTTTTGGTGTAGATTGGAATGAAAAACCATTCAAAATAATTAAAGGCGAGAATAACGAAGTTGCAGAATTACCTTCAAATGAAAAAAAAC
Source organism: Ferruginibacter sp. (assembly GCA_028288705.1). Taxonomy (GTDB): domain Bacteria; phylum Bacteroidota; class Bacteroidia; order Chitinophagales; family Chitinophagaceae; genus Ferruginibacter. The sequence continues at coordinate 74,894 of JAQBNH010000019.1, forward strand.
TTCCAATAAGACCATTCAGAGAAGTCGCATTGAAATATTCACGGGCTAAAGGAAATATTTCAAACCTTGATTTTATTGCGGCTTGTGAAAACGCAGCGACCGAGCTTGCAAATGATTTTAAAATACCACAGCAAGGAGACGGGATAGAAAAATTACTCATTTTAATTACAAACCCAATCTTTCTTTTGAAAGAAAGATTTTTTTCCCCTTGCAAAAAATATCAAGCAGTATGTTCATTAAAAGCAGACGGAGACGATTCGGAAGAAATATATTTTGCTGAAACAATTTTTGAGCAATCGAAAAAGCAAGAAGATTTACAAGATGCTTTGAGAGGTCTATTAATAGCGAGAGCGCTACTTGACGAAAAAGAGTTTGCAGATAACATCAAAATACCTGATGAAAGGAAATTACCACGATTCAGGTTCCACTATTTCTTTAGAAACATTGAAGGACTTTGGGCGTCTGTTGACCCTGAGGATATTGAAAACAAGGCTGAGTACAGAGATGAAGAAAGAACCGCCGGAAGACTTTATCCAACTGCTAAAATAAATTCTCAAAAAGGGAATAGAATTTTGGAATTGCTCTATTGTGATAATTGCGGAACAACTTTTTTTGGTGGAAGCAGGTCAATTGGAAAGAATGGGACTTGGGAGTTGTTACCATTAAGTCCCAAGATAGAAGGCATACCGGAAAGGACCCCTGGCAAATTAATTGACAAAAGAACTTATCAGGAGTACGGAATATTTTGGGCACAAGGCAAGCAGAAATTTACAAAGCACACCCAACGTTACGGGAGGAATGCTGGACAAGAGGCAGACATGTGGAACGACCAGCCTTTAGTTAACGCAAACGACACTCGTACTTACATTTCTCAATGGATTCCGGCAATACTCAATGTGAAGTCAGGTGATGTAGACAAAGGAAATAAAAATGATAAGGAAACACCGCAAGATTGGATTAACGGAAGAATGTTTTACATCTTCGAGAATGGTTATGATGTAGCGAATGAATTGTGGCTTAATCAAAACTTAGCACACGAAACACATTACGCACTTCCATGTGTGTGTCCGTGTTGTGGAACGGATTACTCCGAGAAGAAAAGCAGGAAAACAACTTTGCGAGCATTCCGAACTGGTTTCGCCAAGACCAGTCAAATCTTCGCAAAGGAGCTGATGTTACAATTACCAGACAAGGTTGATGAAAGAAAGTTAGTTGTGTTTTCTGATAGTCGCGAAGATGCCGCGAAGGTCGCAAACGGAATTGAGCGCAATCATTTTACAGATTTGCTAAGGGAAACTTTGCTCTACGAACTTCACGGAAACATCCTGAAAAAGAACGAACTTGTGATTGCCTTTGAAAATGATGATGAAATCACGAAACATAAATTTCAAACGGAACAGCGAATAATATTTGATGAAGTAAATGCTCTTTTCTATAATTCAAAATCGCCTAATGAACAGGATAAAGCGAAAGCATTTGACAAAATAAATCAGTTTAGAAGCAAGTCGGTAAATGTTCGAGAACTTGTTGATCTCTCTCCTTCTTTCAATCTTGCTCCAATTGTAAAAAATCTTGCGAAGCTTGGAGTAAATCCTGGAGGCTTGAATATTTCTATTAGGCAAAAAGAGATTGCAAATGGTGTGTGGGTTGATTGGTATAACTTGATTGATTTCTTACAAGAGCCACTTTGGAAAGCCCAAGGAGACTTGAATTCGTTCATTCAGGAAATTAGGAATAATTCTTTTGATGAATTATCACAGATGTTTTTTGGACAACTGTTTTACTCATTTGAGTCTTCCGGTTTTGGTTATCTGTCAATCAATCCAAGCAGCTCCCAAATAAATCATTTTGCGAGCCTGCTGAATATTCGTCCGGTTTTGTTATTAGACATTGTGAACAGTTCAATAAGAATTTTAGGAGACAAATACAAACACAACTATTCAGATTTCCCCAACAAAACTCCATTTACGAGCTTTGGTTCATTACCGCCAGCACTTAAAAGATGGGTCAGAAATGTTGCTGCAAGAAATAGCCTTAACATCGATGATTTAGGTAATGCGATTTTTGAAACGCTTCATGGTTCCGGGGTTTTAGACTCTACAAGAGGTTTAATGATCGAAAATTTGTTTATCAAAGTTTCAGAGGAGGAAAATAAAATTTGGAAAGGAACGCTTGTAAACCGCCCGCACCTCCACACATCGGGCGGCATCTGCACATTCGCGGGCACAACAAGAGATGATATTGTTTCAACTGCCTTGATATTGTCAAGCGAAAATTGCAAAACTCTGTGGGCGAAAAATTATTTGGCATTTAATGCAATAACAGAACAGCGCAAACCAATTCGTTTGCATTGCGAAGAACTCACTGGACAGACGGACGATCAGTTTGAAAGGCAACGACATTTCAGAAATATCATTTTGCCAAGTGAAGGAAATAGAGATGTAAAAACGATTGACTTGCTAAGTGTAACAACAACCCTTGAAGTCGGTGTCGATATTGGTGCATTACAAGCAGTGATGCTGGGTAATATGCCACCGCAAAGATTCAACTATCAACAGAGAGTTGGAAGAGCAGGAAGGAGAGGGCAAGCTTACTCAGTGATACTTACTTTTTGCAGAGGTAGAAGCCATGACGAATTCTATTTTGCTAATCCTCAAAAGATAACAAATGATGCACCGCCTACACCATTCCTTACGATGAATCAAGATCGAATATTTAAACGGCTACTTGCAAAGGAAATTTTAAGAAAAGCATATATACAGACACCAATCAATATTTCCAATGATGGCAAATCAAGTATTCATGGTGAGTTTGGAACAATTGGTGGAGAATTACAAACAAATTGGTTGGTTTACAAACCCCAAATAATCACCTGGATTAACAACTACAAAAATGAAGTTGAAAAAACCGTTGATGCTCTACTTACACCGGAATTAAAAGAACAACGACAAGAATTTATTAATTGGGTGTGTGATGTAGAAACTGATAATGGATTAATAGCTAAATCTCAAAGCATAATTGACAACAACGAAATCTCTTCAGATGATATTTCTCAAAAATTAGCAGAGGGAGGTATGCTTCCGATGTTTGGAATGCCAACGACTGTGAAAAATTTGTATCACGGAATCAACAAGCAGTCTGAACCACTTGTGATTGACAGAGACCAAGCAATGGCAATTTATGAATTTGCTCCGGGGGCACAGAAAACAAAAGACAAAGCAATTCACACAGTAATTGGTTTCACTTCAGAATTTTCAGATAAGTTATCGCAATACGGAAGTCCAAACTTTGACGGCAGCCCTTTCTACATAAATAAGTGGATGACGAGATGCAAAACTTGCGGCACATTTAGGACTTACGAGAAGCAAGAGGACATTCATGGGAGAGAAACAGTTTGTTTGGATTGTGGTGAAGATGAATCAAATTATCAAAAACCCGTTTTGCTAAAAGCACCAAAAGCATACAGAACAAATCTTACACAGGGAAATGATTCAAAAGAAGATTCACTCATTCTTTTATCCCGACCGCCAATTTTTGCGGAGTCAAGTAAAGAGGGTGATAACAAGACAGAGTCGGAGAAAATCAAAAACGCAAACATCTCAATTACTGACCGTGACGTTACATGGAGAGTGAATACAAATGCAGATAATTATTTTAAAGGCAGACGCTACAACATTCTAAACAAGTTTCCTTTCGGACAACCAGGTGGATATAGATTTAATCAGCAATGGTTGCTTGATGACTTGGCGGGAAGATATTTTGATGACAACGGGTATTCAATGGAGCCATTCCAGGTTGCAGATTCACAGGAAGAATTAATCGCTTTAGCAAGTAATAAGAAAACTGAAATTCTAAGATTGGCACCAGCATCTGTTCCTGATACCCTTAACCTAAACATGATTTCAAATGAAAATGATTTGGCTCACGTACGAGCGCAGTCGTATGGCGTGCGGTCTGGGTACTATTCGGCAGCATTTTTACTTCAAAGGATTATTGCGGACAAGCTTGATGTTGATCCAACTGAAATTGAGATTGCAGATATTTCAAGAAAAGCATTAAAGGATGACGCGGACAGATTTGTTGCCGAAATAATTTTGACGGACGAATTGCCAAATGGTTCAGGTTTCGTTAGGCACTTGTTTAAAAACTTTGAAAGAATACTGTCAGATACAATTTCTCCCCCTGAGGAAATGGTTTATTTAAAGAAAATTCATTCAGATTCTCATTCAGGTTCTTGTTATGATTCGTGCTATGAGTGTTTGAAGGTTTATAGGAACATGAATTACCATAGTTTGCTCGATTGGAGATTAGCAGTATCAATGATGAGAATGATGAATGATGAAAAATTTGTTTGTGGTGCGGATAAGAATTTTGACTTTGTTGAATTAAGAGGTTGGCTTGGTAATGCGGCTAGTTTGAGGGATTCATTTGCTCAAAGTTTCGGTTACACTCACAAAGCCGATGAGAATGAGCTTCCAATAATTAAATGGGGCCCGGGCAAGAAAAATATAATTGCAATTGTACACCCATTTTGGAATGTCGCTAATTTGAATTATGATGAAAATTGGTTGGCAATAACAATTACAGCTTTACGTAAATATGTTGGGGCTTCCGGTGGTTCGTTAAGCATAATAGACACATTTAATTTACACAGGAGACCGGGTTGGTGTTATGAGAAATTAATTATCAGACAATGAACCATGTTGGAATAATAAATTTCAAAAAAATCCAAAGGATTTCGCCAAGCCAATTTCTTTCAATGAAAAATTGTGCTTACAAATCCTTATTGGCAGAAGCCATGAATAAAAAAGCATTGCTTCCGGTTTCTGCTAATGCTTATTACGGAACAGTGTTGCATAAAATGCTAGAGTTGATTTCAAAAGGGCAAATCAGAAGCGAAAATGATTTCAATACAACTTTTCAAGAGCAAATAATTTTGATGGAAAAAAAGTTAATTTCTGATGGATATGATTTTTTTGTTCCACTTCAAAAGCGTGTAAAAGATTTCATCATGAAAAAGATCTTGCTAAAGGACCATTTGCGAAATGTGTCCGAAAGGCCGATGAGAGCAAGCGATACAAAGTTTCATTCTGAAAGATGGTTTGAATCCAAAGACAAGGTAATTGGTGGTAAAATTGATTTGGTAATTGAAAAGGAAGAGCTAACAGAAATACTCGATTTCAAAACCGGCGCAATCACCCAAGATGTATTAGACGATGATGGAGAAGTAAGTTCAGATATAAAAGCTGAATATAAAGAGCAACTAAAGCTTTACGCTTACTTGTTTTTTGAAAACACCGGTAGATTCCCAACGCAATTAAGTTTGGTTGATTTAGCTAAACAAAAATTCATAGTACCGTTTTCAGAGAACGAATGCAAGGCTATCTTTGAAGAAGCAAAATTATTACTGAGGTCAACAAATAGTTGTATTGATAGAGGAACGTTCACAGCAAATCCGAAAGAAACAAATTGTAGGTACTGTTTATACCGACCGGCTTGTTCCTTTTACTTGAAGCACATAGAAACAGATAATTCTTTCAATGATGTCTCGGGTTCAATTCAAAATGTTATTAAGTTTCAAAATGGAAATGTGAGTTTATATTTAGAATCAGGAGATAAAACGTTTACTGTTTCAAATTTCCCTTCCGAAAGGTTTGATGAATTAAATAGCGGCAGAAACAAGAAAATACACGTATTCAATCTCAAAAGGGAGTCACGTGAATTTTTCTATTCTGCCATTAAGACGACGATGATTTATGAATAACCATGATCAACATAAAATTCCAATTCTTTCCTTCTACTCCGGTGGAGGGTTTATGGATATGGGTTTTGAAAAAGCAGGATTTGAAATTGTGTGGACAAATGAGGTGGACGATGTTTTTATAAAACTTCATGCGGCTGGAATAACCTCATGGCGAAAAGCTAGAGGCAACGGCATAAAAGCCGAAATCTTCAATACAAAATCAATAACCGACATTACTTCTGAAAAAATTATCGAGGAGGCATTTCCTTTAGAAATGCCCAAGGATTTTGGAATTATCGGTGGCCCGCCATGTCAAGATTTCAGTATGAATGGTAACCTGAAAGGCTTCAATGGAGAAAGAGGCAAGCTCACTGTTATTTTCTTTGATAAAATTCTTGACTTGAGGCCTACATTTTTTGTAATGGAGAATGTAACGGGCTTGACAAAAAGCAGTTCAACAAAAGAACATTTAACAAAGCTGCTAAATCGTGTGGAGAAGGAATACTTTGTTGATCACAAAACATTAAATGCGTTGGACTTCGGGGTACCACAATTCAGAGAGAGAGTTTTCTTTATTGGTATTCGTAAAGACAAGTTTAATGATGAATTCAGAACAGATTCTCTTGGAAAATGGTTTGCTTTTCCATTAAATGAACAATACAATGGTGCTGCTGAAAGATACAAGTGGACGACAACTGTGAATTATGGACGGAAACTGACTAAACCCAAAGGACTGCCGCTCGAATTATGCGTTGAAAGCTGTTTAGTCCCCACTAGAAAGTTAAAGACGACGCCAAATGCAGAAGAGTATTTTAATTTACATGTTGAAGAAAACAAGCTAAATAAAATTGGTGAAGGCGAGACAAATAGGCCATCATTCAAACGACTTCATCGTTTCAAGTATAGCCCTACAGCTTGCTATGGCAACAATGAGGTACATCTGCACCCATATAAGCAAAGACGTTTGTCAGTGCGTGAAACATTACGAATACAGGGTGTAGAAGATACTTATGTTTTGCCAACTGCGTTGTCCCTAACGAAAAAATTTAAGATGATCGGCAATGGAGTACCGGTTCCTCTTGCAGAAGCAGTTGCAAACGCAGTAAAAGATTTCATCACAAAAAATAAAATAATTTGAAACCTGGTTGCTGTATCATTCACATTTACGAGGAGTCGGCACTTCGACTAATTTCTGTGCCTTTTACTTAGAGCATCAGAGATTTTACAACAGGCCCGCATGTGTAATCGTAATTCGGTCTCTTCGTGAAACGCTTACCCGGGTGAGTACAGATATTAAATTTAATTTTTATTATTTTACAGACCTTTACGACGAATAAGTTTAAAAAGAATAGTTATCTAGATATCATTTATGCCCGAAAATTGGTCTCCCTTAGAAGTCGACTTAATCGTAGCAGACTATTTTGCTATGCTCTCCAAGGAATTGGTCGGTGAATCTTACAATAAAACTTATCATCGAAACATACTAAAAACGGTACTGAACAATCGTTCTGATGGTTCGATTGAATTTAAACATCAAAACATTAGTGCAGTATTGATAGGCTTAGGCCTTCCATTCATAAAGGGGTATAAACCTAAAAATAATTTTCAAACCATATTAGCGGAAGGAGTCACTACATACATTGGCGAACGAAAACCAACCATTGAGCCAAAATTTGTTCAATTTGCAGACAGAACTATATCATCACAAAACCATTCGGTTTTTGACAAAATCCTCGATAGTGCCCCAGCAAAAGAAAACATTATAAGTGAGCCCGGGGTTCACTTAATCCGGAGACCATTTAAAATAAATTATTTAGAAAGAGAGCAGAATAATTCCTCCCTAGGCGCAAATGGCGAATCGCTAGTTATAGATTACGAAAAATGGCGATTGAAAAAGCTGGGGAAAGAATCGTTGGCTGATACAGTGGAATGGGTTTCGAAATATAACGATGGAGCCGGCTTTGATATCCTATCAAAAAACGAAGATGGCTCGGACCGGTATCTTGAGGTGAAAACAACTAAGCTGACAAAAGAAACACCGATCTTCTTTTCAAAAAATGAGTACGCATTCTCTTTAGAAAAGAGATCCCAATTCTATCTTTACCGGCTTTTCAATTTCAATGATAGCCCAAAAATGTTTACACTTAACGGAAGCTTCGACGATTTTTGCAGAAAGGAAGCGATACAATACAAAGGGCAATTTTAAATCTACTAAGCAAGTCGGGAAGTATTTACATATGAATAAGACCATACTAATCATCGTTTGTCTAACTCTCGCGTCTCTTATTGGAAATGCCCAGCATAAAAATAATCCGCATGTTGTAATTGACCGCATTCCTAAAATAGCGATGCCCACGCTGATTGATCTGGATTTCTGTCAAAAATTGCATGCATTAAATATCCCCGATAGTCTCGTGTTTTTTGATGAGGGGCGCCCGGCCTTTTTTCAAATATGGATTTCGATCTCATTTGATAAAAATGGTCATGTCTTTTCATTAAATGCTGATGGCAACTCACCGCTAATTTCGAACCTGCTGAATGAAATGGAGTTGTTATTAAAAAGCACCAGATGGAACGTAAAAAAGGTCAAGACAAATAAAGCGTTTGAGATTGGGTGCAGGCTTGCTATCCATGGTTTTGAACAATTATATTTTAGAACACCTGACAATACGCATAGAAGAAAAATATGCAACTAGTTAGCAGCGTAGGGTTAAACCGAATTGCAAAGAATAAAAGTTCTATAATGTGCTTGTTCCAAAAAAAACGCCCACCCATCCCTCACGGAACAAGCAGGCGCTCTTTTAAAAACAAAACCTAGTTATAATCTTCTTCGTCAAAATCATCTTCCCCATAATGTTCGCTGCCGGAGCTGAGCATGGAGCCCATCAGGTCTTTAAAGGCGATCTTGCCGTCGATCACTTTCTTGCTGATCAGCGAATAGGCGGAGAGGCCATGCAACACCAACTCCATCAACAAGGCGTTCTCTTTTTCTGAGGCGGCATGGAAATATTTTTTCACCAGCGCATGCAGGCCATTCACCTTGTACAGCATCTGGATCTTATCTGCATCTTTCGTTTCCAAAAAAAGCTCCAGGCTATGACCGCCATCGAACCAGGCGATGATGGCCTTGTAAGGATTTTCTGCAGCAGGTTCTTTGCCCTTGCGTTTTTTCAATGTCTCCGGGTTCGGGAAATATTGCACAAATTGCGTGCGGATGGCTTTTTCCAATAGGTTGTAAGCGACCTGGAACGGACCTTCCTGCTCGCCTTCGTACACGAGCTCGATCTTACCGGTGATGGAGGGGATGATGCCGGAGAGGTCACTTAGCCAGACCTGCGTATGTGCTTCGCCGTTAATGATCGCTCTGCGTTCTGCAGCACTTACGGCGTTCTCGTAGGCGGCAATCGTGAGCCTGGCACTCACACCACTTTTCTTATCTACCAGTTCACTGTCACGGGCTTCAAATGCGACCTGCTCGATCAGGCGCTTTACCAAATCACTCACTTCCACCAGCTTGTCCTGCTCGGGGATGATCGCGGCTTCCTGCGAGGTGATGTGTAAAGCAGTCTCGATCGATTTTGGATAATGCGTCAGGATCTGGCTTTCGATCCGGTCTTTCAAGGGCGTTACGATGCTGCCGCGGTTCGTATAGTCTTCCGGGTTAGCGGTAAACACGAACAGCACGTCCAGGGGTAAACGCAGTTTAAACCCGCGAATTTGCAGATCGCCTTCTTCCAATATATTAAACAGCGACACCTGGATCCTGGCCTGCAAATCGGGCAGCTCGTTGATCACAAAAATGCTGCGGTTGCTTCTTGGGATAATGCCATAATGCAGTACGCGCTCATCTGCAAAACTGAGTTTTAAATTGGCTGCCTTGATCGGGTCAATATCACCGATCAGGTCCGCCACACTTACATCCGGCGTGGCGAGTTTTTCGCCGTAACGCTGGCTCCGGTGCAACCAGGCGATCGGCGTGCCATCGCCTTTCTCCGCGATCAGGTCCGTCGCATAACGGGAGATGGGGTTGAACGGATCGTCATTGATCTCACTGCCGGCAACCACGGGAATATATTCATCCAGTAATTCCACCATCTGCCTGGCCATCCGCGTTTTCGCTTGTCCGCGCAAACCAAGGAACAAAATATTATGCCTGGACAATAATGCCCTTTCTGTATCGGGGATTACCGAATCTTCGTATCCTAAAATGCCGGGGAATGGATTCTCTTTTGCCTGGATCTTTTTAATAAGGTTTTCACGGATCTCCGTTTTAATCGGTCGGGAGGTATAGCCTGATTTTTTAAGCTCGCCCAGCGTGTTGCTTTTCGTCATTGATTGGTCTTATGTTTTGAGTATTTTTTAATAAACGGTTTTTCTTTTGCCGCTCTCGAAATCTTTAAATATAAAGGCACCGAGTTTATCCAGCGAAGCAAAAAATGCCTTGCCATTATTCGTCTCGGTAAACTCCTGCACAAAGCGTTGCAGGTAGGGATCGCTCGCGATCATGAAGGTCGTGATCGGGATCTTTAATTTTTTACATTGCGTGGCTAAACTCAGGCAACGCGTTAATATTTTCCGGTCGATGCCGAAACTGTTCTTGTAATATTTATTCCCTGTTTTTAAACAGGTGGGCTTACCATCCGTGATCATAAAGATCTGCTTGTTCGGATTACGTCGCCTGCGTAAAATATCCATCGCGAGTTCGAGGCCGGCGACGGTGTTGGTATGGTAGGGACCAACCTGCAGGTAAGGCAGGTCTTTCACTTCAATCGTCCAGGCATCGTTGCCAAATACAACGATGTCTAAGGTGTCTTTTGGATATTTTGTCTGGATCAGTTCGCTCAATGCCATTGCTACTTTTTTCGCCGGCGTAATGCGGTCTTCGCCATAGAGGATCATCGAGTGGGAGATATCAATCATCAGCACCGTGGAGGTCTGCGATTTAAAATCTGTTTCCCTGATCTCTAAATCATCTTCATGCATTTTAAAACTATCAATGCCATGGTTGATCTGCGCATTGCGGATAGAAGACGTGAAATCGATCTGCTCCATCGTATCGCCAAACTGGAAAGGCCTGGTCTCGGGATTGATCTCATCGCCGCCGCCGGGCCTGAACGTATTGTGGTTGCCCTGCTTCGTCTTTTTTAATTTACCAAAGATCTCTTCCAGGCTTTTTTTGCGGATGCCCTGTTCTGTCTTTTTGCTGATCTTAATTTCACCGTCCTGCTTGTTCTCATCCACATAACCTTTCTGTTTCAGCTCTTCCAAAAAGTCGCCGATGCCATACTCATCATTCGTGAGTACGTATTGTTTGTCCAGCTCATTCAGCCATTGCATGGCTTCATTAAAATCGCCGCTGGTATGGGTAAGGAGTTGCATGAAAAGATCCAGCAGCTCGTCGAACTTCGACTTGGCATTTTCGGATGGATCGTATTTGGAGAAATTAAAACCGCGCATAAGCTAATAACGTTTAACCGGGGGAAATGTTCGGGCGGAGATGGCCGGGGCCAGGTTACCGGGATGTAATTTACGCAACAATTAAGTGAAGGGTTGTTAAATAGAAAAGCCCCGTTTTTCAACAGGGCTTTTATTAAAATTTATTGGTATTTATTAAGGCGTATCTACCGGTTTGGTCTGGATCGCGCCTTTGTTTTCTACTGCTGCAGGATCAATGGTTTTGGCCTGCTGTTCCAGGCTCATCATGAACTTCAGCATATCCTGGTTACGATTCTCATCATAGCTGAGGTTATCGCGTTTCGTATCCGGGAGTTGCTGGTAGTATTCCATCTGCTGCTCCATATCTTTTTTCAGGCTCTGCGTTACCTTGCCTGCCAGTTTCAAATCACCGGCTTTATAGGCCGCGATCAGGAACTGTAAAGAGATCTGGTTGTGCTGGCCATTGCGGCTCACCATGCCATAAGGCATATTGCTTTCCAGCATCATCTGGTCGCATTTGTTCAGCATTTTTTTTGCGTCTTCTTTGCGGCCATGATCAGCCAGGTTAGCAGCTGCCTGTGCATAAGCCAAACGGATACTGTTTAAATGGCGACGGTTCTCTTCATCAAAGTAAACGCCTTGTTTATCGGCATTACCAAACACGAAGGTTTTTGTCATTTTATTAAATACCCAGTCCTGGTTCACTTCGCTGTTCGCCACCGGCACCAGCCTGTAAGAAAGGCCATCCTGGCGTAAATAAGCACCGAACCCTAGTTCTCCATAAGGGGACGTGAAATAGATCGGGCGTTTCCATTTATTGGCAGCGATAATATTTAAGATCGCGGCGTCATTTTTATACAACACCTGCTTAGGAATCTCAAACTGGATCTCGTTCAGCACGGTATCGTTGGCATTCACCGTTCCGTTTTGTTTTACGAGGTTGATGTCTACCGGCACGCTCACCTTTTTCGACGGGAACACATTCAGCATACTGCCATCACGGCCCTGTTCTGTTTTAGACGGATCATCGCTACCGGCATAATCTTTCATCATCGTGTACAGGTCCATAAACTGGTTTGGATCGATGCCCGGTTTCGGCGCATTGTACACTACGTCGCGGTTAGATCCTTCTATCTGCGCAGCAGACCAGATCGGGTCGATCGGGTCGCTCTGATTCACTTTATAGCGCAGTTGATTGATATACCAATCGGTTCCCAACAGGCTGCTGTTGATCACGCGGATATCGGGGCGGATGCCCTGTACTTCCTGTGCATACCAGAGCGGGTAAGTATCGTTATCACCAAAGGAGATCAGGATCGCATTGGGTGCACAACTTTCTAAATAATCTATAGCCAGGTCACGCGCCAATACTTTATTGCTGCGGTCATGGTCGTCCCATTCCTGCGAAGCCATTAACACCGGCACGAGCAATAAACAGGCGATTCCTGCCGCGTATGTCGCGTTACGGAGATTCTTCAATCCTTTGTTAAACAGGTCTTTTACATAAAGCACACCGATACCGATCCAGAAGGCGAAGGCATAGAAGGAGCCCACGAAGGCATAATCACGCTCTCTTGGCTGGTTGCCCGCCTGGTTAAGGTAAAGCGAAATCGCGAGGCCGGTAAAGAAGAAAAGCAATGCGACAACGAGTGCATCCCGACCGTCTTTTTTCACCTGGTAAACGAGCCCGAGGATACCGAGAATAAACGGCAGCATGAAAAGCTTGTTATTGGCCTTATTATTTTTCAGGCTGTCAGGTAATTTGCTCTGATCGCCGAGGCGCATCTGGTCGTAGAAGCCGATACCGGTCTTCCAGTTACCATCGCGCACATTGCCCATCTGCACACCCTGTACATCATTTTGTTTACCGGCAAAGTTCCACATGAAATAACGCCAGTACATCCAGTTCAGCTGGTAGTCGAAGAAGAAGCCGATATTCTCTGCCATCGTCGGGGCACGGTCCCAGCGGCCCTGTTTGTCTTTCCCGATCCCCGCCCAGGAAGCGTAATAATCCGCATGACCCTGGTCGTTACTCTGGTCCCACATCCTTGGCAGGAAATGCTTGTCTTCCGGCGCATATACATATTCTACCTTACGGCCATTCTGTTCGTATTTGCCGTTGGCTTTGATATAGGTTTCGGTCACTTTCGTGTCCTGGATCTCGGCAGTAAAATCCTGACCGTACAAGACAGGCCAGTCGCCATACTGTTCGCGGCTCACATAACCTACCAGGTTTACCGGGTTATCCACGTTATACATATCCACGGAAGGATCAGCGTTAGAGCGCACCAGCGTAGTGAAATAAGTAGAATAACCTAAGAGCATGAAGACGAAACTCCAGAGACCGAGTTTTAAAAAGTTCCAGTTGTTTTTGTTGGCGATGCGCAGACCGAAATAAACGAGCACGGCCATCAGGACAAAGAAGAAAGCGAAGCCGGAGAAGAAAGGCAGGCCGAAATCGTTGACGAACAATACATCCATTTTTCCTGCACCGCTGATGCTCCATTGGATCACGGCTTTTTGCACAACACCCGTTACCACGCAACCGATAAGGAAGGCGATGAAAGTGCCCCAGTTGGTGACTTTATACCTTTTATAATAATAGATCACCACGATCGCCGGGATCGTAAGGAGGTTTAATAAATGGACACCGATGGACAAGCCCATCAGGTAAAATATCAGGATAATCCAGCGATCGGCTTTGGTAAAATGACCTTTGATGCCTTGTTCCTGTTCTTCGGTAACGGCATGTTCCCATTTGAGGATACACCAGAACACGACAGCCGTGAAGAAAGAGGAGAGGGCATATACCTCGCCTTCCACCGCACTATACCAGAAAGAGTCAGAGAATGTATAAGCAAGAGCACCCACCACACCAGCAGCCATGATCGCGATGATCTTGTCCATGTTGAGTGGCGTACCGTCTTTTTGTACAATTTTACGTGCGAAATGGGTGATGCTCCAGAAGAGGAATAAGATCGTGAAACCACTGGCCAGCGCACTCATCAGGTTGATACCGGTAGCGGCATGTTCGGGATCGAATGGCGCCATGAACAGGCGACCGATCAGCACAAAAAGGGGAGCGCCCGGTGGATGGGGAATCTGCAGTTTGTAGGCACTGGAAGCAAATTCACCACAGTCCCAAAAACTGCCCGTTGCTTCCATGGTTAAGATGTACACCGTACAGGCGATCAGGCAAACGACCCAGCCCGTGATGTTATTGATGCGTTTAAAGCTCATATCTGGTTAGTTAATAAGTGGGCAAATATAATCATGTTTGGTTTTGGGCAGTCATCGCTCATCCTTTTTTGGTTTTTTTTGTTTGGAAGGGTTTAACCACAGAGTTAAAGGAGGTAAGGTCCAATTCTTTGTAGCTCTTTCTGTCTTGCTGTCTTTGGTCAGTATTTCTTGCATGGCAAGAAAGGGGGTTCACGCAAAGTTGTCCAGGGACCAACAGGAATTGTTTGCCGGGGTCTGGTCTCCCGACCAACGCCGTGAACGAGAAGCCAGGCCCGCGATTCATAGAGCAATTAGAAAGACGAAAGCGCCTTTTCAAATTTTCATTCATGGAACCCGTAGGTAAGGAGACCCCCGAATGGTCGGGGGCGGTCGTTCTTCGTGGTCCTTTGTGATTTTGGGCCTTAGTGGCGATAACTCCGAAAACTTGAACGAGAGGCCCTCGCAAGGAATATCAGAGCGTTTCCAAAATGCGAGGATGTCTTTTTAAATATTCATTCATGGAACCCGTAGGTAAGGAGACCAGACGGGGGCTTCGTTATTTGATGGAACATTCATGGAACCCGTAAATCAGGAGACCAGACAGGGGCTGTTCGTCTTTGTGGTCCTTTCTGTCTTAGTGATTTCGTGGCGAAACTTTGTGGCGAAAGAATGCTCGCCGGGGTCTGGTCTCCCGACCAACGCCGTGAACGAGAGGCCCTCGCAAGGAATATCAGAGCGTTTCCAAAATGGGAGGAAGTCTTTTTAAATATTCATTCATGGAACCCGTTGGTCAGGAGACCAGACGGGGGCATCGTTATTTGAAGGACCATTCATGCAACCCGTAGGTCAGGAGACCAGACGGGGGCATCGTTCTTAGTGTTTTACGGAATGATGATGCCGGGGTCTGGTCTCCCGACCAACGCCGTGAACGAGAAGCCTTCGCAACGAATATCAGAGCGTTTCCAAAATGGGAGGAAGTCTTTTTAAATATTCATTCATGCAACCCGTAGGTCAGGAGACCAGACGGGGGCGGTCGTCTTTGTGGTCCTTTCTGTCTTAGTGATTTCGTGGCGAAACTTTGTGGCGAAAGAATGCTCGCCGGGGTCTGGTCTCCCGACCAACGCCGTGAACGAGAAGCCCTCGCACCGAATATCAAAGCGTTTCCAAAATGGGAGGATGTTTTTTTTGATATTCATTCATGGAACCCGTAGGTCAGGAGACCAGACGGGGGCTTCGTTCTTAGTGTTTTACGGAATGATGATGCCGGGGTCTGGTCTCCCGACCAACGCCGTGAACGAGAAGCCTTCGCAACGAATATCAAAGCGTTTCCAAAATGGGAGGAAGTCTTTTTAAATTTTCATTCATGGAACCCGTAGGTCAGGAGACCAGACGGGGGCTTCGTTCTTTGGTGGAACATTTATAGAACCCGTAGGTCGGGAGACCAGAAGGGGGCTTCGTTCTTTGGTGGAACATTTATTGAACCCGTAGGTCAGGAGACCAGACGGGGGCGGTCGTTCTTCGTGGTCCTTTGTGATTTTGGGCCTTAGTGGCGATAACTCCGAAAACTCCGTGTCAAAACTCCTTCAACTCTGTGGTTAGCGAATCTCTCCCCCTATCTTTGCGCCCGATGAAAAAAGCGTTCCTCCAGTTACATATTGCGGTTTTCTTAGCCGGCTTCACGGCGATCCTCGGAAAGCTAATCGGGCTCAACGAAGGATTGCTGGTCTGGTACCGGTTATTACTCACCGTTTTGGTATTGGGCGTTATCATGTTCTTCAGCGGCCAATTGAAAAAGATTGCCTGGAAGGATATCTTGAAGATCACCGGCGTTGGGGCGATCATTGCTGCCCATTGGGTAACTTTTTATGGCAGCGTGAAATATGCGAACGTTTCTGTGGCGCTGGTTTGCTTTTCCGCTACCGGATTTTTTACAGCCTTACTGGAACCCTGGATCATGCGGAAAAAAATGGTGTGGGTAGAACTGCTACTGGGCGTTTTAGCGATCTCGGGGATCTATGTCATCTTTGACTTTCACCCCCAGTATAAAACGGGGATCATTTTTGGATTACTCTCGGCATTGGGCAGTGCACTATTTCCGATTTTGAATAAACAGCTGTTGCTGCGTTTCACGCCGCGTGTGCTGACCTTATACGAGCTGGGCGGTGGTTTTCTTGTCTTGAGTTTATTATTACCGTTTTACCTGCAGCAGTTCCCGGCGGTTTATTTTATCCCTACCTGGGCGGACTTCGGCTGGCTGCTCATCCTGGCGGTGTTGTGTACAGTGCTGAGCTTCGACCTGCAACTGAAAGCCCTACAAAAGATCTCTGCCTTTACAGCCAACCTCACGTACAACCTGGAACCGGTGTATGGAATTATCCTGGCGTTTATCTTTTTCCAGGAAAACAAGATGTTGCATAACCAGTTTTATATCGGGCTGGGGTTGATTATTTTAGCGATTGTGTTACAGATGGTAAGGGTGTTTCGGCAGGTTAACCACAGAGTTCAGGGAGTTTAGCGCAGAGTTTCACGGAGTTTTTTCGCCACGATGAATACTTGCCACAAAGGCACTAAAACAGAAAGGACCACAAAGAACGCCCGCCCCCGCTGAGTGTTCTGGGGTCTCCGACTAACGGTTTCAAGAGTGAAAAGGTCGCGTACGCGCGAGAAAGGTTAACCACAGAGGCAAAGAAGTTTGACACGGAGTTTCCCGGGTTTTTTCGCAACGATGAATACTTGCTACAAAGGCACTAAAACAGAAAGACTTACAAAGAATTGGGCCTTACCTCTTTTAACTCTGTGCTAAACTCATTCGACTCTGTGGTTAACTTAAGACGTTGGTCGGAGACCAGACGCCGGCGATAGCTTTTTCGCCACGAAAACGCTGAAACAGCTTCTTTCTGCGTCTTTGTGTTTTTGAGACTTAGTGGCGAAAAACAAATTATAAATAAATAATCTCCGTTTCGATCGCCGCAAACGCCCTGAACATCGCCATCACGCCACAATATTTTTCTTCGGAGAGTTTAACCGCCCGTTCCATTTTTGGGCGGTCTTCCTCCTGCAGGCGGATCGTGTAGCTGATCTTCACCGTTTTATAGGTCTTCGGATGCTCGTCGGTGAGATCTGCGGTGGTATCGATCCGCAGGTCGGAGAAGGCCACTTTCATCTTATCCAGGATGGAAACGATATCGATTCCCGTACAGCCGGCGAGGGCGGCGAGCATCAGGCGTTTCGGACTGGCACCGGAGTTATGACCGCCATCATCGGGGCCGGCATCCATCCGGATAATATGGTCGTTCACATTGGCTTCAAAAGCCATTCCGCCGGCAAATAAAGTGTGGATTTCGTGGGTATGCATGGGTGAAATTTAGTTGTAAATTGCAGGTTCTTAAAGTTGTTCCCGTTGAAACCCGGGGATTTTGTAAAATAATTGAATATTTATCGTTTATTCTAAACAAATTTGATTACTTTTGCCGTCCAAAATTTTAGGACAATGGCAAGAGTATGTGAACTTACAGGAAAGAGACCAATCACAGGTAATAAGGTGTCTCACTCCAACATTAAAACGAAGCGCAGGTTTTTACCAAATTTGCAAACCAAGCGTTACTTTTTAGCAGAAGAAGATACATGGGTGACTATGAAAATATCTTCAGAAGCGATCAGGACCATCAATAAGAATGGCCTGTATGCTGTAGTAAAGCAAATGCGTGCTGCAGGCGTAAAAATCTAATTAAGCGTTTTTAAAAATATAATACAATGGCAAAGAAAGGAAACAGGGTGCAGGTTATTATGGAATGTACAGAGCACAAAACAAGTGGTCTGCCAGGTACAAGCCGCTACATCTCCACGAAGAACAAGAAAAACACGCCTGAGCGTTTAGAGTTGAAGAAATTCAACCCGATCATGAAAAAAGTGACTGTTCACAAAGAAATTAAATAATTATCCGCCCGGAGATCGCAGCGATGCGGTAATCAGCGTATTATCAACTTATCAAATTAATCTACAATGGCAAAGGCAGCTTCAAAGAACTCGAAGGTGAAGGATTTAAAGGCAGCAGCAGATGCGAAGAACTGGACGAAATTAATCCGTACGGTTCGCAGCCCTAAAACTGGTGCATATACTTTCAAAGAATCGATCGTTCACAAAGACAAAGTGAAAGAGCATTTAGGTCAATAAGATCCAAATGGTTTAAATTTTTATATAAAGCTGTTCTGTTTATTCAGAATGGCTTTGTTTGTTTAGGAAACGAGCAGTTTGAGGGTTAACCACAGAGTTAAGGGAGTGGGGGGAGTTGAGTAGTTGAGTAGTTGATTGGTTGGGAGAGTTCATCGGGGGTGAGGGATTAGGAATTGGGGGGTGCAGTTCAATGGTTGAATAGGTTTATCAGTTGATTGGTTGATTAGTTGGGCAGTTACTGGGGATTGGGAGTTAGGAATTGGGGGGGTCCAGTTAAATGGTTGAATAGTTGATCAGTTTATTAGTTGGGGGTTAGGATATGGGTATTTGGGGGGTGGAGTTGTATGGTTGAATAGTTGATTAGTTGGAGAGTTAGGGATTAGGGTATGCAGTTGACTAATTGACTACGTGACTAATTGACTATTTGGAGTCATAAGGAGTTTGGGGTTAGGCCAGCAGGGATATATCAGAACAGGCATCATCATTAAATTTACAGGCATGGGAATTTTCGACAAATTATTCGGTAAGAAACAACAGCAGGAAACGGTAGACCAGGGCTTACAGAAAACCAGGGAAGGCTTTTTGGGTAAACTCAGTAAAGCCATCGCCGGGAAAAGCACCGTGGATGAAGAGGTGCTGGATAACCTGGAAGATGCGCTCGTGAGTGCAGATGTAGGCATTGAAACCACCGTAAAGATCATCGATCAGATCGAGGCCCGCGTAGCCCGCGATAAATATTTAAATACGTCTGAACTCAACGGTATCCTCAAACAGGAAATACAGAAACTCCTCGTGGCAGCGCCGCAGGATAACAGTTATGTCAACTACGAACTGCCTGCCGGTCATAAACCACATATTATCCTCGTCGTAGGCGTAAACGGTGTGGGTAAAACAACCACGATCGGTAAACTCGCACATAATTTTTCCAAAGCCGGTAAATCGGTATTATTAGGCGCAGCAGATACCTTTCGTGCGGCAGCGGTAGACCAGCTTACGATCTGGAGCGAACGGACGAACGTGCCGATCGTAAAAAAGGAAATGGGTAGCGATCCGGCGTCTGTGGCTTATGATACGGTGATCAGCGGCGTATCCAGGAATGTAGACGTGATTTTAATTGATACAGCAGGACGGTTACACAATAAGATCCATTTGATGGACGAACTCTCGAAGATCAAAAAAGTGATCCAGAAAGTTATTCCTGAGGCACCGCATGAAGTTATGCTGGTCCTCGATGGCAGTACAGGGCAGAATGCGCTGGAACAGGCCAAGCATTTTACTGCAGCAACAGATGTGACGGCTTTAACGATCACGAAACTGGATGGCACAGCCAAAGGTGGTGTGGTGCTGGCGATCGCCGACCAGTTTAAGATTCCCGTAAAATTTATTGGTGTGGGTGAAAAAGCAGAAGATCTGCTGGTGTTCGATCAGCAGCAATTTGTACATGGGTTGTTCCCCGATCTCTAGGGTAGTTAAATGAGAGGAGCCCCTTAGAAAAGGGGCTCCGTTTACCAAAACTAACTGCTTATGAGAAAATTTTTATTGATCTGATTTATAAAAACAAAGTTACTTCCGCTCCACTTATCTGCCTGTTAAATAAAGCCAAACATTCTTTAAGGCTCCGTTAAAACAAGGCTATACCTTTTCTCGCTATTATCATTTATCCGGAAGTAAGAACTGCTTTTCTATAAACAACCTTGATGCCAAACCATGCCGGCAGCATAATTTTTTTTCTGCTGACGAAGGTTTTTTTATTCCCTTAACATATGCGAAAATCCTGCATTTATGCGAAGGTCTTGATCAGCAACACGATCAATCCGTAAATGACGGTGGTACCGAAAATCCCTTTCGCCGTATTATCTCGTCCGGAATTAATATAGAGCGTAAAGATCAGCGCGTTTAATAAAAGCGATAAACTTAAACCCACGGAAAGCGTGCGATAGCCCGGTTCCAGCACCATGAACTGGAAAGTTTCTTTAAAAGTGAATACGCCGAATTTGTACACTTTGAACAGGATCAACCCCAGCAAAGGAACAATCAGCCCGATCAGGAGGCCCAATACCAAACTGTCTTTTTTGAATATCATTGGAAGAATTTAGTTTTTTCTAATTGCGCTTTTAGTTCATAATTCGTAAGATCGAACTGCACCGGTACCACGCTTACATAATTATTTTCCAGGGCCCATACATCGGTATCTTTTCCTTTATCGAAATTTTTAAATTCGCCGGTAAGCCAGTAATATTTTTTGCCATGCGGATCCAGGCGCTCCGTAAAATCTTCTTCATATTTCGCATAGGCCTGTTTGCAAACGCGGATGCCTTTGATCTCTTCGGGCGAGCCTTTTGGAATATTGACGTTTAATAAGAAATGCTTTTCGAGGTTGCCCTGCAGCATCTTGCTCACCATTTTATTTACGACCTGTTTCGCTGCGGTAAAATCTGCATCGTCGCTGTAATCGAGTAACGAAAATCCAATGCTCGGGATGCCTTCGATCGCGGCCTCCATCGCTGCGGACATCGTACCACTGTAGATCACGTTGATCGAATGATTGGCGCCGTGGTTGATACCGCTGAGGCAGATATCCGGTTTGCGGTGCAGGATCTTATCGACGGCGAGTTTCACACAATCCACCGGCGTGCCGCTGGTCTGCCAGGCATCGATCTCACCAAACAACGTCACTTTCCGCATCCGCAAAGGCGAGCCGATCGTGATGGCATGCCCCATACCACTTTGCGGCGTATCCGGCGCTACGACAACCACGGTTCCCAGGTCGCTCACCGCTTCCACTAAACTGCGTATGCCCTTCGACGTTATATCGTCATCATTGGTGATCAGGATCACCGGTTTTTCTTTTTTCTTCGCCATAACAATTAATTAAACCAACGGAAATAAGGCCTTGCGATCTCTGCGCGGAACGGCCATGGAATAGACACCAGGATCAGCAATAGTGCGAGGCCAAAAAAGATCAGCATTTTTTTATGCTTTGCTGCATCCGTCGGGGCTTTCTTTACGGCCGAGCGACCCACATGAACGAGGATCCAGGCCAGGATCATCACTCCGGCATGTTCTACCGTAAAGAAACGATCGTAGCCGTTTTTCATCACAGGGCCCATGCCCGCTTTGATCTTATCGAACCAGGCGTTGCTGAAATACAATGCCAGTCCGGCGAGCAACTGGATATCACAGCAGATCATAAAAAACAAGTTGCTGCGATTGTCGTTTGCCGTGTAGATTCTCTTGGAAGAGACGCCGGTGATCGCGTTGATCAGCGTCCAGAAACCAAAGAAGAGCACCGCCCAGCGGAGGATATTATGTAAGATCAGTACCGTTTGCATATGAATGTTTTATGCAAAAGTAAGCAGGATGGATTTAATAAATTTTGGGAGGATAAATAGCGATGAAAATAAATTTTGGTAAACTAAAAAAATTAGTATATTTGTGCTAATCAAATTAGTTTACTATGTCAACAGCAGGTTTAAACTTGAAGTATCTGCGGAAGTTACGTGGCTGGACGCAGGAAGAATTCGCGAATAAATTAAACATTAAAAGGTCGCTGATCGGTGCTTATGAAGAAGAGCGCGCAGATCCCCGCCTGGATGTGCTGGAAATTGTTGCGGATATTTTTAAGCTCAGCCTGGACGAACTGCTGTTGAAAGACCTGAGCAATCAGTCTGGCAGTTATTTGCAGAAACGCCGCCAGCAGAAGATGATGACGGCCGACCGGAATGTGATCCATTTCGTGCCGGTAAAAGCTGCGGCTGGTTACCTGGCCGGTTATGCAGATAATGAATTCATTGATGAACTCAACACCTTCACCCTGCCGATGCTGAGTGGTGGAAACTACCGCGCCTTCGAGATCATCGGGGATAGTATGATGCCCACGCCAAGCGGCAGTATCATCGTTGGGGAGAAAATTGAAAGTACAGAAGACATAAAAAATAATACGGCCTATATCGTGGTGAGCCGCAACGAAGGGATCGTGTACAAGCGTATTGTAAAAAGCAACCGCAGTAAGAAAGTCTCTTTGGTGAGTGATAACCCTGCCTATCAGCCTTACCAGGTAAACCAGGAAGATATCCTGGAACTCTGGCAGGCGCAAGTGGTGATCGGTAAGATCGCGCAGCAGCAACGCTGGGATGTGAATGTACTGGCCAACCTCGTGAATAATTTACAGGACCAGGTGAGTACGTTGAAGAAGAAGATGAATTAGGGGGTTGGTTGATTGGTTGATTAGTGGAGATTGGTTGAGTAGTTGAATAGTTGATTGGTTGAGTAATCGGTAGTTGGAAGGTGGATGAGGTGAGTAGATGATTGGTTGAGGGGTTGATTAGTTGAATAGTTGATTAGTTGAATGGTTGATTAGTGGAGTAGTGAGGAGTTGATGGGTTGGGTGAGAGGTTGATTGGTTGAGCACTTGATTGGTAGAGTATTGGAAAGGTGGATTAGTTAGTTAGTGCTTAGCAGCCTTGGCAGACGATAACTTGTGCATAAAAAATTAAAAGCAGTAGCCGGCGGGCGGGACGCGATACATAACTTTAGCAAATTCAGATACATCGATTAATAATTAAAAATTACAGTTATGATTAAGTTACAGATTGTTGGAAATCTTGGGAAAGATTGCATCGTCAAAGAAGTGAATGGTAAAAATGTGATCAATTTTAGCGTGGCGCATACAGAAAGGTATAAGGACGGCCAGGGCAATCAAAAGGAAAGAACGACCTGGGTAGAATGTGCCTACTGGACAGACAGGACAACCGTTTCACAATATTTAATTAAAGGGAAAATGGTATATGCAGAAGGTTCTCCTGAAGCGGATGCTTATACAAATAAAGAAGGCGTTGCCTCGGCTACTTTGCGCATGCGCGTCCAAAACCTGCAATTGTTGGGTGGTGGTACAGATGGACAAGGTTCTACGCAGGGTGCTGCAAGCCAGGTTGGATATGCACAGGCGCCTGCGATGCGCACTCCTCCTGCTCCGGTGAACAGCAGTATGGATGATGACCTTCCTTTCTAACAAAATCTTTAGGAAAATGAAAAAAGCAAAAGTTCGTCTTTTGCTTTTTTCATTTGTATTAATTCGTGGGCGATTCTGCCTCGCTTAATTTATTGTCAGCATAAAACTTATCCCTGTGCTCTTTAAATTCGTCGAGCAGGCTGCTCATGATCGTGATACTGGAATCCACTTCTTCGTGGATGTCCGGTAATTTATCACTTAGCAAATCCACGCCGAGGTTAATATTATCCGCTTCCACCTGGGCGATCTTTTTCAAAACAGCTGTCTGGCTATTCTTCAGATCGTCCAGTTCACGCAGGATCTTATCCATTAACTGTAATTGTTGTAATTTTTCCATGTCGAAATATTTTGAAATCTATTTAAAACAAACATCATGCAGGAAATAAACGGGGTAGTCATGCCGGGTTTCGCTGCTGATAGTTTGCCATAACAGTTATATGAAAAGAATTTTCCTGGTAACCATCCTCTCCGTTTTGTGTTGCGCTGTTTTCGGGCAGACAAACTATGCGTCATTTGTGAATCCGTTTATCGGCACTGGCGGCCATGGCCATACTTATCCCGGTGCTACATTGCCTCATGGGATGGTGCAGTTAAGTCCGGATACCCGCCTCGATGGCTGGGATGGTTGCGGCGGTTATCATTATTCCGATCATTATATCTATGGGTTCTCACATACGCATTTAAGCGGCACGGGCGTGAGTGATTATGGCGATATCCTGGTTGCCCCAATGAGCGGCAAGCCTTCCCCGGATAATAAAATGTACGGGTCAAACTTTGATCATGCTTCCGAAAAAGCAAGCGCCGGATTTTACAGCGTTCACCTGCAGGATGACGACATTGATGCGGCATTAACCGCAACCACGCGCGTGGGTTTTCATCATTATACATTTAATAAAAAAGAGGCGCAATATATCATCCTGGATCTGAAACACCGCGATGAAGTGCTGGAATCTTCTTTAAAAATCGAAGATAAATTTACCATCAGCGGATTGCGCAGGAGCAAGGCCTGGGCGACCAATCAGTATGTATATTTCGTGATGAAATTTTCAAGGCCCATTGTTGGATCCGGCGTATGGAAAAATGATTTGTTGCAAACCGGTAACACGCACGATGCTTCTGGCAAAAACCTAAAAGCGTTTTTTCAATTTGACACAAAAGAAAAAGACCTTTTAGTGAAAGTAGCGATCTCGGCGGTGAGTTTGGAAGGTGCGATGAAAAATTTAGCGGCTGAATTGCCGGGCTGGGATTTCAATGCGACCAAACTGGCTGCAGAAAAAGCCTGGAATAAAGAATTGTCGAAGATCGAGATCAGCACGACTGATGAAAACAAACGCGCGATATTTTACACAGCATTGTATCATACTGCTGTTGTGCCCAATATCAACATGGATGTGGACGGCAGCTATCGCGGACGTGATAACGCGATTCATAAGGCAGAGGGATTCACCAACTATTCGGTGTTCTCTTTGTGGGATACTTACCGTGCTGCAAACCCTTTGTACACGCTGATTGATAGGGAGCGTACCCTCGATTATATCAAAACCTTTTTAGCGCAATACCAGCAGGGAGGAAGACTGCCGGTCTGGGAACTCGCTAGTAACGAAACAGATTGCATGATCGGTTACCACAGCATCCCGGTGATCGTTGATGCCTACAACAAAGGCATCCGTGATTTTGATACAAAGCTCGCGCTGGAAGCGATGAAAAAATCAGCTACCTGGAATCACCTCGGCTTGCCGGCCTACATCAGCAACGGCGTCATCAGCATTGATGACGAGCATGAGAGCGTGAGTAAGACATTGGAGTATGCCTATGACGACTGGTGCATTGCGATTTTTGCTAAACAGCTCGGCGATAGCGCGACCTACAAAGAATATATTCAGCGCGCGCAGTATTATAAAAACACGCTTGACCTGAATTCCGGGTTTATGCGCCCGCGGAAAAATGGTGGCTGGTTGCAACCTTTCGATCCGCGCGAAGTGAATAATAATTTTACCGAAGCGAATAGCTGGCAGTATTCGTTTTATTTCCCGCAGGATATTTCGGGCTATTTAAAATTGACAGGCGGTGCAAAAAACCTGGAAACGAAGCTGGATAGTTTGTTCAGCACTTCTTCTCAAACCACCGGACGGGATCAAAGTGATATCACGGGATTGATCGGGCAGTATGCACATGGCAATGAACCGAGTCACCATATCATTTATCTCTACGATTTTGCCGGAAGACCGGATAAGGCACAAGGGCTCATACACAAAGTGATGAATGAATTTTATACCAATGCGCCTGATGGATTGATCGGCAATGAAGATTGCGGGCAGATGAGCGCCTGGTACGTTTGGAGTGCGCTGGGCTTTTATCCTGTGACGCCGGGAACAGGTAAATATATGCTGGGCACACCTGCATTTGCCAATACAAAAATTCACCTGGAAAATGGTAAGACCTTTAACATCAATGCTGCGGGAATTAGCAACGCTGCGCATTACGTGCAATCCGTGAACCTGGTTCCTGCCCGTTATTCTTACAGCAACCGCGCAGAAACGATTACAGATATTCAGCATAGCGAAATCCTGAAAGGCGGCGTATTGAGTTTTAAAATGATCGATAAGCCCGTGCCGGATCTGCGAAAAACTATTCCCTCTTATGGCCTCGCCAATTTGGAAAAGGAGTTGCAGATCGTGATCAACCCCGTGATCAATGGCGGAGATATTTCATTCAAGAAAACAAAATCAGTATCGATTTCTGCCATGCCCGGGCTCAACATTTATTACAGCATGGACGGTTCTGTTCCGACAAATAGAAGTCTGCATTATACAAAGCCTTTACAACTCACCACATCCTTAACCCTGAAAGCCATCGCTGAAAATGCAGCGGGCAAAACCAGCCTGGTCAGCAGCGCTGAATATTTTAAAGTGCCGAATGAGTGGTCGCTGGCGTTGAACAATCCGTACGAGCGGCAATTTGATGGTGGGGGAAAAGAAGCATTAATCGATGGTGTGCATGGTTCTGTGAACTGGCGAAAGGGCAACTGGCAGGGCTATCAAAAAAATGATGTGGATGTAGTGATTGATTTGAAAGAAACTAAAACCATCAGCGAAGCGACCGTTGGTTTTTTACAGGATTCACAGGCCTGGATCATTATGCCGAAACAAGTGAAAGTTTTCACTTCGCTAAATGGGAAAGATTTTACGGAAGTCTATAGCGGAGAAAATTTTCTTCCTGCCGAAGATTTGCATATCCAGGTAAAAAAAGTGGAAGCGCGATTTGCAGCTACTGCTGCCCGTTATGTGAAGGTTGTCGCTATACAATTCGGCAAGATGCCGGCCTGGCATGAAGGCGCGGGTGGCGATACACATATTTTTGTGGATGAGATTGAAATAAAGTAATTCTGCGGCCGGGACTGCTGTTTTTCAGCAACGACAAAATAAAACGGATGCCGCACCCAACGGCGTTGAAGCCGCCGTCTGGTCTCCCGACCAACGGCATGAACGAAATGCCCTCGCGCCGGTGTTCCTGAGGGGCCAGTACTGTTTTCAGGTTTTGCCGGACTGTTTCCTGTTTTTATATAGGATGTCTTTTATCAAGCGCCGCCGTGGTTGGTGTTTTTCACCAACCACAAATTAGGTAAGCTAATATTTATCTCCAACCGATTAGCTGAAATCGTCAAGCTCCTTAACCTTATTACTTCTTTACTTTTTTTCTTGACAAAAAAAGTAACAAAAAAGTCAAGAAGCAACGATATACAGCCCGTTGCTTCGGCAGCTATGTGCAAACGCCGGTGCAAAGTAGGCTCAGCATTTATAAATCGTGACATCGGGGAGAATAGGTTGAAGTATTAGTAGCGGCAGTTACGCTGTTCCTCGCGGCAGTTTTCCTGAGGGCTGGTGCTGTTTTCAAGTGCTGCCATAGTCTTTCCGTTTCTTTCAAAGGATGTCCTTTACGAAGCGCCGCCGTGGTTGGTGTTTTTTAGCAACGACAAAATAAAATGGATGCTGCCCGCCTTTGCAAATCCGGGCATCGGAAGGAAAGCGTGAAGAAAATTGACTGGAATGGCGCGTTTAGCCTTTGTAGTTAGCTAACAGTGCCGGGAAAGAAAACAAAAGATCAGATGCGCGGTTTTGCTATTTGCTGGTAAGTCGCACAACAGTCAGGCTAAAGATGACGCTTGTTTTCTTTCCGCCATGAAAGGAGATTTTTAGTCCCGATCCTCAGGCGTCGGGATTACGCAGCCCTTGCTCCGACGCATTGTCGGAGTGCTCCTTTTCATCAAGGAAAAGGAGATCAGAGCCATCAAGAATTAATTATTTTTTCTTCTCTTGTTCTTAAAATGAGAATCCGTTGTTACAGAAAATAGCAAATTTGTTTTTTCACCTTCCTTTTTTGCTTCTCCAAAAAAGGAACAAAAAAGGAGCCCGAAATCGATTACATCCCCCGCGTTTGTTGCGGGGGAGGGAGCCCTGATTTAGCTTTTGTACTACTGTGGCTTCAACATTAGCAAATCGCAACGGCCTCCAAAACATGCGGTTCCCGAATGATCGGTGGCCCCGACCGAATGTGAAGCTGCTGCCGCCGTCTGGTCTCCGGACCAACGGCGTGAACGCACAGTTGAAGCGGTTGGTCGCCGTGGTAAGTGTCCTCACTAACCAGCAGTTGAAAAAAATATTACAGCGGTGGTTGCTGTTTTTCAACATCCACAAAATGAAACGGATGCCGGCCAGTGACGTTGAAGCCGCCGTCTGTTCTCCCGACCAACGGCATGAACGTACTGTCGATGCCACCACCGCCTTCTCAGCGACGTTTCGGGGATCGGACGGTGCGGAAAAAGACTTCATTCTCCGAATGTGGTTGGTGAAAAACACCAACCACGGCGAAAGGTACAACGATGTACCGCGCGTTTAAAAACCCTCGCCGGCTGGGATCGGCATTTAACCGTCAAAAATCTTTGCTGCAAACGCTGCAACCAGATAACGAATTCGGTTACGAATTATCAATGCCCGGTTTACTTTGTACAACAGTTCAACATAGCTATCCCGAAATCGGGCTGTATATCGATTTCGGTGCCGTTCTTTGGTTCTTTCTTGGGCAGACAAGAAAGAACAATAAAAAAATCATTTCACTCTCCTAATGTGGTTGGTGAAAAACACCAACCACGGCGAAAGGTACGACGATGTTCCGCGCGTTTAAAAACCCTGGCCGGCTGGGATCGGCATTTAACCATCAAAAATCTTTGCTGCAAACGCTTCAACCAGATAGGGAAGGCAGTTACGAATTATCAATGCCCGGTTTACTTTGTACAAAAGTTCAACAGAGCTATCCCGAAATCGGGCTGTATATCGATTTGGGTGCCCTTCTTTGGTTCTTTCCTGGGCAGGCAAGAAAGAACAAGAGAAAATAATACTGTTTTTAACCCGTTGGTCAGGAGACCAGATGGGGGCGGCGCTCGCGAAGGCCTCCACATCGATGAAAGAAACTGACTGCCTGCAGAAACATGATGAACCCATTGGTCCGGAGACCAGACGGGGGCGGCGTTCGCTACGGCCTCCACGTTGATGAAAGAAACTCACTGCCTGCAGAAACATGATGAACCCATTGGTCAGGAGACCAGACGGGGGCGATCTTCGCGACGGCTTATCGAACCTGTTGGTCGTGAAACCCCGATCGTTCGGGGGGGGCTCATACACGCTTCGCGATCACCACAAAATAAAAAGTCCCGCAGTTCGCGGGACTTTTTATAATAAATATTTATGGTTGATTAATTCTCCGCATCCTTAATGCCTAATTTCCTGCCAAACACTACCAGGTGAATCGCTGCAAATGCTAACGAAATATAAAGTAATGTTCTGTCAGTATCGAAGCCAACACTATACTGGTGCAGGAAGCCAACGATCACTAACAATACGCAAAGACCGAGGCCGGTTAAGCGCGCAACCTTCATGCCTTTACGATTTGTTGTTCCGTTACCCAGCTTACTATGCTTAGCGCCGTAAACAAGATAGATATCCATACCGATCAGCATCCAAACAATTAAGCGGATCCAGGTATCCATCGGCAGGAACACCATCATAAATAAACAAACGAAGATGCCCAGGATCGGTACAAGTGGTACCAGCGGTGTTTTGAAAGAACGTGGCAGTTCCGGCATTTTCCTGCGCATCACCCATACGCCAATACATACCAGGATGAACGCAAACAATGTTCCGATACTCGTCATTTCTCCAACCACACGGGCAGGCACAAACGCAGCGAATAAACTTACAAACACCATGAACAGCAAATTGCTTTTCGCCGGCGTTTGCGTTGTTGGATTTACGGTAGAAAAAATTCTTGGGATCAAACCATCTTTGCTCATACTAAAGAAGACGCGGCTCTGGCCCATCAGCATCACGAGGATAACCGATGCATAACCTGCAAGGATCGCTACGATGATCGCCCTGTTCAGCCATGGATAATCTGCATGAACAACACCTGCAGCATCAGTCGTACCCATATGATCGATCGCAATCGCAACCGGTGCAATCCCGTCTTTACCAGCAAACGTGGTATAGCTGGTAACACCTGTCATTACGTGTGCAAACAAAATATAGAGGACCGTACAAATAGCCAGGGAACCTAAAATACCGATCGGCATATCACGCTTCGGATTTTTGGCTTCCTGCGCTGCCGTACTTACCGCATCAAAACCGATATAGGCAAAGAACACGATCGCTGCTGCACGGATAATTCCGCTGAAACCAAAGTTGCCAAAGGTTCCTGTATTATCAGGAATGTATGGTGTGTAGTTATCGTTGTTGATGTATTTCCAGCCAAGGAAAATAAACACCAGTACCACCGCGATCTTTAAACCAACGATGATGCTGTTTACAAAAGCACTTTCCTTAGTTCCTTTGATCAGTAATAAACTCATCAGCACGATGATAAAAACGGCTGGCAAGTTAATGATACCGCCATCCCATGGTCCGACGGTGAGGTTATGCGGAAGCACGATATTAAAACCTTCCAGAAATTTTACGAGATAACGGCTCCAGCTGATACCAACTGTTGCTGCACCTACGGCATATTCCAATACCAGGTCCCACCCAATGATCCAGGCGATGAATTCACCCATCGTTGCATAAGAATACGTATAGGCACTTCCCGCAACAGGGATCATAGAGGCGAACTCAGCGTAGCAAAGTCCGGCAAAAAGGCAACCCAATGCCGCAACTATAAAAGAAATCGTAATAGCAGGGCCTGCATGATTTGCAGCAGCCATACCGGTGATAGAAAATAAACCCGCACCAATGATCGCACCGATACCCAGGGCAATCAACCCCCAGGCGCCTAGTGATCTTTTAAGGGTATGTTCACCCGTTTCACCGGCCTCGTTCATCAAGGCGGCCATTGGTTTTCTGACAAATAAACTCATACAGTTAGTTGATTTTTTTATTCAATAATGCGGAAAAATAAGCAATAAATTGTTACAAATGTTACCACTAATACATTTTTAAGCACGGGATGGCACAACAAGCATTAAGTCCTATATTGCAACACAATTTTTGCATATGGATATTTCAACGCAGGAGAAATCAAAACCAAGCCGCCTCACACTCTATATCGTGATCGCCATGGTTTTGGGAATTGTCACCGGCTATCTCATCAATACAAATTGTTCCCCCGAATTTATTAAAGACTTTTCGCCAAAAATTAAACTGCTGGCCACTATATTTCTAAGGCTGGTTCAGATGATCATTGCACCGCTGGTTTTTGCCACGCTGGTAGTAGGGATCGCGAAACTCGGTGACCTGAAAACAGTTGGCCGCGTGGGCGGAAAAGCGATGATCTGGTTCGTATCTGCATCATTGGTCAGCCTGGCACTCGGACTAATTTTAGTCACGATCACAAAACCCGGTGTGGGTGTCAACCTCGCGAACGCCGACCTGGAAGGCGCGAAAGACCTGATGGGTAAAACCAAATCTTTCTCCCTCGAAAATTTTGTAGAGCATATCATTCCGCGGAGTGTTGTTGAGGCGATGGCCACCAACGAGATCCTGCAACTGGTGATTTTTTCCGTTTTCTTCGGTGTGGCTTTAACGGCCGTTGGAAAAAAGGGCGAGAACATCATCAATGCACTGGATTCTTTGACACATGTTGTGTTGAAAATGGTGGGCTACGTGATGAACCTGGCGCCGATCGGTGTGTTTGGTGCGATGACAGGTGTGATCGCTATTAAAGGATTGGGCATTTTAAAAACCTACGCTTATTATATTGGTTCTTTCTATCTCGGCCTGGCCGTGCTTTGGCTGGTATTGATGGCCGTTGGTTATGTAATCTTAAAGAGAAGATTATTCGTGTTGATGAAACGCATCTACAGCCCGATGGTGATTGCCTTTAACACAGCGAGCAGCGAAGCGGTTTTTCCGAAACTGGTGGAAGAAATGGAGCGCTTCGGTTGTAATAACAAGATTGTTTCTTTTACACTTCCGTTAGGTTATTCTTTTAACCTGGATGGAAGTATGATGTATATGACCTTCGCCAGTATGTTTATCGCGCAGGCATATAATATAACATCTATTACTGATCACCTCGGCACGCAGATCGCGATGCTGCTCGTGTTCATGCTAACCAGCAAGGGGATCGCCGGTGTGCCGCGTGCATCATTGGTGGTGGTACTGGCAACAGGGGCGATGTTTGGTATCCCGCCGGAAGGTATTGGACTGGTATTGGCGATTGATACGTTCTGCGACATGGGCAGAAGCATGACCAATGTGCTCGGTAATGCTTTGGCAACGGCTGCGGTGAGCAAATGGGAAGGTGCATTGGAGCATGCTTAATTTTTTATATTTTCGATTTTCATAACGGTATTTTATGCATGATCTTATTCTGTTGGATTTTCACTGGACGCAATTATTACAGCCGCAATGGTATATCGAGAACGGCGGCTTGTGGTTTATTCTTTTCGTGATCTTCGCCGAAACGGGTTTGTTTGCGGGCTTCTTCCTGCCTGGTGATTCCTTGCTTTTTGTCACGGGGATTTACAGCAACGAACTCATGTCGAAAGGACTGGGATTCGACACGCATAATTCATTTATCAACCTGCTCTTACTGGGCTGCCTTATTTCAGTGGCCGGGATCATCGGCAATTTTGTTGGCTATTGGTTTGGAAAGAAAAGCGGTCCCTTCCTCTTCGAACGAAAAGATACCTTCCTCTTCAAGAAAAAATACCTCTACCAGGCAAAAGATTTTTATGAAAAGCATGGCGGCGGCGCGATCGTAATGGCGAGGTTCCTTCCCATCGTACGCACGTTTGCTCCGATCGTTGCGGGCATCGTAAAAATGGACGGCAAAAAATTCGCCTACTTCAATGTGCTCGGTTGTATTGCCTGGGTTTTCACCATGTTGTTTGCCGGTCATTACCTGCAGCAACTAATCCTGAATTCTTTTGGCTTCGATCTGAAAAATCACCTCGAAGTGATCGTGATCGGGATCGTGCTGGTAACAACGGCACCCGTGATCCTGAAGATCATTTTTGATAAGAAAAAACATACAGGCCCCACAGAAAATAACGTGTAAGCTTCATGCAAAAACCAACTGCATCTATTTTCAACATCACGGTGCTGGTGGCAGCACTGGGTTATTTTGTAGATATCTACGATCTCCTTTTATTTAGTATTATCCGCGTGCCGAGTCTGGCTTCGATGGGGCTGGATAAAGCGGCTATTATGACCAGTGGCGAAGGCATCATCATGTGGCAGATGGTTGGCCTCTTACTGGGTGGCATTATCTGGGGTGTGATGGGCGATAAGAAAGGCAGGCTTAGCGTATTATTCGGCTCGATCATTTTATATTCTTTGGCTAACATCGCCAATGGATTTGCGCAAAACGTAGAGCAATACAAACTGATTCGTTTTATTGCCGGCCTCGGACTAGCAGGTGAACTGGGCGCCGGTATCACCCTCGTAACAGAATTAATAGCGAAAGAAAAACGCGGCGTAGCCACTTCCATGGTTGCAGGCATCGGGCTAACAGGCGCCATCTTCGCATTTATCATCAAAGAAAATTTTCACTGGCGTACCTGCTATTTTATTGGCGGCGGACTTGGATTGCTATTGCTGATCCTGCGCATCTCTGTTTTTGAATCCGGCATGTTTCAAACGGTGAAAAAAATGGATGTGCAGCGCGGGAACTTTTTCATGTTCTTTAATAACGCACAACGTTTCAAAAAATATTTTTTAAATATCCTGATCGGTTTACCCACCTGGTTCGTGATTGGTGTGCTCGTGACTTTCTCCGGCGAATTTGCAGAACGCATGCAGATCAGTGAAAAAGTCGATCCGGGCAAAGCGATCATGTTTGCTTACGCAGGTATTTCCGTAGGTGATATTTTAGTTGGTCTATTAAGTCAATATTTAAAGAGCAGGAAAAAAGCCTTGTTTATTTTTTACGGCATCACGGCGATTTTTATGGTCATGTTTTTTACCACGCAATGGAATGGCACTGCCTCCCGCCTGTACTGGATCTGCGCCGGGCTTGGCTTTGGAACCGGCTTCTGGGCGATCTTTGTAACGATGGCGGCAGAACAGTTTGGCACAAACCTGCGTGCAACGGCAGCAACAACGATCCCGAATATGGTGCGCGGTATGCTGGCGATATTTATCCTCCCGCTTTTCCAGGGTTTACGAAGCCTCACAGACTATTATACCGGCGGCTGGATCGCAGCTGTTATCATTATGCTGATCACGATCACAGCATCCTTCTTCATCGAAGAAACATTTCACAAAGACCTGGATTACGTAGAACAATAAATGAATGCTTTGGCAAAGATCCTCATCATAAGGTTTTCTTCTATCGGCGATATCGTACTGGCCAGCCCGGTATTTCGCTGTGTGAAAAAGCAATTGCCGGAGGCAGAAGTGCACCTGGTTACAAAAGCTTCCTTCCGCATCGTTACAGAATCGAATCCGTACATCGACAAATTCTTTTACCTCGAAAACGACCTGGATGAACTGATCGAAGAATTGAAAAAAGAAAACTATGATCATGTGGTGGATTTGCATCGCAATTTTCGCAGCGGAAAAATTCGTTCGGCATTAAAAAAAGACAGTCTGGTTATTGATAAATTAAGTGCGGAGAAATTCCTGCTGACGAAATTTAATATTGACATTATGCCCAACCGGCATATCACGCAACGCAGTCTCGATACTGTGGCGCCGTTAGGTGTAATTGATGATGGGGAAGGACTGGATTATTTTATCCCTGAAAAAGATATTTTAAAAAATAACGACCTGCCAACCTCACACCTGGCAGGCTATATCGGTATCGTTATTGGCGCTTCTTATGAAACGAAGAAAATGCCGGTGCATAAACTGCAGGAGCTTTGCCGGAAAATTGAACACCCTATTATTCTTATCGGCGGAAAAGAAGATGCTGCTGCCGGGGTAGCGATCGCTTCTATTGACGATGTGAAAATTTATAATGCCTGCGGTAAATTTAACCTGAATGAATCAGCAGACCTGGTAAGGCAATCAAAACTCGTGATCTCCCATGATACGGGCCTGCAGTATATTGCCTGCGCATTCAACAAGCCATTACTGGCAATCTGGGGCGCTACCAGCCCGGATCTTGATGTAGAACCTTATTACGGAAGCCGCTTTTTGCAACAGCTGGCGAAACCGATTTATGAAAATATCCGCGTGAAAATTTCCTGCCAGCCCTGCAGCAAATACGGGCAGCGCAAATGCCCGCTGGAACATTTTAATTGTATGGAAAAGCAGGATATTGATGCATTGGTTTATAAGGTGCACCAGCGGCTTGGTAAATAACACTGTTAAGGATTGCACAATAGTGCGCGCGTTAATATTTTATTTGCATTAATGATCGTTGTTTTGAAGTAGAACAAGCATCCATGAAATTTCTTTACGCCTTCCTTTTTTTAATTGTCAGCTATTTTCCGGCTGATGCGCAGTTTACAACAAACGTTTACTGGACGGATCAGACAGAGATGCCTGCGTCTGAAGTGATCTATTACAATCCCCTCAAGAAATTAACCTGGCAGGATTTTAAAGGCGATCCGGCAACAACAGGAATCATTGCCGCGATCACGATGTCGGGGTTTGGGTATAAAGCATCCATGCGGAATACGGGTAATAAAGGCCAGATTAATATCGGCGTGTATTGCTATTTCAGCAAACCAAAATCATGGGTGAAGCCCGATAAGAAAACGCAATATATTCTTACGCATGAGCAGCATCATTTCGATGTGAGTTTTATCGCGGCAAGTATGTTCGTGCAAAAGCTAAAAGGCATGGTGATCACCGCAGAAAATTGCAATACCGTATTGCCTCGCGTGTACCGCGAATGTTGCGCGATCATGAATAAATTGCAGGACGATTATGATGGCCAGACGAAAAACGGCCAGCTGAAAGAAGTGCAGTTTAAATGGAACGATTATCTCGATAGTCGGGTGGATGCTGCTACAAGGTAACGACCAATACCGCGATTTTCAATTCGTGCCGCACAGCGTTTACCGTTTCTCCATATAGCAGATCCTTTATGCCGGTATGGCCATGCGCACCAATCACCAGCATGTCAGCTTTATTATCTTTTACGATCCTGACGATTTCTTTTACACGGCTGCGAAACCCGATCTCCGCGGTTACATCAATTCCCTTTTCCCGCAACTGTTGCACATAATGGTCCATCCGTTCGCGATCCGCTCTTGTTTCATAATCATCACTTTTATCACCATGCAATTTCGCTGAGGCACTTTCTACGATATGTAGTAGTAAGTAACTTGATGAAGGATTTCCCTGTCCGATCGCCGCTGCCAGGATCTTTTCATCATTCGAACTAAAGTCGAGCGCGCAGGCAATCTTGTTGTATAAAGGTGATTCAAGGTTGGTTAACAAACCCGGGCTTTTGTGCATCTGAATTGATTTCTCTGTTGTTTTTTTACGGAACAAGGGAAACAATACAATGTAGACGAGCAAGACCGCGAAGAATATTCCGGCCGCCCCTAATAAGAGTTTCGGCCATAAAGTATCCGCTGCAAATACGGGAACCATTTCATTGATCAGCATGCGCAGGTTGAGGTAAATTAAAACGGTAGCGATCAGCCAGGCGGCAACTTTTGTGATTGGTTTGATCACAAATTTGCCCATCGTTTTTTTATCACTTACAAAATGAATCAACGGAATAATGGCGAAACCCAATTGCAGGCTCAGCACCACCTGGCTCATAACAAGCAACGCATCTACTTCATCTTCGCCATAAATTAATATCACGATCAGCGCCGGAATGATGGCAATGAGTCGCGTTATTAATCTGCGTAACCAGGGATTGATACGCAGGCTGAGATAACCTTCCATGATGATCTGGCCGGCCAGCGTTCCTGTAACCGTGCTGCTTTGTCCGGCCGCAATTAATGCAACGGCAAATAATATCGGCGCCGTATTACCAAGAAAACCTGGTAATAAACGGTGCGCTTCTTTGATCTCTGCCACGCCGGAGTTGCCTGTTTTAAAAAATACGGCCGCAGCTAAAATTAAAATCCCGGCATTCACGAAAAAGGCGATGTTTAATGCAATGGTTGTGTCGATGCGGTTAAACTTTAAAGCCTGGCGGATGCCCATATCTGTGCGATCAATCTTTCTTGATTGCACCAGTGCGGAATGTAAATAAAGATTATGCGGCATTACCGTGGCGCCGATGATTCCGATGGCGATGTACAAGGCGTCACTATCAGGGAAAGAAGGAATAAATCCTTTCACCACTTCAGCAGCGACCGGTTTTGCGAGGATCACCTGGATCAAAAAGGCAATGGCGATAATGCCTACCAGCGCGATGATGAAGGCTTCCATTTTTCGCATGCCCAATTTCTGTAAATAGAGGAGAAGAAAGGTATCCAGCACGGTGATGCTTACGCCCCAGATCAACGGCAATCCTGTAAGTAATTGTATGCCGATTGCCATTCCCAGCACTTCCGCGAGATCACACGCAGCGATGGCAATTTCTGCCAGCACATATAAAATGAAATTTACGCCACGCGGGTAGGCTTCCCTGTTAGCCTGCGCCAGATCACGGCCTCGTACGATGCCCAATCTTGCAGATAATCCCTGAAGTAAAAGTGCCATCAGGTTACTCATCAGTAATACCCAGATCAGTGAGTAGCCGTATTTACTACCGCCAGCCAGATCGGTTGCCCAGTTCCCCGGATCCATGTAACCAACGCTTACCAGGTATGCAGGTCCAAGAAAAGAGAAGATGCGGCGCCAGCCTTTGCGGCCCGCTGTTGTATCAATGCTTTCGTGCACCTCGCTTAATGACTGGTCTTGAATCGTAAACTTGCTCATAGGGTACAGTAAATATTTTTTGCCACCTGTTCGCTTAATGTAGCTACAGGTTGTTTATCAATTTTAATTTCCAGCGATCCGTCGAACTCGAAACGGCGCTGCACTTTTAATTTGGTGCCGAGCTGTATCCCATAATGCTGGAGCAGGTCGAGCATCTGGCTGCTTTGATCTTTGATAGCACTTACGCTGTAGGTTTGTTTTAAGTTCAGCTCTGTGAGGTTGGCCTGCCGGATGATTTTTATTTTTCCGCGGTTATCCGGGATGGGATCACCATGCGGATCGAAGGCAGGATTGTTTAGATAATTATCCAGCCGCTGTATCAGCACCGGGCTGCTGATATGCTCCAGCTCTTCCGCGATATCGTGCACTTCATCCCAGCGAAAACCCAATTTATCTACCAGGAAAAATTCCCAGAGCCGGTGTTTCCTGATCACATCCAACGCGATCCTGTTGCCGGTTTCCGTGAGCGTGAAGTTTTGATAGGGACGATAATTCACCGTTTTCTTCTGCTGCAGTTTTTTCAGCATATCTGTCACCGATGCCGCTTTAGTCTGAACAGCTTCTGCAAGCATTCCCGCTGATACCTGCTCATGCTGCTCCTGCAGGTGATAAATGCATTTAATATAATTCTCTTCGCTGGCCGAATATTTCATTATCTGAAAATAATATTTAGGCGAACCTAAAAATAAACTTCGGCATTATCAAATTTAATTAATCGCGCATATAAGCCTGTCTTTAAGGGTTTGCAAAGCCGATATTTATAAAATGGGTTTATATTGCACTAAAATTAAGAGCGAATGAATTTTTCCCAGTTCCAGGTTCCTTATCCCGTTGATCCGGCATATGGCAAAAGAGTGGCTTATTTCTCCATGGAATTTGCCGTGCAACAAGCACTTAAAATATATAGCGGCGGTCTGGGTTATCTCAGCGGCTCGCATCTGCGCAGCGCATACGAACTTCGCCAGAACCTTGTAGGCGTGGGTATTTTGTGGAAGTATGGCTATTACGACCAGGGCAGAAATCCTGATCAGACTTTACAGGTGCAGTGGAATGAAAAACAATATAACTATCTCCAGGATACGGGTATCAAATTCCAGATTGATATTCACGAACACCCGGTTTGGGTGAAAGCGTATTATCTAAACCCTGAAACGTTTAAATCTGCTCCGCTGTTTTTATTGAGTACAGATCTTCCGGAAAACGACTATGTTTCGCAAACGATCTCTCATAAATTATATGATGCGAATGTTGCGACGAAAGTGGCGCAGTTTATCCTGCTGGGCGTGGGGGGTGCGAAACTGATGGATGAATTAAATTTCAATCCCGAGTTGTATCATTTGAATGAAGCCCATGGCGTAAGTTCTGCTTTTTACCTGCTAAAAAAATATGGTAATGCAGAAGAGGTGAAAAAGCGGATGGTCTTCACTACGCATACACCTGAAGAAGCCGGAAATGAAAAGCACGATATCTATCTCTGCGAAAAAATGAGTTACTTCTGTGGCTTGCCATTAGACGAGGTTCGCAAAGTAACCGGCATGCCCGATGATCAGTTCAATCATTCTCTTGCTGCACTCCGTTTTGCGCACCTGGCAAATGGTGTGAGCCAGTTGCATGGTGAAGTAAGCCGGCATATGTGGGAGAAATATGACAACATCTGCGAGATCAAATCCATCACGAATGCGCAGAACTGGCATTTTTGGGCAGATAAACAATTATACAGTTTTCTCGAGGATCATAAAGTAGAAGCGTTCATCGACAGGAAGCGTTACCTGAAGAAAAGGGCATTTGATATTGTCTCTGATCAGACAGGCAAATTATTTAATCCGGATGTATTAACGATCGTTTGGGCGCGTCGTTTTGCAGGGTATAAACGTGCTGATTTGATTACGCGTAATGCAGAAAGGTTCCGGGCTCTGGTAACGAATCTTAATCATCCCGTGCAGATTATCTGGGCCGGAAAGCCTTACCCGGTTGATTATCCGGCGATCAATGATTTTAATTACCTCGTAAACTTAAGTAAGCAATTTGATAACGTAGCAGTGTGTACGGGTTATGAGCTGGCACTGAGCAAGCGCTTAAAACAGGCTTCTGATATCTGGTTAAACAATCCGCGCGTTCCCCGAGAAGCAAGTGGTACCAGTGGAATGACGGCTGCGATGAATGGTTCGATCAACTTCAGCACAAACGATGGCTGGATCTGCGAATTTATTAATCATGGCAATAATGGGTTCTTAATTCCACCGGCTGATTATGCGAATATGACCACGCAGGAACAGGATCAGTATGACCTGGATAAAATGTTCGACATTCTGGAGAACCAGATCCTGCCGCTCTATTATGAGAACCCGCATGTTTGGCGCCAGATCCTGAAGAACGGTATGCGTGATGTGCGCTGGCAGTTTGACAGCAACCGGATGGCGAAAGAATATTATGAGATTTTGTATAAATAATTTTTATATCATTAATTCATCAGATCCTTTTCGCCAATCGCGGAAAGGATTTTTTTTTAATAATTATCTATGAACAGTTTTGAGAAAATAATCCAGGTACGCTGGTCGGATCTTGATCCGAACTTCCACGTGCTTCATTCTAAGTATTATGATTTCGGCGCCTACTGCCGTATGGCATTTCTGGTGGAAAATGGTTTAACGCCGGCGGTAATGCAGGAGCATGCGATCGGCCCGATCCTGTTTCGTGAAGAATGTATTTTTAAACGTGAACTAACTTTTGGTGATGATGTGCTCATCAATGTTCAACTGGTGACCGCACGCACGGATTATTCACGCTGGTCGATGAAACACGAGATCTGGAAGAACAAAGAAACGCTATCAGCCATCATAAATATTGATGGTGCCTGGATCGATACGCGCTTACGTAAACTCGCCAATCCGCCAGCTGTTGTGCAGGAATTGTTTCAATCAGCGCCGAAAGCAGACGGTTATGCCATCAGTGAAAAATAGTTATGATCAGCGCAACTAAAAATTTATACCAGCAGGCTTATAAAGGCCTGACAAAGCGCATCTGGCTGCTTAGCGTCGTTATGCTCATCAACCGGAGTGGTACGATGGTGCTGGCGTTCATGACCCTGTATTGCGTGCATCTTGGATATACGATTAAGGAAGGAAGCATGGTTGTCGCGATCTATGGCATTGGTGCGGTGATCGGGGCATTGCTCGGCGGAAAGATCAGTGATAAGGTGGGCTTTTATTACACGCAATTCGGAGCCTTGTTTTTTGGCGGAATTTTATTTATCGTCCTGGGCCAGATGACAACGCTCACACAAATTTCTATCTGTGCTTTTTTTCTCAGCATGGTGAATGAAGCATTTCGCCCGGCAAATGCATCGGCCATTGCGCATTACAGCAATCCGCAAAACCGCACGCAATCTTTTTCATTGGTAAGATTTGCCATCAACCTGGGATGGGGGATAGGCGTGGCCTTGGGTGGGTTTTTAGCATCCATCAATTACCATTTATTATTTTGGGTAGATGGCCTTACCAATATGACTGCTGCTCTTTTTTTATTGAGTGTTCTTCCAAAAGTTACCCTGGCGCAACAAAAGAATACCGGTGCGGTAAAAAAAGCCGGGATGGAAAGATCTCCCTACAGGGACAAAGCATTTTTATACTTCCTGTTTTTCACGATTCTTTTTTCTATTTGCTTTTTCCAGTTGTTTACTACGGTGCCGATATTCTTTAAAGAACACCTGCATTTATCAGAACGGAAGATTGGTATCGTCATGGCAGTGAATGGGGTGCTGATTGCATTATTGGAAATGGTGTTGGTTTATAAATTAGAAGGGCGCCGCCCATATCTTTTCCTGATGCGCGTGGGTGCCGTACTGATGGGCATTTCGTTTTTGTTGCTGGATCTGCCGCTGGCTAACGGCTTTGTTGTTGCGATGCTGGCGATGCTCGTGCTAACGTTTGCGGAGATGGTCTCCATGCCCTTTATGAACAGTTATTACATTGGCAGAAGTACAGAACAAACAAGAGGACAGTATGCCGGTATGTATACGATGGGATGGAGTGCGGCGCAAGTGATCGGCAGCCTGGCCGGTGGCGCACTGGCTTTCGGTATCGGTTACCAGAAACTATGGATAGGGGTATGCTTGCTTTGCATTATAGCAGCCGGCGGATATTTTTGGATGCAGCATAAATTTCATCCCAAGCCAAACGAATTGAATGCTTCCGTAGAGGCATAAAAAAAGGAGCTGAATATCAACTCCTCTTTTATCTTCATCGAAATTATTTATTCGTAGCTGATCGTTGTCTTCGTTTTACCTGTTACCACTTGTGATTGTCCGCTCATATCCACCGTACTGTTGATGTCGCCAACCAATGTTCTTGTTTTAACTGCAGCAG
Organism: Ferruginibacter sp.; assembly: GCA_028288705.1. Taxonomy (GTDB): domain Bacteria; phylum Bacteroidota; class Bacteroidia; order Chitinophagales; family Chitinophagaceae; genus Ferruginibacter. Next base: position 117,164 of record JAQBNH010000019.1, read on the forward strand.
TTTTTGTGTTAACGGTCAACTGCCCTGTTGAATTGGTATCCATTGTTACATCGAACTGCATGCCCATCATTTCCATCGCTGATGTTCCTGCGATGTGACTGGTAAGGCTCACTGTTGCTATGTCTTTATCAAGGGATAATAATTTATAGCTGTTCACCGTTTTCATTTTCTCCACAGAAGAAGAATCTGTCCAGCTGTCGCCAACTTTTTTACCGGCGGGCACCAGGAAAAATGCACCTGCTACCAATGCATCATCATTTGCGCCTGCAGCATTCGTCATCATGCTCATCGGGTCTGCATCGTCGGTTTTCACTTCCACTATTTTTTCAGCGGTTACTTTACCGGTTTTGCGATAGATGGTCATCGTTTTCACTTTATCCAGTTCTGCTGACAGTGATTTTCCCAATTCTGATTCACGATCTTCCTTTTTATCGGAATCGAAATCCATTACTTTACCCATCATGTCGGTGTGCATCTGCATTTTTACCACGCTGCTGCTGATCTTAAAACTATCAGGCTGAACTTCTTTCACAACGATGTTATGTTCTGTTTTTGCATTGTTGGTCATTTGCATGCCCATACCAAGATCGGTTTCCTGTTCGGTGGTACTGATAATGCGAATCTTCTGGTCTTTCGCTAATACGATGCCTTTTGAATCGCCCGTATTTTTTTGCGCCATGGAAGCGGCAGAGATAAACAAGGAAAGAATGAGAATAGTTTTTTTCATATGTTATTTAGCTTGAGGCGTAAAAATAAATCGAATTTTGATACGCCGGATTTTTGAAATGTTAGTGTTTGGATAATAATATGCAAAAAAATGGGTCGCTGTTTCCAGCGACCCTTAAGAAATTTAAATGAGTGGTCATTTATCCTACAACTGTTACATTAACAGCATTCATTCCTTTTTTACCATTTTGCAATTCGAATTCAACTTTATCACCTTCTTTGATGTCGTTGATTAAACCGCTAACGTGTACGAAAGTTTCTTTGTCAGAATCATCGTGTTTGATAAAACCGAAACCTTTTTCTGAGTTGAAAAACTTAACGGTGCCTTGATTTTTAGTGTCCATTTTAATTTGTATTGTATTAATAAAGCGCAAAGATACGGGTTTACATCGGGATAACAGATGCTAATCTTAAAATCTATGCTAAAATGCGGAAAAGAAAATTACGGGGGCACATTAATTCGCGGTTTTGCTGACTGTCAGGGCTTTTAATGACGTCAATAAAAAAGAATTCCCGATCCGGAAAAATAGTTCGCTGATTAATTTTTAGATTTACGTTCCCCAAACTCCTCTATATGCAAGTGAAACAAGCAGTTATTACCGGTACAGGAAGTTTTGTTCCGCCGGTGGTAAAAACAAACCAGGAATTTACGGCGAATCCTTTTTATGGAGAAGACCATCTCCGCATTGACACCGATCCGCAGGAAGTGGTGCGGAAGTTTCAGCAGATAACAGGTATTGCTGAACGCCGTTATGCCAACAATGATATGGATGCTTCGGATATGGCGCTTGCTGCTGCTCGCGTGGCATTAGAAGATGCAGCCTGCGATCCGGAAACCATCGACCAGATCATCGTGGCACACAACTTTGGGAACGTCGTGAAAAATACGATTCAAACAGATGTGCTGCCAGCGCTTGCATCCCGGGTGAAACACGGGCTTGCCATCAAAAATCCGTCCTGCATTCCCTACGATATTTTGTTTGGTTGCCCGGGCTGGATCCAGGGCGTGATCCAGGCGGATGCATTTTTCAAAGCAGGCATGGCAAAGAAATGTTTGGTAATCGGCACAGAAGCATTAAGTCGGGTACTGGATGTTTACGATCGCGATAGTATGATTTTTTCCGATGGTGCTGGTGCTGCCGTGCTGGAGATTCAGGACGGAGAGGATCCGGCTCCCGGAATTTTATCTACGGCCGTGCAGGCGCATTGCGGGGAGGAAGTGGACTACCTCTATTTTGGTAAATCAAATTTCCCCAATGCAGATCCTGGTATCAGGTATATCAAAATGAAAGGCAGGAAAGTGTATGAGTATGCCATGACCTATGTTCCGCTGGCGATGAAAGATTGCCTGGATAAATCAGGTGTGCCGATTGATCAGTTGAAAAAAGTTTTCCTGCACCAGGCGAATGAAAAAATGGATGAAGGCATTATTAAAGCGATGTACAAATTATATGGAGCCGTTGCTCCGAAAGATATTATGCCGATGAGTATTCATAAACTCGGCAACAGTTCAGTCGCTACTGTTCCTACGTTGTATGATATGGTGAAACGCGGAATGATGGCTGAGCACCAGTTGCAACCGGGTGATGTGGTGCTTTTCGCATCTGTTGGTGCGGGCATGAATATCAATGCGTTTTGTTATCGCGTTTGATCAGGATCAGGAGCCGGCGTTCACAGTAAGATAGGCCAGCACTGAAAGCATCATTACAGCTACAACGATCAGGAATGTCTTTTTCATCGTAATTTCTTTGTGGTTATTTTAACAGAGCAAAAAACTATGCCAAAGAAAAAAAACGTGCAAAACAAATAATCATTGCGTTAGTGGAAAAATAAATGCCCCGGGTTACGGGGCATTTTACTGTAGTAATTTGTCTATAAAAATTAAGCACTCACTTCTTCTAAATAAGAACTTACCGGTTCACAGGTACAAATCAGGTTCCTGTCACCATAAGTATTATTCACGCGGCTTACACTTGGCCAGAATTTATTTCCTTTTACATATTCCAGCGGGAAGGCTGCAGTCTGCCTGCTGTATGCATGATTCCATTCATCAGCGGTGATAACGAACTGTGTATGTGGTGCATGTTTCAGCGGGTTGTCGGATTTATCGGCAGTACCATCTTCAATCGCTTTTATCTCTGCCCGAATGCTCAACATTGCGTCGCAAAAACGATCCAGTTCTGATTTGTCTTCACTTTCGGTTGGCTCGATCATGATCGTTCCGGCAACAGGGAAACTTAATGTTGGGGCATGAAAATTATAATCCATCAAACGCTTGGCAACATCTTCTGCTTCAATACCGGCGGATTGTTTAAACGGACGCAGGTCTACAATAAACTCATGTGCACAGGTTCCGTTCTTCCCGGTATATAAAATTTTGAAATCATTTTTCAACCTTGCTTTCATATAGTTCGCATTCAGGATCGCGTACTCTGTACTTTTCTTCAGGCCATCCGCCCCAAGTAATTTTATATAAGCATAGCTGATCAGCAAAATGCTCGCGCTTCCAAATGCCGCAGCACTTACCGCATGAATAGCTTTTGCATTTTCTTCCTGGAACACATGTCCCGGAAGATAAGGCGCCAGTTTATCATTTACGCAGATCGGGCCCATGCCTGGTCCGCCGCCGCCATGAGGAATAGCAAAAGTTTTATGCAAATTTAAATGACAAACATCCGCACCAATATGGCCGGGAGAAGTCAATCCAACCTGTGCATTCATGTTCGCGCCATCCATATACACCAATCCGCCATTCGTATGGATCAGCTCACATATTTCTTTGATGCTCTCTTCAAATACACCATGCGTACTTGGGTAGGTCACCATCAGGCCGGCCAGGTGTTCTTTATGTTTTTCTGCATTGGCACGCAGATCTTCTACGTCTATATTTCCTGCTTCATCACATTTCGTTACCACCACTTTAAATCCTGCCATCACCGCGGAAGCCGGGTTTGTTCCATGTGCAGAAATCGGGATCAGGATAATATTCCGGTGATCTTCTTTTCGGTCTGCATGATAAGCACGGATCGTTAAAAGGCCCGCGTATTCGCCCTGCGCTCCGCTATTGGGTTGGAGTGAAGTCGCCGTGAAACCCGTGATCTCGCTTAACCAGCTTTCCAGTTCTGTAATGATCTTGCGATAACCTTTCCATTGATCCTGCGGAGCGAAAGGATGTATGCTGTTGAATTCTGGCCAGCTAACCGGGATCAGTTGCGTAGCTGCATTTAATTTCATTGTGCAACTTCCCAGGGAGATCATGGAAGTATTTAAGCTCAGATCTTTGTTCTCCAGACTTTTGATGTAACGCATCATTTCACTTTCACTTCTGTGGGAATTGAACACGGGATGCGTGAGGTATTCAGAAGTCCTGGTCAATGCGGATGGGATGTTTTCCAATAAACTGTCCGCATCAAAATTAGCAACCGCCTGGTCACTGTTTTGGGTAGACGCAAAAACGTGGAGAATGTTGAGGATATCGCGCTGCGTCGTAGTTTCATCAATAGAAATACTTACGCTGCTTCCATCATAATGAAAATTGATCTCTTGTTTTTCTGCTGCTGCTTTTAATCCGGCAACATCTGCTACGGTAATTTTCAGCGTATCAAAATAATGGGCGTTCTCGTTTTTAAAACCGAGCGCTGCCAATTCTTTATCCAGCGTACTGGCCAACAGGCTGATTCTTTTGGCAATATTTTTCAATCCCTCTGCACCATGATACACGGCATACATCGCGGCCATATTCGCCAGTAATGCCTGGGCTGTACAAATGTTGCTCGTGGCTTTTTCCCTGCGGATATGCTGCTCCCGTGTTTGCAAGGCCATACGTAAGCAACGGTTGCCCTGTGCATCCATACTCACGCCGATAATACGCCCGGGAATATTTCTTTTAAATTCATCTTTTGTTGCAAAGAAGGCCGCATGCGGACCGCCAAAGCCCATCGGAACGCCAAAGCGTTGCGAGTTACCGATTGCTACATCAGCTCCCAGATCGCCCGGTGCTTTCAGTAAGGTGAGCGCCATTAGATCCGTTGCCATCACCACCATGGCATTCACAGCATGAGCGGCGTTGATAAAGTTTTGATAATCGGACACCAAACCGTTGCTGTTTGGGTATTGAACGATCGCCCCAAAATAACTTTCATCAAGATTTGCAGATAAATAATCACCGAAAACCAGTTCGATGCCGACCGGTTTTGCGCGCGTTACAAGAATGTCTTTTGTTTGCGCGAAGATCGCATCGTCAACAAAAAATTTCGGTGCGGTGATATGATCGTGGTCTTTGTTTTTATGGTTGAATAACATCGCCATGGCTTCTGCTGCGGCTGTGCCTTCATCCAGCAAACTGGCATTGGCAATTGGCAAAGCTGTGAGGTCGCTCACCATGGTTTGAAAATTCAACAAACTTTCCAGCCGGCCTTGTGCGATTTCCGCCTGGTATGGCGTGTATTGGGTATACCATCCCGGATTTTCGAAAACGGTGCGCAGGATCACACTGGGAACGATCGTGTTATAATAACCCTGGCCGATATAAGTTTTAAATACTTTGTTGAGGCCCGCCGTTTTTTTCAGTTCGATCAGGTATTCATGTTCACTAACAGGCCCGCCCGTACGCAACGGTCCGTTGGATCGAATAGAAGAAGGAACGGTTTTGCTGATGAGTTCATCAATAGAAGCAGCGCCAATCGTTTTCAGCATTTCTGCTGTTTCGCTTTCATTGGGGCCGATATGTCTTTGGGTAAACTCGTGTTGTTGCTGTTCGAAAAGATTCATCATGATGATTTGTCCGCTTTTTAACTCCGAAGAAAGTCAGCCTGCCAAAAATCCCGGAGCCGGGTGATAAGTCGCCGCAAATTTACGTCAACACAACTATATTTCTTTCTTAAATATAGGGTTGATTTCGTTTGTGGAAAATTCACGGCCAGCGCCACTTTTACTGCCGGCAGCCGCTGAATCCTTTCCTATAACCGATTTTCCCAACTATTGTTTATTTTGCCTCACCAACACTACACTTATGCGTTCATCCGTTTGCCTTAATTGTTCGATGTTTCTTGAGCCGAGCCAGAAGTTTTGCCCGGCCTGCGGACAAAAAACCGATACCCACAGGCTCACAATGCCCCATTTTTCACACGAATTGTTTCATGCCTTTACCCATACAGATAAAAGTATATTTCAATTACTTAAACAACTCGCGACGAGGCCGGGCACTACAGCCCGCGAATACATCCAGGGCAAAAGGGTAAGCTATTTTAACCCGTTCACTTTTTTTCTTATCCTGATGGGCCTTTTCGTTTTCTCCAATATGTATTTTAAGCCGCCGATGGAAAAACGCGAGCCCGATCCCCGGGTTTTGCAGTATATGCCAAACGCGCAGGCAAAGGCCCAATATATCAGCATGATGCACCGGGTTAATAACGCCATGACTGTTTTTCAGAAACATGGAAATGTTGTAGCAATGATTGCCGTGCCCTTTTTCTCTTTGTTCACCTGGGCATTCTTTCGCAGAAAAAAATATAATTACGCTGAACACCTTACAGCTAATATGCTGTTCATTGCTTTTAGTAACCTGATTTTCACGATCGTTATTTTTCCCCTGCAGGCGATGATCCACGGACCGGCGCAGAATGTATTTATTATTGGAGCGATGTTATTGCAGGCAGTTTATATTGCCTGGAGCCTGAATGGTTTCCTATTGTTGGCTCCTGGCTGGCCACGGGTTAAATCTTTCGCCGTGAGTTTATTTTGTGTGGGGTTATGGCTCTTGTTTTCGCTAACTGTTATGGCGCTGTACATTTATCAGAATGGTGATTTTTATAAATTTTTTGGAAGGATGATGGGCGCGAAATAGCAGCAGAAGCGCTGACCTTTGCAGATCGCGGTCAATAAACGATCTTTGCCGGATGGAGAAAGGGCCATTGCATAATTGGGAGAAAAAGTCTGCAGAGAAACAAAAGCTCTTTCGCCGTTTTTTGCAACGTGCCGATAAAAACAAAGTGCTGAAAGTGCTGCCGGATCTTCATGAAGAGGCATTTGAAAAGATCGATTGCCTGCAATGCGCCAATTGCTGCAAGAATTATTCTCCCCGTTTTAAAACGCCGGATATCAAGCGGATCTCCAAACACCTGAAGATGAAAGAAGGCAGTTTTATCGAGCAATATTTACAACTCGACCATGAAGGCGATTATGTGCTGAAAACGAAGCCCTGTGCTTTTTTAGGCGCAGATAATTATTGCAGTATTTATGAGGTGCGTCCATCAGACTGCAGCCGTTTCCCATACACTGATGAGGACGTGATATTAAAAAGGCCCGATCTTACCTTAAAGAATTCCACCTTTTGCCCGATCACTTATTTTGTCTTGGACCGATTATCGGCAGATCTAAAATAATCAGGAAGTCAGCTCCAGGTAAGCAGCCGTCAGCGGGCGTTCAATGCCGTCGCCTTTCCATTCAGGCGAACCGGGAATTGTTGTAGCTTTCAGAATTTCCTGCTGTGTTTTTCCTGCTTTGATTTCAGCAGCTGTAAAGGCCAGTAAATTTCCTAAATAGTCACGGAAGGCGAGCAGGTCCGGCGCTTTCAAAATCACATCATAACCGGTTCCTGCGTGGCCGCTGATATAGGTCGTTTTCTTCTTGAATTTTTTCGTGGTCTTTTCTAATACGGTGATCCAGCTGGAGATACTTGCGCCGGCAGTTTTGTCGATGAACGGATGGCGGCGGTTAAACACCAGATCACCCATGTGCACGATCTTTTCATCTTTAAACGAAACCACGCTATCACCATTTGTATGCCCGGCACCAAAATAATTCAGGCAAATAGTTTCGCCACCGATCTTCTCACACCAAACATCTTTGTACGTCTGATCAGGATATAATTGTTTGTCTTCTTTTTTATCTTTCCTCGCGGTGAGTTCCTGGTTTTCCTTGCTGTTCTCGTGGGCCAGTACATGCGGCACCAATCCTTTAAAAGCAATATTGCCGGCTGTATGATCGCCATGATGATGTGTGTTGATCAATAAACGAAAGGGCGTTGTAGTTTTCTTTTTTAATTCATCGATCAGGTGAGCAGCAGAATCTGGGAACTGGGCGTCAACGATAATCGCACCTTCCTTGTTCAACATAAATAAGATCGTTCCGCCTTTCTCCGTAAATATCCCGATGTCTTTTGTCAGCATACGGATATTGTACGCGGGATCTGCTAAAAAAGACGCCAGCGTTTTTGTATTTAAAAAGGCCAGGGCACTTAACGTGAGTCCTGTATTGCGGAGAAAAGATCTGCGTTGCATAAAAAAGATTTAGACGATTAAGTTACTGAATCGCGACTAACGTGCCAACATTAATATTCTATTTTTCGCAGGTTGGGAAACTTGAACCAGGTTCCGGCAACGACCAACACCGACATCACACCGCCAAAAATCACTGCCGGTAGAGTGCCTAATAAACGGGAGGTAACCCCGCTTTCAAACTGGCCGAGTTCATTTGAAGAATTAATAAAGATCATATTGATCGACGACACGCGCCCACGTAACTCATCTGGTGTGTGTAATTGAGAAATCGTTCCGCGTACCACTACGCTGATACCATCGAAAAAGCCTGCTCCTGCAAGGGCCAGAAAACTCAGCCAGTACACTTTTGAAAAACCAAACAGGATGATAAACAAACCGAAGCCTGCAACGGCCAACAACATTTTCAACCCCTGTTGTTTTTTCATTGGCATCATCAATAAAAGGAGGATACTCACGAGGCTGCCGATATCCATGGCCGCGTTTAAAAAACCGTAACCAATGGGTCCGGTATGTAAAATGTGTTCAGCCACTTCCGGGATAAAGGCTACAGCTCCACCAAACAGCACTGCAAAAAGATCCAGGGATATTACACCCAGCAACGTTTTATTATTCCACACAAAGGAGAAACCGTATTTGATGGCCTGCACTGTTGTTTCTTTTCTTTCTGTTGGAACCGGTGGTTTCGGTTTTAGCTGTATGGCAAAAACGCCGGCAATAATGATCAGTGCCGCGCTGACAAAATATGCATTTGAAATGCCGGCCAGCGCGATCAGTAATCCACCTGTGGCATGGCCGGCGATAGACGAAGTGAGGTAAGTTGATGAATTAATAGAAATGGCTTTTTGCAGTTTATCTCGCGGCACGATGGCAGCAATCATGCTATTGGCAGCCGGTTGCGCAAAAGAACGGATAATGCCCGTAGCAAAAACTACCCCGAGGATGACGCCCACTTTTGTGCCGGCTGTTTCGTTCAACTGCGGCAGACTGATCACTGCGAGGCAAATTGCACAGAGAAGATAAAAGGCATAACTCCAGACGAGAATATTTTTTTTATTATGTGTATCAATGTAATGACCGGCGTACAGTGCCGTTGCAACCGCGGGGAGAAATTCTGTAAGTCCCGCAATCCCCACCATGTACGTGTTCGCGAGGTGAAAAACCTGGTAGATCACGATCGTGGAAATCATCCGCAGGCCGAGGGTATAGAATAAACGTGCCGTAACAAAATTCCAAAACTCTTTCGGCAGGTATTGATTGAGTCGCATCATATATCAGGGCAAAGTTAAGTAATGTTGCCCATGCCCGTAATCCTTGTCGAGGGCATCGGTAATTACCTTTAAATGTGCTTCATTACCTAAGAAGTCTGCATTGTTGGCGTCCACAAACAATGTTTTAATATTATGTTGTTTGATGTACTGCGTATAAGTTTCCTGTAAGGAGAAAAGATAATCGTTTGGGATGCCGAGTTCGTATTCGCGGTTTCTTTTTTTGATGTTTTCCTGCAATTTGTTTACCGGCGTATGAAGATAAATCAGCAGATCAGGTTGAACGATTTGCGGGTTGATGATATCAAACAACTTTTGGTAAAGGCGGAATTCTTCATCGGGCAAATTCACTTTTGCAAACAACAAACATTTGGTAAAAAGATAATCAGAGATGGTGATATTTTGAAACATATCTTTTGTCTGCAAGAGATCTTTCAATTGTTTGTAACGCTCAGCCATGAAAAACAGTTCCAGCGGGAAAGCATATTGTTCAGGGCTTTCGTAAAATTTGGGTAGGAAAGGGTTATCGGCAAACTCTTCAAGGATCAAACGCGCATTATAATGTTTGCTTAAGATATTCGCCAGCGTGGTCTTGCCGGCACCAATATTTCCTTCAATAGTAACGAAATTGTATTTCATGCGGGCTGCAAAATAAGTTGAAACCTGCGGAGCACCATCAAATTTTTTTCACATCCAGTTGATCGGTGCATTTTTCCAGCAACTCACTGTTTGTCTCCAGTAAAACAGGGTGCACGTAATCGGGAGAAATTTCTACCAGCGGCACTAAAGCAAACCTTCGTTCTGCGATTGCAGGATGTGGGATGGTTAGGTTCGGCTGATGAATCACTTCCCCGTTAAAATATAAAATATCAATATCTATTATCCTTGCAGCATTTTTTTGCGTACGCACCCGGCCCAGTTGATGTTCGATCGCGAGCAGTTTTGCCAATAGTGCCTCCGCAGACAGTGATGTTTGTAGCAACAACACCTGGTTTAGAAAATCGGGCTGATCTTGATCGCCCCATGCGGCTGTTTGGTATAAACAACTTTCGCGACTGATCGTTCCCGCAGCATCAGCGATAAATTTCCTGGCGAATGCGAGATTTTTTTCCGGGTTGCCCAGGTTTCCACCTAATAATAAATATGCGCGGTTCATCATATAACGAAAAGTCTTTTATCTGTCCGGAATGCTTGTATCGACTGAATTTTCACTTTCTTAAAATCGACATGAGAAGGATTCACAAGGAAATTCGCTTCTTCCAAAATTACGGCAGAGGGCACTTTCAACAACAACGCTTCCTGAGACCGTATAAATTCGTCACCGATAAACCTCGTGTATTCATAATCTTCTACCCAGTTTTTTTTCATTTTTGCTGCGCTGATCTCTTTTACCAATGCCGTGTCGGGGACGGAAATATGTAAGAGGTCCAATTCAATGCTAAAATCTTTGAATTGCGTATGCACCAGCATTTCCAACACAGCCAGCGAGATATGTTCTGCGGCATACAGCATTGCGGTGCCGCGGGAGTTCCATCGCGCGCCATTCATTTTTGCACCCGTGCCCGAAAGATCCTTGCTGAAAGCTGTATTGGTAATGCGATGAATGATCATGCGAAATTGCCGTGTTGAATTCGGCCCAGTTGCGTTAGGATTTTATTGATGCCATCGTAGCTTGTAAGCGACTGCAGGGAAAGGTTTCCTTCCAGCATGAAGGGCTCACGCTTTAGCCAGTTATAAAAATTATCCAGTTTGCCAAAGGTTTGTTTTCCTTCCTGTAAAACCTTTGCAATCTGCTGCGCACGTTCGGCATTGATCGGTGCGAATACTGCATTTGTTTTTGCATAACGCTGTAAAGTTCGCTCGCTTAAATGCAGCATCGCTGCCCATTCCTGCTGGGTGAATGGTGTTTTATCTGCCAGTTTTTTAAAATCGGCATAGCTGTATTCTTTTGTAAGCGGCATCACTTTCAGTTGCTTATAATAAGCAGTTAGTGGCTCTTCAAAAACTGCAGGCAATTCTTTTTGCTTTAGCGCTGCTTTTTTCTTTGCTGTAACGGGCTTTTTCATACTACCGACATTTGTCATACTAAGGTACGACATTTGTCCGGTAATTTGAAATCCGCCGCATATCTTTTTTTGCAATAGATTTGCTCTCCAAAGCCAACTACACGATGAATAAATACAGCCAGTTCCGGGCCATGTGGGCGATTACCAAGGCGAGCCTGCGGTCAATTATGCGTAGCCCGTCGGCCGTGATCTTCAGTTTTGTTTTTCCATTCATATTTATCCTTGTCTTCGGTTTTATTGGTAACAGCGGTGGGCGCCAGTCTTATCGTGTGGTGCTGGAACCAGGTGCAGATACAAGTAACGCGATTTACACCTCCTTAAAACAAACAGAGTCGGTGAAGTTCGTCAGCTACCCGAATGAAGCAGCCCTGGCCGATGCCATGCAAAAAGGAAGAGTGTCCGGGATCATCAATATCATAAAAACACCTGGAGCGGCTACACCATATAGTATCCAAATGAGGAGTACGACTTCGAGTAATGACAAATGGCCGCAATTGAAAAGTTTGCTCGAGAGCAAGATCAACGAGGTTAATGGCCAGTTGTTTAAAGACCGGCCATCCTACGCCGCTTTCAACTTTGATTACACAAAAGACATTAAAGAAATCAGGCAATACAAAACGATCGATTTTATTTTGCCGGGTCAACTCGGCTTTTCGTTGTTGAGTTCCGGTGTATTTGGTGTGGCGTTCATGTTTTTCAATCTGCGCAACATGCTGGTATTAAAACGTTTTTTCGCTACGCCGATCAGCCGCACTTTCATCATTTTGGGAGAAGGCCTTTCGCGGGTAATTTTCCAGATGATCACAGCAGTTGTTATTATCCTGGCCGGATATTATTTCTTCGGCTTCACGTTAATTCACGGGTTTGAAACATTGCTGGAAATGCTGGTGCTGAGTTTTATCGGGCTCGTTATTTTTATGGGCTTTGGGTTTATCGTCAGCGGACTTGCTAAAAGCGATAGCACGATCCCGCCCTTTGCCAACCTGATCACTATGCCACAATTCTTACTGGGTGGAACATTTTTCTCTATAGATAATTTCCCAAAATGGCTGCAGCCGATCTCAAAGGCGATGCCATTAACGCACCTGAATACTGCTATGCGCGCCGTGGCTTTCGAAGGCCAGAATCTTTGGGATGTCCGCTCAGAGATTGGAATTTTATTAGTGTGGGGTGTGGTCGTCTACTTCGTTGCCGTAAAGGTTTTTAAATGGGAATAAAATTATGAATATGAAAATGCTGAAAGGATTTCTCGTCGCATTGATTGGGTTATTTATCGTAATTACGCTGTTGTCTTTGCTGATTCCTTCCAAAGTGCTTACTGTAAAAGGTATTCCGGTTTATGCTCCGAAAGAGAAAGTAGTAGCAGCGTTGGCTGATCTCCGCAACTGGAAGAACTGGCATCCGGTTTTTATGAACGATAGCAGTATCAAATTCAGCGAACCATCGTCAGGGGTAAATGCCTTTGCTGAATGGAACTCCGGAAATAAAACTAATCGTTTCAACATTACTTCGGTTGGTCCAAACGAAATAAGGATCGCATTAAAGCGTGCGGGCGAAAATGACGTAGAAAATGTACTGACGATTCTTCCGCTGGAAAGCAGCAACGGCTTCCAGGTGGAATGGAAGGCGCTCACAAAATTAAAGTGGTATCCCTGGGAGAAATTTGCCGGCATCTTTGTCGACAAGATCACAGGTCCCGGTTATGAAACGGCACTCAACAGCCTTAAAGAATATCTGGAAAAACGACCTTAATAAGGAAAGGAGATTTTACCCATACTGATCGCCGGAAAACAATCGCCGGCTGCGGCAAATACCCGCGGATCACCTGCTACTGCCTCGTTTGCAAGAATGGCAAACAGGATTGCTTCCTTTGCATCCGGATTGATATCCTTCTCAGAGCTGGATAAAATTTTCATTCCAGGCAATAACACGCGCAGGTTTTTCATCAACAAAGGATTGTGCATGCCCCCGCCACTAACGTAAATAATACCCGCCTCCGTTGCAAATGGTTTTATCGCCGCTGCGATGGAAGACGCGGTAAGTTTATTTAAAGTGGCCATTACATTTTCTACGCTGATATTTTCTTTTCCCGATTTTTGAATAGCACTTTGCAGCCAGACCAAATTGAACAATTCAGGTCCCGTGGTTTTTGGAAACTCCCTTGCGAAGAAGTCGTCTCCTGCTAACGACTGCAGCAAGTCATCGTCAGCAACTCCGGATTGGCCAATCTGCGCATCTTTGTCAAAAGTTTCACCGGCAAAATGTTGTTGCATCCAGGCGTCCATCAGTGTATTCCCCGGCCCGATATCAGTACTGAACATTTGTTTCGTTTTAGTATTCGCGGGAATAAAACTAAAGTTGGCAATTCCGCCGATATTTAAGAGAATCACATCTTTTTCCGCATCCTTAAACAACAAATAATCGCCGTAAGCTGCTAACGGCGCACCTTCACCACCAGCCGCCAAATGTTTTTGCCTGAAATCGCTGATGCAGATAACTCCGGTTTTTACAGAAAGATGGTCGCCGTCGCCGATCTGCAATGTTGCGTTTCCAAACTTTTCTAACCCATGTAAATGCTTCGGCGCATGATAAATTGTTTGTCCGTGGCTGGCAATCAAATCAATCATATGTGGATCAATATTCCATTGTTCTAAGCTGTCGTTGATCATTTTCGCATGTTGCTCCGCGATCCACTCATTTAATAAACACAACCTTTGCAGCGACACGGTTTCTTTAGAAAAAATGCTGCGAACCTCCTTCTTAAAATCTACTGAGTAAGCGATCGTTACAAAATGTACTAACCTCAGTGAGGTCGACATCCCCGAACCTTCTATATCACACAAGGCGATGTCCAGTCCATCAAGGGATGTACCGCTCATTAACCCAATGATCCGCCGGGATTTTTTTTCCGCGATCTCTGCGAGCTTACTAATATTTCTATTCATGTTTGAGGAATTGCAGGTTACGTTTGATGCCGCTGAACTTTGTTCGTTTCAGTGGCGAATCTTTAAAAATAATCTTGAATTGCTCTTCCGTGAGATCCTCCCAATCCTGCTTTGAGAAATTGAGGATCGCGGGAATCGGCTCAAATGCCTGCTCCGGCGTCGCTTTAGCAAAACGATTCCACGGACAAACATCCTGGCAGGTATCGCAGCCGAAAAGCCAGTCGTCGAATTGCCCCTTCATTTTTTCCGGCAACAATGCATCTTTTAGTTCGATCGTAAAGTAGGAAATGCATTTACTGCCGTCCACCACTTTATCCGGTAGGATAGCGTCTGTCGGGCAACTGTCGATGCAACGCGTGCAGGTGCCGCAATAGTCTTTTACCAACGCATCATCATAGTCCAGTTCAACATCTACAATGAGTGAGGCAATAAAATAAAAAGAACCTTTTTCTTTGTTGATCAAATTGCCGTTTTTCCCGATCCATCCCAGTCCGGAGCGTTGCGCCCAACTTCGTTCCAGCACCGGCGCACTGTCTACAAAACCACGCCCTTGAATATCACCGATCTCCATTTTTAATTGTTGAAAAAAGTTGTTCAGCTTCGCGCGAATTATTTCGTGGTAATCTTTTCCATAGGCATATTTGGCCACTTTAGGCTTGTCATCACCGGGTAGATCTGGCAACTTAGTTTGCTGTGGAAAATAATTCATCAACAGTGTAATCACAGATTTTGCGCCAGGTACCAGTTTAGTAGGATCAACACGCAAGTCGAAATAATTTTGCATGTAACCCATCTTTCCATGCATGCCTTTATTCAACCATTTTTCGAGGCGGCGCGCATCATCATCCAGAAATTGCGCTTTGGCAATTCCGCAAAAATCAAAGCCAAGCGCTGCTGCTTTTTGCCTGATAAAAAAAGTATGAGCAGCCCGCTTGTCCATCAGGATTTTGAATCGTCTTCTAAATGTAATTTATGAAAGAAGCGGTGTAATACAGGCGCAATAAGGATTCCAAACGTGGAGAGAAAAGTTATCCCGCTGAAAAGCGCGTATATAGATGCGAATACCTTTGCAGAGTTTGTGAGCACGATTCCCTGGTCGATCACCGGCCCCATACCACTGAGAATCATGGAAGCATTCAAAAGACTATCATACCAGTCAAACCCCGGTACGGTGAGTTTGTAACCCACAACACCAATTAACAAACTCGCCGATAATATCAGCAAGGCAATAAACGCGTTGCTGCGCAGCCTGCTATAGAATACTTTTGGAGAGGCTAGTTTCTGATGTTTGTTTTCGTACATGGCAATTATAAATTAGCATTCCTGTAGATATCAAAATTTAAAATCGTAGCCAATCAATCCAATCAGTTCTATATAACCAAAACCATGATGCACACGATTGCCCTTTAATGACTTTGTATTGGCTAATGCATTTACATAACGCACATAACCCGATTTGCCTGTGGCTTCAAAAAATAATCTTTTCGTTGGGTAAAATCTTGCGCCGGCTTCTGCGCTGAAATTATATCCTGCAATATGAAAATTATTATTCAGCCTGTCGCCACGCCATGCGAAATCTGTGCGGGGAATATTGATACCTGCGCCTGCCTTCCAGATAAAGTTGAGCAAAGGCCTTTTTTTATCGCGGGAATATAAAAATGTATTTTGTTGTACGTAATTAATGTGCAGTAAATTTCCGCCGTCGGTATGCTCCAAATGTAAAAAACTTTGTGCATTCAATACACTGTCGCCGTTCACCTGTTTGCCATCGATCGTTCCCGTTACATGAACAAGTTGTCCGTCAGTTACAACATATTTGATATGATCAAAATTTACTTCAATGGATTTTGTATGCGCAGCGTTGATGTAAAAACCAAGGCGATAATTGTACTGCGGGATAGAAATTTCTGCAGGCTTTTTCAGGATCGCATCCATATCAGGTTTATCATGTGCACGCGCATGATGCAAGGTGAAATCGTTGCCATTACTCATGTTAAAATGAATGTTACTTTTTGTATACCATTCTTTATTATATCCCCATTGCAGGTACATTCCATGAATTAATTTCTTGTTCCCCTGTGCCATTGCCGAAAAACCGGAGATGAACAAAGCCACCGTGATGAATAGTCTCATAAGCTGCAAAGCTAAATCATTCAACGTGGATAGCAGGGTTTTTACTACCTGCTTTCGTTATTGAATTGCAATGCCGGCAACCTGCTATATTAGCATGAAACGCTTATCCCGACTGCAATTGAGGCAGGCGATGGGTGCCAATTGTGCCATAATTTCTTTTTTATGATTTGGATGACTATTTGCAGCATGAACGGAAATCAAATAAAACAACTGAATATATGAACCTGAATAATTTCACGATAAAAGCTGCGGAGGCTGTGCAACATGCGCAACAGGTTGCCTTTAATTATAAAAATCCCAGTATTGAAACGGAGCACTTGTTGAAAGCACTTTTGGAGATGCAGGATTCTCCGATTGAGCATTTGCTGAAAAAAAATAATGTTACCATCAACCTTGTGCAGACCAAACTGGAAGAACTATTAAAAAAATTACCGACAACATCTGGCGAACCTGCGCAAAATTTTGGCCGGGAAGCCAATAACGTTTTATTGCGGGCAGGTGCAGGGTTAAAAGCTTTCGGGGATGAGTTTGTTACTGCAGAACACTTGTTGCTGGCTATCGTTCAGGGAAATGATGGCACGGCGAAATTATTGAAAGATGCCGGCCTTACTGATAAAGGTTTGGTGGCTGCGATTAAAGAATTGCGGCAGGGAGAAACCATTTCTTCTCAAACCCAGGAAACGCAATTCAATGCGTTAAATAAGTATGCGAAAAACCTGAATGAAATGGCGCGTGCGGGCAAACTTGATCCCGTGATCGGCCGCGATGAAGAGATCAGGAGAACACTTCACATCCTGAGTCGCAGAACAAAAAATAATCCCATCTTAGTTGGTGAACCCGGTGTTGGTAAAACTGCGATCGCAGAAGGTTTGGCGATGCGCATCGTAAATGGCGACGTGCCGGAGAACCTGAAATCAAAAGTAATTTATGCCCTGGATATGGGCCAGCTGATCGCAGGTGCAAAATATAAAGGTGAGTTTGAAGAAAGGCTGAAATCTGTGGTGAAAGAAGTGATCTCCGGTGAAGGCGATATCGTTTTATTCATTGATGAAATTCATACACTTGTTGGCGCCGGCGGCGGCGACGGTGCAATGGATGCGGCAAACATATTAAAACCTGCATTGGCGCGGGGTGAATTGCGTGCAGTTGGTGCAACTACCTTATCTGAATATCAAAAATTCTTTGAAAAAGACAAAGCCCTGGAGCGCCGCTTTCAAAAAGTATTGATCGATGAGCCTTCGGTGGAAGATGCGATCTCTATCCTGCGTGGATTAAAAGACCGATATGAAACCTATCATCATGTGCGGATAAAAGATGAAGCCATCATCGCTGCAGTGGAATTATCTCATCGATATATTACCGACCGTTTTCTTCCTGATAAAGCCATCGACCTGATAGATGAGAGTGCTGCAAAACTGCGGCTGGAAATGAATTCGATGCCGGAGGAGCTCGATAAATTAGATCGCCAGATACGCCAGTTGGAAATTGAACGGGAAGCGATTAAACGAGAACATGACGAAACAAAATTGAAAGCCCTGAGTACAGAGATCGCTAACCTTTCTGTAGAACGGGATACCTATAAATCGAAATGGCAGGATGAAAAGGAACTGGTAGAAAAGATCCAGAACGGTAAAGCCGCGATCGAACAATTGAAACTGGAAGCAGAGCAGGCTGAGCGGAATGGTGAGTATGGAAAAGTGGCCGAGATCCGCTATGGTAAAGTGAAAGAGCAGGAAACGCTGATCACTGAACTGACCACACAATTGGGTGGCCTTTCAGAAAAACGTTTGTTGAAAGAAGAAGTAGATGCAGAAGATATTGCGGAAAGTGTAGCGAAAGCAACGGGCATCCCGGTATCAAAAATGTTGCAGAGTGAGCGGGAGAAATTGCTGAACCTGGAAGATGAATTACACAAACGGGTTGTGGGCCAGGATGAAGCCATAGAAGCTGTGGCAGATGCGATTCGCCGCAGCCGCGCAGGTTTACAGGATGCGAAAAAGCCGATCGGTTCCTTCATTTTTTTAGGGACAACGGGCGTGGGTAAAACAGAACTGGCGAAAGCATTGGCGGAATATCTTTTTGATGACGACAGCATGATGACGAGGATCGATATGAGTGAGTACCAGGAAAAACATTCTGTTAGCCGTTTGGTAGGAGCGCCTCCGGGTTATGTTGGCTACGACGAAGGTGGCCAGCTGACAGAAGCCGTTCGTCGTAAACCATACTCTGTTGTATTGCTGGATGAGATTGAGAAGGCGCATCCTGATGTGTACAATATTTTGCTGCAGGTGTTGGATGATGGCCGGCTGACGGATAATAAAGGCCGCGTGGTGAATTTTAAAAACACGATCATCATCATGACGAGCAATATGGGCAGCCAGGTGATCCAGGATAATTTTGAAAATGTTACAGAAGAGAATAAGGAAGAAGTGGTGGATAAAACCCGGCGGGAAGTAACTGAGTTGCTGAAGCAGACCATCCGTCCGGAATTTTTGAACAGGATCGACGAAATCATTATGTTCCAGCCACTGATGAGGAATGAGATCCGCGGAATCATCCGGATACAATTGCAAGGGCTGCAACAACTGGTAGAAAAGAACGGAATCAATCTCGAATTCAGTGATTATGCACTGGATTACCTGGCGGAAAACGGGTACGACCCGCAATTCGGGGCACGACCTTTGAAGCGTTTGATACAAAAACAGATTGTAAATCAGTTGAGTAAGCGGATCCTTGCGGGCGATATAGACAAGGAAAAGCCGGTTTTAGTAGATGTTTTTGACGGAACGGTCGTTTTCAGAAACCAGTAGCCACATCTGTTAAAAATCTTAACTTTTTGTTAAACACTTGTAAATCAAATAGTTTGCTGGCGATATCGGGAAATCTTAGTGATCGGTTTTTTAAATATTTTAAAATGAAGTACCTTCAGCCGATTCTAAGAGGATAAATTGAATTTTAGACAAAAAATTATATATTGTCGGCCTGATCTTCCCGGAAAATGGTCGCAATTAATTAAGTTAAAGGAAATTATATATGGCATTTAAGAAAGAAGTGGTTGAAATTATTGAACCAAGAGATGTATTTGTAGGAAATCCAAAAGCAGAGGTTACATTAGAAGAATTTGGTGAGTATGAGAGTGAGCCTTGCGCAAAAGCAAATGAGATTGTTAAAAAGTTACTGGAAGAATATGATGGCAGGATCCGTTTTAACTTCAGGCATTTTCCGCTGACGAACATTCATCAGCGTAGCCTGAAAGCCGGGGAAGCTGCTGTTGCTACAGCGCAGGAAGGTAAATTCTGGGAGATGCACAATATCCTGTTTGCTAACCGTCGTAACCTCGGTACAACCAGTTTAAAATTGCATTCCAAAGAAGCGGGCGTTAATAACAAACGTTTCCTGGATGAACTCGTTAATGCAACTTATGGCTGGCAGGTACAAGGAGATTTGAAAGAAGGCCTTGACCGCGGTGTGAAAGATGTGCCTACATTTTTTGTGAACGGGGAAAAAGTGGCCAAACCGACCTACGATGAGCTAAGTAAAGCGATCGAAGCGGCACTGAAAAAAGTGAAGAAAAAAGCACCTGCAAAACAAAGAGCTTAAATGATAAAAACCCACCGCCTGGTGGGTTTTGTTTTACATAAGGTATCAGGTGGTTTTCGTAATATTTTTTATCATGCCTTTAAAGATGAAGTAATGAAACGGAAGCATACTGATCCAATACAATCTTCCCCATAATCCCTTGGGCCGGAATGTGGCCGTTTGACGTAACTGTAATTTCTGATGTCTTTTCATGATCCTGAATTCCAGCCAGGCTTCACCGGGCAATTTCATCTCTGCAAAAAGCAACAGTCGTTTATTCTTTTTATCTGCGATCAGTACCCGCCAAAAATCTAATGCATCACCGGCCTCGATCATCGAATTATGCGTGCGGCCTCGTCTTAATCCAACACCTCCTGCAAACTTATCCATCAGTCCGCGCACTTTCCAAAGCCGTGTAGCATAATACCAGCCACGTTGCCCGCCGATGCTCCAGATATTTTCCAACACTTTTTCGGGAGAACCCGTGATCTCCCGCCATTGCTGATCGCGGAAACAACCATGCGTGGGGACTTCTACATATTTTCGGAAATCAATGCTGCTGTTGCTGCTGATAAATGCATCTTTCCAGCTACTGAGCACCATTTGCTGGTCGATCTTTTCAAAGGCCAGCTCCACAGCAGATTTGTAAGGCAGCAGGCTAATGCCGAGCTTTTCCGCCAGGTCATTCGGCCGGCCCACAACATTTATTTTCATGCTGTCAACAAGATTTGATGCGAGCGCGTACGAAGTTGACGTAACAAAATATAGCCAGTAGGAAGAAAGCTTCGGCGTCATCACCGGCACAATGAAAATTTTTCTTTTCAGCTTTCGTACTTCGGCAAAACCTTCCAGCATTTGTTTATAATTCAACGTATCTGGTCCATAAATATCGAAATTTGTATCCAGACAATCCGGACGCATGATCACGCCCGTTAAAAACTGGATAACATTTCGGATGGCGATCGGCTGGCACAAACTTTTCAACCATTTCGGGGCAATCATCACCGGCAATTTTTCCACGAGGTCGCGGATGATCTCAAATGAAGCGCTGCCGGAGCCAACAATAATTCCGGCGCGCAAAGCTGTTAATGGAACTTTGCCTGCAGCGAGAATTTTTTCAACATGTAAACGCGAAGACAAGTGTTTTGATAATTGCTCATCATTAACAATTCCCGTAAGATAAATAACCTGTTTACAATTTGTTGTTTCGATAGCAGTGACGAAATTCTTTGCCGACCTGGCTTCCAGTTCTTCAAAAGATTTTCCACTACTCATGCTGTGTATCAGGTAATAGGCCACGTCTATATCCTGGGGGAAAACGATGGCCGTTTCTGAAAGAAAGTCAGCTTCAATTACTTCCATTCCCGGTTGCAGATTATCGAAACGCTGGCGATTACGCACGCAACAATACAACTGGTGCTGTTCCTGCAATAATGCAGGAATCAATCTTTGCCCGATATAACCATTTGCACCCGTGACTAAAATCTTCATAGTTTTATAACAGGCATCGCCCTGATTGGTTCAATTGTTTTGCAGATTAGCGCCCGGCTTTTCCTAATTTACGATGTATGAGGATTGGTTTCACCGCTACCATAACAAAGTTTGCCCAACAGGGAGAAAAGACCGGCTGGAATTACATTGAAGTACCGAAAAAAGTTTCGGAAAAATTAGCGCCCGGGGTGAAAAAATCTTACCGGGTAAAAGGCAAACTGGATGATTACCCGATTGAACGTGTGGCGATGATTCCAATGGGGGAAGGGCAGTTTATTATTTCGATTAATGCGGCGATGCGAAAGGGCACCGGTAAACGTTTCGGGCAAAAAATAAATGTAGAACTGGAGCTGGATAAAACTGTTGCGGCTATTTGTGCAGACTTGTTAGCCTGCCTGGCCGATGATCCGGCTGCATGCAATGCTTTTAATAAAATGCCGCCATCACATCAGCAATATTATTCTAAGTGGATCGAGTCTGCTAAGACGGATGGCACAAAAACAAAACGCATTGCTATGGCTGTGAATGCGCTGGCAAGAAATATTGATTTCGGCGCGATGCTCCGGGAGCAAAGAGATATGAAGTTGTAGTTACTCCGTGACCTCCACAAAATATTGTAACAGGTCTTTCCCATCAACAACAACACTAACTGGGTAGGTATCTTCTTTTTTAAACTGGTAGGTAAAGCTGACGGTCGATCCGCTTGCCGTAAAATTCATCGGCTCAGGTTTCAACGCCGTTTTTCCTTCACCGATCAATAATTCGATCTTTGCAATCGGTGCGCCATTGTAATTAAAACTGAAGGTCGTGCTGTTTTTAATTTTTGTTTTTATCAGTCCTGAAACCGGCATCGGTTGCTTCAATCCATATTCATAAGAAGCATTGGAGAAGACCGGAAGGGCGTAAAAATCTTTAATACTTTTCGGTCCGCCGCCAAGCTGCCATGCGCCGTTATCCGGGTAATGATCGAGGTTGAATAAAGCTTTGTCAGCGAAAAAGTATTCGCTGGTAAAATATTTTGTAAAGGTGCTCATCTTTTTATCAAGGAAGCCGCTGGCCCGTGCCGCATCAACATAATACCATTGTTCCGGACTTTGACCGAGCTGCACAACATTCCACGAATGATTGATCTCGTCAGCTTTATTATTGATGTCTTCCGGGAAATTTTTCAGGTAGCCATCTACGGAAAGGCAACGGATATTGGCCATGCTGCACATTTCCTGCACGAGTAATGAAAAACCTAACGGTGTGGCTTTGCGATTTTTTACAACGAGTTCGGGCAATGAATTTTTTTGGTCGTTACCGCGGATCGCCTTTGGATCCAGCGCGATATTGTTAGCGATCCAGTAAAATATGGCGCGGGCTTTTTCGTCCTTGCCGGAGAAAGGGCGCGTAATGGTGTCGCCAATCGTTGCTACATTAAATGCAGTAAGCGCCCCAAGTTTTTGAACGATATCATCAACAGGTTTGTATTTTTTTGCATCAGACTGGCCATAGGACGGATGTATACAAATTCCTGCCAACAGGAACAAAACGACAACAGCATTTTTCATGGAATAAAAATAAGTAACCTTACGTTAAGGAATCCAGAATTATTCGGTGTCAGCCTGCTTCTTCCGGCTTTCCATCAGATTACGTTTTTGCTCGGGCGTAAGTATTTCCTGCATGTTGGTCAAAAACTGTTTACGCAAGGCCTTGGTCTTTTCTTCTTTCTGCTGGGTGGTCAGCGTAGCATCATTGTCAATCGCATCTTTTGCAGCTTTTTGTTCCTGCTTTAAGGCTTTTAATTTTCCTTTCTGAACTTTATTCAGGTCCAGATCCTTCATTGCTTTCGCAGCCTTCATTTTGTTTGGTTTCGCTGGCATGCTGCTATCGGTCGCGTTTCTTTTCGGGGAAACGCGTTGTACCTGGGCAGATGCCGCCATAACGATTAACAGGCTGGCAAGAACAGTAATTATTTTTTTCATAAACATCATTGAATCCGTTGGATACGCAAACTTCGATTAAGTTTAACCGCGGGGGAAAATAAAAAGATCAAAAACAAACTGCCACAAATTGTGGCAGTTTGCAAGACTATCTTAAGAATAATAATTCGCGATACTTCGGCAGCATCCAATGAGAGTCATCTACCATCAATTCTAATTTGTCTACGTGGTAGCGGATCAGGTCGAAATGTTTTCCTTTCACCTCGTCGCAATATGCAATCGCCATGTCGCGGGTATTGGTGATTTCGTTGGCCTTTTTCCGCGCTTCGATCATAGAAGCGACGTTTTCACTGATTACATTGATATGCGTACTGAGCTGTTTCAGGATTTCTTTCTGGCTGGCAGAAGCTGCGGCATCCAGACCGGCATTTTTTAACCCAACGATATTTTCGATGAGCAGGTTCTGGTATTTTAATGCTGCAGGGATGATTAAGGTAGACGCCAGGTCGCCCATTACACGTGCTTCGATCTGTACTTTTTTCACGTAAGCTTCCAGCATGATCTCATGACGTGCTTCCAGTTCCAGGTGGTTATAAATGTCGTTGTTTTCAAATAGTTCTTTGGCGCGGTCGGTAACAAATGCATCGAGTGCGAGTGGCGTTGTTTTTACATTGCCCAGCTTGCGTTTCGCCGCTTCTTTTTCCCACTCTTCGCTGTAGCCATCGCCTTCAAACAAAACAGATTTACTTTCTACAATATATTTCTGAATGGTTTGCATGATCGCCACTTCTTTCTTTTCGCCCTTTTCAATGAGGCCGTCCACTTCCGTCTTAAAGTTCTGCAGCGTTTGTGCCATGATCGTATTCAGCGTTGTCATCGGGCCGGCGCAATTTGCAGCAGATCCAACAGCGCGGAACTCAAATTTATTACCGGTAAAAGCAAACGGTGAAGTCCGGTTACGATCGGTATTATCCAGCATCAGTTCCGGGATGCTTTTATGAATATCCAGTTTCAGGATAGCTTCATCCTGCTCATCAAAATTCCCACCAACTCTTTTTTCAACCTGGTGTAAAACATCGGTTAAATATTTACCGATGAAAATGGAAATGATGGCTGGAGGCGCTTCATTAGCTCCAAGGCGATGATCATTTCCTGCACTGGCGATCGTTGCGCGCAACAAATCGGCATAGTCGTGAACAGCTTTGATCGTGTTCACGAAAAATGTCAGGAACATCAGGTTGGTCTTCGGCGTTTTACCCGGAGCCAGGAGGTTAACGCCGGTATCGGTGCTCATACTCCAGTTATTGTGCTTACCACTACCGTTGATGCCGGCAAAAGGTTTCTCATGTAATAAAACCATCAGGTTATGACGTTTGGCAACACGCGTCATAACGTCCATCAATAAGGTATTATGATCAACGGCCAGGTTTGCTTCTTCAAAAATGGGCGCACACTCAAACTGTGCCGGTGCAACTTCATTATGGCGTGTGCGTAACGGAATTCCCAGGCGGTAAGATTCCTGTTCGTAGTCGCGCATAAAGGCGTACACACGTTCCGGTATGGCTCCAAAATAATGGTCGTCTAATTGTTGTCCTTTTGCAGGAGCATGTCCGAATACGGTCCTGCCTGTCAGTAAAAGATCCGGGCGGGCATTGGCCAATCCGGCATCAACCACAAAATATTCCTGCTCCCAGCCAAGCGTGGCAGTTACTTTAGAAACGTTCTTATCGAAATACTGGCAAACATCCACTGCTGCTTTATCCAACGCCACAAGAGCTTTAATCAGGGGAGTTTTTGTGTCGAGTGATTCACCGGTATAGGAAACGAAAATCGTTGGAATACACAAAGTTTTTCCTTCGCCGATCTCCATGATGAATGCCGGTGAAGATGGGTCCCACGCCGTATAGCCACGTGCTTCAAAAGTTGCGCGTAAACCGCCACTTGGAAAAGAAGAGGCATCAGGTTCCTGTTGGATCAAAGCGGCGCCTTCAAACTCTTCGATCGGTGTCCCATCGCCTTTTAGCGTAAAAAATGAGTCATGTTTCTCCGCAGATAAACCGGTTAAGGGTTGAAACCAATGCGTAAAATGGGTCACACCTTTGCTTTCTGCCCAGGCGCGTAAACCGTTTGCGATTTGGTTGCCCATGATGCGATCGATCTTCTTTCCGCCACGCGTAGAAGCGAGCAGGCTTTTGTAAGCGTCATCGCTCAGGTAATGGCGGGCAGTTTTTAGTGTAAATACGTTTTCGTTGAAAATGCCGGTGATCCGTGCAGTATTTTCAACTTTCACGGGGATTGGGCCGTTTGCAATGTTATTTATGGCGTTGAACCTTAAAGAATTCATGTTTTTTTGATTTTTGTAGCGCAAAAAAACATCTTTTAATTGGAATAAAATGCTTTTTTTGAAAGAATTATGGAAAAAAGGAGTTGTAGTCTAAAAATAAATCAAATATTATTTTTATTAATATTTGGAAAGGCGAGTGAAGCGAGGACGGGAATCATTAGTAGAGGATAATACAGGCCCCGGTACCTCACAAGCGAACCGGCATTAGGAGTGATAAATCCAATTAGCAGGAATACAGCCAGGATAAACAAGAGACATAGCGGCGTAAATGGATGAACAGCATCGCGCTTTTTAAGGTTGATCACGAAATATATAGCAAACAGTAACAGGTAGGTCCACCATTCCCAGCTCAGTAATGACAGGAGTTTGCCCGGAAACTCCCAGGGATAAGGCCGTAAAAAGGCATGATTCGCAGCAGTTGGTAATGAATGTATGAAGGAACTGGCAGATGGCGTCAGTTGCTGCATGGGGAAATCAGTTTGCGCGGCGCCGAGATTCATAAAATCCGCCTGTTTTTGCACCAGGATGTTGAAGGGGTTAAACGCAGGAACTGCAAGCCCTGCGAAGAATAAAACTAAAATGCCAGCGATGACCATACTTCCATAGGCGATGACTGGCCGTATACCGAAACGTTGTGTGAGCAGAAATCCCGCACAACATGGCAACAGTAACAGGGCCACGTAATTCCGGATCAATAACAATAACAAAAAACTGGTGACCAGGACGGCTGTTCTTTTCATGCCAAAACCCTTCAGCACAGTGAAATAAAAGCTGTAACAAAAAAAGCCCAGCATCGTAAAAACGACTGCATCTTTATGAATGGCTGAAGAAAAATAAAGGGTAGATGGTAGCAGAAAACTGCCAATCATTAGGGCCGTTCTTTTATCAGGATAAACATGCCTGAAGAGTCGGAATAGTGCGACATGGCCAAGAAAGCCCAGCGAATTGAAGAAAATGCTGTTGATATAATAATTACCACGACTGAAAATATTGCAAATTGCCAGCGCCTTGATGATGATATTATTTTTGAGATCGTTCCAATAAGATGCTGTTGAATAAAAAAATCCACTATGCTCACCATTGTACGGAGAGTAGAAAATGTTGATAAGGAATTCTTTCGGGTGAGTGATCATCAACTGGTATTCTTCCCGGCCATAGCCATTCAACATAGCGTAATCGTTCAGCGGATCATATCGGTTTGAAATCCAGCCAATCAGCAGGCCGGCAGCGATCTTCACTAAAAAAAGAAGGAGGATCAACTTTGTACCCAGCCCGGTTTTTTTTACGAAATCCAGCGATGAAATAAAATAAGCCGCCGCAAGCAGGTACAATAAAAAAAGCAGGTAAAACAAGCTGGAAATTTTAATGTGGGAAGTTAGTTAAAATATTTGCTTTTGATTCTGAGTTAAAACTTTGCGAGGTTGTACCTTTGCGTTTTCTAAACCTTCTCACACTTATTTATGGAAATTACCGCTTCAACAGCAGCCCAGTTAAGGATCACCGCAGAAGAATTTGACCTGATAATTGAGAAGCTTGGCCGCACACCCAACTTCACGGAGCTCTGTGCTTTCAGCGGGATGTGGAGTGAGCATTGCAGTTATAAAAATTCGATTAAGTGGCTGAAAACATTACCACGCGACGGTAAAAAGATGTTGGTAAAAGCAGGCGAAGAGAATGCTGGCTTAATGGACATAGGCGACGGTTACGGTGTGGTTTTTAAAATTGAATCACATAATCATCCTTCCGCTATTGAACCTTTCCAGGGTGCGGCTACGGGTGTCGGCGGAATTAACCGCGATATTTTTACGATGGGCGCGCGGCCCATCGCTTCGTTAAATTCTTTACGCTTTGGGGATATTAAAGACGCAAAAACGCAGCACCTGCTGGCTGGCGTTGTTCATGGAATTGGTCATTATGGAAACTGCTTCGGCGTTCCTACGGTTGGCGGTGAAGTTTATTTTGAATCCTGTTATCATACCAACCCGCTGGTAAATGCAATGAGCGTGGGGATCGTAAAAAATGGTGAGACAGTTTCTGCTACTGCTGAAGGAATAGGCAACCCCGTTTTTTTCGTAGGCAGTGCAACCGGTAAAGATGGTATTGGCGGCGCCTCCTTTGCCAGTGCAGAAATTACAGCGGACAGTGCCGAAGATCTGCCCGCGGTTCAGGTGGGTGATCCCTTCCAGGAAAAAAAATTATTGGAAGCTTGCCTTGAAGTGATCCAAACCGGCGCTGTTGTTGGCATGCAGGATATGGGTGCAGCAGGCATTATTTGTTCCACGGCAGAAATGAGTGCAAAAGGAAAATCAGGCATGCGTATTCACCTTGATAAAGTTCCCACCAGGCAATCGGCAATGAAAGCCTGGGAATTATTATTAAGCGAAAGCCAGGAGCGCATGTTAATGGTCGTGGAAAAAGGAAAAGAACAAGCCGTAATTGATGTATTTGAAAAATGGGATCTTCCCTGCAGCGAGATTGGTGAAGTAACGGGGGATGGTTTGTTGCATTTCTTCATGAATGGAATTGAAGAGGCCGTACTTCCTGCCGAAGAATTAGTGCTGGGTGGTGGTGCTCCGCAATACGACCGCGTTTTCTCCACCCCGGCGTACCTCGAAAAAATTAAAGACTTCGATGCTGGCTCAATAAACATTCCGACAGATCTGGAAGCCCTGGCAAAGCAAATAGTTGTTCTGCCAAATATCGCGAGCAAACGCTGGGTATATGAACAATACGATAGTATGGTAGGCGCCGGGAATACTTCGTCTAATGCTCCCAGTGATGCTGCTGTAGTGCTTGCTAAACCAACAAAAAAAGCACTGGCATTAACCACAGACTGTAATAGCCGTTATGTATACGCTGATCCGTACAAAGGTGCGATGATCGCGGTGGCCGAGGCGGCAAGAAATATTGTTTGCAGTGGAGGAGAACCATTAGGGGTAACGAATTGCCTCAACTTCGGTAATCCTTATGACCCTGAGGTTTACTACCAGTTTTCACAGGCGATCAAAGGGATGGGTGAAGCCTGTATAAAATTTGATACGCCGGTGACGGGTGGAAATGTAAGTTTCTACAATCAGTCACCTGACGGACCCGTGTATCCTACGCCAACGATCGGTATGGTTGGTTTACTGGAAACGCCGGCAGATAAAATGACGCTGAATTTTAAACAAAGCGGCGACCTGATCTATTTGCTGGGCGAAAGCCGGGATGACATTAATTCATCCGAATACCTGCACAAGATTGTAGGAGTTGAATTTAGCCCAGCTCCGTATTTTGATTTGCAGGAAGAATATGACTTGCAGAAAGCAGTCCTTGACTTGATCCGCAAAGGATTGTTGCAATCGGCACATGATGTAAGCGAAGGCGGTTTGCTGATCACACTTTTGGAAAAAGCCTTTACGGACAACCTTGGTTTTACTGTGACGGCTGATAAAACAGAAATCAGGGCGGATGCATTTTGGTTTGGGGAAAGCCAGAGCCGCATAGTTGTTTCCGTGACGGCTGCAGAAGAGGCGTCTTTCCTGACAAATCTCCAGGATTATGGAATTGTATACGCGAAGATAGGCGAGGTCACCAATGGGGAATTAACCATTGAAGCAAATAGCTGGGGAAATATCGCATCGTGGAAATCACTATATGACAACGCGATCGCTGACCTGCTGAAAAATAACGAAAATGCGGAAGCATTAACGGCTTTATAATGATAACTGCTTCTCTTGCCGGCCGCTGTTAAAGCTGCCGGCTTTTTTGTGATTTTTTTTCAGGTATTTACAACAAAAAGCTGCCTGTAATTTTATCCTCCCGATATTTCCTTTTATCTTTGCATGACCTCTAGGATGTTTCTGTTTCTTTTTCCTCCGGTCATATTTTATTTTCTTTTAATCGTTGAATAAAGTTTTATCGTACAAGTGTGCGACGCCACGGCCGTTTATTAAAGGTTGGCGCCGGGCTCCTGTTGGTAAGCCTGTTATTGAAACCAAAAATCTTATAAAATGGCCAAATTTATTTTTGTTACAGGTGGCGTTACTTCATCGCTTGGAAAAGGGATCATAGCTGCGTCGCTGGCCAAATTGCTGCAGAGCCGCGGATTGAAAGTAACGATCCAGAAATTTGATCCTTACATTAACGTTGATCCCGGAACGCTCAATCCTTACGAGCATGGTGAATGTTTTGTAACCGACGACGGCGCAGAAACGGATCTCGACCTGGGGCACTACGAACGTTTTTTAAACATCAATACATCACAGGCCAATAACGTTACGACGGGCCGTATCTACCAGACGGTTATTAACAAAGAAAGGGAAGGAGAGTATCTCGGTAAAACAGTGCAGGTGATCCCTCATATAACGGATGAGATTAAACGCCGAATGCTCCTTCTGGGTGACAGCGGAAAATATGATATCGTCATTACAGAACTTGGCGGAACAGTGGGCGATATTGAAAGTCTGCCTTTTGTAGAAGCGGTCCGTCAGTTACAATGGGAGATGCCTGAAGAAGATTGTATGGTGGTGCATCTGACGTTGATCCCTTATTTGAAAGCTGCAAAGGAATTAAAAACAAAACCTACACAACACAGTGTGCGGTTGCTTAGCCAGGAAGGTGTTCAACCGAACGTTATTGTTTGCCGTACCGAGCACCCGTTGTCGGATGAGATCAAAAGAAAGATCGCGTTATTCTGTAACGTAAAGCCAAATGCTGTTATTGAAGCCATGGATGCATCCACGATATATGAAGTTCCGCTGAAAATGCTGGAAGAGGGCCTGGATGTGATCGTGTTGAAAAAATTACAAATCAACGGATATGCAGCACCGGAACTTACCAAATGGCGTGGTTTTTTAGATAAACTGAACTACCCGAAATCCCGCGTAAAAATTGGATTGATCGGAAAATACATCGAGCTGCAGGATGCCTATAAATCTATCCTGGAATCTTTTATTCACGCGGGTTCAATCAATCAGTGCAAAGTGCAGATCGTTAACGTTCATAGCGAATATATTACAGCAGATAATGTGGCAGAAAAATTAAAAGACCTGGATGGCCTGCTGGTTGCACCGGGTTTCGGATCGCGTGGCGTGGAAGGAAAGATCGCAGCTGTTCAATATGCGCGCGAGCAGCAATTGCCCTTCTTCGGAATTTGTCTGGGTATGCAAATGGCCGTAATTGAATACGCGAGAAATGTGTTGGGCTGGAAAGACGCACATTCTACAGAAATGGATACAGCAACTCCTTATCCTGTCATCGCGCTGATGGACGAACAAAAAAAGATCCGCAAAAAAGGTGGCACGATGCGCCTGGGTGCTTACGATTGTGATATCAAAGAAAATAGCCTTGCCTTTAATATTTACGGTCAGGAAAAAATCAGCGAACGCCATCGCCATCGGTGGGAGTTTAATAATAAATTCCTGACGGATTTTGAAAATGCCGGCTTAATTCCGAGCGGGAAAAATCCGGCGAACGGGCTGGTGGAAATTGTCGAATTAAAAGATCATCCTTTTTTTATTGGCGTACAGTATCATCCGGAATTAAAAAGTACCGTTGAAAATCCGCATCCGTTGTTCGTACATTTTGTGCAGGCAGCGAAGGAATTTTCTGATCGTAAACTGAATATAAAACCGGAAAAGCTGGAGAAAGAAACTATCTGATGCAGAAACTAAGCATGGACGAACTTAACCGCAAAACGGTTGCGGAATTTAAACGTTCAGAAAAGACGCCGGTGATCGCGGTACTGGAAAATGTACGCAGCGCCTACAATGTCGGGAGTGTATTTCGCACCTCGGATGCTTTTCTGTTAGAAGCGGTATATCTGACTGGCTACACTGCTAAACCTCCGCATAAAGAAATTCGTAAAACGGCACTGGGCGCAGAAGACAGCGTTACCTGGCAACATTTCCCTAACGCATCGGAAGCTATCCTGCTATTAAAGGCAAGTGGTTACAAAGTGATGGCAGTAGAACAAGTCACCAACAGTTTATCGCTGGAGAAAATCATTTTTGATCCGCAGGAAAAAATGGCGGTGATCTTTGGAAATGAGGTGAGCGGCGTAGAGCAGGAAACCATTTTGCAATGTGATGGTTGTATTGAAATCCCACAATTAGGCATGAAGCATTCTCTCAATATTGCTACCGCAGCGGGCGTTGTGCTTTGGGAAATGGTACGCGGCCGGATGCAGGCAATCCCTAACAAATAAAATTGCGGCGTGATGATCGCCGGTTCCATAAGAATGGCCCATACAATCAAAAACTATCTTTCGCTTATCAAATTTTCGCATACGATTTTTGCGTTGCCTTTTGCGCTGATCGGGTTCTTCCTTGGTTATTTACAGGATCTTAAAGAACATATTGCAGGCAACAGCAGCGGTGGTTTTTCTTCGAAGTACATCATTCTGTTTGTGCTGGTGCTCATTTGCATGATCAGTGCGCGTTCCGCCGCGATGGCGTTTAACCGTTACCTCGACCGGCAATATGATGCAAAAAATCCGCGTACTGCTATCCGTGAAATTCCTTCCGGAGTTATTAGCGCGAAACATGCTTTGCTTTTCACAATCTTCAGCTGCCTGGTATTTATCATCGCTACTTATTTTATCAATGCTATTTGTTTCTACCTGTCTCCTGTCGCATTGTTCGTCATCCTTTTCTATAGTTATACAAAACGTTTTACTGCACTCTGCCATTTAGTTTTAGGACTCGGTTTGAGCCTGGCGCCCATTGGTGCTTATCTTGCCGTGACTGGCCATTTCGATATTATTCCGATTCTCTTCTCTTTCAGCGTGGTCTTCTGGGTAAGCGGTTTTGATATCATCTACGCCTTGCAGGACGAAGAATTTGATAAACAACAACAACTGTATTCTATCCCTTCCATGTTAGGGAAATCGCGCGCGCTACGGGTTTCCGAGGTTTTCCATATCTTGTCTGCAGCAGCTGTGATCTTTGCCGGCTACTTTGCGCATTACGGTTTGTTTTATTGGACTGGTGTTATCGTTTTTTGCGGAATGCTGATCTACCAACACTCCGTTGTGAAACCTACTGACTTACGTCGCGTTAACCTGGCATTCATGACTGCAAATGGCATCGCCTCCGTAGTATTTGCCGTGTTCGTTTTGCTCGAACTTTTTCTCCGTTGATATTTCCCAATTCTTCCTAAAATGTTAATTTTTATTAACGGAGTTGTTTCGTAATAATGCTTGATTACATTTGTTACGAAATCGTTCGTATATAATAAATTAAAGTAAAGCCATGAAAAAATTATTAGATCAACACAAAAAAACGGTCCTCGGCCTGGGAGCGGTATTGCTGTTGGGTGCTATCACGATGTCCTTTCAGGACACGCCTTATCTCGCTCAATTCCTGCAGGAAAAAAAGATCAGCGATACGATCCCTGAAAAAAAGGAGGGATCGATGACGATGAAACAGTTTGATGAACTTAACCAGCAGCTCGACAAAACAATGCAGGAAGTTAGTCAGAGCCTGAAAACGGTTGACATGAAACTAGTGCAGGAGCAGGCCGCAGCAGCATTAAAACAGGTAGACGTTGACAAGATCATGAAGGATGTGGAATTATCACTAAAGTCGATCGACATCGAAAAAACGCTGGCAGATGTAAAAGCTTCGCTCAAAGATGTGGATTATGAACGCATCAACGTGGAAGTAAAAAAGGAAATACTGGAAGCAAAGAAAGAAATGGAAAAAGCGCAACTGGAAATAAAAAAGATTGACAAAGAGGCCATCAAAAAAGATCTGGCGAATGCACAAAAAGATATTGAACGCAGCCGCGATGAGATAAAGAAGATCGATATGGATAAGATCATGGCGGAAGCCAGGACTGGTATCGATAAAGCTAAATCAGAATTAAAGCTTACAAAGCAAATGTTTACAGAAATGGAGAAAGAAGGGTTGATCGATCCTAAAAAAGGCTTTACGATTGAGTACAGAGAAAAAGAATTGTATATCAATGGCGCGAAGCAAATACAGCAGGTAACAGACCGTTATCGCCCGTACTTCCATGGTGATCATTTTAAGATCACGATCGACAAAGAGTAATTATGTTTAATGAATATGTAAGCCCTGCTATTTTTATAGCGGGGCATTTTTTTGCAACGAAAGCAGTAGCTTTAGAAAAAGAATCGCATGCCACTCAGTTACCTCGTCTACGGATCTTTTACGGCACTCATCATTACGCTGCTGTTATATATTTTTCGGAGAAAAAAGTAGGGATTACTTTTTTAGTTTAGCTACCATCTGCAAAACATCATCTTCAAGGCGAAGTTTGTACTGCGACAATTTTTCTGCAACTCCTGTATCTGCGACGCCGAGAATTTGTGCAGCAAGAATGCCGGCGTTTTTGGCGGCATTTAAAGCAACGGTTGCAACCGGTACGCCGCCCGGCATTTGAAGGATAGATAAAACAGAATCCCAGCCATCAATCGAGTTGGAAGATTTTACAGGGACGCCAATCACGGGAAGCGTTGTATAACTCGCCACCATCCCCGGGAGATGAGCAGCACCACCAGCACCGGCAATGATTACTTTAGTTCCTTTCTCCCGCGCAGTTGTAGCATATGTTCGCATCCGATCGGGTGTACGATGGGCAGAAACGATATCGATTTCATAAGAAATGCCAAACTCTTCGAGGATAGCCGCAGCTGCCCGCATAACTTCCAGATCAGATTCGCTTCCCATGATGATACCAACGCTTGCCATAATAGTTGTTTATCGGCTAAAGTTAACAGGAAATTTCGTTCCCGCACAAACGCTATTTAATAATGTCGCCACGTAAGCGTAACAAGTCAGTCTCCGAAACCTTCGTATCATAGCGTGCGGCGATTAACCGGTCGTACGCATCAGCCAGGCTTTTCTGCGTTTCTCTCAATTCCAGGATCGTGGATAGGCCAAGGCGATTTCTTTCCAGGGCGATAAAAACGTTTTCCCTTGCCAGTTTGATATTTTCTTCTTCCAGCGCAAGTGTTCTTTTCTGCAACTCGTATGTTTTATAAGCATTGCTGATCGCGGTGTTAATTGTTGCCTGCTTATAGTTATATAAAATTTGCTGGTAGTCAATATCTAACTGCGCTTCCTTGATCTGGCGGCGGACTGTAAAGTTATTAAGGATAGGAATACTCACTGTTAGTCCATAATTAAAGCCATGATTTTGATTGAATAAAGGCGTGAAATTGTTTACCACCAGTTTATTGTCCGTTTTGGAAAAGTTGTAGGCACTGTTCAACGAGACCACGGGAAATCTTTCGGCTCTGCGTTCCCGTAAGGTAATGTTAGCTATGTTGATATTTTGCTTTGCAACCTGCAATTCAGGATTCGTCGATTGGGCAGTCGTGAAAATGTCTGTCACGAGCAGGTCCTGGTTGATCGGAATACTGTCTGTGACTTCATAACTGGATCCTTGTTCAAATACCAGCAATTGATTTAATTGTTCCTTCAATTGCTCGATCAGGGTCAGTTGTTTTAGCTGCGCAGCTTTTTGAGCATTCAGATCCAGTTTTGCCTGGAGTAATTCCGGCTTTGCCCCCAGGCCAACCGTTAATTTTTTATCGGCTTGCTTCACCCTTTCTTCATTGATCGCCATTTGTTCACTGATCGCGAGCAGCTGTTGTTTTTGCCTTACAATGTTGTAATATGTTTTGATCACATCCGAGATACTTGTTACCAACTGGTTGCGGATCGTTAGGTTTCCCAATGCCACGAACTCCGCTAATTTATCGCGCGTTGCAAACATCTTTAACCCGTCGAACACCGTCCAGTTAAGGTTTACACTAGATTGTAGATTGCTCGAACGGATACCGCTTTGTTTCCGCTCGGTTCCATCCGCAAGGCGCTGCGTAGTGTTGTTATTGTTATACAGAACCGAAGTCGTTGCATTCAATCTTGGCAAAAATCCCGCATTGCGGTAGCCATAATTTAATGCGTAAACGGCAGAATCATTGCGCAGCAATTGTATATCATAATTGTTTTTCAGCGCGGCGGCTACAGCTTCTTCAACTGTGAGTACACGTTGCGAGAAAGTATTCGTGCCTGCAACGCAACCAAACATGATCAGCACCAATTTAAAACATCTTGTCATCACTCAAAATTATACGGTAAGGGAAGTTGGATCCATATCATCCAGTTTACTTCTTTTCTTTTTTGTTGACAGGTAAGAGTAAACCGCCGGGATAACGAACAGCGTCAGCAATAAGGAGAACATT
The DNA here is from genome assembly GCA_028288705.1 of Ferruginibacter sp. Classification (GTDB taxonomy): domain Bacteria; phylum Bacteroidota; class Bacteroidia; order Chitinophagales; family Chitinophagaceae; genus Ferruginibacter. The sequence goes on from JAQBNH010000019.1 coordinate 153,113, forward strand.
ACGCCGCCCACAATAACGATACCTAAAGGAATACGGCTGGTAGATGCATCACCAATCGATAATGCAAGCGGCAAGGCACCCAGGGCCATCGCGAGGCTGGTCATCAGGATCGGCCTGAAACGTGCTACAGCCGCATCAATTACAGCGGGTATTTTTTTATCGCCTGCCAGTTGTTTCTGGTTGGCAAATTCTACGATCAGGATACCATTTTTCGTTACAAGCCCGATCAGCATGATCATCCCGATCTGCGAAAAAATATTCAACGTCTGATTAAATATCCAAAGTGACAGGATCGCACCGGCCAGTGCCAGCGGCACGGTTACCATGATTGTAAACGGATCAATAAAACTTTCAAACTGTGCTGCCAGTACAAGGAAGATCAGGGCGAGCGCCAGGAAAAAAGCGAAATAGGTATTGCCGGAACTCTCGGCGTAATCTCTGGATGCGCCTGACAGCGACGTACGGAAACTTTCATCCAACACACTGTCTGCAATGGTTTGAATCGCTTTGATACCATCGCCAACCGTTTTTCCTTCCGCCAGCCCGCTGCTGATCGTTGCGGAGCGGTAGCGATTAAAATGGTACAGGGTAGGTGGCGTTACATCCTCAGAGATATTGAGCACGTTCACCAGGGAAATTGCCTGCCCTTTGTTGTTCGTAACAAAAATATTCCTAAGGTCATTCGGGTCATCCCGGTTGCTTCTTTCCACCTGGCCTAATACAGAATATTGCTTGCCATCTTTTGTGAAATAACCCATCCGCTGGTTGCTCAGTGCGAGCTGCATCGTTTGAGAAATATCCTGTACAGAAACTCCGAGTTCACTGGCTTTCAGCCTGTCGATGGTCACCCGGATTTCTGGTTTATTAAATTTCAGATCTGCGTCCACACCAACCAGCACCGGGCTTTTACCCGCGGCTTCCAAAATTTTCGGCAGCGCTGCTTTTAATTTATCCGAATTGGTATTTTGAATAACAAACTGAACCGGTTGCCCGCTTCTCCGATTTACAGAAATCGTTTGATCCTGTATGGCGAAAGAACGCCCTTCATTGAAGCGGGGAATCTTTTTATTTACCCAGTTCACAATATCCTGCTGACTGCGTTCGCGCTCTCCCGGGTTCACTAATGCAATCCTTACAAAACCTGAATTTGCAGATCCTGACCCGGAGAAGCCGGGAGCCGTCATGCTCGTGATATATCTTCTTTCCGGTAATGAATCGATCAGGAATGTCGTGAGCTTATCCATGTACTTATCCATCGCATCATAAGATGTTCCTTCTGGTGCAGACACCTGTAAACGAAACTGGCTTTTATCTTCCATCGGGGCGAGTTCACTTTGTAAAGTGCGGCCAAGGATAAAGATGATTGCGACGCAGGCAAGGATGATCGGCAAAGCCAGCCAACGCAGGCGCATAAAGGCTTCGAGCGTTCTGCGATAGCCGTTTTCAATCCCCGTAAAAAAAGGTTCGGTCTTATTGTAAAACCAGGAATGCTTGTGGACCTTCCGCGATAATTTCACATTCAGCACAGGTGTGAGGGTAAGAGATACAAATGCTGATATTAACACAGCGCCGGCAACGACAATACCAAATTCCCGGAACAATCTTCCAACGAAACCTTCCAGGAAGATGATCGGCAGGAAAACCACCGCGAGCGTAATTGATGTGGCGATAACCGCGAAATAGATCTCCTTGGATCCATCTCTTGCAGCCTGCCATTTATCCATCCCGAATTCCATCTTTTTATAAATGTTTTCCGTGACGACAATGCCGTCATCCACCACCAGTCCTGTTGCCAGAACAATCGCGAGTAATGTCAGTACGTTGATCGTGAATCCGGAAATATACATGATGAAAAATGCACCGATTAATGATACAGGAATATCTATCAGCGGGCGAATCGCGATCAGCCAGTCGCGGAAGAACAGGTAGATGATCATCACCACCAAAACGAAAGATATGATCAGCGTTTCTTTTACCTCGCTGATCGATTTGCGGATATTTTCCGTCTGATCCGAAGAGACCTCCAGGCGGATATCATCGGGAAGATCAGCTTTAATTTCCGTCAGGCGTTTTTGAATCTCATTGGAAATGGCGATATAATTTGTTCCGGGCTGGGGAATGATGGCGATCGCTATCATCGGCACATTGGCTTCTTTTAACACGCTTTCCTCGTTCTCGGGACCAAGTACTGCTTCACCAATATCTTTCAGCCGGATGTCAGTTCCATTGATGTTTTTAATGATGAGGTTATTGAATTCATCTTCTGTGTTCAGCTTACCAAATGTGCGTATACCCAGCTCCGTTGCATCGCCGGAAATTTTACCGGAAGGCAACTCTACATTTTCCCGCAACAGCGCTGTCTGTACGTCTTTCGGCGTTAAAGAGAACGCACTCATTTTGGAAGGGTTGAACCAGATGCGCATCGCGTATTTTTTTTCTCCCCAGATATTTACACCACTAACACCTGCAATCGTCTGGATTCTTTCCACGAGATTATTATTCGCATACTCCGTTATTTCGAGCGCATTTCTCTTCGTGCTCTGCAACAATACGATCACCACGGGATCATTGCTGTTATCTGCTTTACTTACAACAGGTGGCGCATCAAGATCTGTAGGCAAAGAGCGTATCGCCTGCGACACTTTATCCCGCACGTCATTTGCAGCCGCCTCCAGTTCAGTACCCAGGTCAAATTCAACGGTGATGCTGCTGCTTCCCTGCGAACTTTGCGAACTGATATTCTTAATTCCTGAAATCCCGTTCACCGCTTTTTCCAGCGGCTCCGTGATCTGCGTTTCAATGATTTCCGCATTCGCCCCCGGGTATGAAGTACGCACGTTGATATTCGGCGGATCCAGCGCCGGGTAATCCCGCACGCCCAAAAAACTATAACCGATCGCACCGAACAACACGATAACGATGTTCAGTACAATGGCAAAGACCGGCCTTCTTAAACTAAATTCTGATATGTTCATTTCAATAAATTAATTCAGGCATTGCCCGTGGACTTAATTTTTTTGGATCTTGTTCAACTGGATCTTCGCATTGGGTTTCATGCTCATTAAACCTGTGATGATGACGGTATCTCCAACTTTCAAACCGTTTGTAACCTGCACCATGGCTGAATCACGGATGCCGGTGATGATATCTTCGAATGAAGCGATACCGTTGCGATAGACCACCGCTTTTTTTCCCCTGGCCTGCGGAACAACCGCTTGCGAAGGAATCATGATGCCATTCGGATCCGGGTCAAAGTTGGTTTGTACTTTCACAAAACCGCCGGGTAATAGTTTACCATCGTTGTTCGTCACCAATGCTCTCACATTTAAACTGCGGCTATCTGTAGAAATGCCCATTTCCGTGGCGATCACTTTTGCATTATAACCTTTTTGGTTTCCTTCTACGGTAAAGTTGACCAGCTGGCCGGGTTGAAGTCTGCCGCTATATTTTTCTGGTAATGTAAAATCCAGTTTTAACTGGCTGTTCTGACGAATCGTTGTGATGATGGTTGCAGGCGTTACGTATGCGCCCGGACTGATATTCTTCAACCCCACAATTCCGGAGAATGGTGCCCGGATTTCAGTGCGCGAGATATTGCTTCTCACAATCGCCATATCAGCTTTAATATTATTGATCTGTAAGGCCTGGATGTCATATTCCTGGCGGCTCACGCCATCTATTTTTAATAATTCCTGGTAGCGACGAACGGTTACTTCGGCGTTCTGCAATTGTACACGAAGTTTATTCAATTGGGCAGTGAGGTCACCATCATAAATCTTCGCGATCAAAGCGCCTTTACCAACAGAGCGTCCTTCCGCAACGCTGAGGAAAGTCAGGCGCCCGGAGATCTCGGGGTGAATCTCTGTCGCTTCATTTGCAATCAACGAACCTGGCAATTCAAGATCTTCACTTACGGCCATCGCCCTTACAATATAACCGTCCACACGAGGCGTGGGAGGAGCTGCTTTCGTTGTACTTGTTGCACTTATCTTCTTATCTTTTTTGCCACAACTATTTAAGAAAAATCCTGCGATGGCGAAACACAGGATGCGGGAGGTAGATTTTAAAGTGAATACATTCAAGGTCATCTGATTTATGTTGGAACATTAAAAATAGCCATAAAGGCTAAAAACAATTTTCTAAAAAGTATGATTGGTAGCTGATACACGGAAAAAACTAAGCCGATTTTACATAAAGGGTATGCTTTATCTGGTTGGCCTTATGCACCAACTCCTGTTTTTCAGAACTTAGAATGGTTACATGCCCCATCTTTCTGCCCGGCTTCGTAGTAGTTTTGCCGTATATATGTACGAAAACGTTATCCATCGCCAATACTTTTTCCAATCCTTCGTACAACACCGGACCGGTAAAATTGTTTTCGCCGACCAGGTTTACGATGGCGGCCGGGAGTAACTGATCGGTATTTCCCAGTGGATAACCGAGTAAGATTCGCCACAACATGTCGAACTGGCTGCTATAACAGGCTTCAATAGTATGGTGACCGCTGTTGTGAACACGCGGTGCTGTTTCGTTCACCAGAACATTGTCGTCGATATCTACAAAAAGCTCTACCGCGAAAATTCCCGGGCTTTTTAATTCTTTTACCACGCGCAGGGCGATGGCTTCCGCCTTCCAGAAGACTTTTTCCGGAACATCGGCAGGGGCGATCTGGTGGCTCAGGAGGTTGAGGGATTGATCGAAAATCATATCAACGGGTGGATAAATGGCCGTTTCGCCCGTTTCACTCACAGCAATAATAATGGCCAGCTCCTTTTTTATATGCACCATTTTTTCCAGTACGGCCGTTTCATCAAAACCCTTTTCCAGGTCTTCAACTTTTTTGATCACCTGCACGCCCTTACCATCATAACCTCCTTTATCCAGTTTATGTACTGCAGGTAAGAATTCGCGCAGGGATAATAATTCCTGTTTGTTTTTTGTGATGACAAAAGCGCTGGTGGGCACCTGGTTTTTTTGATAGAATTCTTTTTGCAGCAACTTGCTTTTGATCGTTCGCAGGGCAGAAGGTCTTGGGTAGATCTTTACACCTTCCGCTTCCAGCTTTTCCAGGGCATCTTCATTTACCGCTTCAATTTCAATCGTAAGTACGTCGAGCCCTTTCCCGAAATTATACACCTCATCAAAATTGCTGATATCACCCTTGATAAAATGGTTCGCTAAATGGGCAGACGGACATGCCGGGTCGTTTTCCATTACAAATGTTTCCACCGGGTAATTAATTGCGGCCTGCAATAACATACGGCCCAATTGCCCGCCACCTAAAATGCCTGCTTTCTTCATCAAAATATTTTATGGGGTGATCGGCCTCAAATGCCGGCCTTTTCTAAATGATTGCAAATATAAAATATGCAGGTTGGAAGAAGGGCTTTTTATTATCTTTGTTTAAGATGATTCCGGATTATCCACATAAAATTTTTGGCGACAAGCGCGTGCATTACTCCCTGTTGATGCTGGCCCTCGCCATGGATTCGACAGTATCAAGTTAGCCGCCCATTTCCTGCTTCCTGCCCGCACGGGCTTCATTTAAAAAAAAATATTTTATGTCTGCAACAACCACTGCGTCGCAAACGCCCATCAATGCTGTCCCTGATTTTCTACCCCTCCATGGAACGGATTACGTTGAATTTTATGTGGGCAATGCCAAACAGGCCGCCCATTTTTATAAAGCCGCTTTTGGATTTCAATCACTTGCTTATGCCGGTCCGGAAACAGGCATGAAGGATAAAGTGAGTTATGTTATCCGTCAAAATAAGCTCACGTTCGTTCTCACAACTCCTTTACGTCCGGGTAATGAAATCGCTGATCATATTTTAAAACATGGGGATGGTGTTAAATACCTTGCGCTGAAAGTAGATGATGCGCGTGATGCCTGGAAACAGACAACAGCTCGTGGCGGAAAATCTTACCAGGAACCAACCGTGCTGAACGATGACCAGGGCGAAGTGATCGTTAGTGGCATCCATACCTATGGCGAAACCGTTCATTTATTTATTGAACGTAAAAATTATAATGGCGTGTTCATGCCGGGCTTCCGGGAATGGAAAACGAATTACAACCCTCCACCGGCAGGCCTGGAATATGTAGATCATTGCGTAGGAAATGTTGGCTGGAACCAGATGAATCCATGGGTGAAATTTTATGAAGAGGTGATGGGCTTTAAAAATATCTTAAGCTTTGACGACAATGATATCTCCACAGAATATTCTGCCCTGATGAGCAAAGTGATGAGCAATGGCAATGGCTATGTGAAGTTCCCGATCAACGAACCAGCAGAAGGGAAAAAGAAGAGCCAGGTGGAAGAATACCTGGATTTTTATAATGGCGAAGGCGTGCAACATGTGGCCATTGCCACAAACAATATTGTTGAAACAGTTACGGATCTCCAAAGCCGTGGCGTGGATTTTCTAAAGGTTCCCGCCAGTTATTATGCTGATGTGCTGGATCGCGTTGGTAAAATTGAAGAAGACCTGGCGCCATTGCAGGAATTGGGCATTCTGATCGACCGTGATGAGGAAGGCTACCTGCTGCAGATTTTTAGTAAACCATTGCAGGACAGGCCAACGTTGTTTTTTGAAATTATCCAGCGCAAAGGCGCCAAAAGTTTTGGTAAAGGAAATTTTAAAGCGTTGTTTGAGGCCCTCGAACGGGAACAGGATGCGCGGGGTAACTTGTAACTGATCAGGGTTTGAAACCGATTCGCTGACGCGCTGAAGCAGGCGGATGCAACAATTGCCGCAGATGTTCAAAGATGAGTTCTATGTTTTCATCCTGGGTGGAAGCCTGCTTTTCGAGTTGTTCGAGCTTCAATAATATGTCCTTATTTGTTAGCAGCATTTCCCTCATACTGGTGAAGATGCGGACGATCTGGATATTCACTTCAATAGCCCGGTCGCTGTTAAGAATGCCTGCCAGCATTACCGCACCATGTTCTGTAAAGGCATACGGTAGATTAGGAGAAAACTTTAAATTTTTGAGGTGGTCGCAATTTGCGGTCACCTCATTTTTTTCTTCCAACGTTAATTGAAACATGAAATCCTCCGGGAAACGTTTGGCGTTTCTTTTCACCTGTTCATTCAAACGCTTTGTAGGAACACCATACAGGATCGCGAGATCCTTGTCAATCATAACCTTTTTACCCCTCACTAAAAGGATCTTATCCATCACGGTTTCATCGGGCAGGGAAGTTTTAATGGCTTTCGGCATGACAACAATTTACAATTTAAAGATAAGCGCGCAGCAGGAATCGATCCATGATCTCGCATATAATTTTTAACAATATCTGTTCAATATTTTTTCTATTTTCACGTTTTAGGAACTGTAACCCCCAATTTTTAAAGATTTAATGAGACAGCTCATCTTCAGGCTTGGCAGTGTATTGGTCCTTACCATTTGCATGGCCGCGCCATCCTTTTCTCAAAACGCCGTTAACAACATTCAAAAATCTTCTTATCGTGCGTCTGACGTATTTAGCCGGATGGAAGACTCTGTGAAGCGCCAGTTTGAAAAGCAAAATCTTACCTGGCCGCCGGAAGCGATGTATGTGCGTTCGTTTAAATTCGATCGCCAGCTGGAAGTTTGGGTAAAAGGCAATTCAAAAGAACCATACAAATTATTCAAGACCTACAAGGTTTGTATGCAAAGCGGTACGATGGGACCGAAGCGGATGGAAGGCGATTACCAGGTTCCGGAAGGATTTTATTACATCAACGAATTTAATCCCAACAGCAATTATCATTTATCGCTTGGCTTGAATTACCCGAATGCTTCAGACAGGATACTGAGTGATTCTGTCAGGCCGGGAAATTCCATTTACATTCATGGTAATTGTGTTTCTACCGGCTGTATACCGATCAGCGATTTGCCGATTGAAGAATTGTATATCATCGCGTCGAATGTAAAAGCCATGGGACAGGAGTTTATCCCCGTTCATGTTTTTCCTGTAAGATACAACGTGAAGAAGTCGATGGATTATCTCACTACAACCATCAAGGATAACGACTACCTGAAACAGTTCAATTCAAATATCAAAGAAGTGTTCGACTTCTTCGAAACGAAAAAGCAATTGCCCATCATCTTGGTTAATCGCAAGGGCGAATACGTTCTCAATTAATTTCCGAAAATTCTTTCTTCCATCAGCGCATCAGTAACTGGATGGTTGTAGGCGTGCGTTGCTCCAGTACGATCGTTTTATCTTTTGTCAGGCTGGTCACCGTTGCGTCATCGTAATGCCTGATGGTTAAAAGCGTGAGGTTTTTTTCTAATTCCACATCAAACAAGAGTGAGGCATCCAACGCCAGCCTGTCTGTTTTCTCCGCGTGGTCATCAAAACAACAGAGCAGGGATATCGCTGTATTTTGTGTAAGATTCGGTTTGAATTTAACGTTACGGAAAATATGATGTAGTTGCTCGATGGGCTTATCTTCCACGAAGGAAAAATCCTTTGATTTAAATTGGATCAGCACCTGGTTTGCCTTTACCACAACCACGGGTGGAAGATTTTTTACCCCCTTTTTATCGATCACTGTTCCAGCAAGTTCCGGGTTTAAAAAGCTCTTTACGAAAAGCGGGATCTGCGCGTTCTGTAAGGGTTTGATTGTTTTTGGATGGATCACCTGAGCACCATAGTAAGCCATCTCAATAACTTCATGATAACTTAGCGCGGGAATGTTTACAGCCTCGGGAAATTGCCGGGGATCCGCATTCATCACTGCCTCCACATCCTTCCAGATGGTCACACTTTCTGCTGGCATCAAATTGGCGAATATAGCAGCACTGTAATCGCTTCCTTCACGCCCGAGAGTGGTACTTTCATTTTCATCCGTTGCACCTACAAATCCTTGCGTAACCACGATGTCATATTCTTCAAACAGCGGTGCGACGTGCTCCCGGATATTTTTTTGCGTGAATGCCATATCAACACCTGCATCACGAAAGTTATTATCAGTCCGGATGATATCACGCACGTCCAGCCATTTCACTTTTAATTTATTTTCTTCGAGATAATTACTGAGGATCGTACTGCTGAACATTTCCCCGCAACAAACCACCTGGTCGTAATAATAATCGTACGAACGAACCGGTTTATCATGGAGCAGCCATTCGATCTCCGTGAAAAAATCTTTCAATTGATCTTCTGTTTCTTTCCAGCGCAACACCGTTAAGTATTTTAGTGTGTTAAGGTGTGCTTCTTTCACCTGCTCAAATAACAAGAGCGCATCTTCCTGGCGTCCGTCGAAAAAAGCATCCACCACTTTTTCCAGCGCATTAGTCGTTTTACCCATCGCCGACACAACGAGCAATAATTTGTCGCCGGAATGGTCTGCAATGATACCCGCTGTACTTTTTATCCTTTCAATAGTACTAATGCTTGCGCCGCCAAATTTGTATACTTTCATTTTGATTTGATATGCTCTTCGCAATGGACAGCCGGGAGAGCCGGCCAAAAAATAATAAACCTTACATTTGAGCTGCAAATCTAACTTCGTAATCTGTAAACAGGAAATTGATTTATGGCTATCAACAGGAATATACAAACGCTGGATGAATTCACCATTCAGCAGATGCGGGCTTTTCCCCAGGCAACCGGCGAACTTTCCGGTCTGTTACGTGATATTGGCCTTGCGGCGAAGCGGGTGAATGTTGAAGTAAATAAAGCCGGCCTGGTCGACATCCTCGGTGATGCCGGAACGATGAATGTGCAGGGAGAGGAAGTGAAAAAACTGGATATCCTGGCCAACAATGAATTCATGGGCGTATTGCAACACGGGATTAGTTGCGCAGGCATTGGCAGCGAGGAATTAGATGATATCGTGATCTTCGATGACGAGGTAAGTAACAAATCAAAATACATCTGCATGTTCGATCCGCTGGATGGCAGCAGCAATATTGATGTCAATGTTTCTATTGGAACCATCTTCAGCGTTTACAGGCGTGTGAGCGAATTGGGTAAGCCGGCAACCAAAGAAGATTTCCTGCAGCCTGGTAACAAACAGGTGGCAGCAGGTTATATCGTTTACGGTTCCTCTACGATGATGGTGTACGCCACCAAACGGGGCGTAAATGGGTTTACCCTCGATCAATCGATTGGCGAATTTTCTTTAAGCCATCCTGATATGAAATGCCCTGATGCAGGAAAAGTTTATTCCGTGAATCACGGTAATTATTTTCAATACGATCAAAAAGTGAAAGATTATATCACGGCCTGCCAGCAAAAGAACAGTTCTAACGGCGGCCCTTACACGCAGCGTTATATCGGCAGTATGGTGAGTGATGTGCATCGTAACCTTATCAAAGGCGGGATCTTTATGTATCCCGGAACAACAGACCGACCAAAAGGAAAATTGCGTTTGTTATATGAATGCAATCCTTTTGCATTTATCGTAGAAAAAGCTGGTGGTAAAGCGACGAATGGCGAGATCAGGATCCTGGATGTTCAGCCAACGGAATTGCATCAGCGTACACCATTTTTCATTGGCAGTAAATCCATGATGGAAGAACTCGAAAGTCACCTCAATCCATAAACAACAACATGCCTGAAGTAATTATTTCTGTTAAAGATCTGGTGAAGAACTACGGAGAATTCAATGCAGTTAAATCGATTTCTTTTGATGTGTATGAAGGTGAGATCTTCGGCCTGCTTGGTCCGAATGGGGCCGGCAAATCGACAACGCTGGAGATCATTGAAACGCTGCGGAGCAAAACCTCCGGGCAAGTGACTGTAAATGGGTTTGACCTGGATAAGGAACCGGAACAGATCAAAAAAATAATCGGTGTTCAATTACAAACCTCTGGCTTTTACCCAGGACTGAATCTTGTTGAACTGATTCATTTATTTGGCGGTTTGTATAACCAGGATGTTCAGCCGATGGAGTTGCTTAAAAAAGTTAACCTGTCAGATAAAGCAAAAAATAAAAGCAAAGAACTGAGTGGCGGGCAAAAACAACGCTTTTCCATTGCGACAACCCTGATCAATAATCCGAAAATCGTTTTCCTGGATGAACCCACGACGGGTTTGGATCCGCAAGCACGCCGCAATCTCTGGGACCTCATCAAAGAGATCAGGGATAATGGAACCACCGTTATTCTTACAACGCATTATATGGATGAAGCGGAGCAGCTCTGTGATCGCATCGCTATTATGGATGAAGGGCGCATCATTAAACTCGATTCTCCGGATAAAATGATCGATGACCTGGTGGAAAGTGGCTTCGAACGCCCGAAACAAGTGAAAGCCGCAAACCTGGAAGATGTTTTTATACATTTAACAGGACGCGGAATGCGGGATGAATAAAGTTCACTTTATTTGCAATTCAATTTTATTTCAACAAAAAATATCTAATGAAGAAACTGTTCATTTGTGGCCTCGCCGTTATTGGTATGAGTGGAATGGCAATGGCTCAGGCAAAAAAAACAACGGTAAAATCCGTCACCAAATCAACGACAACGACGAAGCCTGTTGCTTCGATCATGAAAAACCTGAATGATAGTTTTAGCTACGCTGCCGGTATCAATATTGCCAACAGTATGAGAGAACAGGGGATCACAAAACTCAATTCATCCTTGGTGCAGAAAGCGATCCAGGATGTATTCAACAACGGTAAACTATTGCTGACAGCCGAACAGGCCAACATGACGCTGCAGCAACAACTGCAACTTTTTGCGCAACTTAAAATTGATGCGGAAAAAGCAAAAGGAAAAGCGTTTTTAAATGCCAACAGGTCACGGAAAGGCGTCAACGTTCTGCAGAGCGGGCTGCAATATGAAATTGTAACAGCCGGTGAGGTAAACGGACTGAGGCCGACAGCGGTTGATACGGTTGTTGTAGATTATGCAGGCCGGTTAATTGATGGAATGGAATTCGATGGCTCTGCGAAAACGGGGCAGCCTGTTACCTTCAGGCTTAATGAAGTGATTCCCGGCTGGACAGAAATCATCCAGCTGATGACCAAAGGCGCACATTGGAAAGTAGTAATCCCTGCTGAAATGGGCTACAACGAAAACCCGCCACCGGGCGCACCTATTCCTCCAGGCGCGACGTTGATCTTCGACATTACATTACGCGATATTAAACCTGCTGGCAAATTATAATGGAAGCATTGCAATATCCGATCGGTAAATATATTGAGCAGCCATTTTCTGACAAACAATTAAAGGAATGGCTGCTTGATATACAAACCCTTCCGATGCAATTGGAATACGCGATCAATAACCTGGATGAAGCGCAATTGCAAACCGCATACAGGCCCGGTGGATGGACGGTTCATCAACTCGTGCACCATGTGGCGGACAGTCATATGAACGCTTATATCCGTTTCAAACTCGGTTTGTCAGAAGACAATCCTACCATCAAACCTTACGAAGAAAAAGATTGGGCAGAAATGGCCGATACGAAAAATCTCCCAGTGAATATTTCGGTTACGCTATTGTACTCTCTTCATCTCCGGTGGCACGAACTATTAAAAAATGTTACAGAGGCGCAATGGCAACGTACCGTTTTTCACCCTGAATCTAAAAAGCAAATGACCCTTTGGTATTTGCTGGGAATGTATGCCTGGCATGGCATGCATCATGTAGCGCATATCCGAAAACTGCGGGAACGGGAAGGGTGGGGGCAGACTTAAAATCTATTTTATGGAGCACAGCGATGTTAAAATATTATCGTCGGAATACCTGAACCGGCACCCTTATTTCACCGCACGCAAAGACAGTTATCAAACAGCAACCGGTAAAATCGTAGATCCTTATTACGTAGTGGAATTAGGCACCTGCGTTTGTGCAATGGCGCTAACAGAAAATAATGAAGTCTTGCTCGTAAAACAATATCGTCACCCGATTGGCAGAACGATTATTGAAATACCCGGTGGTTTTATTGATAACGACGAAACGCCTGAAACAGCCATTGCGCGTGAGTTAGCCGAGGAAACAGGATACAGCTTTTCTTCCTTTCATGAGCTCGGTACCACCGCCGCCAATCCCGGTGTGCTGAATAACTATACGCATTTATTCCTGGCGACAGGCGGAACAAAAACAGGCGATCAGGTCCTTGATCACAACGAAGAAATTGAGATCATGTTAAAGCCACTGGAAGAGATCCGGCAGATGTTGCAACGCGATGAATTTATCCAAACGATGCATGCACTCTGCCTGCATAAGGCATTTCAGTTCCTCGATAACCAGCGCTAGTTGTTGATTTCTGCTGCAATAAAAAAGCTCCCGCAGATGATGATCACGTCATTCTCCAGCGCATTACTTTTCGCTGCGGACAGTGCGAGGTTTACATCATCAAAGCCTTCTCCTTCCAGCAAAAATTCTTTCGCCATTTCTTTTAAAACTGCATGAGGCAGAGCCCTTGGAGAATGCGCGTTTGTAAAGTAGTAAGCAGCATTTGCCGGCATTAGTTGTAAAACGCTTTTGATATCCTTATCCTTTACAAATCCGATCACAAAATGAGGGCGGGAATGGGGATAGTCTAACGCCAGTTGCAGTATCACCTGCGCCATGCCGGCTGCGTTATGCGCAACATCAATGATTACTGCCGGCTTCTGCCCGATGTGCTCCCAGCGGCCACGCAGGCCCGTTAGTTGCTGTACATTCTCGAGCGCGCGATGTAGTGCTGTTTCACTGATCCGGAATTGTTGCCGTTGTAATTCCTCCACGACTGCAAGAACGGTCGCTAAATTTTTAGATTGGTAAAGTCCGCTCAGGTCGCAACGCAATTTCTCCACTATACCTGTTTTATTATTACGAATGTTGCAAAGCAGCAGGCCCGGCTGGCTTTCCAGATATTCTACCGTAAACTGGGCGGGAACCACTACCAGTTTTGCTTCCTTTTCATTCGCTTCTTTGATAAATACAGGAAGGGTGCAGGCAGTTGCTTCCCCGATAATTGCCGTGCTGTTTTCTTTGATAATCCCCGCTTTTTGCCCGGCTATTTCTTCCAGTGTGTTGCCCAAAAGATTCGTATGATCATAACCAATGTTCGTAATGACGGAAACGAGCGGCTGGATGATATTTGTGCTGTCTAAACGCCCGCCAAGCCCCGTCTCTATAACCGCGATGTCAACCTCCTGTTCAGCAAAATAAGCCAGCGCCATAGCTACCGTCACTTCAAAAAAAGAAGGCTTTATCGTTTCGCATAAGTCTTGTGTTTGTGCAACGAAATCAACCACGAATTGTTCGGAGATCATCTCGCCATTGATACGGATCCTTTCACCAAAATCTTTAATATGGGGCGACGTGTAGAGTCCGGTTTTATATCCGGCTTGCTGGAGGATAGCCGCGAGCATGTGGCTCGTGCTGCCCTTCCCGTTAGTACCTGCAATATGGATCGTCTTGATTTTTTCCTGGGGATTGCCCAAGGCTTCGCAGAGTGCGTACGTATTATGTAAATCCTTTTTATAGGCTGCGGCGCCAATGCGGCTAAACATAGGCAACTGTTCGTATAAGTGCTGAAGTGTTTGTGCGTAATCCATCATACAAATGTAGAAGGACGCAAATAGTATTCCTAAATCTTTAATAGAATTTTAAAACAACTGTTTTTAGCAGGCCGATAGTTCATCAATTTTCGTTGAAATTAAACACGACAGTCACCGTGGATTCGCTGCCGGATTTATTAAAACTGATATTGGCAAGATAGCGTGTGATCGCTGCAGCATAACGTGCATCCCGGGTGGTAGAGCCTTTGCCAAATCCGACAAAACTACCTCGTCCATCAGGGGAAACCTTCACCTGGGCATTAATCACTGCTTTTGGAAGGTCGCCGGCAAATGAATAATACTTAATGATATTGCGGTTCCCAATCACGCGCGGCCCACCGGTTTTTCCGCCCGGCGTATTGCCATAAGAATCTTTGTCTCCTTTCGGATCGCCATTGTCGCCTTTGCCATTGGGATTGTTTCCCTGGTATTTATAACCATTATCTTCTGTGGCATTGTTGCCCGTGCCTTTACCAGGACCGTCATAAACGATCTTTGGTTTTTGCGGTTTTGGAACCGTAACAACAGGTGCAGGTGGCGCTTCTGTTTTTATTTTCGTTGGAGATTTTACCGGTTTGTTCACGACTGCCGCATCTTCTTCCGCATTGTCCTCCGGTTTCACCATATCTTCCTGAGATGCAGCAGGAGCGGGCTGTTGCGGCGTTACCACGGTGGGCTCCGCAGGTCCGCGTTCCCCTTTAATCAATGGCTGTTCTTCACCAAAGCCATCTTCATTATTCCCCAAGTTGATTTCTATAAGATCCTGCACAACCGGCGGGGTAGGCGGCATCACTTTCCAGCTGATCAAAAAAAACATGATCAGCAGCACCGCACAAATCGCTACCGTGTAGAGCAATGCTTTTTTATTTTTCTCTGATTCAAATGCTTTTGTCATGACGCTTAAAGTTATTTATTAAATGATGAACCGTCGCGGATGATTGCATAAAATAGCGCAGCAGTTAATTTTTTTAACAGTTCTTTACTTTACTCCCGGCGTTCGCGCACCAAATAACAGGCTACCAATGCGCACCAGGTTACTGCCTGCCTCCAGCGCTAATGGATAGTCGCCGCTCATGCCCATACTCAGCTTGTCCATTGAGGCATGTGATGCCTTTAGTATCGAATATAAACCGGCAAGCCCCGCAAACTCGCTACTCACCAGTTTCTTGTCTTCAGAAAAAGATGCCATGCCCATCAAGCCACGAATGTTAATTTGGGAAAACTGGCCCGAGTCTACCTTCGAAATAATTTCGGCAACCTGATTACTGTCAAACCCAAATTTTGTTTCTTCATTGGCGATATGCACCTGTAATAAGCAATTGATTTGCCTGCCGATTTTCCCTGCCTGTTTATTAATTTCTGCCAGCAATTTTTCACTGTCAACGCCATGGATCATGTATACAAACGGGGCAATATATTTTACCTTATTGCTCTGCAGGTGGCCGATAAAATGCCAGCGGATATCTTTCGGCAGGATCTCCGCTTTCAGCAGCAATTCCTGAACGAAATTCTCTCCGAAGTCGCGCTGGCCCTGGTCATAAAGCGCCTGGATATCTTCTGCAGGTTTAAATTTTGACACCGCCACCAGTTCCGCGTTAGCAGCATCAAGTTTCGATTTAATGTTGTGGTAGGCTTCTATGTTCACACTCATCTGCTGAAATTTATTCACGTTCGGTTGCCCGGCATCTAGGGGTGCATAGGCAAAAAAAAGCTGCAGTATTTATTTGCAGCTTAGTATTCTCATCTTAAATTATTTCAGGATCGTCCTGCTGATCACAATCCTCTGCACTTCACTGGTGCCTTCGTAGATCTGTGTGATCTTCGCATCACGCATCAGGCGTTCTACATGGTATTCTTTCACAAAACCATAGCCACCATGAATTTGAACCGCTTCGGTCGCTGTCCACATGGCTGTTTCACTGCTGAATACTTTGGCCATCGAACTGCTTAATGTATAATCTTTCTTCTCGTCTTTTTCAAATGCTGCCTTTAAACAAAGCAGACGGGAGGCTTCGATCTTCGTCGCCATATCTGCCAGCTTAAACTGGATGATCTGGTGGTTCATGATTTCTGTACCGAATGCTTTTCTTTGTTTACTGTATGCCAACGCAAGTTCGTACGCACCGCTCGCGATTCCCAATGCCTGTGATGCAATACCAATTCTTCCACCTGCCAATGTTTTCATCGCGAATTTAAAACCAAAACCATCTTCACCGATGCGGTTCTCTTTCGGCACTTTCACATCATTGAACATGATCGTATGCGTATCGCTACCGCGAATACCTAATTTATTTTCTTTTGCGCCAACGATAACACCGGGCCAGTTTTTTTCAACAATAAAAGCGTTAATACCGCGACTTCCTTTCTCCGGATCTGTTTGTGCGATCACGAGGTAAACGCTCGCACTGCTGCCGTTCGTGATCCAGTTCTTGGTGCCATTCAGCAGGTAATGATCTTCTTTGTCTTCAGCAGTTGTTCTCTGTGAAGTGGCGTCACTTCCAGCTTCAGGCTCACTCAACAGGAATGCACCGATGAATAATTCGCCATCTTTCTT
This sequence comes from Ferruginibacter sp., assembly GCA_028288705.1. Lineage (GTDB taxonomy): Bacteria > Bacteroidota > Bacteroidia > Chitinophagales > Chitinophagaceae > Ferruginibacter. Next base: position 170,162 of record JAQBNH010000019.1, read on the forward strand.
ACCCTGTGCCAGTGGCGTTAAATATTTTTGTTTTTGCTCTTCATTTCCATATTCCTGTAAACCATAACAAACGAGGCTGTTGTTCACACTCATGCACACACTCACGCTTGCGTCAATTTTACTGATCTCTTCCATTGCCAGCACATAACTGATCGTATCCATGCCACTACCGCCATATTCCGGTTTCACCATCATCCCCATAAACCCGAGATCTGCCAGCTTTTCAATTTGTTCTTTAGGAAATCTTTGTTGTTCATCACGTTCGATAACGCCGGGAAGACATTCATTCACCGCAAAATCACGCGCTGCTTTTTGGATCATTAAATGTTCTTCGGAAAGCTCGAAATGCATAGTTTAATTTTTAGGGCACAAAAATAAGGGTTGGAACCCGTGTTTGGGTATATTCAGCCTAATATTTATATATGTCCTGACTGCTGATTTCTTCCCGATTCATGCAGTGAACGTATCTTTGTGCGTCAAACCTCCAGCCTTGAGTTCCTCTTCCCAAAATTTAAAAGTTCAGCGAATCGTCGTAATCGTTTCTATCGCGCTGTTCCTCGTTAAAATATTTGCCTGGATTATTACCAATTCTGTGGCCATTCTGACAGATGCGCTGGAAAGTATTGTGAATGTTGTGGCAGGATTTGTCGGGTTGTATAGCCTTCATGTGTCCGCACGTCCGAAAGACTCTGATCATCCTTACGGCCATGGTAAAGTGGAATTTCTATCGGCGGCTGTTGAAGGCACGCTTATCCTGGTGGCGGGCATCATCATTATCTATGAGGCTGTCAGTAATATTTTTACTTCACACCCCATTCAAAAAATAGATTACGGTATTATCCTGATTGCAGCAACCGCGGTGATTAATTATGTCGCCGGGATAATTTGTGTGAAAACGGGCGAGAAAAATAATTCGCTGGCGCTGATTGCAAGTGGCCGCCACCTGAAATCTGACACTTATACAACGGCCGGGATCGTCGCAGGGTTGGTACTGCTTTATTTCACCGGTATCCCATGGATCGACAGTGCCGTAGCGATCCTGTTCGCGTTGATCATCATCATCACCGGGTATCGCATAATCCGCAGTTCTGTTGCAGGAATTATGGATGAGGCCGACGAACGATTGCTCAACGAACTGGTGCTGACGCTCAATGAAAACAGGACGGTCAACTGGATCGACCTGCACAATTTGCGGATCATTAAATACGGCGCAACATTGCACCTCGATTGTCATTTAACTGTGCCCTGGTATTTTAATGTTCATGAAGCGCATGCGGAGATCGATGCGTTGTCGAACCTGGTGCGTAAAAATTATGGCGAGACTGTTGAGTTGTTTGTACATTCGGATGGCTGTATGCATTTCAGCTGCGCGATCTGCAACAAAATGGAATGCCCGGTAAGGCAATTTCCTTTTGAGAAAAAAATTACCTGGACGATCAGCAATATTTCGAGCAATCAAAAACACAATATTAATTCCTGATATGGACAATTCTCTTGATAAAGATTACTGGAACAAACGATATGAAGATCAGCAAACAGGCTGGGATATCGGAGCCGTATCGGCACCATTGAAAGCATATATCGATCAGCTGGAAGATAAATCCATAGCTATTCTGATTCCCGGTTGTGGAAATGCATATGAAGCAGGATACCTGTTGCAGCAAGGGTTTACAAATGTTACGCTCGTGGATATTTCGCCCGTGTTGGTGGAAGATCTCAGCAGCAAAATGTCAGCTCATCTTGGAAAAGGCCTCACGATCATTTGTGATGATTTCTTCAACATGACTTCCTTATTTGACCTGATACTGGAACAGACTTTTTTCTGCGCCCTGGAACCATCGTTGAGAAAGTATTATGTTGACAAAGCTTATGCGAACCTGAATATTGGCGGCAAACTAGTCGGCGTTTTATTCGATCGGGATTTTGACGGAGGCCCACCGTTTGGTGGAAGTAAAGAAGCGTATCAGGATTTGTTTTCTCCTTTATTCGACATTCTCACAATGGAACCCTGTTACAATTCTATCGAACCGAGAAAAGAAACCGAGTTATTTGTTATCCTGAAACGCAAACAAATTTAACCGGATCAATGCTCAAATAATTTCGCGACTCCAAAAGCTGCAGCAGCTGCAACGGCGCCAATTAGAGTTACGCGGATCGCGCCACTCAAAGCATTTACGCCCGTAACCTTGCTTTTAAAATAGCCAAACACGAACAGGCAGACGAGCGTCGCGATCGCAGAAATTTTTAATGCTTCAGCAGAGTCATCAATGAAAAAATAAGGTGAGAGTGGGATGATCCCGCCAACGATATAAGAGATACCGATGTTGAGGGCGCTTTTGGTTGCGCGTTTCGGATCCGGTTTATCAAGGCCCAATTCATATTTCATCATAAAATCTACCCATAGATCCTTATCACGTGCGATCTCTTCAGTTGCCTGCACCTGCAATGCTTCGCTTAAGCCAATATTTGCGAAGAACTCTTTCGTTTCGGCAATTTCTACGTGGCGTAAATTTTCCACTTCATCATATTCTCTTTTTACTTCGCTTTTATAATGGTCCTGTTCGGTTTTCCCAGCGAGATAACCGCCAAGGCCCATCGCGATACTTCCTGCAGCAATTTCTGCAATACCGGCAATCACAATGATGCTGCTTTTATCAACAGCGCCGCTCAATCCCGCCGCCAGTGCAAATGGAACCGTAAGGCCATCGCTCATACCGATCACAACATCGCGTAACAGGTCTGAACTTTTTAAATGAGATTCTACGTGATCGTTGTGATCGTGGTGAAGATGTGTATCCATGTCTGAAATAAAAAACGAAGATATGTAATGAATAGCGGTTTAATTAATCGAGGCAGGCAAGGCTTTTAGCGATAATCTGCACGCATTCTTTAATCTCTGTTTCGGTGATCAGCAGCGGAGGCGCAAAGCGTATTTTGTCAGCATGAGTGGGTTTAGCGAGTAAACCGTTCTGCATTAATTCCATGCACAGGTCCCAGGCTGCATCCTTTTTCGCATGTGCGATCACGATGGCATTCAACAGCCCCCGCCCGCGTATAACGCTGATATGCGGAGATTGTAGTTTTGCCAGTTCTGTTCTAAAGATGTTGCCCATCCTGCCTGCATTTTCTGCCATCCTTTCTTCTTTCAATACCGTAAGTGCCGCCATCGCAACTTTGCAGGCCAGCGGGTTACCTCCGTACGTACTTCCATGTTCTCCAGGCTTGATAGTTAGCATGATCTCATCATCCGCCAATACCGCGCTCACCGGCAAAACGCCGCCACTCAGCGCTTTTCCGAGAATCACGATATCCGGCCGCACTTGCTCTGCATCACAAGCGAGTAAATGGCCCGTGCGGCAAAGGCCACTCTGAATTTCATCTGCCATCATCAACACATTATATGCAGAACAAAGCGAACGAACACCACTATAGTAGCCTTCATCAGGAACGATCACGCCCGCTTCGCCCTGTATCGGTTCGAATAAAAACGCAGCAACATTTTTATCCTGCAGGGCTTTTTCAAGAGCCGTCAGGTCGTTAAATGGAATCACTTCAAAACCGGGAATAAAGGGACCGAAATTTTTTGTCGCAGTAGGGTCAGTGCTGTAAGAAATCACGCCCAACGTACGGCCGTGAAAATTAGCCGAACATACAATGATCTTCGCCTGGTCGGCCGCAATGCCTTTCTTTTCATAACCCCACTTGCGGCTAAGTTTGAGCGCAGTTTCCACTGCTTCAACGCCGGTATTTACCGGCAGCACTTTGTCGTAACCAAAATAAACACTCATGAATTTTTCGTAAGGCCCAAGCTGATCATTGTGAAACGCACGTGACGTCAGCGTTAGTGTTTGCGCCTGTTCCAGCAAGGCGGCAATAATTGTCGGGTGACAGTGGCCCTGGTTTACCGCAGAGTAGCCACTTAAAAAATCGAAATATTTTTTACCATCGATATCCCAAAGATGAACACCAAGTCCTTTGTTTAAAACGACAGGTAAGGGATGATAATTATGGGCACCATATTTTTCTTCGAGGGCTAAATATTGTTCTGTGCCTGCTGAATGCCGGGTAATGGAATGCATATTAAAAGTTGAAAATAAAAAGAAAAGTAAGGGGGTTACAAAACAGGCCCGCGTGCGGGCAACACGAGCTTATCCTCGATGATTTAGCAAATCGAGGTTGCTGCAAAGAAATGTTATCGTCGTTGTAATGTTGATGGCGTGAAGATATAAAATCAGATCCAGTTGTAAAAGTAATGTGCCGGAAACTTTATACCGGGGCGGATATTCTTTTCAAAAATACCAAAGACGGTACTGCCCGTACCACTCATCGAAACATAGACAGCGCCGAAGTGATAGAGCTGTTGTTTTAAAGCTGCGATCGTGGGTTGAGCCGCAAAGACAGGTTTTTCAAAGTCATTAAAAATATGCTGCTTCCATGTGGAAAGGGGAAATTGAATCAGCTCTTCCAGCCGGGCATGCTGAGGATTGGTTAAATCTAATTGTGAAAATGCCCAGCCTGTGTTGATATGAATCCCGGGGTTTACCACCAGGATCTGGTAATCGTCCAGCTGCAGTGACAGTTCCCGAAGTAACTCCCCACGTCCCGACGCATAAGCCGGTTTGTTTACAATGAAGAACGGGCAATCGCTGCCCAGCTGTAAGGCATAATCCAGGAGCTGGCTATCGGAAATACCCAGTGAAAACTGCTGATTCAGCATTTTCAACATAAAGGCTGCATCGGCGGAACCGCCGCCCAGTCCGGCGCCCATGGGAATATTTTTGTGCAGGTGCAGTTTCATCGGAGGCAGAGCGGGGAAATCATTTTTTAATAACTGCCAGGCTTTCACAGAAAGGTTCTGGCTACTGTCTCCCGGGATCGGTAATCCGGATGAGCTAAAATGAATATCACCAGCATCGCTGTCCGGAATTATTTCCTGTGCGTCTTTTATCGGGATGGGATAGAAGATCGTTTCAATATCATGAAAGCCATCTGCTCGTTTGCCCAGCACCGTTAGGCCGATATTTATTTTACAATTTGGGAAACTAACCATGTGCCGATAATCTTGCCGTAAAAATAATGTTTATTTTTTGGCCTGCGGCTCGTAATCATAAGGAAGAAAGTTGGCCGCCTTTTCATAGATCCAATAACCATTGTACATCATATGCAACGGATCGCTGATCGTTCCCTGCGAATTCAGGAACATATAAGGCACCGTTAAGTCGAGGTAAGCAATAAACCCTTGCGGGGCATCTCCTTCAATGATATATTTTCCCTGCAGGAATCTTTTCGATGAGGGCTCCTTCCTGTATTCTACTGCAAGCTTGCCTTGCCATTGCAGTTTAAACAAATCCTTATTGATACTATCAGGTCTCACAATTGCTGAAGCGGTTACCGGTCGAAAATTTGTTCTTGGTTTTTTTGCTGAAACACTTGAGTCCAATTCTTTGATGAAGAGAAAATATTTTTCCTGCTCCAGTTGATTATGCAGAAGCGACCGGTAAAAATGCATGGTGCTTCCATAATAGGCATTCAATCTTTTCTTGCGGTATTTTTCGGGATCGCCCAGTTCTTCATAACGGGTGAAGCCGGTGAAATAAGAACTGTGTTTTTTTTCGCTGAATCCAAATTCCACAAGCGTGAAATAGAGTTTGTAACCCAGCATTTTGTTGATGAGCAAAAGCGGGGAGTCACTTCTTGCCCGCAAGTAATCATCTTCGCCTTTTATAAAATAAATGTTGGCAGCATTGCTGATACTTGTTTGAGCAGCTTCTTCCGTGAGGCCCAGGAAATTTTCTGAAAAAAGCTGCAGCCATTTCCTGCGGGTCTCATCAGAAACGATCAGGATATCTTCGAGGTCTGTTTGTTTCGGCATTAACCGAAACACGATCCGGTTAACAGCTTCCTCGCGGCTGGTATTGTGAACCATTACATCATAACCGATCATCGTTACCACCAGTTCGGTAAGTGTTTGCGCAGCAGATAACGTAAACTTTCCATCCTTATCTGCGTATGTGCCAATCGTGGAATTATTGAAATAAATACTCGCGCCCGGAAGCGGAAGTCCTGTGTGATCGTCGAGAACTTTTCCCGAAATGCTGATCTGCGCTATGGCCGGAAGCCCGAAAAACATCACCGCCATGCAAATTAAGGTGCAACAAATTTTACGGAATAAAGGCTTCATGGTGAGGTGGCTGCAACCGCTACGGATTATTTCGTGCGGCCTTTAATTTCGTCACGAATGGCGATCGCACGGATATAATCTTCCTGCTCTAACACTTCGCCCAACAACGTATTCAATTCATCCAGCGTCATGGCTTTGAGGTCGTCTTTTCCACCAGTTTCGCTTGTAACAGGTGCGGTAGGAGATGTCTTTTTATTGTCATCTTCCATTAACACTCCTGCCTGGTCGAGGATGTTATCATAAGTGTAGATCGGGCAACCAAAACGTACAGCCAGCGCCAGCGCATCAGAAGTACGCGAATCAATTTCTACCGTATCGTTGGCAGAGCTACACACAAGCTTGGAATAAAAAATGCCTTCCTGCAAATCATTGATCACGATCTCATGCAATTCTACATTAAAAGCCATCATGAAGTTTTTCATCAGGTCGTGGGTAAGCGGGCGGCTCGGATTCATTCTTTCCAGTGCAACGGCAATCGCCTGCGCCTCAAAACCACCGATCACAATTGGCAAACGGCGTAACCCGTTAATCTCTCCCAGAACAACAGCGTAAGAATGGGTTTGTGTAATACTATGTGACAGCGCGACAATTTCCAGTTCAATTTTTTTCATATTCCAGGACGATAGTATGCAAAAAGATCAGGTTAAAGCAAAAAACAAATATAAAAAAATAAAGGTTTTCAGCGTGTTGAATGCCCGTTAATCTTAAAATAAAGACAAGAGGCTTAAGTCAGCAAATTTAAGCGGAACAACGCATAAAAAACCCCGCCGGGAAAAGGGCAGGGCTTTAAGTATCTACTGTTACTGATCAGGCAACGCCTTTTAACTTTTTAACAGCATCAATAATCTTCGGCATTACTTCAAACGCATCTCCTACAATTCCGTAATCTGCTGCTTTAAAGAATGGGGCTTCCGGATCTTTGTTGATCACCACAATGACCTTGCTCCGGTTTACACCCGCAAGATGTTGTATGGCTCCGGATATGCCAATCGCGATGTATAAATTAGGTGCGATCGCCAGGCCTGTTTGTCCAACATGCTCATGATGTGGGCGCCAGTGAATATCTGCCACCGGGCGGCTACAGGCTGTTGCGGCGCCTAACAAGTCTGCCAGTTCTGTTACCAGTCCCCAGTTCTCCGGGCCTTTTAATCCACGTCCGCCACTTACCACGATATCTGCCTCACTTAACGGAACCTCACCGGTTACTTTATTTACGGATACCACTTCCACCTTAGCTGTGCCAATCGTCGCGGCAAATGGTGCAATTGCTGCGCTCCCCGATGCAGGAACGATGGTATAGGAGTTCGGGTTGAGTGCGATGATTTTTTTAGCAGTGCTTACAGCGATGTGCGCAAAAGCTTTACCACTGAAAACTGTTTTTTTAACGGTGAAACCATTGCTTGTATCCGGTAATGCAACTGCGCCGGAAACGAGGCCAGCCTTCAGTTTTACACTTAACCGTGGTGCAATGGCCTTAGCAGTTGTGTTATTGGAAAACACGATTACATCTGCAGATGTATTTTCAACAGCCTGTGAAAGGATATTGGTAAAAACCTGCGCATCCATATTATTTAATGCCGCTTCTGCAACTGTATGTACTGTTTTGATGCCATAATTACCCAGCGTGGCGAGGTCATCATTTACAATGCCGAGCACAATCGCTTCAGCAGTTGTACCGGTTAATTCCGCCACTTTCGCTGCATAACTGGCTGCTTCAAAAGAAGACTTTTTTATGTGACCATCAGCCTGGTCAAGAAAAACTAATACGCTCATGTTAATCGATAATTAGAAATGAATATTTTTTTGATGGCCTTAAAATGCTTTTGCTTCCTCGTGTAGCAAGCGTACCAGTTCTTCCGGTGTTTCCGCGGAAACCAGTTTAACGCCGGCTTTTGCAGGAGGCAATTCAAAAGAAGCGATACTCGTGAGGCTGTCTGCAGCTGCAGGCTCCACCACTCTTAAAGGTTTTGTGCGTGCTCCCATAATGCCTTTCATATTTGGTATACGTTGTTCTGCCATTCCTTTCTGGCAACTCACGACCAATGGAAATGCTGCTTTATCTGTTTCTTCGCCGCCTTCGATCTCCCTTACCACAACAGCGTTACCGCCTTCAACAGTAAATTTTACGGCATGAGAAATATAAGGGAGGTCCAGCAATTCAGCCACCATGCCACCAATTGATGAACCATTGTAATCGATCGTTTCCTTCCCGGTAAATACCAGGTCGTAACTACCTTCTTTTGCGATCGCTGCAATTTGCGAAGCGATATAAAAGCTGTCGGCGTTTTCTGTATTTACACGGATGGCTTCATCGCCACCCAATGCCAGTGCCTTGCGGATGATCGGGTCGCTGTCTGCTGCACCAACATTCACAAGGTGCAATACGGTGGAAGGATCAGCTTCTTTCAGTTCGATCGCGCGAACCAAGGCATACCATTCGTCGTAAGGATTGATGATCCATTGAACGCCATCAGAGGCAAATTTCGTATTGTTATCTGCGAAGGCTATTTTTGCCGTCGTATCAGGGGTTTTGCTGATGCAAACTAAGATCTTCATAAAACCGGTAATTTTTTACTTAAAAGGTTGTTTATGCAACTAAGTGCAAATATAGTTGATGCGAAGATACTTTGTAATCATTGTTTAAAAAAAGTTTGGCATGAGCAGGATAGAGAAATTGCTGGAGTACATGAAGTTGAATGATAAGGATAGTTTCCTGCAACATGCGCTGGCATTGGAATATATAAAAATAGGGGATGATGAAAAGGCACGCAGCCTGTTCAACGAACTGCTGCTGCGGGAGCCGAGTTATGTCGGGTCTTATTACCACCTCGGGAAGTTGCTGGAACGTGTGGGTAACTTCGACAAAGCCATTGCCATTTATACAAGAGGTATGCAGGAAGCAAAAAAGGCCGGCGACAACCATGCTTATAACGAATTACAAATGGCTAAAGAAGATATCGAAGAATAGATCACAGTAACCTCTTGCTTTCCGGAAGCAATGCTAATTACTCCTCCCGCATGAATCTCTTAGAACCGTTTCAAGAATTTATTTTAAGCAACCATCTCTTTACAAAAAAAGACGGGCTGTTGGTTGCCGTAAGCGGGGGAGTAGACAGCATCGTACTTTGCGACCTGCTGCATCAATCGGGTTATGCCTTTTCGATTGCGCATTGTAATTTCCAGCTACGCGAAAAAGAAAGTGAAGCTGATGAAGCTTTCGTCGCAAACATTGCGAAGCACTATGACGCTCCTTTTTACCGGAAAAAATTTGATACAACAACCTTTGCGGCAGCACATAAATTATCCGTGCAACTGGCCGCGCGTGAATTACGGTATGCATGGTTCCGGGAATTACTCGACGATCGGGCGAACCATCTCAATAAATTACTAACCGCTCATCACCTGAATGACAATATCGAAACGCTCCTGATGAACTTTTTCAAAAGCACCGGTATCCGTGGCTTACAGGGGATTCGTGCCAAAAGTCCCGATCAGACCATCATCCGGCCGATGCTGGAATTGAGCAAAGAAGATATACTGCAATATGCGTCAGCGCAAAGCCTTTCCTGGCGGGAAGATGCTTCCAATCAATCCAATAAATACACGCGCAATTATTTCAGGAATGAATTGATCCCCATTGTACAAAAAGTTATGCCGCAGGCAGAAGATAACCTGAAGCAAAACCTCAAACGGTTCAGGGATATCAACACGCTGTACGAACTTTCTGTTGAAAAAATAACAGCAAAACTGCGTGTACAAAAAGGCGCAGAAACTTTTGTCAGCGTTGGCGCATTGCAGAAAACGCCTGCGCTGGCAACGGTGCTCTACGAATTACTAAAACCATTTTCTTTCAGCCCTGCACAAACCGATGCTGTGGCGCAACTACTAAAAGCAGAAAGTGGAAAATACGTGCTGAGCCCTACCCACCGTGTATTACGCAACCGGCAATGGCTGATCATCTCCTCATTAAAAGAGGAGCACCATGCATTTTTTTTATGGGAAGAAGAGATGCCGCAATTGCATTTTCCTGCGGGGGTATTGTCAATGGATCAACTAGGCAATGCCGCCAAAATTGATCCCGATCCGGCAGTCGCTTTGCTGGATGCGAAACAAATCAGTTTTCCCCTGTTGCTCCGCAAATGGAAGGCCGGAGATTATTTTTACCCGCTCGGCATGACGAAGAAGAAAAAGTTAAGCCGGTTCCTGATCGATCAGAAATGTTCGCTTGTAGAAAAAGAAAATACCTGGGTACTCGAGTCGGAAAAGAAAATTATCTGGGTTGTCGGTCGGCGTATCGACAACCGTTTCAAACTTTCTGCGAAAACCAAATCGGTCCTCCGCATCCGGTTAACGGCCAAATAAACTCGGACGTTTCAGCTCTTCAACAATCCCATCGAACATCGCAGGTTGCATCACCGCAATCAACACTAACGTAAATACCAGGCCTAAGATGGATCCCCACAAATGTGCATCGTGACCAATGTTGTCGTCGTTACGTTTGCCCATGTACACGCAATAAACAATATACAATACCGCGTATAATGCCGCAGATATTTTTAATGCGCCATATAAGTAAATACTGCTCCAGGGACTAAACACGATCGCTGCAAATACCACAGCAGACACCGCACCAGATGCGCCCAGGGCACGATAGTTATAATCATCCTGGTGCTTTACATAACCCGGTATACCCGCAACGATCAGTCCGAGGAAATACAGCCCGAGGTAAGCCGGCGTTCCACCCAGTCCTTCCTGGTTAAAAATGCGTTCTACATTGGACCCGAAGAAAAACAGCGTAAACATATTGAAGAACAGGTGCATCCAGTCGGCATGTAAAAAGCCGGAACTGATAAACCGGTAATACTGATTTTCACTTTTAACGCGGTAAGGCCACATGATCGTTTTGTCCATCATCCCGTGATTCGATAATCCGATCACAGAAAAAATAACATTGGCAGCAATAAGGATGAGGGTAACGGGCGTTTCAGAGAAATCCATCGGTCGTTTTTTTTCAAAACTAAGTAAAATAGCCACAAGGCAGGGATGATTTAAAAATCAAACCGCGACTTGGTATGCTTTTTGGAAATTCAGCAGAAACATTATTTATGAAACGCTTGAAATTTTTAACTCCCGTATTTGCCCTGGCATTCCTGTTTGGTTGCGAAACCATTCAGAAAGCTACAAACAGCACCGGCACTGCATTTTCGTTGAATGGTCAATGGGAATTGGTTTCCAACTCTCCGGAAAATACACTGATTGGGAGCCGCGTAACGGTATCTCCGTTTATTGCAGAAGGACGATTTAGCATCCTTGCCAACAATACGCAATGTTATCGCGAAACAGATGTTAAATGGAAAAGCATCGCAACAGATAATGCAGGTGGCTTCACACTTGATAACTTACTGAGCAATTGCGCAGGCGCAGCGCCTACTTACCAGCGTGCAACAGCTACGATTGCCGCAGCTAATGAGGTTCGTATCTCCGGAAAAAATATCCAGGGACAGGATAATGTACAGATCTGGCGGAAAGTAACGCAATAGACCTGCTCCAATAAATCATCACTGATGCCTCTTTACAGGGGCATTTTTATTTAAGTATGATGGTATTTTTCGTTGCGTAAAATCGTACAGGCACGATAAACTTGTTCAGCCAAAATCAGGCGTACCAGTTGATGCGGAAAAACAAGCGGCGAGAGGCTCCAGGAAAAATCTGCCCGCGCCATTACCTCTTTGCTGATTCCAAATGCACCGCCAATCAGGAAGACAACCGACTTTCGGCTTTCATTGCCTCTTTGTTGAATAAATTGCGCAAGTTGAACGCTATTGAGGGTTTTACCCCTTTCGTCAAGTACCACCAGGAAATCTTCTTTCTTTAAAAAGCCCAGGATCATCTCGCCTTCGCGCAACTTTAAATCAGCCTCACTTAACATCCCGGCGTTTTTGGGAACCGGCAGGATTGTCCATTGGGCGGGGAAATAGTTGGTTAAGCGTTTGGTAAATAACTCAACTCCTTCTTTAACATAACTTTCGTGCGCTTTCCCAACGCTCCAGAATTGGAATTTCATGTACTCGTTTATTGATGGGGATTTATGGTATGCCCTTTGTCTTATCAATAGCAAGATAACAAAACTGACTGTTACCCTTTCATCATAATCATTTCATGCCAGCCATCACCCGTCCATCAAATAAGGCCATTTATTATACCTTAAAGTCACTGAAGATCCTAGCGATCGTGGTTTTGGTACTTTTTATCGGGGCGTATTTATATGTAACCGCCAATAAGAAAAAGCTGATCGCGCAGGTCACAGAACAGATCAGCGAAAAGCTGAACGGCCAGGTAACCATCGGTGACGCGGATATCACCTTTTTTCGTTCGTTTCCCCGAATCGCCGTACATGTGACCAATATTGAAGTGCGCGACACCATGTTTGCCAGCCACAAGCATCCGTTCTTTAAAGCAAAAGATAATTTTTTCAACATCAATATTTTCCGGCTTATTGCAAAAAAATCGCCGCTCAAAAGTTTGCGCATCCAGGATGGGAGCATTTATTTGTTTACAGATACATCCGGCTACACGAATACGTATTTACTAAAAGGCAAGAAGGACCCCTCCGGCGGACCAAAAAAAACGGCTGCTGATATCAGCCTGAATAAGATCGATCTGAAGAATGTACGCATCATTTTAGACGACCGCAAGAAAGAAAAACTGCACGATTTCCAGGTAGATAATTTATCTGTTGGTCTGGAAGATGATGGTACGGATTTATTTCTCAGCAACGATGCAGATATGCTCGTACACAGCCTCGCGTTCAACATCCCGCGCGGAACATTTTTAAAGGAATCAACATTCACCGGCGACTTTAAAATGAAGTATGGTAAGGTTTCGCAATTGCTCAGCTTTGACAGCATTGATATAAAACTGGCCGGACAGCCATTTAACCTTTCAGGCAAATTTGATCTGGGCGATAAGAATCCGGAGTTCAGCCTGCGCGTTCATGTTCGTAAGGCTGATTACGAACGCGTGAAAAAATTATTGCCGAGAAGAATTGATAGCTCGCTGTCGATGGTGGCACTGGATAAACCGCTTGATGCTGACGCAATCCTTCACGGGCCGTTAAGAGGAGGGGAGCCATATATTTTTGCTAACTGGAATGTCAAAAAGTCGACACTCGCTACTCCCTTCCTGGATTTCGATGACGCCAGCTTTACCGGTTTTTACATGAATGAAGTGGTTGCAGGCCTGCCGAGAAAAGATCCGAATTCGGTGATCAGCATCAGCAATTTTACTGCCAGCTGGCATGGTTTACCGGTGCAGTCAAAAAATATCCAGATATTAAATCTGACGATTCCGGAACTCACCTGCGATCTGCATTCATCCTTTCCTTTAAAAGCATTAAACGATATCATCCCAACCAATTCCCTGCAATTAAATTCGGGTGATGCCGCCATCGTGCTGAATTATAAAGGCCCGATCCAGCGTAACAATATGACGAATTCTTTTCTAAACGGCAGCATCCTGTTCCGTAACGGCAATATCATGTACACGCCGCGAAACGTAGAGATGAAGGCTTTGACCGGCACTTTGCTGTTTAATAATTCAAACGTTTACCTGAAAGATCTCCAGTGCACTGTGTTGGAAAACAAGATCGTGATGAATGGAACTGCAAACAACATTCTTACACTCATCAATACAGAACCTAACCGTGTAAAAATTGACTACAATATTTATTCTCCGTCACTTAACCTCGGCGCATTCACTTTTCTCCTGAAAAACAGGAACAAGGTGACCGTGGCAAAAAAGGAAGATAAAAAAAGCTTTAATAAAATGGCAGGCCAGATTGATAATATGCTGGAACAAAGCCGGGTTGACGTGAGCCTTCGCGCCGGAAATGTAGTCTACCGAAAATTTTCTGCTAATAACCTTGATGCGAATATCAGCCTGTTGCAGGATCGCTACCTCCTCAATAATATCAGCATGAATACTGCTGGCGGAAGTATGAAATTGAGCGGACAACTACTCAACGCCGGGGGTCAGCAGCACCAGGCAACGCTGAACAGTACACTGACCAATGTGGATGTACAAAAAATATTCTACGCCTTTAATAATTTTGGACAGGATGGGATCACTTCTCAAAGCCTGGAAGGCATCCTTACTTCTACCGCCAATATTGCGATCCGGATGGATGAGACCGGGAAAGTACTGCCATCTTCTGCCAATGGATCGGTTAGCTTCTCTTTAAAGAATGGCGCACTGAATAATTATGAACCCATCAAAAAATTGCAGTCGTTCATTTTTAAAAACCGCGACTTCGACAATATCCGTTTTGCTGAATTAAAAGATCGCCTCGATATCAGCAACGGTGAAATTAAGATCAACCGTATGGAGATCCAGAGCAGCGTGATGAGTTTGTACGTAGAAGGCTTATACAGCCAGCGCGGCAACACAGATATCAGCGTGCAGGTTCCCTTGAACAACCTCAAAAAAAGAGCAGAAGATTATAATCCTGAAAATATTGGCACCGACAAAAAAGTTGGGCGCAGTATTTTCCTTCGCGGCCGCCCGGGCTCCGACGGTAATGTCAAATTTAAATTAGACCTCTTCAACAAATTTAATAAGGAAAATAAATAATCGCTGGTTCCTGCACCTAACGCTGCCTGATGTTACTCTTTCATTTTTAATGATTTTTTGCAGGAGTTATTTTACCCCCACCGGGAACAACATTTTACTTTTAAGTTTTCGATACGCTGCGGGCAGTTCAAATCTTTGCGCGCCTGAAGGAAAGTTTTAATCGGCCCTGCGCAACACTTGTTTAATTTGTACATTCGGGCACACATCCAAATTGATTAACATGAAAAAAAATGCCTGGCTATTATCCGGCCTGCTGCTGGTATCTGCAATCGTGTCGGCGCAGAAAAAAGATTCGTTAATGGTTGACGCCATTACAAAAGAAGAAATGCAAAACTCGCAGCTGGAAAAACTGGCGAGGGAACTGATCGACGGCATCGGGCCGCGCCTGGTTGGAACGCCACAAATGAAAGCAGCCAACGACTGGGCTGTAGCAAAATATCAAAGCTGGGGCATCACCGCAAGAAATGAAAAATGGGGCGAATGGCGTGGTTGGGAACGCGGCGTTTCGCATATAGATATGATCTACCCACGCGTAAAAACGTTAGAGGGAACGCAACTGGCCTGGAGCCCGGGCACAAATGGTAAGACTGTCACAGGAGAAGTCATCATTCTTCCGGTGGTGGCCGACTCCATCGCATTCCGCCAGTGGTTGCCGCAGGTGAAAGGGAAGTTCGTGTTGGTTTCCATGGAGCAGCCTACCGGCCGACCCGATCAAAACTGGGAAGAGTTTGGCACCAAAGAGTCCGTTGATAAAATGAAAGCTTCACGCACGGCTGAAACGGATGCCTGGCGCAAACGAACGCGCGCCACGGGTTTATCCAATAAAGACCTTGCACTTGCACTGGAAGCTGCGGGCGCTGCCGGAATTGTTGGCAGCAACTGGTCTGCGGGGTTTGGCGTCAACAAAATTTTCAGCGCCAGCACAACCAAAATTCCAACAGTAGATATTGCGCTCGAAGATTACGGCCTGCTCTATCGTTTAACCGAAGCCGGTAGTAAGCCGAAGATCAGTGTTCGTGCTGATTCAAAAGAACTGGGCATGGTGCCTACATTTAATACCGTTGCGGAAATCAGGGGTACCGAAAAACCAGAGGAGTATGTATTGTTGTCGGCCCATTTCGATTCCTGGGATGGCGGAACCGGCGCTACAGATAATGGTACCGGCACACTGGTGATGATGGAAGCTATGCGCATCCTGAAAACTTTATATCCTGCACCAAAACGTACGATCCTCGTTGGTCATTGGGGTAGCGAAGAGCAGGGCTTAAACGGTTCGCGGGCATTTGTAGAAGATCACCCCGAGATCGTAAAAAATATCCAGGCGGTATTTAACCAGGACAATGGCACGGGCCGCGTTGTAAATATTTCCGGGCAGGGGTTTTTAAATGCCTACGATTATATTGGCCGCTGGCTGGCTGCCGTTCCTGAAAAGATCCGGACTCAAATCGATACGCGTTTTCCCGGCACGCCGGGCGGTGGCGGTTCTGACTTCGCTTCCTTCGTAGCTGCGGGCGTGCCGGCATTCTCCCTTAGTTCCAATAGCTGGTCTTATGGGGCTTACACCTGGCATACCAACCGCGATACCTACGATAAAATTGTATTCGATGACCTGCGTAGCAATGCAATACTTACAGCAGTGCTGGCTTATATGGCTTCAGAAGACGACCAGAAAACGTCCCGCGAAAGGGCAGTGTTACCAGGCAAATGGCCGGAAAAGAAATCACCGACAAGAAAGGGTGGAGTTAATTAAATAACTACATACAAAAAGGCCGGCTTGTTATAGCCGGCCTTTTTATGATTACCATAATCCTTTACTCTGAATATTGTTGCACAAGCAAGGTGGATATTTTATTGTCTGCATCGAGGCCAACAAGTAATTGTAACACCGGCGTACCTTCCACACGGTATTTATTGATTCCCTCCATACTGGTTACATAAGAAACCGTTTCAAATTTGTTTATCGGGAGCAGGCGGTCTATCACCACAGACCTGAAATCATCGGCACTGATCTGATCGCGAAATGCTGTCCCGGTAAGCTCATAAAGACTATCGGGTTGGCCGCGCTTAAGCATGCCAATTATTTTCCAGGCGATGCTGTCGGTCTTTAATTCAACAGGCGATTTTGGTTGTGCTATACAAATCCCAATGCTGAAGCAGGAAAAAAGGGTAAGGAGAATCTGTTTCATATTATTTTTTTAGAACGTAAAAGTAAGAATCGGGTAGCTGTTTTACTACATCTGTGTTGGATTTTTGACAGAACCGGTAAATTCAACGGATACGCTGTAGTCCTCCCGATTTTACCAGCTTTAAAAGCTACTACAATCAATTAGAATATTGTGGAATGTTTTCCATTGCAAAAATTTCTTTTGTTAAAAGGAAGGCAGTTTTTTAGCGCAATACAACAAGCATATTATTTACAAATATTTCTAACTGCATGAATATTAATCATCTATGCCGTTTTCGACTTTATTTGTTAAGGGTTTTATGTTAATAGCAATAATGTGGAATGTGGAATTTTATTTCTAATGGTACGGTTCTTGGCAATTTGCCGCGTTCGTATACGTTAATGATACGTTCTCTTTACAAACACAAGGTATCAGGCGACGCCGGCCGCCGAAATATCAACAGAATTAAAAACCAATATTACTACATGAAAAACGTCCTGATGATTGTTGTTCTTCTGCTATCCGGAAGAATTGTTTCAGCCCAGTGTAACACTGCAGCGCCTGTTACTTATTACCTCACTCAAACCGGCCCCAACGAGATCTACCGTCCTAATGGTACTGCGTGGAAAGGCGGTGATACCGTAAAAATTACCGGTACTTCTTACAGTGTAATTGAATTTTACAACGTGGGCGGTGATGCCTGCCGCGACTTAGTGATTATGCCACAGTCAACCGTGAGCACTCCGATCTTCCGTATTAAAGGCAAAAGCCATAACATCAAGATCTGGGGCGGTAAACAACAATACGGCATCAAGATCAACGGCTCTCTTGCCATTACAAAAAGCACAAATATCTGGGCAGATAATATCGAAGCCTTTGGTGGAAGCATCGGGGTGTATTGCAAACAGGATTATGATGCGTCTGATCCTGAAACATGGCAGCCCGGTTATGTGATGAGCAAAATGCGTTTCACCAACCTGTATATTCATGATGTTGATGGCGAAGGATTTTATGTTGGCCATACATCTCCGGACGGTAAAGAATACAATGGTGTAAACTATGTGCCCATTCGTTTAGACAGCGTAGAAATCAGCAATTGCCTGGTTGAAAGAACGCAGTGGGATGGCATCCAGGTGTCTAACGCACGTAACGGGTTGAAAATTTTTAATAACACCGTTAGGGATTATGGTATGTTGAACCTCAGCAGCCAGCAGGCGGGTATCATTCTCGGCAGTAATACCAATGGCGATGTATATAACAATACGGTGATCGGCGGAACGGGCAACGGTATCGAATTATTCGGTTACGGTGTGATCAAATGTTACAACAACACGCTGGAAAACTGCGGTAGCGACGGAACGGCAAATGGTCAGCAGTCATTGTATTGCGGCGACTACGTTACCCTCACAGAAAATAACCCGAAGCAGACTTTAATGATCTATAATAATTTCATTAAGAACCCACGCCCTTCTGCAGCGATTTTCGTAGCAGGTTATGCGAACAACTCGTTTCCGTCAACAGTTACAAATAATAAAATGTGTATCTCTAATCCACCGGCTAACTGGGCAACTACTTACGTAAAAGTATATACTGCCAACAGCACGGTGACAAACAACACATTGGATTGCAACGGAACGCTGGTTATCCTCCCCGTGAAATTTGTTTCATTCACTGCGGTAAAAAACAGTGCAACCTCTTACACCGTAACATTTGAAGTGGAAGAAGATACCAACCTCAGCCGCTACGAAGTTGTGGTGAAGGATCCGGAAACCGGCGTTGAGCGTGTGTTAAAGCTCATCATCCCGGAAGGTCAGTTGACCGGCAAGAAAAAATACACGCAGGTGATTAACCTATAACGTATCCAGACCACAATCAACTAATAACAAAAACATCCACAAGAAACTCCAATCGATTATGAAAAAACTATTTGTTGTTGCTTTGATAGCAGCGGCCTTCAGCTCTTGTGCTAAGGAAGAATTAATCCCGGTTCCTGTAAAAGGCGCCGACACAACAAAATCGGCAATCGTGTTTATCCGTGCCGTAAATAAAGACAGTTCAACTGTAGAATCAGAAAGAATCCTTTTAAGATAATTACCACTGAAACCACAATGGCCCGCAACCTCGTTGCGGGTTTTTTTATACCGTAAATTTTGTACACATTATATTTGATAACCCCCGAATAGTATTATATTAGTTAAGATTTCTACCCACCTCCCCAGCACCACCCAAAATAACTGTAATGATAAAAGTATTCCTGCTGCTCATGCTGTTTGTTTCCAGCACCCTGTTTGCCCAAAACGTTGGTATCGGTATCACGCCGCCAACGAACCGCCTGCACGTTTTTTCTGCAGCTGATCCTCTGCGTTTGGAAGGCTTGCAAAGTGGAACGTCAACAGATAGTATTCTCACCGTCACAAACACAGGCGTTTTAAAACGAAGATCTAATTTAGTTATCGGAAATGGCTGGTCGCTTGCAGGAAACACTGCAACAAACCCGGCCACAGCATTCCTGGGAACGACAGATAAGATCGCCTTCAGCATTCGTACCAATAATTTACGCAGCGCTTTTCTTGATCCCGACTCTTCTAAAAGAAACAATGCGTTCGGATACCGCGCGCTCAATACAGCGATCACTGGCGAGGGAAATACGGCTATCGGATTTTTATCACTGTCAAAAATCACCAGCGGTATTTACAACATCAGTATTGGTGATTCCGCTTCCTGGAACCTGACGAGCGGGTTCAATAATATCGCGATTGGCGCCGATGCCCTGGCAACTGTCGCCACCGCTTCCGGCAATATTGCCATCGGCTCCAATGCATTAAAAAATACCGTCTCTTCAGAAAATATTGCCATCGGTAACCAGGCGCTAGCGAACAATAACGTCGGCAGTAACCTGCTGGCGATCGGGGCAAATGCATTGCTCAATAATCAGACAAATTTTACGCAACTGGCGATCGGCAACAACGCACTTTCGCAAACAAATGCCGGCCTCGAAAATGTGGCCATCGGCTACAATGCAGGTACATCGCTGGTGACCGCTTCGTATAATGTCTTACTCGGTCATTATGCATTCAGTTCTGCCAGCAACGCCAGCAACAACACCATCCTCGGACACAATGCCGGCCTTGCTTACACAGCCACAGGAAATACCAACAATACGTTTCTCGGTTACCAGGCTGGTTTCAGTCAAACGACCGGCACGGGCAACACTTATATCGGTGCCAACGTTGATCTGCCCACCGTCGTTTCGATCAGCAATTCCACCGGCCTCGGGCAAGGCGTTCAGATCACTGCCAGCAACCAGGTGCGTGTTGGGAATACGAGTGTATCCAGCATCGGCGGACAAGTTGGGTGGAGCACGCTGAGTGATGCGCGCATCAAGGCAAATATCAAAGAAGATGTACATGGTCTTGATTTTATCATGCGACTTCGCCCCGTCACGTACAATTATGACCTGGAAAAACTCCAGCGTTTGCAGGGTGTACAAAAGATAAATTATAAAACGGATGCGGCATTTGAGCAACTGCGTTTCTCGGGCTTTCTCGCACAGGAAGTTCAGCAGGCAGCAGATGCAGCGCATTATGATTTCAGTGGTGTAGATAAACCATCAAATGAACATACAGCTTATGGATTACGCTACGCAGAATTGGTGGTGCCGCTGGTAAAAGCCATGCAGGAAATGAAAGCGATGCTCGATCAGCAACAAAAAGAAATTGAACAGTTAAAAAAATTACTCGAGGCACGGTAAGCCCGCTTGTTCACAAGATTTAATTTTTCATCATGGATAGAAATGAATTTTTCAACACGTTACTTCCGGCACGCAACAGGCAGAAGCGTGATCGCGAAACTGCACATGTTTCACCATATGGTGCACTCACCCGGAATTTCGTCACGGGGATAAATCCTTATGCCGGTGCCTGGACAAGCAATGAAGTGATTCATTTACTCAAGCGGCTTTGTTATGGGGCCCCCCGGGAAGATGTCGACTATTTTCTTGGGATGACTTATGCGCAGTCTGTAGATGAATTACTCAATACGCTCAACACGATTCAAAATACGGGAGAGCCGGTGAAAACCTACAGCACCAACACAACAGATACGCCTGCCACGGACGGTGATTGGGCGGTGCCCGTTGGCGCCACATGGGTGAATACGCATACGGGTTCAGGCTCTGTAAATTATTATCGCAGGGAATCGTTGAAGTCCTGGTGGTTCGATACGATGATCAACCAACCACGCAGTATTGAAGAAAAAATGATCCTGTTCTGGAGCACGCATTTCGCGATTGAATTTGATACGGTGGATAGCGGCCGCCTGAATTATCAGTACCTCAAAACACTAAGGCAATACGCGCTCGGAAATTTTAAAGCATTTACAAAAGCGATCACCTTAAATCCTGCGATGCTGATCTACCTCAACGGTTACCTCAACAGCAAAACGGCGCCGGATGAAAACTATGCACGTGAGTTGCAGGAATTGTTTACGATGGGCAAAGGCCCGCTAAGCCAATATACTGAAGATGATGTGCGTGAGGCGGCGAAAGTATTAACAGGTTACCAGGTGAATACGACCACACTGGTATCTTCGTTTACGGCTTCCCGTCACCAGACAGCAGCAAAGCAATTTTCTTCTTTTTATAATAACAGCATTATTTCCCGCCCCATTGCGGAAGGCCCGCTGGAACTGGACGACCTGCTGAATATGATCTTTGCGAAAGATGAAGTGAGCCTTTATCTCTGCCGCAGGATTTACCGTTTTTTTGTGCAGGAAAATATTGATGCGCAGGTTGAAGCAGATATTATTGCACCACTCGCTGCAACATTTCGCAGTTCGAATTACGAGATCAAACCTGTGCTGGCGCAATTATTCAAAAGCGAACATTTCTTCGATGTATTGCAATATGGAGCGATGATAAAAAGCGCGGCAGACTTCACTGTCGGACTGATGCGCGAATGTAAGATCAAGTTGCCGCCAAAAACAAATCCGGCGCTGCGCCAACGCCATCTGGGATATATTGGCAACAGTTTTTTATTATCCATCGAACAGAGCCTTGGTGATCCGCCGAACGTATCAGGTTTCCCGGCTTATTATCAAACGCCTTTATTTGATAAACTCTGGATCAATTCTGATACTTTTTCCAAACGGCAAAACCTGATCAACCTGTTGGTGAACGGCGGTTACAGCAATGGCGGGTATAGATTGTTTTTTGATGTGGTTGACTTTGCGCGCCGGATGAGCAATCCCGCAGATCCCAATCAACTCGTCCTTGATTTTAATAAATATTTATTCCGCAGAACATTAAGCCAGGGATTAAGGGATACCATTAAAACTCAAATGTTGTTGACAGGCCAGGTAACAGATAGTTACTGGACAGATGCCTGGAACGCCTACATCAGTGCACCTGCAGTGTTGAACAATTATACTGTGGTGAATAATCGCCTGAAAACACTTGCCCTTTATTTCCTGAGTAAACTGGAAGAATACCAGTTGATGTAATCCTGATCATGTTTTAATTAACGAATATGGAACGTAGAAAATTTATTCGCAACAGCGCACTTACTGCAGTTAGTTTACCGGCTGCCATCAATGGTTTCAGCCTTACGGCCCATGCTGACAACAGTTTGCTCGCAGCATTCCTTCCGCCCGGAACCGCCAACGATCACATCCTCGTCATCATCCAGATGAGTGGCGGGAATGATGGCCTGAATATGGTGATCCCGCTGGATCAGTACACGAATTATTTTAATGCGCGCAGCAATATCGCCATCGCGCAAAATAAAGTGCTGCCGCTCACCGGGACGATCACTACCGGCCTGCATCCTTCGCTTACGGGTTTACGTGATATGTATGACCAGGGAAATTTATCTATCATCCAGGCCGCGGGTTACCCGGCACCAAGTTTTTCGCATTTTCGCGCCACAGATATCTGGATGACAGCTTCCAACAGCAACGAATATTTTAGTGACGGCTGGATTGGCCGTTACCTGAACGGAGAATACCCCGGTTATCCCGCGGGTTATCCAAATACGCAAATGCCGCATCCGCTCGGTATCCAGTTCGGTTCGGGAACATCACTCGCATTGTTAGGCCCGCAATCCCCGATGGGTTATACGATCAGCGACCCGAATGCATTTCTAAATAACGCCGATGGGGGAGAAGATCTTGTTCCGCTGGATACGCCGATGGGCCTGAAGTTGCAATATGTGCGCGACGTGTCAAAGCAGTCACAGGCATATTACACTGCCGTAAAAGATGCCTACAATCTTCCCGGTAACAATAATCTCGTAACCTACCCGAACAATAGCCTCAGCAACCAGTTAAAAATTGTGGCAAGGCTGATCAATGGTGGCTTAAAAACAAAAGTGTATGTCGTAAGTATGGGTGGATTTGATACGCACTCCAACCAGGTAAATACCAACGATACATCGCTGGGCAATCATGCAAACCTGATGGCAACATTGGGCAACACGACGCAGGCTTTTCATAACGATCTTAAATTAATGAACAAGGATCAGCGCGTGCTGGGCATGACCTTCAGTGAATTTGGCAGAAGAATAAAAAGTAACAGCAGCATTGGAACAGACCATGGTTATGCGGCACCGATGTTTATTTTCGGCACACAGGCAACCGGCGGGATCGTTGGCAGCAGCCCGGTGCTACCCGCAGTTGCAGGCGTGAACGATCAAATCCCTTTGCAGAATGATTTCCGCAACATTTATTACAGCATCATGAAACGCTGGCTCTGCCAGGATTCCAACAGCCTGCTCGAAATCATGGCCAACAGTTATACCGATGTAAATATTTGCAACAATGTGAATTGTGCACCGCTTGGGCGCCAAACAACTAACCCGGCTGATTTTGTACGCAATTATCCCAACCCGGCGATCGGAAGTACAAAAGTGGAGTTTGAAACCCAGGGAGGCCACACCCTTTTGCAACTGGTAAGTAAGGAAGGAATCACACTCGCTACTTTAATTGAAACCAGCTATGACCGTCCGCAAACCATCACCAAACAAGTGGACCTTTCGCCATATCCTCCGGGTATGTATTACCTGCGTTTTCAAAATGGATTTAACCGCCAGATGAAGCCGATCATCAGGGCCAGGTAAAATTGCTGGTGCGGCTGCAGCTATTTCGGAATAAATGGCCGGGCTCTTCCGTACATTTGCCGCCTAAAAATTACCGATGATCAGTTACGCAGATGCCGGGATGGAAAGCCTGTCTATCCATCATACAGGCAACCCCTCCACGCAGGAACGATACACCCTATCCTCCGCGCCACTGCCGGTGCAGGAAGATATGCTCCGCCGTCTTTTGTTACAGTACTTTTTAATGCCTTTCGAAAAGGCCACAGAGATCTTCCGGTTTACGCATTCTTCTGCTGATCCTGACTTGAACGAAATGTTTCATTTCGCCAGCGCAATTTTTGAAGCACCGGAAACGATCCATGAAAACAGCATCAGGATGCTGAAGCATTTATATTCGGTTTCCAATCATCCGAAAATAAAACCCGGCGAATTATACGTCGCCTATTTTAAGCATATCAAAGTAGAAGGGCGCGACCTGGATGCGATCGGCATTTTTAAATCAGAGAGCAAAGAAAGCTACCTCAAAGTGAGCAGCAATGCCAATGGATTCGACATGGGTTATGAAGAAGAAGCGATCAACATTAAAAAACTCGATAAAGGTTGCCTCATCTTCAATCATGAGCGGGAAGAAGGATATAAAGTAGCGATCGTCGACAATACCAATCGCAGTGCAGAAGCCGCTTATTGGGTAGACGCATTCCTGCAGTTAAAAATGCGCAATGACGATTACCAGCAAACCCACGCCACGCTAAGCGCCTACAAGAATTTTATCAATGAAAAGATCGAAGATGTTTTCGAGATCAACCAGGCTGAGAAAATTGATATGCTGAATCGCTCCATAAAATACTTTAAGCAAAAGGATCATTTTGACATGGAGGAATTCGGCAACGAAGTGATCGGTGATAAAGACGGGATCGAGTCTTTTAAAAACTATAAACAGGATTTTGAAAAAGAGTTTGAAACAGTGATGCCCGACCAGTTTGCGATTTCCGATGCCGCAGTGAAGAAGCAGGCCAGAATGTACCGCGCCGTTTTAAAACTGGATAAGAACTTTCACATATATATTCACGGCAGCCACGAAATGATTGAGAAGGGGTTTGATCAGCCTCGAAACCTCAACTATTATAAAGTTTATTTTAACGAGGAGCAGTAGCGTTTACAGGTGGCCGGTATTTGTACTACATCGTTGTGGAATAATTTCGAACGAAGTCATTAATGGTAAATAAATTCCGCACTCATATGGCTGTGGGAGCTAATATGGGTAACGTGTGCCCGTATACGTTAGCAGGAGCGCGAAAAAGCACTATAAAATGGTTTGGTACGGTTAATGAAATAATCAATTCGGTTTTTCATAGGATATTGGATTTAAAACGGCACATGATTTCTATCTGGTGCCCTTTTTTTTGCCCCTATGTGAAGCTGCTGCCAAACCGCTTCGCGTTTACGCTAATCAGCATAACGTTAGGCAGTTAGCGTTAAAAGAAATATTTTGCAGTCAAATTAAGCCCGTTCATGCAATTATATATATATGCCGCTCTGGCGTTCCTCCTTGGTTTTATCGTGGCGTGGGTCATTCGCAGTATGTCAGTCGCTAAAATGCGTAAGATGTTGAAAAGCAGTGATGGATTCCTCGAAAGTGAGAAACTGATGAAGGAAACACTTCAAAAAGAGAACATCCAGCTCCACCAGCAAAAGCAGGCTGCCGCCCTCGAGTTCAACCGCCAGCTTAAAATAATGGATACTGATATTCTCCTGCTGCAGAAAAGTAACGAAGAAACGGAAGAACTGCTCCTCGCAGGTCAGCCAGAAGTACATGCATTAAAATTAAAGCTTATAGAAGCCAACAATACCATCGCCCGCCTGAAAGCCCAATTGGGAATCAAGTAAGTTCCATCCATTTTTTTTCGCCGCCAGCAGCTGTTATGATAAATATCAGTTCGCCGTTTGATCTTCGTCAGTATGAGGGTTACCTGCAGGAAATAGCTTTGCGGAGAAATCTTCATGGCTTACAACCAAAAAAAAATATCAGCAGCCTGCGCTCATTGCGGTGAACCTTGCGAAACGCGAGTGCAGGCCGATGGCAAAGAATTTTGTTGTGAAGGTTGTAAACAGGTGTACCTGCTCCTTGCCGAAAACGAATTGTGCAATTATTACAACCTGGATACGATGCCCGGGATAAAAGTAAAGGGCCAATTCTCCTCCAACCGCTTCGCTTACCTGGATGATAGCAGTGTTTTTAACAGCCTGGTAAAATTTGCCGATGAACACTTTGTGAATGTAAGTTTCTCCCTGCCGCAGATGCACTGCTCTTCCTGCGTTTACCTCCTGGAAAATCTTCATCGCCTCGAGCCTGCAGTCATCAGCTCCCGGGTAAATTTTCAACAAAAAGAAGTTTTTATTTCTTTTGATCCGTCAAGGATATCGTTGCGCAAATTAGTAGAACTGCTCGCCTTCATCGGCTACGAACCGGAGATCAGCCTGCAACAAATGGAACCCGGTAAACCAACTGCTCCGCGAAAGTTACCGGCGAAAAAATTACAGATATTCCGCCTCGGTGTAGCAGGATTTTGTTTTGCAAATATTATGATGCTGAGTTTCCCCGAATACCTGTCGTTAGGTACGGTGCAGGAAGAGCTCGCGAATTTATTTACCACGATTATCCTCTTTCTCTCTTTGCCGGTGTTGTTATTTTGTGCAGGTGGTATATTCAGTTCGGCATGGAAAGGCCTCCGGCAACGTTATGTGAATATTGATGTGCCCATCGCGTTTGCCATCATCGTCACGTTTGCGCGAAGTTATTATGAAATGCTTGGCGGTACTGGCGCCGGGTACCTGGATTCAGGCTCCGGTATCGTTTTCTTCATGCTGATCGGGCGCTGGTTCCAGGACCGTACTTATGCCGCTATCGCCTTCGATCACAATTATAAATCCTATTTTCCTCCCGGTGCTACTTTGGTTTACCAGGAACTGATCGGTGGTATCATGCAGCGGCGGGAAAAAAGTATCCCCGTAACTAAACTGAATATCGGCGACAGGATCCTGGTGCGCCACAATGAAATGATCCCCGCTGATGGCAGGCTTGTAAAAGGTACTGCGTATATTGATTACAGTTATGTGAACGGAGAAAACAACCTGGTTACGAAACAGGAAGGGGATCTCCTGTATGCAGGTGGTAAACTTTCAGGTGCTGAAGTGGAGATCGGGCTGTTGAAAGAAGCTTCACAGAGTTATATAACGGAACTATGGAACAATGATATTTTTCAGAGGGGCAAAAAAAGTAATCCCTCGTTCCTGAATCCCTGGAGCCGTTATTTTACACTCGCATTATTTAGCATCGCTTTCTTCACCTCCCTGTATTGGTATGTTGTGAATCCCTCCAATATTTTTCCTGCCCTCACCGCAGTGCTGATCGTTGCTTGTCCCTGCTCGTTGTTGTTATCAGGAACATTTACAAACGGCCATATGCTGCGCATCTTCGGACGTAATAAATTCTTCCTGCGCAATGCTTCCGTGATTGAAAGCCTGGCTGCCACAACCGATATCGTTTTTGATAAAACCGGAACACTCACTGAACCTCATCAATCCCGCGTTCAATTCCATGGTAGCCCGCTTTCTGACATTGAAAAAGGGATGCTGGCGCAGGTAAGCTCACAATCCGCACACCCGCTCAGCCAGCTCATTACTGAAAGGCTTACCTCTTCGGCATATAACAAAGAAAAGGTTGCAGCATTTGAAGAACGGGCCGGGCAGGGTATCAGCGGGATCGTTAACAATACCGCTGTACGCCTGGGTTCGGCGGAGTTTATCCATGCAGAAGGAGAATCGGCCCTGTTCGCAGGAAGCCGCGTAAACGTGGAGATCGCGAACAAATTCAGGGGAACATTTTTACTGAGTAACCGTTACCGTTATGGGATCCGGAAGATGATAAACCTGCTGTTGGGAAAAGGCTTCTGCCTGCACGTCGTATCTGGTGACAACGATAGCGAAATGCAAAACCTGCAATACCTGTTTGGAACCTCCGTACCGCTTTTATTCGGTCAGCTCCCACAGGATAAGCTTGATTATATCCGTGCATTACAGGAAAGCCGTAAAAGGGTATTGATGATCGGCGATGGCCTCAATGATGCCGGCGCATTGATGCAGGCGAATACAGGCATCGCAATCAACGACCGCCATGCGCGTTTTACACCGGCCTGTGATGCAATCCTCGATGCAGAAAAGATCAACCAGTTGCCATTATTCCTGGCTTATGCGAAATCCGGCAGAACGATCATTGCAGCCAGTTTTATGCTTTCTATCCTCTATAATATTGTGGGGTTGAGCTTTGCCATTAGTGCCTCACTTTCGCCCCTGGTTGCCGCCATCCTCATGCCATTAAGCAGCATCAGCATTGTGCTCTTTGTAACGATCACCGCATCTCTCGTCGCCCGTAAAAAAGGGCTGTAATCTGATCTTTTACAAGACCTGATCATAATCAGTTACGCTTTTGACCGTCGTCATGCCAACGTTTTTTTCATCAGGCTACATTTGCCGGGTAAATAAATCAATGAACGCACTCTTCATACTTATTGGCATCAGCATTCTCATTGCAGCGGCTTTTTTAATCGCTTTTTTATGGAGCGTCTCCAGTGGCCAGTACGATGACGACTATACGCCGTCTGTACGGATGTTATTTGATGACAGTCTCATACCAATGAAAAAAAAATCTTCAAAACAAAAAACAAAAAATGCAGGTAGAAAAATTTCACTATGATAACCGGGTCGTAAGAAACTTTGCTTACGCCACTATGATCTGGGGTGCTGTTGGAATGCTCGTCGGCCTATGGGCAGCACTCCAGCTGGTATTCCCCGCTTTAAATATTACCCAGTATGGTTCTTTCGGCCGCCTGCGCCCGCTGCATACCAACGCGGTGATCTTTGCCTTCGTGGGCAATGGTATTTTTATGGGCGTTTATTATTCATTGCAGCGCTTGTGCAAAGCCCGCATGTTCAGTGACCTGCTGAGTAAGATACATTTCTGGGGCTGGCAGCTGATCATCGTTGCTGCAGCCATCACACTTCCGCTGGGGCTTTCGCAAGGTGCAGAGTATGCGGAACTGATCTGGCCGATCGATGTCGCCATCACCGTGATCTGGGTGGTATTTGGCTGGAATATGTTTGGTACGATCCTGAAAAGAAGAGAGCAGCATTTATATGTAGCGATCTGGTTTTACATCGCTACGTTCGTAACGGTTGCGGTGTTACATATCGTTCGCTCCGGGCAATTACCTTATACCTGGTTGCAAAGCTACAGTCTCTATGCGGGCGTGCAGGATGCATTGGTGCAATGGTGGTACGGGCATAATGCGGTCGCCTTCTTCCTTACAACACCTTACCTCGGACTGATGTATTATTTTCTGCCGAAGGCTGCCAACAGGCCGGTGTATTCTTATAAATTATCGATCATCCATTTCTGGTCACTGATCTTTTTATATATCTGGGCCGGGCCGCATCATTTATTGTATACAGCTTTACCAAACTGGGCGCAATCGCTTGGTGTGGTGTTTTCTGTTATGTTGTTGTTCCCAAGCTGGGGCGGTATGATCAATGGCCTCCTCACTTTACGTGGCGCATGGGATCGCGTAAGAGATGATGTTATTCTAAAATTTATGGTAGTTGCTGTTACCGCTTATGGTATGGCAACTTTTGAAGGCCCGATGCTCTCTCTGAAAAATGTAAGCGCGATCAGTCATTATACAGACTGGATCATTGCGCATGTGCACGTTGGTGCTTTGGGCTGGAACGGGATGCTCACCTTCGGGATTCTTTACTGGCTGATCCCGAGAATTTTTGGTACGGAACTCTATTCAAAAAAGCTGGCGAACAGTCATTTCTGGCTGGGTACACTGGGAATTATTTTCTATGCAGTTCCGATGTACTGGGCTGGCTTCACGCAAAGCAGCATGTGGAAACAGTTCACAGAAAGCGGCCAGCTGAAATATACATTCCTGGAAACGGTGACTTACATGAAGCCTTTTTATGCGATGCGTTCACTCGGTGGAACGATGTACCTGGTGGGCACACTGCTGATGATCTACAATATTTACAAAACAGTCAAAGCCGGTAAACTCATTGCCAATGAACCTGCAGAAGCAGCAGCTTTACAAAAAGGCGGCGCCATCCACAAAGGCGAACACTGGCATCGCTGGATCGAACGCAAACCGGTACAGCTCATGTTGCTGAGCATTGTCGTGATCCTGATCGGCGGTGTGATTGAAATGGTACCAACGTTCATGATCAAATCGAATGTACCCACCATCAGCAGCGTGAAACCCTATACGCCACTGGAATTGCAGGGACGTGACTTGTATGTTCGTGAAGGTTGTTACACCTGCCACTCGCAAATGATCCGTCCTTTTAGGAGTGAAACAGAACGCTACGGGGAATATTCCAAGGCAGGTGAATTTGTTTTCGACCGCCCGTTTCAATGGGGCAGTAAACGCACCGGACCCGATCTCGCACGTGAAGGAACAGGTAACCTGAAAAAATCCAACGGCTGGCATTTCCGGCATTTCCGTGAGCCATCCTCAATGAGCGAAGGATCTGTTATGCCGCCTTACGCATTTATGATGGTAGATAATCTGGATACTTCTACAACCGGTGCAAAAATTCGCGCGATGCAAACACTGGGTGTTCCTTACGAAAAAGGTTTTGATAAACTCGCCAACAAAGTGTTGATGGCGCAGGCTAATGAGATCGTGCAGAACCTCGCGACAGACAGTATCCGCATCTCACCCAATAAAGAAGTCATCGCCATCATCGCTTACCTGCAACGAATGGGCACTGACATTTCTCAACTAAAAAAATAACGACCATGTTCAAATTCATCAAACAATATGCTGAAAAAATGGATCATGCACAGGTGTACCCGATGATCTCTTTACTCATCTTTTTCCTGTTTTTTGTTGCATTGCTTTGGTATGTAAAAAAAATGGACAAAGAAAGTATCAGCACGCTTTCCAATATTCCGCTGCAGGAAATGCAGGATTCAAATTCGATCAACTGATAAATATTTTTTATGCAAGCTGGTTTAGTAACCTTTCGCAGATCATTGTTTTTTCTATTGCTTATCCTTTTGTCATTTTCGGCTGTAGCACAGGATGCGACCACTCCCGCAAAGCAGGCAGCACCCGGTAATAATTTGCTGGTCATCGTAATGGCGGTTGTCGCACTCGTGCTGGCTTTTGTTATCTGGGGCATGGGACAGGTATTGATTACCATGGGACGCCAGGCGCTGGAGAAACAACGCAACACAAATAAAATACTGGCCGTAACAGGTCTCCTGTTTCTGGTCAATTCCTTTCAACCCCTGCATGCACAAACTGAAGCTGCTGCAGAAGTTGTTCAAACAGTTTCCAATTATGGTGGCATGAATGCCGCCGGTTTCTGGCCAATGGTGATTGTGCTGGTGCTGGAAATGGCGGTGATCGGATTCCTGCTTTTTTCTATCCGCAGGATCCAGCAGGAACTATTACCGGAAAAAATCAAAAGTGCCGAACCAAAATTACGCAACTGGTGGGCGGGCCTCGACAAGAAATTATTTACCCGCGCTGTTGCTGTGGAACAGGAAGCGGATATTTTACTCGACCATGATTATGACGGTATTCGCGAACTGGATAATTCATTGCCGCCCTGGTGGAAGTATGGGTTCATCCTTACGATCATTGTTGCCGTTGTGTACATGCTCAATTTCCATGTGCTTGGTTCCGGAAAAAATCCCACGCAGGAATACGAGCAGGAACTGGCAATAGCTAAACTGGAGAAAGAAGAATATGATGCCAAAAATAAAGACAAGGTAGATGAAACAAACCTGCAAATGCCGGCAGCGGCTGGCCTTACCGCCGGTAAAGAGATCTTCACAACAGTTTGCTGGGCCTGCCATGGCAAACAGGGAGAAGGCGGCGCAGGTCCGAATTTAACGGATGCCTATTGGTTACACAAAGGCTCGCTCACAGATATTTATTTGTCCATCAAACATGGATACCCCGATAAAGGCATGCAGGCCTGGGAAAAAAATTATTCTCCAAAGGATATAAATAACCTCGCAGGTTTTATTAAAAGCCTGCAGGGGACCAATCCTCCCAATGCGAAAGCTGCGCAGGGCGACCTTTTTGAGGCGGAAGCAGGAACGGATTCAACTAAAGTGAAAGCGACATTGTAAGCGAAGAAATGATCAACATGACCAGTACCACACAAGAAGTATTTCGGGATTCGGTGGCCACCATCACAAAGGAAGGCAAGCGAAACTTTATCAACCCGAAAAAACCCAAAGGCCGGCTGTATAATCTCCGTACCTGGTTCAGTGTTTTTTACCTGGTCGTTTTCTTTACGCTGCCTTTCTTGAAATTGCATGGGGAACCGTTGCTGATGCTGAATATTATGGAACGGAAGTTCATCATCTTCGGGATGATCTTCTGGCCCCAGGACTTTTTCATTTTCGGCATCGCGATGTTATGCTTTATTGTTTTCGTGATCCTGTTTACGGTAGCTTTTGGCAGGATATTCTGTGGCTGGGCTTGTCCGCAAACGATTTTTATGGAAATGCTTTTCCGTAAAATAGAATACTGGATCGATGGTGATTCCTCCCAGCAAAAGCTGCTGCGAAAAATGCCGTGGAACGCAGAGAAGATCCGGAAACGTACGATCAAATTTTTGATCTTCTTTGCCTTGTCATTTATCATTGCCAACTTCTTCCTGGCTTATATCATCGGCATGGATCAGTTGCTGAAAGATATCAGCCAGCCTTTACAAAATCTTGGTACCTTTTTCTCCCTGCTGATATTCAGCACGATCTTTTTCTTTGTCTACTGGTGGTTTCGTGAACAGGTCTGTATCGTGGTTTGTCCGTACGGAAGATTGCAGGGCGTGCTGCTCGATAAAAATTCCATTGTTGTTGCCTACGATTATCTTCGCGGTGAACCCAGGGGGAAGATAAAAAAATCAGCAACAGCCGGTACACAGGATCATAAATCAGGTTGTGCTGATTGCAAATCCGGGGGCTGCAATACCGCACTTGCTAAACTGGAAGACCTGCAACCAGTGCCTGTCCTGGGTGATTGCGTGGATTGTGGCGCCTGCGTGCGGGTTTGCCCCACAGGCATTGACATACGCAACGGAACGCAACTTGAATGTATTAACTGCACGGCCTGCATTGATGCCTGTGATGCGATCATGTTGAGTGTGCAGCGCCCGCCGGGATTGATCCGGTACGCCTCTGAAAATAGTATCAGTGATAGTAAGCAACTCCGCTTTGGAAAAAGGCTGAAGGGCTATACAGGCGTATTATCCCTGTTGCTGATCCTGCTCGTTGTGTTACTGGCCAGCCGTACGGATCTTGATGCCAGGCTGATGCGTACGGCTGGTATGACATACACATCGATGCCGGATGGGAGAGTGAGCAATTTGTATAATTTAAAACTCGCCAACAAAACCCACGAGGATATCCCGGTAACATTGAAGCTGGAAAATATTCCCGGCGAGATCAGCCTGGTGAACAGCAGTAACAGCCTCGTAAAAAAGGAAGATTACAGCAGCCTGCAGTTTTTTGTAAAGCTGAATCGCGCCAGCCTGAAAGGCTGGAAAACAGAATTGGTTATTGGGCTCTACGGGCCGGAAGGGAAAATAAAAACGATCAGGGCCAATTTTATCGGACCGGAAATTTATAATTAACCGCGGCAATATTTAAAAACAATCATTATGAACTGGGGATATAAAATAATTGTGGTGTACATCGTTTTCATCAGTGGTATTTTATTGCTCGTGTTTAAATCATCCAGTCAAAACCAGGACCTGGTTGCCAGTGATTATTATGAGCAGGAACTAAAATACCAGGACCGCATCGAGCAGGTGAAACGGGCAGACGCTTTGTCGGTGCCGGTAACATATCACCTGCAAAATGGTATACTCCTGGTTAAATTTCCTGCAGAAATGAGTAATCTTCCTGTAAATGCGAGTGTGCTGTTGTATTGTGTTGCCGATCAGGCAAAAGACCTGCATTTTTCCCTGCATACCGATAACGGGCAAACGCAGATCGCCATACCGGCTGTTAACCACGGGTTACACGAATTACAGGTTACCTGGGTAGCAGGCAAAGAAAGTTATTTCGACAAACAAAAAATCATGTTGCCTTGATCACGCTTTTAGTCACAGCATTGCTAATGGGTGCAGTGGGCACTTTCCATTGTATCGGTATGTGCGGGCCGCTGGCGCTTTCACTGCCGGTTGTAAGAGACAGCTATGGCTCCAGGTTTATGTCTACGCTGTTATACAACCTGGGAAGGGTTTTTACTTATGCGCTGATCGGTGCGCTACTGGGATTAGCAGGCAATGCTGCGGCGATCTTCGGTTTTCAGCAGGCCCTGTCCGTTTTGTTGGGCGCCAGCATCTTAATCTTTTTGCTGAAGCCTGTGAACTATTTATCCAGGGTTACTGCAAACGCCGGCATATTTATGAAGCTGCGCAAAGAGCTTGGCCGCTTATTTAATAAAAAAACCTATCGTGCTAATTTTTTCATCGGCACCCTCAATGGATTGTTGCCCTGCGGCCTGTTGTATATGGCTTTGGCGGGTGCAGTCTCCACCGGAACTGTTTTAAAGAGCGCCCTGTTTATGGCAGCATTTGGCCTGGGTACATTGCCGGTTATGTGGGGCCTGGCGTTTATGGGTGGGTTCGTGAGTATCAGCCTGAGGAAAAATATTCGTAAAATTTATCCTTATATAATGCTGTTTATGGCGTTGCTCCTGATCGTACGAGGCCTGGGCCTCGACATACCATACCTGAGCCCCGCGCTGCACAATCACAGCCAGGGCCCAGGCATCGAATGCCATGATGAAATTCATCTGAGGAACTGATCGCCGTTTGCCTGCACAGGTAATGAACCGAATATATTTGTAAGAGCATAAAAAATGAAACGCATGACGAGTACGGGCATACCGGGTTTTGAACTATATCTCCATGAGAACCTGGGGTGGGAGCGTGCGCTGGACTTTTGGCTGCAGGAGAATGCATACCTGAAAGTGCAGCTGGCGAAAATGCTCGACCTGCATGAAGGGAAGGATATGACCACGCTGGGGGAACGTTTTCAAAATAGCTTTATTCAAAATGATGAACTCATCCAGGACATGCAGCAGGATATTGTATCTATGCAACAGGAACTTAAAACTGCCCTCGCGGGAAAGGAGAACAGGAACTCATCCCTGCTGAGCAGGCACAGCATGCGCCGCAACGAAATGAAAAATTACGAGCAGCAGTTTGCGTTGCTAAAAAATGAATTCAACCAGGTGCTGAGCGTTTGGCTGAAATCAGTTGAGCATCCCGGCTAACTTTTTCTCATTGAGCACGGTGATCCTGCTTCCATGAATATCGATGAGTTGCTCTGCTTTAAAATCACTTAAGGTTCGGATCAACGACTCTGTTGCTGTGCCGGCTACGTTGGCCAGGTCTTCCCGCGAAAAATTTATTGAAAAACTTGCCGGCCCTTCCTCCCTGTATTTCGTCAGCAATTGCATCAGCGCAGTGGCCACTTTTTTTCGTAACGAGTTGTAGGCAATGTTGAGCAGTTGCTGTTCTCTTTCCACGATATTATGAGAGAGCATACGGATAAAGCGTTTCGTGGCGGCAGGATCATGCCAGAGAATGTGCTCAAATTCATCAGCAGGAATCTCAATCACCTCACTTTCTTCGATCGCCTCAGCCGTGTCTTTATAACCGGACCCTTCTATCAGTGCCGTGTAGCCGAAGAAATCACCATCTCCAAATAACGTGGTCGTTAATACCTTGCCATCATCATTGCTGATGAACGTGCGCACCTTTCCCTTTTTTAAAAAGAATAATTTTTTAGGGTGATTGCCTTCGCGGTAAATGAGTTGTTTTTTGGAATAATTATTCTGTTCACGGTCTTCAGTGATATGTTCTAAACTACCGAAAGGATTGGCGCTAGCTGTGTCATCTGTGGCTTCTGCTTCAGCGGCTTTTTTTCCCGCCGCCTGCTTCTTCAGCCGGCTCTCGATCGCGTTCAGCAACTCAATATCTGTAAATGGTTTACTGATATAATCATCGGCGCCCATTTCCATTCCCCTGCGCAAATCAGCACGTTCCGATTTGGCAGTGAGGAAGATAAATGGAACGGTACTGAGTTCTTCATGCTTATGCAACAGGTGCAATACGCCATATCCGTCAAGCACCGGCATCATGATATCACAGATGATCAGGTCGGGCCTTTGCGCCAGCGCTTTCTCCACGCCCTGTTTACCATTCACTGCCGTTTCCACGTCGTAATTGGATAACTCCAGTATTTCGGCCGTATTCTCCCGGATCTCATCGTTATCTTCTATCAGTAAAATTCTTTGTTTCATACAATGGCATTATTAAATGAGATGGTAAAACGGGATCCTTTTTCCAGCTCGCTGTTAAAGCTGATCTCGCCCGCCATCAACTCTGCATATTTTGCAATGATATGCAATCCGAGGCCCGTGCCCTGGATATTCGTGGCATTCGATGCCCGGAAAAAACGTTCAAATAAATGTTCCTGGTCTTCCGCAGAAATGCCAATTCCCTGGTCAACAACTTCGAGGCTAAACTCCGATCCCGACACGGTGCTGTTAATCCCGATCAGTCCATCATCATGGCTAAATTTTATAGCGTTTGTCAGCAGGTTAAAAATGATCTTTCGCAACAGTGATTCATCAAGATAAATTATTTCTTCACCGCTATGGCTGTAAACGAGCTGCTGGCCTGGTTTTGCCAGCGCTTTTAATTCCTGCACGAGCTGACTAATAAATTCTTTTACATTAAAACTTGTATAGCGTGCGAGGATTTTACCGTCTTCAATTTTGCCGATGGAAAGAAATTCATCCAGGATATCTGTGAGGTTATTTACCGAGGCTTTGATGCGGTTGATGTGTTTATCGCGTTTATCCTGGTCGGCATTGTCCGTATATTTTGCCAGCAGTGATGCAGAAGATAAGATCGTACTTAAAGGTGTGCGAAATTCATGGGAAGCCATTGAAACGAAACGGCTTTTAAGATCACCCAATTCTTTTTCTTTGCTCAATGCCTTACTGAGTTCATCGCGCGAAGCTTCCAGCAAATTCATCGTTTCCTGGAACTGGGCGGTGCGCAACTCTACTTTTCTTTCGAGGCTTTCATTCAGTTCTTCAATCTTGCCGTTCTTTTCTGCCAGTTCTTCCTTTTGTTCGATGAGCGCAGATTCAATTTCTTTTCTCAACGTGATATCTATCACGAAGGCGATTACAAACGTTTCTTCCCCCGACTTATAATTACTCAAGCTTACTTCCACGGGGAATTCGGTGCCGTCTTTTTTCAGTCCGAACAAATCCCGTCCAACACCCATAGGGCGCGCTGCCGGATGTTTGATATATCCTTCGCGATGCTTGTGGTGAATATGATCGTAACGCCTTGGGATCAGCATTTCTACCGGCCGGCCAATGAGGTCTTCTTTTAATGTATAGCCAAACTGTGTAAGTAAAAAATTATTGGCCATCTCTATCACCCCCGTGGAATTGGCGACAATTATGCCCAGTGAGGCAAACTCGAACAATGCCTGGAATCGTTCTTTTTCTTTAATCAGTGCTGCTGCAGATGCTCCGTCCATACAGCAAGTTAATGTTTCAATTCATAATTTAAAAACATGCAGTATCAACGGGTTATCCCGGTGGGCAACTTTTATGGGGCGTTCTTCGCTCGAATTTTGAGGCGGTTTATTGGTTATCTTTGCCGGCTAATCAACATTAAGCTGGTACTGTATTTGTAACCTCTGGTTACATTCCGTGCTCACTAAGCTATACCATGAGTTTGAACAACACCCGCCTGGAGGTCATGAAATTCCTCGGGCAAAAGATAGACGATATTATTGCGGAATTTTTAAAATCTCCGGAAACCAACTGGCAACCTGCTGATTTGTTACCGGACAGTTCACGCGAAACATTTACAACAGAAATTAAAGAATTACAGGCACAATGTAAGGCGCTCCCTTACGATTACCTGGCTGTACTCGTGGGTGACGTGATCACCGAAGAAGCCCTCCCGACTTACGAAACCTGGCTCATGGATGTGGAAGGGATCGACAGGATGGAGCCGCAGGGCTGGAGCAAATGGGTGAGAATGTGGACAGCTGAGGAGAACCGCCATGGCGACCTGTTAAACAAATATTTGTACCTGAGTGGCCGGATAGATATGCGCCAGATGGAGATCAGCACACAATACCTGATTGCCGATGGAATGGAAATCGGCGCAGCACGAGACCCTTACCGCAATTTCGTTTATACTTCTTTCCAGGAAATGGCGACCAATATTTCTCATCGCCGTACAGCAACATTGGCGAAGAAACACGGTAACGACCAGCTATCAAAAATATGTGGTGTGATCGCTGCTGATGAAGCCCGCCATGCAAAAGCATACCGTAGTTTTGTTACGAAGATCTTCGAGATCGATCCAAGTGAAATGATGCTGGCCTTTGAAGATATGATGCGCAAGAAAATTGTAATGCCCGCTAACTTCCTCCGCCAGAGCGGCGAATCAATCGGAGCAACTTTTTCGCATTTCAGTGATGCTGCACAACGACTCGGTGTATATACCAGCCTCGATTACACCCAGATCCTTGAATCGCTCGTTAAAGAATGGGATATTGGCAATATTGGCAATATCAATTCTGCGGCTGAAAAAGCCCGTGATTACCTGATGGCATTACCGGCACGATTCCGCCGTGTTGCAGAGCGTGGATTAAAAACACCGATCGAATACGAATTCAACTGGATTAAATAGTTCGTAATCCTCATCATAAGATAGCCGCAAGAATCAACTAGCTTCGGGGTCTTATGATGAAAATACTTTTTTATAGTGACCGCCCTTACGAGCAACCTTTTTTGATCAGATCAAATAAGGCCGGGCACGACATCCATTTTACAACAGAAAGTCTTTCTTCACAAAACACATCGATGGCCTCGGGCTTTGATGCAGTATCTGTATTCACCGGTGATGACTGCAGTGCTGCGTTGTTGCAGGAGCTGCATAGCCAGGGCGTACAATACCTGGTGACGCGTTCTGCAGGTGTGGATCATATTGACATTGACGCTGCAAAGAAACTCGGTATCAGGGTGGCTAATGTGCCGGCGTATTCTCCGCATGCGATCGCCGAGCACGGCATCGCGATGATGCTGGCGCTGACGCGGAAATTAATCCTTGCAGATAATCAGGTGCATCAGCAGGACTTCCGCCTGGATAATTTAGTCGGCTTTAATTTGCATCATAAAACCGTCGGCCTTATCGGCACGGGAAAGATCGGTGCGATCACAGCAAAAATATTGCATGGATTCGGCTGCCAGCTTCTCGCTTACGATATTCACCCCGACGAATCGCTAACTGAGAAATACGGGGTGGTCTTTACAACGCTTGCTGAACTCTGTGCCGCGGCCGATATTATCAGCTTGCATACGCCTTTAAACCCTTCCACAAAATACCTGGTTAATGATGCACTCATCAGCACGATGAAAGATGGCGTGATGATCATAAACACTGCGCGCGGTGCTGTTGTAAATACAACTGCGATCATCCATGGCTTAACTACCGGCAAAATTGGTTTTTACGGGATGGACGTATATGAAAAAGAGAAAGGCGTTTTTTTCTATGATCATGGCGGGGAAGATTTGCATGACGTTCAATTAGAACAATTGTTATCGATGAACAATGTATTGCTCACGCCGCACCAGGCTTTTGCTACAACGGAAGCCTTGGGAAGCATCGCCCAGAGTTGCTTTCAGCATTTCGATGCATGGGATAGGGGACAGCAAGCACAGTTTGAATTGTGATCGTTGGGTAGTTGTTTGACCGGATATGGGAATTGGTAGTTAGTAGTTGTACTTGTGTTTGCTGCGCCCAGTATTTTTTTTTGGGGAAGCGTTTTTATCTGGAATGCAGGGTCTGTTGTTGTCTGTGCAATTGAGCGTTTATTTTTTAACCTGTTCTTCCGACAGGTCGGGTTGTAAATATGTCAACCATCAGGACTAATCAGCAATCAAAAAGCCTTATTTTCGCCGTCCTAACTTAATGACCCTTTTCGAATGAAGAAGATCTACACCGCAGCCCTGTTGTTATGCAGTTGTTTTGCCCAGGCACAAACAGGAGCCGACTACCTGAGAAATAAACTGTACATCGTTTCCACCCGTTATCCTTATTTCGATAGTGCCTTTAAAAGCAGTATGACAAGGTTGTGGACCGTCTCAGAAATTGCCGGGTATGTGAGCCCTAAAGAAGCCGGTAAACTCGCGAAGTCGCCGGAAAATTCTTTTGCACAGCCGATGCTTTACACCTGGTCTGATAATACCGGGAAGGGTTACTCCCGTTCTGCCCATGGCATTTATTTTTACCAGGGTAAGAAAAAAGAGCCGCGCATCGGGCTCGCAGAAAAGACTGTTTATTTTGGTGGCGATGCGGGTGATAATTACGATAGTGCTGTTTACCGGCTCGACCTGATGGTGCGCGGCATCGTAAACGAATTTAAATATGCGAACGTAAAAGATTCCGTGCGGGCCATCTATAATTTAACCCTGTTAAAAAAAGATAAAATCCTCTTATTGAATGCCCGTAATTTTTCTGAAAAGAAAAAATATGAAAATATCACCGCTGATGCATTCAGTAACTATCCGTATAAAATCGAGGTGGCCAGTTCACAGCAGATCGCCGCATATATTGCCGCAAAAGACAGCCGTTATGTATTTGCTGTGCCTACCGTAAATGACTTTAGCAGGGCGGTAGAATTGTATGATGTAGCGACAGGGTTTTTTATTGGCTTCTTTGAAAGATCAGGCATGCTGGCTTTGCCGATCCGCCAGAAAGATGTGGATCATTTTGTTGAGAAGATAAATAAGTAAAGCCGGAGGTCGGCTGAATGTGGCTGGCCCGGTTCATGTTGGTTCATGACGCAACAGCATGCATATAACCAGGTAATAAAACAGTTAGTTGTTTCATTGCGTGCAAACAAAAGCTGTTTTACGGAAAGCTATTTTTAATGTCTTTTTCAACGCCAGGAATTTGTTGCGCTTAATCATCCTCACATTTGATAAGATCATCCGTTCTTCATTTTTACTCATGCGCTCAACAGGCTCCTTCTTTTTATCAATTACCCAATAAGCGGCGCCGGTAGCAGTTTTGCTTTCTGCGATGACATAGTCTTTATTGAAACCGAAACCTGTGACATTGGGTATAACAACCCAGACTACTTTTTGGAATCTCCATTTTTATAGAGCTGTCGTAATTGTTCTCTCGCGAAGGAGGAAAATAAGCAACCGGTTTGTTGTAAGAGGGAGAAAACAGGACCTGGCGCTGATCTCCTTCAGCAAAATAATTGAATCCTTTTCCAAAATTAACTTGAGTCGATTGGGCAAAAGATGCCCGGGAAAAGCAAACTGTAAACAGGATCGTCATTAAACATATTGCCGGGAGGTTTCTCATTTTATACAGCGGATGCTACCTGTTTATAATAATTTTTTGGACAACTCTTATAACCCTTGTTTTCATAAAAAATGAAATGGCAGCAATGATAAATAATGAGCCAAAAATAAGGATCACCTTTTTTGCGCCTAAGGACGCGATTCCTAACACGATCGTTGCTAGTGACCGCTGGTTGCCGACAACTTCATATTCCAGGCCCTGATCAAAGCCATTTGAAATATACAGTGTCCAAAGAAAGATTGCCAGTACAACGCCCATTGCGATCAAAGGTTTTTTGCCCGACCTTATTTTAGAATATTGATCTACCAGGAACGTATGATGGGGAATGATACTTTTCAGGTATTCAAAAATCTTCATTCGTTTGAACCCGTCTTTTAGTTTTATCGTTTCCGTAGAATCTGCGCCAAATTGGATTTCAATGGTTTGTTTGTCATCCTCCAGGTGAATTTCTTTTATGTAACGCAACGGAATACCGATCATGTTTTTGAGGGCAGCGTTAGCCTGGATATCAGCCATGATTTTTTCCAGTTCATCCGTTTTGGGATTGCCTAAATATAAAATGGCATCGTGGTAAGCGATTATTTTGGTATCGTCTTTTTCTACCCCTGTCCAAAGTTTCATTGATCGTAGTTTAATGGCAAATGTAAAAATAAATGGCATCGCATAAGGCAAACCGAATTGATTTTGATCAGCGCTAAGCAGGATAAACCTCAGGTCCTGCAGCGGCCTGCTTCGGGACAGCTATTACTCTGGTAGGGGGTATCCGTGTCAACTGACGCGGATACCCCCTATCAGACTGATAGAAGACTGATAGAAGAGTAATAGAAGAGTGTTGGAAGAGTGATATAAGGTGCAAGAAAGTGCACATGCTTTAAACATGACTAAGATTTTACAGGAAGAAAAATGCAAACTATTCTTGTCATTTGTCGCCCAGGAAAATTTAACTGTCAACACTGCTTGTGCACAACAGATCGCATTGTCGCACTTTAAAATAGCACTTTAAAGCAATTACGCAAAATCTTTTCAAGTGCCCAAATTGTCAGGAATTCTTGTAGCTTTTCGGGGGGACGTCTTTTAAACCTTGTCGTTACGCTCACCCTGTAGTGCATCGCAAATTTTCTCCATCTGCTGCAAATGTCGTTGCGTGTGATAGAGGACGAAGTGGGTAATTTCTAATTTGGTAACGGGACCGAACGGAAGTCCTTCCACCAGGTCGGTTAAGTTTGCGTTGTTCGC
Source organism: Ferruginibacter sp. (assembly GCA_028288705.1). Lineage (GTDB taxonomy): Bacteria > Bacteroidota > Bacteroidia > Chitinophagales > Chitinophagaceae > Ferruginibacter. The sequence continues at coordinate 212,968 of JAQBNH010000019.1, forward strand.
ATTTTGTTTGAATACTTCAAGAGAATCCTTCAACTCATTTATCGTCCTTGGCTTTTCATAAGTACCTAAATCCGGGCTAATGATGTCGGGAGATGTCATTCGGGTTGAAAAATCCAGGAATGTTTTTTTTAACCCGGGGATCTTTTCTCCAGGGTCTCGTTCTGTGCTTGTTCCATTCATGAGCATCGCTTTCGCCATTAATTCGGTTGACCTGGTAACATGACTGAGAAGTTGGGCAGCCGTCCAGCTGTCTTTAAAGGGCACCGTATTTACCAGGCTTTCAGGAAGGGCTGAAAATAAGCGCTGCATTTTTAAAAATTCAGCCGCTATTGCTGTTAATAGTTCATTTTTGTCCGCTATTCCTGCTACCATAGTGATTCCTTATTGTTACTGATTTGTCGGGCCTTATCGCGTAATATTTAACCGAACCGAACCGCTATTCAATGTAAACAAATTGCTGCAATCCCCCAAGTTAACCAGACTGGCCAGGCTTCCGGGTTACACAGTTAAGCGGATGTTTTGTTTGATGCTGACTTCCCGACAAATATAAAGAGCGCTGACACTGCCAGGAAAAGACCTAGCATGGCAGCACTATTTACCAGCGCTTTACTGTAACCGATACGCGTGACATCGATAAATGGATATGGGTAAAAACCAGACCATGAACCACGTAATAAAATAACCAGGAGGTAAAACAAAGGATACATCAGCCAGGAGAACATATACTTCCATTGCAGGGCTCGCGTTCGCGCAAATGCGAACCAGTATATGATAAAAAACAGGGGAACAACAACATGCAAAAGTTCATCGGCCAGTTGCTGATAACCTGCGGGGTTCCAGAGGTTCCTTAAAACCAGGTTGTACACGATTCCCACAACGCTGATGTAAACCGCGATCGCAGTTGCAGATCCCGAAAAGAATCTGCCCGGTCGGGCAGCAGGAGCGAGCAGCATATAAGTGAAATACAGGGCTACCAGGATATTTGTTAGTACCGTATAGAAACTGAAAAACCTGGCTACTGTTTCGGGAACTGATGTTACCCGGTTGGCCATGATAAGATAGCCCTGCAGGACAACAGCAAACCAGGTTAACAGGGCGCCTGATAGCAGAAATAGTTGCTTTGTTTTTGAATGGCTTTGCATATGAACATGAAATGTTTTAGAAGTCTCCTGTTACTCAGCGCGCGCACATTTTCCGGATCATACATACCGGCTTTTTTCTTTTCTTATCAGGTTTGCTCAGGTAAATTTTAAGCAGGCAAACATCCTGCAACCTTATTTTTTTTCAGCATGTTTTGTATACTGTCTTTTATTGATTGTACCGGCATCTTCAGCCAATTTTACACAGAAAGTAGGGATAAGTCATGATCAGATTTTAAACGCCTTAAGAACTGACGCTCTAGTTTGCCATGAATTAAGCAGGCTTTAAGTTCCGCCTTTTGATAAGTTCATAACATGAAATTTATAGTCCCAGTCAGGCGGCATTTGATCAGCAGGAGAGAAACTGGAATCGTTTATTTATACCCTTCCATCCGCTTATTCCCTTTCCTGATCATAAACCGGTAAATCACCACCACGGGTAATACCCACAACGGCGCGAGTGATTGAAAATCTTTCGCTTTTACAAAAAGGAACGTTACGATGCATAAGATAAAGGCGATCGAAAAGCCAATCACCAGTAATTTCTTTTTATATAGCTCGAACAGGTGCTCCTTTAAATCTGTACTGGCTCTCAGCGCCGGCTTTTTTATAAGGATATAATGCTGCAAAAAATACTGGGTGATAATGCAACAAAGAATGATCCCGAAATAGATAAAAAAAGCCACTGGCGTACCTTTCGACCGTGTGATGATAGAAGCGCAAAACGGGAAAAGCCCGATAAAAAACAACAACAGCAAATTCCTTACAACCAGGCCTTTGTCGTAATCCTTAACCACACTAAATACTTTTAAATGCTGGAACCAGATCATCCCGATAAAAAAGAAACTTACAATATAGGCAAGAACTACCGGCAGCAGGTGTACCAGTTCCTGCTCCAGCAAGGCTCCGCGAAGCTTTTCGCTTGTCTCGGGAATTTTGATCTCGATAGCCATTAAGGTGATCACGATGGCAAAAACCGCATCGCTGAATAAGATCATCCTTTCCACCTGGAATTCTTTCTTGATCTCGTCTTTGGTTATCGAATAGTCGGAATGATCACTCATTTTTATCGTGTGTTTTTGTGCTCACAGAAAGAGCATTTCTTTTATTATTAATTCAGCCCCATGAAAATCTAAATTAAGCAACAGGGTGTACAAACTGCCCATAAAATTCCTGGCTTTTCGCGCTGGTAGCCTTTATTGTTTTTTTATTTGCTCAAGGAAAGAAGCCGTATTCATTATCTCCCAGTCCGCTGTTATTTTTCCGTCCCTGATTTGATGCAACAGCATGATGGGAGCTCCTGCCTTAATATTCGTTGCCGGGATACCAGCGAATTCCCCCTGCTGTGTGCCTTTTCCGCTTAACAATACCGATACATATTCTCCTTCCGCGACAATCGTCCCGGGCGATAATTTCCAGTCTGGAAATGCTTTTAACGACATCCGGTATCCTTTTTCAAACCCGGCCCATGTTGTATGGCCGAAGCCGCTGTCTTTTACATAGTGGTGTGTGAAACTCGGATCAACAAAAGTTTTCGCTAATGTAAAGTTGCTGTCATTTAGCGCATCATAAAGTTTTAGCACCAGCGCTTTGTTTGCCTGTAGCTGGGTTCCTGAAACAGCTGTTGCCTGATCGACAGCGGTATTTCCTTTTTGATTGGCATGATAGCAGGACAACAGCAACGTGCAAAATGCGATGGTTGCATAGTTTAATGTTTGGCTGAGTTTCATCGTACTTATTATTTTAAGGGTCGAGATAGAAAAAGAATTGGGAACCCGGCTTCTCAAAAGCCCGTGTTGTTGGGCTTCGGAACGCCGGATCGTTTGCTGATAAAGAAAGTACAATTATTTTTTATTTCAAAACGCCTCCGAGTGAACCGCTGTTGGCCCCGTAGTATTTGGTATTTCATAATAGCAGTATCGTAGGGGCTGTTTTTTTATCCAACATAGCTTAACACGTATTCGTTATTTTCTTTGGCTATTTTGAAAATTGATTTTAGCCTGTGGAACTCTATAAGCATGTGTCGGACATTAAAAGCAATACTGTCTTCTGTTTTGTCATTCCAAATATCGCCGGGATAAATGGCTGCCTTATTCAACTCATTATGGTTGAATTCTTTTTGAAATTTATCTAACGAAATTGTGTCTAACAACTCGGAAATCTCTGAAACTTTAGCGGGGTCATGGTAATAAACAGGTTGGCGTTCAAAGTCGAAATTATCTTGCAAATTTTCAAAGTCAGCTTTCGACCAATCAATTTGTTCCCCAATGAAGGTCTTAGGATAAAAAATGACCTCTGCTATTTCTTGATTTTTTTTGTCCAGCCCTTTTTTCAATACAAATTGCAGTCCGTCGAATGAATTAGCAAAGATCTCATAGCCCTTTGTCATTTTAAAAAGTCCAAAGTCGTTTGGCCTATCAATAACTTTTGCAAAATCAGCTTTGTCGATACGATAAAGAGTCGCAGTTTGTCCCATGGTTTGTTACTGAAGTTGCTTTTACTTTATGTAATTTAATTAGACAGCCGGCCTTTTCTTTATCTGTCATTGAAAGTTAATTTTATTGTGATGATGCCCAATGCGCATTGCACACTCCATTAAACATTGCAGCAATTCAAAATAATCAATTACCGCAATGCCGCAAAATTAAATAGATGGGCCGCGATTGAAGATGAACGTCCTCCATCCCTAAAGTTGTGCTCAGGGTGTTGTTCTTCGGCAACAGGTTTCCTTCCCAATTATGCCGGTTAGCAGAAGTCTACCAAACCTGCTTTTTTCGTCCATTTATCACGCTTTCCTACCGAAACATACGCAAACCGGCAAGTAGGTTTGGGGGAGGGTGTAAATTTGAAATAAAAAATAAAAAGTGAAAAGTAAACGTCAAAACGGAACGGTTCAGGCGGCGGACATGCACGACGGCTGCAACCAACGGGCGCGGCAGCGGTCGGGCAACCCTGGTCAGCATTTATTTTTTGTGAGGCTATATGGAACTATAACAACTTTGCATCATAGGGAGACTTTAGTCTCCACATTAAACTTTCCCATGTATAAAATTCTTCTGCTGCTTTGGTTGTTTGCGGCCTGCAATCATGCTCCAACGATAGAGCTGGATAATACCCCACATGCCGCATCTGCAGCGCGTCTTAACGATGCCGGCAGTATTATCCGCGAACGCATTCCCGTACCTGAAGGATACACAAGGGTAACAGAAGACGAGGGGTCTTTTGGCAAATACCTGGAAGATTTTCCGCTGGAAACTGCCGGTAGCAAAATCATCGATTACCGGGGAGCGCCGATCCCTAACCAGGACGCGCATGTTGCAGTGTTGAAAATGGATGTAGGCACGCGCGACTTACAGCAATGCGCAGACGCTGTGATCCGCTTGCGGGCAGAATATTTTTACAGTAAAGGCCTGTTTGATAAGATCGCTTTTCACTTTACCAGCGGCGATTTGTTTAGCTGGGCGCAATATAAAAATGGTTATCGCGCAGCAGTAAATGGCAACAATGTTTCGTTTGTGCAAACCGCTGCGGCAAATGATTCAAGATCGTCTTTCAGGAATTACCTGGACGCCCTGTACAATTATGCAGGCACGATCTCGGTGTATAAAGAGACGGTGGCGAGAACTGCGGATGCGCAAATTTCAACCGGGAACATTTTGATCAGTCCGGGGAGCCCTGGCCATGTAGCAATCATTGTGGGAAAGGCAGTAAGCGGTAAAGGGAAGGCTGTTTACCTGCTGGCAGAAGGATACACGCCCGCGCAGTCTGTACATATCATCAACAATCCCTGGGATGAAACAATCAGCCCCTGGTACGAGCTTTCGGTAGCGGATGAGGCCATCAACACAGCGCGTTACCGGTTTAATCCTGCCAGTATCCGGAGCTGGAAAGTTATTTTGGCAGGGTCGCAAATGCAGCAAAGACCAATGCCTGCAAACCGTTGAACTCGATGCCATCAGGATTGGCGAGTTCACGGTCGATGCTGGGCTCCGAAAATGTTACGCCATCTGTATGGCCGTTCCAGACCCGCTCTATTTTTCCGAGTCCGCCCGAAATTAAGGTCTGGCGTACGAGTGCAAAAGCCTGGTGAAAATTATTTAATTGCAAAGCCCTGCTGCTTGTTGTGTCACCGGCGTTTATGCCTAACCGCTGGCTCATTAATTCTTTGCGGAATCCGGCAATTGCCCGCGACTGCCCGTTTACCTGGTCGATATCTGTAAATACCAGGTCCGAACTGCCGTCGAATGTTAAGCCGCGGCGGCGGAAGGCGCTGCTGCCGCAAAGGCACCAGCTGTCATCGACGATCAGCACTTGTTGTTCGAGGTTCGCCGGCCTGCCGGGAAAGCCGATGGGATGAAAAGCGACCACTTGTTTTTGAGGAAGCGACTGGATGATCGTAAAGCGTTCTTTAATTTCTGATTGTATCCACTGGTCGTATTGCCTTTGGTAATCGGGCTGGCGCGGAACGCAGATGATCACGCGGAGGCCGGGTTTTGCAGCGCATTGCGTATTGAGCTCGGCGATCAGGTCGGCCGCATAATCCGCCGTTGCTGCGCCTTTTGTAAAACTTAGCCCTGGTGTTTCAATATAAATGGAGTGCCTGGCCTGTTTGATCGCATTCAGCAACGCCCACTGCGTATCGCGACGCCCGAAACAAGCTGCGGCTAATTCCCGTTTGAGTTCATTGAACAAGCGTTCTTTGTCGCTTTCGGATAAGGCATTGTTGTCTTTCAACGTATTCAGGGCGGTTACGAGTTCCGTCTTCAGGCGGTTGGCGGCTGTTTGTACCAGCCCGGAAAGGGATCCCGTGTTGATGCCATTGATCCAGCCCGCGACCTGGTCTGTCAATGCATCAAATGTTGCCGGCAGGCTGTCGATATTTGTTTCTACAACAGATTTCAACAAACCTAATTCAGGTGTTTCGCAGAAAGGAGCGATGTTCTGTAACAGGCTTCCGGCAAAAGTTCCTGCTGTAGCAGATGCAGGGCTGTTCTCTGCCAATGCAACAGGCGCTATAGGTTCCTGCCAGGCGGCATTCGACAATTGTACGATCCGCTGGTAAAAGCTGGTCGTACGGCGAAAAGCCATCCTGGCGATGTCGTAGGCCAGCTGCCCGTTTTGCGTGTACAGCCCAACGTTAGCTGTCTCTTTTCCCCCCGGGCTGCCGGGGCATCCACGATCAGGTAGGGCATTGTGCAACTGTGCTGTTAGTTGTCCGCCGCTGATCAATGCCTGCCAGTTCGTTGCTTTTTTTGCTGCAGCTAAAAACTCCCGGCGCGCCATTGTTGCCTGGCGGTTGGCATCCCTGGGTGAGGCCTCGCCCGTTAACGCGAGAATGGAATTGAGTGTCGCCGATGTGCTGCTGAAATCCACCACGGTATTTACGGCCTGTTGCATACCTAGAATGGCAGCATTGCTCACCCCTTTTTTCACAACGGCATTCATAACATTGAATGCGCCTGGTGCAGGAAGCGTGACAGCAACGGATTGAACAGGTAACTGGATCGCTCCAAATAAACGCTTCGTTATGCCATCATGCAGGTTGATCATCAGTTCGAAGATCAGCGTCGGATCGGTGGGGACGGTTACTGTGCCATCGGTGCGTTTTAAACCCAGCGGATCTTTTAACACCAGGGCCAGTTCGCCGTTGAGTGTGCGACCGGTAAATGGCGGCACGCTGCTCACACAAACGCCACCTGCGCCATCGCCACGTTTTAGCACGGCATCGTTCCCGAACACGCGGTTGTATACGCGGATCGCGGCACCTAGAGGAATGCCGGTGAGTTTGAGCAGGACATCCGTTGCCTGGCCACCGCCTGGAGCCGGGATAAAGTCTGCACGGCTATTAACGGTTAGTTCCTTTTTAAGGTTAGGCGGAAAACTGTTGTTTTCTTCCGTCACGGTTACATCGCCCGGCAAGGCAGGAAACGCCGGCCAGGAGATATCTGTGTTGTTCACGGGAAGGGGTAAACGCTCATCCAGTTGAATAGCAACACACAGGGATTCAGTCGGGGAACCGGAAAAAATAGTTTGTATTCTTCCCATCAGCTCGTTACCTGTCGCCAGCATTTCCAGGGGTTCGTGTAGCCGTATCGCGGGCAGGGGTGCAGCTTTCGTGCCGTTGAAGGCAGCCGGCGGCGCGCCAATCAGGTAAGCTTCCATCTCCACTACTTTCACAGTGAGAAAGTCGTGGCTTAAGGTATTTCCGGCAAGTGCTGAGGGTAATTTTAGTAAAGGCATTTTATCCATCAGCCTTCCATAGCAGGTATTTCCAAATAATAATTGCCTGGCTTTTTCCGGGGGAAAACTGCCGCCGGCGCTGCTGGCTGCTTCGCGAACCAATTCGCCTTTGAGGCTGGTATCGGTTCCCGTATAGCTGTTGATCGAAAATAATCCGATGGCGGTATCCACTGCGGTGATGCCGGTTATGTGCCCGCCTGCATAAGGCCGTCCATCGGGTTTCACCAGACGGACGAGATTGCTGCTACTCAATAGCCCGGTTATGTGCGCCAGTTGATTGCTTAATGTATTGTCGGTATCGATGTCGAGCACGGGATAAATAGCCAGCAAAGATTTTAGCAGGCTGGCAACATACAAGGGGTGAATGATAAAACCCTGTTCGTCGAAGAAACTCAGCGAACCGGTAAAACCGATGTCTGTTCCGGCGTCGATAAAGCCGCTGGTCATACCGCTTGCACTGCTGCTGGTAAAAAATACAAATGCGGGTACCTGGCGTGTTACATTTCCTGTGGCACGTAACGGGTTGTGGGTATTCGCTTCTTCCATTTTCAATCCAACAAGCCGCTTCATGCGCAGCACCTGTTGTGGGAAAAGCCTTAATACCGCGCCAGCTTCATTTACCATCGTGCCATCGGCCTTTTGCAGGCTGTATTGTAATTTCTTCGTACTGGTGTCCACTTCGTTGAGAATACCGGCGAACGGCGCCAGCCAATTGTTCGTGTTGCTTTGTAAAGTGAGGGTCGCCGCATCAAAACTAATGGATGGCGTATCCACGTTTTGATCCACCCATTTCTGCGTCGATGCGGGCATCGTGAAACTTAGTCCGCGGATGCCAAACTGTTTCAGGTTTTCTACCGTGATATCTTCAATAACAGGCATGTGTTTATTTTTATGTTGATCAGGTTTCTGCTTTTATTTCGGTGGCTTTATTGAGTGGATCGGTGATCTTGATGATCAGTTTTACCGGGCTTGATTTTACGCAGACACTGAATTGCGTAATACCTGTTGCGGTGTTGGGTGGCTGATGATTTAGTTTTGGTAATTCATCTGCCTGTGCCGGCGTTGTTGCCAGGGACAGAATGGTCGCAGAACGCGAAGATTCATGTGCGGTAAATGTTTTTAGCAACCTGCGGTTGTTATCCGTATCCAGCGTATAAATTTCGATCGTTGCTTTTCCCAGGTCCACCTTATCAAAAGGAGCAGTCGTGGTTAGCACGAACAGGCTGCTGAAGGCATTGTGGGCCGCGCTTGTGAGCAATAATGCCGGCGGGTTCACGGGCGGGAAATAAACGATCTCTGTTGTACTGGCGTTACTTTCGCCGCTGAGTTTTCCGCGGCTCGCGTCTGCAATACCGATCGCTACTGCCTGGTAAACATAAGGCCGCCAGCTCCGGTCGATGCCGAGTTCACGCACCTGTTTGCCATGGTAAGTTGTACCGTCCAGTAACTGTATTACTGTATCGGACCATTGCAGGGCAGTGTGGTCGTATACCGGCAGTCCTTTCATACCCACATCGCTGCTCAGGATTTTTTTTCGCGTGCGATAGAGTTGATAGCCGAGCGGCGCATCGCCGATGGTTTGAACAATTTTCACTTCCAGGCCTTCGCCTACCGGATCGGTTAATGCCCGTTTTTTATAGGGCCTTACCTGTAACATGGGCGCAGCAGGTTTGATCACTTTCGGCACCGCATAAAATACGGTATTGCTTTTAGCACTTTCAATATTGGCGCTGTTCACGCTGCTTACCTGGTACAGGTACATTACGTCAGAACTTCCGGGCAAGGCCAATTCGTAACTGGTGGTTTTCACCGGGTCTTTTGTGATCTTATTAAAAGAGCGCTGGCATGGATTGCTGTATTTAGCCTGCGCGAGCAGATCGCGCAATTGCGTGGCGCGTACGGTGTAGGGTTCGTTCAGCGGCTTCAACCATTTGGTATTGTCAGACGGAAATTCGTCGCGCAATATTTTGTCCAGCGTTACACGAACTGCTGTTTCGCTGGCCTCCCAGAGATGATAAGCCAATGCCCCCGTTGCGGCTGGCCAGGTTAATTTACCACGACCCAATTTTGTGGCATCGGGAACAGCTGTAAACAATACGGTTGCCGGTAAAACAGTTACTGCGGGCGGCCTTGGATCTGCCAGCCTGCTCACATAACCTTTCGCCCAGGGACTATATTCATTTATTGGTTTTCTCACCGTTTCGAGTCCGCGGATATAGGCCGTGTACGCTACTTCAAACGGTGCGATGCCGGGAAAACTGCATTTGATATCCGGGATGCGGAGCTTATACCTTTTTAAATTATTACTGGGTACATCGGTACTGCCGAATTGTACATGGTCAGGTGGCGGCGGGCCTGAAGGCGGATTAGGCTGCATGATCGTGATCGTGCCCAATGATGTCGTGGGTAGTACATTCGGGTTGGTGGAGGAGAAAATAATATCGATCGGGGGCGTAACAAAATCACCTGCACGTGTGCCGAAAACAGCAGGAACCGTTGCCGGCGGATCATTCAGCGCAGCATTAAAAAACTGGCCCGCAATCTGGATCCTGGCAGGAGAGCGGTCGATCCAGTCCCAGCCAAAATCTATTTCCAGGTGTGCATCTACTTCGGGTTGATTTGGCAGGAGGTTCTGCATGTTTTCCGGATCGGCCAGTTCCAGGCGGATCGACATGATACCCGGTTGTTGCGGTGCTACGGCCTGGGCGGTAAAGCCTTTTTTCACCCAGGGCGTCCAGCGGCCAAACAGGTCCCAGCCGGCGATAAAATATTTATGCAGCGCCGTTCCATACAAAGGAACCGGTTCATCCGTTTCTGTGAGCACGAATTTGCCGATGTCATCTGCGTCCTGTTCCACGCCATCTACTTTTGGTACGGGTGTAAAGAAATTTTTATAGATATCGGGGGCAAAATCGTAAGGGTCATTCATTACGTTGGTGGGTCCCGGTTTATAATTGGCTGCCATACCAAAGCCATGTGGTACAAAGCCCTGTTTCCAGCGAAGTTTGATTGCTTCGGTATATTCGCCATCCATTATTTCGGGTCGGTTTTTTTGAATGCCGAATACCTCAATTTGTTCCGGTGTCATGGGATTGGCGCGTTCGTCATTTAATGCGCAGAAAGTAATTTTTTTGCTGAGGTCATCCAGGAAGGAAAAAGGAAATTCTTCAAACGGGCGAACGATGTATTCGGCTGTAACCATATAATCGAAACCGAGGAAATTATTGGAGGCTGCTGCCACCGCGTTATTTGACATGTATGCGTAACTACGCACGTTCGGTTGTAGCAAACGCAGCGGCACAAAATCATAGGTGCCAAAGCCAAGGCCCAGTGCGGCCGGACTTTCATTGCTCACGGAGAGCAATGTATGTTTTACCACAGGGATGGAAATTTCTGCGGGCTTTGGCGGAAGGCCACTACCGGTTTGACTAATGCCATTGATCACCGTTTTTTCAACATAGCTAATCTGCCGTTTATTTCGATCGAAGGATAGGTCATCACTATTCGTGAGGCATTTCCTGATAGATAATAATTGTTCATGCCCGAGCATTTGCAGGTATGGAATGGCTGCTGGATGTTTCCAGCTAACGTTGTTGCATTGTGCATCCAGAGCATTGATATTAGCGGGGGGCATAAACAACCATTCACCCATTTTTAATCGTTGTTCAGCGGCTTTGACACCGGTAGTGGGTGCGCTCACAAATCCCTGCGGATCTGCCTTATAACCCAGTCCGCCTACGTCTGTTTTTTTAAATGGAAAGCCAACGACCTGGATCTTTTCCCAGTCTGTGGCATTGATCACACTGTCCATGGTTACGCCGGCGAGGTTATTCATCGCACCGATGCCTTCGCAATAAACGCCTGTCATAAAAGGTGCTTTGAACAGGATACTACCGGAGGCGGTTAGCCGCACTGCTTTCGCACGCATTAAAATATTATCACGGCCCAATGGTGTGAGCAGGATAGACTGCCCGGCGGGTATCGTGACGCTGACAGCCATCACGTACATTTCTACCGGGAAGAAAAACGCACGGAACAAACTGATCGCTTCATTGCCGCCGCTAATCTGCCGGATGATACTGTCTGCATTGTATTTGGCCTGGCGCCTGTAAACGATGAACGGCTTGCGTGGGAAACCCAGTTCCGGGTGCATCGTCCAGCGCAGACCGATCGGCACATTGCCTGCATCAATATTTTTCACGCCCCTGAACGATTCGTCTTTTTTGATATTGGGCAGAAAAACATTCTGGTAAATGCCCTGCTGCAGCGTATCATACAATGTTGCGCTGTAAAGTTGAAATGCCGGGTGACTGAGTAACATAATCGACGATTTTCTTTCTGTTATATTTTAAATTTTATCAATCTTCCCATGGCGCTTTCGGGAACAGTTGCAGTTCTGTCAGCGTCAGAGATTTTACCGGCAGTGCATAAAAGCTGCTGGCAGTTTGTTCAATCATTACGGTAAATGTTGTTCCGCTTTCCGGCCAGGAAATGCTGTTGAATAAGATCAGCGTTTTTGTTCCTGCGGTGGATCTGATGAATTGTTTGATGATCGCCTGTCCTGATTTTTTCCTCAGGACCATGGCATCCACCAGGGTATTTTCATAGATCTTAAACGCGGGATCGATCTCGTTCATCTGTTCATTTAACACCGGTTTCTTCACTGATTCCATTCTTGATCTCCAGAGCGGCTCACTGGCATCGATCAGTAAAGCGTAAGGGGAGAAGTCGCCCGAATTATTTGCCCAGCAAAGCGTGATGCCGGTTTTTTCTTTCGCGTCATCGGGTGCAAAGCCGGCATTTGTAAGCGCCGTTTCCAGGTCGATATCTGTAAGCGTATGAACGGAAGGTTCAGGACCGGGAACGGCAGCGGGTAGGCCTGCGAAATTTGCTTTCAGCGCTTTGTGCCGCAGCGCCTGCGTGGACAATTCTTTTACCAGTTCTTCCAGGTTGGCATAGCGGCTGGTTTTAAACGCCCGGCGGAAGAGTGGCTGTTCAGCACTGTTTAGCGCCACGGGATCTTTTGGTTCTACATCAATGTCGAATGTGTAAGGCATCAATGGTTTTAAAATAAATGGCGGATTGTATACTGCGTGTGTAGGGAAATTCATCACGCCAATGCAGGGCAATTTACCTGCGGCGATCAATGCCTCAATCGCCTCACGATAAGGGGTTTTTACTGAGGCAGGAATTGCTTCTGTTGTGTTGATGATCTCCGGGCTTTGAACCATGGGCAATCCATCTGCGCCGCGGATGATGGCTTTTAATTGTTTGCCATAAGCCTGGTACATTTTAATAAATGCGTTGTCATTAAATACCACTTTTAGCGGGTCTTCAAAGAAATGAAACTGGTCGTCCATTACCGGTATCGTACCTAACACATAAGGCGATAAGGGCAACGGTGCTTTGTTGTCGGTTTTAAAAGCAAACGTTTGCGTTTCGTTCGCAGTGCTTTTTACTGTGAATGCATCCGTAGGTTTTTTGCGCGTTTCAATCGTAACCGTATAATCAATGACGACGTTATACGTCTTATTCGGTTTTAGCAAAGGCACCGGCGTATTATCGTTCAGGTAACCGCTTAGTGTTTCCTGTTCTGTCGTCAGCATTTCTGTTACATGGGCTTCGTGTTGCACTTCGGATAACTGCAACGTTTCTATCGCAGAAATATACAGCACCGGAATGCCCAATTCTTTATTACAGGTACAGATGCGAACGCGTGTGGCGTTTTTATTTTTGGGTTTCAACTCAAATAATATGCGGTTGTATTCATTGTAGAAACCACTTTGCAAATAAGTGCCCACCGGCAGTATTTGTTGTCGCCATGGAACTGCCAGCCAGTCTGCAGGGAAATCGGTATTTGGATTGATAACGTTTTTTATAACCAGGTCTGCCAGTTTGTATTGCGCCAGTACCTGGTTGCTGCTACTGAGTTCTTCAACATACACAGGTCGTGTTGTTTTTTTATGCAAGGCTCCATAGAATAACGCAGACTCACACGCACCGGAATCAAAAATGGTGTAACAGCAACTGTCGGCCTTATCAAAATAGGCTTTCAGTTCCTGCTCTTTCATCAACTCACGCCACTGACGTTTTTGCTTGTCGTCATCGCGGGTGCAGTAAGGCATTTGCAGGCTGCGGAAACAACGCAACATTTCTGCGAACGCCTGCAGGTTGGTGTTTTTTACACGGTCATAACAAATCTCCAGGATCTGACCGGTGAAGTTGCGGTTGTAGATCAGGATATGTTTGATCTGGTCGCCTTTTAAGGTGATCGTATGAATTTGTTCCCTGCGGCTACTGTCCACAAAAATTTGCTGATCCAGTTTTTTTGATTGCGTGTCATACGCGTAGATGATCAGGCGTGGCCGTTCCTTTGCCTTGGTATTGAAACAGGTGAAGCTGATGGAAACCGCATCTACAGGTTCTTTCAGCAGGTCGATGCGCATGTATTCGCGGAGGCTCAGCCCGATCGTTTTTTTAATCGCACGGTAATGGGTGCGGTAAGGACTTTCATAAGGATCGAGTTGCGTATGCGGGATAAATGCATTGCGCACAAAGAAGGAACGTTTGTCTTCGGCACTGAATATTTTCAGTTCTTCTTCCACAATAAGCGGGTTCTTCTTATAACCGGCTTTTTCCTGGCGGAAAGAGAAACATTTGTGTTGCCGCGTTGGTGGTATATTAACATTCAGGTTTTCGATACCAACAATTTTGGCGGCATTACAACGTCCATAACCGGCAGCGCCCAATACCATATCGAAAGAGCTGAAGCGGCTGGAAGCATTGGGTTCGTAAATTTTCATAATGCGGTTAACGGGTTCTGTCCGAACGGTTCCAACCGGGTCAGGTTTAGGGGTGCCGATCAACACCCAGCCGCTGCTGGAAAGGCCAATGGCCTGTCCGCAGAAAGTATATAAAACAGGCGCGGCAGGGGCAGCTTGTTTGCAGGCATTTTCCCAGCGCACTTCTACATTTTTATTTAACTCTGTACTTCTTTCAATCGCGTGCGGTGCTGTTGCGGGCGTTCTGCTGAAAGTGGCCAGGTCAACGCTGGTATCCGTCGGACTTCCATTATTCGGCCGGTCGATCCGCCACACACTTGGTGGTTTCGTGCTGCCGGAATTATAGTCTGCGCCGTTCTCTTTTAATTTTACAGAATTCAGTTTGTAGGTCACCTGCACTTCATCGCTCAATTTTAACACACCGCCAGTTCCACTCAACACACCCGGTGATAAGACAAATGAATTCGCCGCGAAATTGCTGTCAAGAGTTGGAGACGCATGTAACTGAATGACGGGTAAAGAATCGATCGGTACGGTAACAACTGTTGATGGTACAGGACCGGTAGAAAGATCGTGTGCGTTGCCGAGGCTGGAATCGATTGGTTTTGTACTTCCCTGTCCGCTCGTGAGCACCGGGCTGAAACTCTGGAGGTAAACCCCCCGCACCAGTTTCGGCGCTTCCACATCATAATCTTCGTCGCCGATGGTAATGCCGATACAGGCGCTGATCTCGAAGAAAAAGAGATCGATACTTCCACAGACCTCGCCATGCATATACACTTTCAGGTCGTTGGAATTTTTCACTTTTGTAACGAGGATATCAAAGCTTCCTCGCGCGCCGATGCTGAGGATAACGAGGCGCAGCTTACCGGTAAAATACATATTCCCTACAACCATGAAGGGGCTGAAACTTACGCCCAAATGAGCACCTGCAGCGATCTTCAGGTAAACGCCTGCACCTTCATCACCCAGGATGATCGAGGCTTCCAGCCCGATTGCAATGGCAATGCCGTTCAATACTTTGTCGCGCATGAATTCCGGAACACGTGTGCCATAGTCGGCATATTTTAACTGGTTACCCTGCAGCATCAGGTAGGCGCTGCCGCGCACAATATCAAGGATGGTGGCAGATGCCGGTTGGGCGATCGTGCCCAGGTACAGGTGCCAGTTGGATGGATCGTTCCATTTAAAAAACAGTTCGATCGGTAAGGTGATCGCCAGTACTTGTTCGATGCTGAAGTTAAGCATAACGCCAAGGGTTAGCTGCTGGCGGTTAAAGTCGATATCGATGATACCGATGATGCCTACTTCCAGATTTTTCGCCGGATCCGGTGGCTGGCTTGGAAGCACGGAAACGATCTTCACTTTCACCATGATCAGGATGCGTGGCCCCGGCAATTCGAGGACGAGCATTCCCTGCATGTTCACGAGGAAGCCACCTTCGGCTGTGCCCATTAACACACCGATGCCAAAGCTCCAGCGATCGAATGCCATTCCCCAGAGTTTGTTGCCCGCAGGTGCCATTGCTTCTTCCACGGAGGATTTGGTGCGCATACGCGGCGGTTCACCGCTGGCCTTGATCAGCCAGTTCAGGGCAGGGCCAACAGCTTTGGTCGGATCGGCCGGCGCTTCGAGGCGTTTATAATGCATGGCGAAGAGTCCCATAAAGCCGTAGATACCGAGGCCCGTCGCACCTAAAATAATGGGTGTCGGAAATTGTACGATCATGCCCAGGAAAACGCTGATCGCTTCACGTTGGGTAGTGTTGTCTTTCAACGTACCCACACCCATATTGGCGAGGATACGGATCTTCAGAGACACGAGCGTAAGATCCAGTCCGCCTTCTATGCCTTTTGCATGAGTGGTGCTGCCATCGTCATTGGTGATATCTGTGTCGATGATTTCTACAAAACCGTTGCCGACGAGCACACCAGGAATATTCACACGAACGCCGCTGGGAATGATTTGTGGTGCGCCGATCGGGTCCAGGGGAATTTTTAATTTGAACCGATCCACCGTGATCACCCCCAGATCTACTTTGATCGCAAAATCTACTTCCAGTGTTACGGGATTAAAACGCGCGAGCCGTGCACCAACAATGTTAAACAGGTTACCGAGTGGCGCAGGAAGTTGAAACAGGGACGGGTCACTGAGATCAAGATCATAGCCGCGGCTGGCATCAAAAACCGGCGTATAGGTCAATCCTTTGTAAGCGGGCGTATCTGAATAATTCAGGTTGAAGCCGATTGCTTTGTACCTCGCGCGTAGTGGCGGCGGCAGTGGCGTAGGTGCACCAGGCAGGCGATTTTTTCCAATGCCGAGTTGCTCAACGATGATATCAAACTGTACTTCATAATCGAACACTAGGCCAATGTCAAGGCTGCGTAAAGGCTCACCCGGCGCGGGTGTAACGAAACGGGTGCGTGCTTCCCCGCCGTAAAGGATCACTTTCCGCGTGCGGAAAATGTTGAGTCCGCCGATCGCTACCGGCACTGCGAGCGAAACGCCTAACGCGATCCATGCGCCGGGATCATCGGTATTGTTTCCAACGGCAGTGGCGGCACTGTTGATCACCGGTGCGAACAACAATAATGCCCCGAAAATATTCTTGAACCGATCATCGCGATTCGCGTTATTGTCCATATGCAACAAGCCATCGGTGTCACGTTCATCGCTGTGTAATAGAAAGATCAGCGTAGTTTCATTGGTTGCCTGGTCGTACTGATAGGTCACCTTAAAATCGATCTCCCCATCATGCGCGTTCCCATGTTGCAGGGCCAGATCACCGGTTGGTTCACTCGAAGGTTCGTTGCGTAATTTCTTTTCCAGTTCTGTTTCAAAATCAACTTTACCATACAGTTCAAGCAGGCTGAGTTTGTTTCGTTCGATCTTAACGCGGATTCCCAGTTGTTTTAGAACAGGCGGAATATCATTTGGCAACGCAGGTGCTGCGGGAGGGCCAGGAGGCACAACAGCTGGTGGCGGCGGACCTGGAACAAAGGCCGGGCGGCTAATGGTCGCCGTTATGTTGACTGCGGGCCGGGATGCGCTGGTAAAACTTATGCGTACAAGCCGGTTTTCATCATTGGAATGATTGGGGTTGTGCGGATCAAATGGCTCAGTAGAATAGGGCAGGCTGCTGTGCCCGTGTGCGATCGGGTTGATCGTAACCCCGGGGTAAAGTGCTGCCAGTTTTTGTTGCACAACGGAATTTCGCCGCGCTGATAACTCCACATCGGCAGAAGGATTGCTGGGATCATTACTTGCCCAGCCGTCCAGCTGAATGCCTCCAATACCTGCAGCAGCAGGCCTGTTGGCTTCGAATGACTGGAATGAACTTAGGAAAATCGAATCGTTGGTTGTTACCGGCGGACCAACATAGCTGGCCGCATCTGTGGTTCCGGAAGGCCTGGCAAAACTGAAAACTAATTCCGGTTTATCCGGCAACACGCCCGCCGTTTGTAGAGGAAAATTTACTGAGAGCGCGAGGTTGGTATTATTCGGCACATCCAGCTGTACCGTACGCTGGTTAGAAAAAGTTAATGGCGTAGTTCCGCCTGTTACATTTACGGAAAAAGGTTCTGGCCCACGTATCTCCAGGTTGATCGTTTGCCCCTGTTGCGTGATGGTAACATCGTGTTCTGCATCATTGCCCGCTTTGTTGAAAGGATTGATCGGTTGTAACGGTTCTGTTGCGGGTGGATTATCTGCGGCAGTACCGTTTTGCGGGCCTGCAGCAACAGCAGCCTGGACGGTCACCAGGATATATTCTGAACTTAACAAAGCGCCGCCGGCGCCTGTACTGGAATCACGCACCGCAACGAATACTTTAAACGCACCAGCATCCGGGAAACTTGCCGTGCGGGAGCCGGCATTCCAGATATTTGTTCCGTCTTTCATCACCCGGATCGTGTAAGGCGGCATACCGCCATTCACCTGCAGGTGCATCACCGCTCCCTGTTGAACCGTGATGCTGCCGCGCGGATCTGAAGTGGGGATCGCATCCACTGCAGGCTGATCGATCACCCCACGGATAAAATTTCCTGCCTGCGTAGCGCCATTATAAAAAACGGGTGTTGCCGTGATCACCCCGAGCGTACTGTTTAAGTAAATATCGAGCGCTGCTTCCAGGCTGACTTCTCCCGAGAAAGAGATCAAGGCATCTTTCAGCCGGATATTAAATCCAACACCCTGGTCATTGCTGAAATAAAATAATGCCTGCCCGATGAAAATGCCTTCCCATGCTTCATCTACCCCAAAATGTTCGAGGATCTCCGGCGGCGTTGCATCTTTACTGGCATCAATCACCACGCGGTCTATGCTGAACGCCACATGTTCACTTTGGTGAACGGCAATGGGCGGATGCATCCTGATCACTTCCCCCATTGCGAGATCCTGTTGTGCATCAAAACCCGCGACTCCCCAGCTCTCTATTTTAAACGTCGGATTCAGATTATTGGCGTCATCTCCCTGGGCGTAACTGATCAGTACTTTGGGCAGACTGATCACCACGCGTTCACTGGCATGAGCAGGATCAATTTTTACCCGGTTATCTGCAGGGTTGATGATGCCCGGTTTCCATTCGGCACCAAGAGAAAAATTAAGGATATCTACCAGCAGTTCCAGGCGAAAAGAAACAGCGGGGAAGTCAACCACTGGCGCGGCAAGGACGTCCATATCTGAATCAGGTTGCGGACGAAGATCATTCAGTAAAGCAGCCACTGCCGGAAGTTTTCCGTCGGAGGAAGAATTGGCGGCCCTGTCAACAAACTCAGCGCCGTCGCGCGGTACGATCATCCGGAACTGTATATTTTTTCGCTCCCAGGTAAACCTTGCGCCGGAAGGATCTTCATGCACCACTTCTGCAGAACCGCTGCCATCGCCCTCAAAGCTGGCTGTGCCGCTGTACACGATAAAATGGTCATCATAAAAACTGTTGAACTCATCGATGCCGAGAACGGCCAAATAATTTTGTACCTGCTGCGGCAGCTGGATACCGGCTAAGTACTGTGGTGCTAAAAGATCAAAAAGACCGAGTTTTCTGGCGGGCATTTTTGCGGAATTAATTATGTGAAGGGCGATCAAAATAGGCATTGTTTTTTTTAGTTGCAAGTAACCAAAAGCGCGTAGTGGCCTGTACGGTGGGGGGGACAATGGGAAGGTTAAGCTAATAGCCCTGATGCACTATGTTGTGCACTTATCCGGTCAGGTGTTTCGCCGAACGGGCTGCCCGATTTATTTTATAAGATTTGTTTTGCATCAGCAGGAAATGATCTGTTCATGCTTTTTTCTTCCGGTTGATTCTTTTGGAGCGGCTTCTGCGCGGGAAATCAAAATCAATCATTAATTTTATTGTGCCCGGCCTGTGGCCAGCATTTTTTTTAAACAGTTTACTTTGGCAGTTTCTATTTCTAATAAATTTTCCTTCTTGTCAGGCTCAGGCGAAATGGCCACTTTAATCCGCAACCACGATTGGCAGCAAACGGGTTTGGGAGATCCCGCTCTTTGGCCGCAAACGCTGCGTACAACTTTAGGCATTGTGTTACATTCCAGGTTCCCGATGTTTTTATTCTGGGGGCCTGAGCATATTTGTTTTTATAATGATGCGTTTCGTCCAAGCCTGGGTACCGATGGCAAACATCCTTACGCGCTTGGCAAACCTGCTGAAGAGATCTGGCCGGAGATATGGGGCGATATCAAGCCAATGATCGATAATATTTTCTCCGGTGGGGAGGCGACACTGATAGAAAATCAGTTGCTGCCAATATTCAGGAATGGCGGCATGGAAGATGTCTACTGGACTTACTCTTACTCACCCGTGCTGGATGAAGAAGGATTGCCTGCCGGTATTTTTGTAGCAGTAACAGAGACCACGCGGGAGATGAAGCAGCAGCAAACACTACAGGCAGCGGAAAAAAACCTGCGCAATATTATTCAACAGGCACCCATTTCGATGGGCCTCTTTCGCGGGCCGGATTATATTGTTGAGATCACGAATGCTCTTAACCTTTCGCACTGGCAAAAAAGCGAAGAGGAAGTGATCGGGCGCCCGTTATTTGATATCCTGCCGGAACTTGCCGGGCAGGGATTTGAGGAGTTATTGCAAAAAGTTTATACAACCGGCGAGACTTATACCGGCTACGATACCCCCGTTTCTCTCTTAAATAACGGGCGGATGGAAATGCGTTTTGTTCGCTTCGTTTTTGAACCCTACCGCGAAATGACCGGTGAAATTACCGGCATCATTGTCGCGTCTGTGGATGTGACCGAAGAAGTGACTGCCCGCAGGCTCCTGGAAGAACAGGAGCATTATTTTCATGAGCTCACGGATGGAGTCCCGGCCATCATCTGGATAACCGATGAAACAGGCTATTGCAATTATTTAAACAGGCCCTGGTTTGAACTCACCGGGCAAACAAAAGAAGAGGCTCTTGGATACGGTTGGTTGAGCCCCATTCACCCGGAAGATAAAGAAGAGGCCGGACGACTCTTTACGAGCGCAAACGAGCAGCAGGAACCATTTTTTTCTGTCTACCGGCTTAAGATCAGTGATGGTGAATATCGTTGGGTGATGGATCGCGGCCTGCCGAAATTCAGCAGTGACGGCCATTATGAAGGGATGATCGGAACGGTTGTGGATATACATGAGCAGATAACTGCGGAAAAAGAAAAATCAGAAAGTGAGCGCCTCTTTCGCCAGCTGATTGCGGAAGCGCCGGTTCCTACCGCTTTATTCTGGGGAGATGATTTTAATGTGCGGCTGGCAAACCAGGCGATGCTTGATGCCTGGGGTAAAGACTGGGACGTGATTGGCAAACCGCTGATGGAAGCTATTCCCGAACTGGAAGGCCAGCCATTTGTAGATATTTTAAAAGATATCCAGCGCACGGGTAAATCTTATTCTGCCGAAGCGGCGCCTGCTGTCCTGGAAGTAAAAGGCGTTAAGAGTACTTATTATTTCAACTTTACCTACAAGCCGATCATCGACCCGAACGGCGTAGTGAACGGTATCATAGATATGGCCATTGATGTAACGCCGCAGGTATTAGCGAAGAAGGCGTTGGCAGAAAGCGAAAACAATCTTCGCAATATGATTCTGCAGGCCCCGGTTGCCATGTGCATTTTACATGGCGAAAAGCATGTCGTTCAGATCGCCAATGAACGCATCTATGAAGTATGGGGAAGAACCGGAGAAGACTTCACAGGCCTGCCCATTTTTACGGCGTTGCCGGAAGCCGCAGGCCAGGGACTGGAAGAAATATTGTTCAATGTGTTTCATACCGGCGAGCGTTTTTCAGCTAACGGGCTCCCGATCAACCTGCCGCGGGCAAATGGTGTGGAAACCGTTTACCTCAATTTTGTTTATGAAGCTTTCCGGGGACCGGATAAAAAAATTACGGGCATCATGGCGGTTGCAAATGATGTTACAGAGCAGGTGCTTGCGCGAAAAGAATTACAACGTTCCGCGGAAAGGCTGGGGCTTGCGATAGATGCGGGCGAACTCGGCATGTTTGAGGTAAACCTTGCGACGGATGCGATGATCACCTCCCCACGTTTCAACGAAATTTTTGATCTTTCGGATCAGCATACGCGTGATGAATATGCTGCAGCACTACATCCGCAAGACAAACATCTCCGTGAAGCCGCACACCAGTCCTCCAGGGAAACAGGCGTACTGGATTATACAACGAGGTTATTGCGAAGAGACGGCCGCGTAACCTGGGTACGCATTAAAGGCATTTTATCTTTCGGTGAAAACAAACAACCACATAACTTATTGGGGATCGTGCAGGACATCACCGAGCAAAAGGAAATGGAATTCCAAAAAGACAGTTTCCTTGGCATTGCCAGTCATGAGTTAAAAACGCCGGTAACCAGTATCAAGGCCTATGCGCAGGTAATGGAAGCACAGTTTAAGAGAGGAGGCGATCTGAAAAACGCGGAGATGGTAAGCCGCATCGATAAGCAGGTGAACCGCCTCACTAATTTAATTTCAGACCTGCTGGATGTGACGAAGATCAATAGTGGAAAACTGTTGTTCAATACTTCTGCGTTTGACCTCAGCCAGCTGGTGCGCGAAGTGGTGGAAGACATGCAGCGGATTTCAGACAAACATACGATCATCACCGAATTGCATTTTCATGGTAATGTGGTGGCCGATCGCGACCGCCTGAGCCAGGTGATCACCAACATGATCAGTAATGCTGTGAAATATTCTCCTGCTGCGGATACGGTCATCGTGTCAACAGAAAAGAACGATGGACAGGTTCGCCTGTGCGTCCAGGATTTTGGGATAGGCATCAGCGAAGACATGCAACATCGTGTTTTCGAGCAATTTTTTCGTGTAACGGGTGCAAGACAATATACTTTTCCCGGCCTTGGCCTGGGCTTATATATCTCTTCTGAAATTATTTCGCGGATGGGCGGAACAATAACTGTTGACTCAAAAGAGGGAAAAGGTTCTACGTTTTGTTTCAGCATACCCATCGGCTGACATTTATAAATGAAAGGGTCATTTACCAGTCAATACAGCCTGTTTACGACAAAAACGTGAGAAATTTGTGATCAGCGCCGGCGCTGGAGATCAATTTCTTAAACTGGTATATTTTATGAATTTATCAGGATACCAATTAAAATTACCAACCCAATGGCGACAAAGAGAACAACCAAGACCAAAACCTCAGCACCTGTTACCTTACCGAAAGTATTGACCGGTATTGCCGGGCTCGATGAAATTACGGGCGGCGGGCTTCCGAAAGGAAGACCCACATTGATATGCGGTGAAGCAGGCGCCGGTAAAACCCTGTTTGCCATGGAGTTTATTGTTCATGGTGCGATGCAGTTTAATGAACCTGGTGTGTTCGTGGCCTTTGAAGAAAAAGCAGAAGAATTAACGGCCAACGTGCGATCATTTGGTTACGATTTGAATAAACTGGTGGCGGCCAAAAAATTACGCGTAGATCATGTGCATATAGAAAGAAGTGAAATTGAAGAAACGGGCGAGTATGATCTGGACGGTTTGTTCATCCGACTGGGTTATGCCATCGACAGTATTAAAGCCAAACGGGTGGTACTCGACACGATTGAAAACCTTTTCTCCGGCCTCAGCAACCAGGCCATCATCCGCGCAGAGTTGCGCCGGTTATTCGAATGGTTGAAAGACCGTGGGGTGACCGTTATCATCACCGGTGAAAAAGGACAGGGCACACTCACCCGGCAGGGACTGGAGGAATATGTATCTGATTGTGTGATCATGCTCGACCACCGCGTAGCCAACCAGATTTCTACACGCCGACTAAGGATCGTGAAATACCGCGGCTCAGACCATGGCACCAATGAGTACCCGTTTTTAATAGATAACGAAGGCATTTCGGTGTTACCTGTTACCTCTCTAACGCTGGCCAACAGGGTATCTTCACAGCGGGTCTCTACAGGAATTCCGTCGCTGGATGAAATGCTCGGTGGCAAAGGATTTTTTAAAGGCAGCAGCATCCTGGTTTCGGGTACAGCAGGTACCGGTAAAACCAGTATGGCCTCTTATTTCGCATACGAGAGTTGCCGGAGGGGAGAGAAATGTATCTACTTCGCTTTTGAAGAATCCCCGGAACAGATCATGCGTAACATGAAATCGATCAACGTGAATCTCGAGCCTTGCGTGAAAGATGGTATGCTGATCTTTCATGCGAGCCGGCCGTCTTTACATGGCCTGGAAATGCACCTGCTCGTGATCTATAAAATGATCAAAAAATACAAACCAAAAACCATCATACTTGATCCGATCACCAACCTCGTATCGGTTGGCACCGTTAGCGAATTGAAATCGATGCTGGTGCGCCTGATCGACTTTTTACAACGGGAACAGATTACCGTGTTGTTTACGGCATTAACGCTCAATACCAATGTGAACGAACAAACGGATGAAGGCGTTTCCTCATTGGTAGATGCATGGCTCACTGTTCGTGATATCGAATTTAATGGTGAAAGAAACCGTGGCTTATACATTATGAAATCGAGAGGAATGAAACATTCCAACCAGGTGCGGGAATTCGTCATCAGCGATCATGGTCTTGAACTGGTAGAAGTGTTCCTCGGGCCCGATGGTGTATTAACAGGTTCTGCGCGGGAAGCGCATCAACTGCTCGAAGCAACAGATGATGCATTAAAAACGTTTGCCCTTGGCCGTAAGGACCGGGAGATCGCGCGCAAAAGCCTGATGCTGGAAGCGCAGATCGGTAACCTTCGCTCCGAGTTTGATTCGGTGAAAGAAGAGCTGAACAAATTATACATGGAAGAGGAATTGAAAAAAGAAGTCCGGAAGAACAACCTGGAAAAAATTACCACGCTCCGCAGGGGCGGGAAGACAAACTCCGGCTCTTCCACCACAAAAAAATAGTTATGAAAAAGACCTGGCAATTAAAACTATATATCGCAGGGAAAACAGAAAAATCTGTAACTGCCCTGTCAAACCTGGAAAAATATTGCGAAGAGCATTTGAAAGGCATTTATCATATCGAAGTAATTGATCTGCTGAAGAAGCCGCAACTGGCGGAGGGCGATCAGATCTTTGCCGTGCCAACGCTCGTGAAAAAAGTACCTGAGCCGATCAGGAAGATCATCGGTGATCTCTCGAATGAAGAAAAAGTTTTGGTAGGATTGAACATTGTACCTGCCAAAAAAACATTATGAGCAAAAAGCCGGAAGATATAAAAGAGCGTTTAAAGCTTTGCCTGTTTGTTACAGGTGCATCGCCTAATTCTATGCGTGCTATTGCGAACCTGAAAACGATCTGTGACGCACACCTGGGAAAAGAGTACGACCTGGAAATCGTAGATATTCATCAGCAACCCATGCTTGCTGCCGAACAGCAGGTAATAGCATTGCCCATGTTGTTGAAAATGGCGCCGCTACCGATCAAACGATTGATCGGTGACATGAGTGATACCGATAAAGTGTTAAAGGGCCTGGGCCTCAGTAAATAAAAAGTATGGCTGATAAATTAACATACGAAGAGTTAGAAAGGGAACTGATAGAAACCCGCTACCAGCTGGAGGAAGCCAATGATACGATCGACGCGATACGTACCGGCAAGATCGATGCATTAGTTGTGAAGAGTGCCGAAGGCCACCAGGTGTTTACGTTAAAAAGCGCAGACCAGACTTACCGGATGTTCATAGAGAAAATGAATGAAGGTGCCGTTACCGTTAATCGTGAGGGCCTGATCCTTTATTGTAATTCCCGTTTTGCCGAAATGCTGCAACTTCCGCTGTCAAAAGTTATCGGCGTCGCCTTTAAAACATTGCTGCCGAAAGAATTTGCAGATGATTTCGACCGACTCGCCAGGTCCGCATGGCAAAAAGAGGGCAAAGGCGAAATCTCCTTATGGCAATCTGGCAATGCTGTCCCTTATTTATTTTCTTTGAGCACCATCGAACTCGACGAAGGAACGGTGCTGAGTATTATCGTGGCAGATCTTACGTTACAAAAAGAAAAAGAAAACCAGTTACTGAAATACAACCAGGATATTTCATTGCTGAACGACCAGCTGGAAACTAAAGTTAAAGAACGAACCAGTGAATTGCTTTTAAGCCGCGAACACTTTAAATTCCTGGCTGAAAATATCCCTGTGATTGCGTGGACGGCACAGACAAATGGCGAGCTTACTTATTTTAATAAACGCTGGTACGAGTACACCGGCTGCGAAGAAAAAGATTGTTCGTTTCAACAATGGTTAGAGGTGATCCATCCGGAGGACAGGGAGCAAATGGAAAGCGCCTGGAACTTATCTATTCTCGAAGGTTTGCCCTTACAGGTTGAGTTTAGGTTGAAGCGTGCATCTGACGAAATTTATCGCTGGCAT
Source organism: Ferruginibacter sp. (assembly GCA_028288705.1). Classification (GTDB taxonomy): domain Bacteria; phylum Bacteroidota; class Bacteroidia; order Chitinophagales; family Chitinophagaceae; genus Ferruginibacter. The sequence goes on from JAQBNH010000019.1 coordinate 238,986, forward strand.
TATGCAAATAGTGTTCCTCATAAAGATGAAAAAGACCGCATCATTTCCTGGTTTGGCATTGCTAACGATATCGACTACCAGAAAAAAGAGCTGGAGAAGAAAGATGAATTCATCAGCATGGTGAGTCATGAATTACGTACGCCGGTGACAACGTTAAAAGGCTTTACGCAATTGCTGATGTTCTCATTACCCGACGCTGATGAAACGGTGAAAGGCTATTTGTCTACGATGGATAACCAGATCCGGAAATTAACGCGGCTGATCAGCGATCTGCTTGACGCCACGAAATCTAATGCAGGGCAATTGCATTTTGATAAAGAGCCTTTTGATTTTAATTCACTGGTGACAGAAGTGGTAGAAGAGATGCAACAAACAACCGGCAAACACCGCATCAGGCTCGAACTGGATGAGCCCGTAACGGTGAATGGTGATAAAAATCGTATTGGGCAGGTGATCACCAACCTGCTGTCGAATGCCATAAAATATTCACCGGATTCCGATGATATCTGCGTGGATAGTAAATTAGAAAATGGGCAGATCGTATTGTGTGTAAAAGATAAAGGCATCGGCATTGATAATTCGCAGTTTTCGAAATTGTATACCCGTTTCTTCCGCGTCATAGATAACGCCACTGCCTATACGTTTCCAGGCATCGGCCTCGGCTTATATATCTCCCGCAACATCATTGAAAAGCACAATGGTACGATGTGGGTGGACAGTGAGCCGGGAGCCGGCTCCGAATTTTATTTTTCTTTACCCATTCAATAAGACTTTTCCTGCCTCCCTTATTAGCGCCAGTTTCATACATGACATTGGTTAACTGCTGCTATAAATATTAGGCAATAATTATATACGGCGGCTTTTGTTCTGCCAACTGCCGGTTGCGGATAGCCGCTTTCCTTACAATGCCCCATAACCCACGAAAGTTGGGTGCTTGAATTTTGATTGGGAAGATATATTTACGTAACATCGCGCATCATTTGTACCAAAACTAACGCGCACCTCTATGAAAATTAAGTACTTTCTGGTTGGCCTTCTATGCCTGTGCCAGCTAACTAACTTCGCCCAGGACAAAGAAAAAGCGAAGATCAAATTCGGTAAAGTTTCTCCCGAAGATTTTAAACAAACGGTTTATTCGATCGACAGTAATGCCAATGCTGTGATCATTGGCGACATCGGAGCTACAGAGATCGTCGGAAATAATAAAGGCTGGTTTTCGCTCGAATACAAGCGTTATAAACGTGTTCACATTTTAAATAAAAATGGCTACGATGCAGCCGACGTTCAGATCGGTTTATACACGAGCGGCTCCGCAGAAGAAGAACTCACCAGCCTGAAAGCGGTCACCTACAATCTGGAAAATGGTAAAGTAGTGGAGACCAGGCTGGAGAAAGAAAATATTTTCAAAGACAAGATCAGCAAACGCTGGCTGGTGAAGAAGTTTACGTTCCCGAATATTAAGGCCGGGTCGATCATCGAATTTGAATACAAAGTGCATTCTGATTTTATCTTCAACCTGCAACCATGGGAATTCCAGGGTAACTATCCTCACCTCTGGAGCGAATACAATGTAAGTATCCCGCAGTTCTATTATTATATGACGATGGCGCAGGGATACCATCCGTTCTATATTAAGTCGCAGGATACACGCCTCGGCACTTACAGCATCGTTGACAACGCCGGCGCCGGTCAAAGTGATTTCATCACGATCAATTCGAACATTACAGATTACCGCTGGGTGATGAAAGACGTTCCTGCTTTAAAAGAAGAAAGTTATACGTCCACGATCAATAACCATATTTCAAAAATTCAGTTCCAGTTGTCAGAATATCGTCCGCCATTGGCATACAAAAACCTGATGGCCAGCTGGCCTGAGGCCACACGTGACCTGATGAATGATGCGGATTTTGGTGCTACACTCAACCGCGACAATGGCTGGCTGAGTGACGTGGTGAAAGAAGCAACTGTGGGCGCTGCAACAAAACTCGATAAGGCGAAAAGCATCTTTGCTTTTGTGCGCGATAATTTCACGTGCACGAAATCCAGCGGCATCAGTTTAGAGAAGCCTTTGAAAGCTGTACTGAAAGCGAGAAACGGAACGGTGGCAGAGATCAACCTGTTGTTAACCGCGATGCTGTTGAAAGCAAACATTGAAGCAGACCCTGTGTTGCTGAGCACCAGGTCGCATGGCTTTGTTATGGCGATGTACCCGTTGCTGGAAAGATATAATTATGTGATCTCTCATGTGAGCATCGACGGCGTAGATTATTACCTGGATGCGAGTGAGCCACGCATGGGTTTCAACAAAAGAACTTATGAAACATATAACGGTTCCGCACGATTGATCAACCCGGTTGCGAGCTCTGTAAATTTTCTTGCAGATTCTTTACTGGAAACAAGCGTCACTTCCGTTTTTTTAAATAACGATGATAAAGGCAACCTGACGGGAAGCGTTAACCGCGTGCCCGGTTATTTTGAATCTTTCCGCATCCGCAACCGCGTGAAAGAAAAAGGCCAGGACGATATCTTCACGGATATTAAGAAAAATTATACCGGCAATTTTAAAGTGTATGAAACAGGCATTGATTCGCTGACCAAACTGGAAGAGCCGGTTAAAGTGCATTTCTACCTTGACATGAAAAATGATAATGAAGACATCATTTACATGAACCCGATGTTTGGCGAAGGCTGGAAGGACAATCCCTTCAAATCGGCAGAGCGTAAATACCCGGTGGAAATGCCTTATGCAATTGATGAGGTATTTATTCTTACACTCGACGTTCCGAAAGGATATGTTGTTGACGAACTACCGAAACAAACCAAAGTAAAATTATATGAAGATGATGACACGGGATTTGAATACCTCGTGTCTGTTTCCGAAGGTGTGATCTCGCTGCGTTCCCGCGTGCGAATCAGCCGGGCAACTTACCATCCCGATGAATATGAATTACTACGCGAATTTTTTAACCTGATCGTTAAAAAACACAGCGAGCAAATTGTGTTCAAAAAGAAAAGCTAACGACGATGAAAACTATCCTCACAATTTGCAGCCTGTTATTCATGCAGGCCGCTGTAATAGCGGCTGATGGCGAGTTTGCGATCGCAAAGATCAATCCGGCGCTGTTGAAGAATGCGAATGCCGTTGTGCGCCTGGAAGAGACCTATTTTGAGATACTGAATACAAAAGAAACGGTGACAAAACATCGTTATGTGATCAGCATCCTGAACGAAAATGGCGACCGCTGGGCTGATATGCAGGAATATTACGACAAGCACCACAGCACAGACGCGATTGAAGGAATATTATACGATGCCAGCGGCAGGCAAATAAAGAAGATCAAAAAAAAGGATACAGAAGATTACAGTGGCGTTTCCGGTGGAACACTGATAGATGACAACCGTATTCGTCATCACAACTTTTACTACCGCGCTTACCCGTACACGGTAGAATACACAATTGAACTCAGCGACAAGGCTACCTTGTTTTTTCCGCAATGGGATCCGCAGGGCGGAGAATTCCTCGCTGTTGAAAAAAGCTCGATGAGCGTATTCGCGCCGGCGGGTTATACCTTTCGTTACAAAGCTTTTAATTATGCCGGTGAGCCGGTAACTGTTGCACTTAAAAATGGCCAGACTTCCACATGGGCGGTGAAAGACCTGCCTGCAATAAAGCGCGAATCGTTTTCACCACTATGGCATGACCTTGTACCACTCGTTATTTTCGGCCCGTCGGATTTCCAGATGGACGATTACAAAGGGAATATGCAAACCTGGTCTGACTTTGGAAAATTTGTTTATGCTTTGAAACAGGGCAGGGATGTGTTGCCAGACCAGGTGAAAACTGCCGTGCACGCCATCGCTGATCCATTGCCAGACCCGAAAGAAAAGATCGCGGCTCTGTACAAATACATGCAAAAAAATACGCGCTATATCAGTATTCAACTGGGTATCGGCGGCTGGCAACCCTTTGAAGCAAAAGATGTGGCAGCAAAAGGTTACGGCGACTGCAAGGCGCTCACCAACTACATGTACAGCCTGCTAAAAGAAGCAGGTATAACTTCATATTATTCATTGATCCGCGCCGGCAGCAATGCAAACTACATCACTACCGATTTTCCTTCTCAACAATTTAATCATGTGATCCTTTGTGTGCCTGTTGCGAAAGACAGCATTTGGCTGGAATGCACGAGCCAGACGATGCCTCCGGGTTATCTTGGAGATTTTACGGCAGACCGTCCAAGTTTACTGATCGATCAAAATGGCGGGAAACTGGTGCGTACACCGAAATACGGGTTGGCTGATAATATACAGTCCAGGAATATTGAGGCGACACTTGCAGAGACCGGTGATTTGCGCCTGCAGATAAACACCTTATACGGCGGCATGTCACAGGATGATTTGCACGGCCTGATCAATGGTTTATCAAAAGACAAAGTGCGGGAATACCTGAGTGAGCAGCTCAGTTTTTCTACCTACACGGTTAATAAATTTGATTACACAGAATTAAGGAACGGGCGTTTGCCGGCTATCCGCGAAGAACTGGACATCCTGGCCACCAACTACGCCACGATCACGGGTAAGCGCTTATTCATTGTGCCGAATGTTATGACAAGGGCGCGCCTTCGCTTAGCAGAAGACAGCAACAGGAAATATGCGATCCGCTTGTCCAATGAACTCAGTTCACTGGATACGGTGTCGATCAGTTTACCGGATGGATACACTGCCGAATCCATCCCCGCAGATATTGCTTTCAAAAACCAGTTTGGTAGTTATAAAGCCTCGATCCGGTTGAAGGAAAACAAATTGATATATTACCGTCAGGCCGAACGTTATAGTGGTGAATTTAAACCCGCGGATTATGCGGAGTTGGTGAAACTGAACGAACTGATATATAAGGCAGACCAGGCGCGCGTTGTATTACTGAAGAATTAAGTTTGGTTAAATGAATTAAAAAAGGCTGCTCCATCCGGGCAGCCTTTTTTATTGCGAACAATAACTTCTTTGGTTATTTATTTTTTGCAGGCGTAGAGTAGGGTGGATTTTCTACCGCAGGCCATGGTTCCTTTTGTAACAATTTCAGCGTTTCTTCCACCGCCTTTTCTAACTGGAGATCCCTGCCTTTCGCTACCGCAACAGCACTGATCTTTTGTTCGATATCCGGTGCGATGCCCATATTTTCACCAACCCATTTTTTTGCTGCAGGATCAAAAATACCATTGTCCGGAGATGTCATTGAACCGCCATCTACGAATGAATAATGCACGGTTGATTTTACCAATCCGCCCCAGGTGCGTGTGCCGATCAATGGCCCTACTTTTTGCTGGCGGAAGATCCATGGGAAAAAGTCGCCTCCCGATCCTGCCAGTTCATTGATCAGTAAAACTTTTGGTCCGAGGATGCCCGCAGGTAGACGCATGGGTGCACCATTTGGAACTTCGTTGCTGATGGCAGCACGCAGGCGCCGCACCATCAGGTCAACCATATAATCATCCAGCAAGCCTCCGCCATTAAAACGTTCGTCGATCACAGCCCCTTGTTTGTCCTGCTGCGCGAAGTAATAGCGGTTAAAGTTATTGAAGCCGGCACCGCCAGTGTTCGGCACCCATACGTAAGCGAGTTTTCCTTTAGACAATTCATCCACTTTGCGGCGGTTATCTTCTACCCATGCGAGTTGTCTTAATGCTGATTCTGATTCTGTCGGCTGCACACGGATCGTCCACGCGCCATCTGCGGTAGGCTTATTATTTACTAACAGGATGGTTTGCAAATTTGCGGTCATGTTCAGCAGTTCGTAAGGGTCGTCCTTACTGGTGAGCTGCTGCCCGTTCACTTCAATGATGTAGTTGCCTTCCTGCACTTTTAAATTCGGTTGTGCCAAAGGTGCTACGAGGCCGGGGTTCCAGCTTTCCGTTGTGAATATTCGTTTTATTTTCCAGCGGCCGGCATCTGCAACAAGATCGGCACCCAACACACCCACACGGGAAGTATCTACATCAGGAAAGTCGCCGCCAAAAACAAAACTATGGCCAACAGAAACTTCGCCACCTAACTGGTCAAGTAAGTAGCTAAGGTCTGCACGGTGACGGATATGTGCCATCAGCGGACTGTATTGCTCCCATACTTCCTGCCAGTTGCGGCCGTGTAAATTCCTGTCGTAAAAATAGTCGCGCTGGTAACGCCATGCCTCTGTAAAGATTTGCTTCCATTCATCGATCCTGTTCAATTCCATGCGCAGGTTTACAGGAACAATTCCATCTGCGGGGCCTGCAGGTTTTGATGTGGGCACCACTCTCCACGACGGCCCTGATTTATACAACAGTTTTTCGCCGTTCGCCGAAATGCTGAATTGCGATCCGCCTTTTACCAGGTCTTCCATTTTTTTATCGGTCACACTATACTTGCTGAGCGTTGGCCCGGAACTGATGAGCACACTGCCTTTGGGGCCCGATAACATGCCATCATAATTTCCTACAGGCACCGGCATGGCGATAATTCGCCGGTCCAGTTGTTCCCAATCGATACGCACATTTTTATAGTTGGTCGTATCTTTTGTTTTGGGCCTGCTGCTGTCTGGTTCTTCATCCGTCTTTAATGGAAATGGATTCGGATCATCCTTGCGCAGGATCACCATGTATGCGCCAAATGTTGGCTTTGCCTGTTGAGAGCTGGTGTTTGCCCATCCCGAACCCAACGCGACATTGGTGCTCGCGAGAAAATAAATATACCTGTTATTGAGATCCCAGGCTGGCGACATCGCGTCTGCCATCGGATCACTGAGGGGCTGCGTCTTTTTTGTTTCTGCAGACCAGATCATTACGTTGCGGAAATTGTTTGGCGCTGATTTCGTATAAGCCAGCCATTTACTGTCTGGCGACCAGGTTAAGCCGGTGTTGCCGCGGTCCAGGTTGGTACCACCAATATCTACATTGCTGATAGTACCATTGGAAACATTCAGTACTTTTATCCGAACCGCATTATCCGTGAAGGCAATATATTTCCCGTCGGGCGACCAGGTTGGATCCCAGGCCAGTTTGCTTTCACCGATTGAAATACGGCGTGGCGCTTTGATGCCCTCCTGGTCTGCAATATATAAGGCATATTCCTGGTTTTCTTTATCGGAGAACCAGGCGATCTCTTTTCCATCGGGCGACCAGATGGGCCTTCGATCTGCCACTGCAGAACTACGCGTTAAATTTCTTGGATCGCCGTTTTCCACCGGCACCGTAAATATTTCTCCGCGTGCTTCCAGCAAAATGCGTTTACCCGTAGGGGAGAGTGATGCATTGCTGATGTCTGCAGTTACATTTTCAGAACGCGTTTCTGCCCAGGGAAAATCGGCTGTAACATTGATCGTTAATTTGGTTGATTTTCCTGTTTGCGGATCAAGCAGGTGCAGGTCGCCATTGTGTTCATACACGAGTTCTTTACCATTTCCCGCCAGCCATTTAATATCCCCGGATTTCAGATCGGTTACCTTGCGAACCGCGGACGTGGCAGGGTTGAAGGCCCACACATTCATAATGAAATCCCTGTCGGATAAAAAGAAAATCTCGTTGTTCATCCAAAGCGGGTGAATGTCCTCACTGCCATCCGAAGGGACTGATTTTTCTTCCAGTGTTTTTACGTCCAGTATTTGTAAGGGCGTGTTTTGTCCGCCGCGGTAATGCCGCCATTCGGCATCCCAGCGTGACACGCGATCTATAATCAGCTTGTCTCCATCGGGTGAAAAATTACCGTCGTAAGCCCATGGTGCCGGCAGCATCTCTGAGGGGCCGCCGGAAGTGGCTACCATCCAAAGGCGATTATAATTAGTTGGCGCAGCTTCGCGCCCGGAAGCATACAATACTTTTTTGCCGTCGGGCGACCAACCCCTGGCCTGCGAGGCAGCCGGATACCAGGTGAGTCTTTTTGGCGTGCCCCCGTTCGCCGACACCACGTACACTTGTTGAATACCGGAGCGATTGGAATTAAAGGCCAGCCATTGCCCGTCTGGCGAAAAATGCGGGTTGGCTTCCACCGCCGCCGTGCTCGTGATCCGTTTTGCTTCCCCGCCGGATTTACCCGTTACCCAAATATCGCCGCCATACTCGAAGGCGATCTGGGTAGCGCTGATAGCGGGTTGACGAAGCAATCTCGTTTGGCTAAATGTTTGGAAACTGCCAAACATACATGCCAGGAAAACCAGTTTTTTTGTTACTGCAACCATAAGAATTAGTTTAGGGTGCAGTAATGTAATACATCTTCGGGAAATTTTATAGCCGTCCGTAAATACCCGTAACGCCTCAACGCAGGCCGAATGTTTTATTTTTTGTGTCCACAACAAGGATGGAATGGATAAACAATTTATTCCCCGTCATCCCACCGATGCCCATTTTCATCATCTGCTCCACCTGCGAAGTGCTGGCTCCTTCAATGTAAGTAGCGTGCAGCAAAGGAATGCTGGTGCCCGCAATCGTTATAGAGTCTGCCGTTGCATAGCTATGTGCTGTTAGTACCCGATCCCAGGATCTGGACGCTGCCTGTGTATGGACCGTATCTTTTACAGACAAGGAAAGGCTGGTTTTTTTATCTGTCAGCAATTCGTACGCACTGGATCCGCTGTCGAAAAACAGGATGGTTTTTTTACCGCGTATCATCGCGGGGAACAACATGGACCTGTTGGCATACATAAAGCCTGTTGTTGCTGTCTGGCTATATTTCGTTGGCATTTCATTCGCAACGGTCACTTTCCGGCCCGGGTAGTCGATGATGCATATTTTATTGTCGATCAGGTCTGTGCCGATCGTACCAATGATGTTCAGCTCGTTCTTTCCTTTTTTAATTGCCTGGCCTTCGCCGGCACGAATGATCATTTCTTTTGCCAGCATCTCTGTGTGCTGAAGCTTGAAACGATAGTTGATCAATTTACCGGAGGAATCAACAGAAAGATTCACCCGGGGATATTTTTTCCTGATATCATCCAGTGAATTTTTATAAAACATCGAATAAGGCGAGCCGGTATCGAACTGCATATAAAAGGTTTTGGAACTACCAGGCAATGTAACAGGGAAGAGGATAGCAGCGTGTGGTTCCTCACCGGAAGCCTGGGTTTCTGTTGCCCAGCGAAAGCGGATATTAAACTGGTTCGAGGCTGTACTTAGTTGCACAGGAGGAAGGGAAGGATAAGATTGGCTTTGCGCGGCAGCAGGCAACATTGCCAGGTATATTAAAAAGAGAATGCTGGCGGTAGACATTTGAAAGGTGCGTTTCATGAGTTGATTTTATGAAACACAAAACTACTCCCGTTAACTTTTTATCCAGGCGGCATTCACCCGACAATTACCCGACAATGCAGTAGCATCAGGGGTTTGCAGCTATCTGCCGGGCGAGGCTTTTTGCCTTGAATAAATAAACCAGGATGACGGCTGCATTTAATACATACATGAAAAAGAAGGGAAGCAGGTAACTGATCAGGAGCGTTTTTGCGTAATAACGCGCCCGGATCATATTGTAGATAAGGTTTGCCAGCATTAAAAGATTGGTGCAGATGACCCAGATCAGCTGGCTGCGCACCACCTTTCTACCGAATGCAAGCGCAGCAGGATTGTTTAATTTTCTAACTAGAAATGCAGGGATAAGAAAATGAATAAAGGGTACCACCAGGTAACTGAAACAGGAGAGGCAGATCATCTGCAGGTCATGCCCGGGATCTGCAGGGGCGAGCATTTGCTCCTGCTTTGAGGCCGGATCGGGTGGAACCTCATCGCTGTTGGATAGCGATTCGAAATCCATTTCCAATGCGATCGCAATGGCCTTAAGCGTGTATGCGCGGGGCATCGAATCGCCACTTTCCAGGCGTTGTATCGTGCGTACCGTAATATTCGTTTTATCTGCCAGTTCTTCCTGCGTCATGCCTTTTTTCCTGCGGGCAGTAACTATTTTTTGATCGAGCGTCATGGAGGGCTTTTTCATCCGGCACAAAAATAAAGGGATAATGCTCAACGAGGTTTTATCTGGCGGGCTTATTTCCATTTATCCCTAAATAGTTAAGGCAGCGCGATCGGTCACGCAGTAATTTTCCCTGATTGCTTACCTGTGTTGGCAGCTATCGTTCTTTACTCTGCTTTTGTTCTTGTTTGTACCTGTTCGCTGATTTCACGCACTTAATACGACTCAGTCCCCTAGCAGGTATATAGCAGGTAGGTACCAGAGCAGGACTTATTTGGGATATCAGTTAGCGGTAAAAGGCCATTTATCCTTTCAAAGTGAGGATGGCTGTCATTCCTGCCTCAATATAATCGGGGCATATTAATTGCGCGCTATACAAAAACAATTGTATGAAATTTAATAACTGGAAACTTACAGACAGCACGATCGAATGGGCGGGCGGCAAACCATCTGCATTCAGCATTCCCACCGCACAGTTGCTGGACACAGAAAAGGTTGCCGACAATGACGGGCCGTTGTATAAATGGATCCTATTGGCGACTGCGGAAGACTGGCTGGACGATGATGAATTGTACGACCTGAATTTTGCCTTCGTTTATGCTGCCGGTGCAGCCGGTCTTAAGATCGACTACCAGGTTTTTGATGCGACGCTGGATTACCAGTTTGAAATTTTGGATGATGGGGAAGATGAAGACGATGACGACGATGATATTTAAGCAGGGGATAGTGTAGCGGAAATAATTACAAAAGACAGGAAGCCGCCCGGCAATCAGGATCATTGCCCGGAATAAACCGTGCTGCTACTTTTCTGAATTAAAATTCATAAATTGTCTTTATAAAAAATATTCAACTATGATCAAATTTCAGGAATTACGCGTTGGCGATTATCTGATCGCCGATAATGACGGGGATAAGCGAAGGGGAGAAGTAGTAAATTTAAATGGTGATGAAAAGCAGGTTTGTGTCGATAATGGCGCACAGGAATTTTGGTATGAAACAGACCAGTTGAGCCCCCTGCCGATTTCTGATGAAGAATTAACGCGATTGAAATTTCATAAACAAGTGAACGACGATGGCTCGGTGAAATACATGAAAGGTGCCTTCCGTATGGTGATCCCGGCAGAAGGAAGTTTTTCTAAAATGGAGATCTGGTACCGCGATGAAGCCCGTCATATCATTAACCCGATCAGCCTGCACAACCTGCAGAATCATTTTTATGAGATGACGAAGGTGCACCTGAATGAAGAATCTTTCGATTAATTTCTCTGACATATTTCCATAAAAAAACTCCCGGCGAACCGGGAGTTTTTAGTATCAGGAAGAATGTAATTATTCACCTTTTGCTTCTTCAGCGGCTGCGTCGCCGTCTAATTTAGCTTTCAAGCCAGCAAGAACACCAAGGTCACCAAGCGTGGTTTTTTCTACTTTGCTCTGAATATTCTTCACAGCTTTCTTTGTAGATTCCGCTTCAGCTCTTTTCTCTTTCATCTGAACTTGTTTCTCTTCTTCTTTCTCTTGTTCCCAAAGCCTTGTATGACTTAAAACAATGCGTTTGTCGCTACGGTCGAATTCGATCACCATGAAGTTCGCGATCTCATCAGCTGTAATTGTTTTTCCGTCTTCTTTAGCTAAGTGACGTGCAGGAGCAAATCCTTCCAATCCGTAAGGCAGTTGAACTACCGCGCCTTTGTCATCCTTCTTGATCACTGTTCCTTCATGTTCAGAACCGATCGCGAATGTAGATTCCAGGCTGTTCCAAGGATCTTCTTCGATTTGTTTGTGTCCTAACTGAAGTTTGCGGCCATCTTTATCGATGCTCAGGATCAACACTTCAATTTCGTTTCCAACCTTCGTGTATTCGTTCGGGTTGTTGAAACGTTTTAACCAGCTCAGGTCGCTGATATGGATCATACCACCAATACCTGTTGCCAGTTCAACAAACACACCGTAAGGAGTGATGTTCTTAACAGTACCCATGTGCTTGCTGCCTTCCGGGAAACGGTTTTCGATCGTGCTCCATGGATCTTCAGTCAATTGCTTGATAGAGAGACTCATTTTGCGCGTGTCTTTATCCAGGGTAACAACTTTAGCTTCGTATTCGTCGCCCAGTTTAAAGAATTCTTTAGCGTTGATTGGTGTGTTAGCCCATGTAATTTCACTTACGTGTACAAGACCTTCAACACCCGGCATGATCTCAAGGAACGCACCGTAATCTTCGATATTCACTACTTTACCTTTTACAACTTCACCTTCTTTCAGGTTCTCTGCAAGAGTATCCCAAGGATGCGGTGTCAATTGTTTCAGGCCTAAGCTGATACGTTTTTTATCATCATCGAAATCAAGCACAACGACGTTGAGTTTCTGATCCATCTTCAATACTTCTGAAGGATGGTTGATACGACCCCATGAAATATCCGTGATGTACAATAAACCGTCTAAGCCGCCAAGGTCGAGGAATGCACCAAAATCAGTGATGTTTTTGATTGTTCCTTCCAATACCTGGCCTTTCTCCAGTTTACCGATGATCTCTGCTCTCTGAGCTTCGATATCGCTTTCGATAAGTGCTTTATGAGATACAACGGCATTTTTGATGGCTTCGTTGATCTTAACCACTTTAAATTCCATTGTTTTACCAACGAACTGATCGTAATCAGTAACTGGTTTAACGTCGATCTGTGATCCTGGTAAGAAAGTTTCCATACCGAATACGTCAACGATCAAACCACCTTTGGTTTTGCTGGTAACCAAACCGGTAACAATCTCACCAGTTTTGTTTACTTCAACGATTCTTTCCCATGCGCGGGTAATACGGGCAGATTTGCGGCTCAGGTTCAGGTTACCTTCCCTGTCTTCTTTTTCTACCACCATTACTTCGATCACGTCACCAACTTTAACGCCACCTGGAATATCCCTGAATTCATTCAGAGAGATCAATCCATCGCTTTTAAAGCCAATGTTTACAACCACATCCGTTTTGGTTAATGATTCAACAGTTGCCTGGATCATTTCGCCATCATTGATCTGTTTGAAAGTGTTATCATAAACGCTGTCGTATTTTGCTTTTTCGTCTGCGGAATAAGCGGATACATTACGTTTGTCCCTGCTCCAGTCAAAATCGTCGTGAGCAGTTTCGGCTACCGGTGCGGTCTCCTGAACAGGTTCGTTTGTTGTCGCAGTAGCTTCAGCTGTCTCGGCAGCTTTTGGCTCCTGATCCTCTGCGTTTAGTTGTTTGTTAATATTAAATGACATAAAATTGCCCCGTGGTTTTTTTGAACGGGGTGGCAAAACTAACGCTTTTTCCCGAATTTTCCAGCAAATAACGCCTCTTCCAGTCGGTTAAAGGTCATTTTTTCTATGGTCCGGCCACCTAATCAGCTTATTCCGCATTAGTAAATATGTTGTCCCAATTTTTTTATGTTCCGGAAAAAATGGGACAAGTACTGTCCCGTGGGAAATGATCTCCGGCGCCGGAAGCTATAGCAATAAAAAAAGGGCCATCAAAGATGGCCCTTTTTACTATTTAGAAAGATGATTAATAAATCAATACTCTTCCTGTTTTGATACGGTTGCCCTGAACATCAGCCAATTCAACCATGTAAATGCCTTTGCCATGATTTTTCATGTCAACATCCATTTTAGAATAAGGACCAGCAATCGTGTATGTTCTAGAGAACACTCTTGCACCTTTTCCATCATAGATAGTCAATTTACGTGGTAATGGATTGTTGCCATTAGCACTGAAGTATCTAACCTGGAACTGACCAGAGTTTGGACTAGGATAGATGAACAGGATTTCGTTGTTTACTGAGTCAGAGATGTTGATTGAAGCAGACTGGCTGTTACAACCGTTTACATCATTTACTCTAACAAAATAAGCACCGAGGTTATCAACGTCAACTTTAAGTGTGTTGTTCGTTGCGCCTGTAACCAGAACACCGTTCCTGTACCACTGATAAGTAGCAGCTGCATTTGGAGAAACTGCGGCAGTCAGTGTGGTAGTTAAACCTGGGAAGATTTTAGTGTAAGGAGCCGCACTTACAACGATAACCGGGTTAGGGTTAACTGTAAGGATACCTACGTTAGTAACAACGTTAGATCCACAAGAAGTAACGTACAAAGAATCTTTGTAACGGTAACCGTTCATGGTGATATCAGCACCTGTGATGTTTAATGTACTTGTTGTTGCACCGCTGTACACACCACCATCAGTGATGTTGGTGAAAGTTGTACCACCGTTGGTGCTAACTTTCCACTGATGCAGGATGGTATTTCCGCTTGTTGGAGCAGAAGCAGTAAATGAAGTGCTGCCACCGGCACAAACTGCTTTGTTAGAAGTAGTAGAAGTTCCAACGATCGGGTTGTTCACTGTAACAGGAACAGTTAATGCTGCAGTTGTGCAAAGGCCATTGTTTACAACAACTGAGTAGTTAGTTGAAACGTTTGGTTTAGCATAAACTGTATTCACTGCAGTACCTGCGTAAGGTACCGTTGCAGCTGCATCAAGGTACAATGAATTCGGAGCTGGAGAAGTCCAGACACCAGTAGCCAGGCCACCGCTGTAGGTTACTTCAATAGACCAGTTGTTGAATTTATTTGTTGTAGTGAAATCATCATAGTAATCATACATAGCCAGTGTCCAGTTACCGTTCAGGGTAGTGGTTGTAGCAGGAGTGTATAAACCGTTGAATGTTGTCACTGTAGGAAGGAATCCGTTCGGACCAGTAGGAACTGCCGGATCACCCGTTGCCGGAGTGAAAGCATCAGGCCTGTAGCTTGCAGAGTACGGATTTGTACCACTTACCAATGTTGGTAAACCAGCTTCATTACTGATTGTTGTATTTAAGAAGCCTGTAGAACCCGCTGCACCACCAGTACCGGTTAATGCGTATGCTAAGTTAAGCACTGCACCATTTGGACCTTTTAATACAACGATCATATCACCAACCCAGCTATGCGTAACATTCATTTTGATACGGATGCTGTTGATAGTAACACCTGCAGGAATACCTGCCAAAGCCAATGTGTTGTTCACACCTGTTGTGCTTGCATCATCCGGAATAGTCAGGTTTAATGCAGCTGCAGATGCAACTGTAACAACCGTAGCAGGAGTGGTATTCGTGATGCTTAATTTCTGGATAGCACCATTACAGATAGACGCACTTGCAGGAGAAACAGTCGCCACCAAAGGATTCACTGTTAATGTAGCCGCGTTGCTGAAATCTGTACCTGAACAACCGCCTGTGTAGATCACACGGTATTGATAACCGTTGATCGCATTTGTTGGGTTAGTTACTGTGAGTGTATTAGTAGTAGCACCGGAGTAAACGCCACCGTTAGTCAGGTTCTGCCAAGGTGCAGTTGCACTTGTTCTAACCTGCCATTGGTAAGTGATACCTGTACCAGTTGCACCTAAAGTAAATGTTGCAACACCACCACAAGAGATAGTAGCTGAAGCAGGCTGAGCAGTTACAGTTACAGGCACACATGGTGTGATCGTAACGTTGTAATCTTCTGTTTCACCATAAGTGTAAGCAGAACAAGCATCAGCACCAGTTAACGCTGTTGCAAACCTAACACGAACACGCATTCTTGTTGTACCTGCTAATGCAGTAACAGGAATAGTAACGTTGCTTGTGATAGTTGCACCATTTGCGCTACCTAATAAAGTGAATTCAGTTGCATCGAATGTACCGTTCTGGTTGTAATCGATCCAAACACCAACATATTCTGTACCGCCCGGGCCTACAGTTACTTTCATCTGGTTAGTTGAACCAGCTGCGACAGTAGTTGCAGGAACAGTTGCAGTGTAGTTTTGATAACCGGCAGCTGAACAAGTTGAGCTGTTATTGATGGTTCCAAAAGTTACGTTAGTGATCTGATCATCCAGCGTACAAGTTGTTGCCGGAGGAATACAGTAACAACCACTTGCAGGAGTTAAGCTAACAGCTACAGGAGTAGAAGTACCGTTGTTACCACCACAAGTTACCACAGCCTGGAAGTAGGTTGTTGCAGTAATTGTTGTAGTATAAGTTGAGTTTGTAGCACCCGTGATGTTCGTGTACGGACCACCAACTGCAGATGCAGATTGCCATTGGTAAGTAACACCAGATCCCGGAGTTGCATTGGTTACCCCTAAAGTTACAGCAGTACCAGAGCAGGCAGAAGCCGCTGAAGTTGTTGTAGCGCCAGGAGTTGGCGTACCAGAACAAGCACCAGTTGTGTAATCAATACGGAAAGGCATATCCTGTGCGTTTGCACCATCAAGAGCAGGAGCCCATGTAGATGTAGCAACAGTAAAGCTTTGCGCATTGTTACCTGGTTGTGTAACCTGTCCAACAACAGTGCTGTTTGGAAGGAAGTGACCTGCACCGCCAATAACATCTGTTGCGTATTCGATCCAGTACGTACCCGGAGCAAGTGTTGTAGATACGGCCGCTTCGATCGTCCATATTTTCCTTGTTTGGTCTGGCGTATTGTTGAAAATACGATACATGTTAGAGAATGCAGACGTGATGAAACGGTTAGTTGTCATATCACCAAAAACAACAGGACCTGTTACAGTTCCGCTGTGGATGATAACCCTAACAGTGTTGAACGGAGAAGTTGTTCCCGCGTACCCTGTCTGATAACCATAAAAAGTAATCTTTGATAAAGTCCATGACGGACCTGCAGGAACAACAAAATTGTCTCCCAAACGGAAGGCATTCTGTGTAATGCTGGCGTTGAAACCTGCATTGGTGTTTCCTAACTGAACCTCGCTCCAGGTTGTACCTGCCGGAGCCGCAGTTCCACCTGATGTAGTGGCACCCGTACTCAAATTTCCATTTACATAGGTTTGTGCACTTAGTTTTCCAAACAAGGAAAACAGCAATGCCAAAACCATGAGGGACTGCTTGAGAAGCATACCCATTTTTTTGTAGGTAGTTTTGTAATGCATAATGATTTTTTATTTGTTATAAATGATCAATACGCCCATTAAAATGATAATGAACATATCGGTTGTAAATTAAGGCTTTTATTTATTTGAATGGCATGTTTTTTAACAAAACCTTTAATTATTTTAAAAAGGCTTTATAACGTGGGTAACAGCGGAAGAAACAGACGGTTATCCTATTAGAATTGATTCTAATCTGTAGGCCGTGCGGGTGACGTATGGGCATAAAAAAACCGGCAGTAGCCGGCTTATTTATCAGGTAAAAACCAGATTAGTCTTTTTTATCAGTTCTTGCAGCAGCTTTAGCTTTTGCAGCAGCTTCCTGTGCTTTCTTAGCTTCAACAGTTTTAGCAGCTGATTTTTTATTCTTTGGAATAGACACTTGCTTAGCCTGGGCAGCTTTTGGCTCCTGGGCCAGCATAACTCCGCTAACACCTAACATAACAACAGCAGTAAGTAATAATTTTTTCATGTTTTTTATTTTGTGATGATAAATCAAATCGTTTTCAAATATACATTTTCTTGCGAAAAGCAAAAAAATAAATAGCCGGCGGCGAAAGTTGCGTTTACCAACGTTTAAAATTAAATGCCGTTTAGGTCAACATCAAGATGCATATTCTATAAATTGCATCTCCTAATAATGGTTGCATGGCCCAGATTGCTAAGTCGATAAAATCTTCAAACATCATAAAAGGACTTGTCTATTTTTTGGTGGGCATCTTCACTTATCCCGGCATCTGTATCATTAACCGGCTTCGCATTACCGGCATGGAGCATTTGAAAAACCTGCCGCGGAAAAACGTGTTGTTCGTGAGCAATCACCAGACTTACTTCGCAGATGTGATCACGTTCATTCATATTTTTTGTGCAAATAAATGGCGTAAGAAAAACAAGCTGGGCATTCCCTATTACCTGCTATGGCCGTTCACCGGTATTAATTATGTGGCTGCGGAAGAAACGATGAACAGTAACTGGCTCACAAAAATATTCAGTCTTGCGGGTGCCATAACTGTGAAGCGTACCTGGAAAAAGGATGGTGGAGAAGTGCGCCGAGGCCTCGATCCTTCCGATACGCGCAATATCCACCTGGCCCTCGAAAAAAACTGGGTGATCACTTTCCCGCAGGGAACCACGAAACCGTTTGCACCCGGGAGAAAAGGAACGGCTTATATCATCAAGCAAAACCAGCCTGTGGTGGTGCCCGTAGTGATCAACGGCTTCTGGCGGGCGTTTAATAAAAAAGGCCTGGTATTTAAAAAGAAAGGGAGCCTGCTCACCGTTCGGTTTAAGGCGCCCTTACAAATTAATTATGATGATAGCCTGGATGATATCCTGGAAACAGTGATGGATGCTATTGAACAGAGTCCGCGCTTCATGCACCGCCCCGCGAAAAAACCCGTTTTGGCAGAGTTTTAAGAGCCGACATTTCCTGGTACTGCTATTTTACAAACAATGCTTTCAGCTCATCGGCATCCTCCGGTTTCATTTTGCCACCAAGGATCAGCCTGATCTGGCGTCTTCTCAATGCTGCTTCAAACAACGCTATTTCTTCGGGCGTTTCCGGCACCAGGGTATTGATCTTACGAGGATTGCCATTGGGATCCAGGGCCACAAATGTGTAATAAGCCTGGTTACTTTTATAACGGTATTGTTGGATGGCATCTTCACCCCAAACATTAATGTGCACTTCCATGCTGCTGTTAAATGCGCGGGTCACTTTCGCTTCAATATGTACGACGTTGCCGATCTTGATCGGTGTTTCAAAAGAAATATTATCTACGGAAGCTGTCACAACAGGCGCAGCGCAATGCTTCATCGCTGCGAGTGCAGCCGCAATATCCATCCAGTACATCAGCCTTCCACCCATCAGGTTTCCAAAATTATTCGTGTCATTCGGTAATACAAGTTCCGTCATTACCACCAGCGATTCTCCTGCCTTCTTTTCCATGTCAAAAAATTTTCGCAAAGATAAGCCGGATGGACTGATCTCTGTTTGTAAACAAATGTGAAGTGTTTTTTACCAGCTGAAAACATTTGCCCTGTTGTATTGTTTAAATAAAAATAATACGATGGACAATCTAAAAGGTAAACAGGTGTTGCTGGCCGGTGCCACCGGAGGTATCGGTGCTGCATTGGCAAAACTCCTGCATGCGAGCGGGGCAAAACTATTTCTTACCGGCAGGGACGAAGAAAAGCTCGCAGCGGTCGCGGCTGCATCGGGCATTCCGGCTGAACAGGTTTTTGCTGCTGATCTTACGAACGCCCCGGAAGTGGGTGAATTGAAAGAAAAATATTTCCTTGTGTTCCCGGCGATAGATATATTGATAAACGCTTCCGGGATCGGTATTATCAAACCATTTGAAACATTAACGCAGGAGGAAATGGAACGTTCGTTAGCATCGAACCTGATGATCCCGTTTTTATTGCTGCAACAATTTTTGCCCGCGATGAAAACTGCAAAGTCGGGACTTATCATTAATCTGCCCGGTGTGTTAGGGAAGGTTCCGATGGCTGGCGCCGCCGCTTACAGTGCCAGTAAATACGGGCTTCTCGGCATGATGCAATCCATTCGTGAAGAATTAAAGCGCACAGAGATCCGCATAACCAATGTCTTTATGGGTGGCGTTGATTCTGCCTTCTGGGATACGATCGACCTGCGTGTGCAACGCGATAAAATGATCAGCAGCCAGGAAGCGGCGAAAGCGATCTGGTTCCTTTGTCAGCAACCCGCCAATGCTGTTGTGAGTGAAATGGTGTTGCAGCCTTTCAATCACCAGGCGATCTGAGCGCGCTAATTATTTGGTAGTTCGTAAGCGATTCGGGAATTTCGTTTGTTCAATTGCGACGATATGATATCTTTTGATAATACAGAATATGCCTTTGCTTATAAATCTGATAAGGAACTAAAACGGGCCAATTTTCTTTTTTCTTCGATGGGCAGTCCGCTGCTGGTCAACCTCGGCTTGAAACTGATGCCGATGGCCATCAAAATGAATATTCCTTTTACAAAGCCCTTAATCAGGCAAACGATTTTTCAACAGTTTGTTGGCGGTGAAACACTGGCAGAAACTGCGCCTGTCGCCGATAAACTGGGCAAATATAATGTGCAGGTTATTTTGGATTATGGCGTGGAAGGGGGTGAGGATGGAGAGCATGGTTATGATCATGCGCAGGATGAATTTATCAAGGTTATTAATTATGCCGCAACACAGCCCAATATTCCGTTCATGAGTATTAAGGTAACGGGAATCGCTCGTTTCAACCTGCTGGAGAAAATTGATGCGGCTATGCATAACAGTGAGGGCACGCTGATGAAACGTTACTCTGCCGTTATCGGGAATTTACCTGCTGCGGAAAAAGAAGAATGGCAGCGTGTGGTGGGCAGGCTGACAAAAATCTGTGAGGTCGCAAACACAAAGGGGACGGGTGTTTTGGTTGACGCAGAAGAATCCTGGATACAGGATCCGGTGGATGCGCTCACGATCCTGATGATGGACAGTTTTAATAAAGAAAGAGCCGTGGTGTACAACACAATTCAATTATATCGTCATGATCGCCTGGCATTTTTAAAAGACAGTTATACTGCTGCGCTGGAACGAAATTTTATCCTCGGTGCTAAAATTGTTCGCGGCGCTTACATGGAAAAAGAAAGAAAGCGCGCTGCAGAAAAAGGTTATCCTTCTCCTATTCAACCTGATAAAACAGCAACAGATCGCGACTATAATTCAGCCGTGGAATTTTGTATCGAACATCTTGCACATATCGCTGTAATTGTTGCCTCTCATAACGAGTACAGTAATTTATTTGCGACGCAGCTGCTCGATAAAGCGAACCTTCCGCATCGCCATCCGCATGTACATTTTTCGCAATTGTATGGCATGAGCGACAACATCACTTTCAACCTGGCGAACAGCAATTGCAGTGTGAGTAAATATCTTCCGTTTGGACCCATCAGTGATGTGGTGCCTTACCTGATGCGCCGCGCACAGGAAAACAGTTCGGTCTCCGGGCAAACAGGGCGTGAACTCGCGCTGATCAAAAAAGAATTGCAACGGAGAAAGGGATATGTTTAGTTACCAGGTTTAAAAGAAAAATAAGATCGCCCTACATTTTTAATACGGCATCATCTACCAGTGCATACACCGATTCTCCCGTCAATGGCCTGATAGGGAAGGTGCCCGTGAACTTACCAAAGGCGGGCAGTACCGCATATGTCTTTGCAAAATAAAAGCAGGGCAGTTGCAACGATTGTCTGCCCAGTCCGCGTAACCGTATTCCAGGGTGGATATGCCCGCTGAAGCAATAACCCTTGTGTTCGGGGCAGGTATCGATATCATGCGTAAACATAAATTTCCCGATCACCAGGCTTTCATCGTGTACGTTGATACCGGCATCTGCATACCACTCTTTTTTTAAAATATCATGATTGCCTTTCACGAGTTGTATCGGGAGTTGCGCCAGGTCTTTCCGCCAGCGCAGGAACAGGTCGTGCTCCTTATTAAAATGACTGTGAAACAGATCTCCAACAATGATGAGCTGCTGGGGTTTGTAAAATTGAATGGCTGCCAGCAGGCGTTGCATGTCTTCCTTAAAAATATTTTGTGGAATGCCGATACCACTCTTGCGGAAATGCCCGCTCTTACCGAGGTGCAGGTCAGAAAGGATCAATGACCGCTCTTCTTCCCAAAAAATCGTCCGGTCTATATTCAGTAAAAATTGATTGTCCAGCAACCGGTGCAAAATATGCGCGCTCATCTCCGGCAAAGTTAACTTACGCTTTGTTTATTTAGCCCGATGTTTTGAAATGTTTAACGACTTGCCTAATTTGGCTGATCAAAACCTAAACTCAATTGAATATGAACAATGAAAATGTAACCGGCGATTCGCTGCACATGTCGGAATTTAATAAACCTGTGCTGCCGCAAACGCTGAATATCTTAACTATCCTCACTTTTATCGGCTGTAGTTTGCTCGCGTTGTTTACCCTCGCAACGCCATGGTTTATGAAGTTTTCCAAGAATATGATGGAAAAAGCAAATTCATCAGACATGACGCCGAAACAATTAGAGGACATGCGCAAAGGCGCGGAGCAAATTGCGAAAACGGAACAGAACATGGTGCCGATCATCGCGATGAGCCTTGTCGGAATCGGACTCTGCTTCGCAGGTGCATACATGATGCGGAAACTGAAAAAGGATGGTTACTGGCTTTACCTTGCCGGCCAGGCAATCCCGCTGATTGGTGGGTTAGTGATTATGGGAACAGATCAGTACGGCGATTGGAAAGCCTATATCGGTCTCGCAATCGTTGCATTGTTTGTAGCATTATATACTAGTCAGAAAAAATACCTGGTGAACTAATTTTTTCGCTGGCGGATGAGTTTATAGATGCGGATCGCACTCATCAGGATGATGATGAATAACAACAGGCCGCCAACGCCCCAAACCAGGCTGATACTTTGTTTCACTGAAACGATCATAACAATGGCCACCAGTAAAATGGTGGCTATTTCATTCCAGATACGCAACTGTTGAGAGCTGTATTTGAAAATACCTTTTTGTTGTTCGCTGTAAATTTTTTGCAACGTAAAATGGTAGAAATACAATGCGCACACAAAACCCAGTTTTATCCATAGCCATTGCGGAACCGTTCCGTAAAGCCAGGCCATCCAGCCGCCAAAGATCACGGTGAGAATGGCAGAAGGCCAGGTGATGCCAAGCCATAAGCGGCGCGACATGATCGCGAATTGTTTTTGAAGGATAGACTTTTCAGGTTCTTGTTTTTCACCTGCTTCGGTTGCATAAATAAAAAGTCTGGGCAGGTAAAACATCCCGCTGAACCAGGTAACAATAAAAATGATATGGATGGCCTTAACGTAAAAGTACATGCGTAAACCTATGATAATTATTTAAGCAGGTTGCGGGATTTGTTCTTCGGATTTTTCTTCCAACAATTCTTTTAATGCCGACACCCAGGATGGATGTAAATTCATACATGGAATCATCGCATAGCTTTCACCACCTGCCTCTATAAAACTTTCCTTACCCCGTTCTGCAATCTCTTCCAGCGTTTCGAGGCAATCACTCACAAACGCCGGGCAAACGATCAATAGTTTTTTAATGCCTTCTTTAGGCATCTGTTCCAGGCGAACATCGGTGAATGGCTGCAACCAGCCTTTGCCCAACCTGGATTGAAAGGATATGCTGAATTTATTTGCCGGGATGCCGAGTTCTTCCGTCACCAGCCTGGTCGTGGTAAAACATTGGTGCCGGTAACAATGCGCATGAGCTGCAGATGGCGTATTGCAGCAATCCGGTGATTTCAGGCAATGGTTTCCTGTTGTATCTGATTTGCGGATATGCCTGCCCGGTACACCATGATAACTGAAGAGCAGGTGATCAAAAT
Organism: Ferruginibacter sp.; assembly: GCA_028288705.1. Classification (GTDB taxonomy): domain Bacteria; phylum Bacteroidota; class Bacteroidia; order Chitinophagales; family Chitinophagaceae; genus Ferruginibacter. The sequence continues at coordinate 262,252 of JAQBNH010000019.1, forward strand.
CCTGTTGCAAATAAGGCCGCATACTGTCTGCCAGCGCTGAGATATAGTTTTTTTTATTATAATACGGATCGAGAAACTCGAGCCTGAAAGAATAATTGTTTTTCGCATAAGTGGTTTTCGCGTGTTCAACAGCCGTTTCAAAACTCGACATCGCATAGTGAGGATACAGCGGCACTGCGATCACTTCCGTGATCCCCGGATCCCGCGCCAGCAGCCTGTCGAAGCCATCCTTCGGGGAGGGATTGCCATAACGCATCGCGATCTCGACAGGCTCGTCGACCAACGCCTGCAGCTCGTCTCTTAACTTTTTTGTCAACACAACAAGCGGTGACCCTTCATCTGTCCAGATTGTTTTATACGCTTCTGCAGATTTGGGCGCACGGCTGGGTGTGATCAACCCTCGCACTAAAAACAGCCGGAGCAGGTAGGGCACATCGATCACCCTTTCATCCATCAAAAATTCATCTAAGTATTTTTTTACATCTTTTGTGTCTGTGCTGTCCGGTGAACCGAGGTTCATCAATAAAATTCCGCGCCTGGTTGTTGTCATCATGATAAAATATGCGCAAAGGTATAGGGGATGCGCGTTGTTAAGACAGTTCAGGCTTTAAAAAGTTGGGCTCCATTTAAATTTAGTAGCCGAAATAAATAAAGCAGGAAGAAATGACAATGGAGTGACAGAGAAATTAGATAAGACCCGCTGCTGCAAGTATTTTTGCAATCGGAAAATCAAGCGCAGGCCCATTATGATTTCAGATCATTTTAAAAATATTTCTTCCTTTTTTATTGCCGGCATCAACTATAAGAAAAGCGATGCTTCCGTCCGCGGCCGTTTTTCCATTAATTCTGAACAATATTCCCGCATCATTTCCAGGGCAGCCGAATACAGGGTAACAGAATTTTTCGTTTTATCTACCTGCAATCGTACAGAGATTTATGGTTTTGCAGAATCTGCCGAAGATCTTGCTGCATTACTTTGTACAGAAACAGATGGCAGCCAGGCATGTTTTCAGCAGATGTCGTATTCCAAGCAAGGCGAAGCGGCGATGTTGCATTTGTTTGAAGTGGCCGCAGGATTGGATTCGCAGATCCTGGGTGATTATGAAATTGTCGGCCAGATAAAAATGGCGGCTAAGTTTGCCAAAGAGCACGGCTTTGTTGGTGCTTACCTGGAAAGACTGGTGAATGAAGTATTACAAACGACCAAGAAAATTCGTACGAATACAGCGATGAGCGGTGGAACAGTTTCTGTTTCCTTTGCAGCTGTACAATATATCCGGCAGGCTTTTCCCGACTACCGCAGCAAAACGATCCTGCTGATCGGAACCGGGAAGATCGGTACGAATACCTGCAAAAATATCGGCGATTATTTGCCCGGCATGAAAGTGATGCTGATGAACCGCAGCCCGGAGAAAGCCCGTGCCCTGTCTCACCAATATCATTTTGATTTGTTTGGAATGGATGATATGAGTCATTGCTTGCAACAAGCCGATATTGTTGTTGTGGCCACCGGTGCCAATGAACCTGTTCTTTCTGCTTCAGATTTTAGCGGGCTGGAGAATAAACTCGTCATCGATTTATCTATTCCATATAATGTTGCGCTGGATGTAAAAGCATTGCCAGGCATAACGCTCATCAATGTGGATGAGTTAAGCAAGATCAAAGATGAAACGCTTCATAAGCGCGCGGCGGAGATTCCTGCAGTGAAAAAGATCATTAGTTTTCACCTGGCCGCCTTCATGGAATGGCATGGCATGCGCAGGCATGTGCCGATCCTGAAAGCCGTAAAAGTACATCTGCGCAAAATGCAGGTGACAGATGCCAGTGGCGTTTGCCCATTCCTGCAATTCCGCGCCAATAACGAAGCTGTTGCCGAAGAAAAGATCCAGAAAGTGATCAATACCATGGCCGTGAAATTGCGCACACATCAGCAACATGGCTGCCAGTATATTGAAGCCATGAATCATTTCATCGCTGATTCCTCTAACTAATTTCGCATGGACAATATCATCAGAATCGGAACAAGGGAAAGTGAACTGGCTGTATGGCAGGCGACACTGGTGAAGGAACTTTTGGAAGATGCCGGTGTGAAAGCAGCACTCGTGTTTATTAAAAGTGAGGGCGATACTGACCTGGTAACGCCGCTTTACGAAATGGGTGTTCAGGGAATATTTACCCGGAGCCTGGATATCGCCCTGCTCGATCAGCGAATTGATATTGCCGTGCATTCCATGAAAGATGTGCCCACGCAATTGCCTGCGGGTATCGTGCAGGCCGCTGTTTTGAAACGTGGAAACCATAAAGACCTTTTTGTTCCGCATCCTGTTACAAAGGCTGATGAATTATTTAGCCGGTCGCTTAAAGAAAAAGATCTTCCCGAAATATTTGAAAGTGCAGTCCATACTATTGCCACCAGTAGCATTCGCCGCAAAGCGCAATGGCTGCACCGTTACCCGCAACATCAGCTCGATAACCTTCGTGGCAATGTAAATACCAGGTTGAAGAAGTTAAGCGACAGTAATTGGTCGGGTGCCATTTTTGCTGCAGCAGGATTGGAACGCATTAAACTCCGTCCGACAAATGCGATTGAATTAGACTGGATGCTGCCGGCTCCCGCGCAGGGCGCGATCATGATTGTTTGCAGGGCAACAGATGAGCCGGTTTTTAATATCGTTTCTACCCTCAACCACGAAGAAACATCTGCCTGTACTTATATAGAAAAAGATTTTTTGCGTGCCCTGATGGGGGGATGTTCCACACCGATCAGTGCTTTGGCGCAATATGACAAAAAGGATATTTATTTCCGCGGTAGTTTGCTGAGCCCCGATGGAAAGCAAAAGATCGAAATTGAAAAATATGTAGCAAAGGATGCGGTCACCAGTTTTGGCGCACGGATGGCGCAGGAGCTCCTGGAGAATGGTGGTAAAGAAATTGCCGCATCATTTAAAGATGGAAAATAATTTTATTCATACACTTTGCAGCAGGCCGGTCAGCGAATCGATCGTAGCAGATGCGCGTGCGAAAGGCGTGCTCATCGATTGCCTGTCTTTCATCAGCACCGAACCGATCGAAAATGTAGAAGTACAACAGGAGATAGAACACGCACTGTTGCTGGATACTACGGTTGTATTTACAAGTATGAATGCGGTAGAAGCGGTAGCCGAACATTTATTTGATGAGCAGCCGGCCTGGCGGATCTATTGTATCGGGCAAACAACAAAGCAACTGGTAGAAAAATATTTTGGTGCAGCAGCTGTGGCCGGAACAGCCGATGATGCAACTACGCTCGCTGAACTGATCATTACCGAAGAGGATATTGACAGCGTCGTGTTTTTTTGCGGGGATCAACGCCGGGATGAATTGCCGGGATTGCTTGTACAAAATAATATTGAAGTTGAAGAGATCATTGTTTATCAAACAATGGCTGTTCCGCATCAAATCAGCAAAAAGTATCAGGGGATTTTATTTTTTAGTCCGAGTGCAGTGCATAGTTTTTTCTCTGTTAACAAAGCCCCGTCGGAAACTATTTTTTTCGCCATCGGTAAAACCACCGCAGCAGCCATCAAATCTTTTAGCGATAACAGGGTGCTGGTGGCTGCAGAGCCCGGCAAAGAAAAGCTGGTAGCACTCATGCTTGATTTTTTTACAGGATCAAATTAAAAGAACAACAGAAGATATGCTTAAGAACGATTTATTATTGCGCGCATTAAGAGGAGAAAAAACAGAGCGTGTCCCGGTTTGGATGATGCGCCAGGCAGGGCGTTACCTGCCGGATTATATGAAGCTGAAAGCGAAATATGATTTTTTTACGCGCGTGCAAACGCCTGAACTGGCGGCTGCCATTACCTTGCAGCCAATCGACCAGGTTGGTGTGGATGCCGCGATAATCTTTTCCGATATCCTCGTGATCCCGCAGGCAATGGGCCTGGAGGTTTTGATGGAAGAAGGCAAAGGACCTTCTTTACCAAAAGTGATTCAATCGCAAAAGGATATTGATGCATTGAATACCGCTGATGCAGCTCATCATTTAAAATATGTATTAGATGCCTTGTCGCTCACCAAAAAAGAATTGAACGGACGCGTGCCGCTGATTGGATTTGCCGGCGCACCATGGACGATCCTCTGTTATATGGTGGAAGGAAAAGGAAGCAAAACCTGGGATAAGGCAAAACAGTTTGCATACACGCAACCTTTGCTGGCGCACCAGTTGTTGCAAAAGATCACCGACATTACCATCGACTATCTGAAAGCACAGGTGGCCGCAGGCGCTGATACCGTTCAGGTGTTTGACAGTTGGGCAGGATCATTAAGTCCGGCTGATTTTAAAATTTACGCCCAGCCATATTTACTTCAGATATCAGATGCATTAAAACATCATGCGCCGGTGATCCTCTTTCCAAAAGGAACCTGGTATGCACTAAAAGACCTGGCGGCTTCTTCTGCTTCCGGGTTGGGCATCGACTGGTGTGTTGCGCCAAAAGTCGCACGGGAACTCACCAATAATTCTATCACCTTGCAGGGTAATTTTGATCCCGCAAAATTATTGGCACCGATTCCCGAGATCAGGAAAGCGGTAAAGGAAATGATTAGTGAATTTGGCACGCATCGCTACATCGCGAACCTCGGCCATGGCATCACACCCAACGTTCCGGTGGATCATGCCAAAGCTTTTGTAGATGCGGTAAAAGAATTTGGGGTGGCTAATTAATCAGAATAATGGAGATCAAAGAACAGTGGATCAATATTGTGCATCAGCTGCAGGACAGCATCTGCAAAGGGCTGGAAGACGCTGATGGTAAAGCTACGTTTCATGAAGACAACTGGGAGCGGGAAGAAGGTGGGGGAGGAAGAACAAGGGTGATCGCTCATGGCGGTATTTTTGAGAAAGGCGGTGTAAATACCTCCGTCGTATTTGGCGATGTAACAGATACGATGCGTGCCCAGTTACAGATCAATGGCGATACATGGTTTGCCTGCGGGATCAGTTGCGTACTGCATCCTGCCAGCCCGTTGATTCCTACCGTGCATTTTAATTACAGGATGTTCGAGTTGTATGATGCGGAAGGAAATGTTTCTGATCGTTGGTTTGGAGGTGGAACAGACTTAACGCCTTATTACCTCGATAACGACATCGCTTCGCATTTCCACCAGGCATATAAAAATACCTGTGATGCCTTCGATGCCGGATTTTACCCGCTGTATAAAAAGAATTGCGACGACTATTTTGTGAATACGCACAGGAACATGGAGCGCCGCGGCATCGGTGGAATATTTTATGATCACCAACGGCCGTCTGAAAAAATGGATGTACAAACCTGGATGAAATTTGGCCAGGCCTGCGGCGAAACTTTTTTACCGGCTTATCTCCCTGCGATTGAAAAATACCGGGATACAGCGTTTACTGCTGAACAAAAATACTGGCAGGAGATCCGCCGGGGCAGGTATGTTGAATTCAACCTGGTTCACGACCGCGGAACTATCTTTGGGTTGCGTACGAATGGACGAACAGAAAGTATCCTGATGAGCCTTCCGCCAACGGTGCGTTTTGAATATGCCTATGCGCCTGCTGAAGGAACAGAAGAGGCCAGGTTGCAGCAGGTTTGCCTGCACCCGGTTGACTGGGTTTGATTATTTACTTAAATTTTTGAAGATGTTTTTACAAAGAAGAAACCGTATCCTGCGCAGCAACCCCGCCATTCGCGCAATGGTTGCTGAAACAATTCTTACGCCGGCAGATTTTATCGCGCCCTTATTTATAGACGAAGGAAAAAATATCTCCACGGAGATCGCGTCCATGCCAAACTATTTTCGGCGGAGCATTGATGGAACGATCCGAGAAGTGAAAGAATTATGGGATCTTGGTGTTCGCTCTGTTTTACTCTTTATAAAATGCAGGGATGAATTAAAAGACAATACCGGGAAAGAATCCTGGAATCCTGACGGACTGATGCAACGCAGCATTAAAGCCATCAAAGACGCCGTTCCAGGTATGTATATTATGACGGATGTGGCCCTCGATCCGTTCTCTTCTTTTGGGCATGATGGCATCGTAGAAAATGGTGAGATCGTAAATGATCCAACCGTAGAAGCACTGGTGAAGATGAGCGTTAGTCATGCTGTTGCGGGTGCTGATATGGTGGCTCCAAGTGATATGATGGATGGCCGGATCGGAGCCATTCGCGAAGCCCTCGAACAAAATAATTTTACCCGCACGGGCATCATGGCATACAGTGCAAAATATGCTTCCTGTTTTTACGGGCCCTTCCGCGATGCATTGGACAGCGCGCCCGGGTTCGGAGATAAGAAGACCTATCAGATGGATTATGCTAACAGGATTGAAGCCGTAAAAGAAGCCTTGATGGATATTGAAGAAGGTGCTGATATCGTTATGGTGAAACCAGGATTGCCTTACCTGGATATTGTGCGCGAAGTGAAGAATGCAGTAGATGTTCCCGTGAGCGTTTACAACATCAGTGGTGAATATGCGATGATTAAAGCCGCGGCAGAAAAGGGCTGGATTGATGAAGACAAAGCGATCATAGAAACACTTACATCGATCAAACGTGCGGGCGGAGACCTGATCGCAACCTATTTTGCGAAAGATGCGGCAAGGTTATTACAATCGATGTAAACCAACAATCATGTTCATCATTCAACTGAAATATATTGCGGCGCTGGAAGAGATCGATGCAGCGATGAAAGCGCATATGGCATACCTGAAAAAATATTACGACAAAGAGATCTTCCTGCTTTCCGGGAGGAGAGTACCCAGAAATGGCGGCATCATCCTCGCAGCGGGCGATGATAAAGCGGCGATAAAAAAGATCGCTGAAGAAGATCCGTTTTACAAAAAGGGATTGTCAAAATTCACCCTCATTCAATTCAACGCGAGCCAGGCCAATAAAAATATTGGGGCTTTGATAAAATAATGACCATGCATTCCATCAGCGAGAAACTTTTTGCCCGTGCGCAGCAATCCATCCCCGGCGGCGTTAATTCCCCGGTGAGAGCTTTTAAAAGTGTTGGCGGTACACCGCGCTTTATGAAAAAAGCCAAAGGCGCCTACCTGTATGATGTGGACGGCAACCAGTACATTGATTTTATCGCTTCCTGGGGACCGATGATCCTCGGTCATGCCTATGAACCGGTGATCAACGCGATTAAAGAATACGCGGAATATTCTACATCCTTTGGCACACCCACAGAACTCGAAATAGAGATGGCGGAGCTGATCGTAAGCATGGCACCTAATGTAGACCTGATCCGGATGGTGAGCAGTGGCACAGAGGCTTGTATGAGCGCGTTACGCCTTGCACGCGGCTATACGGGCAGAAATAAGTTTATCAAATTTGAAGGCAATTACCATGGTCATGCCGATGCTTTTCTAGTGAAAGCGGGAAGTGGTGTGGCGACATTTAATATTCAGACTGTTCCCGGGGTAACCGCCGGCGTTAGTAACGATACGTTGACTGCTCCATATAATGATTTGGATGCTGTTAAAAAACTGGTTGCAGAAAATAAAAATGCCATTGCTGCCATCATCATTGAGCCTGTGGCTGGAAACATGGGTTGCATTTTACCTGCTCCGGGATTCCTGGAAGGATTGCGTTTGCTTTGTGATGAAGAAAATATCGTATTGATCTTTGATGAAGTGATGACGGGTTTTCGCCTCGGTGCAGGTGGGGCGCAGGAAAGGTTGAATGTAAATGCCGACCTGGTAACTTATGGAAAAGTGATTGGTGCAGGAATGCCGGTTGGTGCATTTGGCGGTAAGCGCGCCATCATGGAGCATATCTCTCCGCTCGGAAATGTTTACCAGGCGGGAACATTAAGTGGCAACCCGATCGCGATGATCGCTGGATTTACATTACTCAAAGAACTGAAAGCCAATCCATCGATTTACAGTGAACTTGAAGCTAAGACGATCTACTTACGCGATGGCATGAACGCTGTATTGCAAGAATGGGGTGGCGCTTATGTTATCAATCAACTGGGTTCCATGATCAGCCTGCATTTCAGTGCGGCTCCTGTTACTGATTTCGCGACTGCGGCTGCGGCAGATATTCCATTATTCAATAAACTATTTCATTATATGCTCGACAATGGCGTTTACCTGCCGCCGTCAGCTTATGAAAGCTGGTTTTTAAACAATGCTTTAAGCTATGCCGACCTGGATAAAACCATTCTTGTTTTGAAAAATTTCCTTTCGCAGCAATAATCAGCAAACTTCATTTTGAATTCGGGGAATTTTAAGCCATTTTTGCACGGATGACGAAGAAAATTATCATAACGATCGATGGCTGGTCTTCCTGCGGGAAAAGCACGCTGGCAAAGCAACTCGCCAAGTCTTTGGGCTATGTATATATCGACAGTGGCGCCATGTACCGCGCAATCACTTTATATTTTTTACGCAATCACACCGACTGGTCGGATAGTAAAGAAGCGATTGACGCATTAAGCAAAATTCATCTTCATTTCGAATACAATCCCAAATCTTTGCAGTCTGAAATTTTTCTCAACGATGAAAATGTGGAATATGTGATACGTGATCTTGTTGTCGCAGAGAAAGTAAGTGATGTGGCGGCGATCGCGGAGGTGCGCACATTCGCCGTGGCGCAGCAGCAAAAAATGGGGCAGCGTAAAGGCATTGTAATGGATGGCCGCGATATTGGCACCACCGTATTTCCCGATGCAGAATTAAAAATATTTATGACGGCCGACATCGGCGTTCGTGTAGAAAGAAGGTTTCGCGAAATGGCGGAGAAAAATCCTAACGTAACTATGGAAGACGTAAAGGCCAATCTTGAAATGCGGGATCATATCGATTCGCATCGCGAGGTGAGCCCGTTGCGCCAGGCAGAAGATGCGATACTCCTCGACAATACATTTATCGGCATGCAGGAACAACTTGATTTTGCCCTGAAACTCGTGGCTAAAGCTTTATAATTCAAATCCAGCCTGCAGGCTATCCAGGCTGACTTTCGTATCAAAATATCCCTGTAATTTTTCAATCAGTTTTTCCACTAAAGCATCCGGGCAACTGGCACCGCTGCTGATCAATATCTTCACCGGCGTTTTCATTGGCAGGAAATCATGCGTGCTGATCTCTTTTTTTAAATGCAGGTCGAAGTGCAGGATCTCCGTAGAAGAGATGATTTTTTCTGCATCATTGATAAAATAGGTCGGCAGTTTCTCTTCACATAATTCTACAAGGTGAGAGGTGTTGCTGCTGTTATACCCACCCACAACAATGGCCAGGTCTGCATCCTGGGCTAACAGCCCGTACATTGCCGACTGATTATCATTCGTTGCATAACAAAGTGTATCTTTTGTATCTGCAAACCGGTCGGAAACATTGCTTTCTGTGAGTTCATATTTAGTGATCATCAATTGTTTCAGGTAATCAGAAATAGCCTGTGTATCACTTGCCAGCATCGTTGTTTGATTAACCACACCGATTCGTTCCAGGTCGCGCTGCGGATCAAAGCCTTCGGAATAACGACCGAAAAAATCCTGCGCAAATGTTGAAGGATCTTTTTCGCCGCTGATATATTTTCCCAGCAGGATCGCTTCATTCATATCATTCACAACGATCGTTGGCGTTCCAAAAGCCGCATGCGAAAAGGTAGCACGTGTTTCTTCATGCGTGGGTTTACCATGGACAACAACGGAGTAATTTTTGGCGGCGATTTGCTCACTGCGGTTCCATACTTTTTCTACGAACGGACAAGTCGTATTATATTTCTCGGTCGCGATGCCGATGGCATTTAATTTTTCTTCGATAGCTAACGTGGTGCCGAACGCAGGAATGATCACCACATCATCCGCTGTAAGGTCTTCAAAAGGAATGATGGGTTTACCATTCGTGTCCTGTAAAAACTGTACACCGCGACGCAAAAGATCAGCGTTTACCTGTGGATTGTGAATCATTTCACTGAGGAGGAAAATTCGCTTGCCGGGATTTTCATCTACCGTACGAAAAGCAATTTCGATGGCGTTTTCCACACCATAACAAAAACCAAAATGACGGGCGAGGTAAATTTGCAACGGACCGAAATCAAGCAGGGTAGGCGTGAAATCTTTTTTCATTTTATCCTGCTGCTTCCGTTTGTTTTTAATGGCGGAAATTAGCGGGCTGCGGTATGTAAAAGGAATGGTAAATTGCTTCATAATGATATAACCCCGCAAAGGTACAATCTTGAAGGCATGTTACTGTTGCGATTTTCTTAAACCTAAAGCTGTTCTCTTGAATTCATTCCCTGTTTTTGCCGGCTTACAACAATCAAATATTTACGAGGTGAACCTTCGCCAATACAGTAATGAAGGGAGTTTCCATGCCTTTGCAAAGCAACTTCCGCGGTTAAAAGATATGGGCGTTGAAATATTATGGTTCATGCCCATACATCCGATCGGCGTTCAGAAAAGAAAGGGGACGATGGGAAGTTACTATTCTATCCAGGATCATGAAGCGATCAACCCGGAATTTGGCAGCAGGCAGGACTTCGTTGAACTTGTAGAAGCGATCCATGCGCATGGTATGAAAATCATTTTGGACTGGGTGGCGAATCATACTTCCTGGGATCATGTGTGGACTTTATCAAACCCGGAGTTTTTTGTAAAAGATGCCGATGGCAATTTTACGCCACCTTATGATTGGGACGATGTGTTGCAATTGGATCATAGCAGTGTGGGTGAACAGGAAGCCATGATCAACGCAATGAAATTTTGGGTAACCGGATTTGGCATCGATGGGTTTCGCGCTGATCTCGCACACCTCACACCATTGCCATTTTGGATCGAAGCGAGGAAGCAATTAACGGCGATCAATAACGAGCTGATCTGGCTGGCCGAAACAGAAGAGATCCATTACCACGATGCTTTTGATATTTCTTTTACCTGGGCATGGATGCATAAAACAGAGGAAGTTTGTAAAGGACATGCAGATGTGGGCGCGTTACTGCAATTATTGAAAACGCAGCAGGAGCAGTTCCCCCGAAATGCGCGCCGGATGTACTTCACCAGTAACCACGACGAGAATAGCTGGAATGGAACAGAGTATGAAAAATATGGCAGTTATGCCCGGGCGTTAGCCGTGTTTAGCTGTTGTTATGAAAGCATCCCGATGATCTACAACGGACAGGAATTACCGAACCTGAAACGCCTGCAATTTTTTGATAAAGATGTTATTGCCTGGAATGATCAGTATGGCCTCCACGATTTTTACAAGGTTTTGCTTGCCCTTCGTAAAAGAAACCGGGCTGCAGGTGCTAACGAAAATATCAATACCGTATTTGATGAAGAATCTGCCAGAAAAGGATTACTGATTTTCCGGCGGCTATTTGCTGAAGATGAAATTATTGTGGTGATGAATTTAGCTGCGCATGAAACCCGTCCATCGTTTCCGCAGGATAATCATACTGGTTACAAAAATATTTTTACCGGTGATGAGGTTACACTGGATGAAATGAATGTCGCCCTCGCTCCCGGTGATTTTTTAGTTTTAGAAAAAATCACGAACGCTTAATAATCGATCTCGTTCACCGGGCTTTCCCCGTCAAGTAATGGAATATCGCCAACGGATGCACCGGCGATTCCCTTTACCGAACCGTATAATCCGCTCGTGCTGATCAATACTTTTTCCAGTTGTTTTTCGCGTTCCTTCCACATTTTTTCCATTTGCATTCTTTCCCTGCTGATGCTGCTTTTCATCGAGAGGAAGCCTTCGGCAATGGCTTCAACCTGGCCACGAAATTCCACGCCGGTCAAATAGTTATACAACAGTTGCATTTTATCGCCTTTGTTTTCTTCACTGCGCTGGATCTCGTATAATTTTAAAATACCACTGCGGATGATTGCCGAAACACTCGAGACTTCAGAAAAATTACAGATCCAGATGCCATCTCTCTCACCGAAACGTTCCATATCTTTCGGGAACGCCTGCGTAACAAGAATCGCGATATCCGCACCACGGCTGCGCATATCCGATTTTAATTTGTCGATCCAGTTATTGCTCCAGCCCTTTGTGCGCTTGCTTTCATAAATGATCTTACCACATTCGCGCCCGCTGCTGTTGCGTACGATCTGCATACAATCTGCTCCTTCCACGCCTTTGCCCACTTCCTCGATCCCGTCAAACGGAAAGGTCTCCCGCAGGATTTTTTCCAGCATCAGTTCCTGTGCTTCGCCCTGCAGTTGCATGGAGCCCTGCTCGGCTTTCCGGCGCATTTCATCTGCCAGTTTTTTCTGGTCTTCCAGTTGCTTATGCAGTTCCTGCAATCGTAAATTATATTCTGCTTCTCGTACGCCATTCTTCTCCATTTCCTGTTTCCGGATCTCCAGTGAAATCGTATTCCGCTCTTCCTGTAATTTTTTTTGCAGGGTGATCTCCAGTTCCTCTTCTTTACTTTTTAACTGCTGTTCTTTTTTTAAGAACTCCAGTTCTTTCCTGCGTGCTTCATTTAATTTTTCCTGTGTATCTGCCTGTGTCGTTTCCAGCATTTTCAGTTTGTTCTCAAAGTCTGACGCGATACTTTTACGCAGGCTTTCCTGCAATTGCGTTTCCAGCTTTGATTTTTCCTGCTGAAGTTTTTGCGCAAACAATTCATTCTCGTTTTTCTTCTTCTCTTCAAACAACTGCTGCTCATTTTCCAGCCTCTTTTTTTCTTCCTCCACTTTTGATAACGATTGTTGCAATTTTGCCTGGTATTGCGACTGGTATTTTTGTTCCAGATCGGCAGCGATCACATTCTCCACATCAAACACATGCCCGCAACCCGGGCACTTTATATTGTTTTGCATCCTGATATTTTTTACAAATTAATCAAATTTTCCACGCAGATGTCCTGCTGCATTCCAGGCAGGTTATATCCATAAAAAAACCTCTCCGTAAAGAGAGGTTTGTGCGGCAAAGGAGATTCGAACTCCCACGCCCTTGTGAGGCGCTACCACCTCAAGGTAGTGCGTCTACCAATTTCGCCATCGCCGCTTGAGGACTGCAAAAGTAAGGTTTAAGTTGAAAACTTTTCCCGTTGTAAGAAATGTTTTTTTGCTGAATCGTTAATGGAGTTGGCTTATTTTTTTAATACGATCCTGAAGGTGGTTCCTTTCCCCGGTTCGCTTTGTTTTACAAACAATTCGCCTTTATGATACTGATCAATGATGCGTTTGCTTAACGACAGGCCAAGTCCCCAACCGCGTTTCTTCGTTGTAAATCCCGGCTTAAAAACATTTGCCAGGTTTTTCTTATGAATACCTTTCCCGGAATCTTTCACATCGATCAATATCCTGGCGGTTTCATTCTTAATGTCAATGGTGATATTGCCTTTTCCACCCATTGCGTCGAGTGCATTTTTCAACAGGTTTTCAATCACCCAGTCAAATAACGGCGCGTTGATGTTTGCAGGAATATCAGTTTCCCCGTGCGTTTCCACAGTGAACGTTACTTTGTCCGGGGCCCGACGTTTAATATAGGCGACCATTTCCTGCACTTGCAGCAACAGATCTGTTTCTTCCAGTTGTGGAGTACTGCCTATCTTTCCAAAACGATCACTTACGAGTTTCAGCCGTTCCACATCTTTGCTCATTTCTGTGGCGATCTTTTCGTTTCCGGCCATGTCTTTTAAAATCTCTACCCAACCCTGCAATGAGGATAAGGGTGTGCCAAGTTGGTGCGCGGTTTCCTTTGCCATCCCTGCCCAAACCTGGTTCTGCGTGCTTTTGTTTCTTGTTGTTACCGCAATTAAAGTCACGATAATGAACAGGCCGGCAACGATCAGTTGGATGATGGGGAAATAGCGGATCTGCTTCAATAAAGAGGAATCGCCATAATACACCAGGTTATTCTGATTGCGGTCCAGCGGGTTAAGCCATACGATCGGTTTATTAGCCGCTTTGAATTCTTTCAGTTTGTTTTGCAGGTAGGCAGGGTCGTGCAGCAGCTCCACGCTGTCGAGGTTCCGGTGATCGAGGATACTGTCTTTTTCTGTTACGGCGATGATCGGGATATCCTTGCTGTTTTCTACGAGGATCCTGCTGGAAAGATTGGTTTGGGAAGTTGCGGAACTTACTTCTTTCACGGCTTCTACCCATTGTTCCACTTTTAACTTCTCTTCAGCAGCGATCTTTTTTGCTAAAAAATCTGAGTAGAAAATACTGACCGATACGATCGCGATCGCGATAACGGCAAGGCCCGTACGCCAGTTGAGCAGAGTTGAAAACATGCCTAAATATAAACAGAAATATCCTCTTCACATGGCCGGGGCTATTCTGAAGCCAGGACATTTACCTTGTTATGGTGAAGCGAATGGGTATCGTCACTGCCAGAATTGCCCAATCGTTGTGTACAGTTTTCTTATGTTTGCGGAAACAAGTTGATTTTGATTTCTCCCAACGCGTCATCACAACATAACCCAGCTACAAACGATCGTGCTTTGCCCGAAGTAGCTGTTGTTATTTTGAACTGGAACGGCAAGCCATTCCTGGAGAAATTTCTGCCTTCGGTAATGGCATCAACCTATGCGAACATGCGGCTGATCGTTGCCGACAATGCTTCTACCGACGATTCTGTTGCATTCCTTGCGCAGTACTTTCCATCCGTTGAGTGCATCATCAATGCTTCAAACCAAGGATTTGCCAAAGGCTATAACAGTGCATTAAAAAAGGTGCACAGCGATTATTACGTGTTGTTGAATAGTGATGTTGAGGTAACGCCGGGCTGGCTGGAACCGATGGTCGCGTTGCTGGAAAATGATCATTCCATTGCTGCCTGCCAGCCCAAACTGTTATCTTACCATGATAGAAACTTATTTGAATATGCCGGTGCATCCGGTGGCTGGATAGATATCTTCGGCTACCCGTTTACGAGAGGGAGGGTGTTTGATCATTGTGAAACAGATCATCAGCAATACGATGCGCCGGAGGCCTGTTTTTGGGCAAGTGGTGCGGCGCTGTTTGTGCGGGCGCAATTGTATCATCAGCTGGGCGGACTGGATGAATATTTCTTTGCCCACCAGGAGGAAATCGATTTTTGCTGGAGATTACAATTGTCCGGCTTTAAAATATTCGTGCAGCCTGCCAGTGTTGTTTATCATGTTGGTGGCGGCACGCTGGCGAAAGGGAGCCCGCGAAAAACATATTTAAATTACCGCAATAACATGATCATGTTGTACAAGAATTTACGCTGGTATAACAAGCTCTGGCAACTCCCCGTGCGCATGCTGTTGAATGGGGTAGATGCGGTTAAAAATTTAATTGGCGGTGATACGCAATATTTCGCTGCTGTTGTAAAGGCACATTTGCATTTTGCCGGGTGGATGTTTTTCAAAAAGAAGGCATCTCTTTTTGTAAAACGCAAAACAGGAACGCTGTATGGCCACTACCATGGCAGCATTGTATGGGCATATTTCATTCGGGGCAAAAAAACCTTTTTGGAAATTGTTAGGCACAAATAATTTTTTTTACAAGGAAGCCCTTATTTTTGCAATCGAAAATTAACAGGAATGCAACAGGAAATCATAGATAATAAAGACAAAGATTTTGCTCATAACTGGGTATCATCTTCCCGTTTTATCTGGTTTTGCCAGGTTTTTTTAGTGCTCGCTTTTGTATTGGGTGGCTGCTATAATTTATATACACACCGCTACAAAGGAAAACCTGAAACGAATGTTCCGGAGAATACTTTGTACAATCCTAAGTACAAATAAAAAAAGTTCAAATTAAATTTTGTAGTTGACGTACAAACCTTATTTTTGCAGTCCGAAAAAAAAGGAAGTTCTTTTAAAATACCGAAAGCAAATTGCAGACGGAAACGCGGAAGTAGCTCATTTGGTAGAGCACGACCTTGCCAAGGTCGGGGTGGCCGGTTCGAGCCCGGTCTTCCGCTCATAAAATTGATCCCGACTCGTTCGGGATTTTTTTTCGACAATCGTGTCACCCGGGTGGTGGAACTGGTAGACACGCGGGACTTAAAATCCCGTTCGCAGTAATGCGAGTGACGGTTCAATTCCGTTCCCGGGTACTTATTAACCTCAGTATGTTTACTGGGGTTTTTTTATGCCCCTAACGCCCATAAAAAAACCTCCCATTGCTGGAAGGCCTCACTATAAATTGACTGTTCAATTACATTTTTCCCATCACATACATATCGCCTTTAGGTGTCGGGTTTCCACCTTCCGTTTCCAGTGTTACGGCAAACGCTTCTGCTTTACCAAAGGTTTTCATTTTCTGGATCTGGTATTTTTTTCCTTTGGCAGACGTAATGATCATGCCGCCATCCACTGGCTTGCCATCCACGATCGCCCATAACTGGTATTGCTTTCCCGCGGGTGCCGCAGGGAGGTTTGTCGGATCGATATAAACTTCACCGGTATTTTTCATCCAGAAAATTTTAGCCGCGGCTTCCGGTGAAACCTCCAGGCCATGTAAGGCAACCGGTTCGCTGTACTTGCTTTGAACAACACTCATGTCCCGATCCATATCTTCCAGCTTTTCATTCTGCGCGTACAGTTGTTGCTGTGTTTGTTCGTATGCCGTGTTTGCTTTTTGAAATTTATTATAAAACACCATATTCAGGATGCTGCTGCCGATCAATAAAATAACCGCAGCTGCAGCCGCCGTTTTCCAAACAGGCGAGATCGAAACGACCTTACCGGTATGTGAAACTGGTTTTTGATGAGGATCTGCCTGCGAAATATTGCCGAGCACCTGTTTCTTTAAAAAATTGCCTGGTTCAATCGCATTGGCCATAGCATAGGATTCCATGCTTTTTTCAATCCTGGAAAGTTCTGCTTTTACCTCGGGATGCAGGCCGATCCAGTCTTCTACCTGGCCCGATTCTTCCGATGAAGCAATGCCGAGTACATACATTTCAAGTAGCCCGGATGATATGATGTCGTTGATTTCCACTCTAGTTATATTGCAGTATTTTTCTAAGTTCCATGATAGCTGATCGCATTCTTGTTTTCACGGTTCCCAACGGGATGCCCATTTCCTTAGAAATTTCTTCCTGTGTGTATCCGTTAAAGTAAGCGAGGTCGATAATCACTTTCTGATCAGGTTTCAAATTTAATAGTTGTTTACGAATACCCATACTATCAAACCTGTCCGGACTCAAGGTCTTATCCTGGTAATTACTTACGGAATTTTCATCCTGCGAGATTTTCTTTTGTTTTTTATATCCTTTACTGCGGAGTGTGTCGATGGTGAGGTTACGGGTAATGTTGATCATCCAGGTGAACAACCGGCCCTTACTGCTGTCGTACTGCTTAAAATTGTTCCAGATCTTTAAAAAAGCTTCCTGCAAAATATCTTCAGCGAGTTGCTGTTCTTCCACCATGCGGCTGATAACACCATTAAGTGCAGACGCATAATTGTCGTAGAGGTATGAAAAAGCAGCCTGGTCCTGGCCCTGGAGAAGCATCACTAGTTCTTCCTCACTGTATTTAGTTTTGTCGGGCAAAAGAATGGGTATTATTTATTAATGAAAATAGGTGAAATTTGTTAGTTAACAGCTTAAAGCAGGTTTTGTTAAACTAATGAAAACAAAAACCTCACCATTCCTGTAGTAATAGCGCTACAATCAAATCTTGTTTAATCATAAATCGTGAATCAGGTGAAAATGCAAAACAGTTTGCTAAGAGACATTCTCCCAAAAGATAATGCCGCAATCGCCGCGGTGATACGCGGCTCGCTGGAAGATTTCAATGCAGTTAAGCCGGGAACAGTATATTTCGATGAAACAACCGATCGGTTATCCGAAGTTTTTACCGCGCCACGCAGCCGGTACTTTGTAGTTGAAGAAGGTGGGGAAGTTATTGGAGGGGCCGGGATATTTCCTACCCAGAATTTACCGGTCGATACCTGCGAGTTGGTAAAATTGTATCTCCGTGCCGATGCACGGGGAAAAGGCCTGGGGAAAATGCTGATGCAGGCATGCGAAAATGCCGCAAAAGAAAATGGCTTTACAATGATCTATCTCGAAACTTTGCCTGAACTAAATATTGCTATACCGCTGTACGAAAAAATGGGTTATACCTATCTCGATAAACCGTTGGGAGAAACCGGTCATCATGGTTGTGATATCTGGATGATCAAAGCGCTGTAACCGGCGACGGCGTTCTGCCCTTGAACAGCAACGCTATTAGTTTTCCTGCACGAGTTTCACCTCGTACACGCCACTAAACAAATACCATTTGCCGGTGGCGATCTCCTGGCATTTATAACGCGTTCTCCTTTTTTCTCCTTTGCGAAAAACCCGTTCGCCATGAATTACAAACAGGGCACCTGCAGGTAACTGCTCTACAAAATGAACCCCGTCCACCTGCGGGTCATAGTTTTTCAGCACGCGCAATAACTTTTCATCCCCACAACTGCTGGCGGCAGGGTTACGCAACGTTTGCACGAGGGCCGCTTCTACATCTGCCGGGAAAATATCTTTCGATAAAAATTCCACGAGGATCTTTCCAAATTCGTCTTTCCACTCTCTTCCATGCGCTGCAACGCGGTGGGAGTGCCGTTCGTACGTAAACAGGTGAGCGAGCTCATGCAGCAATGTTACGAGGAAGGAATATTTATTGAGATTGCCATTCACGCTGATTCGATGCCCTTTTCCATTGTAAGCATGACGATAATCGCCGAGCACAGACTGGCGTTGGCGGGTAACCGTTAGTTGAACCTTATACAGATGTAAATAATGAAGTACGCCTGCAAAACTTCCTTCCGGAAGATAGGACTCCAGCGCAGCAAATGGAACTTCCTGTTTAGGCATTGTGCTGTTTGTTCAGCCTGGTTAATGCGATCACTTCGGCTGCGAGATAAATCAGGTAAAGAAACATCGAGATAAACACGGCCTTCTTGTTAAATGCGGGTCCGCTCAACAACGTATAAGCCAGCACGGCGATCACGCACAGAAACATTTTGATCATCATGCCAGACATCACGCTCCGGATAAATACATTGGGATTGGTATTGCTCAGCGCATTTTTCTGGATGAAGAAAACCACCACATTACTGAGGAAGAACAAACCGTTTGCAGCAAGGATCACATAATTATTGATGCCATAATCTGCCAGCATTTTCCAGGCGCTGATCACGACAATATTCACTAAAAGAAAAACAATTAAAAAGGGAAGTAAACGTCTGGTGGGCGCATTCATGCTGATCATTTTTTTGGAGCGGTATCTTTGACGATCTTAATGATCATCCCCGTAATAATCAGCAAAGGTAATATCCAAACGGCTAAGGGCGTCTTTAATTTTAGCCATTCGTCCAGCTTTAAACCGGCATAAACGGCGATGCCGATGGCGAGCAGGAACTGTGTGGCCAGCCCTGCGTATTTCATCAGGCTATTATTGTTGGAAGTCGTTTTATTCATTCACTGCCAAAGGTACTTCAGTTTTTAATTCCACAATATTAGCGCCCATCTGGCATTGGCCGTTAAAGTTTACAGTGCTTTCGATCATCAGTTTTGCCGTGCGGATATCACCGGCGATGGCGGCCTTTCCTTTGAGGTGTAAGAGTTCGCTGATGCTGAGGTTGCCCGTTACCTGGCCCATAATGTCGGCCTGGCGGCAATGCAGATCGCCTTCAACAATTCCTGTTGGCCCGATCAACACTTTTCCTTTGCTGAAGACATGTCCGCGGAGCGTTCCATCAATGCGCAGGTCGCCACTGGTTTCGATATTACCGGTGATCAGGTTGCCTGCACCTACAATACTGCTGGAAGCGATCATGGATTCTTCACCGGAGTTTTTGGATTTGGATGTAAACATGGTCGGAGGTTAAGTTTGATAATATCTCCATTAAACGTTATTTCCCCCGTTTTAGTCTTTAATCCGTGCTATTTTCCAGTTTCGGCATCGGTAATTTATTGGTATCCAGCTTAGATATATTTCCTTCTAATACTTTCTGGATGTTCTCGAAGTAATGTCCCTGGTTGCTGAGCGCCTGCTCCATCGAGTCAGTGCGTATTTTAAGATCACGGTATTCTTTTATTTGTTTGGCATTGCCATATCCAACGCCCGGCAGGTAATATTTCAACGGAGTGAAGATGATCAGCGAAGCGGTAAGACTTACTGCCAGGATAAAAAGCGTACTGAAAGCTATGTAAACACTGAGCCGCGTTAGTTTGAATTTCACTACTTCCTCGTAGGTATCTTCATTCATGATCACCAGGCGGTAATGATTCCGCAGGCGTTTCAGGGTAGTAGATGCATCGAGTTTAGACATAGAAAAATTTGAAGGATAAAATTAATCATCCGCAGCCAATCTCTCTAATATTAATGTTTTAAATATGCATGCAGGGAAGGCCGCCAATATTTTAACATAAATAAACTGATTCTCTGCTGATTATTAGAGTCCGCGCCCTTATTTTTGGCCGGCAGTCTGGCAAAAAATGCCGATATTTAACTGCATTAATAACTTATTTCGTACATGTATCTACCGAAGCGCCATTTTGCTTTTTTATTGCTGCTCATCAGTTTCATTTCCGGCACTGCATATGCGCAGCCAACCTGGACGCTCGATCCTTTTGGAAAGGAGAAAAAGCCGGAGCAGTACGAGGAGAAGAAATTAGGATCAGAGAAAACTGCTGAAAAGAAATTCACCACGTTCCGTCGAATTATTCAGAACAACGTTTCCCATTACAATTTTTATTTCAACGCCAATAACAAACTCAACGCGGTTATTGAACGCGCGAAACTGTCGCAGAAAGACGATTACTCCAAGCTGCTTTCCTTCTATCCCTATTCTTTAGAAAGTACGGCAGCACAACAAACAGAATTAGATTCCGTCATCTATAAAGCAACGGCGGGGATTTTACTGCACGACCTGAGAACAGACTGGGTAGATAATTTATACCTGCTGATCGGCAAATCGTATTTGCTGCGCCGGGAGTTTGATTCTGCAGCGATCACGTTCCAGTTTATCAACTACAACCTTTTTCCAAGAAAGAAAAAAGAAGATGATTCAAGAATCGTGGGTACGAATGATGTTCCTGCAACCGGTGCGATAACGATCGCCAATAAAGAGAACCGGAATATTATTCAGAAAGCATTGACGCAACCACCGAGCCGAAATGATGCCTTGATCTGGCTCGTGCGCACCTTCATCGAACAGGAAGAATATGGTGATGCAGCAGGGTTATTAAATATCCTGCAAAATGACCGCAATCTCCCGCAACGTTTGCGTAACGACCTGGAAGAGGTAAATGCTTACTGGTTTTTCAACCAGGGCAATTACGACAGCGCCTCAACCCATCTGGAAAAAGCATTGAGCAATGCCGATACCAAGCAGGATAAAAGCCGCTGGGAATTTTTGCTCGCGCAGTTGTTTGAAATGAAAGGAGATTTTAAAAAAGCTTCTGATTATTATGCAAAGGCTTCGAAGCATACGGTTGATCCCATCATGGATATTTACGCGCAATTAAATGATGCCAAGATGATGCGCAACTCCGGCAATTTTAAAGAGCTGCAGGGCAGTATTGATAAATTACTGAAGATGGCGAAACGCGATAAGTATGAGGAATACCGCGACATCATTTATTATTCCACTGCGCAACTCAGCATGCAAAAGCCGGATACGACCAACAGTATCGCGTTTTACAAAAAGAGCGTGCTCTACAATACCAACAACGCACTGTACAAAAACAAATCATACCTGCAACTGGCAGACCTGGCTTATACACAACGGCAATACCAGGATGCTTATTCCTTTTATGACAGCCTGGATTTAGCTGAACCTTCTCTTGCTTCTGTTTCTGCAGATCTTGGAGAAAGAAAAGAAACCCTTGGCAGGCTTGTGCAAAAAGTAATTACGATTCAAACTGAAGACAGCCTGCAGCGTATCGCAGGAATGGCGCCCGCAGACCGCGATGGCTTCCTGAAGAAGATGCTGAAGAAATACCGCAAAGAAAATGGGTTGAAAGAGGATGATAATTTTGCAGGCAATACGCTGATCACTTTCAATAATCAAAAGAATGAACCGGTAGATCTTTTCGCCAGCCCGGCAAAAGGCGAGTGGTATTTTTATAACAACAATTTGCGTTCCCGCGGCTTCTCAGATTTTAAAGCGAAATGGGGCAAACGCACCAATGTTGATAACTGGCGCCGCAAGAATGCCGTGGAAGCGAAAGTGCAAAGCAATGGGAACGCGCTTGATATAAACCCCGACAGTAAGAGCCCGGATATGAACGCGCCTTCCAAATCTATCAGTCCGGATTATAGTTATGATGGCCTGATGGGTGGACTGCCCCTTACGCCTGAGAAGATCGATAGCAGCAATGCGCGCATCTCGGACAACCTGCTGGCGTTGGCAAAGATTTTCCAGAATGAATTATTGGATTACGAAGAAGCGATCAATACCTACAACGAATACCTGCGTCGTTTCCCGAGCACGAAGCAGGAAGCGGAAGTTTATCTTGGATTGTATTATTGTTATACAAAACTGGGAGAAACGGCCAAAGCAGCAACGTATAAAAATATCGTCACGACCAAATATGCGGGAACGAGTTTCAGCAATATGATCGTGAACCCGGCAGCGCTGGAGCCGAACAAAAAGAACCCCGAAGTATCAGCGCGTTACGAACGTATTTACGATATGTTCATCGAAGGAAAGTTTGCAGAAGCGATCGATGCAAAGAAAAAAGCAGACAGCATTTATGGCAATAATTACTGGACGCCGCAACTGTTATACATCGAAGCGGTAAACGATATCAAAGAAAAAAATGACAGCGCGGCAATCGTGGTATTGAATAACCTGCAAACGCTTTATCCAACATCGCCGCTGAAAGAAAAAGCAGCCACATTGGTAGAAGTGCTGGGCAGAAGAGCCGCGATCGAACAATACCTTACCAACCTGCAGGTAACAAGGCAGGAAGAAGACCAGGTGATCGTTGCAGACGATAAACCGGTGGTAGTGCAAAAACCTGTTGTGCAGGCACCGGTTGTTGTAGCACCCGCTGCACCTGTTGTACGCCCGGTTACCACACGCGACTCCTCATTGAAAGTTCCGCCGGTATTTATCAACGGTGGCTTTACGCTCGATCCCAACAAACCGCACTATGTAGTGATGTTATTGGATAAAGTGGATGGCGTTTATATCAACGAAGCTAAAAACGCCTTCAGCAGGTTTAACCGGAGCAGCATGGCTACACAAGGCGTGGTGATTACCCGTGATGCACTGGATGCAGAACGTGCCTTATTGCTTTTTGCTACCTTCCCTGATGCAGACGCCGCCATGAAATATTACGATAAAATAAAAAGGGCTGCGCCGTCAGAAGTGTCCTGGCTGCAACCCAATAAATATTCTTTCCTGATTATTTCAGAGGCAAACCTGCAGGTATTAAAAACAAATAAAGACCTGGCTGCTTATAAACAATTGCTCAATACAAACTTTGGTAATAAATTTTAACACCTGAGTAACGTTTCTTTTAACCTATTCAATTCTTATGACCCGTTCAGTTAAAATATTATGGCGCATTTTTTTAGGAGGTGTAGGCGTAGTGGTGCTCATCCTGCTGTGTGCGTACATTGGTGTATTTGGTAAAATGCCCTCCGTGCAGGAGCTGGAAAATCCGGAGGCTGATCTTGCCAGCGAAGTCATCAGTTCCGATGGCGTGCTCATGGGTAAATTTTATTCAGAGAACCGCAGCGAAGTAAAGTACAACGAGATCTCCCCCAATGCCATTCACGCATTGATTGCTACGGAAGATGAACGTTTCTACGAGCACTCCGGGATTGATGCGCAGGCCCTGGCCCGTGTTGTATTCACGGCAGGAACACAGGGTGGTGGTAGCACGATCACGCAGCAGCTGGCAAAAATGATCTTGCACCAGGGACATGGAAATATTGTTACACGCGGCATTCAAAAAATTAAAGAGTGGATCGTTGCCGTAAAACTTGAACGCAATTTTACAAAAGAGGAGATCATTACGCTGTACCTCAACCGTGCACCTTGGGTAAACGTTTACGGTATCCGCAATGCAAGCCGCACGTATTTTCAGAAAGAGCCGATTGATCTTACGATTGAAGAAGCAGCCGTATTGATCGGTATGTTGAAAGGTATTCGTTATGAGCCGATCCGTTACCCGAAATATTCCATGGATCGTCGTAATACCGTGATCAACCAAATGGCGGTAGCGAAGCAACATTATATCACACAGGCTGAGGCTGAAAAACTAAAGGCAAAACCACTCATCACGAATTACAAGCAGATCGATGAAAACGTGGGTGTGGCGCCTTACTACCGCCGTGCGCTGATCGAAGTATTAAAAGACTGGTGCAAGAATAACATCAACCCAAAAACAGGCGAGCCTTACGATCTGTATCGTGATGGTTTAAAAATATATTCTACGATCAATTCTAAAATGCAGAAGTACGCAGAAGAAGCCACCGTACAGCATTTGCCGGTATTGCAATCTAAATTGAACCGTTCCTTAAAAGGCCGTGGCGATAAATTATGGAAGGGTCGGGAAAAGGTGATTACCGATGCCATGAAATTTACCGAGCGCTGGAAGACCATGAAAGAAGAAGGCATCAGCGAAGCGGATATTAAGAAATCATTTACGGTTCCGGCTAAAATGAAAATATTTTCCTGGACGGGCAATGAGAAGCACGAAAAAGACACGATCATGACACCGATCGATTCCATCAAGTATCATAAGCAATTATTGCAAACATCTTTTGTAGCAATGGATCCGCGTACCGGTGAAATTAAAGCATGGGTGGGTGGTATCGATTTCCGCTGGTTTAAGTACGATCACGTCACTGCTAAAAGGCAGGTAGGCTCTACGTTTAAGCCTTTGCTGTATACGCTGGCCGTTACTGATGCGGGCTATACACCGGAGACTTATATTCCGGGCGGGCCCTTAACGCTGGGTGGTAAAACGATCAGTACGGGTGGTGGAACCATGGCCTATTGTTTAGCGAAATCTTTGAATGGTGCAGCCTGGCATTTGATGGCGATCATCGGCGTAAAACGCACGATCGAATTTGCGAAGCAATGTGGCATCACGGTAGACATTCCTCCTTATCCTTCCATTGCACTGGGTGCCGCGGAAATCCCGATGTTGCAGATGTTGCAGGCCTATACTATTTTTCCGAACAAGGGATATAATACAGAGCCGGTTTTTGTGAACAGGATCGAAGATAAAAATGGTAATCTCCTGCATGAATTTGCCGTGGCGCAAAGCAAACAGGTCATCGGCGAAGCAGATGCTTTTACGATGGTGAAACTAATGCAGGGTGTTGTACAATCCGGTACGGCCCGTTCATTAAACAGTTATAATATTCCTACGCAGAAGGCTGGTAAAACAGGAACAACCAATGGCAATACGGATGGCTGGTTTATTGGTTATACACCAGAGCTGCTGGCAGGATCGTGGGTGGGTTGTGAAGATCCGTTCATTCCGATCTATTCAAACAACGCCGGTGGTGCGGAGATGTCGGCACCGCGCTGGGGAATATTCATGAGTAAAGTATATGCCGATTCTAAAATGGGCATCACGCGCCAGAAAGAATTTGATGCGCCTGCAGAATTAAAGAACGACCCGATCTATGCAGATACGCGTTTTTCAGATGCATTGAAATCCGGTGATAGTTTGGTGGAAGATAATGGCAATGGGGATGCAGGTGATTTCTTACTGGAAGACAATAACGATATGGTTTTACCTGATACACCAGTGAAGCCAATCAAGAAAGAAGAGAAGAAAGAGGAACCCAAAATTATCAAGCCTGCCTCGCCGGTCACGGATGATAAAAAGACCGTGCCTAAACCAAAGCCGGCGACAAATAATGATTATAAAAAGAAATAATCGCAGGCAAAGTGGCCATGATTTTTTTATGGGAATAAAACCATGCAATAAAAGTTGACGTAGATCATTCAGCAAAATATTTGTGATAAAATCAAAAAACTACAGTTATGAAAAAGATTAAAATTATTATGATGTCTGCCACGCTGGCTTTATTTTCAGCAGGCGCAATGGCACAAACAGAAGCGAGTGTTGAAGTGGGTGGTGCACCGATGTATGCTTCAAAAAATATCGTAGAGAACGCGGTAAACAGCAAAGATCATACAACATTGGTGGCTGCCGTAAAAGCTGCAGGATTAGTGGAAACATTGAAAGGAGCAGGGCCATTTACCGTCTTCGCACCAACCAATGCAGCGTTTGATATGTTGCCTGCAGGTACCGTAAACAATTTACTGAAACCAGAAAACAAGGCGGCACTCACAACGGTATTAACTTCCCATGTTGTTGAAGGACGCTGGTCTGCACGCGAGATCGTCCGCATGATCAAAGAACAAAAAGGTGCTGCAACCATCAAAACGATTTCAGGTGCTAAACTCGTTGCTACAATGAAAGGCAGCAAGATCATTCTGACTGATGAAAATGGTGGCATGTCAACCATCACGATCAAAGACGTTAATCAAAGCAATGGCGTAATTCACGTGGTGGACCATGTGTTGTTGCCAAAAATGTAATACCGGTTTTAATATGTTGAAAGAACCTGTCTTAACCGGCAGGTTTTTTTATTTGTTCAATAAGGAGTAAATCGCGGAGTCGGTGAATTTGCCCTCGCTATAATAATTCTCGCGGAAATATCCCTCGCGGATAAAGCCGGTTTTCTCTAAGAGTATCTGAGAAGCAACGTTGTCAGGGTTAATATTCGCTTCTATGCTGTGCAATTTCATCTCCTGGAATCCATACCGGATAACTTCCTGCAATGCTTCTTTCATGATGCCTTTGTTCCACGAAGCTGGTTGCAGCATATACCCGATCTCCGCGCGGTAATGTTCTTTCATGATGCGCCAGTAACAAATATTGCCGATCATTAAACCGGGATTTTCTTTTAAGGCGATCACCCAAAAAACTGCGTCATTCTTTTGCAGATTCTCCAGAATATTGCCGATAAACACTTCGGCCTGTTCCAATGTTTCCATCGGCGCTTTATCCAGGTAGGCGAGTACCTGCGGATCACTTCGGAGGAAAAGCAAGGCTGCTGCATCATTTCTATTGATACAACGCAAGATCAGCCGCTTCGTTGACAGATCAGGAAAATTGGAGAAATCTACAGCTAACAGGCCTGGCGTATTAATGTTTTTCTTCATCAATTCTTTTTTGAAGGTAGGCATTGAGATCAATTTTTGCATGTTGCAGCAGGTAGATCTTCGCGCCCTTTTCCCTCGCGTAAGGATCGGTCATGCTGTCCATCAGTTGCACCGATTGAAAGTAAGGCGCCTGCCGGTGCGCATCATCAGCTGCTTCTTTCACAAGGATCACGTTTGTCAATTTTTTCTGCAACGGAAACCAGTTGATATAATCTGCGTTAAATGAAACGGCATGCAACCCACCATAATAATTAACAGCTCCGGCAAAACCATAGTTGTCGCAAATAACGATCGTTTCATCTGCAACAGCTGCTGGTAAATTATGCAACACGGCCGCAGTTTTAGCAGCCAGTTCTTTCCAGCCACGCATGTCGGCAAAATCCTGTGAGAGCGGATGTTCTTTACCATCTTCCCAGGTCAGCATGCCAAACTTGCGATAACGATCCTGCTGCGCCAGCATTTTTTCGGGAGAGATATTGGGCAGCATGATACGCATCGGCAGGAAGAGCAGGATGATCAGCGCAAAGGACAGGGGCATCAGGTAGCGTCGCCATCCCCGACGAAATAAATATTCCAGGTAAATGGCACCGAAGGGTATCAATGCCGGGTAAAGGCCGATGGCATAATAAGATTTCGCCCGGAGAAAAATAAATAGCGCGAGGCAAAAAATGACCGTCCAGCCCACAAAGCGATATGGCTTTAACGGTGCATATTTCCAAAAGCCGAAAATCGCGCTGATGATCACAAACAACGCCGGGAAGAAAAACAATACCTGGTCTTTTAGAAATCCTGCACGCGATACGTTTGCCAATTGTGTTTCCGCGAGCTCCTTCATATGGCCGACAACAGGAAAATGGTTGTTAATCTGCCAGATGATATTCGGCGAAATGAGCAGCAGCGCGAGCAATGCAGCCAGATAAATATGTTTATTGCGGAAGACCTTTCGCTGCGACGTGATCAGCAGGGCGGGCAACAAAGCGGCCGCGACAAACAACAAACTGTATTTATTTAAAAAGCCTACGGCAAAACTGATCGCGGCAAAATAAATCCATTTGGGATGTTGCTCTTGTACAAAGCGAATGATAAAATAAAACAACGCCGTCCATGCCAGGATGTCGAAAGAGTTCGGTTGAAACAAAATATTGATTCGCATCAATGTCGACAAAAGCAAGGCCACTGCCGTAAGTGACTTCGCGAACAGACCGCCGCCACAGGTTTTTACGATCTGCCATGAGAAGAAGATCGTGGCTGCGCCAAAGAGGGCAGGAAAAAATCTCACCCAAAAAAGGCTGTTGCCAAGGAGCCCGATGAGGTAGGCAATCCATGAAGTGAAGGGCGGAACAGAAACATAACCCCAGGCAAGATGCCTGGCCTGATCGAGATGCAGGAATTCATCGCGGTGCAATTCAAAATCGGGATGAACAAGAAAATACTGCAGGCATATTTTAAGCAACAGGAACCCGGTTAACACAAAGGTTGCTGTACTGTCTCCTTTTGAAAAAGAAGAACTGTTTGTTGTCATGTTGATTGTTTTGGCAGAAGATGTTTGCCCAATATTTTCAGGCTGAAAGTTTTGTTATCCATGAATGCGATGTCTTCGAGATGGCCCCATTCGCTAAAACCCAGGCTTTCAAAAAGCCGGAGGCTTGGTTTGTTGTGCGCAAAAATAAACCCCAGCAATTTATCAATGCCTAATGCCGGGCATTGTTCAAATGCGTACTGCAGGATCTTTCTGCCATTGCCTTTATGCTGCGCGGATTCATGTAAATAGATGCTGATCTCTGCCGTACCATTGTAAGCAGGCCTGCCGTAAAAGTCCTGGAAACTAACCCAGCCGATCGTTGTATTGTTTTCTGCTACGATCCAGAGTGGACGCCGGTTTGGCGTATGTTCATTAAACCAGGCGAGTTTATCCGCAACGGTAACCGGTTCTGTATCGGCGGTTACCATCCGGCCCGGGATCACAGCGTTGTATATGGCCACAATATCAGGCAGGTCATCAATCACCGCATTCCGAAATTCCATAACAGAGATTTAGCGAAAATTAACCAATAAAAAACAGATCAGAGCAGGCGGCGGATTTTATTTTCCAGATTGTGCATGGCTACCTGTTGTGCATACAACTTTCCGTCGCGGCCGATCAGGAAATTATCCGGGATAGCGGTAATCTTAAAACGCTTATACATCGTATTGTCGCGCCAGGGTTTTAATTCACAATAGGCCGGCCATGTTTGCCCGTCATGCTGCATCGCCTGCACCCATTTGTTTTTATTGTCGTCGAGCGAAATACCTATCACCACAAATCCGCTGTCTTTATATTTTTGATACAGTTTTTTTAGTTCGGGAATTTCGCGGCGGCAGGGTCCGCACCAGGATGACCATACATCCAGTAGCACGATCTTACCTTTCAACGATGCAATGTCTGCCTCCTTGCCGCTGCTGTCGCGGAGAACCAGTTTTGGAAAGGGTTGGCCGTTCTCTGTAAGTTGTAGCCGTTGTTTGGTAAACGACAGCATCTCGCTGTATTTATTTCGCACAGCAGGTGCAACCAGGCGGGATAGGGTATCTGCCTGCAGCGCAGTGATCGACTTGCTCCAGTCGATAAAAAATGCCCCGGAGTTATTGGCGGGATATGCCGTAAGAAATGTTTTCAGGTGCTGGTATTGCTGTTCGCGCAGTTGTTCTTCCGGAAGGTTTTTTATCTCCAGGTTGCGGTAAAAGGCGGCCATCTCTTTCCATTGTAATAATTCCAGGCTATCTACACCGTATTGCGCTTTGGCAATTCCGCAGGAGCCAAGAAAGCAGACGATAAACCCGATGATTAAAATAAAACGCCGTTGAGGCATGCGCAAATATAAGGATAGGATGGTTCGTGAGACACGAGCCATGGCGAACAAACTGGTTCGTGTGCCACGAACCATGGCGATGTACAAACTGGTTTGTGTGTCACGAACCATGGCGAGCGAACGATCGCAAAAAAAAATCCCGTCACTAAGGACGGGACCGTTCAACTATTTCGTTTATAAAATTAAGCCACAGCTTTGTTCACCAATGCAGCAGCTTCACTTAACAGGATCGCGCTCTGAACTTTCAGTCCGCTTTCATCTATCAGTTTTTTCGCTACATCTGCATTCGTTCCCTGCAATCGTACAATGATCGGGATCTCGATATTACCAATGCTCTGGTAAGCGTCGATTACACCTTGTGCAACACGATCACAACGTACGATACCACCAAAGATATTGATCAGGATGGCTTTCACTTTCGGATCTTTTAAGATAATCCTGAAACCAGCTTCCACGGTTTGCGCATTGGCAGTACCACCTACATCCAAAAAGTTAGCCGGCTCACCGCCACTTAATTTGATCATATCCATTGTTGCCATTGCCAGGCCCGCACCATTCACCATGCAACCAACGTTACCGTCGAGTTTAACAAAGTTGAGGTTGAATTTTCCTGCTTCAACTTCTGTCGGATCTTCTTCACTCACAT
Source organism: Ferruginibacter sp. (assembly GCA_028288705.1). Lineage (GTDB taxonomy): Bacteria > Bacteroidota > Bacteroidia > Chitinophagales > Chitinophagaceae > Ferruginibacter. The sequence continues at coordinate 292,843 of JAQBNH010000019.1, forward strand.
CACGCAAAGCAGCAACATCAGGATGACGCATTAAGGCGTTGTCATCAATATTCATTTTACAATCCACCGCAATGATCTTCTCGTCGCTGGTTTTAAACAACGGGTTGATCTCGAGCATACCGCAATCCAGGCCAACATAAGCATTGTATAAATTGGTAACGAATTTCACGCAGTTCTTCATTGCTTCGCCGCTCAGGCCAAGGTTGAAGGCGATCTTACGTGCCTGGAATCCTTCCAGGTTTCCACCCGGGTGAACCCATTCTTTAAATATTTTTTCCGGCGTATCATGAGCCACATCTTCAATATTCATCCCGCCTTCGGTACTATACATGATCACATTCTGACCTTTGGTACGATCCAGCAAAATAGAGAGGTAGAATTCTTTAACCGGGTTCGGACCTTCATAATATACGTCCTGTGCTACAAGGATCTTGTTTACCAGTTTACCGGCTTCGCCCGTTTGGATGGTCACCAGGGTGCCGCCCAATAAATTAGATGCGATCTTCACAACATCTTCCGCGCTTTTAGCAACAGCCACACCGCGCTGCTCTTTACCTATAATGTTTCCTTTACCACGTCCGCCCGCATGGATCTGTGCTTTTACAACAGCGAACTTGCTGCCGTATTGCGTATGGATCTGGCGGTAAGCTTCTTCCGCTTCGCCCGGGGTATTACATGCGATCCCTTCCTGTACAGGAACGTTGTATTTTTTCAACAGCTCTTTAGCCTGGTATTCATGAAGATTCATATCGTAAAAAATTTTGGCGAAGATAACTAAAAATGGAATAGGGAAAACCACCGGGAAGCCCCTTATATATTGTTGAGAAGGGATATATCGTTTCCGCCTGCATTATCCCTTTCATCGGTATCTATTCCCTACATTTGTAAGTTAAAAAATAATTCAGCGAGCTATGATGCAGAAAATTACAGAAGCCACAGCCTTTATCAAAAATATCATCGGCGAATCTCCATTGGTTGGGATCGTGCTGGGAAGTGGTTTAGGAAGTTTTACAAAAGAGATTAAGATAGAAAAAGAAATCGCGTACGGCGATATTCCGCATTTCCCCGTGAGTACGGTGGAAGGACATAGCGGCAAACTGATCTATGGAGAAATGGGCGGTAAAAAAGTAATTGCCATGGCCGGACGTTTTCATTACTATGAAGGCTATACGCCACAGGAAGTTGTGTTCCCGATCCGCGTGATGAAATTCCTCGGCATCCAGACGTTACTTTTAAGCAATGCAGCAGGCGGCACCAACAAGGATTTTAAAGTGGGTGACCTGATGATCATCACCGATCATATCAGCCAGTTCACACCAAACCCTTTGGTTGGAAAAAATGAAAAAGAACTGGGTACCCGTTTCCCGGATATGACAGAACCTTACCGCAAAGACCTGATTCAAAAAGCAAAAGCCATCGGCGTAAAAGCAGGATATGATTTAAAGCAGGGCGTGTACATTGGCGTAACCGGACCAACGTTCGAAACAAAAGCAGAATACCGTATGGTGCACACTTTAGGTGCAGATGCAGTTGGCATGAGTACAGTGCAGGAAGTGATCGCCGCGGTGCATATGGGCTTACCGGTGTTTGCGATAAGTGTGATCACCGACCTTGGTATTCGTGAAGATGAAAATGTGATCACGCATGAAGAAGTGTTGCAGGCAGCGAAAGAAGCAGAGCCAAAACTCACGCATATTTTTAAAGAACTTGTTGCACAGCTCTAATACATGAGAACCCTTATTTTTTTATTGCTGATTGTTGCAGGCTTTCCGGCTTTTTGCCAGGAGGAACCTGTGCGGACGATCCGTGGAAACAACCCCGCAGGAACGGTGCAGGGAGAACAGGCAAAAAAAGATACCAATATGCTGGGGTTTGAGCATCGTAAAGACGACTCCTTAACGCTTACTTATCGTTACATTGATTCTACCAGTCGCCATACACTTGATTCTTCTGTAAACGATTTCGACAACTATTATCCCGTACCCAGCAGCTATCTTTATTTGGGTAACAATGGTGCAGCGGCGAAGTCGCTCATTTTTAAACCCTATAGCAAACCCGGTTGGGATGCGGGTTTTCATGCATTTGATATCTATCGTTTTAAACTGGAGGACACGAAATTTTATAAAGCCAACAGACCTTTCTCCATGCTGGGTTATCAACTCGCGTCCGGCAAAGAACAAATGATCAAAGCGGCGCATACGCAAAATCCGTCGCCCAATTTAAACGTCGGGTTTGATTACCGGCTGATCACGGCGCCCGGCTTTTTTGTCACGTCCAATAACAGTCATAACAGCTACCGCGTATTCAGTACTTACACCGGCAACAGGAAACGATACAATGGCAACCTGGTGCTTGTGGGCAATACAATCAAAGCTTCACAGAACGGGGGATTACAAAACGATTCATCGTTGCTGGATCCTAATAAGAAAGAGCGTTTCAGCGTTCCCGTTAATTTGGGGAATGCCGCACAATATGCACCAAATCCTTTCCAGGCTTCCGTAAAGACCGGCAATGTGTACAAAGACTTTACCTTCTTTTTACGGCAAAGTTACGACCTGGGCAAACGCGATTCGGTGGAGATCAATGATTCCACAACGGAATATTTGTTCTATCCAAAACTTCGTGTGCAGCACAGCTTTACTTTCAGCAACTACAATTACAATTTTACAGATATCGCTGCTGATTCGCTCGTCTACGCCAACTGGTATCATGTTACGATCCCGGATTCCAATAAAACCTTTCTACGCAATGAAAAATGGTCGGTGATCAGTAACGATTTTTCCTTGATCCAGTTCCCGGATACGAAGAATGCCGCCCAGTTTTTTTTAGCAGGTGCAACCTTACAGAATATCAAGGGAACCTTTACCAGCAGCACGAATAATTTTTATAACGTTATGCTGCATGGCGAATATCGTAACCGCACGCGCAACAAGCTTTGGGATATTTTGCTGAAAGGCGAATTCTATCTCAACGGGCTTAATGGCGGCGATTATGCAGCTTACGGAAGTTTATCGCGCTACCTGAATAAACAATTCGGTGATATCCGGTTGTTTTTTAATAATAGCAACCGTACGCCTTCTTTTATTTATGACAACCGTTCTTCTTTTAACCTGGGCAGCAACAATAATTTCAACAAAGAAAATATCACATCATTTGGCGCAACCGCCAGCAACCCGTTTATACAATTAGGTTTTACCAATCACCTGCTAACGAACTATAGTTATTTTACAGATTACTATCATACCGCCCAATATGGTAAGATCATCAACATCCTGCAAGTATCTGCCTCTAAGAAAATCGCGATCGGTAAACGATGGAATTATTATATCGATGCTACGGCGCAGAAAACGGACGACAATGCACCCGTAAAAGTTCCGCTCCTGTACACGCGCCAGCGGCTGGCTTTCGAAGGGCAATATTATAAAAATCTAAACCTGAGTGCAGGCCTGGAAGTACGCTATTTTACGCCTTATAAAATGGATAATTATTCACCGGTCGTGGGGCAGTTTATGCCACAGGACACGATGACGATCAAAAACCTGCCGGATGTAGCGGCATTTGTCCATTTTCGTATTAAAGGTTTTACCGCTTATCTCCGTGCGGAAAATCTGAACACCGTCAGCTTTCGAAATGGTTTCGCTTTCGTGAATAATAATTTCGCCGCGCCGCATTATCCAACGCAGGGCATGGCGATCCGCTTCGGCATCCAGTGGTGGTTTATCAATTAGTCTTTGCGGAACGCAGATTAAAAAGGAACGAAGTTCTAAGGGATTTTATGGATGTAGTGCTGATTGTGTACTCCGTGTGGCCTTAACTTATCTGTGAGACACTGTATCAAACCCGGTGGCACTCTGTGTTTAAATTTCGTTCGTGGCAAAAAAACTCTGCGAAACTCCTTATTTCACTCTGCTGCCATCTGTGGTTTCCGGAAGCGATTGAGCCTCAGCGGGATTCGCGAAGTAATTCCCTTCTTTTCTCAGTAATTCCTTTCTATGCTCTTTTTTTATCTTTCTTTGGCTTTCTTTCTTCTTTTTTCTTTCCTGTTAGCTTCAGTTCATGCCTGGACTTTTCCGGGATGGTATATTTGTGGAGTGAAAAACAAGTATGTTTTTAAAGCACTTTGTTTTACTCTTATTCGACTCTTGTTTTACTCTCCTTCGAGAGACGTTCGAACGCTGTCGAACAAGACTCGAACAAGACCCAAACAAGAGTAAAAGAAAAGGCGGCTCTTTGGCGCCCGGAACGGGGATATTTCTTTTTGTAATGATGGCTCAGCGAATGGCTGAGAAAATCCATCACTTGCTGGACTGCCGCAATGAATTCTTCAGCGCAACTGTAGTCGGCGGAGTTTGCGCTGAAGAACATTACAAACAAGTTTGTGTAAGAGGCAACGACTTACTGAGTTGTTTATCATAGCCGGTTGCAAATATTTGGCGGCGTTGGCGCAATGAGTTATTTTCAATAAGAAACGCAAACTGCATCCGCACTTTCATGAAGTTCCTTCCGATTTTTATTGCCTTAGTCTTCCTGGCTGATCAGGTGATTGCTCAAAAGCAAATTTCTTGCCTGTACACGGCGGTTAGCAAACATGAAATTAATGGCTGTAAGAAAGTTCCTTATCTCGTTGCAAATCCGCAGATAACAAAGCAAAAGGGCAAGTTGACCATTCCCATGCCTGGCAGAGCAGCGCAAATTTTAAAGGATGACCACTCTGATGAATACTTTCACGAATTTGAATACCTCGGCGACCTGAGATCGACCATGCTGTCATTGGTGAAACGGACAGACTATCACCATGAAACGTTTTACCTGATCAATCGTGCCAGCGGCAGGATCGATACGTTAATCGGCCTTCCTGTGTTTGCAGGAAATTTGCGGGACTTTGCTTGTATCAATAATCCGGGAACAGATGAAAAGCAACAAATTCAAACGGGCACAATAAAAAACGGATCAGTGGCACAGGTCAATTTCATCAAACCTTTGTCCGGGATATTTATTACGGGAATCGCCTGCGTAACAAAAAACAGTCTGTTAATCACTGGCGACAAAGATGATTACTGGAAAATTAATTTTTAAGCTGCCGATGAAAGGCGGTCATTGATTTCACTGGCTAATTTAGCTTCGCTGCCGGAAGCTGAATATTCGTTCAATCCCCGGCGGCCTTAATTTGTACTTAGATAATCAAACCATGTTTCAGCTTATCAAAGGAGCCTGTAAAATAACCGGGGTATTTTCTGCGGTAGTTATTTTGACCATATTCCACCTCGGTTCCTGCCGCGCTCAAAAAGAAAAAGCAATCGATACCCAATTTCAAGTGCTCTTACCGGGTACGGCACAGCCGCACAACCCTGATACCAGCTTTGAATTTCTAAAAGGCTTAAGTCGAAAATTCAACCTGCCAAAACTTGACACAGGAGTTGCAGGCATTACTCTTCGGCTATGGATCAGCAGCCCGATTATTCCCCACACATTAGTGACGGTAATAATTGGGGATACATCTGTAACAGCTCAAAAATTTGACTATTATATTGAAGGTAACGGAGTTGCTCACTTTCAGCCATCGGCAGGCCGTTATGGAGCTGATTCGCTTCAGTTACTGGTGAACAAATTGAATGCTGTTGATTTTCCTTCCATGATTTCACAATCTGACATTGAAAACTTTAATGATAATATAGCGGACGGAGCTAAGTACTACTTAGAAGTCTCGACGCCTGAGTACTACAAATTACTCATTTATCATTGCCCGGAATATTTTGCAAAGCGTGAACCTAATAACAAAAAGTTCCTTGACCTGATATTAATGCTTGACAGGCATCTACATTTTTATTCACCGCTATGTCCACCAGATTGATCAACACTGCAACTAGGGGATAATTTGCGATATGCAGACTGCTGGTAGTCGCTTTTGGATACGCCGGGAGTAACTCAAATTTGCGGGAATACTTTTCAAAAGATTATTAGTTTAGCAGCTCAAACCCTGGCTGATATGAAAACAAATATCATTGCTTCATTCTTTCATAACATCTATCGGATTTTTGTACCTGCAAGAATTGAGCAGTTTGCTCAGCCGATAGCAACCGCTTCTGCTGCTCCGCCTACAGAGAACGCAAAAGAGTCGCTGCAACTGATTGAAAAAAGGAATCGCGAGCAGCCGCGTGCACAAAACAGGTTCCTGCTTAGCCAGGCCAACGGGCAGGAAAACCTCCGCCTGGCAACAGCGTTCGCAACTAAACAACAACAGCCACTGTATCGTGTCGATCTGTCAAAACTTGTTAGTAAATACATTGGCGAAACGGAAAAGAACCTGTCCATGTTATTCAACGCTGCCGAAGCTAAAAACTGGATCCTGTTCTTTGATGAAGCCGATGCCATTTTTGGTAAACGCACGAACGTGCGCGATGCCCACGATAAATACCCCAACCAGGAGGTTGCTTACCTGTTGCAACGCATCGAAGAATACAACGGCACGGTCTTTATCAATTGCATTAGTGAAGATTGCCGCCGGCGTGCGCTTGCAGGTTTTGTAAGCATTGATTAGCAAAAATTTTGTCGGCTCAGCTTTTCTTAAATGGCATGAATGAAATATATTTAGACTCATGAAGAATGCAAAAATATTCCAGACTGCCTTTGCCAGTGTGTACCCGCATTACGTAACAAAGGTTGAAAAAAAAGGGCGTACGATCGCAGAGCTGCACGAAGTAATCTTCTGGCTCACCGGTTATAATGAAAAATGTTTTCAGAAATTATTAGCTGATCGAACCGACTTCGAAACCTTCTTCGCAAAAGCACCTGCCATGAATCCAAACGTGACTAAAATCACCGGGCTGATCTGTGGTTATCGTGTAGAAGAAATTGAAGATCCACTGATGCAAAAGATCCGCTACCTGGACAAACTTGTAGATGAACTGGCGAAAGGAAAGGCGATGGAAAAAGTGTTGCGGAAACAGGCACTGTAAATCTAATTCCTTACTCATATGGGCACCTATCTTTTTTCAAAAGACATCAATGCAAAGGTTGACAAAAGAATTATGCCATCCGCATTTGAAGATCTCACCATCGCGCTGCGCAAATATGTGGACATTAATGGCAGAACGATCGATGAAGTGATCCAGCGGCTGGAAGAGGTTTCAGAAGACTGGCAGGATAGGGAAGGGGCCGTAATGCGGCATATAAAATACACAAGAGGTACGGTAAAATTAACAGAAGAATCAGAAGAAGTTATTGCAGAAGCGCGCTTTATTTCATTCCTGCTTTACCAGGCGAAAGAACTTAAAGCATGGGCGGAAGAAAAGCCGGAATCATAGGCCTGTGCTGATAAATGCATCAGACCCTTCGACCCATGACCATTCGCTTCAACCCACGATCCCTCTCACTTTCTCATTCATCCAACCCAGAACCAACGAGTTATTAAACAGGGAAAATAATCAAAAAATTGGTAGGTTAAATGAGTAGGTTTATTGGATGAAAGCATACGGGACGATCTTGCTTTTTTTATCCAGGTAAAAAGTAAAACCATTCGCTAAAAGAAAGCTTAAGAGCGTAGGGGGAAAATAAAAATAAGAAAGACAATTTACCCGATGGATTGCTATACGGTCGTCTGGTAGAAAACCGAAGTTTTCGAAAGTTACCTATAAAAAAAAGCTGGTTTACATCTGCCGTTAAATGACCTACATTACAAAGTGAAGAAAAGCGTAAACCTTCCTGCCGTTTTAATCGCGATATTTCTTTTTATCGCCTTATTGTATTTCCCGGTTTTCCAGGAGATGCAGGTCCGGCGCGCATTTGCCTTGCTGGTATTGGTGGCGGTCTTATGGATGACGGAGGCTTTGCCATTACCCCTGACCAGCCTGATCATCCCGGTAGCAGCGATCCTCATGCATATCGCAACACCGGCAGAGGCATTCCGTGAATTTGCCAATCCCATTATCTTTCTTTTCATGGGTGGCTTTGTACTCGCGGGTGCATTGTCCCGCCACAGCCTGGATAAAATGCTGGCGCAAAAACTCATCCGCATGGCCCGCGGAAATTTTTACTGGTCGGCGGTTCTGCTGATGCTCTCTACATCAATGATCGCTTGCTGGGTCAGCAATACTTCTTCCACTGCCATGATGATTCCTTTAGGCCTGGGAATGCTGGCGCTGGTAGATAAAAAAGCGGTCACGCCCGAATCCAAATTCCTCATGCTTGGGATTGCCTATTCTGCAAATATCGGTGGCATCATCACGATGATATCCACGCCGCCGAATGCTATCGGAGCGCAAATATTAGGCATCTCTTTTCTAACCTGGATGAAATACAGCATCCCCGTTTTTCTAACCTGCTTCCCGTTGATGATCATCATCCTGACGCTGTACTTCAAGCCGGATAAAAAGATGCGGATAGAAGATATGAAAGTGAATGTTGACGCAGCCACACCGACAAAAACCCTCATCGCTATATTCGCGATAACCGTTATTTTATGGATCGCAGACGGCTTCATTGCACCAATGCTAAATATCAGTTCAGGCTTCAATTCGCTGGTGGCCATTCTTGCCATCTTGCTGTTGTTTATCAGCAAGGTGCTTACCTGGGAGGAGATCATTAAAAGCATTCGTTGGGAAATATTGTTGTTATTCGGCGGAGGCCTTACGCTGGGAATGCTCATCGATCAAACCGGGCTTGGTAAATTGCTGATCCAGGAAATAGCCAGCCTTGGTACTGCTGTTCCGCTGTTTATATTTTTATGGATCGTCGTGGCATTTAGTATTGTTCTCACAGAATTCATGAGCAATACCGCAAGCGCTGCGATGATTTTACCACTGCTCTTCAGCCTGGCGAATCAATTACATATCAACCCGGTGATCCTCGTGCTTCCTGCTACGATTGCGGCTTCCTTCGGTTTTATGTTACCCGCAGGAACGCCACCCAACGCGATGGTTTTCTCGTCGGGGTTCGTCCCCCAGCGCGATATGATCAAAGTTGGGTTTATGTTGAACCTCTTCTTTTCACTTATCCTGACCAGTTTTTTCTACCTCGTGTTTTCCTGATAAAAGGAATGATCGACTGCAGCCTTGCCCTGCAAAGCACTTGCGTTTGCGCGAAAATTTTTCTACGTTTATTTTCTAAACAATTTACCATGCCTAAATATGTCATTGAAAGAGAGATCCCCGGCGCGGGAAAATTAACGCCAGAGCAATTAAAGACCATCTCGCAGACTTCCTGCGGCGTATTAAACAACATGGGTCCGCAAATTCAATGGGTGCAGAGTTATGTTGCCGAAGACAAGATCTATTGCGTGTACATTGCGCCAGATAAAGCAATGGTACTGGAACATGCGAAGCAGGGCGGCTTCCCTGCGAATTCCGTCAGCGAAGTGACACATGTAATTGATCCCGCAACAGCGGAGTAAACTAATACTGCAACAAAGGAACTGATGTCTTTTCACTAAACCTTGCTAAGTCTGCAAGGCGACGTTCATGATTGCTTCATTAAAGAAAGGCTCTTTCTTTGCAGGCAACATTTGCCATACAATTATAAGCACCCCATGAAATATCTCCTGATCGCACTCACGCTGCTTGCCTGTCATTCCGGCAACAGGAAGAATGCCACAGCGCTTCCTCCGGATCCGCTCGATACTATTCAATCTTCAGTTCCGGCGAACCTGGCAGAACCGGCTATTTTCGAGGCTGCATTCAGCAAAGGCACAACGAAAAAAGTAAATGATGCCACCGTTCATTTTTACGGAATCAATATCGGCAATATTAAATTACCGACAGGCCGTGTTGTGGCCTGCGATCCGTTGCATATTGATGAATATGGAAAACCGTTCACGCAGATCTTTCCAACAGGAGCATTTCCTCTTCAGCTGTCGATCATAAAAGTGGAAGCGGAAGAAAGTATTGCTTTTGCGCGGATAAAATTCAGTGATTCTGCGGTTGTGAAATGGTCACTGGCATTGTTGGCAGGAGAGGAAGACATTCCCATTGAAAAAGAAGCCATTCACGGTTATGGCGTTGATGCCGGGATCGGTATTTTCATGGATGAATCGATGATCAAACAACTGGACCTGGAGAAACTCAGGAGTATGAATGCGCCGTTGTACCAGGATATGGAAAAGCACCGCCATTACGGTTGGCGTTATACGCTGTTTAATGTAGGAGCGCAAAATATGGCAGCATTTACTTCCGGCCTTGGCGATGGAAGATACGCCTCCTACATCGGCTTCGATGCCGCGGGCAAGCCCTGCAGGTTGCTGACGGATTTTGCGGTGTATTACTGGAAGAAAAACTGATGTTGACTTCCCGCTCATCAGGCGCTCGCGCAAGCATGTAACATCATGGTTTAAACGACATCTTTTTTATACAATAACGGAACCATGAAAATGGTACAGGCACCCGTAATCAAAATAACACCGGTTAATAGTTCCCGGAATTGTTTTGTCTGTAGCGGATCTGCCGAACGTTGTACCTGCATGGCAAACATGATCAATAAGGCAGTAACCGCCACCCAGACAAACTGGTAAACGATGGCGCCACGTTTCATGTAATGATGAAAAAGATAAAAGATAAAACCGGCGATCGTCACAATCAGCACCAGTGAGAAAATGATCGTAGAAACATTTACCAGCTCGGATAACGGGTAATGGGTATACAGCCTGAAATACGAGTTAAAAATGAGGCTCAGTACAGTTGCAGCAATGCCTGCAAACAAGCCAGCTAAAACCGACTTTGAAAATTCTGTGGAATCAAATTCCTGTTCCATTAGTTCCATAACAATCTTTTTTATGATGAGCAAAGTCAGCCATTTCTTTTTTGGCAATGGCTTCGCCAATAAAGGTAGCAGGCCGCTATTAGGAACGGGTTAACCCGGGATTAAGATGGGATTAAAATTTAACCCACGGCTCCTGTCTGCGCGATCGGTAAACTGATAGAGAATATCGTTCCTTTTCCGGGTACAGAAGTTACATCAATGCTGCCGCGGTGCAATTTGATAATGCGGTTCACCAGCGTAAGGCCTAAACCCGATCCTGTACCGTGGGGCGCTTCAGCAGCGCGAAAAAAAGCAGTAAAAATATGGGGGAGGTCATCAGCGGGAATGCCCTTGCCATGGTCTGCTACCCGGATGAGGATGAGATCATTCCCTGGCTCAAAACTGATGATGGCCGTTTTGTCTTCTGAATACTTGCAGGCATTCATGGCAAGGTTTTTCAGGGCGGTTAGCAAGAGTGCCTCGTTGCCAAAAACCAGCATACGTGATTCATCTTCCGGCACTTCTGCAAAATTTAATTTCACGATATAGCCTTTTCCCGGTTTCGCCAGTTCGGCCGGAAGGCGCGCCAGTAGTTCATCTATCCGAACGGGGCTCAAAGCTAATCCGCCAGGGTCGCCGGAAACAGATGCAAACTGCAGTAAGGTTTGCGTAAGCGTGTTTAGTTCCCGTACATCGTTGTAAACAGATGCCATAATATCCCGGTAATAGGGCGTGCTGCGTTCCCGTTGTAAAGCAACATCCAGTTGGCTGGAAATAGCGGTAAGGGGTGTGTTTAATTCGTGCGAGGCGGCAGAGATAAAACGGCGTTGTACTTCGAAACTCTCCTGCAGCCTGTCGAGTAAGGCATTAAGTGTTGTCGTGAGCTCATTCCATTCATCACTGGCGTTGCCGGGCCTGATCCGTTGTGTCAGGTTATTGGCCGAGATCGTCTGCACCTCGCTGGTAATTCTTTTGATCGGTCTTAACAGGATCGTTGAAAAAAGGTAGCCTGTGCTTAATGCAATGGCCAATCCGCCGAGCATGGTGAGCAACAGGATACGTTTCAGCCGCTGCATATTCCATTCGCCACGGTTATCCCTGCCTTCAACTACGATGAGGAGATCCCGGGGCTGGTCATAAAAAAACAAGGTCTCGTCCGCGCCCTTTCGCGAAAAGCTGATTTTATCTGCCCTGGCTTTTTGCACGGTTTGCAGAGAAACGGGTCCTTCCGTTGAGGCACCGCGTTGATACTGATACAAGCGCTGACCGGCGGCATTATACACTTCCAGTTTCGTATGCTGAACAGAAAGGCTGGCGCCGGAATCGATCTCATTCATCAGCGAGGCATCATATCGCGCGGGCTGTTTGAGCATATGCGCTGAAACCAGCGCCCTGCTGATGAGTTCGGCCTGGAAAGTTGTGCGGCGATTGTTGTAAGAAAAATAATAGATGACCGAGCAGGCCACTCCCAGTAAGCAGAGCACAAGACCTGTGAAGACCAGCGTGATTTTATATTTGATATGCATCAATGGTCTTTTAAAATATAACCTGATCCGATGTAGGTTTGAATAAGTTTGTGATCAAACCCTTTATCAACTTTGCTGCGTAGCAAACTGATAAAAACATCGATCACATTAGTATTGCTGTCAAAATCCACATCCCAGACTTTAAGCGAAATATCGGCCCTCGAAACAACCCGGTTTTTGTTGCGCAGCAGGTATTCCAGCAGTTGAAACTCTTTCAGTGTCAGACTGATCAACCTTCCGGCCCGCCTGACTTCCATGCTATCTGTATTCATTTCGAGGTCGAGCGCCTTCAGGAGGGTACTTGCGGAAAAAGGTTGTTGCAGGCTACGTTTCAGCAACGCCTTTATTTTCATTAGTAGTTCTTTAAATTCAAACGGCTTCAGCATGTAGTCGTCAGCTCCTGCGTCATAGCCTTTAATTTTATCCGGTAAACTGCCCATCGCTGTCAGCATGAGGATGGGAATGTTGGGATCAAGATCGCGGATTTTCATGCAAAGCTGGTAGCCATTTATCCGGGGGAGATTTACATCAAGTATGACCAGGTCGCAGGGATTTGCTTCGAAAATATGAAGACCTATTTCGCCATCAAAAGCCAGCGTCACTTTATAGCCCGTTTCTTCAAGTCCGAATTTTATCGTGTCGGCTATTTTCTTTTCATCTTCAACTATCAGGATGTTGCCGCGTTCTGTCATAAGTAGGTTTGCCTGGCGATTTAGGCGATATAAATTTACGGGGAAACGGGGATACTGGTCACTTACAAAGAAGGATCGCGCGGCAATCAACAAGAAGGAATCGATGTCTCTTCGTTATTTTTCTTTAGCCATCCAACCCAGATAAACAATGCGCCCGTCAACAAAATAATCGCAGCACAGAAAAGAAAGATGGTAATGTAGGGCACTACGTCGTAATCCAGTCCCATCACTCCCTGCAGCATCAGCAATAATTCATTGACGATAATACCCGTCACAAAAACTACGAGTCCTCCACGCAATGTTTTGTTTGGTTGAACGAAACCTGCGTTCACAATATATCCCAGCAGGAAAAGGCTGGTAACGGCCAGCAATACCAGGTGCAGGTAGCCAATGATGATGGGCCGAAAGCCATAAGATAAATGACTAAGCCCGGGATGAATGGATCCGGATTGCAATAGGATTTTTATGGAAAGTGCGATGCCGGCGAGTAACAGGAGCCACCTTCCGGCAGGAGAAAAAACAGGATTCAGTAAGGCCGCATGTTTACGGAAAAAAATAAGCATGAGTGTCCAGCCATATAATTGCGCGATCACAGCCGCTACCAGGATCAGATAAATGGCGAACGGAAACGGAAGCCAGAGCGCAGATAGTAAGTAGGCAGGAATACATGCCCCTGCAAACAACCAAAAAACCCTGAGCAATATTTTCCTGCTGCCAGTTACCTGTTCAATCAGCGCGGTTAATAATCCCATCCCCGCAAAAAAGAACCAGCCGTTATATTGAAAGTGAAGGAAAAAATAGATGGAGCCCAGGTACCAGTCTTGCTGTACATGTTTAGTGGCCATCATAAAGGCCAGTGAATAAGCGCCAAGAGATGATGAGGCACTAAAAAATAAGGCAGCCTTAAACCAGTAGGTACTCATGCGCTCTCTGGCGAAGCGGTTCAGGTCTTTCCAAAAATAAATAGCGAAAGCATAGGAGACAAACAGGGACAATGTAGAAAAGCAGATTGACCAGAATGCATATCCCTGGAAGATAAAACTGATGAGCATGCCATAAGCGGTAAATAAATTTGCAGCCAGTATCCATTTGTAACGGGGGAAGAAATTGTTTCCTGATATTTTGCCAAGCTGATGCACGAGCAATAGTATCAGCGTTTGGGTGATCCATCCGGCGAAAGCAAAATGGGAATGGCTGTTCAGTAAAAACTTTTGTTCGATGATCGGGAGGGAAAAAGCAATCTTGTAACGCAGCGTTACGCCAAGCAAGGCGACAAGCAGGAGGTTGAAAAAAGAAAGCGATAGCCAACGGCGAAGAATCGGAAGCATGTAACTGGTTTCGTAACTTAATAATTCAGGACTGCTGGTTTTCCCGCACCTGGTAAAATACTTTTCCTTTGCTGATCCGGAGCGTGCCTTTTTCATGCATCGTCCTGATCGTGCGAATAACGGTCTCAACACGCAGCCCGGTCATATCAGCGATCTGCTGGCGGGTAAGGCAAAGCTGGTCTCCGTTGGTTAAAAAATTCCGGTTATCTGTTTTCAGGTCCTGCAGCAATGTGTTGATCATTGTTTCAGGACAATGGGTACTGATAGACTGCAGTAAAGAAAATTTATACCTCAGGCGTTTGGCAAACAGCGTGCTGAATTGCTGGTGCAGCTGTGGACTTTCCATTAATAATTGCTTAAAAGTGTCTTTATGCAACCTGATCACAACAGCATTTCTTTCTGCGATTGCACTCGCCGCATAGGGTTGCTCATCGAATAAGGGCAATTCCCCAAAAGATTCGCCGGGCTCCTGCAAACTGTGAATACATTCCCTGCCGTCCTCGCCAATAAATACCCAGCGGATCAGCCCGCTCACCAACTGGTAATAGAACTGGCAGTTCTGCCCCTGCGTGAAGACGAATTCTCCCGCCTTCAGTTTTTTGTACGTTGCACCCCAGGCCAGCAGAGTATCAATATTCATCATGGAGAGAGCTGTTTTGCACTTGCAAAGCTATCCAACCACGCAGGCCGGTTACATGATGGCTGTTATCAAAATACATGATCCAGATCATGTAACAGGGCCGGAAAAAAACTTTTGCCATGATTTCCCGCGCAGGATTTTCTTATTCAAAAATAAATGATGCTCATTTTATTAAACATGATTCAACGCATAAAATACTGGTTTGGAAGATTGTACTCTTGTACTGTCTTTAAACTCAAAAACATACCAAATGAAAAAATTGATTGTATGCAGTATTATCCTCGCTGCCGGCATTATCCTGTCTTGTAACAATAGTGACTATGCATCTAAAGATGAAAACAAGGCAATCAAAACGGAGACAGCAAAAGAAGAAGCGGCGCCTTCATACGACCCCAATCGTGGAGAGGGTAAGTTTAAAACAGTTGATGTTGGAAATACTTTAAACACAACGATGGCAGGTGCGGGTGAAAAAGTGTATAGTGTAAAGTGTAGCGGCTGTCACAAACTCACAGACGAAAAATTAGTTGGCCCCGGTTGGTCAGGCGTAACAAGAAGGCATAAGCCAGAGTGGATCATGAACTTCATTACGAATACAGATGCCATGCTCGACAAAGATCCTAAGGCCCAGGCTCAACTGGAACTTTGCCTGGTAAGAATGCCGAATCAAAATCTTGCAGACGAAGATGCACGCGGCTTACTGGAGTTTATGCGCAAAAACGACGGCATCAGGTAGAACATCAATCAGCAACAATTTCTTCTCCCGTTTATAAGGCATTTGCTGCCCAACAGGCAACGTATGCCCTTTCCCCAGCATTCCATTCTTTAAAATATAAGTTATGAGCTGCATTAAAAAGTATTCTTTATTTCTCGCAGGTATGTTGATCATATCGGTCATCGGATGTAAACCGAAAAATCTTGGCACGGCAGTCAGCGGCGATGCCGCGGCGAAGTCTTTCGTGGCACCGGGTAAATTCGACGAGTATTATAATTTTGTCTCCGGTGGTTTTAGCGGGCAGATGAGCGTGTATGGTTTACCCAGCGGACGCCTGTTGAAAGTTGTTCCCATTTTCTCGGTCAACCCGGAAAACGGTTATGGTTATTCCGAAGAAACAAAGCCCATGCTCAACACCTCGCACGGTTTCGTTCCATGGGATGATCAGCATCACCTGGATCTGTCGCAAACGGATGGCGCGATCGATGGCCGCTGGATCTTCGCCAATGCCAACAATACTCCTCGTGTGGCACGTGTGGACCTGACGACATTTCATACAGCCGAGATCCTGGAACTGCCCAACAGCGCCGGAAATCACAGTTCCCCTTTTATTACGGAGAACACAGAATACGTAGTGGCCGGTACAAGATTCAGCGTTCCGCCCGATGATAAAAACGGCGACGTCCCGATCAATACCTATAAACAAAATTTTAAAGGCACGATCAGTTTTATCAGCGTTGACAAAACAAACGGCAACATGGATATTGCTTTTCAATTGCAGTGCCCGGCGGTGAATTTCGATTTAAGCCATGCGGGTAAAGGCGTATCCAGCGGCTGGTTTTTCTTCAGTTGTTATAATACCGAGCAGGCCAACACATTGCTTGAAGTGAATGCTTCGAAGAGAGATAAAGATTTTATCATGGCGGTGAACTGGAAGCAGGCTGCAGAACTGATCAAGGCGGGTAAAGGACGCAAGCAATCTGTGAAGTATGCGAGCAACCGCTATGATGAAGCCACGCATTCTGCAACGTCTACGATAAAAACGGAAGTAACGGTAATGGATGTAAAAGATTTTCCGGGGCTGGTATATTTTATTCCCTGCCCTAAATCGCCACATGGTTGTGATGTGAATCCTACAGGCGAATATATAGTTGGCAGTGGAAAACTAGCCGCGTTGATCCCCGTGTTTAGTTTTGCGAAAATTCAACAGGCCATTGCAGACAAAGCTTTTGAAGGCGAGTATGAAGGCATTCCCGTAATTAAATATGACGCCGCTTTATATGGTGAAGTGAAAAAGCCCGGCCTTGGCCCTTTACATACAGAGTTTGATGATAAAGGCAATGCATACACGACCATGTTTGTATCCAGCGAAGTGGTGAAATGGAACCTGAAAGAGTTAAAAGTACTGGATCGTGTTCCCACTTATTATTCTCCGGGTCACCTGATGATCCCCGGCGGTGATTCTAAAAAACCAACAGGCAAATACCTGGTGGCTTATAACAAAATTACCAAAGACCGTTACCTGCCAACAGGCCCCGAGCTTGCACAAAGTGCGCAGTTGTTTGATATCAGTGGTGATAAAATGCAGCTGATCCTGGATTATCCAACGATCGGAGAACCGCATTACGCACAGGCTGTTGAAGCTTCCGTGATCCGCGATAAATCTGTGAAATTCTTTAAGATCGAAAGCAATAATCATCCGTATGCTTCTAAGGGAGAAGGCGCAACAAAAGTTGTACGGGAAGGAAATAAAATTCATGTGTATATGACGGCGATCCGCTCTCATCTTACACCGGATAATATCGAAGGCATCAGGTTAGGGGACGAAGTTTATTTTCATGTAACCAATATTGAGCAGGACTGGGATGTGCCTCACGGGTTCGCGATCAAAGGCGCTACTACCGGTGAGTTGCTAATCATGCCGGGTGAAACAGCCACGCTGAAATGGATACCGGATGCTGTTGGAATATTTCCCTTCTATTGTACGGATTTCTGCAGCGCATTGCACCAGGAAATGTCCGGCTATGCAAGGGTGTCTGCACCAAATAGTCTGCAACCACTCAGTTTCAGCACCGGAAGTAATATGCCTGCATCGGATAGTATTCCGGCTAAATAATTATGATGAATATGAAACCAGTTCGGATAACCCTGTTGTCGAGGATAGGCTTGTTTTGTTGCGGACTCGCGTTGATCGCCGTGCTCTTCAAACCGATGTGGCGCATAGATTTGCAGGCCCCCCAATATCCTGAAGGCTTGCGGATGCAGATCTATGCCAACAAACTTGCCGGCGATGTCGCCATTATCAACGGACTCAATCATTATATCGGCATGAAAACATTGCATGATGATGATTTCCCGGAGTTTAAAATTTTGCCGGGGATTATCATGGCTTTTTGTTTGCTCTTCGCTGTTGCCGCAATCATCGGGAAAAGAAAATGGGTGAATATATTGTGGCTGATCTTTATCAGTTTCGGTGTTGTCGCTATGATCGATTTCTGGCGCTGGGAATATGCGTATGGCCATAACCTCAATCCTGATGCAGCGATCGTTGTACCGGGGATGGCTTACCAGCCCCCGCTGATCGGGTTTAAACAACTACTGAACTTTGGCGCCTGGTCCGTGCCGGATACCGGCGGCTGGATCTTTGTGGGGGCCGGTGTGTTACTGACATTGATCGTGATCCTGGAATGGCGCCGCCAGAAGAAATTTCTTGTCAGTAATAAATCAGCAGCCCCTGCGGTTGCCCTACTGCTCATTTTATTCAGCAGTTGCAGCACGGAACCTGAACCGATCCGTGTAGGAAAAGATAATTGTGCATTTTGTAAAATGCCGATCAGCGATAACAGGTTCGGCGCAGAGGTCGTGAGCAAAAAATCAAAGCTGTACAAGTTTGATGATGAGCATTGTCTGTACGCTTTTTTAAAAGGAAAACAATTAGCTGAAGCAGATATCGCCGCCGTGTATTTTGTTGATTTTTGCGTGCCGCACAAACTGGTCAAAGCGGAGCAGGCGCTTTTTTTGCAAAGCCCTCTTTTTAAAACGCCGATGAATGGTAATATCGCAGCTTTCAGCCATGCCGATAGCCTGCGGCTGGTGGCCCAAACCTTTAACGCGAAAACGGTTTCGTGGAAAGACATCAGGCCATGAGATCAGTCCTGACGATATGCTGTATGTTGAGCTGTTTTTTTGCCGCCGCTAAAACAATAACGGTCGGCAAAGGCCGGGCATTCCAAACAATCACTGCCGGGATAGCGGCCGCAGCTGGGGGAGACACTGTACTGGTTTATCCCGGAATTTACCGGGAGAAAAACCTGTTGATCAGTAAATCGCTGGTATTGAAAGGCATTGATTTTCCTGTGCTCGACGGTGAACATCGTTACGAGATTATTTCTGTAAAAGCGTCTGCCGTTACCGTTGAAGGTTTTAAACTGCTGCATTCCGGCGTTTCCAGTCTCGAAGATATCGCCGGGATAAAAGTGTACGATGCGCGCGATGTGGTGATCAGCAATAATATTTTAAATGACAGTTTTTTCGGCATCTATATTCAAAATGGCACCAATTGTATCGTTGAAAATAATCTGCTTACCGGAACAGCTAAAAACGAGCAGCAAAGCGGTAATGGCATTCATAGCTGGAAATGTGACAGCATGCGCATTATCGGCAATACGGTCAGCGGACATCGGGATGGCATCTATTTCGAATTCGTTAAGAACTCCGTCATCTGGCGAAATAAAGCACAAAATAATATCCGTTACGGGTTGCATTTTATGTTCTCCAATGATGATATGTACGTGAGCAATATTTTTGAGAACAACGGTTCCGGGGTTTCCGTAATGTTCTCTAAAAACATTAAGATGTTCAGCAATTATTTCGCAGAGAACTGGGGCGATGCTTCCCACGGCATATTGCTGAAGGAAATATCGGATGGTTACCTGCAGGGCAATTATTTCGAGAAAAACACCAGTGCCGTTTATATGGAAGGTGCCAACAGGATCAGGATGACTTACAATTCGTTCAGGAATAATGGCTGGGCCTTAAAGATCCAGGCCAGTTGCATGGATGTAGAACTGGAACGGAATAACTTCATTGGGAATACGTTTGATGTGGGAACGAATGGCACGCTTGTGCAAAATACATTCAATAATAATTACTGGGATAAGTATGAAGGGTACGATCTGAATAAAGATGGAAAAGGCGACATCCCTTATCACCCGGTGAGCATGTACTCGATGATCGTGGAAAAATATGCTTCCGCGATGATCCTGTTCCGGAGTTTTATCACGACGCTACTCGATAAAACAGAAAAAATTCTGCCTGTATTGACACCTGAAAACCTCAGGGATAATTCGCCGTTGATGAAAAAGGCATTCTGACATTTAACAGCTGTTCAATTTTTAAATATGATCATCGCCAGCAGTGTGACAAAAAAGTTCGGCAGGTTTAAAGCCCTCGACAATGTGTCTACCACCTGCAACAAAGGATCCTGTATTGCACTGATCGGGCCTAACGGTAGCGGCAAAACGACCCTGATAAAATCTATCCTCGGCATGGTGGTGCCGGATAGCGGCTTCATCAGTTTCAACGGGAAAAATATCCGCAAGGAATGGACCTACCGCGAGCAGATCGGCTATATGCCACAGATCGGCCGCTACCCTGAGAATATGACGATCAGCCAGGTACTGAGCATGATGAAAGACATCCGCAATAAGCAGTTGGGGCTGGATGAAGACCTGGTGAAAGCTTTTGGTTTGCCGGCTTTGCTGAATAAAAGGATGCGAACATTGTCCGGCGGCACCAGGCAAAAAGTTAGTGCGGCACTGGCGTTTTTGTTTGATCCGCTCGTGTTGATCCTGGATGAACCAACAGCAGGGCTCGACCCGGTGGCAGCAGAAATACTGCAGGAGAAGATCATCGCAGAAAAAGAAAAAGGCAAACTCGTGCTGATCACCTCTCATGTGCTGAGCGAGCTGGATGAAATGGTGACGGGCGTGATGTATATGCAGGAAGGAAAATTATTGTTTCACAAATCCATCCAGGCGTTACGGGAGGATACCGGTGAAGAAAAATTAGCCAGGGCTATTGCGCGGATCATGGTAAAATAAAACAATGAGAAAGATCGTAAAATATGTGGTGGCCGATATTCTCCGTAACAGGACGGTATTGGTTTACACTGTTGCTTTATTTGCGGCAGCCTTTACGGTGTTCAGCCTGGAAGACAACAACAGTAAAGGTGTGCTGAGCCTGCTCAACATCATCCTCATCATCGTGCCGCTCGTAAGTATTATTTTTTCCGCGATCTATGTATACAACAGTTCCGAATTTGTGGAGTTACTGGTGAGCCAGCCCTTGAAACGAAAAACGATCTGGTTAAGTTTATTTTCCGGCCTTGCTTTCTCCCTGACCCTTGCTTTTTTCGCCGGCGTTGGTATACCGGTGCTGATCTACCAGCCGAACCTGCTCGGACTAACGATGATGGCTGTGGGCAGTTTGCTCAGTATTATTTTTGTCGCGATCGCCATGCTCGCAACAGTAATCATCCGTGACAAAGCGAAGGGTATCGGCGCTGCGATCTTGTTGTGGCTGTATTTCTCGCTCCTGTTCGATGGCTTTGTGTTATTCCTTTTGTTCCAGTTTGCCGATTACCCATTGGAGAAACCCATGATCGCCATCAGCGCGATGAACCCGATCGACCTCAGCCGGATCTTAATTTTGCTGCAACTGGATGTATCTGCGATGATGGGCTATACCGGCGCTGTGTTCAAAGATTTCTTCGGAACGTACAGCGGGATTAGTTTTTCAATCCTCGTCCTGATGAGCTGGGTGGCTGTTCCGGTTTGGTATGCAACAAGAAAATTTAATAAACAAGATCTATGAAGAGACATCCTGCATTGGCTCCACTGTCGCGAGATCACCATGCGGCGTTGATCCTGTCGCGACTTTTACAGGCTGATGCACCAGCTTACAAAACGCTGCCGGTGGAGCCCGCAGAAAAGGCCCTGTATGCTTACAAGGTTTACAAGGAAGAACTTTGCCCGCATTTCAGCACGGAAGAAGCAGCAATGAACCTGCTCGCCGGTCTTGATCCCGGACTCGATGAATTGATCAGCAGGATCTTTTATGAGCATGGGGAATTGCATCATTATTTCAGCGTTATAAAAGCAGGTGAGTGCAGCCCCGAATTCCTGGATATGCTCGGCAAATATCTGGAATTGCATATTCGTAAAGAGGAACGGCAATTGTTCCCGCTGATACAGGAAAAAGCTGGTGAGGCATTTTTGGCCAGACTGGAGCAAATAACCAGCAAATAATCATTATGAAAAAAGACATTTGCAACCGCGCGGATATCGAATTACTCGTAGACCTGTTTTACCGCCGGGTGATGGCAGATGCACTGCTGGGCGTCGTTTTCCGGGCTGCGCATGTTGACCTGCAAAAGCACCTGCCCGCCATGCATAATTTTTGGGATAACATGATATTTTTTACCGGTTCTTACGACGGCAACCCGATGCAGCTGCACAAACATTTAGACCGGCTTGCACAACTGCAGCATATTCATTTTGACCGCTGGAATGAATTGTTTCTTCATACCACTGACGAGTTATTCAGCGGCCCCAACACCGAACTTGCGAAGGAGCGAACGATGGGCATTTCCGATATCCTTCGCAATAATGTACTGCAGACATAACAGGATAAGGCCGGAGAAATGTTAGGCGGCCTTATAGCCTGAATCATTTTTATTTTTCCGCGATCGCGATGGTAAGCAGGAAAAAACTTTCTTTTTCAGCACGCACACTATGCGGCGTATCTTTTTTCAAAGCCAGCATTTGCAAAGGTTGCAGCGAAATCACTTTTTCCTCTGCAGAAAAATGAATATGTCCGCTGAGCGCCTGCACACTGATGTCACCGGGGGCAGTATGTGTTTTTAGTTCAGCGCCTTCATGTAATCCAACGAGCACGATTCGCATGGAGGATGATTTCAATAAGGTCAATGCATGATGGCCTGTTTTCTCCCATGCGTCTCCGGCTTTCATTTCGGCGATCAATTTATTAAGGTCCAGGTCAACGAGTTTCACGTCGGCTGTTGTATTGATTTCCGGGGATTGGGTGTTTGCTTCCTGTATGTTATTTTCCATTGTGGTTATTTTTGTGCTGAATTTATTTTGCATTCAACCCCGTGATGTTATACCAGGTTATTTGAGCCCACCTTGTTGAAATGGGCAATTTTAATTTGGAATAGTTCTGCCATTTTTCCGGCCCGCCATTTAGCTTCCGTTGCTTTTTCACCGCTGAATAAGGAGTCGACGGTTTTTGTAAAAAGTTCCATCCAGTGGGCAAAGTGTTCGGCACCCACGGGGAGCCTTGCGTGTGGTGGAAAAGGGCTTCCGTTGTAAGTATGTTCTCCCAGCAAAACCGTTTGCCAGAAGCGGTACATTTTTTCGAGGTGTTCGCCCCAGCGATCAGCGATGCGTTCGTTGAAGATCGGGCCGAGCAGCTCGTCTTGCCGTATATTAGCATAGAATGTATCGACGAGTATTTTTATATCATCAATGGTTAGAATATCGGTTTTCATTTGTTGGTTTTTAACAGGAAGGAGTTAAGAAGCTGATCATATACCTTTAGTTTTTCAACGGGAATTTATCGCCTGAGGAATTTTTCACCGAGTGCCAGCGAGTTTCGGAAGTCGCCAATCTTTGCCCCCTGCATCATATTTTTTATCTGCTGCCGAATGGCGGTAAATTCGTCATGGAGCGGGCAGGGCTTTTTATCGGAACAGGTTTTTAAACCTAGTCCGCAACCTGTAAATAGTTTATCCCCGTCGATGGCCAGGATGATATCTGCCAGTGTGTTGTTCATACCACGGTCATCGATGTAGAAGCCGCCATTCGGGCCTTTGGCCGACAAGACCAATCCCGCCTTACCCAGTTCCTGCAAAATCTTGGCGATAAACGCCTCGGGTGAATCAATATTCCTGGCGATTTCTTTTATGCCGGTTCGGGCATCATCCAACGATTTTTGTGCGATGAACAATGTGGCGCGGATGGCATATTCACATGTTTTGGAAATCATGGTTGCGTTTGTTTTGCAAAGATAAGCCTTGTACATAATAAAAGACATAATTATCCTTTATTATTTACCTGATACTTTTTTCTTGCCATACCCCGCGTGGTAAGGAATCCTTAGTAAGGGGCGGAGAGCAGTTACAGATTAAATCTTACCTTCGCGGTATTGAAAATATTCGCTTTTATATTATCGCTTAGCCTGGTTGTTGGCGCATTGCTTCCCTGCAGTTTCACAGATGATTGCCACGAAGCAGCTGCTGCTAAAAGTGCCACGGTACCCGCAGAAAAAAATAAATGCGGCGATTGTTCACCATTCGCGGCCTGCTGTGCTTTTGCTGTGGCAGTGCCCGTTTCTTTGCCATTGGATCAGCCAGCTATGTTGGCGGGCCAGCCTGTTTACGCGGCTTACAGCTCGCAGATCGTTCCGGCCTATGGCTTCGCGCTGTTTCAGCCCCCGCGGCCGCCAGCTGTTTCTTAACCGGGTGCGACCCTTTACTTTTATTTTAGCAGACAATTTATTTATGAGAAAATTATTCATGCTGTGCATTATCAGCATTTCTGTACTCCATACTTATGGGCAGGAAAATCTCCGGCTCCTGATAAAAAATGCCGAAACAAACCTGCCACTGGCCGGGGCTACGGCTTATATCGCTGCCATCAATAAAACCGCTGTTGCAGATAGCAACGGGGTAATTGTATTAACTAATTTGCCTGCAGGAAATTATAGCCTGCTGCTGAGCTTCACCGGCATGGGCGAACAGGAAATTAATCTGTCAGTCCCGCAGCCTTCCAACGAACCTTATCTGGTAACCATGCAGGCCGCTGAAGAAGAAGAAGAGGAAGTGATTGTTTCCGCAACGCGCATGAGCCGCTCCATCGCCGATATCCCTACACGGGTGGAAACCATTTCCGGCGAAGAGATCACGGAGAAAGGAAATATGAAACCCGGAGAGATCCGGATGATGCTCAACGAAAGCACGGGCATTCAAACGCAACAGACTTCTGCCACGTCCAATAATTCTTCGATCAGGATACAGGGACTGGACGGACGTTATACACAGATCTTAAAAGATGGCTTCCCGATGTACGCCGGTTTTTCCGGTGGGTTGAGCCTGATGCAAATCGCACCGCTGGATTTAAAACAGGTGGAAGTGATCAAAGGATCTTCGTCTACCCTTTACGGTGGGGGAGCTATTGCCGGGCTGGTAAACCTGGTTTCTAAAGTGCCCGGCGCGAAACGGGAACTGAGTTTTGTCACAAATATTACGTCGGCACTGGGCCTGGACCTCAGTGCTTTTTACAGCGAGAAATATACAACAACCGGCCTCACTGTTTTTGCTTCGCGCAACACAGGCAAGGCCTACGATCCGGCAGGTATCGGCCTTACTGCGATTCCTGAATTTGAACGTTACACCATCAACCCGAAATTATTTGTCTATGGGAAAAAGACAAACGCCAATATCGGGCTGAGTTTTATCAGTGAAGACCGCACGGGAGGAAGTATGGAATATATTAACAACAATACGCCCGGTTATTTTGAAACCAACGAAACAAAACGGGTCACCGGCCAGCTGGATCTGCAGCATCAGCTTTCCGCAAACAATACATTAAACCTGAAAAGCAGTTTGTCTGATTTTAACCGGCAGATCGCGATTCCCGGATATTTGTTTGAAGGCCGCCAGCGATCATCCTATACAGAACTCAATTTCACGGCGAAAAAAGCCCGGAGTTTCTGGATCGGCGGCGTTAATTTCTTAACTGATCTCTTTAAAGAAAAAAGGCATGGCAGTGCCTCTTTGCGCGATTACGATAATCAAACGATCGGTGCATTTGTGCAAAATACCTGGAACCCTGTCAGCAGGTTTTCTTTAGAAACAGGCTTGCGTGCAGATCATACCAACCCTTACGGCTGGTCGCTTTTGCCGCGTGTAGCTGCCATGCTGAAGGCTTCTCCCAAACTCACGATCCGGCTGGGCGCCGGGCTGGGCTATAAAACCCCGACCTTGTTTAACGAAGACGCAGAGAAAGTACAGTTTCAACAAGTCCTGCCGGTGAATGAGCAGCTCCTGAACAATGAGCGGTCAGCCGGCAGCAATCTCGATGTCAATTTCCGAACAAAAATAGGGGAGGTGGGCTTTGCATTAAATCAATTGTTCTTTTTTACCCAACTCGATCAGCCGCTCGTGTTAGCGGCAACCAGCTCCGGATCAAGTGAATTTGTAAATGCTACAGGCCATATCGATACGCGGGGCATGGAAACGAATATGCGTTTCAGTTATGATCATTTCAAATTGTTTATTGGTTATACCTACGCGGATGTGAATACGCATTTCGATGGAAAAAAGGAATGGCTGCCCTTAACGGCCCGGCATCGCCTCAACAATGTATTGATGTACGAGATCGAAAACAAGATCAAGATTGGCGTGGAAGCCTATTATTTCAGTCCGCAAAAACTGAATGACGGCGCCCGCGGGAAAGCCTACTGGCTGAGTGGCATGATGGCGGAAAAACTCTGGAACAAATTTTCCCTGTTTGTAAATTTTGAAAACATTTTTGATACCCGCCAGACAAACTTCGATACGATCTACACCGGCACGATCAGCAACCCGCAGTTCCGGGATATCTATGCACCGGTGGATGGGTTTGTGGTGAATGGCGGTTTGAAGATCCGGTTGTAAATGCGGAACGCAGGCATTATGGAAATGGAATGGCGGATGCCTGGAAGCGGAAAGGCTGATTATCAGGATTGAAAGAGATGTTAGCGGAAGTGATCCTTTGGGTGCTTGATGAGGTAGATGATAAAAATAATCAGTTGCCCGATGAAAAAAGCTATAATCGATTTAACAACTGATGTGAAGAGGATTTGTTCACCACCGGCACTTGTATTGGTTGAAACAAAGACGACGGTTAGTAACGCCAGGAAAATTGTCCAGCCGATAGCAATTTTAAGATATGATTTAGCTGTCATTTTCTTCCAGTATTAGTATGCGACCCCATTTCCGCCAACAGGATTCATAGCCGCAATCAACAGCTTTCCTTTCGGCGTTCCAACAAATATAACCGATTGCCGTAACCGAACGAAGTGTAGTCACCCAGGTTAAGAACATCATCGCACGTCATTCACAAAACAGCATCTTTATGGGAGGCAAATAAAGCAGCTCAGCGAGCCAATTGCTATTCCTATGCTGTGCTTTGCTCGTTTGGGAATCACTATGACTTTGCGCAATGCGCTGTATTGTCCTTTTCCCGAGTTAGACCCGACAGACCCAAGATATCTGTGGCGCTATGATATTGGTAAATTATTTTATATATTTAAGTACTTCACATTCATCCCAAAACTTACTGAAATGAAAAAGATCGTTATTCCCCTGCTGCTGCTCTGTATGTCATATGCCAACGCCCAGGTGGGCATCGGTACAACGACCCCTAACAACAATGCGGTGCTGGATATGGTCAGCAGCAATAAGGCCGTGCTTATCCCCCGTGTGGCAGATACCGCCAATATTGCCAGCCCGGCCGAGGGCATGATGATCTACAATAAGAACAGCAAAGCGCCCTTCTTTCATAATGGCAATCAATGGCTGTCGCTCGGTGCGAGGCTTCCCTCCCTGCAACCAACTGCCGGCGCTGTGCTAAAATATTATGTGAATGGGCCCGGATTCTCAATGGGAGAAAATGATGCGACCTCCGCACAAGTAGGGGCTGGTTTCGGAGCTTCTTATTCAGGTAATTCCGTCTCCTCTTCCAGTGAATTTGTATTTACCAAAATCCTGGATGTAAACAGCAAGGCATTTAACCTGGCCACTTTAACCAGTAGCGGCCCCTATACCATCGAATTTAAATTCTATGCCGCAAATTCGGCCGTGCCGTACTTATCCTACCAGCTGAAAAACGCTTATTTCTCCGGCTACGCTGTGTCCAGCGGGGGCGACACGCCATTCGAATCTATTTCCGTTTTCTATGAAAATTATGGCTTCAAAGATTGGGTGAATAACGTGGAGTTTGGTTACAACGCTAAAACCCATACGGTCACAACTTATTAGCATCCCGGCCACCTGCTTCATAAACGCTTGCTTCATTATGATGATATTCGCTACGGAACGTTTATGGCTGTTTTGTGAATGCGCCTGGCGGCAAAAGTATGACTCTCCGCATGGCGTAAATACTTTGTCCTGCGGTCGTTTTTTTTACTTAACATATGTGGAAAAGGACTGAGGTTGTGTCTTAGGGCAACAATTCATAGATATGCGTTATTTAGCAATCGTTCTCCTCAGTCTTTCTATTGTGGGCTGCCAGCAGTCAAAGAGCAAACAAATTTCAACTCAACAAAATTCACCGAAGAGAATACCTGAAAGCACCTATGCTGAAATGAAGGACAGCATTGCAGCTGGCAGGCAAAGGCTTTCTGCGAAGTATAATGAATCGGGATCTGATCCAATTCGCCTTCATGCTGACTTAGTTGATTTTTGGGTAACCAACATTAGCAACACGCTTTTTCTTAAATGGGAAAATACTCCCTGGGATTTCAATGGAACAACGGCTATCCCAAAACAGGGAACCATTGCCTGCGGTTATTTTGTAACAACAGTTCTGCGGGATATGGATCTTAAGATTAACAGAACCAAATTAGCGGTTTGTCCCTCATCGGTAATGATGAAAACGCTGACTCCCCGGCAAAGCTTGATGAATTTGAGCTACGGAAATTTATCTGAGTTTGATGATACATTGAAAAGTCTAGGCAAAGGAGTCTACATTATTGGCCTGGATTTTCACACCGGCTTTCTCATTAATGATGGAAAAGACAACTGGTTTATTCATTCTAATTATATACGAAGACAGGGGGTGACCAAAGAACCTGTTTCAAATTCGATTGCCCTAAGGTCTTCTAAAACAAAATGGGTAATATCTTTAACCAGGGACAGGGATTTTATGCAGAAATGGCTGAAAGGTTAATGGAAGGGTTTTAAGAAATGAAGCACAACAGCATTCAAATCAAGATTCTTACGAGCGGCAATCAAAACAGATAAAATTGATTGCCGCAAGTGGCGGAAGTATAACGGCAAGTCCTGAATTCCTAAATGCCATTCAACGACGGCTATGTTGAATTGGACATAAAAATCAAGACTCACACCGGAGATATCCAACTCCGCCTGGAGGAAGGGTTAATGCGGTGTTATGGGCCCTGATTCATATTCAGCGAACTGCTTTTTTATCCATAAAAGCTGACGTAAAGTAAATCTTCATATTGTCCGCTGCTGTTGCATCGCGATAACCTGTGATGTCAATTTTTCTTATTCTATAGTAATTGACGGTTTGTTTAAAGATAAAACTGTAGGCTTTTTCAAGTGCTATTTTATCTGTCCTGGTAATGGGGTAGGTGAAAGTATTATCCGATACCGCAATCAGGGTATCCGTTCTGGTAAGTGTTCCATTTGAGGAATAATAGAAATTCAATTTCGTCCAATTGTACGGACATGACTCATTCGACTCTACATAAAGCTGGCTTTGCAATTCATCCAATCTAAAGGTATTCACCAAAATGCCTGCGCAGCCACAACATCCATCTTTAACCAGTTTAACATTAAATCTCGTGTTATCTGACGGTTCTGTTCCACTAGTGATAAGCGAGAAATTTGTTGTTCCGCATGACATAAGAAACGCAAGGAATAATATGGTTAGAATTTTAAGAAGTTTCATACAGGGATGGGTTATACTAAAAATAACCGCTATATCCCATTCCTCAAAATTAACTATGGAACTAATAAATAAGATCCGGGTAAGCCGGTTCAGTTCTTCATCGTTTAAGGGCTACTGCTCAAGTTCTTTTTTTCTTTCGAATATTATACACTCACGATAAAATGACTATTAGGAATGGATGATTTCGAGCGCTGATAAATGTTGGGAATGATATATCGTTTGTTAGTGGGCCCGGAAACTGGCTTTAATAACTCTCAGTAGTTTCAACGCGTTTTTTCAAATGAGTAAGTGCCGTTAGTCGGGAGACCAGACGGCGGCGATCTCCGAAAACCTAAGCCTGTTCAGGCCCGGATTTTTTACTTTTCACTTTGCATTTTTCAACGCCGTTGACCGGGAGACCTACGTCCGGAATCATCGAAACGGGGGGCTCCCAACTGCCGCAAATAACTGATCTCTTCTACAATTTACTTTTCAATTTGCCATCTTGCGCCTTCGCTCATTAGCGCCCTGGTTACTGTTTTTCTAAACACTTCACAGCCCTGGCCTTTGCTCCTTAGCCCCTTTGCCCGGAATGATTACTTTTAACTTTTTACTTCACGGATTTGGCTAACTTTGCCCTTTGAAAAAGTTCCTGCTCACGATATTGACCTTTTGCTACCTCATGGTATCCTCGGGCGTTGCCATGGAGATCCATTATTGCATGGGAAAAAAAGCAGGTGTTGATTTTTACAAGAGCAGTTCCGACAAATGCGGGCGCTGTGGGATGACGGACAAGAAATCCGGCTGCTGCAACGACGAACATAAATTCTACAAATTACAGGATGCGCATAAGATCAGCAGCAACGATGTTGACCTAACCTTCGACGCATGTTTACCACAGCTGAATTATGCTGTTGACCAGCCTGCAGTCCTCCTGGAAACAACAGCAGCAGCTCCGTTAATTAATTCTCCGCCGGGATCTTCCGTCCCCTTATTTATTTTATACCGCGATTTCCGGATTTAGAAGAGGACATGTTTCCCTGCATCCGCAGGCCATTCAACCTAATCTTTATTCAACAAATTATTATTATGAAATCGCTTCTAGTAGCTTTTGCACTGTTTATTTCTGTTACGTCAAATGCCCAGGTAACACGCGTTAACCTGCAGGCCAGCGGACTCACCTGCAGCATGTGCAGCAACGCCATCAACACGGCTTTAAAAACACTGGACTATGTAGATAAAGTGTATGCCAACATTAAAACTTCTTCTTTCGATCTTAGCTTTAAACCCGGTGCCCGCGTGGATTTCGACGAGATCAAAAAGAAAGTGGAAGACGCCGGATTTTCTATCGCCAAAATGCAGGCAACTGTCCAGTTTAATAACCAGGCGATCCAGAAAGATGCACACGTGAGTACCAATGGCATGCTCCTCCATTTCGTCAATGCTTCCAATAAAACCTTGAACGGCACGCAAACACTGCAGATCGTAGATAAAGGCTATGTTTCTGCAAAAGCATTTAAGAAGAACCAGCTCACAACTACGATGGATTGTTATAAAACCGGCGTTGCAGGCTCCTGCTGCACGAAAACAGGCGTTAGTGCCGGTGCCCGCGTTTACCATGTAACGATTTAACTAACCCGGCCGTCATCCATGATGCCGGTGCTAATTTTTTTTATGAGAAGACTTTTTATCTTACTCTGCTTCATCTCTGCGGAACGGGCGATGGCACAGGAACTCTTCGTTTATTCAGAGCCTGCGAGTAATATGTCCGCGAAGTCCATTGGCCTCCGGCTCAATAATTATTTCATGCGGCAAACCCTTACAAGGGAAAATATGTACCAGCTGCAGCCGGAGATCATGGTGGGCCTGTCAAAAAAGATCATGCTGCACGGCGAAGCCTTTTTTAGCAACATGGATAAAAACTTTGCTCTGGAAGGCGGCTCGTTTTATGCCAAATACCGTTTCTTCAGCAACGATGATGTACACAGCCATTTTCGCATGGCCGCTTATGGAAAGATCGCGGTTAACAATGCGCTGGTCCACCACCCCGCGATTGATCTCAATGGCCATAACAGTGGTTACGAAGCGGGTATCGTGGCGACGCAGCTCATCAACAAATTTGCTTTTTCTGCAGGAGGTTCTGTTGTGCATGCGCTCGATAACAGCAACGGGCACAAATTTTACCTGCCGGAGAAAAATCGTAACGCGGTTTCCTACAACGTGGCGATCGGAAAATTGATGTTGCCAAAAGAATACGTGGATTACAACCAGGTAAACGTAAACCTGATGCTCGAAATGCTCGGGCAGACAAACCTCGCCACCCGTAATCATTTCCTGGATCTTGCGCCATCTGTCCAGTTTATTTTCCTGAGTAAAATGCGGCTTGATATTGGCTATCGTTACGCTGTGATCAAGGATTTGCAACGCTTGTACGATAACAGTTTTTTTGTAAGGTTTGAATACAATTTATTTAACGCCTTCAAATGATCCCGATGAAAAAAGTAACGGCGTTTTTCAGGTATATTTTCAAGGCGATCTTTTTACGTAAGAAAGATTGCTGCAAATAAAATCATTAAATTCCCGGTATGAAATACCTGATCCTCGTTTGCTCTGCGGCTGTTATGCTGACTGCCTGTAACGGAAATTCCGGCAAGCATGTCCACCTTTCTGCAGAAGATTCCCTCGCGATGAAAGCCAACCCGATGTTAGCGTCGATGACCGCTGGCATGGATAAAATGATGTCCATGAAAATGAGTGGTGACCCGGATTATGATTTCGCGGCGATGATGATCGCACATCACCAGGCAGCGATCGACATGAGTTTAGTGGAAATAGAAAAAGGAACAGATCCGGCGATTGTAGAAATGGCCAAAGCGATCAAGCTGGCACAGGTGACAGAGATCAGCCGGATGGAAGCCTACCTCCGCAGCCGTACGGATATTGATGGATTAAACCTGTCGAAAGAGCAGGAGCCTGAGGCAATGTCCGGGATGATGTCGATGATGGACGCGATGAAAGGAGTAAAGAAAGGGACAACGATCGATCATGATTTTGTGCGGATGATGATCCCGCATCACCAGGGTGCGGTGCAAATGTCGAACGACTTGTTGAAAAACGGGAAGTCTGCCGAAATGAAAACACTGGCCAATGCCATCATCGCTGCACAAACAGCCGAGATCAACAGCTTCAACCAATGGCTGTCAGCTCATCCCTGATCAGTTGGCCGTCAGGTCTGGGGAAGGTTTTTTCTTTTTGGACTTATCCTTTTTCGATTTTTTCTTCCCAGGTTTTTCCTTGTCGGGATTTTCCTTTTTACCATTTTTCTTTCCTGGCTTTTCCTTTTTAGGATCTTCCTTTTCTTTCAGTGCCTCAGCTGCCGTGCCATGCAGCAACTGATCCAGGTTATGTTCGATAAAGAATTTATTTGTGAGTTCACTGGCCCGTTGCAGTAAGGACTGCATATAACCTGCCGGCTTACCGAGCATCGTCGCCGCATTGGCAGCCGCAGTTTGAATATCCTGGCCTTCCAGTTCCTGCAGTGCTTCGCCAACGGCGAAAACCTGCAAGCCATCGTCTTTTATTTTTCCCAGTTCCGCGATCATCCAGCTCAATGCGAGAAAATAATTTTTCTCCAGCATCAGGAAATAGTTGTTTCCGGCCACATCGGGCATTTTATTAAAAGGAGAGTTTACGATCTCCGGGCTGAGATAGGAGCCCAGTGATGCCTGCTCCGGTTTGCTGTCTGTCAGTTGCAGCATTCCCTGCATTGCTTGCGGGTAAATGCTTAGCCAGCGTAATTTGCGGCGCAGCGTATGTACTTCTGTCTCGAGTTCTGTAAATCCTTTCGCTGCAGAGAGCATCAGCACTTTGGCTTCTTCAATAGAGGCGTCGTAAAAATCTGCTACCAGCGCCGGCTCTTTTTTTGCATCCGGCCAGTTAATGCCGGCCAGTTTATCCCAGGTTTTTTTCAGGCGGGTATTTTTATTGCCCAGCCATTTTTCACTGAGTAAAATATGGTTGAGGAGCAACGTCTTTTCTGTCGTTTTGTTTTCGAGGTAGCGCACAACGGTGGAAGGCACCGCAGGGTTTGTGGCCAGTTGTTTGGCAAAGGCATCATAATAATCAATCGCGCCCAGCGCATCTTCCAATAATTTGAACCGCTCTTTTATTTTCTCCAGCTTTTTATTTTTTAAAATGCTGCCGTATAATTTTGCGAGCCCTTCGAGCATGAAAAGGGGCGTACGCGCATTATTGCGAAACAGCCACAATGCAGGATTTGGCTCGTTTGCCGCAGCCGTTAACAGGGTTTCCAATTGATTGAGATAGAATTCAAATCTCAGCAAGCCTTCTTTCATAGAATATTCCTTTTATGCGTTTTCAAAATAGGCGATGCTGCCGCCCACCCAGGTTTTGTCTTTATTGTATCTCGTGCCGATCATCTTCCCCTTACTCAACCGCGCCAGGTTATGCACGGCCACCGGCCTTTCCCAGCCTTCTTTCCAAAAATAAAATAAACGGATTTCTGCCTTGGCCGGCTCGTCCATCGTGTTGATCACGGAAGCATAATTCACCTTGCGCTGCAGGATCCAGTTTTCCGGATCTTTGATCGCATCAATGTCGGACTGCTGCACGTCGATCACTACGCCCATCCCGGCAAAAGAAAACAGGGGCTTCAGCACGTAATCTTCCAGGTTTACAGGTTGCGTTACTTCATTGAGGAAAAAAGTTTCGGGCACGTAAGGGTTATCAATAAAGGGCAACGTGAATTTGCTGATGCGGTAAAACCAGTTGGGATGCGGCACCCATTCCACGTCATATTCTTTACGCAGGTCGATCGTTTCGCCGATGTCTTTTTGTTGTTGCAGGTCATCAAAGATCAGCCTGTTATAAATACGTTTTACATCGATCCTCCGCCCGTTTTCCTCGTAATACAACTGGCGTCCTTCTGCTTTAAGTTTCGTGAGGCATACCGGTTTTACACCCGTTAATTGCGTGGTCGCATAAAAATCGATCCGCGTCTTTTGTTGTTCCGGGAAGATCTCCAGCAGGATCACATTTTCCGGCTGATGGCTGCCCAGCACGATCTCTTTAAACAAGGCCGTGTAAGAATCTTTATCATAACCATTCAGGTAAGAACTATAGTTCGCAGGAACGTTGGCATAATCAGCAGTGATGCTGCTGTGTAATACCTGGAAAGCGAAGAGGCTGGGGAAGCCCTGCATCTCGATAAGCTGCGGTTCCAGCTGCCCGCTGCTGTTTTCGCAAACACCAAAATCAAATACTAAAAACTGCGGGTGACCGTCTTCGTTAGGAACCAGAATATCCTGCGGGATGCTGCGTTGCGTGAGTTCTTTAAAATTGCCGGCCGTGATCACATCAATAATATCTTCACAGGCGGCGAGCATTTTTCCGGTGAAATCGCGCGGCACAAATACCGGCGTTTCTGCGTTACGAAAATCAAGGCTGCCGGGATGAATGCGTTCTATCTTGTCGAGATATGCGCGATACTTTTCTTCAGTAAACTGGCTGTTGAATTGTTGCCGGAGATCCTTTTGCATGCCGATGGATTAAATGATTTTTTTAAAAATACGCATTATTCGGCAGGTAGGTTCGAAGCATGCTTCGAACCTACCTGCCGGCATGCATCGACCCTACGGGATTCTGCACAGTCGAAGCAATGCTTCGACTCTAATTACACCGCCACTAATTGCATTTTATTAATCGCCGTATGCAGGAAATTAGGCAGGATATGCGCATACGTATGCATGATCTTATCGGGGTCATTTAACTGGTCGATCATCGACGCCCATTTATCATGGCCATAATTTTCAATCACGGTTTTTTTCTTATCTGCTGTTTGCAGGTGCAACGACATACCGATCGCATCGGCCTCCGGGTGAAACTGCGTACCGATCATATGGTCATTGAAACGCACCGCCATGATCGCTCTTTCCAGGGGCACGTGCGGCCTGGCTTTTTCAATCGCGAGAATGGATGCACCCAATTCCTGGATGCGGTTATGGTTCGGTTGTGTCACCTGGTAATCACGGCTGTCTACCGCATAAAAAGGATCGCGTAAGCCATCAAAGATCGGTTCGTTATTCGCTTCTGCGAGGTAATGGATCGGGAAGACACCAAAGGAAGTACTCTTTCTTTTGGTCACCGCAGCGATGTTGTAATGGCGGCAAATCAACTGGAAAGAATGGCAGATAAAAAATACCTGCTTCTTGATAATATTGGAATCCTGGTTGTTGAAATGTTCTACCTGTTTGAGCCAGCGGAAATATACTGTTTCCCAATCGCTGCCTTCACTTTCCAACGGGCTGCCCGGGCCGCCTGAAGAAATATAGATGTCGAAATCCATGCCCGGCGTTTCCTGTTTCACGCGTACATCAAATTCTTCGCGATGCAGATCAAGCTGATGCATTTCTGCAAACTGGTTCAATATCTCGCGGATACAGCGCATCCCCTGGTTTTCCGCCCCTTCATACATATCTAAAATAGCTACACGCATGCGGTTATTTTCTGTCCAAATCATGCGCCAAACATAATAATTTTTTAACTACCCGGTTGTCAGACAAACGATATTAATCAGCAAACGATTCCTGGAAACGAAGTTTTAACACTAATTAGCTTGTACCCCGTTGTGAGCAACGCCTGTTTTACGCTGCCGTTTTAGTACCTTTGCCCGCAAATTATGAAGACAAAAAGCATAAAAAGAGATAAGGTCAATATCATTACACTGGGTTGCAGTAAGAATATGGTGGATAGTGAAGTGTTGAGCGGTCAGCTGATCGCCAATGACATTGATACCGTGCATGAGAGCGCAAAAAGAGACCACAATATTGTCATTATTAATACCTGCGGCTTTATTGAAAAGGCGAAGGAAGAGAGTATCAGTACGATCCTGGATCATGTGGAGTTGAAAAAAAGAGGCAAACTGGATAAAGTGTACGTGACCGGTTGCCTGAGCGAACGTTACCGCAACAACCTTGAGGCAGAGATCCCGGAAGTAGATGCGTTCTTCGGCACGATGGAATTACCCCTGATCCTAAAAAGATTTGATGCGGATTATAAAGGTGAACTGATCGGCGAACGACTGTTATCAACGCCGCAGCATTATGCATACATGAAGATCAGCGAAGGTTGTAACCGCACCTGCTCTTTTTGTGCCATCCCACTGATGCGTGGTAAACATGTGAGCCGCAGTATTGAATCGCTGGTGGAAGAAGCGAAACAACTAGTTCAACGTGGCGTAAAAGAAGTGATGCTGATCGCACAGGAGCTTACATACTATGGCCTGGATATTTATAAAAAACGCGAACTGCCGAAACTGATGCATGCCCTGGCAGATGTGGAAGGCCTGGAGTGGATCCGCCTGCATTATGCTTACCCGTCTAAATTTCCAATGGAGATCATAGATGCGATGAAGGAACGCGATAACATTTGCAATTACCTGGATATGCCTTTACAACACGCCAGCAACAACATGCTTAAGGCGATGAAACGGCAGATCACCAGGGAAGAAATGGAAGACCTGGTAGGAGAGATCCGGAATAAGATCCCCGATATTTGTTTGAGAACAACCCTGATCGCAGGTTTTCCCGGTGAAACAAGAGCCGATGTGGAAGAGCTGAAGGGCTTTTTACAAAAAATGCGTTTCGACAGGGTCGGCACATTCACTTACAGCCATGAAGAAGAAACCAGCGCCTTCGATTTAACCGATGATATCCCTGAAGAAGAAAAAGAAGCAAGGGCACAGGAGATCATGGATGTGCAGCAGGATATTTCGTTGGAGAAAAATGAGGAAAAAGTAGGCCGTACCTTTAAAGTGATCGTAGATAAAAAAGAAGCGGGCCGTTATTTGGGCCGTACAGAATTTGATAGCGTGGAAGTAGATAATGAAGTGATCATTAAAAGCAGCAGGAAACTAACACCGGGAGAATTTGTGAACGTGAAGATATCCAAGGCATATGATTATGACCTGGAAGGTGAAGTGGTGGATTAAAAACAACCTGGTTTGTAAGGATCCAAAGCAAAGAATAATTCAATGACGAGATTCACATCGCAGCATATTCCCTATGCTCAAACGAATGCTTTTTCTGCCATCGTAAATGATTACCTCGATCGTTCCCCGGAACTGCAACCGTTTTATGCTTTTGCTCCAACCATGGAGGGCATTGGCGAAGCCATAGGGGCGAGAAAAAGCACCACCACAGACCGCAACAGTTTAGTAGACCATTTAACCGCCCAATACAGCAACATCAACCCGGGTGAGGCGGTTAACCGCAATATCCGGTCGCTCTTATCGGAAAATACCTTCACCGTTTGCACGGCGCATCAGCCGAATATTTTTACCGGCCATCTATATTTTGTTTACAAGATCCTGCACGCGATCAAACTCGCCAATGAACTAAATGCCAAAAGGCCTGCAGAACATTTTGTGCCCGTTTATTACATGGGCAGCGAGGATGCAGACCTCGAAGAACTGGGTGAAGTCCAGATCCTCGGTAAGAAATACCAATGGCAAACGAAACAAACCGGCGCAGTAGGAAGGATGCTGATCGACAAAGCTTTCCTCAGCATTCTGGATGGGATCGAAAGCCAGCTGGCAGTAGAACCATTCGGAAAGGAGCTGATACAGCAACTGCGAAACGCTTACCGGTTGGGCATTTCCATCGAACAGGCAACTTTCCGGTTCGTGCATGAACTGTTTGCTGACTATGGATTGATTGTGCTGCTGCCTGACGCGGCGGCATTGAAAAAAACGTTTTCGCCGGTCATCGAAAAAGAATTGGACGAGCAATTTTCCTATGCCATCGTGCAGGAAACGGTTTCGCGTTTCCCCCAAAAATATAAGGTGCAGGCCGCAGGCAGAGAGCTGAATCTCTTTTACCTGAAGGATGATCTTCGTGCACGCATCAGCGTTACGGCTACCGGTTTTGACGTGCTGGAGACCGGCATCAGTTTTTCCAAAGAAGACATGCGACGGGAATTAGCCGATCACCCCGAAAGATTTAGTCCGAACGTGATCCTTCGGCCCTTGTTCCAGGAAATGATCCTGCCAAATGTCGCATTTATCGGCGGTGGTGGCGAACTGGCATATTGGCTGGAATTAAAGGATTTGTTCGAAGCTGCAAATATTCCGTTCCCGGTATTGTTGCTGCGGAATTCCTTTTTACTGGTAGAAGAAAAAGTGGCTGTATTGATGGCAAAGCTCGGGTTTGCGCCGGCAGATTTTTTCCGCCCTTCGATCGAACTGATGGAAACGCTGGTGAAAAAACATTCAACCTTACCATTAAGCCTGTCCGCAGAACTGGAAACGATCGGGCAAATATATCGCCAGGTGGAGCAGGCGGCATCGGCTATCGATCCTACCTTATCAAAGCATGTGGCAGCACTGGAAACGCAGCATCTGCAGCGGATTCAGCTTTTAGAGAAAAAGATGATGCGCGCAGAAAAAAGAAAATTTGCTGCAGAAGAAAGGCAATTGGCGAAGCTGCGCGCTGCTTTATTCCCCGGCGGGATCCTGCAGGAACGGACAGACAATCTTCTTCCTTATTATGCCAGGTACGGCAAACAGATCATAGCCGATCTGTATGACAACAGCGCTGCCACCGAAGCTGCTTTTTGTATCATCACGGGAAAGGAAGTAACCTCCGGCAATTCATAAATATGGCAAGAATCATCGCAATAGATTATGGCGGAAAACGAACCGGGCTGGCAGTGACGGATCCGTTGCAGATCATTGCCACCGGCCTCACAACGATCGAATCGAAAGAACTGGTCCCTTTTTTAAAAGCATATTTTTTAAAAGAAGAAGTGGAACTCATCATCATCGGCCTGCCGAAGAACTGGGATGAATCTGATACGCACGGCACACCACTGGCAGAAGCAGCCATCAAAAGATTGCAAAAAGAGTTTCCACAGATGCCGTTGAAAACGGTGGATGAACGCTACACATCTAAAATGGCCAAAAATGCCATGCTCGAAATGGGCCTGAAGAAAAAAGACCGCCGTGATAAAAAATTAGTGGATGAGATAGCGGCCACGATCATGCTGCAGGAATACCTGCAAAGCAGCAGCATTGGCGGATAAAAAGATATGGGCTAACTTTGCCATTTATAAATAGATTTTACACATGATTTTACCAATAGTAGCATATGGATCGCCTGTATTAAGGGCGGTGAGTACCGACATCACGCCGGAATATCCCGGCCTGGATAAACTGATCGCGGATATGTGGGAAACCATGTACAACAGCAATGGCGTTGGACTGGCTGCACCGCAGATCAACAAACCGATCCGCTTGTTTGTAATGGACAGTGAGCAGATATTTGAAAACCAGGAGGAAGACGAAAAGGGGGAATATCCCGATGAGCCTGGCTTTAAAGGTTTATTCATCAATGCGCATATTAAAACACTGGAAGGGAAGGAGTGGAGCTACAACGAAGGTTGCCTGAGTATTCCTAAAATCCGGGAGGATATTTTGCGTCAGGAAAGCGTTACGCTGGATTATCTGGATGAAAACTTTGAGCCGCAAACCCGTACGTTCATCGGGTTAACCGCACGGATCATTTTACACGAATACGATCACCTCGATGGAAAATTGTTCATTGATCATATCAAGCCGTTAAAGCGTACGTTGATGAAACGCAAGCTGGATGATATCAGCAAAGGAAAAGTACGGGTGGATTACCGCATGCTCTTCCCTAAATAATATTGTGTTTTTGTTTAAAGACAATTACAATAATTTGCAGGCATGAAAAACTTTTTCATGCTTTTTTTGTGCCTCGCTGCAACGGAAATACTTTGGGCACAGGATAAACCGGATACCAGCATCGTGGGTAAAAAGATCGTCACGCTCTCCGAAATTGTGGTCGATAATAAATTGAATGTTCCCGCTTTCATTACACGCATCAAAAACGACAGTAGTTTTTATAAAGCCTTTCGCAACCTGCATATCATCGGTTACACTGCGTTAAATGATATCCGTATGCTGGATAAGAAAGGAAACCTCGATGCATCATTAAACAGTAAAACGCGGCAGATCCGGAACGGCAATTGCCGCAATATGGAAGTGTTGGAAGAGAAAACCACCGGTGATTTTTATACCGATGATCACCAGTATAATTATTATACGGCCCAGATGTATGCCTCCCTGTTTTTCACCAAAGGAGTCGTTTGCGGCGAAGATAATATTGTGAAGGGAAGGGAGTTCAATACAGCGGGCACATCGGGAATGGAAAAGCACAAACTGCAATTAAAAATGTTGTTCTTCAATCCCGGCAAAAAGATCAACGGCCTGCCTTTCATGAGTAACAAAACGGCGATC
Source organism: Ferruginibacter sp. (assembly GCA_028288705.1). Taxonomy (GTDB): domain Bacteria; phylum Bacteroidota; class Bacteroidia; order Chitinophagales; family Chitinophagaceae; genus Ferruginibacter. The sequence continues at coordinate 333,540 of JAQBNH010000019.1, forward strand.
TATGATGATGATATGGCGGATCGCTACGACATGAATATAGATATGGATTTTTACAATGGTGTGAACTGTTACATCTTCAAACAAACGGTTAAACCGGGAAGTACCGACGGTGTTGTCGTGGATGAAATGACCACCTGGTTCAATATCGATACTTACGAAGTGGTTGCCCGAAATTACAGCCTGAGTTATGATGCCGGCGTGTATGATTTTAAAGTGAATATGGAAGTGCAGATGACGACGTTCAAAGGCCTGACGGTTCCGGCCCTGATCCGCTATAATGGTAACTGGAAAGCCATCACGAAGAAGCGGGAACGCGGCGTATTTACTGCCACGCTGTCTGCATTCGAATAAAAAAATCCGGCCCTTTTGCAAGAGCCGGATCAGCAATCATTTATTAAGGATTAGTTCTTAACCGGCAGGTAAGCGTAGTTCTTACCGAAATCCATCATCTGTGCAAAGAAGCTGCTTGGATATTCGATCTTTACATCCGTAATCTTATCGCCATCCATTACTGCCACCAGTTTAGGCTGAATAAAACCACGGTAAGCTTTTACATTCAGCGGTGCAAAACGGGCCAGCACTTCTTTGTGCAACGCCTGGTCTACTTTTACGCCATAGGTTTCTACCAGGTTTTTACCGGCATTGAAATCGCCTTCAGATTTGATCCGCTGGATCTCTTTCAACAATTGCCCGAATAAGTTACGCAGTTTATTATAGTCATTGATCTGCACGTAGGTTTTGCCATTCTTTTTCACAAATTCCACTACGTTCTCTGCTTTGCCTTTTTCATAAGCCCAGCGCGCATTCATCTGGCGGTTACGCATATGCGCTTCTTCAATATTGTCGCCGAGCTTCAAACGTGTTAACTGTGTCATCAGGCCATTCATCATGTAGCTGTCGAATTCGGCTTTGCCCACTTCTGTACTTGGTGCAACACCAATATCAACGAGCTTCTGGTCCATGATATAATACAAGGCCACTAAATCGGCACGTGCTTCCTCCAGGCAGGACGCATAATTCTTCAACGTCTTATCCGTCGTCCCAACGCCCGGGTTGATCTGCCCGCTGGCATGGCCAATACATTCGTGCATATCCGTATGCAAATCGGCGGCGAGGTTGCCATATTTTTTCAGGCGTTGTTTCACGGTATCGTTCAGCGCAAATTCATCAACGGTTCCACCCTTCGCGGCGAAGGCATTGTAAGAATAAATGATGTTGCTTAACGAAACTGATTTAGATCCGGAGTCTTTCCTGATCCAGTCTGCATTTGGCAGGTTGATACCAATCGGCGTACTCGGTGCTGCGTCTCCGCATTCTGCTATAACCGTAATGGCTTTGGCGATAATGCCTTTTACATTTTTCTTTTTATGTTCCGGTTGTAAAGGCGAATTATCCTCAAACCATTGTGCCTGGTCGCCGATCGCTTTAATGCGTTTTGTTGCTTCCAGGTCTTTCATGGATACAACACTTTCAAAAGCACCTTTTTTACCGATAGGATCGAGGTACACTTCGATGAAACCATTCACCACATCCATACGGCTGTTCACGTCTTTGACCCAGGCGATGCTGTATTCATCAAATGTTTTCAGGTCGCCGCTTTTGTAGTATTGCACCAGCAGCAGCAAGGCTTTTTTCTGCTGATCATTTTCAGCAACGGTTGCGGCTTTTTCCAGCCAGCCAATGATCTTTTCGATGGCAGCGCTGTACATGCCACCCAGCTTCCAGGTTTTTTCCACTACCTGTCCATTCTCTTTCATCAGTTTACTGTTCAGTCCCCACGATGGAGCATTGCCCGAGGCTGGCATTTTTGCATAAAATGCTTCCACTTCTTTTTGCGTTACGCCTTCGTAAAAATTTATGGAAGACGCAGCAACATTATCGATGTCGGGGCGCAGGTCCACTAATTTTGGCTCTACAGAAAGATCGTAAAGGATCGGTTTTAATCTCGTGAAAAAGCTGGCAACGGGTTCGCCCGGTTCACAGGGTAACGCATTGCTGTCGCTGCTTTGCAATACTTTTAAAAAATATTCGGGGCTGCAGGCAGGCACAAATTTCTCATTACCATAATGGTGGTGATTGCCATTGCTGAACCAAACGCGGCCGCAATATTCTTCCAGCATTTTCCAGTCTGCAGAAGTTTTGTCGCCGGTATAACTACCATATATCGTTTCAATCGTTTTGCGTAACGTTAACCCGTACTTGCTTTTCTGATCATAGATGATGTCCCTGCCGCACAAAGCCGCTTCATATAAATAATAAGCCAGTTGTTTTTGTGCAAGTGGCAGATCATTAAACCCGGGAACCTGGTAACGCAGAATCTGCAGGTCGGCAAAGCCTTCAGCCTCTACCGTAAAACTCGTGTCGTAGCTGGCAGGCTTGTCCGCAACCGTCGAGTCGGTCAATTTCGTATCGGGGCTTTTTGGATTGTTGCAGGCGACAAACGTCAGGCCGGCAACGAGGAACGCCAGGCTGCTGTGGCGTAAACCAGGAGAAATAAATGGCATACAATATGTTTTATGTACGGCTAAAGTAATGTTTTGGGTAAGCAAAAAAAAATCAAACTGCTTCCCTCGCAGGAGAAACGTTTGAATGGCCAATTAATCATTAGACTATAACTTTACGACATGGATATGAATCGCCAGGTACTGGATCTTTTTTTACTCGCTTTGCCGATCGCCTGTATCGCCTGGACAGTCACCCATGAAGAGGTCTTCCGGGAACCGCGGGACTATTGCGTAAAAAAATCAAAAACCTGCAAGAGATTGTTGGAACGAAAATTTTTCTACCTGTTTACCTGCGAATATTGCTTCAGTCATTATGTAACGATGGCAATGCTGGCCATTACGGGCTATCATTTATTATTTACCGACTGGCGTGGTTATTTGCTCGGTGGTTTTGCGCTGGTATGGATCGCAAATATTTACATGAGTATTTTCGGCCTCGTTCGGGTAGGGCTGAAAAAAGAAAAGATGGTAGCAGATATTAAGGAAGTGGAATTAAAAGAAGTGAAGGCAGATACTCCCGAAAAATGATCAGCGTTGTAACGGCCGCAACAGATCTTCCAGGCCGTTCATTTTTATTTCTAACAAGGTTTGCAATAACATCCCCAGTCTGCCTGCGGGAAAACCTTTTTGTGAAAACCATTCCAGGTAACTCACTGGCAGGTTTTTTAAGATTGTTCCTTTATATTTTCCAAAAGGCATGGGCATCGTAACGATGTCTGTCAGCATTTTTGGATCGCCCATGGGTAGTTCATTCATACGTTCGGTTTATCTTCCAACTGCCGGAACAACAGGCAGGCTTTCGTTGCCATCCGCATTTACGGCCTGTACAGCGAAAAAATAATTGTCTTTGGAATAAGGAAGGGTCATCTCCAGGTTGGCCGTAAATATTTTTTTCTGCCATAGCGCACTGGTGGTTTCGCGCATCATCACATAATAGCCTTTCACTTTTCCTGTTGCTGATGCTTTCCAATACAGCCAGGTGCTGTTGCCTAATTTCTTTACATCCACTTTTACATCCACAGGCATAGACGGCGCCTTCGCGAGGTTGGCGAGGTTGGCTAAATTCATCGCGGTGTTTTTGCGCAGGTATTCAAAGTCGAGGAACTCGATTAAATCCCCATACTGGATACCGTTTTCTTTGCGCACATCCTGGTGCTGGTGATAATAATTTTCATTCATCTCGGTGATACGCACGGCCGTAAAGCCATTCTCAACATAAGGCGTGTGATCACCGCCACGCAAAAAACGATCGTTGCGATAGATCAAAACAATATCAAGATTGTCAACATAACGTTCACCTGTTTCTTTTACATAACGCGCCAGTTGCCGGCTTTTGCCATCGTTTTCCAACCCGAGCTGGCGAATATTTTTGGCATTTTTTTCCAGTTCAAACGCAGGAAGCCCTTCACTAAATACACGGATCTTCGTGTTCCCGATAATATTGGTTTCGCTGCTGTTGTTGCTGCCCATGATATCATTGTTGAGCACCGCTTCAATGGCGAGGCTATCCCGCTTGGCTTTCGTTGCCATAAAGTTCGCACCCAGCAGCCCCTGTTCTTCGCCACTCACCGCTACAAAAATGATGGTTGCGGGAAACGCATGTTTACTCATGATCCGCGCGCATTCCAGCACCGCAGCTGTTCCGCTCGCATCGTCGTTTGCACCGGGCGCATCGCCGGTACGGTCCATTACGCTGGTACGCATATTGTCCAAATGCCCGCTGATAATAAAAATGCGTTTGTCATTGGCATCGGTGCCTTTGAGCGTGGCAACCACATTTCCCAAAAGGGTAGCGGTGTCTATCCGGCGCTTGTCGGGTTGTAAAGTGGTTGTATCAATGATGGCGGATAGACGACCGCCTGATTGTGCAGCAAACTGGTTAAACTTTGCCAGCACCCAATTCCTTGCTGCACCTATGCCGCGTTTAGGGTTAGACGCAGTGCTCAGCGTGTTTCTGGTTCCGAAAGCAACAAGCGCAGTGATATAATTCTTCAATGAATCAGGCGAAACTTCTTTCACCATTTGTTCGATGACAGGATCACGGCTGATCGTTGTTTGGGCAGTTACGGGGCAACTAAAAATAATAACGGCGATGCCGGCGAGGATCTTTGAAATCATATGGAGGTTTAATTTATTCGGCGTTTTTAAACTGGCTGTACCTGCGCCATTTGTCGATCACCTGGCTCATGTCATCCGGCAATTCACTGGTAAACAGCATTTCTTTTCTCGTCACGGGATGAATAAAGCCCAGTTCCTTTGCATGTAAGGCCTGGCGCGGACAAAGTGCGAAACAGTTTTCTACAAACTGCTTGTATTTTGTATAGATCGTTCCTTTTACAATGCGCTCACCACCATAAAAATCATCATTGAACAACGGATGCCCGATATGCTGCATATGTACACGGATCTGGTGTGTGCGGCCCGTCTCCAGCCTGCATTCTACCAGCGTTACATAATTGAAATTTTCCAGCACTTTATAATGCGTGATCGCTTCTTTGCCATATTCGCCATCAGGGTATGTCGTAAATAATTTGCGAAAGCGCTGGTGTCTCCCCACATGCCCGGTTATCGTGCCTTCCTGCTCTTCAAAATTTCCCCATACCAATGCCACGTAACGGCGATGCACGGTATGATTAAAAAATTGTTTGGCGAGGTCGCTCATGGCTTTCTGACTTTTCGCCATCACCAGCAAACCACTCGTGTTTTTATCAATGCGATGTACGAGGCCGAAACGTGCGAGTGCTGTTTCATCAATTTCGGGGCAATTGTTTTTGAGGTAATAGGCCACGGCATTGATCAGGGTATTATCCGGGTTGCCGCTGCCTGGATGCACGACCATGCCCACCGGTTTATTGATCACGAAAATATCATCGTCTTCATACACAATATTCAACGGGATATTTTGGGGGATGATCTCGGAAGATTCAGGCGAATTGTTGTCGAAGATCACCACCTTATCGCCGGCCTTGATCTTGTAATTATTTTTGACCGGTTTTTCGTTCACCAGCACCAGCTCATTTTCAATCGCCTGCTGGATCTTGTTGCGCGTTGCACCCTCAATGCGGTTCATCAAAAATTTGTCGATGCGCAGCGGCTCCTGTCCTTTATCTATGACCAGGGAAAGTTTTTCATACAATTCTTCCGATTCCGGCAGTTCTTCTTCTATAGCGATAGGCTGTTGCGTCATTATTATGGATATGAGACTGCCACGGATCTGCGGCAGCAATGCTTTACTTTTGCAAAGGTAAAACAAAGGAAGGGACATGCAGGAAGTGAAATATGAAGATCTGGGAATGATCCCTTATAGGCAGGCATGGGAAATGCAGGAAGCATTGCTCTCCGAAAATCTTGCTGCAAAAACCAGCGCAAGGCAGGCGGCGGTGGCTCTTCCCGCGGATGCAACCGCAACGCAACATCATTTCCTGGTATGCGAACACCCGCACGTGTACACGCTGGGCAAGAATGGCTCTTTATCAAATCTCTTGCTCACACCCGATCAGTTGGAAGAACGAGGGATAGCTTTTTTTAACAGCAATCGTGGCGGAGATATCACTTACCATGGGCCGCAGCAACTGGTTGGTTACCCCGTTCTCGACCTCGAGAAAATCTATACGGATATTGGGAAATACCTGCGTAACCTGGAAGAGGTGATCATCCGGGTGATCGCAGAATTTGGAATCAACGGGGGGCGAAGCGAAGGGGAGACCGGTGTGTGGCTTGATCCAACCATTCCTGGGAAGGAGAGAAAGATCTGCGCAATCGGCGTGCGTTGCAGCCGCTGGGTAACGATGCATGGCTTCGCCTTAAATGTAAATACCGATCTTTCTTATTTTGATCATATCATACCCTGCGGTATTCAAAACAAACAGGTGACTTCCATTGAAAGGGAAACAGGGCAACGGGCAGACATGCAACTGGTGAAGCATACGGTAAAAAAACATTTTGAGGAAGTTTTCGAAGTAAGGTGGCGGTAGTTATTTTAAACCAGGTTTTTTTACATCGGGCATGAAATTTTTTCCATCCCGAGGAACGAATATTTTATTCTTTTCTACCAGCAAACCACTTTCATATAATTCGAAACGGTACCAGCCGGAGTGCGCGAAATTTACTTTTTCGAGGATGAGGAATTCTTCATGAAGTTTCGTTAGCTCCAATACCATGTTCTCCAGTTCAAAAAATTTCACCGAATATTTTTTAAGCGAAGCATCCGGAAGATGGATCACGATGCTGTTATCTTTCGCGTTATAGATGCGCCGGCTTGGTAAATTGATGCCGTTCGCAGGCGGCATGATCAGGTTGGAATCCGCCATGGGATTGAGTTGCCAGGGCATCGTGGCCGATTGGTTCTCATCCCCCGCACCTGGAATGTTTTTCACCGGTCGTACAGGCTGGCTGATAATATAAGCCCCGCCTTCGAAAGCAATGAAAACGCGGTAATACATTTTATTATACGGCGGATCAATATCCGGGTAACCGTTTTCTTTGTTTTGCGGATTTAAAACAGAACCAATCGTTGTATAATTTTTGAGGCTGTCGTAAGAGCGTTGAATGTTGATCGTTGTTACAGGAATGGTATACTCATTTTTCCAGCTCACGATGATCTTGCCGCTAATGTTTCTTACCGAGATGCCGGGTAATATATTCTGCGCATACAAAGACGCCGAAGAGAAAATCAGGAATAAAAAAAACAGGAAATATTTTTTCATAGCTCTTGCTGCCGCGCACAAATATAATAAAGCGCAGTTTATTGCATCGTTGATTTTCAAACTAAGCTGTTAAGAAACCTAAAATATTAGCCTTCCTTCCTTTAACGAGCGGTTGCCCTGGAGTCCGCCGGTATGCAGGCACACGATGCGGTCTCCCGATTTGAAATATCCTTCCCGAACCTTTTCCATCAACCCGTACATCAGTTTCGCCGTGTACACAAAATCGAGTGGGATTTGATGGATATGATAAAATTCATTCATAAAATCCAGGAGTGCTTCTGTCTTTTTTGCATAACCGCCAAAATGATATTGGTCCCAGATCAGCGGCATCCGCATCGGAACAGCAGGTAATAAATTATCCAGTCGTGCAGGAATATCCGTCATGCCCTTGATAACAGGAACGCCTACAATGCTTACGGCATGATCCGCATTCAGCAACCCGGCTAAGGTTGTGGCCGTTCCCACAGCAGTACAGATATGCGTTGGGTCCAGGGTTGACAGCTGCGGCAACATCAGGGAAGCGCCCCGGGCTCCGGCAGGACTGGCGCCCCCTTCAGGGATCAATATAACCGGGCCGAACTGTTGCTCCGTATATGCCCCAATGTGGTTTTGGGCTAATGCTGCATAAATTTCCCGGGGCAAATAATGCAATCGCATTCCATAGTCCATGCAATTCAACAGGGTAGGAGAAAGTTTTTCTGGCTCCCCGCCACGGACAAGCCCGATGCTTTTTAGTCCGAACTGATTTGCCGCAAACGCAGTAGCCACCAGGTGATTGGAATATGCGCCACCGAAAGTTAAAACGGTTTTATGCGTTGATTGCAGCGCTTCTTCGAGAAAATAGTGGAGTTTAAACAACTTATTCCCGGAGATCACCGGATGGATTTCATCAAGCCGCGCCATCCAGCAACGAACCTGCTTTTCTGTTAGCTCAGGATGGATCAACTCATCAAAACGTATGTCTGTTCCAGGTAAAAGCATTTATGGCTTACTAGTTGTTTCCCTTTATTTTTGTAACCTCAAATTTCTATTATAAAAATTAATATATCAAGATGCAACCTACACTATTAATTCTTGCCGCAGGTATGGCAAGCCGTTATGGCAGTATGAAACAGACAGAGGGATTTGGCCCTGCCGGTGAAACGATCATGGACTATTCTATTTACGATGCCATCCGCGCAGGTTTTGGAAAAGTGGTTTTTATCATCCGGAAAGATTTTGCCGAGAATTTTAAAGCCAACTTCGATGCGAAATTAAAAGGTAAGATAGAAGTGGATTACGTGTACCAGGAAATGAATTCATTTGTTGATGCAGAACATATGCCTGCAGATCGCACGAAACCTTGGGGAACAGGCCACGCGGTACTTTGCGCTGCAGAGGCGATCAACGAACCTTTTGCAGTAATCAATGCAGATGATTTTTACGGAGAGGATGGCTTTGTAAAAGCTGCCAGCTTTCTAAAAAATGATTGTGACGAAAAAACCTACGCGATCATTGGTTATACGTTGAATAAAACATTGAGTGAGCACGGCACAGTGAGCCGCGGTGTTTGTGATGTGGATGCCGATAACAATTTAGTAGATATCAATGAGCGCACGAAGATCTACCGCAATGATGAAGGAAAAGTAAATTACGAAGATGCCGACGGTAAATTAGTTGAAGTAAAAGATGATTCCAGTGTGTCGATGAACTTCTGGTGCTTCCATCCTTCTGTGTTTGATGTGATCAGGAAGTTGTTCAACGAGTTTCCGAAAAATAATTTCGATAATATTAAAGCGGAATTTTTTATCCCGATCATTGGCGAACATTTTATCAGGGTAGAAGGCGGGAAGATCAAGGTGATCCCAACTTCTGCACAATGGTTTGGCGTTACTTACAAGGAAGATGCCCCCGGTGTTAAGCAAAGCCTGGATACGTTGATTGAGTCAGGCGCTTATCCAACAGTGTTATGGCCATAAAGAAATGATCTTAAACGAAAAAGCGGCAGACCTTGATAAGTCTGCCGCCTTTTTATGTTGGGTTGCCGGTTATTAATTTCCTTTGATCATAAACACGTAATCCTGCATCTTCCTGATTTGATTAACGCGGTCAACACCTTTCAATCCACCGCCGGAACCGATGCGGATATTTTCAAATTCCTTGATCTTTTTCACCTCATCCACTGCGCGGAAGATATTGGCAGGTTTGATGGCGAACACCACACCATCAGCATTTAATTCTGTACTGGTAATGATTCCCACAAGGTCACCGTTTTTCGTGATCACCGGTGAACCGCTATTCCCTTCATTAGCTGTTGTGGTTAACTGGCAATAGATCGTATCCATCTGGTAGCCATTCTTCGCACTCACATAACCTTCGCCATACACGATCTCTGCTTTCGGGTAACCCAGGATAAATACCTGTTCACCTAATTCAGCACTGGCTTTTTTTATGGAGTAAGGAAGCGGCGGTAATTTTTTAAAGTTGCTGTCGGTCACTTTTAAGATGGCGATATCATTCAGCTTATTTACATAAACGGCCTTCGCGGTGAACTGATCGCCCTTGTTATTTTCAATGATCAGGTGGTTCTTTGCTTCAAACACCACGTGGGCATTTGTTACGATATAATTATTACCAACATCGATCAGGAAACCTGTTGCACGGAATTTTGATACGAGAATTGGTTTAGCAACCGGCAATACCGTAGTGCTTGCTTCCAGCTGATTCACCTTATTTTCGAGCTGACGGGTTTTATCTGCCTGGTCATTTAATTTCTCTACTAATGGCTTAATATTCGGCTCCACGTTACTACTAACGGCCGAAACGAGGCTGGCAATGAAGATCGACACCAATCCTGCGATAGAAGCAGCCACAGCAATCGTGCGTTTGTATTTTTGCCAGAGTTGAATCACCTTCGCTTTTCCAACAACCGGGGTTGCCTTCAGTAAAAATCCTTCGTCGGTTAATTTGGCTTCAACCTCATGAAGTGTATGTCGGAAATTTTTTGCCGTACCGTAGTTATCCAGTTCGTTGAGGAAAAAAAGTTGTTCCACAACCGCCTGGTCGAGTTCAGGATTATTTTTCCGGAGTTCTTCAAAATAGATCTTCTCCTGGGACGACATTTCGCCCTTTACAAATCTTTCCACCGCATCTATGAGTAAAGTATCTTCCATTTATTCTACATTTTTATATTGAGCAAAAAACAGTTTTTTCAACCGCACGAGGCATTTATATTTCTGGGTTTTTGCATTATCGGCATTGGTATATCCAAAATGGGTGGCGATTTCCTGCATCTGTTTTTTCTGGATATAATACGCTTCCAGTAAACTTTTGCAGGGCTCCCCGATCTTGCTCATGGCATTTTCCATGATGCTGAAATCGTTTTGTTTCTTTTCGTGTGTTTCCAGTTCTTCTTCCACCGGTATCGTTTCTTCCAGCCCTTCTGACTGGGTAACAAAGCGGTTCTGTTGCTGTAATCTTTTCAGCCATAACCTCCGGCAGATCGAGTAAATAAAGGTTTTCAACAGGCAATGCAGTTCAAATTCAGGCGATTTTGCCTTTTCAAACAGCACGATCATCGCTTCCTGGAAGATATCTGCGGCATCATCGGCGGTACCACTGTTGTTGATAACCAGCGATTTAACCATATTGTAATGTTCCCTGTATATCTGTTCTATCGCGCTTTTATCCTCTTTAGCCAGGCCTTCCAGTAAAAGATGTTCTTGTTCTGATGTATTCACCTTCCTGTATTAATACGTTTTTAATGAGATAGTAACCCAAAAACAGGCAGAAAAAAAAATTTTAAAAAACTTGGGTTACCTTTTTCCTGTTTGGGTATTAACTTGAAATTATAATTTAAATTTAAAACAACAACAATGAAAAAATTCTTAGCAATTGCTATCATCGCTGCATCTTTCACAGCTTGTAACGACACTGAAAAGAAAGTTGACGAAGTTAAAACTTCTGACACTAGCGTTATCACTACTCCAGCAGTAGCTGATACAATGAAAGTTGTAACTGACACTACAGTTAAAACTACCGTTACTACTGATACAATTAAAAAATAATTCGTATTTAGTTCGGTTACCGGCTACTTGCTGGTTGGTGACTTAAAGAATTTAATGGCAAGCAATCGTATAAGCCGCTTCAGTTCCCTGGAGTGGCTTTTTCGTTTGCAACATCAGAGGTTCACAAAAGTTTTTGTTTGCTGTATTAGAGAAAGGTTTTACTTTTGACGGGAACAATGAAAACATTATACACATATAGCTGGCAGGTTGCATATTATTATTACGATAATAAGCCGGGCGAGCTGTGTATAAACTGATACGAATATTATAAAAGTTTACATATCTGAAGTCCCGGCTCATTGGCCGGGATTTTTTTATGTTTTAAAATTAATTTATGCAGGTAACGATTATCGGAATTGGTTTAATTGGCGGCTCTATGGCGCTGGCTTTAAAGGATAAAGGCATCGTGACAAAAATTTTTGCTGTGGATCAAAACCCGGCACATGGGCAGCTGGCGCTTGAACTGGGCATTGCCGATGAGGTGGCAGATCTTGATTCGGCACTTGCTCAATCCGACCTTGTGGTACTGTCTATTCCTGTTGATGCCGCCGCTAAACTTCTGCCAGAAATAATGAGCAAGGTTAGCAGCCAGGTCGTTTTTGATGTGAGCTCCACGAAGAAAGTTATTTGCGATACAGCCCTGCATTGCGAAAATGCCGGTCGCTTTGTTGCCAGTCACCCGATGTGGGGCACGGAGTTTCACGGTCCGCAAGCCGCACAGAAGGGCGCGTTTGCCCACAAGGCCGCCGTCATCTGCCACAAAGAAAGATCAGACGCCGATGCAGTGGCCATGGTAGAAAAAATTTACCTCGCCCTTGGCATGCATTTGCTGTATATGGATGCCGCAGCCCATGATGTTCATGCCGCCTATATCAGCCATATTTCCCATGTATCTTCTTTCGCCCTGGCCAATACCGTTTTGGAAAAGGAGAAAGAGGACGATAAAATATTTGAAATGGCCAGCGGAGGTTTCGAAAGTTCGGTAAGGCTCGCGAAAAGTAATGCGGCGATGTGGGTGCCGATCTTTATCCAGAATAAAGAAAACCTGTTGGATGTATTGAATGAACATATCAGCCAGTTGAGAAAATTTAAAAGTTGCCTCGAAAAAGAAAATTATACTTACCTGGCAGAACTGATTGAAAATGCAAACACGATTAAACGAATTTTAAAATAACGCTAACGGCTGTAATAAAATTAACGGCTACTTTTATCATGCAAACGCAAAAATTATCATGAAGGAAAATATGGTGAATGCCTGGAACAAGCGGCCGCTTATCATCAGCGGCCCTTGCAGTGCAGAAACGGAAGAACAGGTTTTAGCAACGGCTCAGCGTTTAGCCGCTACCGGTAAAGTGGATATGCTCCGCGCCGGCATCTGGAAACCCCGCACGAAACCAGGCCTCTTTGAAGGGATCGGTGTAAAAGGTTTGCCCTGGCTGATGCAGGCGAAAAAACTTACCGGCCTGCCAACAACGGTTGAAGTAGCCACAGCGAAACACGTGGAGGATGCTTTACAGTTTGACGTTGATGTACTTTGGATCGGCGCCCGTACAACGGTTAATCCTTTCAGCGTACAGGAAGTGGCCGACGCCCTTCGTGGTGTGGATATTCCGGTGCTGGTAAAAAATCCTGTTCATCCTGATCTGGATCTCTGGACCGGTGCGATTGAACGCTTGCAGAAAGTTGGTGTAAAAGATATCGGCATGATCCACCGTGGGTTTTCATCTTATGGAAATACGGAATATCGCAATGCACCGATGTGGCATTTGCCGATCGAAATGAAACGGCGTTTCCCGGGTATGTTGTTGATCTGCGATCCATCGCATATTTGCGGCAACCGCCATATGCTGCAAGCGGTGATGCAACAAAGCATTGATCTCGATTTTGATGGTCTTATCGTAGAAAGCCATATTGATCCGGATAATGCCTGGAGCGATGCGAAACAACAGGTTACACCGGAAAAATTAAATGAGATACTGGACGCGCTGGTTTGGCGCTCGGGAACGAGCAACACGCAGGAATTTATCACGGCCTTGGCTACTTTGCGCGAACAGATCAACCATATCGATGATGAATTACTCACCTTGATTGGCCAGCGGATGAAACTGGCAGACCAGATCGGCGAATACAAACGCAATAATAATATCACTATTTTACAAACAAACCGCTGGAATGAGATCCTCGACAGAGCTTCGGCGAAAGGAGAGCGGCTTGGGCTTGGTAAAGAATTCATTGGCCGTTACCTGGATGCCATTCACCTGGAAAGTATCAGGCACCAGAATAAAATCATGAACGAAGAATAACTATGGAAACAATATCACCGGGCCGGTTAAAAACGACCTACCTCTTCAATCAGTCATTTGCTTCCCTGCTGAAATTATTGCCGGAAGGAAAAGTGGTGATCGTTACAGATGACCATGTTTACAAAGCACAGCAGGAAAAATTCAGCAACATCCCAGTGATCACTGTGCCTTCGGGTGAAGCAACAAAGCAGCAAAAAACTGTTGATGATATCATAGCTGCCTTACTAAAGTTACAGGCAGATAAAAGTACAGTGATCGTCGCCGTTGGTGGAGGCGTGGTTACGGATATGGCCGGCTATGCAGCCAGTATTTATAAGCGCGGCGTTCGTCTCGCACTGGCACCTACATCAATTCTGGCCATGGTAGACGCCGCTGTTGGCGGAAAGAACGGTGTTGATGTGGGCCTGTATAAAAATATGGTCGGCACGGTGTATCAGCCGGAATATATTTTATTCGATTATCATTTTTTATCCACCCTCCCCCAGGAAGAATGGGTGAACGGGTTCGCTGAAATTATTAAACATGCCTGCATTAAAGACGCGGCATTATTTGAAGAACTCAGCAATACATCCCTCTCATTTTACCAGCATGATCCTGCGCGGTTAGCATCCCTGGTTGAACGAAACGTGCGTATCAAAAAAGTGATTGTTGAAGAAGATGAGTTCGAAACCGGCGACCGCAAACTGCTCAATTTCGGGCATACGGTCGGCCATGCGATTGAAAATGTACATCATTTGCCACATGGCCATGCGATCAGCGTGGGTATGGTGATCGCTGCAACTTTATCAGAAGAACTGGCGGGGCTGCCAATGGGCGATACACGTCGGTTGATCACATTATTAAATGCTTACGGCCTGACTACCGCAGTAAAATTTAACCTGGATACGATTTGGGAAATTTTACTAATGGATAAGAAACGTGCAAACGATTCCATGAATTTTATTTTATTGCGGGCGATTGGAGACGGCATCATCATGCCGATTCCATTAACGCAATTAAAAGCATTAATCACGGCTTATTTGGAGCGCTCATGAAGTTGACAATAGTACCATCCGTTATCAATGGCATTGTCACCGCACCTGCATCGAAGAGTGCTATGCAACGTGCGTGTGCCATGGCTTTACTGCATAAGGGCGAAACATTACTGCACAATGCGGGCACAAGCAATGATGACCTTGCGGCACTTTCTATTGTGAGAAGTTTTGGCGCAACAACAACTGCGTTGCCAGGCCATAAAATGATGATCAGTAGCAGCGGCTATCCTTTACCGGTGGCGGACGGAACAATTGATTGCGGGGAAAGCGGTTTAAGTATCCGCATGTTTACGCCGGTAGCAGCCTTACTGGATTCCAGCGTACAAATAACCGGCAGCGGTAGTTTGCTCTCACGCCCGATGGATTTTTTTGAAACGGTGTTACCGCAATTAGGTGTGAGCATCCAAAGTAACAACGGCCGGCTTCCATTGGCCATAAAAGGCCCGCTTCAACCTGCCGAAATCACCGTTGATGGTTCTTTAAGTTCGCAATTCCTCACCGGCTTGTTGCTGGCTTTTGCAAAGTCCGCAACAGCGCCTGTACGCATTAATGTGCTGAATCTAAAAAGCCGGCCCTATATTGATTTGACATTGCAGGTGATGAAAATATTCGGGTATAACATTGTAAATCATCAATACGAAAGTTTTGATATTTTGCCGGCTAACATGCAGGAAGAAAGCCAGGTGAACTTTACTGTTGAGGGCGACTGGAGCGGTGCTGCATTTTTATTGGTAGCCGGTGCGATCGCAGGCAATATTACGGTACGTGGGCTCGATGTATTTTCTGTTCAGGCAGACAAAGCGATCTTGCAGGCGCTGATGATGGCGAAGGCAAACATCAGTATCACCGAAGCGGAGATTGTTGTACAGCCTAAATCATTGCAGCCCTTTCATTTTAATGCAACAGATTGCCCGGATCTTTTTCCGCCACTGGTGGCATTGGCTGCTTACTGCGAAGGAAGTTCCGTGATCGAAGGCGTATCGCGTTTGTCGCATAAAGAAAGCGATCGCGGCATCAGTTTGCAGGAAGAGTTTGGAAAGATGGGCGTTATCATTAAATTACAGGACGACCTGATGATCATCGAAGGCGGGAGCGGGCTTCACGCTGCTGCAGTATACTCTCACCATGATCACCGGATCGCCATGGCAACGGCTGTAGCTGCGCTCAAAGCGACAGGTCAAACGGAAATATCCGGTGCAGAAGCCATTAATAAATCATACCCCGATTTTTATAAACACCTGGAAACGCTGGGTGCCATCATAAGCACAGATCAACCATAAATATTTAACCTTGAACAGCTTCGGAACTTTATTACGCATTCATATATTCGGCGAGTCGCACGGTCCCTCCGTAGGCATTACGATCGATGGTTGCCCCGCGGGTATCCCAGTACCGCAGGCTGATTTCCTTCCTGATCTCGAACGGCGAAAAGGGGGAATGCAAAAGGGGACCACGCCACGGAAAGAGGACGATCTGCCGATATTTATTTCCGGAGTTTTTAACGAACGCACAACCGGCGCACCGCTCACGATGTTGTTCGAAAATAACAATACACGCAGCACCGATTATGATAAACTGCGCAGCGTTCCTCGTCCCGGGCATGCTGATTTTACCGCATCACAAAAATTTGGCGGCTATGAAGATTTCCGTGGCGGCGGACATTTCAGCGGACGCCTGACCGTATGCCTGGTGGCTGCCGGTATCATTGCAAAGAAGATCATGCAGGTTGCCAGTGGCAAGATCAGTTGTGTAGCAACCATTAAGGAAATCGGGGGAGAGCCCGACACCGAAAAAGGTTTACAAAAAGCCATTGATGCAAAAGACAGTGTTGGAGGAATTGTAGAATGTGTGACAAAAAACCTTCCGGCCGGACTTGGCGAACCTTTCTTTCATTCAGCAGAATCCCTGATCAGCCAGCTCGCATTTGCTATTCCCGCGATCAAAGGCATTGAATTTGGTGCCGGCTTCGCCGCTGCTAAAATGTTTGGAACAGAACATAATGACGCACTCCTGGATGCTTCGGGCACAACAGCAACAAATCATGCAGGAGGTATTGTCGGAGGTATAACAAATGGTAACGACCTTATCTTTCGTGTAGCTGTAAAACCAACTTCTTCAACGCCAAAAGAACAACAGACTTACAACCTGGACACCGATAAAATAGAAGCGTTCTCTGTAAAAGGGCGACATGATCTTTGCATCGCGCTTCGTGTTCCGGTCATCCTGGAGGCAGTAACGGCGCTGGTTTTAGCCGA
This sequence comes from Ferruginibacter sp., assembly GCA_028288705.1. Taxonomy (GTDB): domain Bacteria; phylum Bacteroidota; class Bacteroidia; order Chitinophagales; family Chitinophagaceae; genus Ferruginibacter. Next base: position 350,388 of record JAQBNH010000019.1, read on the forward strand.
TCTGCTATTGCTCGAACAAAAAGTTCCGCGAATTACTCAGTAAGTTTTATCTATAAAAAAAGGCTCCAATGATGAAGCCTTTTTTCTTATCCGTTAACGCTGTTAATGAGCCAGCATAATCGTTCCTTTCATTTCTATCGTCTTATTATTTTTATCTACGCCTTTAATGATCCAGATGTACACACCCATCGGCTGTGCTTTGCCTTTGTATGTGCCATCCCAGCCTTTCAGCCATTGGTTGGTTTCAAAAACAAGTTCACCGTAACGGTTAAATATCCTGAACCAATCTGTTTTGTTGATGCCCACAGGAATGGCGCGGAAGATATCGTTCAACCCGTCGCCGTTCGGCGTAAAGGTGTTAGGGATATAGTAAGTCGGCCCTTCATACACTTTTACAAAAACCGTATCATACCCGATACAACCTGCAATATCTGTTACAACTAATGTGAACTTGGTATCATTAGTTAAGGTGGCCAGTGGGTTAGGAGCGAATGGATTGTTTAAGGGCGAGGCCGGCGACCAGACGTAACTTGTTCCACCACTGCCAAACAATTGATGTGGCACCGATTTGATCGCGATCGTATCGTGGCCCGCATAAGCCGGAACCGGTGGCTGAACCGTCACATTTACATCATCAGTCACGGAGAAATTACAACCATAATTATCTCTTACTGTCAAAGTATATACATGTAATCCTGCACTGTCAGGTCTTGCAACAGCCACGGCAGTATCCGCTTTATCGAAATCTGCGACGGGTGCCCAGCTGTATAAAACCGCACCGGAAGTATTGGTTGCACTGCCTCTCAAAATTGCATAGGTACTGAAACAAATGGCAGTATCCTTTCCTGCATGTGCCACAGGTTTATGCAACACGTTAATGATCATACTGTCTTCCCTTGTACAAACGCCCCACTTCGCATTGAGAATATATTGAGCGGTATCCGTGGGTGTCGCAACCGGGTTTTTAACAATATCACTGCTCAGTGTAGTGATCGGTGCATTTGTTGAGCGCCATTTATATACTGATGTTAGAGGGTTTGTTTGTGGTTGTAATGTGATGGAACTTCCTACGCATATCGTTTGGTCCGCCCCGAGTGTAAGCGTCATGTTGTCTATGGTATCTACTGCTGCAGTTGCTGGTTTTGTACAACCTTTTGCATCTGTAACCGTAACTGTATAGTTGCCCAGGGAAAGCCCCGTGAAAATCCCTGATGTTGCACCAGATGTATTCACCGTAGGTCCTGCAATGGCGAAAGTATAAGGCGAAGTACCACCGGAAGGTGACGCTGTGATGATACCGTCATTATTGCTGCAACTGGCTTTGGTTGTATTCGCCGCAGTGGCGTTTAATGCAGGCGGTTCAGCTAAGGTAACGGTCGTGTCTTTTGTACAGCCTTTGGTATCTCTCACTCTGAAAGTGTAGGTGCCCGCGGCCAGGCCCGTGAATACGCCGTTTCCGGAAGCCTGGTAAGTGCTGAACGGACTGATGGCGTAATCGTAACCAGGAACACCACCACCGCCTGTAAGGGAAACTACCCCGTTTGAATTGCCATTACACAAAGGCATCGTTAATGCAACATTGATCGTTAATGGCGGATTCGTAGTTAATGACGCAGTGCCCGTACCTGTACAACCATTTGCATCCGTGTAATTATAAGTGTAACTGCCGGGAGCAAGATTGGTAAATGTTGCGTTGGTTTGCGTGATCGCACCGGGATTTAACGTGAACGAATAAGGCCCTGTCCCGTTCGGATTGATTGTAATCGTGCCATTATTAATATTTGAACAAGGCGGATCGAATGTGGTAACTGTAGAAGTTAAGAACGGTCCTGCAGTAACCGTCGGGTTCGTGGTAACTGCTCCGGTGCAATTGCTGGCAGTAACAAAACTAATGCTGTAAGTTCCGGGCGCAAGTCCTGTAAACGTAGGGCTTGTTTGAGAGATATTTCCCGGATTTAAAGTGAATGTATACGGACCGGCACCGGATGGCGTTACGGTGATCGTACCGTCATTTCTTGTCGGGCAGGAAGTAGGCGTTGTTGTAGCCGTTCCTGTCAATGGCGTTGGTGGTGCGAGCACAATATTACTTACCGTTCCTGAACAGCCCAGCGCGCTGGAAAATGTTACCGAGTAAGTTCCGGCTGCAAGTCCCGTAAAGACAGGGTTATTGATTTGCGTTACGTTTCCTGGCGTTAATACATATGTATAATTCCCCGGGGGATTCGGATTGATCGTAATAGTGCCATCGTTAACGCCGGGGCAATTCGGACTGGTATGCGTTTCTGTTCCTGCAAGTCCGCCTACAACAACCGTTGTTGTAGCATAGCAACTGCTTCCGCCCGCTGTGGTCACTAACAAAGAATAGGTATAAGAACCGGGTACTGTTGGAGCAACGATACCGGTTGGGTTTTGTTGATTGGATATAAAACAATTCGGTCCTGTCCAGCTGTACACAGCATTTGGAATATTGTTAGCAGTAAGATTAAACGTCCCGCCAGGGCAAACAGGGCCGGTATTTCCAACCGTGAGGTTACAAACAATAGCACAACTCGTTGCCCCGGTTCCACCGGTTTGCGAGAAGGTGATCGTACCGGGTTGGTTGGAATAGTTCGTCAGCACCATGATATAATATTCACCTACCTGGGCATTAGTGATCGTTGCTGTTTCAGTTGCATTGGCAGAGTAGCTGCACGATATATTATTTGCAGCAGAAAGGCTGGAACAAGAAGTAGGTAAATTCGAGAAAGGACCCCAAAGCGCATAATCCACATCAATACCAACGCCCGCATTACTTGTCTGGCTGATACCGATCACAATATTTCCGGCTGTTTGAACCTGCATGTAATACCAAACCGGATTAGGGACAGTTAAAAGGCAACCATAAATGCCGCTTCCCCCCAGTGATGGAACATTCGTATTATTTGGAAAAGTATAGATATTACTTGTGCAAAAAGGGAACGCATTATTACAAACAGTATTTGGTGCCGGTGGCGGTGGTATCCTCACACAGATACCGAAGCTTCCGTTGGCATTATTGCCAAATTCCCAAACACGGATCCAGAGCGTACTTCCGGGAACAAGTCCGGTGCGGGTAATCATTGGCATAGAACCATTCGGGCTGCTGTCATCATCGCAGCTAAGCAGGTTCAGGGCGCCACAGCTTCCTGTGTATACGGCCATACCTCCATCAAACATACTTCCTGTTTGGGTATCAATAACAACGCTGCCTGTACATGGTACGGTGATCTGGAACCACACATCCCCGCCGCTGTAACTCGCGCAACCCGGAGCCGGAACGCCTACCGATCCTGTTGCATTCACATTGGTAAATATCTGGTAACTGCAGGTACTGCTTACGGGCAAGGTAATAGCATTACAAGGATCATCATTGGCAGGAACCTGGGCAAAACTGGTAGTTGCAAAAAATGAGATGAAAACAAGTAATAGGATCCGTTTACTGAACGAGTAAAAAAAGTGCATTCCTTCTTTCTTTGAAGTGGTTGAAAATGTTGATTGTTCATGATTAGTACAGCCGGATTGCCGTTTGCACTAATTCTGCCAGCGTAGGATATCGGAAGGGCAATTTTGAGAATTATAACGCTCAAAATGATGGGATGAAGATAACGATAATCCCCTTTGTTAGCAAATAATTAACATGGGTGAGGGAGACAGTTATTCACATTAAAAAAGCCTCCCTTACAGAGGGAGGCGGAAATGTATATAATAGCCGGACCAGGCCGGCAGTCATTAGTAGTGCCAGCGTCTAAATGCCTCCATAGCAGCATATTGCGTTAGCCCTAACTGTGCATAAAGCTGGGCGGTATTGGCGTTTCTCTCTTCTGCGCGTTGCCAGAATTCGCGGTCGTCACTGCCCTGGAAAGGCACACTGTCTTTTTGCGACTGGTGGATAAATATTCCATGCCGTTTTTTGATGACCTGGTCCGGGCTCATCGGTATCGCCATCTCGATTTCAGTAATATCCCATTCCTGCCAGGCTCCTTTGTACAGCCACAGCCAGCAGTCGTTCAACCATTCTGCCCCTTCTTCTTTCAATCTTTGTAACGCGGTGATCACCACATCAAAACAGACTTTGTGCGTGCCATGCGGATCCGCAAAATCGCCGGCACAAAAGATCTGTTGCGGTTTAAGTTCTTTTAATAGTGCCAAGGTCACCTGCACATCGGCTTCACTCATCGGGTTTTTCTCGATCGTGCCTGTTTCATAAAAAGGCAGGTTTTGAAAATGGATCTGCTCATCTGTGAGACCCACATATTTGCAGGTTGCTTTTGCTTCGCAGCGACGAATCAGGCCTTTGATCGCACGAATGTCGTTGGTATCTTTTTCAGACGATTTCTTTTGTTGTAAAAAGTCCGTTGCTTCTTTCAGGATGTTACGGCTTTTACTTTCATCCATGTCGAACATATTTTCAAAACCCACAGCGAAGTCAATAAAGCGCGTTACAAATTCATCGGTAACCGCAATATTTCCACTCGTCTGGTAAGCAACATGTACATCGTGTCCCTGGTCGTGCAGGCGCATAAATGTTCCACCCATACTGATAATATCATCATCGGGATGCGGGGAGAAGATCAGCGATCTTTTTGGGAAAGGAATATTTCTTTCAGGGTGGGAGAGCCTTGATTCTGTTGGCTTACCGCCCGGCCAGCCGGTGATGCTGTCTCTCAATAAATAAAATACCTGCAGGTTGATCTCGTACACATCGCCCTTTTCAGTAAGCAGGTCGTTCAGGCCATTATCATTGTAATCGTTATTCGTCAGACTTAAAACCGGCTTATTTAATTTCAACGCCAGATTTACGACAGCGCGTTTGATCATGTTGGCATCCCATTCACATTCGCCCGTGAGCCATGGATATTTGAAACGCGTTAGTTCACTTGCTGCCGCATCATCGAGTACGAAGCTGCAGTCATCATGGTTCTGCAATAAGGAAGCAGGAATATCTTCAGTATCATCTTCTTCCACTGCTTTTTTTATCACCGGCGCCTTGGTTTCTCCCCAGGCCATGAGGATGATCTTTTTGGATTTGAGGATCGTGCTGATGCCCATCGTGATCGCCATACGCGGCACCTGGCTCATGTTTCCAAACTCGTAGGCATTTGCAATGCGCGTACTGTTGTCGAGCGTGATCAATCTTGTTTTTGTATAGATCCCGCTACCAGGTTCATTGAAACCGATATGCCCGTTACTACCGATTCCGAGAATCTGCAGATCCAGCCCGCCTGCATCTTCTATCTTGCGCTCATAATCCAGGCAATGTTCTTTGATCTTATCTTTTGGAGTGGTGCCTTCGGGCAGATAATAATTGTTGGGGTCGATATCTGTTTGCTCAAATAAATATTTCCGCATGAAATAATGATAGCTCTGCAGTGCATCTTTATCCATCGGGTAATATTGATCGAGGTTAAAGGTGATCACATTCTTAAAACTCAGTCCTTCTGTCTGGTGCATCCGAACCAGTTCTGCATACAATGATTTGGGAGAAGAACCGGTGGCCAATCCGATAACACATTTTTCACCTGCTGCATTTTTTTTCCTGATCAGGTCTGCAATGATATTTGCCACATAAACGGAGCCTTCCTGTGGCGAAGGGAATATTTTTACAGGGATTTTTTCTAAAGAATCTGTGAGATCAATTTTCGTCATAGTAATAAAAAATCTTAACTGAGTAGAAAAGTAAATTTACGAAATATTTTTTTTGCCTGCCGGATGCGGATCATCAATTCACTTCAATTTCATCGGCAAACATCCACGCGGCGGTGCCCGCGCCGGCTTGCCCGATCGGGATCACACCATAATTTTTTGCCATCACTTTAATATAACGCGCCTTCACCGCATGATCGGTGCGGTAAATCAAATTGCGGCTACCCGTCACCGTACTGATCTTTTCAATCTCCGTAAAATCAGCGCCATTATTGCCGCTGTAAAATGTAACTTCTGAAGGGCGGTAAATCCAGCTGCCCGGTTGCTCAAACGCATGCAAAATAATATTGCTGATGGCTGTTTCTTTCTCCAGGTCGATCACCGCTTCCATATCTTTCCCTAACCAGCCAAGGAACTCAGAAGATTTCGGCATCCCCACTTTATTCTGCACGCCATCAACCAGACTAAACCCGCCGCTGCCGGAATAACTTTTATTCGGCTCAGTTTTAAACGTAACTTTTTTTCCCGAAGCCTTATTTAAAGAAAAAGATTGCTTCACCCAATTGCTGATAACCTTGTGATCGCCGTCTTCCAGCGCAGCGCTATAGGTACCCGTTGCTGAAATCAACAACGGCCCTGTATAGTTGAAGGATGCATTTTGAGTTTCGCCTTTTGTATAAATAATGTGCCCGTTTGTATTTTTTGTGTCGAGTTTCCAGCTGATCCCATTTCCCTCAGCAGGAACTACCGTGGGCTGCAGATCGTAATAAGCAGTGCTGTACCGCACGTTCCATAATTTGTAGCGGTCCATGATCCCCGGTAAACGCTGCTCAAAACCTTCCCAGCTTCTTTTTTCTTTCGGGCTCCATAACACTTCCGACAAGGCCGTCATGCGCGGAAATAACATGTACTGTACTTTAGATGGATTGTCGATATATTCTGTCCATAAGTTTGCTTGTGCACCAAGGATATATTTTGCTTCTTCGGCATTCAGTTCTTTCGGCACCGGCTCATAACCATACACTTTTTCAAGTGGCAGATAACCACCAATCGTAAGGCTGTCTTCGTTACGGCTCTGGCTGTGATCAAAATAGCACCAGGCACCCGGCGTCATGATCGCGTTGTGTTGCTGTTTGGCGGCAGCAATTCCCCCATGTTCACCCGTCCAGCTCATTACGGTTGCATTTGGTGCGAGTCCACCTTCCAGTATCTCATCCCAACCGATAATGCTGCGGCCTTTTGCATTGATGTATTTTTCCATCCGCTGGATGAAATAACTCTGCAGTTCATGTTCATCTTTTAAATGTTCAGCTTTAATGCGTGCCTGGCAAAGCGGGCAGGATTTCCATTTAGTCTTTGGGCATTCATCGCCGCCGATATGAATATATTTCGACGGAAACAAGGCGATCACTTCATCGATCACATTTTGTAAAAAAGTAAACGTGCTATCATTACCGGCGCAAAAAACATCATCGGTTACGCCCCATGTTTCATACACTTTATAAGGGCCCCTGGTGCAACCAAGATAAGGATAAGCACTCAGTGCGGCCACGCCATGACCTGGCATTTCAATTTCCGGGATCACATTGATATACCGGTCTGCCGCATATTTCACCAGCTGTTTTACTTCTTCCTGCGTATAAAAACCGCAATATTTTTTGCCATCGTATTTATCACTCCCGTAACGGCCGGCAAGCGTTTGAGCCCGGCAACTGCCAATGCTTGTGAGCAACGGATATTTTTTTATTTCTATCCGCCAGCCCTGGTCGTCGGTAAGATGCCAGTGAAAATTGTTGAACTTATGATAAGCGAGATAGTCGATGTATTTTTTTAGGAATGACATTGGAAAATAATGCCGTGCAACATCCAGGTGCATACCGCGGTAGGCAAAGCGCGGATAATCTTTGATCTGCACCTGGGGGATAACCAACGAAGCGGTAGCTGGCTTTTGAAGGGGCAGCAATTGTATCAGCGTTTGCATGCCGTAAAACAGGCCGTTATTGAACGGCGCCTTTATCAGTAATTCGCGTGCAGAAATATCCATCGCATAAATACCGTCCACCTGCGGCGCCAGCCGCTGGTAGCGAAACACGATCTTGTTTGCAGATGTTGGGACCGCGTCGCTGCCTGCAAATATCTTTAATCTAAATCCGTAAACAGCTTGCAGGTATTCATTAAACAATTCCGCCGTTTTTTGCTGATCACGGCTGTCGAGTTTTATCAGCGTGGATTTATCCAGGACAAAATTTCCCTTGCCCTCTTTCAGTTCAACAGGCATCGGACTAATATTTACCTGCGCGAATGCGGGTGAAACCAGGAGGAACAAAACAGGCAGCAACAATTTCTTCATAAAAGTGGGGAATTATTTTTCTAGAACGGGTAATATAATATGGCTGGAATGACTAACGCGGATCGTCGCTTTTTGAAAATCAGCTTTCGTTGCGTCAGGGATACGCATAAATTTTTGTGGGTTGAGATCAACGAGTGGAAACCAACTGCTTTGCACCTGCACCATGATCTTATGTCCTTTTTTAAAGCTGTGCGACACATCATTTAAATTGAATCTGACATGGGCTGTTTTGCCGGGAACAAATGCTTCAGGCGTTTCAAAACTATTGCGGAATTTCCCACGCATGACTTCTGCACGAACGAGGCGCTGGTAGCCGGCCATCTGGAAACCACGCGGCGCATTCTTAAAGTTGGGTTCTGATTCCGGTAATACATCGATCAGTTTCACCACAAAATCTGCATCGGTACCGGTCATGGATACCTCCAGGTCAGCAATGATCTTCCCGGCAAGCGTCATATCTTCCGTTAACTCCGGGGTTTCGTATACCAGCACATCCGGGCGCACAGCAGCGAAGCGCTGATCTTCGGCCATATAATCATTGTTACGCCGCGCAAATATGCCATTTGTATAAGGAACCGGTTTCGCCGGATCGCTAACATACTCTTCATAACTGTTTGCGTTAGATGCAACAGTCGTTAATCGCTGATCATCACCAAGGAAATAGGAAACAGGTTTCACGTTAGCCGGTGGCCAGCTTGGATAATTTCTCCATTGATTGGACCCTGTTTCATAAACAGTTGCTTCGGCGGCATCATATATTCCCTTGTCTTTTAAATAATAATTAAAAAACCGCGCTTCCAATGTATCCTGGAAATACTTGCTCGTGTTGGATCCGAAATCATAACTCGCATACTTGTTCCAGTCTGCGCTTTCCCATGCGCCATGCGTCCATGGCCCCATCACGAGCTGCGCTTTGTTTTGCGGGCTTTGTTTTTCGATAGACGAATACGTATTTAAAGCGCCAAACAAATCTTCCGCGTCGAACCAGCCACCAACAACCAATGTAGGTATTTTGATGTTGTTTAAATGCGTGCGGATATTCCTGGCCTTCCAATATGCATCATAGGTATCATGCTGTAAATATTCATCCCAGATATAGCTTTGCTTGTTGTAATATTTTGCAGCTTGTGTATTGCTCAGCGGACCCATTTGTAAAAAGAACTGGTAAGCATCTTTCGCCGTAATATCAAATATCTGGGAGCCATAATCTTTTACCGGGCCTTTACGTGGTTTGCCAAAATAATTCATGAAACTAAAATTATCCAGCAGGAAAAAAGCGCCGTTATGATTGGCATCATCACCGATGAACTCGTCTGTTACAGGTGCCTGCGGACTAACAGCTTTTATCGCAGGATGCACACCCGGCAGGCTCGCCGTTGCATAAAAACCGGGATAAGAAATGCCGTACAAACCAACACGCCCGTTATTATTTTTCGTGTTCTTTAACAGCCAGTCTACCGTATCATACGTATCGCTGCTTTCATCCACATCCTTTTTATTTTTTTTTGCAGGAAGGTAAGGCGTCACTTCTAAATTTACACCTTCACTCATGTAACGGCCCCGCACATCCTGGTAAACAAAAATGTATTTTTCCTGCATCAGCGTGGGATTAGGCCCGATGCGCCGCGCGTAATTGGTATCGCCGTAAGGGCCGGCAGAATAAGGCGTACGCTCCATCAGGATGGGGTAGCGTTGCGATGCGTCTTTGGGCGTATATATAACCGTGTATAATTTTATTCCATCGCGCATCGTTATCAGCGTATCCTTTTTTGTAAAGTTCTCCTTCACAAAATTTGCCGCAGGCTGCGCGAATGTTTGAACCGCGGTAAATAAACCAACGGCGAGCAATATCTTCTTCATGTTATTTAATTACAGGTAATACGAATCTGGTAGCATTGGCTGGATCATTATAAATACGGATGTTGGCTTTCTGAAAATCTTTTTCATCAGCGGTATAAATGTTGACAAACTTTTGCGGATTTCGGTCTGCCAAAGGAAACCAGCTGCTTTGTACCTGGATCATCAGGCGGTGACCTTTTTTAAAGGTATGCGCCACATCCGGCAATTCAAATTTTACATGTGTTGGTTTGTTGGGAACAAAAGCAACAGGTGTTTCAAAACTATTGCGGTATTTACCCCGCATGATCTCACCACGCACCAGCATCTGGTAACCGCCCATCGGGTAAGCCTTGCCGTTATTCAAACTATTTTCAGGGTAAGAAAAATCATCCGGGAATACGTCAATCAGTTTCACTACGAAGTCGGCATCCGTTGTAGAGATCGCGGTTACAATATCGGCCATCACCGGGCCGGCTAAGGTTAAGTCTTCCTGCAACACATCCATTTGAAAAGTGAGCACATCGGGCCGGCGGCTCGCGAAGCGCTGATCGTCCGTCATGTATTCGCGGGTGCGGTGTTCATGAACATCTTCTGTATAAGGAACCGGATGCGCAGGATCGCTTACATACTCGTAAAACTTACTGCCGGCTGCGCCTTTGGAAAAGGAAAGTTTGTTGGCGGCATTCAGGTATAGATCTTTGTACTGAACATTGGCCGGCGGCCATTTCGCCAGTTGCTTCCATTGATTTTCCCCGGTAAAGAAAATCGTTGCTTCAGTAATTTCTTTGTCGGAACCTTTATTCTTCAGGTAATAATTAAAGAAGGGCAGTTCAATAGATTGCTGAAAGAAGGCCGAAGTATTGCTTTCAAATCGCGCGTTTCCAAGGAAACTTCCTTCGCGGCTCCATTGGCCGTGATACCATGGCCCCATGACGATCCTGCTGTTGGTTTGCGGACTTTGAACCTCACAGGCTTTGTAGGCATTCCATGCACCCCAGCAATCTTCTGCATCAAACAGTCCACCTACCCAAAGCATGGCGGGTTGTACATTATATAAACCAACCCTTGCATTTCTCGCTTTCCACCAGGCATCATAATTCGGGTGCTGGTACATTTCATGCCAGAAACGAATGCTGTCGCCCATCATTCGCGCGAGGTTTTTTACCGGGCCCGCATTCAGGTAAAAAGCATAATTATCTTTAACCGGGCTGCGGAATCCTTCCCCGTAATTTTGTGTTGGTGCCGGATGTGGCTTTCCAAATGTTGGATAAAAAGAAAAACCATCCATCTGGAAAAAGGCGCCTTTATGATGGAAGTCGTCGCCGATGAACCAATCTGTTACGGGGGCCTGCGGACTCACTGCTTTTAACGCCGGGTGACCACTTAATGCTGCTTCTGTTGAAAAAAAGCCCGGGTATGACGTACCAAATACACCAACGTTACCATTGTTGCCCGGAATATTTTTTACCATCCAGTCGATCGCATCATAAGTATCACTGGCCTCATCAATATCGGTCGTTGTTTTTTTATTTTTATTGAATGGACGCACATCTTCAAAAACACCTTCGCTCATATAGCGGCCGCGCACATCCTGTGTGACGATGATGTAATTTTCGCGCAGATAGGCCATGCGATACGTACTCCAAACTGAAGAGAATTTATCTTCTCCATAAGGTGCACAGGAATAAGGCGTGCGCGTTAACAGGAACGGATGTTTTTCCGCTGTACTCTTCGGGATATAAAAAGAGGTGAACAATTTCACCCCATCGCGCATCGGAATATAGCGCTCGATCTTCGTATAATTTTTCAGGAACCAACTACTGTCTTCAGTGGCAGATTTTTGTGCCTCTGCATTAAATGAAAAAGCACAACAACAAATAAATACAAAAAACTTTTGCATAAGCTTATTTTAGTGCGCTAAATTTAACGAATCTAACTGACTATTCCGATGACAGCCAATGAACAATTGATAAGTAACTTCTACACGGCCTTTCAGCAACTGGATTACCGGCAAATGAATGCCCAGTACAGTGACGATATTGTTTTTTACGATCCGGTATTTGAATTACTACATGGCGAAGAAGCGAAGGCGATGTGGGAAATGCTGTGTACGAACGCGAAGAATTTTTCCTTAACCTTCGGCAATATAACAGACCTGGGGGAGGATTACTATACCTGTGACTGGACAGCAACTTACACGTTTTCTAAAACCGGTCGACAGGTAGTGAACCAGGTAAAAGCAAATATGAAAATTATCGGGGGACAGATCATTGAACACAGCGATGCTTTCAGCCTGCACGCCTGGAGCAAACAAGCCCTGGGTTTCAGCGGCTGGTTATTGGGCTGGAACAGTTTCTTCCAGCGTAAAATAAAAAACGGCGCGAAAAGAAACCTGTTAGAGTTTATCCGGCGTAAACAAAGCCAGCTATAGTTCTTCTATCAGAGATTCACCGGCGGAAAGATCCCCGGAGGTCCATTCCCATACTTCATGAATTCGCAGTTTACCTGTCGGGAGCAACACTGGCGTTGAAATACATTTCCCGGTCATCAGGTCGCCGTCCTGATTGATATGCTGGTAACGCATATCCAGTCTGCCCTGTTGATCGACAAGTGCAATTAGCTGGCCACTTAATATTTTCCCGCCACTATACGTTCCCGTTACAATATTTTTTTCCTGCCGGTAATGGAAGATCGTATTGCCGTCTACCTCACCCGTCAGACTGTTTGAACAACTCCTGAAAGTCTTGTTATCGTAACTGATCATTTGCAAAGCAACCAAACAGTTTGTATATTTCCTACATCTTCACCAAAACTACCTATATGAACTTTGCAACTTTCGACTACATCAATTGGCTGGCCGTACTTTGCGGTGCCTTAGGTTATTTTATGCTGGGTGCACTCTGGTACTCAAAATTATTATTCGCCCCAAAGTGGTTGCAGTTATTAAATATTGATCCGAATAACCCCGGTGCAAAGGACGGCATGGCGCCCATCATGATTGGCTCCTTTGTTTTGATGTTCCTAACCAGTCTTGGCCTTGCCATCCTGCGCTCCAAAATGGAACTCTCCGGCTTGCAAAGCGGTTTAAAGCTGGGCCTCTGTACGGGGATATGCTTTGGCGTGACAGCCATCAGTATTTCTTACTTATACGAAAAGCGCCCGATGGGCTTACACCTGATCAATGGCGGATATACCCTCGTTGGTAATATCATTGCTGCGATTATTATCTGTTGCTGGGTCTAGGCCCTGTTATTTCATAAAAAAAGCATTCATCTTTCGGTGAATGCTTTTTATTTATGTGTTGAGCGTTTTAATCCACTCTCGTAATCTTGATGGTGTTCGTAGGCAAGTGCATATCCACAGGCGTGCTACCGGTATTAATGATCACATCATCTTTCTTTACAAAGCCTCTTTCTTTTAAAATATTGATCTGGTCGAAGATGATATCATCCAGGCTTTCTTCTTCTGCATAATAAAAGGCACGCACGCCCCAGCTCAGACTTAACTGGCTGATCAGGCTACGCTCTTTACTGAAAATATACAGTGGCGATTTCGGACGATAGCTGCTGAGCATAAATGCAGTGTAGCCACTTTGCGTCATCCCGATCAAAGCATTCGCCTGTGAATCTTTCGCGAGTTTGCAGGCACTGTAGCAGGTAGCATCGCTGAGGAAAGAAGGAGAGTGGGGTTGCGGGCGCAGGATATCATCGCGGTCATATTCATACACCGTTTTCTCTACTTCCAAAATGATCTTACTCATCGTTTCCACCACCAGCGTTGGGTAAGTGCCCGTGGCTGTTTCGCCGCTCAGCATCACGGCATCGGCGCCTTCCAAAACAGCATTAGCGACATCACTTACTTCACTGCGGTTCGGCTTTGTACGGTCGATCATACTTTCCATCATCTGCGTAGCCACGATCACCGGTTTCGCACGGTGCATACATTTACGGATGATGTCTTTCTGAATCACCGGCACCTGCTCGATCGGAATTTCCACACCAAGATCACCGCGCGCGATCATCACGCCATCACTTTCAATAATAATATCACGCAGGTTTTTTAACGCTTCCGGCATTTCAATTTTAGAGATCACTTTGATCTTTCCGTTCTGCGCCTTGATGCGTTTTTTAAGATTGATGATATCAACTGCCTTTCTCACAAAAGACAGCGCTACCCAGTCCAGTTTTTGCGCAATGATAAAGTCGAGATCAGCAATATCTTTTTCTGTGAGCGACGGCATCGTCAATTCACTATCCGGTAAGTTGACGCCTTTTTTCGGAAGCAGGGTTCCGCCAAGCGTTACGCTCATCAACACTTCTTTGCCGTTGAGGATCTTCTCTACTTTCAATTCCATTTTACCATCATCCAAAAAAATGCGTTCGCCCGGCTGCACATCAGTGGTGAGGTTGGGGTAGGAGACATATATCTTTTCTTTCGTGCCCACCATTTTTTCCGTGGTGAAAATAAACTTGTCGCCATCCTTTAATAGGATCTTTCCGCCATCGAGTTCGCCCACGCGAAGTTTCGGTCCCTGCAGATCTGCGAGAATAGAAATATTGTACGGTTCATTTTTAATGATCTTCCTGATCTTTTCGATCACTGCTACTTTATCTTCATGATTACCATGAGAGAAATTAAGGCGGAATACATTTACACCGGCCTTCACCAGCGAAAGCAGGTTATCGTAGGTATCACAGGCAGGGCCAACAGTTGCAACGATCTTCGTCCGCTTCTGTGAGTGCGCAATGCCCGCCTCTTTGTCCATTTGCGTATGGAGGTATTTACTGATATTTTTTGTCATAATGTTTTCTTGATAATTGATAATGGATTTAAGTTGCGAGGATCCTGACGATCTTCATCCACTCTTCACTGATGCGTTGCTTCTTTTTCACGGCTTCATTTAACGGTATATAATGCATCCTGTTGTTTACGATTCCCACGAATACATTGTGCCGCCCTTCCAGTAAACATTCCACGGCATGATAACCCATGCGGCTCGCGATCAGCCGGTCCATACAAGAAGGGGAACCGCCGCGCTGGATATGGCCGAGAATGCAAACCCTTGTTTCCAGGTTAGGTATTTTTTCCTTAATGACTTTTGCCAGTTCGTCGGCACCACCAAAATCTTCCCCTTCTGCCACAACGATCAGGTTCACCAACTTTTTACGGCGCTCTTTTTCTAATAAGGATTCAATGATATAATTGATATCGGTTTTCTTTTCCGGGATCAGGATATTTTCTGCACCGGTAGAAATGCCGCTATGCAATGCGATGTATCCGGCGTCACGGCCCATCACTTCAATGATAAATAACCGGTCATGCGCATCAGCTGTATCGCGGATCTTATCGATCGCTTCTACGGCAGTGTTCACGGCTGTATCAAAACCAATCGTGAAATCGGTGCCCGCAATATCTTTATCGATGGTGCCGGGAAGCCCGATGCAGGGAATATCAAATTCGTTGCTGAAGGTTTGTGCGCCCCGGAAACTACCATCACCGCCCAGGATAACGAGACCGTCAATTTCACGGGCCTTTAAATTCTCGTAAGCTTTTTTCCGGCCTTCATATTCCATGAATTCCTTGCAGCGTGCAGTCTTCAGGATCGTACCACCACGCTGTATGATGTTCGCCACACTGCGGCTTTCCATCCGGATGATATCGTTCTCCACCATTCCGCTGTAACCGCGCATAATGCCATATACTTCGAGGCCGTTATAAATCCCTGTACGCACCACGGCGCGAATGGCTGCGTTCATACCCGGACTATCACCGCCGCTGCATAAAACACCTATTTTATTGACTTTCTTCTTCATTGTTGCTTGTTTCTCCATTGGATGATCGGGGTATAATTTACATTCTTTCCGGCATATCGATGCCAAGCATTTGCATTCCGCTCTTCAGCACGTTGGCCGTCATAACAGCGATCTGTAAACGCAATTGTTTCTTTTCTGCAGATTCAGCATTTGCAATGGAATGCCCTGAATAAAATGAACTGAAGGCTTTAGCAATATTAAAAATATAGATCGCGATGGCTGAAGGATTCAGTTCATCGCAGGCCTGCCGGATCACCGCGGGGTATTTTTCCAAAGAAATGATCAGTTCTTTCTCTGCAGGCAAAAAATCGAGCGGTAAATGTATAACATTTTCTAATTCGTTCTTACGCAGGATAGATTTGATCCTCGCGTAGTTGAACTGGATAAACGGGCCGGTAAAGCCATGGAAGTCGATACTTTCTTCCGGGTTAAACACCATGCGTTTTTTTGGATCAACCCGCAACAGGAAAAACTTTAGCGCGCCAAGTCCGATCGTATGATACAATGAAGCCAGTTCTGCAGGATCGAAATCACCCACTTTACCCAGTTCTTCCGTTTTAGCTTTCGCTTCATTTTCCATTTCCTGCACAATATCATCCGCATCTACCACCGTCCCTTCACGGCTTTTCATTTTGCCGGTGGGCAATTCCACCATCCCGTAACTGAGGTGATGGATGTCGTCCGCATAAGGTACACCCATTTTTTTCGCGATCAGCTTCAGCACTTTCATATGATAGTTCTGCTCATCACCGATCACGTAAATGCTCTGGTCTATTTTATACTCTTCATATTTTTGTTGCGCCAGGCCAATATCCTGGGTGATGTACACAGAGGTGCCGTCTTTCCGCAACACCAGTTTTTCATCCAGGCCATCCGGCGTCAGGTCGATCCACACACTGCCGTCTTCCTTACGAAAGAACACGCCCTTATCAAGACCGGTTTGCACAATATCTTTCCCTAGCAGGTAAGTATTACTTTCATAATAGGTCTTATCGAAATCACTGCCGATCGTCTTGTAGGTAATATCGAATCCTTCATATACCCAGCCATTCATCGTCCGCCAAAGGTCCATCACTTCCGGGTTACCCGCCTCCCAGTCCTGCAGCATTTCCTGCGTGGCAATCATGATGGGTGCCTGCTTTTCTGCTTCTGCCTGCGGAATGCTGTGGTCTACCAGTTCCTTTACCTGCTGCTTGTATTCGTCATTAAACCGCACATAATACTTGCCCACAAAATGGTCGCCTTTCATGCCGGTAGATTGCGGTGTTTCCCCGTTACCAAACAGTTGCCAGGCGATCATGCTCTTACATATATGTATACCGCGGTCGTTCACGATGCAGCTCTTCAGCACTTCGTAACCATTTGCCTTCAGGATCTCCGCAACGCTCCAGCCCAGGAAGTTGTTCCGCAAGTGGCCGAGGTGTAAGGGCTTGTTCGTGTTGGGAGAAGAATATTCCACCATCACTTTTTTTCCATTCATCGGGTGCTTTCCAAAACATACATCATTGTAGTTATGCTGCAATAATGTCATCCAGTACTGATCGCTGATACTGAAATTCAGAAAACCTTTGATGATATTATAACTGCTGAATAATTCGGGGTGCCGGCGGATCATGTCATCGCCCAATTCTTTTCCCAATGCCTCGGGCGCACGGGAAGTCTTTTTCAAAAGAGAAAACAATACGATCGTATAGTCGCCTTCAAACTCGGGTTTGGTTTGGTTAACCTGGAAATCTTTTGCGGTAAAGGGTTGTTGAAACAAGGCTGACAAGCTCGTAACGGCTGCCTCCTGGATGAGCTCGGTAATAAACATGGCGCAAAAATAACAATATCCTTTTTCTTAGCCTAAGCACGACAGATTCATTTGAAAAGGACGAAGTGACGCGAAGGATCTCCGCTCAGTTTTTTAACGAATCAATCCATTTTGGCGCAGGTTTTTGCCAGACAAAAAGCTTACCTTTGCGCCCATTTCAGGAAATTTATGATAAGTGTAAATAATGTCACCCTTGCATATGGCAAAAGGGTTTTGTTTGATGAAGTAAACATCAATTTTGTAAAAGGGAATTGTTATGGTGTGATCGGTGCCAATGGTGCCGGTAAATCTACCTTTCTTAAGATCATCAGTGGTGAGATCGAGCCCAACAAAGGGAGCGTGGATATTACGCCCGGTGAACGAATGGCGGTATTGAACCAGAACCAGTTTGGGTTTGACGAAGAGACCGTGCTCAATACCGTGATGATGGGGCATAAGAAAATGTGGCAGGTGATGCATGAGCGCGACGCCATCTACGCCAAAGAAGATTTTAGTGAAGCAGATGGTATAAAAGCAGGGGAGTTGGAAGAACAATTTGGTGAAATGGGTGGCTATACCGCGGAAAGCGATGCCGCTACTTTCTTAAGTGAATTGGGTGTAAAAGACGACCTGCACTATATGCAGATGAAGGATATTGGTGCCAACCTGAAAGTGCGGGTGCTGCTCGCGCAGGCATTATTTGGCAACCCGGACATCCTGTTACTGGATGAGCCGACGAATAACCTTGACGTGGAAACGATCGGCTGGCTGGAGAACTTCCTCGCCGATTACCAGAATATCGTGCTGGTGGTGAGCCATGATCGTCACTTTTTGGATGCCGTCTGTACGCACGTGGCGGATGTGGACAAGATGAAGATCAAGGTATATACCGGTAACTATTCGTTCTGGTATGAAAGTTCTCAACTGGCGGCCCGCCAGGCTTCTGATAAAAACAAGAAGCAGGAAGAAAAGAAGAAAGACCTGTTGGAATTTATCGCCCGCTTTAGCGCGAATGCGTCTAAAAGCAAGCAGGCCACCAGCCGGAAAAAGGCGTTGGATAAGCTGGTGTTTGAAGATATTACCGCCAGTAACCGTAAATATCCAGGTATCATATTCAAGCAGGAAAGGGAAGTGGGTAACGAGATTTTAAAAGTAGAAGGCCTTTCTAAGTCACTGGATGGCAAGTTGTTATTTAGTAAGCTCAACTTTGATATTCAGAAGAACCAGAAGATCGCATTTATCAGTCGTGATCCATTGGCGCTCACCACTTTCTTCGAAGTGATCAACGGAAGAATTAAAGCAGACGGCGGCCTTTACGAATGGGGAACCACGATCACGCCGGCTTACCTGCCGAATGACAATACAGAATATTTTGAAGGCAGTAACCTGAACCTGATGGATTGGCTGCGCCAGTTTGTTCCACCTTATGTACGTGATGTGGATGAAGATTTTCTGCGTGGCTTCTTAGGGAAGATGTTGTTTAGCGGTGATGAGATCCTGAAGAAGACAACGGTATTGAGTGGAGGAGAGAAAGTTCGTTGTATGCTGAGCAAGATGATGATCCAGAATCCGAACGTATTAATTTTAGATGAACCTACCAATCACCTTGATCTGGAGAGCATTATCGCATTCAATGATAGCATGATCGCGTTCTCGGGTATCGTGTTATTTACCACGCATGATCACCAGTTTATGCAGACGGTGGCCAACCGTATTATTGAGATCACGCCAAAAGGAATGATCGACAAACTGATGACCTATGATGAATACCTGGCTGATGATCGTGTGAAAGAGCAGCGGGAAGAGATGTATAGGTAGGTGGGTAGTTGATTAGTTGAGTAGTTGATTAGCTGAAAGGTGGATAGCGAATCGTCGGATAGTTAGGTAGTTGAATAGCGGATCGGTTAATATGGGATGAGTTGAGTCGGTAGGGATAGGGAGAGAGGCTGTCCGGAAAAAATTATCATTAGAAATCTTCGGACAGTGGGTAACTGGCGAAATGAATTATTACGCAACGGCATTTTTTATATTCTGTTCAAAAGCGGCAGTCTAAATCTGCCGCTTTTTTATGTACATGCATGATTGTTTTTAGTGACAATAAATTGGAGATGTGATTTGTTAATTATTGATAATCAATTTTATAGAATCTTTATTAGCTGAATTATTTATCTGCTTGTGGCCTAACTTGATTTCGGCCACAAACAGGAAGCAGTGTTTTTCGCTGACTTGTTTTCCTCTCGATATGTCAAGCTTGGGAGGCTAACCAATAGTAGTCTGGTAGGGGTCTGATAGGGGGTATCCGCGTCAACTGACGCGGATACCCCCTACCAGGTAGATAGAAGTCCTATAGTTGGCTATTAGTAGTTGACTGGCAGACCAACAGGGTGAATGTTAAGCTACAAAGCTTGGTATTTATCTATTCCAAATGTTGAATACATACGGTGACCTTTTAATAGTTGAGCTGCAGTTTTATGCACTGCGAAACCATCTTCCTTACAGTCCGGGACGGGTCTTATTAGAATCTGCTTTTGGTCTGATAGGGGGCATCCGTGGTAATTACCACGGATGCCCCCTATCAAACAGGTAGAAGTTCTATAGGTGTCGATAAGCAGTTGACTGATTGAGCGACGGTGCGAACCTAAAGTACAAAGCTGGTTATGCTCATCAGCAAATTCCCAATTACCTATTCCCGCGGCCGGAAACTAATCAACCCTTCAACTAATCATCCAATCAACCCTTCAACCATTTAACTAATCAAACTTTCAACTAATCAACCAAACAGCTAATTAACGAAACCTTGGCATGATTTTTAACAGAATGCCTTGAACTTTAACCCCTTAACCAAACAGAACAATGAAAAGGAAATTATTAACTGCAGCGATACTTATGATCGCAGGATTAACAACAGCTACGGCCCAATCCAACGTCAACTCACAAGACTATAAGACCGCCCTTGGTGTGAAATTTTACCCTGGCGCCATTACTTTAAAACATTTCGTGGACGATAAAGCGGCAGTAGAAGGTATTGGCTACTTTTTCAATTATGGTACCCGTATTACCGGCTTGTATGAAATCCACGGCGACATCAACAACGCCCCGGGATTGAAATGGTATATTGGTCCGGGTGCCCATATCGGCTTTTATAGCAATAAATATGGCGGTGCAACATCTGTAGGTGTTGACGGTGTGTTAGGACTGGATTATAAATTTAAAGGTGCGCCGATCAATATGTCGCTCGACTGGCAGCCATCATTTGAATTTGGTAACAAATACAACAATGGTTTTAATGGTAACTGGGGCGGACTTGCGATTCGTTATGTATTTTAATCAATTAAGATTTTTATGGAAAACCTGTTGGAAACAACAGGTTTTTTCATGTAGATAAGCCTTAGTTTTGCCGGCGATTCATGAGAAATACACTTACATCGTTGCTGGATTTTTTTTATCCTCCCTTCCGCAAGTTCATGCCCCTGCAAACCTTCCGTTACGCAGCCTGTGGTGGCGGGAATGCGCTCTTCGGGCTGTTTACCTATTTCATCGGTTACCAATATATTTTCGCGCAACGGGTTTTTGATTTCGGCTTCTTCGCCTTCAAGCCCCATATTGCAGCGCTCTTCCTTTCTTCCACGCTAACATTCATTATCGGTTTCCTGCTGAATAAATATGTGGTCTTTACGTCTTCTTACCTGCGCGGACATATACAGTTGTTTCGCTACTTCCTTTCTTTTGCCTTCAACCTTTGTATTAATTACCTGATGTTGAAACTGTTGGTGGATATGCTCCATTGGAATCCACTCATCAGCCAGGTACTCACAACCATACTCGTTATTGCGATCAGCTACCTTACGCAGCGGCACTTTACGTTCAGGGTGAAGAAGGAAGTTGAGTAGTTGAATGGTTGAATAGTTGAATGGTTGAGTAGTTGATTGGTTGATCAGTCAACCGGTCCGTAAGTCTGAGTCAATAAGTGAATGGGTTGCCTTCCAACTCTACATCTGGTGCCATAACAGGGACCACTCAAACTTATTATAGTTACGGTGAGATGTA
This sequence comes from Ferruginibacter sp., assembly GCA_028288705.1. Classification (GTDB taxonomy): domain Bacteria; phylum Bacteroidota; class Bacteroidia; order Chitinophagales; family Chitinophagaceae; genus Ferruginibacter. The sequence goes on from JAQBNH010000019.1 coordinate 371,890, forward strand.
CCGAATAAGTCAAATACGAAAAAGTAAATAAATTATGCAAGTAACAAAACTCCTTTACTTAGTCCTAATCTCTTTGACCATATGCGGTTCAGCATCAGCACAGCGACTAATTGACACTTTTGTTGTAAAAAATGTTTTGTCGTTGGAAAAAATAAACGAAACAGATAGATCTCAACTAAAAAAAATCTTTAAAACTCCTGATGGGCGAAAATTGTCAAAGTTTAATTCGGCATTGGGTTTCATAACAAATAAAAACGACACCCTTGTTGTTCCTTTGCGAAGCACACTAACGGCTAGTCAGGAATTACAGTTATTGGGCACTGGAGTATTATCATTAAAAAGGATTCGCTACAAAGGGTTTTACCTAAGGTCTGGGCAGCCGTTCTTTATTGTCGAATTCCTAGAACCTAGGAAACTATAACCAAAGGATAAATAAACATAAGTTCATAGCCGCAGTTTACCCCTGCGGCTTTTTTAGTATTCGTTGCCTGCGCTTTTTACTTGTTCATGCATCCGGCTCACTCTCTTGGTATCGTATACCTTCCGAACCATTGCTGTTCCTGAATGGCTGTTAAGATCAGCTGCAACGGACGGGTCATGTGTATCCATCATCTCGGTCGTATTCGCATGCTTATAAGCGTAGAAGTCGACGTTAATACCAAGGCCACCTTTGTCTACTGGGAACTTAACATGTCGTTCCCAACGTCGGGTTATTTGCTTAGGGGGTAACTTGATGGCAATCGTGGATCTTATCATTGAACCGGAAGTATCAAACGTAGCAATGTAAAATCATCAATATCGCAAGCCGGTGTGGCCGCTCATTCAGTAAGTGCCCAACCCTTCAACTAGTCAACTGATCCACTATAGAACCTGCCATTTTTGCACACATTTTCCCTTGGCATAATCATTGTCATTTTACCGCTGTTATCAATTAATAAAAAACAATATACAATATGGGAAAGATCATAGGAATAGATTTAGGAACAACGAACAGTTGCGTTGCCGTTATGGAAGGCAACGAGCCTGTTGTGATTGCCAATGATGAAGGACGTCGCACAACCCCTTCCGTTGTTGGTTTTTTAAAGAACGGGGAGCGCAAAGTAGGTGATCCGGCAAAACGCCAGGCGATCACGAATCCGCAAAATACCATCAGTAGTGTGAAGCGTTTTATGGGGCGCCGCTTTGATGAGGTTACAGAAGAAACAACACACTGGAGCTACAAAGTAGTAAAAGGTGACAATAATACGGTACGTATTGACATTGATGGCAGGATGTACACGCCACAGGAGATTAGTGCGATGGTGTTGCAAAAAATGAAAAAAACGGCTGAAGATTATCTTGGCCAGGAAGTAACAGAAGCGGTTATTACCGTTCCGGCTTACTTTAATGATGCACAACGCCAGGCAACGAAAGAAGCCGGTGAGATCGCAGGCCTGAATGTTCGTCGTATCGTGAATGAGCCAACGGCGGCTGCATTGGCTTATGGCCTTGATAAAAAAGGTAAAGACCAGAAGATCGCTGTATTTGACCTTGGCGGTGGTACGTTTGATATCTCTGTCCTGGAATTGGGCGATGGTGTGTTTGAAGTAAAATCTACCAACGGTGATACGCATTTAGGCGGTGATGATTTTGATAAAGTGATCATGGACTGGCTGGCAGATGAATTTAAAGCGGAAGAAGCCATCGACCTGCGTAAAGATCCAATGGCCTTACAACGTTTGAAAGAAGCTGCAGAAAAAGCAAAAGTAGAATTATCTTCTTCTTCAGAAACAGAGATCAACCTACCGTACGTAACAGCAGTAGATGGTGTTCCTAAACACTTAGTAAAAAAATTAACGCGTGCTAAATTTGAAGCACTGGCAGATAAATTATTTGAGCGTTGCTTAAAGCCTTGCGAACAGGCATTGAAAGATGCAGGTATTGCTACTTCAGCAATTGATGAGGTGATCCTCGTAGGTGGTAGCAGCCGGATTCCTAAAGTTCAGGAGATCGTAGAAAAATTCTTTGGTAAAAAACCTCACCGCGGTGTTAACCCGGATGAAGTTGTAGCCATTGGTGCTGCGATCCAGGGTGCGGTGCTTACCGGTGAAGTAAAAGATGTGTTATTATTAGACGTTACGCCGTTGAGCCTGGGTATCGAAACAATGGGTGGTGTGATGACAAGGCTGATCGACAGCAACACAACGATTCCAACAAAAAAATCTGAAACCTTCAGTACCGCCAGCGATAACCAGCCCGGCGTACAGATCCATGTGTTACAGGGAGAACGTCCGATGTCTTCTCAAAATAAGAGCCTGGGTATGTTCAACCTCGATGGTATTCCACCGGCACCCCGTGGTGTTCCACAGGTAGAAGTGATCTTCGATATCGATGCCAACGGTATCCTTCATGTAACAGCGAAAGATAAAGGCACTGGTAAAGAACAAAAGATCAGGATCGAAGCGGGTAGTGGTTTGAGTGCTGATGAGATCGAAAAAATGAAGAATGATGCAAAAGCCAACGAAGCATCTGATAAAGCAGAACGTGAAAAAGTAGATAAGATCAACCAGGCGGACAGCCTTATTTTCCAAACGGAAAAGCAACTGAAAGAGTACGGTGAGAAAATTCCTGCCGAAAAGAAGACAGTGATTGAAGGCGGTCTGGAAAAATTGAAAGAAGCTCATAAAGCACAGGATGCTGCACAAATCGATACAGCGATGGCTGAATTGAACGCAGCCTGGACTTCAGCAAGCGAGGATATGTACAAGCAAACGCAGGAAGGCGGACAACCGGAAGGCGGTCAGCCAGGTGGTGAGCAGGCAGCCGGCGGTGAAAACGCGGGTGGCGAGAATGTAACTGATGCCGAGTTCGAGGAAGTGAAATAAAAAACTTTCTTTATATAAAAACCGCTCATTTTGGGCGGTTTTTTTTATTCCTGCATAATTAATCGGCAAAAACTTCGTTTCATCTCTGCACTATTAACCCAAACGAATTTTATGAAGAAAAACATGTTATTGCTGGTCGTTCTCTCAATGGTATTGGTTTCCTGCTCCCGTTCTGTTACGGTACAGCAAGCTGCCAACAACCATTACAGGAAATGCCGTCCGGTAAAATAATTCAAGGTAATGCATAATGATCACTGCCCCTTAACCGGGGCTTTTTTTGTGCGGGAAGCTGTGGGAGAATAAGTAACCGACAGGATGCTTTTCTCTTAGTGATACCGCGAATGCCGCGCAATAAAAAAGCCTCCTAAAAGGAGGCCGTATAAAAAATTAAGGCGCTGTTACATCAGGTCTAAAGCCAGCGCAAAAAAGGTAACGTTGAAAGGCAATACAAGAGAGCAATATCCACCGCCAACAGCATACACGCCGAAGAAAGCGGCCACTGATACTAAAAATAAGATCCAATATAACCCGGTAGATTTTTTTCTTGTTTCCATTGCGTTTTGATTTGTGCAAATATAGGATAGAAGAAATAAAGCGGCTATTTTTTTGGAATAAAATTTACAGCAAAAACAATTGTTTCTTTCTGCTTAAATTGCGGTTATGATCCTTCATTATTCCATTCGTTACCAAACAAGGCATGGGCAGGCCTTATACCTGCAGGTGGAGCCTGGAAAAAAAGCGGCAGCGTTAACAACACAACGATTTCCTTTACAATACCAGGATGAACAGCATTGGTCAGGTACACTGGATACAAAAGAACTGGGGATCAAAAAAAAACTTCGCTATAGTTGCCGGATCTCTTTTGGCGACGGTACGCCCGATAAAGAACTGGTGCCTGAAAAGATCGTCCGGCTTAAAAATTACCAGCAGCCACAGCTAAATATTTACGAACAGATCAGTCAGCAGGAGAAGGTTCCTGCGGCATTTTCCAGTAAGGCATTTGAGGTGCTTTTTAAAAAGAACCACAAGAAAAAGCCGGGGAAGAACGCAAAACATCCCACGCATATTTTTGAAGTGACTGCGCCCCTGATGACAGAACGGTTTCGGCTCTGCCTGACCGGTAGCGGCAAATCTTTTAACGATTGGAATAAAGAGAAACCGCTGTTATTGCAGCAGGGAAAACATGCCTGGACAATAGCGTTGAATCTTCGCAAAGACGAATTTCCCATCGAGTATAAACTAGGACTGTATGATGTCCGGCAAAAGCAGATCGTTCATTTTGAAGAAGGCGATAACCGCAGGATAGAGCATCTTGAGGAAGATGCGGCAAACCTTTATTTACTCGACGCGCCTTTTAATCATTACCGCTGGAAAGCTGCCGGTGTAAACATTCCTGTTTCCGCATTACGCACAGAACATAGCTGGGGTATCGGTGATTTTACGGACCTGCAGCTGCTCGCCGATTGGGCCTCGGCAACGGGCATGAAGATGATCCAGTTGCTGCCCGTTAACGACACGACAGCTACGCATAGCCGCAAAGATTCCTATCCCTACGCCGCCATATCTCCGTTTGCACTGCACCCGCTGTATTTAAATATTCATAAGATCGCAACGGCCGCCTCCTTCCAGTTTACAGATGAAGTAGCTGCTGAGGTTGAACGCCTGAATGCAGCCACCGCTCTCGATTACGACGGCGTAAGCGCATTAAAAATGGCTGCCATCCGCGAATTGTATCTCCTGGAAAAGCATTCTTTTAAAGATGATTTTGCCTGGATGGAATTCTTCGATCTCAACCGTCACTGGCTCGTGCCTTATGCCGCTTTTTGCTGCCTGCGGGACCGGTATGAAACGGCAGATTTTGAAAGCTGGGAAGAATTAGCTGTCTACCATGAGGATGAAGTGCAGGAATTTGCTGCGCCTGATAAGGATCATTATGACGAGATCTGCCTGCATTACTTTATTCAATACCATCTCCATTTGCAGTTAAAAGATGCAGTGGATTATGCACATAAAAAATCAATCGTTTTTAAAGGAGACCTGCCGATTGGCGTCGGGAGATACAGTGTTGACACCTGGATGTATCCACACCTCTTTCACATGGATATGCAGGCCGGAGCACCGCCCGACTATTATTCCAGCAAAGGGCAAAACTGGAGCTTCCCTACTTACAACTGGGACGCGATGGCGGCCGATGGTTACAAATGGTGGCGTCAGCGGATGGAGCACCTGGGCAATTATTTTGATGCGATCCGTATAGATCATGTACTTGGATTCTTCAGGATCTGGAGTATTCCGGTTAACGCCGTGGAAGGAACATTGGGATTCTTTAAACCGGTGCTGGCATTGAACCAGGACGCGGTGCGCAGTGCACTGGGTTATTTCGATCGGGACCGTTTCTGCTTCCCTTATGTAACCGAAGATATCCTGCAGGATTATTTTGGCGCTGATGCTGCCTGGGTGAAGCAAATCTTCCTCCAGGACAATCATTTTAAAACGGAATACAATACCCAACGCAAGATCGCGGGTTTCTTTACATTGAATCCCGGCAAGAAAGCACTGGAGGATACCGTACTGCGTTTGTTCTCCAACGTTATCCTTATCGAAGATCCGCAACAGACAGATCACTATAATTTCCGCATCAACCTGCATTCCACAGATTCTTACAAAGCATTAACGCAGGAGCAGCGCGATGCCTTTGACCGCTTGTACAACGAATACTTTTTCAGCAACCAAAATGAACTCTGGGAAGCAGAAGGAATTAAGAAACTGAATGCGCTTAAATCCACAACGGACATGTTGCTCTGCGCGGAAGACCTCGGCATGGTCCCTGATTTTATGGAGGCAGTATTGCAGGAGTTAGAGATACTTTCGTTACAGGTTCAGCGTATGCCGAAACTGGCTTCTGATAATTTCTCCCATCCCAAAAATGCACCCTACGCGAGTGTTGTTACGCCTTCCACGCATGACATGAGTACGATCCGCGAATGGTGGCAGGAAGAACGCCAGCATATCCAATATTTCTTCAATAATGTATTGGAGCATGATGGTATTGCACCGCAATATTGTGCATCATGGGTGAGCCGCGACATCATTGAACAACATCTTTGTTCACCAGCCATGTGGGCAGTATTCCTGTTGCAGGACCTGTTGGGTATTGATGAAAATATCCGATCGGGAAATATTCATGCAGAACGCATCAATGATCCATCCAATGGAGATCATGAGTGGAATTATCGCATGCATACCGATCTGGAAAAACTGATCGAAGATGCCGCATTTACTAAAACGCTCAAAGAATTGATCACGCACTGCGGCCGTTAATTGTTTTTTATGAAGCTTACTTATAAGACCTATCATCTCCCGTTCACACATCCGTTTACGATCTCAAAAGGCACGAAAACGCATCAGCCTTCGCTGGTTGTCGAACTCGAATATTTCGGATTTAAAGGATATGGTGAAGCGCCGGCGATCAGTTATTACAATATCCCGGTAGAAAAGATGGTAGCCGACCTGGAGCAGAAAAAAATGTTCGTAGAGAAATTCGCTTTCAGTGATCCCGAACGCTACTGGCATTACCTCCATCATTTATTTCCGCAGAACCCGTTTCTGGTCTGTGCCCTGGATATGGCGGGCTGGGATCTGTACGGCAAGATGAAACGCAAGTCTCTGCAACAACTCTGGGGTCTCGATCCTGCCAATGCACCGATGACGGATTTCACCATCGGGATTGATACCATTGAAAAGATGGTGGCCAAAATGAAAGAAAGGACATGGCCGATCTATAAAATAAAAGTAGGCACAGCCGATGATATTGACATGGTAACAGAACTGCGAAAGCATACAGATGCGATCTTTCGTGTGGATGCAAACGCAGGATGGTCGCTTGAACAGGCCCTGGAAAAAATTCCCATCCTGGCAAGCCTGGGGGTTGAATTTGTGGAGCAGCCTTTGGCAAAAGACAATTGGGAAGGCATGAAGATCCTGTATGAAAAATCTGTATTGCCTTTGTTCGCAGATGAGGCTTGCGTGGCAGAAGATGACGTATTAAAATGCCCGGGACATTTTCATGGCATCAATATCAAATTAACAAAATGCAGTGGTATCACCCCCGCAAAACGCATGATTTCAAAGGCGCGTGAATTGGGCCTGCAGGTGATGGTGGGCTGTATGAATGAAAGTACGCTCGGCAGCGCCGCTATCGCGCAACTCTCGCCGTTACTTGATTACGTAGATATGGACGGGCCATTATTGCTGGCAGAGGATATTGCCTCCGGTATCAGTTTTGATGCAGGTAAGATCATCGGTTCTAACAAACCGGGGCTGGGGGTAGAAATGCTAAATTTTTAATTTTATTTGGCTGAACCGGCATTCCTGCTTTACTTTGTGCGACAAATGAAACAATCTACACACATACATCATCATCATCTTTTGCCAACAGGTAAGCTGGGTTGATTTGTATGTAGTAACAATATTTTACAAACGGAGGCTTACAGAAATGTGAGCCTTTTTTTATTTTGGTAAGTCTAAATTTTTATTTTCTATGCTTAAAATAGCAGTTCAAAAATCCGGCAGGCTGTACGAGGAATCTGTGAAATTGTTGAAGGAATGCGGCATTCACCTGAACAACGGCAATAAACAACTACGAACAACCGCAGAGAATTTTCCACTGGAAGTATTCTTTTTACGGGATGACGATATCCCGCAATATGTGTTCGATGGCGTTGCAGATATCGGCATCGTGGGTGAAAATGTTTTCCTGGAAAAAAACAAAGCACTCGATCTCGTCTATCGCCTGGGCTTTGGCAAATGCCGGCTAAGCATTGCGATACCAAAAGAAAAGCAGTATGCGTCTGTAGAAGACCTGGCGGGGTTAAAGATTGCCACGACTTATGCGCATCTCACACAGGAGTTTCTCTTAAAAAATAATATTGATGCAGAGATCCATGAGATCAGTGGGTCGGTGGAAATTGCGCCCGGTATCGGGTTGGCGGATGCGATCTGTGACCTGGTGAGCAGCGGGAGCACACTTTTTACCAATGGCTTAAAAGAAGTGGAAACAATTTTGTCGTCTGAGGCCGTGCTCGTGGCAACTAAGGATTTATCCGCGGAGAAAACAATATTGCTTGATAAATTGTTGATGCGTATCAACGCCGTGAAGATGGCGCGTAACAACAAGTACATTTTATTAAATGCGCCCAATCATCAGCTGGAAAATATTTCTGCCATCTTACCCGGTAGCAAAAGTCCGACGATCGTGCCGTTGGCTACTGCAGGCTGGAGCAGCATTCAGAGCGTTGTAAATGAAAATGATTTTTGGGAAGTGATCGAAAAATTAAAAGCCCTCGAAGCGGAAGGGATCCTCGTTGTTCCGATTGAAAAAATGATCATGTAATGGCAGCAACATTATTAAATATTTATACAGAACCAGCAAAAACACGCTGGCCGGAACTCGGCACACGCCCTGCATTCGACAGTTCGTCGCTTGAAGTTGCGGTGAAAAGCATCCTGGAAGAAGTGAAGGAAGCCGGTGACGCAGCTGTGCAAAAATTCAATGCGCAGTTTGATGGAAATAACGCCGCGGATTTTCTTGTACCTGCAACTAAAATTGCCGCTTCGGAACAATTGATTGCGGGAGAACTTCGTGCGGCAATCCTGCTGGCAAAAAATAATATTGAACGTTTTCATACTGCGCAGAAAGAGCCCGTTATAAAACTGGAAACTGCGCCTGGCGTTTTTTGCTGGCGCGAATCTGTCGGTATTGAATCTGTAGGACTGTACATTCCCGGAGGAACAGCGCCACTTTTTTCGACCTTGCTGATGCTGGCCATCCCGGCCTTGATCGCGGGTTGCAACAATATTGTCGTTTGCACGCCTGCACAAAAAAACGGTGAGGTTCATCCCGCGATCCTATATACCGCGAAAGTTTTGGGCCTCGAAAAACTTTATGCTATTGGCGGTGTTCAGGCGATCGCGGCAATGAGTTATGGAACCACTTCAGTTCCGCGTGTTTCCAAAATATTCGGGCCGGGTAATCAATACGTCACCTGCGCAAAGCAAATCGTCAGTCAGCAGGGCACTGCGATTGATATGCCTGCCGGCCCCAGTGAATTGGCAGTATACGCAGACGAAAGCTGTATCCCCGCATTCGTTGCCGCTGATTTACTCAGCCAGGCAGAACACGGAAAAGACAGCCAGGTAGTTTTAGTGGCATCCAATCCCGGTATCGTAACAGATGTAGAAATGGCCTTACAAGCGCAAATAGCAACGCTTCCGCGGGGAGATATCGCGCGTGCTGCGATGGAATACAGCCGGGCTGTTGTGATCGCGGATCCACACACAGCGTTTGATTTTTTAAACGATTATGCGCCCGAGCACCTGATCATCGCTTCTGAAAATGCAGCCGGGCTTTCAAGGTTTGTCGTAAATGCAGGCAGTGTTTTTATCGGCAATTATTCTCCGGAATCCGCCGGTGATTATGCATCCGGTACCAATCATACCTTGCCAACGAACGGCTATGCGAAAATGTACAGCGGCGTTTCAGTGGACAGCTTTGTAAAGAAAATTACGTTCCAGGAATTAACCGGGAACGGCTTGCAAACTATTGGTAAAGCTGTGGAAACGATGGCTGCAGCAGAAGGGCTGGAAGCGCATAAAAATGCAGTTACCCTGCGATTAAAATATTTAGACAATGGCAATTGATATTATGAAATTGGTGCGTAGGAATATCCTGGACTTAACACCATACTCATCCGCGCGTCATGAATTTGAAGGAAGGGCCTCGGTGTTTTTAGATGCCAATGAAAATGCATTTGGTTCAGCACTTCCGGAAAATTACAACCGCTATCCGGATCCGTTGCAATGGCAATTTAAATTTCAGTTAGCCCGCATCAAAGGCGTGCCGGCAGAAAATATTTTTATTGGTAATGGTAGTGATGAAGTGATCGACCTGGCATACCGCATTTTCTGTGATCCGGCAAAAGATAACGTGATTGTTTGTCCGCCAACATACGGCATGTACGAAGTGAGCGGGCATATCAACGATGTTGCGGTTCGCAAAGTGCCGCTGGATGCAAATTTCCAGTTGGATATTCCCGCCATCATGGATGCAACGGATGCTCAGACCAAACTGTTGTTCATCTGCTCACCGAACAATCCGACAGGAAATAATATGCGTCGTGCCGATATCGAGTTCCTGCTCAATAATTTCAACGGCATTGTTGTAATTGATGAGGCGTATATCAATTATTCCAGCCAGAAAACATTTATTGCCGAGCTCACAGAATATAATAACCTGCTCGTTATGCAGACGCTCTCTAAGGCCTGGGGCCTTGCGGCATTGCGCCTCGGACTGGCTTACGGGTCGATGGATCTCATCGATCTTTTTAACAAAGTAAAACCGCCTTATAATATCAATGAAGCCTCGCAGCAGTTGGGGCTGGAGGCATTGCAACATACCGAACAGGTGAATGAGTGGATCCGTATTACAGTAGCAGAACGCGCGAGAGTGGTTAAGGCATTGCAGGCGATGACTGTTGTAGAAAATATTTTTGACAGTGCTGCAAATTTCCTGCTGGTGCGGGTAAGTGATGCACATGCTCTGTATGCATACCTTGCGTCGAACGAAATCGTTGTACGAAACCGAAGCAAAGAACCCGGTTGTGAAAACTGCCTGCGCATCACCATCGGTACGCCCGGGGAAAACGATGACTTAATCAAAACTTTACAAGCATACACGAAAGATCATGGAAAATAAAAAAGTGCCCTTAAAGAAACTGTTATTTGTTGACCGGGATGGCACACTCATAAAAGAAGCGCCGCCGACATATCAATTGGATGCATTTGAAAAACTGCATTTCTATCCGCATGCATTTGAGTTTATGCGCAAGATCGCAGCCGAACTGGATTACGAACTGGTGATGGTTACCAACCAGGATGGGCTAGGAACGGACTCATTCCCCGAGCATACTTTCTGGCCGGTGCATAACCTCGTGATGGAAAGTTTCGCAAATGAAGGCGTTGTTTTCCCGAAAGTTTTTATCGACCGGAGTTTCCCGGACGAAGGCCTTTCTACGAGGAAGCCGGGCATCGGTATGTTGCTCGAATACCTCGATGAAAGCATCTACGATCTTAAGCATTCTTTTGTTATCGGGGACCGGATCACGGATATGCAACTCGCGAAAAACCTTGGCTGTAAAGGTATCTGGCTGAATATTGATGAACAGCTTGGCGCGGCAGAAATCAGCGAAACTGTTGCAGCATTAAAGAGTGATACGATTGTGTTATCAACACCGGACTGGAAAGCGATTTACCAGTTTCTGAAATTGCCTGTGCGTTCGGCAACGCATCAACGCAAGACGAATGAAACCGATATCATGTTAACCCTTACGCTGGATGGTGAAGGAAAATCTTCTATCAATACCGGGATCGGTTTTTTTGATCATATGCTGGAACAATTGTCGCGGCATAGCGGAATCGACCTGATGGTCCGTTGTACAGGCGATCTTGAAATTGATGAGCATCATACCATAGAAGATACTGCGATTGCCCTGGGTGAGGCATTTGCGCAGGCGATCGGCAATAAAAAGGGAATAGAGCGCTATGGTTTTCTTTTGCCGATGGATGATGCCCTGGCGCGCGTAGCGATTGATTTTGGCGGCCGCAGCTGGCTGGTTTGGAAAGTTAAGTTTAGCAGGAAATATTTAGGTGCAATGCCCACAGAAATGTTCTATCATTTCTTCAAGTCCTTTTCTGATGCAGCACAGTGCAATATCAATATCAAAGCGAAGGGAGAAAACGATCACCATAAGATCGAAGCAATATTTAAAGCGTTTGCCAAATCAATAAAGATGGCGGTGAGGAGAGATGAAACAAGTAACCAGTTGCCCACGACGAAAGGAATTTTATAAATGAAGATCGCGATCATAGCCTATAATGCAGGGAATATCCAAAGCGTTTTGTATGCACTCAAACGGCTCGGGCATACTGCTCTGGTTACTGCTGATGAAAAGCAGTTAAGAGCTGCAGACCGCGTGATCTTTCCCGGTGTTGGCAATGCCGGCGCGGCTATGGACAGTTTACGGGGGTCGGGACTGGATCAAATCATTCCTGCATTGCAACAACCGGTATTAGGGATTTGCGTGGGGATGCAGTTGCTTGGGATGACTTCCGAAGAATCGGATACCCAATGCCTTGGAATCATTCCGGCGAGAGTGAAGAAATTTGTAAATACCAGCGCGGAACGGATCAAGGTTCCGCAGGTAGGTTGGAATACGATCCGCAATTTTAAGGGTTCCTTACTGGAAGGTGTAGCCGAAAATGTCTTCGTATATTATGTCCATAGCTTTTACATGGAACTTTGTGAAAATACTGTCGCGGCTTCCGATTATATTTTACCCTATAGTGCTGCAGTCTCGAAGGATAATTTTTATGGTGTTCAGTTCCACGCAGAGAAATCAGGGGCTGCAGGAGACCGCATCATTCAGAACTTTTTAAAACAATAAGATGGAGATCATTCCTGCAATTGATATTATAGAGGGCAAATGTGTTCGGCTCACGCATGGAGATTTTGCCCGGCAAAAAACTTATCATGCCCTTCCGCTTGATGTGGCTAAAGCTTTTGAAGACGCGGGTATCAGGCGATTGCATTTGGTGGACCTTGATGGCGCGAAAGCGGGCAGCATTGTGAATTACGCCGTATTGGAAGCGATTGCCTCCCAAACGAAAATGGAAATTGATTTTGGGGGCGGTATCAAGAAAAAGGAAGATGTGGAACTCGTTTTGAAGGCGGGCGCAACGATGGCAACAATTGGAAGCATTGCGGTAAAATCACCGGAAACGATAAAGGAATGGCTGGCTGAATTTGGTGCTGATCGTTTTTTTATCGGGGCCGACGTGCTGGATGAAAACATCCGGATCAACGGCTGGCTGGCAGATGGCGGAATAAATGTTTATACCTTTTTGGAACAAATGATCAGCTTCGGTGCGCGGCATTTTTTCTGCACGGATATTTCTAAAGATGGCGCGATGCAGGGGCCATCCACAGATCTGTATAAAAACATCATTGCCCGTTTCCCGGGAATCAATTTAACGGCAAGTGGTGGCGTTACCACCATGAATGATCTTCATGAACTCGAGGTTGCCGGTTGTGCTGGCGCGATCATTGGCAAAGCGATTTATGAAGGAAATTTATCGCTGGAAGAAATCACCTATTTCAAAAACCTGAAAAACTAAAGAAGCGATTGCTTACAAAAAGAATCATACCATGCCTGGATATCCGCAACGGCAGAACCGTGAAGGGTGTCAATTTCGTGGATATTAAAGATGCCGGCGACCCGGTAGCACTCGCAGTTAAATATGCGGCAAGCGGCGCCGACGAACTGGTATTCCTCGACATCACTGCAACGATCGAGGCACGTGCGACTTTGTTAAGCCTGGTGAATGATATCGCTTCGTCGATCAATATTCCGTTTACGGTTGGTGGTGGCATTACTTCCCTTGCAGACGTAGAAGTATTATTAAAAAACGGTGCGGACAAGATTTCTATCAATTCGTTCGCGGTGTGTAATCCGGACATTATTAAAGAGATGAGTACGGCTTTCGGGAGCCAGTGTGTTGTGGTCGCGATCGATACAAAAAAAGAAATTAACGAAAACTGGCAGGTATATTTAAATGGTGGAAGATTGAATACCGGCCTGGATTGCAGCGATTGGGCGCGGCAGGCGGTTGACCTTGGTGCCGGAGAAATCCTCCTCACGAGTATGAACAATGATGGCACCAAAGAAGGATTCGCGCTTGACATAACCAAAAAGCTGGCGGAACAACTACCCGTGCCTGTTATTGCATCAGGCGGTGCCGGAAGGCTGGAACATTTCAGGGATGTGTTTCAGCTGGCTGCTGCAGATGCAGCCCTTGCAGCCGGGATTTTCCATTTTGGCGAGATGCTAATTCCTGATTTAAAAAACTATTTACTCGAGCAGGGCATTCCTGTTCGCCCAAACCAACAATAAATATTATGGTTGCAGATTTTACAAAATATCCGGATGGTTTAATGCCCTGCATTGTGCAGGATGCACTTACCTTAAATGTGTTGATGCTCGGCTTTATGAATGCGGATGCATTAAAGGAAACAGAAAAATGCGGGCGGGTAACTTTTTTCAGTCGCAGCAAAAATCGTCTTTGGACGAAAGGCGAAACCAGCGGCAACTCCTTAACCGTGCGTTCTATCCAGGTGGATTGCGATGCAGATACTTTGCTGGTTAAAGCGATTCCGAATGGCCCGGTTTGCCATACAGGAGCAGATACATGTTTTGGCACGTCGAATCGCGCAGCGCATTTTACAGACGAACTCGAATCGATCATCCGCGACAGGAGAAATGAATCGGGAACAAATTCTTACACCGCTTCCCTGTTTGCATCTGGTATCAACAAGATCGCCCAGAAAGTAGGAGAGGAAGCCATAGAACTCGTTATTGAAGCAAAAGATAATAACGATGATTTATTTAAAAATGAAGCGGCGGATTTGCTATTCCATTACCTGATTCTCCTGCAGGCCAAAGGTTTTTCTCTGGGGGATATTGACGCAGTACTTCGTGAACGGCATAAAAAAACAGGATAGCCATACTATCCTGTTTCAAACATCGAAATTATATTTTACCAGATGGAGACGCGTAAACTATCTGCGCGGTACATTTTATCGCCTGGTTTTATACCGAAAGCTTCATAAAATTCCGGGATATTTACGACCGGCCCGTTCACTCTTTCCTTTGCAGGCGAGTGCACATCCGTGATCACGAGGTTGGCGAGGCGTTCTTTCCGGATCTGATATAACCATCCCAACGCATAGCCCATGAAATAGCGCTGAACCTGTGTAAGCCCTGCGATCTTTTCGTTTTTCTTATACGCTTCTGTTTTCTTAAACGCATCGAGGCCGAGCAACATTCCACCAAGGTCTGCGATGTTTTCTCCCTGCGTGGCATTACCATTAATATGCAATGTATCAACCGGGCTGAACTCATTGAATTGCGAAATGATCAACTTTGCGCGCTTGGTGAATTCTGCTTCGTCCGTTTTTGTCCACCAGTTTTTTAAGTTCCCTTCTGCATCATATTGCCGTCCCTGGTCATCAAAACCATGGGTGATCTCATGGCCAATAGTTGACGCAGCAGCATATCCATACACCAGGGCATCGTCGAGATCTGCATCGCGATAACCCGGCACCGCAAAGATGCCTGCAGGCATAACGATCTCGTTATTGCTGGGGTTGTAATACGCGTTGTACGTCTGCGGCGTCATGCTCCATTCGGTGCGGTCTACGGGTTTCCCTAATTTGTTGATCTCGTAATTATGCCACCATTCGTTCGCGCGTTGCATATTCAGTACCCACGGGCCGTCATCAATGGCCAGGCTGCTGAAGTCTTTCCATTTATCAGGGTAGCCCACTTTTTTTGTGATGCCTGCTAATTTTTTATAGGCTTTTTGTTTTGTGCTGTCGCTCATCCAGGAAAGTTTTGCGATCCTTTCTTTATAGGCTGCGCGAATGTTTTCCACGATATCGTTGTAACGTTTCTTCGCCGTCTCATTAAAATATTCTTTCACGAACAGTTGCCCCAATGCTTCACCGATCGCATCTTCTTCGGCATCCATCACACGTTTCCAACGCGCGCGCGGTTCGGAAGCGCCGGTTAGTGTTTTGCGGTAAGCGAAATAATTCATGAACGTTGTCTGATCGAGGTAAGATGCATAACTCTGGATGACCCGAAGCTTCAGGTAATTCTTCCAGGTATCCATATTTGTCGCTGTAAATTCCTTCCCTAGGGTGCTGTAGAATTCGGGCTGACCTAAAATTACGGTATCTACTTTATTGGCGCCTGTGAGTTGCGCGTAGTTTTTCCAATTGATGGAAGGAGCCAATTTGGACAGGCCTTCCCAGCTCATCTTATTGTAGTTTTTATAAGGGTCACGGAGATCTTCCAGTTTGCGGCTGGATTTAGCGAGCCGGGTTTCCAGGTCATACACTGCCGCCACGTTTTTCGCAGCATTGGCAGTATCCAGCTGTCGGAAAGTTTTCAGCAGGTAATCTTTATAAGCCGCCCGAACCTTCACCGAACGGTCATCGGTATTAAAATAATATTCGCGGTTCGGCAAACCTAGTCCGCCCTGGTCCAGTTTGAATGCCATTACTTCGCTGTTTTTGTCGTCCTGACCTACATAATTACTGAACAAGGCGTTCACACCTTTACGATGTAGCGTGGCTACTTCTGTCAACAACTGTTCTGCGTTACTGATCGCATCGATGGCTTTAAAATCATTTTGCAAAGGCGACAGTCCTGCGCGATCAATTCCGGCAGAGTCCATACCGCTTTTCCAGAAGTCGCCGATCTTTTGCGAGATCGTTCCTTTCGCAGCTTTCTCTGCAACGGCATCTTCATTGATCTTTTTCAATTTTGAATAAATCTCATCCTGCACCATATTGCCGATGCCCCAGCCGCTTTCTGCACCAGGGATAGCTGTGCGTTTGATCCAGCCGCCATTTGCATACAGGAAGAAATCATCGCCGGGTTTCACCGTGCTGTCCATGTTGGCAGCGAGGATATCCACTGCAGGTTTTTCAGATCCGGGTCCGGCTTCTTTACCGGAATTATTGCAGGCGGCAAAACTGCTGCCCAGGAGACATAATGCTATTAGTTTTCGCATGTAAAAAATGTTTTATCGCTAAATGTAAGTAAGGCTTTACCGATTTTAAAAATATTTTGATGAAAGGTAGTTTATACAGACATTCGCGGCATGACGCCAGAAAGATCAGAAAGGTTGACGAATGTGCTGGAAAAAAGGCAACCGGGCCTAACGGTGGTGTTGGAAAATGTTTCCGATCCGCATAATATTTCTGCCGTGATGCGCACCTGTGATGCGGTCGGTATCCAGGATATTTATATTCTCAATACCCAGATCGCGCTTCATGAAAGATGGAGCGCGAAAACTTCATCTAGTGCTGCCAAATGGTTAACCGTTCACCAGTTCCAGGATGCGGCGGAATGTTTTGCTGCACTGCGAACAAAATTTGCGAAGATCTACACTACGCACCTGAGTTCCGATGCGGTTGGTTTGTATGAACTCGATCTGCGTGAACCAACAGCCCTGGTTTTTGGTAATGAGCATAGCGGGGTGAGTGACGACATCATTGCGATGGCCGATGGAAATTTCATCATTCCGCAGGTTGGAATCATAAAATCGCTGAACATTTCGGTAGCCTGCGCGGTAACTGTTTATGAAGCTTTTCGCCAGAAAACGCTTGCCGGGCATTATTCAAGCCCCAATTTATCCCCCGACGCCCTCCAGATCTTAAAAACAGACTGGGGTTTTAAGGAAGAGTAATACTTCCAACTCATGTAAAATTTTCTACAGCCAGCGGGAATTTCTCTGGTTTTTGGGTGATCATAGCCTGATTATTTCTAATACGACCGTGGTATTTCTGCTTTATGACGTTGGTTTTCATTGGCATATCATTTGTCTTTAAGCAAATAGCAATTAATAACCAACTAATGACCCTCCTCAAAAAATCGCGGCTCGCCGGACTCATCGTTCTGTGCATTGCCATGTTCATGATTTCCTGTAATTCCAAATCCAACAGCAAATCATTCCGCAACTCCGATATGTATGATTTTGCAAACCCAACCATCATCGATCTTCCGGCAGACCTGGATGAAATTTCCGGGATATCTTATTACGCCAAGGATACGAGTGTATTTGCGATCATCGATGAAGACGGGATGTTATTTAAAATTCCTATCCTTCACCCGGGTAACGCAAAACAATGGCGCTTCGATAAACAGCGCGATTATGAAGACATCGTAATGAAGGACAGCATTTTTTATGTGTTGGTGAGCAATGGCGATATTGAACAAGTGAATTTTGTGGGAGACAGTATCAGGACAAACAAAACGAATTTTTCAGACCAGTCTAAAAAGGTAAATGAATTTGAAACGCTTTATTACGATGCCGATTCAAACCGGCTGGTGATCATGTGCAAGCAATGCGAGGAAGATAAAAAAGCAAAGGTGAGTTCTTTTGCTTTAGGAGATTCAGGAATAGCCTATCATGCGTTTATGGAGATTGATGTAGCACCCATCGCCAAAAAATTAGGGATGGATAAGCTGGCGCTGAAACCTTCTGCAGCGGCAATAAATCCTATTACAAAAGACCTGTATATTGTTTGCTCAGTAAGCAAATTGTTATTGATCACAGACAGCAGGGGGAAATTTAAAGATGTATTTGAACTAAACCCAAAAATTTACAAGCAGCCGGAAGGGCTCACGTTCACGCCTGCCGGTGACCTGATCATCTCGAATGAAGTATTCCTGGAAGGCTATGCTACTTTGCTTATCTTAAAAAACAAAAAGAAAGGACAATGAGAAAAACCATCACACTGCTAACTGCTGCCAGCTTTATTTTTTCGGGCGTTATCGCACAGGATAGCTTGCAATCAACGATCGTACTGATCGGGGATGCCGGGCAGCTCACCAATGGCCGTCACCCGGTGGTAGCTGCTGTGAAGAGAAATATTCCCATCAATAAAAAGACAACCATTATTTACCTCGGGGATAACCTTTACAAAACAGGTTTGCCTGATAACGCCCTGCCTACATACGACATTGCCAAAGCACCCCTTGATTCTCAAATCCATATTGCAGGCACAGCACAAAGCAATGTGTATTTCATCCCCGGTAATCACGACTGGGCGAACGGTGGCCGCAATGGTTATGAATCTATATTGCGCGTTCAATCCTATATTGATTTCCTCAGTAACAATTATGTAAAAATGTATCCCAGGGATGGTTGTCCCGGCCCGGAAGAAGTTTCTATTACAGATGATATTACGCTTGTGATGATGGACAGCCAGTGGTGGCTACAGGAATACGATAAACCCGGAATCGAATCTGATTGTCCGTATAAAACAAAGGCAGAAGTGATCACGCAGCTCGATGATATTCTTGCGAAAAATTCCAAGAAACTGGTGCTGATCGCTATGCATCACCCGATGCGCAGCTACGGTCCGCACGGTGGATTTTTTACACTCAAGCAACATATCTTTCCTTTCACAGATGCGATTCCTAATTTGTATATCCCATTGCCGGTTATCGGTTCTTCCTATCCACTCACACGTGCAGTTTTCGGTACAGCGCAGGATTTGAAACACCCGTTGTACCAGGCGATGATCCATGATATTGAAGGCGTGGTAAAAGGGCACAAGAACGTCATCTTTGTTTCCGGTCATGAGCATACCATGCAGTTGATCCAGGACAGCGGGTATAACTATATCGTGAGCGGCAGTGGTAGTAAGACCTCCCGGGTTTCCAAGAGCAGGTTCAGTTTGTTCGCATCAGGCAACACCGGTTTTGCAACTTTGGAGATCTCTAAAAATAAAATTGTACGTTCCAAATTTTTTGAGGTGGCAGGGGATTCGATGAAGAAAGTCTATGACACAACAATCCTGGATTTTTCAAAAGTAGAAGAAGAGGCAAAAGATACAACGCGCTCAACACCTTATGTTTTTAAAGACAGTGTTACGATATCAGCCAGCGATAAATATAAAAGTTATACCGGTTTTAAAGAAGTGTTCCTGGGTAAAAACTACCGTAAAGAATGGAGCATACCGATTCGCTTACCGGTGTTTAATATCAGCAAAGAACTGGGCGGATTTACGATTAAAAGCCTGGGTGGTGGTAAGCAAACGAAATCTTTAAAGATCGTTGACAAAAAGGGCAAGGAATGGACGCTGAGAACGATTGATAAAGATCCGGAAAAAGCATTACCCGAAAACCTTCGCGGTACCCTGGCACAAGGGATCGTCGCCGATATGATTTCTGCCAGTGATCCTTATTCGCCGTTGGTGGTTCCAACACTTGCAAAAGCTGCGGGCGTGATTTCAGCGCAGCCGCGCTACTTCTTCGTCCCTGATGATCCTGCTTTTGGTGCATACCGTAAAATGTTTGCAAACACTGTAGTCATGCTGGAAGACCGCGATCCGGTTCCGGGTGAAGAAAGCAAGAGCACGAGTAAAGTGTTGAATAAATTATATGAAGACAATGATGATCGGGTGGATCAGCCTGATGTGTTGCGTGCCAGGTTATTGGATATGCTGATCGGTGATTTTGATCGTCATGCCGACCAATGGAAATGGGGAACTGCCGATACCGGGAAAGGTAAATTATATTTTCCCTTACCTCGTGACCGTGACCAGGCGTTCTTTAATTCTGATGGGCTTTTATTAAAGTATTTGTCTAAAAATCAAATGCCTTTTCTGCAAGGTTTCAAAAAAAATATTGCCGATATCAAAGGATTCAATTTTGTGGCCCGTGATTTTGACCGCATCTTTTTAAACAAACTGGATGAGGCAGCATGGCAAGATATCGCTGACAGTTTTAACCTGAAAATGACGAATGATGTGATCACTGAAGCCGTGAGTAAATATCCACCGGAAATTAAGGCGCTGGATTCAGCCCGCGTGGTAACCAAACTGGAAAGCCGCCGGGATATCCTGACGAAGAATGTGATGAAGTATTACAAGTTTATTTCCCGTGAAGTAAGTGTGGTAGGTAGTAACGAAAAAGAATATTTCCATGTTGAAAATGACAACGGCCTGGTAAAACTTACGGTGTATAAAAAGAATGAAGAATCTGATTCTGCCTCGATCATGTATCGCCGCGTGTTTGATCCTAAAGTGACGCGTGAACTGCGATTGTATGGCCTGAATGGCGATGATAAATTTGAAATTGACGAGAACGTGAAGTCAACGATGAAAATGCGGATTATCGGGGGTAAGGGTGCAGATACATTCAACCTGAAGGGCAATATCAAAAGTTTCGTGTATGATTTGTCTACCGAGAAAAATTCAATGATCAACCTGCGCCGCACAAACAAGGAATTCACCAGTG
This sequence comes from Ferruginibacter sp., assembly GCA_028288705.1. Classification (GTDB taxonomy): domain Bacteria; phylum Bacteroidota; class Bacteroidia; order Chitinophagales; family Chitinophagaceae; genus Ferruginibacter. The sequence continues at coordinate 392,684 of JAQBNH010000019.1, forward strand.
ACGCGGCGGTGCTGGAATATAAAAACACAGGCTTCCAGTATGATAAATTTATCTTCCCTCAAATTAACCTCGGATACAACGTGGAAGATAAATTTCTTGTCGGTCTTGGGTTTAACAAACGTACCTATGGCTTCCGTAAAGAACCATATGCTACAGACCAAAAATTCACCAGCTTGTATGCACCGCAACGTGGCGCTTACCAACTGAAATACCAGGGTATTTTCAACAAGGCGATGTTTAAAAATGATATCATCGTAAAAGCGGAAATGGTGAACCCGACGCTGAATAATTTCTTCGGCTATGGTAACCAGTCGGAGTATGATAAAAGGCTTAAGCTCGCATATTATCGCGTAAGAAATAAATATGTTGCAGCCGATTTGTTGCTGAGGAAAAGGTATAACGATATTTTCCAGTTTTCTATTGGTCCAACATACTATCATTACTGGAGCGATTTTGAAGACAATAAAACAAGAATCTTATCGAACCCAGCGATTGTAAACCGCGATTCTGCTAATTTGTATTCCATAAAAGATTATCTCGGCCTGAAGATGAAACTGGATATTAATTATATCAACGACGAAACATTCCCGTCACGCGGAATCACCTGGTTCACAGAATTTACGTCGTCACGGGGAATGAATAACGCGAGCAATAAGATCACGAAACTTACGTCTGATATGACGATCTATGCCACGATCTCTGATATCAGTAAAGTAACAACGGTGCTTCGTTTTGGTGGTGGCCGCATCTTCACAGATAATTACGAGTTCTTCCAGGCGATGTCTTTAGGAAATAATAATTATGTGCGTGGTTATCGTAAGAACAGATTTTCCGGGGATGGTATGGCTTATGGCAGCGCGGAGCTCCGGTACAAAGTGTTCAAATCGAAATCTTACGTGTTGCCCGGAGATGTAGGCCTGCTAGGCTTCTTTGATATTGGCCGCGTTTGGTTGAAAGGCGAAAATTCGCAAAAATGGCATAACTCTGTTGGTGGTGGTTTGTATTTTGTTCCGTTTAATGTAGTCATGTTATCAGCAACAATGGCTTTCTCCGAAGAAGACCGTTTGTTTAATTTTACCTTAGGCACTAAATTTAACCTCACATTCTAAACCAACTATGGATTATTCGACGATATATAAAAAAACAGAACAGTACGTTATACAGTTGTTTGAAGACCATCATCCCGTGCAATTTGTGTTTCATAACCTGCAGCACACGCAAAATGTTGTAAACAGGACGAACGAAATTTCCGGGCACTACCAGCTGAGTGAAAAAGATATGCTGATCGTTTTCATAGCAGCATGGTTTCACGATACCGGTTATTTATTTGTGCCTGCCGCGCAGCATGAAGAGAAAAGCGTCGGGATCATGCGGGAGTTTGTAAAAAAATATGATGTGCCCGGGGAGATTGCTGACGAAGTAGCGGCGTGTATTATGGCAACAAGGCATCCACGAAATCCGAGCGGCTTGTTACAGGAAATTATTTGTGATGCCGATACCTACCAGTTCGGCAGCAAAGAGTTTAAACAAACAAATAAGCTGGCTTACCAGGAAGTCCAGAATCATACAAATGGCATAGTGCCAAAACAAAAATTTGACGAAGACACCCTGGAGATGTTGAAGCATCACCAGTTTTATACAAGTTATTGCAGGGACCTGTTAAGTTCTGCCAAAAAAGCTAATATGAAAAAATTGAAAAAGAATAAAGAGAAAGTAAAAGACGGCGAACCGGAAGTTCCTGAAGTATCCAGCATTACCGAAAAGCAGGGCACTACGAAGGGGATGCAAACGATGTTGCGTTTAACTTCGTCCAATCATATCCAGTTGAGCGAAATGGCTGATAGTAAGGCCAACATCCTCATCTCTGTAAATGCGATCATCATCTCCGTGATCCTGTCGGTGTTGTTACGGAAATTACAAACCGATCCTTACCTTACCATTCCTACCATTATTTTCCTTGCTGCTGCTGTTGCTACGATTGTTGTGGCTATCCTGGCTACGCGGCCGAAATTGAACCAGGGAACGTTCATGGATGAAGACATTGTAAACAAGAAAACAAATCTGTTGTTCTTTGGAAATTTTCATAAAATGCCACAGGCCGAATATGAAACGGCGATGCGCACGATGATGCAGGATTCGGATTATTTATACAGCTCTATCATCCAGGATATTTATCACCTGGGCGTAGTATTGGGTAAAAAATATAAACTGATCAGGCTTGCATACAACATCTTTATGTTTGGTATCATTATTTCTGTGATCGCGTTCGGCGTTGCCGCTTTCCTGAATGATACACCGCCGCCGGCAGCTGTGACTAACAGTACTGGTTCACCATTTTAATCTAATCTATGTTGTATAACCGTGACCTTAGCTGGTTGGGCTTTAATCACCGTGTGCTGCAGGAGGCTAAGGACAAGCAGGTGCCGCTTTACGAAAGGCTAAAATTCCTGGCGATTTTTTCTTCTAACCTTGATGAGTTTTTTCGTGTGCGTTATCCGGCGGTTGTCGCCTTTTCTAAACTCGATAAAAAAACAAGACGCAAAGAATCTTTGTTGGATGAGGATGATGTAGCCGAAAAAATCCAGCATGCGATCAGTGTGCAGTTGGATGAGTTTGGTGATATACTGATCAATGACCTGATTCCCCGCCTGAAACAAGAGCAGATTTTCTTTTACTACAATCAACCGATCCTGCCGCAACACAGTGCAGAGATCAAGGAAATATTTTTATCTAAAGTCTTGTCGTTTATCCAGCCCATTTTTCTGGGGCCGGATACCGCGTTCAACTTCTTACCGGAGAATAACCAGATCTACCTGATCGTAACAATCAAAGACCCGTTAAAAGACACGATCAGTCATGTTGCGATCAATATCCCTTCTAAAAAATTAAAGCGGTTGTTTGTGTTGAGCCCGATCGGCGACATGCAATACGTCGTGTTTATTGATGATATCATCCGGGAGAATATTTCTATGTTGTTTCCCGGGAAAAATATCCAGAGCATGTACAGCATTAAATTCAACCGCGATGCAGAGTTGAAATTAAATGATGAGTACAGTGTAGATTTTTTGGATAAAATAGAAAAGCAGTTATCGAAAAGAGAAGTAGGGATGGCGTCACGATTTCTTTTTGAAAAAGGCATGCCCGCAAACCTGCAATTTTTCCTGGCGTCTATGTTCAAGGTGAACGTATCTGACATGTTCGAAGGCGGCCGCTATCATAACCTCAGTGACCTGATGGATTTTCCGTCATTCAATCCTGGCTTACATTATAAAAAACAAGTCCCCATTCTTCATCCTCCCGCAACGGCCAGTGGAGATATTTTTAATTCGATCGCGCAAAGAGATGTACTGCTCCATTTGCCCTATCACTCGTATACACCGGTGCTGAGTTTCTTCAACCAGGCGGCCGTTGATGCAGACGTTACAGAGATCTACATTACCTTATATCGTGTGGCTGCAGAGTCGCATATCGTAAATGCATTGATCAGTGCGGCGAAGAACGGAAAAAAAGTTACCGCCTTTATTGAATTAAAAGCGCGGTTTGATGAAGCCAATAATATTAAATGGAGCCGCGTGATGAAGAAGGCCGGAGTGCGCCTGATCTACAGTGATCCGAACATCAAAGTGCACTCGAAGATCGCGTTGGTGAAAAAGAAAGTGGGCAATACAGAATTGAGTTATGCCGTTTTGAGCACGGGTAATTTTAACGAGAGCACGGCATCGTTTTACACAGATCATGTGCTGATGACGACCAATCCCGACGTATATAAAGAACTGGATAACCTGTTCCAGTTCATGCAAAAGAAGAAGGCTGATATTGAAAAGCAACACTTGAAATTTAATGAACTTTTTGTTTCACAGTTCAACCTCTTACCTGATTTCGAGAAACTTATCCAGGCCGAGATAAAGAAAGCAAAACAAGGGCTGCCTGCGCGCATCCGGATAAAAGTGAACAATATCGAGGAGCCTTATTTCATCAACCTTTTATACAAAGCCAGTGAAGCAGGTGTAAAAGTGGAACTGATCATCCGCAGCATTTGTTGCCTGATCCCTGAGCATGAAAAATTCAGTGAACATATTACGGTGAAAAGAATCGTTGACAAGTACCTCGAGCATACCAGGCTGTTTATTTTTGGTGAGGATGAGAACGCAGTGGTGGCAATGGGTTCATCAGATTTAATGACGCGTAATCTGCGCCGGCGCATTGAAGTATGTATCAACGTAAAAGATCCGATGTGTCGCCAGCAACTCCTTGATTATTTTGCAATGCAATGGGCAGACAATGATAAAGCCGTTAGAATTTTGAGTAATATGGAATCGTTGCGGCTATTGCCGGAAGGAATTCAGCACAATGCCCAAAAGGATATTTATGCCTACCTTCAAAAGATTTCATGATAAAACAGGATACCAAATATTCCATTTTTTCCGGCGTAAGTAAATACCGTATCAGGCGAATTTTATACATTGCTTTATTCTGGACAGCGATCGATGTGATCGTCTCGATGCTCAACAATTACCTGGTAAAACATTCGCTTTTTTCCCTTTTCATTCGCGAATGCCTGGTGATGGTGATGAGCCTTATCATGGGCTACCTTTTCGTGTTCACGTTAAAAATTGTCTTCAGGAAACGCCCGCTTTGGGTGAACTTCCTGGCGAAAACGATCATCCTGCTTTTCGCGGCATTTGCCATGAATTTCCTCGTGCATTTTGTTGATAACAAATTTATCATGGGCATGACGACCGGCCAGTCATTACGTACCTTTTTTAATGAAACAGTACAGGTTAGCTGGATGTTGCGCCGTGTATTGTACTGGGTGGTGTTGTTCGTTGTAACCCAATTGTATATTGAGATCAATGATAAATATTCGCCGGGCGTTTTCATTGACATCATCGCAGGTAAATACATCAACCCGAAAATAGAAAACAGGATCGTAATGTTTCTTGACTTAAAAGATTCTACACCGATCGCCGAAAAATTAGGGCATCACCAGTATTTTCTTTTTATCAGGGAATTCATTTTTCATATTTCCATGGCGCTGATCGAACATGGCGGGATCATTTACCAATATGTGGGAGATGAGATCGTTGTGTCTTGGTTGTATAACAAACGCAACACGAAAAATGCGTTGTCGTCCATCATCGAATCGCGAAAAAATATCCAGAAGAACAGTCAGCGCTTTCGCCGGAAGTGGGGCCAGATACCGGAGTTCCGTGTCGGCATCCATGTGGGCGACGTCACTGTGGGTGAGATAGGTGTGATAAAAAAAGACCTGGCAATGAGTGGTGACACGATGAATACAACTGCCAGGATCCGCAGCGCCTGTAATGAATTGAATCAGAAATTTATTGTGTCGCGCGAGTTTATGGAAGCCAGTGACCTTAAAAACTGGCAAAGTGAAAGCCTCGGCGTTGTAGAGCTAAAGGGCAAAGCCAATGGCATTGAATTGTTTTCGCTTAAAATCTAACCGTGAAGGAGAATGTCCAGCATAACATCAGCCGCGTAAAAAACCGCATCAAACTACTCAGCATAGAATTGGGTATCGTGTTGCTGGCATTCCTGTCTTCCTGCGGCATTATTGTTTTTTTGGTGAAGCGGGTATTTTATGACCGTAAAGAAAATTTCGACAACCGGGTATTTGCTTATTTAAAACAGCACGTCAACGAACAAAATACCGGCCTGATGCAGGTCTTCACGTTTTTTGGATCTCACTATTTTTTGGTACCGGCTAATTTATTATTGATGGCTTACGCGGCCTTCTATAAAAAAGACCGTTGGTTTGCGATCAAAACGGCATCGGTTGCGGTGAGTAGTTTGTTACTGATGTTTTCCCTGAAATTTTTCTTTAACCGCAAACGTCCCTTATCGCCGCTACTCGGCGAAGTTCCCGGCTTAAGTTTCCCAAGTGGCCATGCTTTTATGAGTTTTACTTTTTTTGGCCTGCTGATTTACATGGTGAATAAAAAGACCGATCATCCGCTCCTACGATGGTTGCTCATTTTTTTCTTTTTAGCTATGATAGCGATGGTATGTATCAGTCGCATTTACCTTCGCGTGCATTACGCAACGGATGTTTTGGCGGGGCTTTCGCTCGGGATGATCTGGCTCGTGATATCTCTCTGGACCGTTCATATTATAGAAAGAGACAAAACCAGGTTGCCGGCTGTCCACTAATTACAAGGCTTCCCTTTTATTTCGACGTATTACAATAACTTTAGACTTCAAATGTTAACTGATTATGTCTAAAGTTTTATTAGCAGCCCTCATGCTGTTAAGTATCGATGCGCTTGCACAATCCCGGAAACCATTGGATCATTCGGTATATGATAATTGGAAATCAGTGGGTGAAAGGGCGATCAGCAATGATGGCAATTACGCGGTGTATGCGATCAGTCCGCAGGAAGGGGATGGGCAACTTGTTATCCGCCACCTCAAAAATAATTACCAGCTTAACGTACCACGCGGATACAATGCGGTGATCAGCGAAGACAGCAGGTATGTAATTTTTAAAATCAAACCAATCTACCAGGACACAAGGCAGGCGAGGATCAAAAAGAAAAAGCCCGAAGAGATGCCAAAAGATTCGATGGGCATCCTGGAGTTAGGCGCCGACAGCGTGCTTAAGATTCAGCGCGTGAAATCCTTTAAAACACCGGCAAAAGGGAAAGGCTGGCTGGCCTATTTGTTGGACAAACCTGTTTCCGATTCTGTAAAACGTAAACCAGTTGCAGATTCAACAAGGTTAAAGATCGACCTGTTAGCGAAACTGGCAGACTCCATTATCCGCAAGTCGCTTGACTCTGTAAAAGGCAAACTGCAACGCGAAGAGATGATCGGTGCTGCACAAAAAGCCGTAAAGGAAATTTATAAAAAAGCAGATGATTTACTGTCTGATGAATATTTCCGCGACGCGGACGGAGATGACATGACTGCTGCGAGAACGACGGAAGGAACGGAGCTTGTGCTGCGTAATTTAGGGAACGGTAATCAAAAGAGCTTTAAGCAGGTAGCAGATTACCTGTTTGATAGAAATGGCACGAAACTGTTGATAGAAACGACGCGTAATCCCAAAGACAGTAACAGCAAGGCTTTAATCTTGCTTTACCAGCTTGTGACCGGTAAAACAGATACGTTGATGCGGCATTTCAACGATGCATCAAATTTCAGTTTTGATGAAGCAGGAACGCAGCTGGCATTTCTGGCGGAGCGCGATAGTTCTGCCAAATCACTACAGAAATTTTATAAACTGTGGTATTATACAACAGGCAGAGATAGTGCTGTTGTGGAAATTGATAAGCATGCCGTTGGGATGAAACTGGGTTATGGAGTGAGTGAAAATGCGGAGCCCAGGTTTAGCAAGGATGGGAAGAAAATATTTTTCGGTATTGCACCGATCGTTCCGGCAAGAGATACCACGCTCGTAGATTTTGAATTGGCCCGCGTTGATGTATGGCATTACAATGATGATTATTTACAGCCTCAACAGTTGAAACAACTGGCTGGCGAATTAAAGCGAAGTTATTTGTCTGTAACTAAGCCAGGTTCCAGAGAGATTGTGCAACTGGCTGCAGACGATGCTGAAAATGTAAGCATCGTGGATGAAGGCAATGCAGACTGGGTGCTGGCGCAAAGTACGCTGGGCAACAGGATCGCGCAGCAATGGGAGGGACGATCCAAAAATTCTGCTTACATTATTAACACGAATACGGGTAAGCGGAAAACGATCCTACGGAATGCTCAGGGCTTCTTCAGCGCATCGCCAAAAGGAAATTATGTGTCCTGGTATGATCCCGCTCAAAAGAATTACTTCACGTATAACGTGCAAACTGCTGCAATTAAAAATATCACAGCGAAGGTCAAAGAGCCATTGTATGACATAGAAAATGATGTACCGGATCTTCCTTCAGCTGCAGGCATGACAGGCTGGATGGCTGATGATAAATATATCCTCGTAAATGATGTGTACGATATCTGGCAGGTGGATCCTAACGGAAACGCTGAGCCGAAAAACCTCACGAATGGATTTGGTAAAAAGAATAAGACAGAATTTAACTACGTAAAGTTGGACCCGGAAAAACGGTTTTTGGAACCGACAGAAACAATCCTGCTGCGTGCTTTAAATAAGAGCAGTAAATATGGTGGTTATTACAACAAAACGATCAACCAGAATGGCGATCCAGTCTTGTTGATGAATGGAGCATACAGTTATCCTGCGGTTGCGAAGGCCGATAAAGCTGATGTTTGGCTCGTTCAGCGCAGCGATATCAATGAATCAGAATTGTTTGCTACAACAGACATGAAGGAATTGCAAAAACTCACAAATGTTGCAGCGCAACAATCTTCTTATAACTGGCTTACGGCGGAACTTGTAAAATGGAAGATGTTTGATGGCAGGATGAGCGAGGGGATTTTGTACAAACCGCAGAACTTCGATCCGAAAAAGAAATACCCGGTGATCTTTTATTTCTACGAACGTAACTCGGATGGTTTATTTAATTATCGCGCACCGGCACCAAGCGCGTCAACAATCAACGTTCCCTATTTTGTCAGTAATGACTACCTCGTATTCGATCCGAATATTTATTATAAAACAGGTGAGCCCGGACAAAGTGCTTACAACAGCGTAGTGAGTGCCGCAAAATACCTGGCAAAAATGCCGTGGGTAGACAGCACGCGCATGGCCATACAGGGACAAAGCTGGGGAGGTTACCAGGTTGCCTATCTGGTTACGCGGACAAACATGTTCCGCGCGGCAGGAGCGGGAGCGCCGGTGGCAAACATGACGAGTGCATACGGGGGGATTCGTTGGGGACCGGGCATTAACCGGCAGTTCCAATACGAAAAGCAACAAAGCCGCATTGGTGCAACTTTATGGGAACGCCCCGATCTGTACATAAAAAATTCACCTCTCTTTGCAGCAGATAAGATCACGACACCGCTCCTCATTATGCATAACGATGCAGATGGTTCCGTGCCCTGGTACCAGGGAATTGAATTATTTACCGCGATGCGCAGGCTGGGAAAAAAAGTGTGGATGCTGGAATACAACGGGGAAGATCATAACCTTGTGGAACGCAAAAACCGCAAAGACCTTTCTGTGCGCCTGGGCCAGTTTTTTGACTACTACCTGAAAGATAAAAAGCCGGCACGATGGATCAGCGAAGGGTTACCTGCCACTGAAAAAGGAAAAAGCTGGGGACTGGAAATAGAGTAGGAAAATTAATTAATAAAAAGATTTAATATAAAAGCATGCTCACAGGCATGCTTTTATATTTGTGTGCAGATTTTTTTTGCATAAAACGATGAATTATTTTTTAAGTTAATGTAAATCCGATATTTTCAAGAGACCAAAGCTTACTTATGATAAAACGTTTACCCGTATCCGTACAACTAGCCCTGCTGGCTTGTTTGCTCATGAATGCCCCTATTGCACGCGGGCAAAATTCTTTCACTGATAAAGTTGCGGGCTGGAAAACAGCTTTTCCAAAAGCGGATGTTGTTGCTAACGTGTACCGTGAAACGATCAACTTCAGCATAAACGCCGCCATGAAGCCCGGTGAATCTCCCGTTAAGGCAACCGTGAGTACAGACATCATGCTCGTGCCTTTGAAGGATTATATCAAGTACGATGACGGGCTTTTTTATAATGATGAAATGTCGATTGAAGACATCAAGATCATGAGCCCGGAAAATAAAGAAGTGAAATTTGAAAAGCTCTGCGGGGATTACAGCAGCGAAGATATTTTTCACAGCGATGCACGTGTATGTGTGCTCAAATTTCCACTTGCGGAAAAAGGTAAAGGTTTCCAGTATTCCTATAAAGAACAATATAAAGATGTGAAATACCTGACCTCTTTATATTTTGTAAACAACATCCCATCTGTAGAACGCATCATCCAGGTGAATGTGCCATCATGGCTGGAGATCGACCTGCGTGAATTCAACTTTGCAGGAAACCTGATTGAAAAATCAGTGGTGAAAGAGGGTGATATTACCAGGACCACTTTCAGGCTCAGCAATGTGGCACCTTACAAGAAGGAACCACATTCGCCTAATCATGCCATCAGCAACCCGCACCTGATCTGTGTTACCAAAGCCTTTACAAATGCAGGTCAGCGCACTGTATTGTTTGAAAACGTGAAGAACGTTTATGCCTGGTACAACAGTGTTTGCGCGGATATCGGTAATAAGCCGGAGGAGATAAAAGCTAAAGTGGCAGACCTGATCGCGAATAAAAAAACAGACCAGGAAAAGATCGAAAGCATCTTTTATTGGGTGCAGGATAATATCCGTTACATCGCATTCGAAAACGGCATTATGGGCTTCAAGCCGGATGCTGCACAAAACGTGCTGAAGAATAAATATGGTGATTGCAAAGGGAAAGCCAATTTGCTAAAAACAATGTTGACCATCGCCGGCTATGATGCACGCCTGACATGGATCGGAACGTCTGATCTGCCTTACGATTATTCATTGCCGTCGCTCGTGGTAGATAACCATATGATCTGTACACTGATCCTGAATGGCAAACGTTATTTCCTGGACGGCACAGAATATTATATAGCGCTGAATGATTATGCCCAACGCATCCAGGGGAAGGAGGTGTTGATAGAAGACAATAAGAATTATATTCTCGATAAGATTCCTGAATTCCCTGCGGAGCGAAATAAAACATCTGTTGTGAAGAAGATCAGCATCACAGATAATGTTCTGACAGGAACAAGCAGTGCAGAATACAATGGCGAATCAAAAATTGGCGTGCAGGGCGCTTACGCCAGTATCCGGAGTGATAAAAAAGCAGATGCGCTGAATAATTTTCTGAAGAATGATAACAGCAACGTAGAGATATCTAACGTAAGCAATGCAAACTTTACCGACAGGCAAAAGCCTTTGCAGTTCACGTACGATTTTAAAGCGAATAACCAGGTAACAAAAACAGGGAATGAATTGTATGTGGTGATGGACTGGAATAAGGATTTCGGATCTTTGGAAATGCCTGATGACCGCAAAAATGATTATGAATTTAACCAGAAATATTACGTGACTGAACAAACGGAACTCACTGTGCCGGCGGGTTACAAGGTGGATTATGTTCCGGCGGCGTTTAAAAAAGTTACGCCCTCTTATTCTTTTGAGGGGAGCTATATCAACAAGGGAAAATCTATACTATACACGAAAACCATCATTATTAACAAACCTATTCTGAAGAAATCAAACTTTACAGAATGGAATAGTTTTATCGCTGATATCAGTAAATTCTATAACGACCAGGTCGTTCTTACCAAATAATCCATCAACCAAAACCTGCCTTATGCTGAAGAAAATCTTATTTCTTTTCCTGGTAATTTATTTGCCGGTTCTTGTTCGTGCGCAGATGCCGCAACTGGGCGTTACGATCGAAGACGAATTTAAAACGACCACCGTACCTGACAAGTGGAAAAATGAAAGCGCTGTTATCATCGGCATGAAGGAAGAATATCTGTTTAACCGTATTCCCGGGAAAGGGAAAAATATTTACGGTGTCCGGATCAATGAATACATTCATAAGCGCATCAGGCTGCAGGATAAAAATGCTGTAGAGAAATTTTCTACGTTTTTTTATGTTACAATGGGCAAGGATGGGAAGGCAGCTTATACGGTAATTAAACCAGGCGGTACAAAAACGGATATCGATATGAAGTCCGCGATTGAAGAAGACCAGGACGTACCTGCGATCTACAAGCCGATTTATTATAAGATGAATGTGAAATCCATGAAGATCGCTATCCCTGATCTTGAAGTAGGAGATATTATTGATTATTCCGTCAACTCTACGCTGGATTGGGATATGAAGGAAAGTGGCATTGACTTTACACCGTTCATATTTTCGCTTTCAAATAATTACCCTACGATGTACCAGCAATATCGTTTTACGATGGCGAACGGGATGAAGGTGAAGTACCGCAGTTACAATGGCGCACCTAACCTGAAGTTTGATCCAAAGGCAACCGTGTATGGCGAAAAGGAATCTTACCTGAGTTACTTCTTCCTGGATAAAGACCGCGAAAAAACGCTGGATGAAAGGTGGAGCTATGAGTTGAGAAATACCCCGAGTGTAAAATTTCGTGTGGTTTTTTTAGACTATGATGCAGGGGATAAAAGCCTGGGTGAAGCTACTGTTGATCGTTCCGGTCTTGATATCGAACAAGTGTATCGTCGTTATGTTGGTGCTGGTTTGTACACAACACCCACAGTGAATTCTTTGGTCGCTTATACATCACAATATGTATTAAAGAAAAAAGCAGATGGCCTTATCAAAACGGATGCAGAGATCATCCGTGAGTCTTACTATTGCCTGCGTAAAGTTTTCCTGGAAATGTATTATAAAGGCCCGGTGCATTCTGACCTGGAAAAATATTTCACCGGTAAGAAGCTATATAAGAAGGTTCTTGCGGCCGAAAAGAAAGATGTGAAAAAAGAAGAACGCGAAGATGAGATCCGGATGAATGCCGTAACGTTTGCAACCGCATTCCGGTCGGCCCTGGCAGTGCATGGCATCCAGTCAGAGTTGTTTGTTTACGTGCCGCGTAAACTGGGTGGCTGGCGCGATGCGATTTTCATGGAAGAACTGGATTTCGTAATGCGTGTAAAAAGTAAGGATAAGTTTTATTATGTAGATGCGATCAATAATTTCGAGTCATTTGGAACGCCGTATAATTACCTCGAAAATGCCGAAGGCTATGCGATTCGCTTCGATGAAGCAGACAGCTATTATAAAGCCACGGCCACGCCAACACCTGCGGCCAACAATCTCTGGCGCCAGAATTATACCGTTAGCTTTGCTGATGGAATGGACCTGCTCAAAACAGAAAGGATCAGTTCGCACACAGGTTCTGAAAAATCAGGCGTGATCGGGCAGGCCAACCTCGACCGGGATTACCTGAACACTGACTTTGAAAAATATTTTGCAGAGCCGTTGAAGAAAGGGAAAAAAGACGAACCTGTAGCGGCGCTGGCAAAATATGAGTACAGCGATCGTGATGCGCAACTCAAAGAACGCAAAGAGATTTTTGAAAAAAGCGTGAAGAAGGAACTGGACCTCGATAAATACGAAGATTTTCAACTCGTGCAGGACGGGCGTTACGGCGATACGGCCATGTTACAATACAAAGAAAAATTCACGGTTAAAAAACTGGTGAGCAAAGCGGGCAAAAATTATATTGTTGAAGTTGGAAAGTTGATCGGCGATCAGATCAAACTGGAAAAAGAGGAGTTAACGAAAAGGCAAACTGATATCTGGATCCCCGCGGCGAGAACAATTGAAAACAATATCAGCATTGCCATTCCTGCAGGTTATAGTTTTGAAGGACTGGAAGAGCTGAATTCAAAAGTGGACAATGCCAGCGGTTCTTTTGTGAGTACGGCTAAAATTGTTGAAAATAACCTCGTTATCACCACAAAGAAAATTTATAAGACGGTCTATGATAAAAAAGAAAGCTGGCCTAATTACGTCGCCTTCCTTGAACCCGCCTATAAACTAAGCCAGGCGAAAGTGGTGCTGAAGAAAAAATAGCTAAATTTAAAAGGCAGATTACCTGCCTTTTTTTTATGGGAAAAATTCACCGGTATCAGACAACAATTCAATGGACAGGCAATTTAGGAACGGGAACCGCCGGTTACCAGTCTTATGCCAGGAGCCATTCGCTGCAATCGAATGATAAGCCTTTGATAGCGCTGTCTTCGGACCCGGCATTTTTAGGCGATCCTCTTAAATATAATCCTGAAGAATTATTACTGGCGTCCTTATCATCCTGCCATATGTTATGGTACCTGCATTTATGCGCCGACAATGGGATTGTCGTACTTGAATATTCAGATAAGGCAGAAGGGACGATGGAAGAAGGTGAAGAAGGTGGCAGATTTACCGGCGTGACGCTGAAACCCGTGGTGCGGCTCGCTTCCGGGGAAAAAATAGAACTGGCGGTCTCCTTACATAAGCAAGCCAACAAAAAATGTTTCATTGCCAACTCCTGTAATTTCGAGGTGAACCATGAACCCCGGATCGAATATTAATTGCTTTTTTTCTGAAAGACCAGGACGCTGTCATCGAGCAGGTAAAAATACAATTTGCCGTCGCGGAAATAATAATCTACCAGGGAATTGCTGATCTGCGCAGCAATGATATTTTGCACACGACTGTTTTTACAAGCCATTTTCGTTGAAACTACGTTTCCAAAACGAATGCGGCTCCCTTCTACATTGATCGGGCTGCTGATGTTGTTGCACCCGTCAGAACCAGTCATGGTATTTGTCAAAAGATTGAGCGTAATCTCCGGTAATCCTTTTGAGAAATCTCCTGCACGCAACAGCATTTCGCCTGCGCGTTCCATCACCCAGATATCACTCAGCCTGTTGTCATACAAAAATTTCCCGCAACCTGAATAAACCTTGTCGTTGTAGCTCACCGTTATATTATTTCCTGATTTGTTATCAGTTCCACCTGCGCAGCCCGTATTCAAAACAGTTACGATTAATTTATCGACGCCATTTTCTGTGCGATAGGAGGAACCGCTGCCGTCGGCGAGCGGCATTGCTTTTACAGGGGCTGTAGTTTGGAATGATCCATCATTGCTGCTAAACAAAAATCGTTTATCAAAATCCATCTCCAGTTTCCAGCTGACAGGGTTGTTCCCACTTGCAAAATAATCTACGCCGGTGTTTAATTTTTTCACCAGGCTGTCGGGCAGTTTTGCGTCGTAACGCGCCGCTTCAACAGTTTGCGCGACGGTCGCCTGTTTTGCGGAGCTGCAGGAAACAAACAATGCTGCGCAGATGAGAGGAAAAAAATATTTCATGCTATTAATTAACGGGCGTGCCTTTGATTGGTTGCCCTTGGAAAGTTAACAATTTCGTTTTGTTTTCGAACAGCATCAGTATATCCCCGCTGATCTCCCATTTATTTATCCTGTTGAAAGCAGCCATAAATTTTGCTTCCGTATTCGGGCCTGCACAGGCCATTCGCGTCATCATTGCTGCGCCAAACT
The DNA here is from genome assembly GCA_028288705.1 of Ferruginibacter sp. Classification (GTDB taxonomy): domain Bacteria; phylum Bacteroidota; class Bacteroidia; order Chitinophagales; family Chitinophagaceae; genus Ferruginibacter. The sequence continues at coordinate 407,704 of JAQBNH010000019.1, forward strand.
TTATGTCATGATCACCGGAAAGTGTATAAGTTCCGCTCATGCTGTTACAACCTGTAGAACCGGAAAAGCGCCCGTTTGCCAATAACAGGTTGGCTTGTTTGGCATCGTTTGATGGCGCAATCAGTTCTCCGTCTATTTCTGAAACCATCCATTTACTTTGCAGCAGTTCGTCTTCGCGGCCCTGCAATTGTTTTGTTTCATGGCAGGAAAAAAGGAAGAGCAAGCTTGTTGTTAATCCGAGGATACTGAGTAACTTTTTCATTTGAATGATTTTCTGAGTTATTAATGATTCTGAATATATCAGCCAATACTTTGCCAACAATTATCCTGCTTAGCCGGTTTTCACTCAACTAACTGATCAACTCTTTCGTAATTTCGGGCTGAAATGATCAAATCTTCCAGCATGAAAAATTTTTCTTTTGCCGCACTGTTATTACTGGTAGCCTGCAACAGTACCCGCAATATCGCCGGCTCTAATTCCGCACTGCCTGTAAATACTGTTATCAATGGCAAACTATTTACAGCGCTTTATCAGCAAAAGGCGGCCGAGTACCGGGCCCTTTGTTACCAGGGTTATAACATCGCCCGCTGGCAGATCGACAATTATCAGCCGGTGTCTAATAAGCCAAAAGCGATCATCACGGATATCGATGAAACGATTTTAGATAATAGTCCGTACGCTGTTCACCAGGCATTGCAGGGAAAGGATTATGAAGCCGCAACCTGGTATCAATGGACAGACAAATCTGCGGCCGATACGATGCCCGGCGCCGGCGCTTTACTGCGTTATGCCGCGTCGAAAGGCATTGAGGTATTTTACATCACCAACCGGGAAGAAAGGGAGCGCGGCAGCACGCTTCAGAACCTGCAGCGATTTGGTTTACCGAATACAGACAACGCTCATTTCATTCCAAAAGCTACCATCTCAAGCAAAGAACAGCGCCGGCAAACCGTGATGGCCACTCATGAAGTCATCTTACTGATGGGCGATAACCTGGCCGATTTCAGTTTATTGTTTGATAAAAAAACAGTGGCAGAAAGAAAGCAAAACACAGATGCCAATTATGGAGCTTTTGGAAAGAAGTTTATCGTATTTCCAAATCCCGGTTACGGAGATTGGGAGTCGAGCATGAATCAATACAAATATAGCTTTACCGCCGCCCAAAAAGATTCGATCATCCGCGCAAACGTAACAGGCTACTAAGTTTTGAATGATATAAAAAGAAAAAGCAGCGACAATTCGCTGCTTTTTTTATACCGTTAACGGGCGGATCAGATGGATCTTGCTCCATCAAAATTTTCCAGTTCTTTACTCACCGCATTAAGGAAGGTAGATCCCAGTGCGCCATCGATGATGCGATGATCATAACTCAGGGAGATATACATCATATGACGAATCGCGATGCTGTCGCCTTGTGGCGTTTCAATCACCATCGGGCGTTTTTTGATCGCACCAACAGCCATAATGGCCACCTGCGGCTGGTTGATGATCGGTGTGCCCATGATGCTTCCGAAAGTTCCTACGTTTGTCAGGGTGAAGGTACCGCCCGTCGTATCATCCGGTTTCAGTTTGCCCGTGCGCGCCGCATTTGCCAGGCCATTCACTTGTTTCGTCAGGCCCACTAAATTCAATTGGTCAGCGTTCTTGATAACAGGAACGATCAGGTTACCGGAAGGCAAGGCTGTGGCCATACCAATACCAATATCTTTTTTAACGATAATTTTATCACCATCAACAGAGCTGCTCAGCCATGGATATTTCTTAATACACTTTACGATCGCTTCAATAAATAATGGTGTGAATGTAATTTTCTCGCCTTCTCTTTTTTCAAAATCTTTCTTCACTCTTTCACGCCACAGCACAAGATTCGTGACATCACATTCCGCGAAACTAGTTACGTGCGGGCTCGTGTGCTTACTGTCCACCATATGCTTGGCGATCAGTTTGCGCATGCGGTCCATTTCAATCACTTCTACATTCGGCCCGTAATTACTTGTTACCATTTGTGATGACGGCGAAACAGCCACCTGGTTTTGTGCAGGCGCAGCGGCTTCCTGAGTTTGTGGCGCAGCAGAGATCGCAGATGGTTTATGGCTGACAGATTTATCAGCAACATAATTTAAAATATCTTTTTTGCTTACACGGCCATCTTGCCCGGTACCCGGAATATTTTCCAGTTCCGTCATGCTGATGCCTTCACTTTGTGCGATGTTTAATACCAGTGGAGAATAAAATCGTGGCGCATTATTACCAGGAGTCGCAGTCGCCTGCGTTGGCTGATAAGGGATATGTTCAACAACTTTTGCTTCTTCATATTCCTGTTTCGGCGCTGGCGCTGGAGCAGTTGATTGGCCCGCAGGTTCTGAAGCACCGGTGCGGATCTTTACGATCACGGTTCCGATGGGGACTACATCATTTTCTTTGAACAAAATCTCTTCGATGATACCTTCGGCGGTAGACGGAACTTCACTATCTACTTTATCGGTGGCGATATCTAAAATGGTTTCGTCCTGGGCAACTTTGTCGCCCACGTTTTTATGCCATTTAAGGATGGTGGCCTCCATGATGCTTTCGCCAAGTTTCGGCATTACCAGGTCAACTAAACTCATATAGCTCGAATAATTAATAAGAAAAAATAAATAATGGCAAATGTAGGCAAATCGGTTTATTCGGTAAAGAAAGGGTTTACGCTTCGGCCTGCTTGTCTTCCAGGATAAATTTGCGTAAAAGGAAAAGGGCGTTCACTGCGGTGAGTTGGATATTGCGTGACCGCGTAAAACGGAAATGTAATTTTTGTACGATCTGCTTATCCTTGTTTCCCGCTGCCATCCAAACCGTACCAACGGGTTTGTCATCCGTTCCGCCATCGGGGCCCATGATGCCTGACACGGCTACTGCAACATTGGTATCCATCGCCGCTACAACTCCGGTCACCATTTGCCGTACCACCGCCTCACTTACAGCACCTTCTTTAGCAAGGACATCACCGTCGACTCCCAACAGATCCTGCTTTGCCTGGTAAGAATAGCTGATCACGCTGCCTTTATAGAACGCCGATGAGCCGGGAAGTGAAGTCAGCAGGTGTGCAATGTACCCGCCTGTGCAACTTTCTGCGGTACTCATACTGAGTTTTTCTTTTAATAATAAAGCTGCAACGATCTTTTCCATCGGCTGGTCTTCATTACTGATGACATGCGCCTGCATCAATTCCCTGAGTTGATTAAACAAGTGACCGATCTCTTCTGCGGGATTTTTTTCAGGACTGTTTTTAGACGTTAGCCTCAGCCTGACCATTCCGAAATTCGGCAGGTAGGCCAGCTTGATATGAGCCGGAAGTGCATTTTCAAACTCCAGGATCATATCCGCGATGGAAGACTCACCAATGCCGAAAGTTACCAATGTACGGTGTTCGATCTGCCCCGGTTGAAATCTTTCTTTCATTAAGGGTAAAACATCATTCTCCATCATACCCTGCATCTCGTGCGGCACACCGGGCATGCTGATAAAAATACAATTGTCTTTTTCGAAAATCATCCCCGGTGCTGTGCCACGGCGGTTTTGCATGACAGTGCATACGTCCGGAACTTCCGCTTGTTTTTTATTTCGCTCAGTAAATGGACGTTTGAAAACATTTTCAAAAAGATGCCGCACATTTTTTAATGCCTGCTCATCAACGACCATCTTGCCGGAAAAATATTCGCAAAGTAATGGCTTCGTAATATCATCAGCAGTGGGGCCAAGGCCACCGGTAACTAAAATCACCGCAGCATGTTGCGCTTCTTCATCCAAAGCCTTCCAGATACTCTCCCTGCTATCGCCAACGGCTACACGCCGGGTAACAGAGAAACCCTGGCTGTTGAGTAACTGGGCCATCCAGGCGCTGTTGGTGTCGATCACCTGGCCGATCAATAGTTCATCGCCGATGGTAATGATGGAAACGTTTGTCATTGTTTCTGATTAATGGACTAATTTTAAATGCAAGTTATAACCAAATGAATATAATCCCTTTTGCCATTGCGCTGTTATTTGCGCTTCCTGCCAGCAGCCAGGATTTGCAGGCTAATTTACAATACGCGATCACCGCCCTGGAAAATGATCCGCAACTAAAACATGGAACGATCGCCCTATATGTCGTGGATCGCGATAATGGTCAACTGGTATTTGAGAAAAACGCGCAGACCGGCATGGCGCCTGCAAGTTGCCAGAAGATCATTACGAGTGCCGCTGCGTATGAATTACTCGGGAAGGGTTACCGCTATAAAACATTGATCAGTACAAATGCGCATGGCGATATCGTTTTCCAGGCTTGCGGTGATCCCACATTAGGTAGCTGGAGATGGAAACAAACAGATAAACCCGAGCAAATGCTGGCGGATATTTTCAGACGCAATAACATTTACAAGATCAATGGCGATATTGTTGTCAAGAGCAACAGGTTTGCCTATCAGCCATTACCAGACGGCTGGATCTGGCAGGACATCGGTAATTATTATGGTGCCGGCGCCTGGGGTTTAAACTGGCACGAAAACCAATATGACCTTAACCTTTCCAGCGGAGATAAGGTTGGGTCGGCAACAACAATCCTTTCAACCACACCTGTTAACCTGAAGACCCAGATTACTAATTTAATTGTGGCAGGAGCGAAAGGCAGTGGTGACAACGGGTATATCTATTCAGCACCGTACCAGGAGAAGATTTATACAACGGGCACGATACCGGCTGGAGAAAAGAAATTTACTATTTCTGGTTCTATGCCGAATCCGCCGTTATATTTTGCGCAACGCCTACAAGAAATATTTGCCGAAAACAAGATGGCTTTCTCCGGGAAACTTGTTGCCGTAAATCCCGCAACAAGCCCGTTTACGGAAACAAACTACCGGCTGATCGATTCCATTGTGTCGCCGCCATTGGATTCGATCAATTACTGGTTCCTGAAAAAAAGCGTGAACCTGTTTGGAGAAGCTTTGGTAAAAACCATTGCGCTGGAAAAAGAGGGGATTGGAAATACAGATCAGGGCGTGTCACTGATCCGCAAGTTCTGGAGCACCGCCGGCATCGAGCCGTCCGCCATTAAGATCGCTGACGGAAGCGGTTTGTCGCCCGGAAACCGCGTTACCGCAGATGCATTGGTAACCGTATTACAATTTGCCAGGAAAGCAGATTGGTTCTCCTCCTTTTATTTTGCACTACCCGAAATGAACGGCATCAAAATGAAAGATGGCTACATCAATGGTGTTCGTTCTTATGCGGGTTACATTGATGCAAAGAATGGAAAGCACTACAGTTTTGCCTTCCTTGTCAATAATTTTGACGGAAGTGCAGGCACGGTAAGGGAAAAAATGTGGAAAGTTCTCGATCTATTAAAATAATTTCACCGAAACGCAACAGCATGACAGAACAAAATTTTAGCAATCACAGCCGCATGGTTCCCTTATTTCATTATGTGGGTTACCCGCTGGGTATTTTTGTCCTGGTGGTGGCAGGCCGCAATATTTACGAAGCCTGCAATGAGCATCTCGACCTGTACATACCCATTTTGTTTTTTGCGATTGGCCTCGTATTGATGATCCTGCTTTGGTATGCCCGTTATTTTGCTTTGCGTGCCCAGGACCGCGCCATCCGTGCGGAAGAAAACCTTCGTTATTTTGCTATCACGGGAAACCTGCTGGACAGCAAACTGCGCATGGCACAAATCATCGCGCTTCGCTTTGCACCCAACAACGAATTGCTGGATCTAGCCCATCGTGCGGTGTCGGAAAATCTTTCGCCAAAAGATATCAAGAAAGCGATCCAGCATTGGAAGCCCGATTACAACCGGGTATAGAGAGGAATGACGATTTAGTTTAGATTGCGGATCCGGCAGATTTACGAAAGTTTTTCTGCTGCATCTTTTTATTGCGGCAGCTGCGTTCAACCTAAACCGGGAAGTATCCCTGCAATTTTTCGCGGAAAACATCCGGCATATCGCAACGCTTCATCCCGTTCGCTATCATAAAGTACAGTGTGACATCGCCTACATTAAGCAATTCATCTTTTTCATTGTAGATCTCTGAATGAAAAATGATCCGGTGATGTTGTGGCAGTTCGCGCAGCGTCGTTTTCACCGTGATCAGGTCATCATATTTTGCAGGGCGAAGAAATTTGCTGTGGATGTCGATCACCGGCATAATGATGCCCATCGCTTCAATGTCTTTATAGGTAAAACCCAATTGGCGGATCGACTCTGTTCTTCCGATCTCGTAAAACTGCGCGTAATGCCCATGGTACACAACACCCATCTGGTCAGTAAGTGCGTAATGTATCCTGATCTGTGTCTCTGTTGTGTACATGATAATCGCCTCTGCCGGCAGGTTATTTTCTTAATGAATTTTTATTTCCCGATCATGCTGTCTACACTTACGCGTCCCGGACCAACAAATAACAGCACTAAAAATGCACCCAGGTATAGCGTGGCCATTTCTCCTTTTCCAAAAACTTCGGCATTGTGCGTAACAAACAATGCGTAGCACATACAGATGATGATGGGAATGGTTGCAAGCCTGGTAAACAATCCCAGAATGATAAAGAGTGCGCAAAAGAATTCTGCGAAGATGACGAGTGCTGTTGTAAAGCCGCTGCCCATGTGAAACAGGTTAGGCATGTGTGCTGCGGTTTCATTAAAATTCTTCAGCTTGCCATAGCCATGATTCATCATCAGGATGCCAAAGATAAGTCGGAGCGTGAGCATGGCTGCGCTGAAAGCACCCGCAGAATATTTTGTAGATAATAATTTTCTCATGAAGGAAGATTGGTTTTTATTGTTAGTTGATGAGGTAAAAATAGTGTAACCAAATCTAAATATCCTGACCACCGCAACAATTATCTTTTTTGTTTTATCATTCCTTTAACAGGCATTTAAAAATAGATTCGTTTTGTTTACAGCTCCCGGGCTGCTGTATTTCTTGGAATAATGTTTGTTGCTCAGGCGGAGGATTTACATTTGCACCGGAATCATTCAACTAACCCCCAACAATGAAGCAGAAAATATTCCTCAGCATCTTGCTGGCAGGCCTAACAGGCGCTGCAGTTGCACAGCCTACCCATACTATTACAGATCCTGAAAAAGAGTACAAGGTTGTAAAAGAATATATCGCGAAAGAAGAATATGCATTCGCTTTCCCGCTGGTAAAGGAGTTGAAAAAAAAATATCCCGATAATACCTCCAGCGATCACGCATACATTAATGAAGATGTTAGTTATTATTATGTGCTCTGCGGCCTGAAACTCGAACAGGAGGCGGCACGGGACGAAGCGCAGCAATATATTATGTCTGTGAACAATGAGCCGCGCCGGCAATTGATGAGTTTTCACCTCGCACATTATTTTTTTAGTAAAAACGAATTTGCCTCTGCTATTGAATATTTTGACAAGGCCGGTTACGATAACCTTAGCAACGAACAAATCGCCGATGCGAAATTTGAAAAAGCCTATGCCTATTTCAATCTGAAACAATTTGCTGCAGCAAAACCGCTGTTTAACGAGATTCATCAACTTCCCTCCAATAAATATTACCTGCCTGCTAATTATTATTATGGGTTCATTTCCTATTACGACCGCCAGTACGCCGAAGCGCTTACCGCATTTAAGCTTGTAGAAAATGATGAAGCGTACAAAACAGTCGTTCCCTATTATATCGCCGAGATTTATTATTTCCAGGGAAAAAAAGATGAAGCATTAAGTTATGGGGAAGCAGCACTGGCCAAAGGATCGGTACTGTATTATGAAAAACAGTTGAAACTTTTAATGGGGCAGTTATATTTTGAAAGAAAAGAATATGCGAAAGCGCTGCCTTTGCTCGAAGATTATCTAAACAACACGCCTAAAGTAACGAAGGAAGTTTTGTATGAGCTGAGTTATGCTTATTACAAGCAAGACGAATTGGATAAAGCCATTGCGGGCTTTAAGCAGCTAAGTAATGAGCGCGATTCGATGGGTCAAAACAGTATGTATTTGCTGGGCGATCTGTATTTACGAACCAATCAGAAAGCGAATGCGCGCACAGCTTTTCAATACAGCGCATTCAACAGCAGCAACAGCCAGCAACAAAAAGTTTCCCGGTTTAACTATGCCAAGCTTTCCTACGAATTGGGGTATTCAGATGTGGCGCTCACGGAAATGAAAAATTATCTCCGCGACTATCCGAATTCGGAATATGATACAGAAGCCAAAGAGATATTGGTAAACCTGTTTACGACCGGCAATAATTTTAATGAAGCTCTCGCTTTGTATGAATCTTTTAAAACGCCGACGGCTTCCATGCAAAAGGCGTATCCAAAGATTCTTTACGGTCGTGCCATTGCTTATATAAATGATCAGCAACTTGCCCCGGCGGACGATTTATTGAATAAAGTTCTGGCGAATAACCTTTCCGGTAATTTACTGCCTTATGCTAATTTCTGGAAAGGCGAGATCGCTTACAGGCAGCAACGGTATGACGATGCCATCCGTTACCTCGAACTCTACCTGCAGGGAAATGTGCCGGCGCAGGGGGAAGCGAACCCGGCAGCAGCAAGGTATAATCTTGGCTACAGCTGGTTGCAAAAAGAAGATTACCGACGTGCCCTGGGTTACTTTGAACAAGTTACACGTAGCGCGACTGCTGCATCAAACTCTTTGGAGCAGGATGCTTATCTCCGCAGCGCGGATAGCTATTACATGCTGAAAGACTTTTCAAAAGCAGGGGCGATGTATGAAAATATTATTTCGAATGCATTGCCGCAGGCAGATTATGCCAGTTACCAAAAAGCGATGATCGCGGGCATCAGAAGCAGTTCAGAAAAAATCCGCATCCTGAATACACTGACGCGGCAATACCCATCCAGTACGCTAGTTCAGGATGTTAACATGGCGATCGCACTGACTTATATCGCGGATGAAAAATTTATGGATGCGGTGCCTTACCTCAATAATATTCTGGCATCATCTAATACCGGCCTGAAGCCAATGGCTTATTTAAAACTTGGCCTGGCTTACTATAACGCAGACAATAACAATGAAGCATTAAAAAGTTACCAGCAGCTCATCCAGAAATACCCACAGTCAACAGAAGCGGATGAGGCCATGGGAATCATTAAAGACATTTATATAGAAGAAGGTAAGCCGAATGAATACGTCGACCTGATGAAGAAGAACGGCAAGACTATCTCCGTTTCTGAAGCAGATTCGCTCACATACAGCGCTGCGATCCTGAAATACAATGCCAATGATTGTGCTGCTGCGATCAACGGCTTCACTAATTATTTATCCCGTTATGCAGATGGCGTTTATGCGATCGAAGCAAATTATTTACGCAGCGAATGTTATCAGAAAAGTAAAGACTGGCAAAATGCTTTACAGGGATATGCCTATGTAAACAGCCGTGGTCTGAATAAATATTACGAAAAGGCGACGCTCGAGGCTGCACGTATCAATTACTTTGAATTGAAAAATTATCCTGAGGCGAAGAGATATTTCGAAGCGCTTCGCAGTAACGCCGTTAACCAGGACAATCAGCTGGAAGCCTTGCGGGGGCTCGTTCGTAGCCAGTACCTACTGAAGGATTACGCCGCAGCAAATGACGCCGCGAAGGAGTTACTCACGAAGAAAGGTTTAAGCACTGATGATCGTTCCATTGGATTTTTATTGCTGGGTAAATCGCAGCAGGTAAATAACGATTGTAACGCTGCCATCAGTTCTTTCAAATCTGCCGCTGCTATCAATAAATCTGCCTGGGGGGCAGAAGCACGTTACGAAATTGCAAATTGCTATTTCAGTCAGAATAATTTGCCTGCCGCAGAAAAAGCCGGTCTGGCGGTAATTAAAGAAACAGGGTCGTATGATATGTGGGTGACCAAATCATATATCCTGCTCGGGGATATTTTCATGGCGCAGAAAGATTACTTCAACGCGAAGGCAACTTATGAAAGTGTAGCGCGCAATGCTGCCATCCCTGAATTGAAAAATGAGGCGCAACAAAAGCTGGATAAAGCCATCGCAGAAGAGAAACAAAATTCTAAAATCGGTAACTAATTATAATGACGAAGCAATCATTTTACAAACAGAAGCTATTATCAAGATCAGCGATGATTTTCCTGCTATCAGGTGCCATTGGTTTCAACGCAAATGCGCAACGCGACACAACGAAAAAGCAGTCGATCGATATCACCTCCTCGTATAAGCCTGTGTTGCGCAACGCAGTGAAAATTAATTTTTCCGGGTCACAATTGGCGGCAGATACCTCGCGCCCCGTACTTGCTTATACGATCCCGGCACAAAATCTTTTTTATGCCTATCAGCCTATTTCTTTAAAACCGCTGGCATTGGAGGCAGATACCAATTTATATCTCGGCGGCAGGCATTACATAAAGGCCGGCTTTGGGAGCTACAGCACGCCGTATGTCAAGGCTGGCTTAAGTTTTGGTGATGGAAGAACCAGTTTGTTTAACCTCACGGGCAAGTATATCGGCTCCAAAGGCGATATCAAAAACCAGGATTATTCGCAGATGAATGTGACAGCTGCCGGTAGTTATTTCGGGAAGAAAAATGAAGTGTACGCGGGCGCTTCCTATAGCCAGGACAATTATTATTTATACGGATATGATCATGCTGTTTATGATTTTAAAAGAGATGAAATCCGCCAGCAATTCCAGGATATAACGATCACCGGCGGTGCGAAGAATTCGGTGAAGACAGGAACAGGCATCAGTTACAATCCTAACCTGGAACTTAATTTTTTCACGAATAAAAATAAGATCAGCGAAACCACGATCAAGGTAAATCTGCCTGTAGAAAAAATAATTAACGAAAACATTACGGCGCAACTGGAAGCGAAGGGTGATTTCAGCCACTATTCTACCACCGGAATTATTGCCAACAATACAAAGTTCAGCAATAACCTCATCAGCGTTTCACCCGCTATTTTGTATCATGCACCCCGCGTTTATTTTACCGGTGGTATCAGCCCAACATGGAATAACGGCAAATGGGAATTCCTGCCGAATGTTCATGCCGAAGCACAATTACAGGAAAACGTGTTCATGCTGCAGGCTGGTTGGGTAGGGCGTTTCACGAAAAATACTTACCGGAACCTCACCACGGCGAATCCTTATTTACTACGCGCAGATACGCAGTTGAACACCAAGGAGATCGAATATTACGGGGGACTAAAAGCTACGTTGGGCAAGCATTTTAATGTGAATGCAAAAGCAGGGTGGGTATCATTTGACCAGTTTCCCATTTTCATCAATGATACAGCAACAGACAGCAAAGGATTTTTAGTGAAGCATGAACCAACGATGAATAGCCTGCGGGTGCATGGCGATATCAGTTATATCAACCAGGATAAATTTACCCTCAATGCGGGCATTACATTTAACGGGTACACCGGCATGAATGTGAACCGTAAAGCATGGAATACATTGCCGATGGAAGCAACTGCCTCCCTGCGCTGGTTTGCTTTTAAGCACCTGTTGATAAAATCTGATCTCTGGCTCTTTGGCGGTGGTAACGCTATTACAAAAGGAAACAGCAGCCGCGGGTTTTCCGGTGGAACCGATTTAAGTGCAGGCGCAGAATATAAGATCAACAAACAGTTTAGTGCCTGGCTCGATGTAAACAACATCCTCAATGATAAATATGAACGCTGGCACAACTATCAGGTGTATGGCTTAAATTTAGTTGGCGGGATCTTAATTCATTTTTAATAGCCATATTTGCAGCAGTTATGCAGCAGCTTTTATCAAATTATCTTTTTCAAAATAAATTTTGTCCATTGCCCGGACTAGGTTCCCTGCAACTGCGTGATGGAATAGCCGTGGTGGATCATACCGAAAAAACAATTGCAGCACCACAGCCTTTAGTGCGTTTTACTAAAAAAGAATTACCGGCATTTGACCTGGTGAATTTTCTTGCAGCTACACAGCATACCAGCAGGGAAACGGCTACCGAACAACTGGAGGTCTATCTTGCTGGCATTCGCGGGATGGAACCAGGGGAACGAAAATCGTTTGCAACAGTAGGCGAATTTTACCGCGATGATGCAGGTAGCCTGGTTTTTGAACAGCGGGCTTTGCCTGCTGATATTTTGCCTGCAGTGACCGCTGAGCGGGTGATCCATCCAAATGAAGCTCACCAGATGTTGGTTGGTGATACACATACTACGACGACGGCGATGTCGGAATTTTATAACGCTGAAGATCAAACGGCAAGATCGAAATGGTGGATTGCGGCCCTCGTCATGGCTTTAATAGCCATTGCTACAATCGTTTATTATTTTAATGATACCCATCATAACAAAATGTTTGGTAACGCGCAACAGGTTAAGCCGGCTACAGCAGCGCCTACTTACGACAGTTCCAGATAAAATGATTTTCTTTGCGCTTTAATTTTCCTGAATGATTCATTATAAGCAGTGCCCCGTTTGTGGCGGCGATTCCATATCAGCAGTGCTCAGTGCAAAAGACCATACCATAAGTGCTGAAAATTTCAGCATTTGTAAATGCGCCGGTTGTACGTTAATGTTCACACAGGATGTACCCGGGCAAAACGCGATCGGTCCTTACTACGCTTCTGATAATTATATTTCTCATAGCGATACGGACAAAGGATTTGTCAACAGGCTGTATCATGCCGTTCGCAAACGAACACTCCAGGCGAAGCGCCGGCTCGTACAGCGCGAAACTCATCTGCCTGCTGGCGTTATCCTCGATATTGGTTGCGGAACAGGAGCTTTCCTTAACGAAATGCAAACCAACAAGTGGACAGGCATTGGGCTGGAACCGGATGAAACGGCGCGAAATAATGCGCAGCGTTTGTATAATATCTCGCCGCTTTCGCCCGATAACTTGTTTAAGCTGGAACATGGGTCAGTGGACGCGATATCGATGTGGCATGTGCTGGAGCATGTACATCAATTGCAGGAATATGTTGTGCAAATGGAAAAATTACTGCGTCCCGGCGGACGAATCTTTATTGCTGTTCCAAACTATACCTCCCACGACGCACAGCACTACAAAGAAGATTGGGCGGCCTACGATGTGCCGCGGCATTTGTATCATTTCTCGCCACAAAGTATGCGACGTCTCATGCAGGTCAACGGACTTACTGTGGAGAAGATAAAGCCGATGTGGTACGATGCATTTTACGTGAGCATGCTGAGTGAGCAATACAAAAATGGGAAAGGCAATATTATCGCGGCGTTCCTTACAGGGCTGGTGTCCAATATCAACACCCTTTTTGATAAAGAGCGTTGCAGTTCCCTGATTTACGTGATCAAAAAAACGACAACTTAGTTCAGCTTTACCTCGTATAATTTAGGCCATCTCTTACCTGTAACAAACATTGTCTTACTGGTAGAATCGTAAGCGATGCCGTTGAAATAATCCGTTCGTGGCGTTCTGTCTTTAGCCGCCAGCAGGTTAGAAAAATCCATGATGCCCATCACATAGCCGGAAGAAGGATCGATCTTTAAAATCGTATCTGTTGTATAAACATTTGCATACACGAATCCGTCGATATATTCCAGTTCATTAAGGTTATCAAACGCACGGCTGTTGCTTCGTACCGCGATCGTATTTTTTACCTTGAATGTTTCCGGATCTACAAAATATAAATTTGCGCTGCCATCACTTACGATCAGGTCGGTACCATTATTCGTAATGCCCCAGCCTTCGTATGGCCAGTTAAACGTTTTGACAGGCTTATCGATATTGGTAAGGTCGTACACATACACGACATTACTTTCCCAGGTAAGCTGGTAGATCTTGTTGTGAAAAATATTGATGCCTTCGCCAAAGATGGATGCGCTGCCCATCATATGTTTTTTCTCCACCTTACCGGTTTTATAATCGGTGATGCGTAACGAAGAATTTTCATAATCGCCGGTGGCTTCATACATTTTTCCATTGTATAATTGAAGTCCCTGCGTATAGGCGCTGGTGTCATGCGGATGTTCGGCGATCACATTGTAAATGATGTTTTGTGGCGCTGGTATGCCTGTTGAGGGAGGTGCAATGCTGGGATCCGAAGATGGCGTATCCGTATTGTTATTGCAGGCAAAAAGGGTAGCGGCGAGTAAAGAGGCAGCAAAGATCTTTTTCATGTAAATGGTTTAAATCCAGCGCAAAAATAAGGTACGAAGGCATGGAATCCTGCAGGGGCAAAACAAATAAGATTAAAAATTTGGTTAATTTGAGAAAAAGATATTAGTTTTGTCTCACCTCTGAACCGAAATACCATATTTATTAAATAGGTAGCCCCAGGTTTCTCTTCCAATTTCACAGCCATGCGCTGTTCTCCTATGTAGTTCCCTGTTTCCAATATCTCCTGATAAGATCTCTTACTTACTTTTTATCACAGGAGAATGAAATCAATTTTTACCACTGCACTGTTCGTGTGTATTTGCCATTGGGCCCTGGCTCAACGCGTTTGCGCTACCACGGAATATGTTCGTTCACATCCCATCGATCTTACTACAACCAATGAGGCTGCCCGTGGTGCGATACGCGATACCGTTGCCAATGAGGTGATCAACATCCCGGTTGTTATTCATCTGATCTATAAAGAAAATCACCAGAACCTGAGCGAAGCACAGATCCGTTCCCAGATTGATGTACTTAATAAAGACTTCCGTTTAAAAAACCTGGATGCTAAAAATATTCCTGCTGCCTTTGCCGGCCGCGCGGCAGATACACGCATCAATTTTTGCCTCGCCCGTGTAGATCCTGATGGCAGAAGCACCTCCGGCATCATTCGCAAAAAAACATCGAAGGATTATTTTATGGGTGATGATGGTATGAAGTTTACCAACATGGGCGGTGATAATGCCTGGGACAGCAAACGTTACCTCAATATCTGGGTATGTAATATGTTTGGCAGAAGTCTGGGTTATGCCACAGCTCCGGGAAGCCAGGCGGATAAAGATGGCGTGGTGATCAATTTCGATGTGTTTGGGTCAACTGGTTATCTGCGCCGCCCTTTTGATAAGGGCAGAACAGCAACGCATGAGATCGGGCATTGGCTGGGGTTAAAGCATATCTGGGGTGATGACGATTGCGGAAGCGATGATGTAGACGATACGCCGCGTCAGCAAGGTTATAATTATGGTTGCCCGACTTACCCGGTTATCACGAGTTGTTCGCAAAACAGCTACGGCGATATGTTCATGAATTTTATGGATTTTACAGATGATGGTTGCATGTCGATGTTTACAAACGGACAAAAAACGAAGATGCGCGCGATGTTTTCCAAAACAGGGAAGCGTAACGGGTTTTTATATTCCACTTCCTGCGACAGTTCGACGGCGACAGCAGGACCATTACCACAGGATACGATAAAACCTGTAGCAGCAGTGGTGGTTGTACCTGCAGATCAGATCAGCGTTTACCCGAACCCGGTGATGGATTATATCACGGTTAAATCAAAAGACGTTCTCACGTTACAGGGGAAAATTGCGAGTGTTTATTCACCCGCCGGGACATTGATCTTGCAACAGCAACTTAAAACAAACAATGATAAACTGAAACTTGGGCATTTAATTCCAGGTGTTTATTTGCTTAAAATTGGCGATGGTGACGGAAGCAGGAGCTTTAAGATCATCAAGATCTAATTCATCGATGCATGGTCGATTCAGACCATACTCTATCAATTATTATTTTTGATATTTAGACCGAGACCTTCTTGCGGTAATGCACGTTTCTTTCCGCTAAATGTTGCAGCATAAAATCGAAGCAGGCTTTATCCGACCCGATCAACTCCGGGGGGAAGACGCCCTTTTTCGTAAACAAATTTTTTGCGATCATCTGAACGGCAGCCGTGCACGTATAACCTGTCGTACGGCTCATTGAACTGGTTTTTGATGCTGCATCATATTCATCGTATAGAAAATATTCAACAGTAATTTCACGCCCGTTTTGTATTCCCCTGAGCACGATCTGCATCAGGGTGAATTCTTCTTCTTCAGGGTGCAGTTTCCATTGGTCGAATAAAATTGCGGAGGTCATATCCAGGGGAACGACCTGCTGGCCTTTCACATTAATCGTGGTTGTTGAAAAGAACCCGGCTTTTTGCAGGCTCTGCATCAGCCCGATATGCCCTGGGTAACGCAGCGTTTTTTCTTTCATATTCGGAATATGCGACATCGTAAAAATGATACTGCGCAATCCGTCGGTATTGAAAGATTCGAGCGTGCCCGCATGTTCAAAGTTGATCAATTCTGCATCGCTTAGTGCAGGCTTCGTAACAATATGGCCATTCTCCACATAACGCGCAGGACGGGTATATTCTTCGATGACATCAACAGGCGAGAAAGGAGCTTTGTATTCAAAAGGTTTGAGACGCGTTTTTGGTAAGCCGCCCACCATACATTCAAAACTATCGAGTTGCATCTCTTCATTATACCTGCCCAGAATAAGATTGCTCATCCCCGGCGCCACCCCGCAATCCACGATGGCCGTCACGTTCATTTCTTTCGCCAGCGCATCCAGCGCCAACGCGTCTTCTGGAAAAAAAGAAATATCTACAACATTTTTGCCCGCACGGATAATCGTCTCTAATGTTTTATATCCCATGAACCCAGGCACCGCGCAAACGATCAAATCAAATCCTGTAAGCAAATGTTGATAGGCTGCGGGATCCGAGAGGTCAGCTTTAATGGTTGTAATGGATACTGTTTCCAGTAGCGCGAGGTTTTGTTCGCTGATATCAAGACTGGTTATATCGAAAGTTGTTGCGAGATCTTTCGCGATGGTTCTGCCCACCATGCCTGCACCAAGTACTGCTATTTTCATGCGCTGAAATTAAAGTAAAATTAATCAGCTAAATGAATTTCCCGCGAAGAAAAAGAGGGAAAGAAAGTAAAATAAAAACGCAAAAGTAACAATCGGTTCTTTAAAACCGGCGAGGCAGCAGAGAGCGCAAAACAGGCGGTCACCAGTAAAAGTAACTATTCAGCCGTAGTAAGGTCAGGGACTTTCCTCAATGATCAGCACCAAACCATCAGCAGTTGACAATCAGCACCAGCTACTTTAACCCCATCTTCACATACATCCCTTTACATTTGTCGTCTAAGGTTTAAAATCTGGTACATGAAAAAAATTACACTTTTAGCTGTTGCATTTGCAGCCGTTTCCACATCGCAGGCACAAGGTATTTTGGGTAAGATCAATAAAGCGATCAACAAAGACAGCAGTAGCAAGCTTGGCAGTATTTTAAAAACGGGTAGTGGAACGAAATCGCTGAGTAATGAGGACATTATTAACGGGCTGAAAGAAGCGCTCAGTGTCGGTACGAAAAATACCTCATCGGCGCTGAGCCAGACAGACGGATTTTTCAAGAACGCCGCATTGAAGATATTGATGCCGGAAGAAGCGAAAAAGGCAGAGTCGACCTTACGTAAATTTGGAATGGGCTCGTTGGTAGATAAAGCTGTATTGTCGATGAACCGCGCTGCAGAAGATGCTGCCGGTGGAATCTCCACCATCTTTCTCGATGCGATCAAACATATGACCCTGACAGACGGATTGAAAATCTTACGCGGCGGAGATTTTGCCGCAACGGAATATTTAAAAGCTACAACAACTGCGCAACTTACGGAAAAAATGCGCCCGGTAATTGAAGCATCCTTATCCAAAGTAAATGCAACTTCTTACTGGAAGGATGTGTTTACAGCGTACAACAAATTGTCTAAACAGCCCGTTAATACTGACTTATCAGCGTATGTGACAGAGAAATCCATGTCAGGTATTTTTTATTCAATCGGGCAGGAAGAACAAAAAATCCGCAAGGATCCAGCGGCCCAGGTAACCGATCTCCTTAAAAAAGTATTTGCTAAATAAAAGCGTGATAATAACAGGACAGAACAAAAAAGGACCGCAAGCGGCCCTTTTTTTATGCGTAATAAAGTCCATTAAATATCTGTCGCCTCACCGTAAGCAACTGCTGTTGCTTCTTTCATCGCTTCGCTCATTGTAGGATGCGGATGACTTGCATTCAGGATCTCGTGGGCCGTTGTTTCCAGTTTACGGGCAACAACTGCTTCAGCGATGATCTCTGTAACATTCATCCCGATCATATGACAACCCAGGAATTCTCCGTATTTGGCGTCATAGATCACTTTTACAAAACCTTCCGTCGCACCTGCCGCAACAGCTTTACCACTCGCAATGAACGGAAACTTACCCACTTTCACTTCATAACCTGCATCCTTAGCCGCTTTTTCTGTATAACCTACAGAAGCGATCTCCGGAGTGGTATAAGTACAGCCGGGAATGTTATTATAATCCAAAGGATCAGGTTTATGTCCGCTTAAATGTTCAGCAGCATTAATACCTTCTTTTGACGCCACGTGTGCCAACGCTTGCCCTGGGGTACAATCACCAATAGCGTACAAACCTGCAACAGAGGTTTGCTGAAATGCATCCACGATGATCTTTCCTTTATCCATTTTCACACCGAGCGCCTCAAGGCCAAGGTTCTCAATATTTGCGATGATACCGACAGCGCTCAATAAAATATCTGCTTCCAATACCTGTTCACCGTCAGCGGTTTTCACGGTGGCTTTTACGCCTGTTCCGCTCGTATCTACTTTCGTTACCTCGCTGTTGGTCATGATCGAGATGCCTTGCTTTTTGAACTGCTTTTCCATTTCCTTGCTGATGTCTTCATCTTCAACAGGAACAATTCTTGGCATAAATTCAACGATGGTCACTTTCGTGCCCATACTGTTGTAGAAATATGCGAACTCGCTTCCGATCGCACCGCTACCGCAAACGATCATTGATTTTGGTTGCTCTGTCAGGGACATAGCTTCACGGTAACCGATGATCTTCTTTCCGTCGATCGGCATGGAAGGCAGTTGTCGTGCGCGTGCACCTGTTGCCAGGATGATATTTTTTGCTTCCAGTGTTTGTTTGCTGTTATCTGCTGCTGTTACTTCCAGTTTATTTGCAGCAATTAATTTACCCGTTCCCATGATCACATCGATCTTATTCTTCTTCATCAGGAACTGGATGCCTTTACTCATTTTGTCTGCGACACCACGACTGCGTTTTACCACGCCAGGAAAATCCTGTGAGGCTTCACCAACGTTAATGCCGTAGTCTGCCGCATGCTTTGCATATTCGTACACCTGGGCACTTTTCAATAACGCCTTGGTAGGGATACAACCCCAGTTTAAACAGATGCCACCCAGGCTTTCCCGTTCTACGATTGCTACTTTTTTGCCTAACTGGCTTGCCCTGATTGCAGCCGGATAACCGCCCGGGCCACTTCCTAAAACTATAACGTCGTATGCCATAAAATATGTTGAATGTATATTATTGAATGAGCCGCAAAATTACTGGGAATCGCTGTATCAACCAAATTGTTGTAAGGGCCGATGCCGGCCAGGTTAACGGTGAAGAAATTGTCCTCCCCATGGATATTTTAGGGGCAAACGAAGCGCAACGCCCGGCGTAAGGGAGTCCGGGCAACATGCAACCGGTTGCCGATCTTTAACAACCGCTATTCAGGCCGCAATACTTTAATCGTTATTTTTGCGGCATGAAGAAATTAATGGTATTGTTTGCAGCACTGGTGATCACGACAAATCTTTTTAGCCAGACCATCGCGAAATGGAAGATGACCGATGTTGAAAAATACATGAAGGCGAAAAATGGTGAGGTGCTGGTTATTAATTTTTGGGCTACCTTCTGTAAACCCTGCGTGGCAGAAATACCATCCTTTATTTCTATCACCGAAAAATATAAAGCGGATAATGTGAAGTTGCTCCTGGTAAGCCTGGACCTTCCGTCTTTTTACCCGGCAAAAGTAGCGGCCTTCGCGAAGAAGAATAATTATAACACCCATATCGTGTGGCTAAACGAAACCAATGCAGATTATTTCTGCCCGAAGCTCGATCCAAAATGGAGCGGCTCCATTCCTGCCACGCTTATCCTGAATACAAAAACGGGCTATCGCAAGTTTTTCGAAGACCAGATCCCGGAAGCGGTTTTTGAGAAAGAATTGCAGCTGGCGATCGCGTCGTCCGCAACCAACTAGTTATTTTCCCTGATATTTTTTAAATTGCCCGCTGCAGCCACGGCTGAGAATTTGCTGTTTTAGTCTATTTCTTACTGTTTTCTACCCAAACCTACCCAAACGTACACAAACCGGCAAGGTCGCTTTGTGCAGTTCGTATATTTGTTTTTGTAAGGGCAACTATCAAAATCTGGTGAAGCAATTTTGTAACAGGCAGGCTATGGAGCGGTTCGGGAAGGCAGGGTAACAGGAGCATTTTTTTGAACGACGGAATATGCGATCACGAACAACTCACTGCAAATAGCGATGGATCGAAACTGCAGGAATTTCAGAAATCGGGGCAGGTAATCCTTATTTTATCCGCGAAATCTGCTTTCGTTTTTTGTTATGTGCGTTCCTGGTCACTGTTTCCAGAACATGCCAATGCGGGCAGCCACGTTTTGCCGGATATTCAGGTAAAAGAAATTAATATCAGCGATATGATAATTCTTCGTGCGCAATAAAAAATTGCCGAAGAATTTCGGCTTGCTCGTCCATAAGATATTGCCGTGTACCTGCGCATCCACCACTGCAGGCGATAATTTATTGAAATTGCGTAACACACCGCCCTTATTAAGTTTCGCAGGGGCGTAATCCGAATTGGTTGTCCACAATAAGGGGTTGGTGACAATGCTCTTAAATTGCTCTGCCGCAGGATAGCCCCCGGTGAATCCTTTTTCAAAACTGCGCCAGCCGACAAAACAACCTGTCGACAATGAATCTTTGCAGGCGGGTATCTTTGTAAAATAATGTTCAGGCGTGGGCATTCCTACCAGGTAGGCGCAAACGAGTTTATTGGCCAACGGCTTGCCTTCGAAAAACTCTTTTAACAAGCGCGCAGCATGTACAGTACCCTGGCTATGCGCTGCAATTACGATCGGGCGACCACCATTAAAGTGCTGCAGGTAATAAAGGAAGGCCATGCGGATATCATTGTATGCTATGTCGAAGGCTGAATCAGCGGCCGCTTTATTGCTGGTAAAAAAGGCCCGGTAATGTGCCTGCCGGTAACGCGGTGAAAATATGCGCCCGGCGGCATTAAACACACTGGCCTGGTAGAGCAGAGATGCGTAATCTGTTTTAGCATTGATCAGTGAATCATCAATGCCCGCGTTCCAGCGCTGATCGTCTTTATCCGTAAATGATGTGGGATAGAGGAAAAAAATATCGACAGAACTATCCTTGATATAATTTTTCCGCAGTGGTTCCGGAACACTGTCAGACGGATCCCATTTCCACGGATGCGCCGCCCAGTAATGCAGGTCGCTGTAATTGGGCAGGCCCGATTCGCTTTTGAATTTATAGGCGGGGTTAGCTGCGTAGTTCGGCTTGCTGCAGGAAAAAAATGTGGCAGAAGCGAGGATCAATAAAGCGAATAAAATATTAGCGGGAACTGGTTTCCTGATCATAGGTTGCTGGTAAATAAAAAGCCCGGTATAAACCGGGCTCATCAAAAAGGAGTTCATTAGTTTCGTTTAATGCTGCAACCAACGCTGCGACTTTCTTTAACCGTAATCGTTTTGTCGGCGGCCAATTCGCTGATCGCCTCTTTCAAATGCTGACGGTGAACATTATCCGCTTCTGCAGGATTATCATCGATCGCACCATGGTAAACAAGCGTCAGGCCCTTATTAAATAAATAACATTCCGGTGTCCGGTTTGCACCAAACGCATTAGCCATTTCACTGTTCTGGTCTACCACGTAATTCCATTTGAAATTTTGTGATTCAGCATATTTACGCATTTGATCCAGGCCATCGTCATCTCCACGCTGGGCTTCATTGCTGTTGAGCAGGATCACACCGATATCATTGCGTAATGCATAACTGGCGATCGCCTTGGTACGTTCCTGGTTTTTGACAACGTAAGGGCAGGTATTGCAACTAAACATTACCAAAACGCCTTTGCCTTTCGCTACATCCTGGATGCTGATGTCTTTTCCTGAAACGTCTTTCATTTTCAGATCAGCCTTTGGCATCGCAGAACCGATCGGCAACGGGTCCCCGATATTGAAGGCCAGGCCGGCAGCAATAACGAGCGGGGCAAATGCGAATAATATTTTTTTCATTTTGTAAATTTTATAATGTGTTTAGGAAAATAAAGTTAAGGTTTTTGTGTTTTCGTGCAACTAAAATTTTACAGGCGGTTCTTATTCACCCTGGCCTCCATTTCGGCTTTTTTTGTTGCCATTGAGCGCAGCGATTTAATACTCACATTCAGTTCAAACCCGATTAACAACGCCAGTGAATTGATAAAGATCAGCGCCATGACCATCATGATCGTACCAATCGAGCCGTAAAGCGCATTATAACGTCCAAAGTTATTCACGAACGCCGAAAATCCAAGGGATGCCATAATGCACAATGCGGTAGCCAGGATCGCACCCGGCGAGGTGAGTTTCCAACGTTTCTGTACTGATGGCGCGTACCTGAAAATGAACCCGATAGCGAAAAATAACAACAGGATGATCAATACCCATCTCGTGTAAAGAATCACCTGGCGCCAGCTGCCACTGGTAACGATCAGTTTTAGAAAAGCTCCCTGCATGATCAGCAACAGGATATACAGGATGAGCAGCGTAAACAAGATGATGGTCAGGCGAATCGCGATCCATCTTTTTTCCAGCCCTTTCCTGGTTTCAAAACCGAGATAATTTTTATTGAAAGATCGCATGATGCCCATCATCGCGTTGCTGGCAAAAAACAATGATAGTAATAACCCGAAAGACAGCAGGCCGAGCTTACTGTCATCAATAAACGAATCCACAAAATCAATCACGCTTTTGTTGTAACCGCGCGCCGGAATCATATCATAGATCAGGCTATGCAACTGGATCTTGATGCTGGATTTGGATATGAACGGCAGGTTCGGTAATAGAGAGAACAGGAATAAAAAAGAGGGCGGCAGTGCCATCACGAAGTTATAAGAGATCGCTGCAGCCCGCTCGGTAAGTCCCTGGGTTTTCACCTGCCTGCGGAAAAACGCCAGCACATCATAAAACGGCATGCCCTCAAAACCGGGCAAATACCAGTTCCGGCTTTTGCGCAGGAGAAAAGCAATAGGCCCGCGGTTAAGGATGATGCGTTGCAGTTTTATCAAGGTTTGTTAGTTTGCTTGCTGATGATCAGGCTGTCGAGTGCACGCTGGTAAGCTTTTGCAAAGACGAGGTGCTCAGCATAAGTCGACGCAAAATTGGAGTAACCTTTAAAATCAGGTTTTGCTACGAAGAAAATATAATTTGTTTCCGGTGCATCGAGCACCGCATCAATGGTTTTAGACGAAGGCGTACAGATTGGACCCGGTGGAAGACCGGTATGCTGGTAGGTATTAAAATCGGAAGGATAAGCGAGATGGCCGTGCAGGATGCGTTTCAACCCAAAATTGCGCATCGCATATTTCACGGTGGGATCTGCTTCCAGTTTCATTCCGTTATTAATTCGGTTCATATAAACGCTGGCCACAAGCCCCTTATCTTCTGCTTTATTTGTTTCTTCTTCCACGATGCTGGCCATCGTGTACACCTGGGCGGTAGTTAATTTTTTAGCCGCAGCTTTTTGCTTGCGCTCCGGCGTCCAGAATTTTTCCTGCTCGGAATAGAGTCGTGCAAACAATTTTTTAAACGAGCTGTTCCATTGCAGCAGGTAAGTATTTGGAATGATCGCCGTCATCGCCGTATTGCTGTCCAGGTGATAACTGCGCAACGAATCGTTGCTGGTTAAAAAACGGATCGCAGTAAGGGAGTCTGTTTCAAAATTAGCAGCGATCTTTCCCGCGAGGTCTTCTTTTGTCCGGAGTTTATTTATTACCAGTTTTACCGGCGACTGGTTGCCGGATTTTAGCATTCGCACCAGGCTGAGAATATTGCCGCCATTAATTTCATAACGGCCGGGTTTTATGTTGCTGTTGTAATTCACCTGCTTCGCAACGCGCTCGAAAAAGAAGCCATTCGGGATGATGTTTTCTGCCAGCAATTTTTGCTTCACCGTTGCGTAATCTGATCCCGTAGGAATGTAAAAATATTTGCCTTCGGGAGAGTGTACAACGGGTCCGAAAAAATTCCATGCTGCCCAGGCTGCAACGATCAGGAGTAATAATATAAAGAGCCGGACGAACTTTTTCATAACATGGAATTTAACTGCTGTTCAGGCAAAGTAAAATAAAAAAACCCCGCTCTTGGCAAGCGAGGTTGAAATATTTTATAGAAGGTATTATTTAGTTGGAGCCGGAACCGCTGTTCCAGGAAGTTGCGTGCTGTTAACAGGCGCAGCTTGTTTTTGTACAGGCACTGATGTTGGCGCACCTTTCAACAAATCATCATTTTTAGAACCCGTACCATCTTTTGGAATGAATGCAGGAGACATCAGGCATAAGAGCCCAACGATACCGGCAAATACCCAGGTGCCTTTTTCCAATACATCAGTTGTTTGTTTAACACCCATCAACTGGTTGCCAAGGCCACCAAAAGTTCCCGACAAACCGCCACCTTTTGGGTTCTGAATCAATACGATCAATCCTAAAACGATAGAGGCAATAATAATTAATATACCGAATAAAGCTAACATGTTATTTTTTGTTTAGTTCTTCTATTTTGGCTGCAAAGAAAACACTTTTGGCAGGATTGAGCAAACTTAATTTTAAATAGAGTTCCCGCGCTTTTACAAACTTTCCCTGCTGGATCAAGGCTTCGGCCATAGCTTCTGTAACAACGGCTTCATCCTGGTTGCTTTTTTCCGCCAGCTTCTGTACAGAAGCGTCCATTTGTTCGTTGCCAGCCGGCAATTTGCTCTCGTGCACTTTCTTCATCGTTTTCAGCCAATCGGTGAAACTCCGCAGTTGCTTACCGAGTTTATCTGCAGACTGCATTTCTTCACTAAGCCTGATTCCCTGCGATGCAAAATAGTCTGTGGTAAACAGGGGTTGAAAGAGGAGTTCGTCTGGTTCAGGTTTTGAAGGTTGCGTGTTTTCCGTTGCCTCTTCCTGGCTGGGCGCCTCAGGTTCGGCGGGTGAAACCGGCACGATTGCCTCCACATCAGCGGGAATTTCTGTACCGATAGGAGAGGGAGTTGACGCCGTTACTTCATCCGGCAGTGGTTCTTCCCGGGCTTCGATGGATTCGTCTGTTGTTAGTTCCTGGTTGTTCACGGCTTCGGTGTCGGCATGCGCATCGATTGTTTCTGATACCGTGTCATTCGCGTTGCTTATTGCGCTCGTTTCTTCAACAGCGATTTTATCTTTTGGGTAGACCTGTTCTGTAAGAATCGGTGACGGGTGCAGTAACTCGTTCAGCAAAAACGGGTTATTAAAATGCAAAGCTGTTTTTGCTGCAAGGGCATGGTGAGCAGCCAGGCCATTTTTCTTTAACTGGAGAAAAGCGGGCAGACTGAAATAGGGAAATTCTTTAACGGAATGCTCCAGTTTGTTTTCGGCTTTATCGTCGTCGAATGGCAGGCCATATATTGTTGCAAATAATTTTTCAGGAACCATAATTAGCACTTACCAGTTGGAAAATATTTTATTGAACATCTCATCTACCATGTTTTTTACGATCTCTGCGGTGAGACCCGTCTCTGCCTCGGATAAAGACTTGTCCGCAGAATAATCAAATGTACGGGTGAGATCGGCTTCAAAGTTCTTTGAATTGTCCAGCGTGTTTTTAAAATTTAAATGCATGCCCACCGTGAGCCTGTTTCCACTGGCCGTAGTGCCACTTATGCTGACTGTTGTGGTATAGTATTGCGATACATACCCACTGATATCGTAATGTGCATCGTCGTTGTTGGTTTGTTTCAACCTTGTGGTGTTGCGCACTTTTTCTTTCATCCGTTCCGTCAGTTGCGGGCTCAGCTGCGGATTTACATACTGTGCTTTATTTTCCAGGTAGTTTACCCGAAATGTTTTTACATCGGCCGGGATCGGTGCGGTATCCTTAAAACCATATTTACAGGTAGCATAACTGCAGGTGAAAAGAAGGAGCAGCAGCATGCCCATTATTTGCAGCGGATGTTTTTGTAGATTCATTTTTTCAGCGTTGATTAAAGATCTTCGATGTCGTACTCTTTTAACTTCCGGTATAAGGTTCTTTCACTAATGCCCAGGTCGAGCGAAGCGTCTCGTCTTTTTCCACGATGTTTTTTCAGCGCTTTTATGATCAGTTCTTTTTCTTTGTCTACAATGCTCAGCGATTCTTCCACATCTTCGTGATGCTGGATCTGCGCGTCGTTGTTGCTGTGTAAAATAACCGGTGAATTACCTGAAGCGTTATACCCATTGCTGTTATTACCCAGCGTATTAAATTCTTTCAGGTTGTTGCTATTGTTTTCGTGCGTAAAAACCGGTGCGTGTTGCGCGATATTTGGATTCTGCAATAAGTCGAAAAACATCTTCTTCAATTCGTTCACATCTTTTTTCATGTCGAAGAAAAGCTTGTATAATATCTCTCTTTCGTTCGCAAATTCCGTTTGGCTCACGGCCCCTGCGCCGCCTGCGAGTACAGGTAAACGTGAGTACTGGTGATCAGGAAGAAAACTACGTAATTGCTCTGCGCTGATATTCTTATCGGTACTTAACACAGAAATTTGTTCCGCGATGTTTTTAAGTTCACGCACGTTCCCCGGCCAGCCGTAATTCGTGAGTGCCTGCCGTGCATCTTCTGATAATTGTACGGAGGTAGTTTTATAACGATCAGCGAAATCCGTTGCGAATTTGCGGAACAGTAGCAGGATATCTTCTTTCCTGTCGCGCAGCGCCGGAACACGGATAGGAACGGTATTCAGCCTGTAATATAAATCTTCGCGGAAGCGCCCGTTGTGCGTTGATTCCAGCAGGTCTTTGTTCGTTGCGGCGATCACGCGTACATCGGTTTTCTGCACCTTACTGCTACCAACCCGGATATATTCTCCCGCTTCCAGCACGCGAAGTAACCTCGCCTGCGTGCCGAGGGGTAATTCACCAATTTCATCCAGGAAGATCGTACCGCCATTCACCGTTTCGAAATAACCCTTCCGGCTGTCAACAGCGCCGGTGAATGAGCCTTTTTCATGGCCGAATAATTCAGAGTCAATTGTTCCTTCAGGGATCGCACCACAATTGACTGCGATGAATGGATTGTGTTTACGGGAAGAAAGCGCGTGAATGATCTGTGAAAAAACTTCCTTACCAACGCCACTTTCGCCGTTGATCAAAACACTGAGATCTGTATTTGCTACCTGCACGGCTACATTGAGTGCATGATTGAGCGCGGGAGAATTGCCGATGATCGCGAACCTGTTTTTTATTGCCTGTTGATCCATGCTATGAATTAATTGACGGGGACGCCTAACAACGTACCGGCAGTGCAGCGGGTAATATTGACCATCACGTAATCCCCTTTTTTATAATGTTGTTTCGGGAACACCACCACTTTATTGTGATCTGTTCTTCCGTGTAATTCGTTTTCGTCTTTTTTAGAATTGCCTTCCACCAAAACCTTGAATGTTTTTCCAAGATCTTTTTGCATACTGATCAATGAATGACCGCGGTACAATGCTACCATTTCTGCAAGCCTGCGTTTCTTCACATCCAATGGCACATCATCTGCAAAACGGCGTGCAGCCAGCGTTCCGGGACGTTCAGAATAAAAATACATATAGGCAAGGTCGAACTGGCAATATTCCATCAGGCTCAGCGACTGCTGATGTTCTTCTTCCGTTTCGGTGCAGAAACCGGTGATCATATCTGTTGATAACCCACAGCCTGGTAACAGTTCGCGAATGCGGTCTACTTTAGCAATATACCATTCGCGGCTATAGGTGCGGTTCATCATCTGCAATACTCTCGAACTTCCGCTTTGCACCGGCAAATGAATATAATTACAGATGTTTTCATATTTCGCGATCGTGTACAATACATCGTCTGTAATATCTTTCGGGTGAGAGGTTGAAAAGCGCACGCGCAGCAGGGGAGAGATCAATGCGACCATTTCCATCAGCTTTGCAAAAGTGACGGTCTGGTCATTTTGTTCATCGATCCAATGATAACTGTCAACGTTTTGTCCGAGCAAGGTCACCTCGCGGTAACCGTCATTAAACAGTGTTGTACATTCTGCAACGATACTGGCTGCATTGCGGCTTCTTTCGCGTCCACGCGTAAACGGTACCACGCAAAAAGAGCACATATTATTGCAGCCACGCATGATGCTTACGAAGGCAGTAACGCCGTTGCTGTTGAGGCGGATCGGCGCGATGTCGGCATAAGTTTCTTCGCGGCTAAGCAATACGTTCACGCCTTTCTGGCCGCCATTTGCTTCCTCAATTAATCCGGGCAGGCTACGGTAAGCATCCGGCCCAACGACAAGATCAACCAGTTTTTCTTCCTCTATAAATGTAGCTTTCAGTCTTTCTGCCATACATCCCAACACGCCAACGATCAGTCCGGGGTTGGAACGTTTGATACTGCGAAATTCCGTCAGTCTTTTTCGTACGGTCATTTCCGCCTTTTCGCGGATTGAGCAGGTGTTGATGAGGATAAGGTCTGCAAGAGCAGGTTCCGTCGTGGCGGCAAAACCCTCATTTTGTAAGATCGAAGCCACTACTTCACTATCCGCGAAATTCATCGCACAACCATAACTCTCAATATAGAAATGTTTCCTGTTGGACGTTATCCCGTTAAATGCCGGGGCAAAAGCCTCGCCCTGCCTCGTTTCATCGTGTGTTTTATCTAGCAAAAGATCCTGCATCCCCAAAATTATTTAAGGACGCAAAGATAGATGAAAATTGCAAAAGCAATGACAGGTTGGCAGGGAGAAGCGGTGAATTCTCTGCTTTCACGGTTAATTAACGAATCGTATTATATTCAAATCTACCAGATCCTGATCCTGTTTTCCGGGGCGATGTACATTTTGTCGCCCGGCTGAACATGGAACGCTTCATAGAAGCTGTCCATATTTACCATCGGGCCATTGGTGCGGAAGATGCCTGGAGAATGGGCGTCTGTCAGGATACGTTGCCTTGCCGACTCAGGAAGAATATTGCCGCGCCAGGCCTGTGCCCAACTGATGAAGAAACGCTGCGCTGCGGTAAAACCATCGATCACCCGGTTGGATTTTCCGTCAGGGGTGTTTTTAAAAGCATCGTAGGCAATCGTAAGTCCGCCGAGGTCGGCGAGGTTCTCTCCCAATGTAAGGCGACCGTTTACATGAACCGAATCCAGCACCGTATAAGCGCTGTATTGCGCCGCCAGCCTGTCTGCACGTAGTGTAAATTCATCCGCATCCTGGATGGTCCACCAGTCTTTTAAATTGCCGTAAGCATCATATTGACGGCCCTGGTCATCAAAACCATGCGTCATTTCGTGGCCGATCACCGCCCCGATGCCGCCATAGTTCACGGCATCGTCGGCATTTGCATCAAAGAAGGGCGCCCTTAAAATTCCTGCAGGAAAAACAATCTCATTCTTCTCCGGGGAATAATAAGCGTTCACAGTCGGGGGCGTCATTGTCCATTCGCCTTTGTTCACCGGCTTACCGAGCCGGCTGACCATTTCTCCAAACTGCCATTTATTTCCGCGCTGAACATTTCCAAAGAAGTCGTTGCGTTTTATAACCAGGCCGGAATAATCTTTCCATTTATCCGGGTAGCCGATCTTGTTCACATATAAATTTAATTTTTCCAGGGCTCGAAGTTTCGTTTCGGGGCTCATCCATTCCAGCGACTGGATACGTTTCTGAAAAGTGTTTTTCATATTCGTTACCAGTGCCTGCATTCGTTTTTTTGCATCGGGTGTAAAATATTTTTCTACGAAGAGCTGACCAAGCATTTCGCCCACCTGCTTATCAATTTGGGTACTCACAAATTCTTCCCGCGGCGGCAGAGATTGCTGGCCGGTAAGTGCTTTATTAAAAGCGAAATTGGCTGCCACGAATTTGCTTCCCAGGTAAGCAGTATTCTCGCGGATCACATTCCATTGCAAATAACTGATCCATGTTTTGAGTGGTAGTTTTTCTAAAAGTCCGGCTGCAAAGTACACATAGGCAGGATTATTCATAATCACGCTATCCGGTTGTGGCTGGAAACCGATCTCTTTCAGCAACATGACCCAGGGCACCTGTGGCGCATTCTTCGAAAGGTCCGTTACTGATATTTTATTGTACAATCGAACAGGATCGCGCATTTGTTCACGGGCCCAATGTTTTTCTGAAAGGGCAAGTTCCATGTCCATCACAGACTTTGCTTTGGTAATTGCTTCGTTGGCTGTACTTCCTGTTGCACGAAACATCTCCTGCATATACAGCAGCAGTGCCTCTCTTACTTTACGGCTATTCGGATCTGGTTTTGAATAATAATCTCTGTCAGGTAGTGATAACCCGCCCTGCGACAATTGAACCTGGTAGCGCGTCACGTCTTTGGCGTCCACTCTTGCGCTAATGCCCATCAGGGCCGTGGAAATTCCCTCGCGACGCAGGTAGGCCAGTAAATGAACAATATCTGTTTTAGATTTTGCAGCACTAATTTTTTGGAGGTAAGTCCTGATAGGAGCGTAGCCTGATTTGTTGATCCTGACCGTATCCATTCCACTGGCGTAAAAATCGCCAACGTTTCTTTCGATGTTATTTCGCTGCTGCGCAGAGGCAGCATGTGTCAATAATTGTTGCAACAGCATTACATTATCTGCAGTAAGAATAGCCAGGCTGTTCCAGCGGGTTTTTGATGGCGGAACCGGCGTTTTTTTCAACCAGGTTCCGTTTACGTATTGATAGAAATTATCTCCGGGCTTTACGTTGAGATCCATGTTCGCAGGATCGATGGCTTTTTTTTGAGCAAAGCTAACAGAGGAGGAAACGGCAAGGCCGATGAATAATAGCAGGCAACATCTGGACATAAAAAAAAGATTGAACTGCTAAAAATAGCGGTTCAATCTTTAAGTACTAAGATTATTTTATCTGCCGGAGCGGCTGTTAAAACGGTTTGTATACGTGAATGTGAATATTTGCGTCTTCCGGTGACTTCGCGTAGGCAGCCGTAACCGTTAGTTTGTTGAACGGGGAGAGGATGATACCGCCTCCATAACTTGTATGCCAGGTATTGCTGCTTTCTCCTTTGAGCCAAACCCTTCCTGCATCGTACAATCCGAACAAGCCGAATTTGCCATTGAAAATATGACTGCGTATGTCGGTGATCCAGCGCAATTCATTCTGATTAAACGTTGTACTGTTACCATAGAAACGGTCACGCTGGTAACCGCGAAGTGTTTCGCTGCCACCCAATCGGTTATATTGAAAGAACTCTGGTGTGCCTGCCATTGTTGTCGCACCGCCACGAATGACCGCATTGAATTTTTTTGTAAACGGAATGTAGATATTCATTTCACCACCGAAGCTGCCGAAATCACCGCCACTGCTCCGCAGATTATTCAGGTAAGCAGCGTTTAGGCCGAAACTGATACCCCGAACAGGCAAAACCGAATCGTCTAATGTTTGAAAAACATAACCCAGGTTTCCACCGGCAAAATCATGCGATTGAAATTTCATTGAAGAAGGCAAGGCATATTGTTTGGCGAGGAAACGCGCTGTGTCATTGAGGATGCGGTAGTTCTGGTAGTTACCATTTAAGAAGATCTTGTGTTTGTTGTTGAATACCCTGTCCACACCAATCTTGCCATTAAATTGTTCACTGCGCATGCGATAATAATCGCGGCCGGTTGTAGAAAGAACGGTTTCATTGCCGAGGCCATAAAAGTTCGTCCAGCGAATGGCATCATAGTTCAGGTAATTGTTCTGGTTCCATTTTCCGAGCAGATCAGTGAATGTACTTTTATAAGTGCTGCTCAATGCTTTTTGAGAAATAGAATATTTTACATCGATGCTTTGCGTATTCGCATTAGGATATTTGCGCCATTTATATTTGGTGGTGCCATAGCCAAGTCCGACGTACACGCGGTCATCATTATTATAAAAGACCATCGGCTTAATGCCTTTGTGGTTGTAATTAAAATATTTATAATCGTAGGCGTTGATGGCAGTATCCTTTGAAAGATTTACCGCCGTTTCATTTGTTTTGCTGATCGTGTTGCCATCATTGTCGTAGATCTTTGTTTTATGCGAAGGTCCTTTCACACTGGATTCATCGGTATAAGTATCCTTTTCCCGGCCACCGATCAGTCTTACTTTGATTCCCTTATTTACTTTACCGCTTACTTTATATTGGTCGTTGCCTGAGATGCCATACAAACGAATTTCATTGGTTTCATTGGTGTAAAAAACGCGTTTATACAAGGGCTTGTCTTTTACTTCGCCTTCTTTCGTGATCTTATAAATGCTCACTTCAGTTTCAGTGTCCGACAAACGTTTCACTTCAAACAATTCCTGTTTCTCTGTACCTGTTACTTCAACATCCGTGGATAAAAACTCGTAGTAGGTTTCTGCATAACCCGGCAGATCATCCCGCCGACGTTTTAGTTTTGCCGTGATGTCCGGACCGGAGATCGGGTAGACTTCAGGCGGCATTTGTCTTACCGCCGCGTCGATGATGGCATCTGTGAGGTTCGATTTTAATTCATTCGCAATGGCGATCCATTCCTGGCGGGATAGTTCGTTCAGGAGGTGATGATCGAGGTGCCTTGCGGGGAAAGCGAGGCGGTTTACATCTTTGATCGTATAATCGAAAGTTTGCAGGTGCTTCGCTTTTGCTGCGGGGATCAGCACTTTTAATAAAGCGCCATCAAATTTTGTAAAGGCATTATCCCGGTCGCGGGGAATCGGGCGGTAAAAAGTTTTTTTATCATCCTTAAAACTTGCCCAACGCCATTGGTCTTCATGACGGCCCCAGTCGCCGATAAGAATATCAAACAACCTTGATTTTGCAAACAGGCGCTGATCTACACTGTTATCATTATCATTCAGTATTTTTTCCAGCATTTTTTCCGTGCTCACAATCTTTTTAGAATTGCCGAAATCGGGTTCGGTTGCCCAGTCTTCGTCGGGTCTCTTTTCAAACGTATAAAGGATATCTCCTGTGCTGTCGTTGAATTCTTTCAACGCTGTTTGTTTGGGAACGTACACCGCGCGTGGCGTGGCATGGTAGATTTTAGCGGCTTCTGCCAGCGGTGCAACAACCAATGCTGCATATGGATGGGCGATCGTCACCTGGTCGTTTACGATGTCTTCGATGAAAGTTTCCTGGGTGATTTCCGGGAGCGCCTTGCCGAATGCTTTATCAATACTGCGAAATACATATTCACGTTTGGCTTTATCCTGCACACGGATGGATTTACTTTGGCGTCCGCCACCGGTCTGGTACGGAACAAGGCCACCCGCCATGGTATCGAGCATTACTTTAGGAAAAG
Source organism: Ferruginibacter sp. (assembly GCA_028288705.1). Taxonomy (GTDB): domain Bacteria; phylum Bacteroidota; class Bacteroidia; order Chitinophagales; family Chitinophagaceae; genus Ferruginibacter. The sequence goes on from JAQBNH010000019.1 coordinate 441,092, forward strand.
TCACCGGCGTATGCCATTCCGGGCGATAATGTGTGCCCCAGAAAAATCGGTAGAGGCCACTCTTATAATAACTTTCAGAAGCTTTTAAGGTAATACGATGGGCAGAATCTTTTGGCTGAACAATTTGTGCGTTTCCCTGCAGTGCTGAGAATAGTGAAGTGGCCACAAGGACAACCCGCAACAGTTTTGGTATACGCGTGCTGAGCGTGTTAGTATGAATCATGAAAAATTGCTTTGAAGGTTAAGTTAGTAAAACCATGCCATGAATGAAATACGATAAAAAGGGGTTAATGGCTTGGGCGCTAGCGGTTATCTCCCCCGTTTATGTAAAATATTACTCAACTTTGGCTGAATCGTTATTTTTGCTTTAAAACCTATTCGTTGAAACCATTCCTGTTAGTTGTTTTTCTTTCCTGTTTTATTTCGGGTTTTAGTCAAACTGGCCGCAAAGCCGGGATCATTGCCGGAAACCTTGTAGATGAACAAGGCGAAAAGGCGATATTGGGTGCAACCGTTAATCTCACTCAAATTTCAGACAGTAGTTATCGCCTGTCGATGTTGAGCGATGCGGACGGAAGTTTTGCGTTTGATACCATTCCGTACGGATATTATCGTTTGTCGGTGAGGTTTGTTGGATATGCGCCGATGCGGATCGACAGTATCTATCTTCGGGAAGAGCGTGCTGATTTTAACCTCAGCGATATCAGGATGAAAAAATCGGTGGGTGATCTCGAATCTGTGGTGGTTTATGCAGAGAAACCGCTGTTTGAAAATAAGGATGGCAAGATGACTTTCAACGCCAGCGAATCGGCATTGAGCAACAGCTCCACCACAACCGAATTATTAAAGCAAACCCCACTGGTGAATGTGGATGCTGATGGCAAGATCCTGATGCGGGGAAAGGAAGTGAAAATACTGATCGATGATAAACCGGTTGATCTCGATGCGCGACAGTTACAGGATCTGTTGGAAAGCATGCCGGGCAGTATGATCGAAAAAATTGAAGTACTCACGACACCTCCGCCCCAATATGCCAATGAAAGAGGCGGCGTGATCAATATCGTAACCAAGAAAGGCAAGGTGGGTATGAGCGGCAGGCTCAACTTGAACTACGGAACGAGAGGTGAGGCCGGTGTGAGTGGCAGTTTCAGCTATCGGAAGAACAAACTCTCCCTGAATTTCAACGCCGGTTATTCGCACAATGATTACGACGGAAACAGTTATAGTTACCGCGAAAATATTTATAAAGACAGCAGCAATTTTTTCAACACACTGGGTAATAACAGCAGCCGTATTGGCCGTCCCAACAGCCGGCTTTCAGTAGATTACGCGTTGAATAAAAGAAATAGCCTGAACGCAACGCTGCTGTATAATTCCAATGAAAATGATGGCAACAGCAACACAGAATACAGTAACGTCAACCGCTTCGACCAGTTGTATCGGCTGAGCCGCAGGAATATCGGCAGTTATGCGGCCAATCAAAGCCCTTCGGCCAATTTTTCATATAGTTTAAAAGGGAAGAATCCATTGGCTGTACTACGAATCATTACGGCCTTTAATTACAATTTTTCTGAGAACGAGCGCAACTTTTACCAGCAATATTTAAACCTCGACAGCAGCTTTACGGGCAACGATTCTACCCAACAACAATTGACGGCCGTGAGCAACAGGTCAACGTCCTTACGGGTGAATTACGACCGGCCGCTGAACAAAAAATGGTACCTCAGTGTGGGTGGCAATTTGAATAACTACCTCACACATAACCGCCTGAATACTGCTTTTCTAAAAAAGCCCGATAATGTGCTGGTGAAGAACAATGTACTCAGCAATGATTTCTATTTTTACCAGGATGTATATGCGCTGCGCGCGGCCTTGCGTTACCAGTTCAATCCGGATTTCTTTATCACCGCGGGTTTGCAGCAGGAATACAGCGAAACTTCTTTTGACATCGTGGACAATCCCGATCATTTTAAAAACGATTATTTCAGCCCGCTGCCGTTTATCAACCTCACTAAAAAATGGGAGAAAGGCTATAACCTCACGGGAAGTTATAAACGCAGTATTCAGCGCCCGGGGATCAATAACTTAAACCCGAGTATCGATTATTCTGATCCTTATAATACGCGGTTTGGCAATCCATATCTACAACCTTATTATGCCGATAATTTTGATCTGATCACCGGCTATTGGTCGAAGAAGTTCAACCTGAATGTATCTGTTGGCTACAATGCCTTGCAGCAGATCTACAGTTCGATCAGGACATTGCAGACAGACGGCAAAACTACGACCACCTGGCAAAACCTGAGTGGCAGGAAAGAGTACGAATCGAGTTTCTGGGGCGGGATGAATATTGGCAAAAAGATCAAGGCCAACGCCAGTATCGGCTACACCTACAATGTTTACAGCGAACACGACAGAACGTTGAATCGTTTCCGGAACGGAGGCTCCATTCATTCGTCGATCAACGGAAATTATATCGTGAGCAGCCTGTTAACAGCAACCGGTAATTTCACCTTCAACCGGTTTTCCAATCCTCAGGGAACGGTGAGAACCGCTTTGAGTATGAACCTGGGCGTTCAGCAAAAACTGTTTAAGAAAAACATGACCGTCAGCCTTAACGTAGTAGATCCGTTCCGCCAGCAGCAGAACAATTATTTTACGTTCGGGCCCAATTATAACCTGGAGAGTTATAGTCGGAATAACAGCAGGAACTTCCGCGTGGCCTTGTCCTACACGTTTAAGAAAGCTAATAAAAAAGCAGTGAAAAAGATTTTGCAAAAGCCGGCAGCGAAGCCGGTAAAAGCCAAGGTTTAATTGTCAGTAAGCGCTAATTTCCTGCCCAGCCAACTTTCTTTTAGAGGCCGGATCCATTGTTCCTGCAATTGTTTTTTTGTAAGCGCAGTATTGTCGAAAAAAGCTGTGTTCCCATTCACAAGGTTATTTTGCAACGCATAACCGGCCTGGGAGAGCGGGATCTGTTCCACCTTATCTTTCACGATAAAAGCGAGGAGCTGGCGGTTAAACATATCTACGCCAAATTTCTTTTCGATCTCTTTGATCACACGCACGGAACTATCTGTGCTGCAGCCACTGATTCCTGACGCAGTTTCATCCACCATGAAAACGATAAAGCGGCCGAAAAATAAATTCGCGAATCCTTTTACCGGCGTGCCGTGGCTATTCCAGCCCGCGACAAATTCATTCAGCATGTCTTCCAGCTGGTATGCTTCACTGATTAAAAACAATCGGTCAGACTGATAGATCCAGACGCGGGAATTTTCCGCAAAATCTTCAGGCAGGTGTTGGGCAATATCGAGATCCATAGAATTAATTTATGCTAATGAAGCAGCCACGAGTTCGGCAATATCCATCACGGCAACCTCATCTTCTTTTTCTTTATTTTTTACACCATCGGTGAGCATGGTATTGCAGAAAGGGCAGGCTGCAGCGATGATCGTTGCGCCGGTATCCAATGCCTCATTTGTTCTTTCAATATTGATACGAACGTCGCCTTTTTCTTCCTCTTTAAACATCTGCGCACCGCCGGCTCCGCAACAAAGTCCGTTACTCCTGCAACGTTTCATTTCTACGAGAGCAACGTCCATCGCCTCCAGTACTTTTCGCGGAGCTTCATAAATATCATTGGCGCGTCCGAGGTAACAGCTGTCGTGATAAGTGATTTTCTTTCCTTTAAAACTTCCGCCTTCGGTCATGTTGATCTTACCTTCATCAATCAGTTGCTGCAGGAAAGTAGCGTGATGGATCACTTCGTAATTTCCGCCGAGCACCGGGTATTCATTTTTGAAAATGTTGAAGCAATGCGGGCAGGCTGTTACAATTTTCTTTATCCCGTATCCGTCCAGGATCTGGATGTTTTGATAAGCCATCATCTGGAACATGAATTCATTTCCTGCACGACGTGCCGGATCTCCCGTACACAATTCTTCTTTACCAAGGATCGCATATTTGATGCCCACTTTATGAAGGATCGTTGCAAATGCTTTCGTAATCTTTTGTGCGCGCTGATCAAAGCTGCCCGCACATCCCACCCAAAATAAAACCTCGGGATGCTCGCCATTTGCCATCATCTCCGCCATTGTAGGAACATGCATACTCATTAGTTTATAACAACAAAGTAAACAACATTTAATGATTGATGTTTGCTATGTTACATTTATTTTTGCAAATTAACCGCGCATTTGAAAAACATTCTACATAAGATCACACATTGGGAAGCATGGCCGTTTAAATTAATATATGCACCGCTGGTTCCCATCTGGGGCTGGTATATGTTGCGATCGGGCGCTGTTTGGTTTTTTACTTCGAGCAATCCCAAACTTACTTTTGGTGGCATGGAAGGCGAGCCGAAGCGCGAAATGTATGACCTGTTGCCAGCAGATCTTTATCCAACAACTTTCAATGTACTCCCTGCTGATAATTTTCAGCACATCCTGCAACGCCTGCGCGAGGTAAATATTGATTACCCGTTTATCGTGAAGCCCGAAGTAGGCGGACAGGGCATTTTATTCAGGAAGATCGACAACGAGGCAGACCTGTTGCATTATCACAGCAACGTGCCGGTGGAATATATTGTACAACGCATGGTGCATTACCCGATCGAGGTGAGCGTATTTCATATTCGTTATCCCAACCAGCAGAAAGGGGTGATCACCGGCTTTTTACATAAGATCCCATTGCAGGTAACCGGCGATGGAAAACATACACTGGAAGAACTGATTCTCCTGCATCCGAAGGCGGCTAAGCGTACCGGTGAGTTGCACAGCAAGCATAAAGAAAAATGGCGCAGTATTATTCCTGCGGGCGAACGATATATTTTAAGCTACGCGGCTAACCATAACCGTGGGGCACATTTTGTAGACCTGAAAGAATATATCAATGATGACCTGCTGAAGATCTTTGATAACATAAGCCTGGGTATCAATGATTTTTTTTACGGTCGGTACGATATCATGTGCAGCAGCATTGAGGGCCTGCAACAGGGAAAAGATTTCACGATTTTGGAATACAATGGTTGCGGTGCAGAGCCAAACCATTTTTACGATACCGGTTATACATTACGCGGTGCTTACCGCGAGATATTAAAGCATTGGAAAGCTTTGTTCGAGATCAGTAAATACAATCGTGAAAAAGGCATCGCGCCCTGGCCATTCTGGAAAGGCGTGAAGTTTCGCCGGGATACGCTGGCACTTTACGAAACAATGAAGAAGGCTGATGAACGCATTGGTTAAAAAGGTTTGCCATGCGTTTGCCGGATCAGTTGCCGCGCAATAGCCGGAAATAGTTTCATGACACTGATAAAAATTTCTGTCTTCCAGGCCTTGCCAAAAAATGACTGGATGATGCGCCCCGTGCGCAACCTGCCGGCGAAGTTTTTTTTCCATTCCAGTTGATAATTTTCTTCCAGTTCCTGCCTGCTTATCTGGCCCTGCAAAAATGTATTCAATTGCCCTGCTGCTATTTTTGAACTGTGCATCGCCATACTCATGCCGTTCCCGCAGAGCGGTGTGATGAGGCCGGCTGCATCCCCGAGCATCAGCAGATGATTGTCTACCTGCGACTTTTTTTGAAAGGAGACCTGCGAGATCGTCAACGGTGAATCGTAGAGCCGGTTGGCCTTGTTCAATACGATTTTCAAAAATGGATTTTTAGCAAGGATCTGCTGTTCCATTTCTTCGATGGAGTTATGGCTCTTTTTTAAATTAGCGGCGTTGGTCAGGTAGCAAAGGCAATAGCGATCGGCTTCGATCTTCGACAGCCCGCAATAGCCATCCTCAAAGTTATGCAGGGCGATCGTATCCAACGGAAATGCCAGGCGGATATGGTATTTCACCGCGATAAAATTATCGAGTTTTGAACTGTTGCGTTGCAGGAAGCTGCGTTTCCATTTTACGTCGAGGTTTGATCGTTTGCCAAAAGTTCCCGCGCATGTGCGGGCAATGATCATTTGTTGTTTTACCTGGAGCTCAAAATGGTCTTCGTTAAAAACCACGTCTTCCACTTTTGTTCCCTCTTTTATTTCTACGCCGGCTTCGAGTGCGATATTTTTTAATGCGTTGTCGAGCAGGAACCGGCTGATGCCAAAACCTCCCAGCGGAAGTGGTTGCCGGAATAGTTTTCCGGCAGGTGAACTCACTTCGAGATTGCGTATCATCGGTAAGTTCATGGCTAGCAACGGAAGGCCCAGGCTGCAGAGAAAGTCCCAGCTTTCCATACTGATATATTCACCGCAAACCTTGTGAAAAGGGTAGGTTTCTTTTTCAAAAAGGATAACCTTGTGGCCCTGCTTCGCCAGTTGAATGGACAGGCAAAGGCCCGCGAGCCCGCCACCAACCAAGGCTGTATCATATATCTTTTCATTGTTCATGCTGAAAAATAACCAGGTAGCGAAATGCCCATTTCCATTGGATGGTATAGTTTTTTATTCCCGCCTGTTGCAATAATCGCATCCATTCCTTTTTTGTGAAAGCTCTTGCTACCGAAAGCGGCGCATCATTTTTTACAAGATAAGAACGGGAAAATATTTTCGTGATCCATTTAATCGAATAATAGGCGAGCGGATGCCGTTGCAGGTCGTTGATGAAAAAGCCCAGCCGGCTGTTATCGCGCATCCAGCGTAACATAAAGATCAATTGCTCGTCGCTGAAATGATGGCAGAAAAGGGAAGAAAAAATAATATCCGGCCGGCCATTGTCGAAGGAAACGTTTGCGTAGTCGTTCACTAACCAACTGGCAGCAAGGGCAGGATATTGCTCCCTCGCATAATCCACGCATGCCGCTTTGATATCAATGCCGGTGAATATCGGTTTGATATTTTTCTGATGAAATCGCTCATACAATGCCTGCAGGTTATCACCACCTCCGCAACCAATTTCGCAAATATGTAAAGTGCTTGTTGCGGGAGAGTTTTTGATAAAATGTTCAACACCTGCACAGCTGATCGCATGCCCACCGAGTAACCGGTTAACGGTATTTAGTTCCTGCATATTTTGCCGGATATCTTCGAAGGGAATATTGTCTGCATCGAGCAGTTCCTTTTCCGGCGATCTATGATGGAGATTAGGCATAGCTGGCGATAAAGGTTTCCATCGTTAAACCCGGACCGAAAGCCGCGCCCAATATTTTCGCATGGCCACGGGCTTTGGCGTCTGCCATAATGCGTTGCAGCACGAACAGTATTGTCGGTGAACTCATATTGCCATAATCCTGCAACACGGCATAGGAATGTTTGAGGTCATTCTCCTGTAGTTGCAGGCTGCCGGAGATCGCTTCCAAAATCTTCTTTCCGCCGGGATGAATACACCAGTCTGTAATTTCACTGCGCGCAACACCCGCTTTATCCAGTGCCTTTTGTACAAATCCTTCAAAATCTTCTTTGATGAGTTCAGGCACATAACCGGTGAGTGTCATCAAAAATCCTTTGGAAGATAATTCCCAGGCCATTTCTTTTTTTCCTTTGAACGATACGTCAGAGAAAAAGCTATCGATCGTTAAACCTTCCTGCCCTTTATCGGATTGCACGAGAACGGCTGCAGATCCGTCGCCGAATAACAAAGAAGAAGTGAGGTTATCAACGGATGCTTCTTTTTGAAAATGCAGTGTGCACAATTCTGTACAAACGATCACCACGTTGGCATTAGGCTGACTGTCACAAAAAGCATCTGCCAGTTTAAGGGCATGAACAGCAGCATAACAACCCATAAAGTTAACGGAGCTGCGAACCAGGTCTGGAGCGAGTTCCATGGCTTCCATGATCTGCAGGTCGAGGCCGGGGGCGCTCATGCCCGTACAACTAACGGTGATCAGGTGGGTGATCTCATTTTTCGGGATATGGCCACTGATGCAATCGCTTATCACGTTCACGGATAGGGGCGAAGCATATTTATTGAACCATTGCATCCTTGTTTCCAATGTGGGAAAAGGCTCCAGGTCGGCGGTATCGGGGAAAAAGCTGCGTTCGGAAGAACTGAAATCCGGGGCAACAGAATAACGCGACCCGATGCCGCTTTGCCGGTAAAGGAACCTGAGTTTGCGGGAATCCGTTTCATTGTCGTTGTACACTTTGTCGGCAAAACTAAAAAGGTCAGACTGCTCATGTTTGTGTTCGGGAACGCCCGTTGCTATCGAAATGATCTTACTCAATATTTTTCTATTATAAATAATGTAATGAACGCCGCATTCGTACAGGCTGAAGCCAGGATATTCATGCGCATCGTGTTTTTGTAATTGGCCGCGGACGTATTTTTATGCACCTGGTAAAACCACCAGAAGAAATATACGAGTACAGGGCTCATCAGGATTTGAATAAGAAAGAATCGGTCCAGTTCCAGGTTGGAGGCAAAGTAAACAGCCAGCGCCAGTAGGGCAAGGAGGTAAACGATGGCGGTGAATACGAAAGTGCCTTTATAACCCAGCAGCAGACTCAGGGTTCGGACACCGTCGGCTTTATCTGCTTCGTGCTGGTAAATCTGCGTGAGCGGGTAGAAGCCACCTACAAGCAGGGAAGCGGCCAGCATCGCAACAGGCGGCACTTGCAAGGTTTTTGTAATGCTGCAGCCATGTTTAATAATAAAAAAGACCAGCGCGCCCTGGAAGATCAGCACTGTAAGATATCCCAATACGGGGTATTTCTTCAGGCGGATGCCGCGGTAACTGTAGGCCCGCGACGCGAGGATAAATGCCAGAATGCCCATCGAAAAGTACCTGCTGATCAGCAGGGAGAGCAGGAGGCCGGTGATATCCAGGATGATCGTTACATAATACAATTGCCTGGTGGGCTGTTGCGGCGATTTGATGCCACCAATGCTTTCCGTATCCCTATCCATATAACTGTTGTAGCCGTTGCTGGCGGGATAGATCAGGAAATGCAGGATGATAAAAGCTAAGATCGCATGCGCGGCCTGGATCTGCACAACCTGGCTTAAAGCAAACCAATAAACAGGCATGAGAAAAAAAGAAAAATGGAAACGCAGTAACTGTATTGTGGAGGAGCGAAGCATCTGGTTTTCTAAATTATGTAATCTTTGTTAAAAGTTAAACGAATTGCGGGCCTTATTGTTCAGGAGCGTTCCTTTGCAGTAATTATTGTATTATGAAGAACAGCCTTTTTCTCGCCATCCTGCTTTTTAGTTTTGCCGGGGCGTTTGCACAACGCAGCCTCGCACCGGTTGATGCCGGCAGTAAGATCCATTTCGTGATTAAGAACTTCGGGATCAATACCGGTGGTGATTTTTCGGGCATGGCAGGGAAAGTATTGTTTGATCCTGCGCATCCCAATGCGGCTTCGTTCGACGTTACTGTCCAGTCTTCAACTGTAGACACGGATAACGGCCAACGGGATAAGCACCTGCGCAGCGATGATTTTTTTGCTGCAGAGCAGTTCCCACAGATCAGGTTAAAAAGTTCCAGTGTAGGTGCTTCCAAAAAAGCAGGTGAGTATATTTTTAATGGCGACCTTACGATCAGGGATGTCACAAAAAAAGTCAGTTTTATCTTTCATGCCGTTCCGCAGGACAGCGGTTTTTTATTCAGCGGGGATTTTGAGATCGATCGCCTCGATTATAAAGTGGGCAGCAGCAGCGCCACCATGGCAGATAAAGTAAAAATATCCCTGAGCGTTCTCGCGAAATAAATTCTGTTTCCTACTTGTTTCCCTTCTTATCTTTGGAGCATGGGTAGATTGGTCCGGATATTTTTTTGGGGTTTGATGATCAGTTTCCTCGGCTCCCTGCCGCTTGGAACCCTCAATGTGGCTGCGATGCAAATCGGCATCCAGGAAAGTTTAAAAAATGCCATTTATTTTTCTGTTGGTTCTTTACTCGTGGAAATGATCTACGTTCGGATCTCCCTTGTCGGTATCGATTGGGTTAGAAAGCAGGAGAAGCTGATGAAGATCATGGAGTGGGTCACACTCGCGATTATCGTTGCCCTCGCCATCGGCAGTTTTGCTGCGGCTATGCATCACAGTGGGAATGCTAAAAACGTAATGCTCAATAACAATATGCACCGGTTATTGCTCGGAATGTTCATGTGTGCGATCAACCCCGTGCAGATCCCGTTCTGGTTTGGCTGGAGCACGGTGCTCTTCACAAAGAAGGTACTGGAGCCAAGAAATTCGCATTACAACAGTTATATCCTCGGCATCGGCCTGGGCACGTTAATGGGGAACTGTGTATTTATTTTCGGGGGTAAATGGCTGGTGCAACGCATTGCCAATAGCGAGCAATACCTGAACTGGGTGATCGGTGGCATCTTCGCATTAACAGCCATCATTCAACTCTGGAAAATATTAAAGCATAAAGACGCCGTAGAAAAGATCCACCAGATCAAGGAACAGGATATTCCGCCGGCACCTTTGCCTGAAGAACAGCGAACTGGCTAACTTTCCAGTTCAGTCGCCCATTTGTCACGGTCATCCGGACTTAATTTCCAGGGCGCAAAATTATTTTCAATATTGCTGAACATCCCGTTCCATTCCTGCGGTGCGTTACTTTCTTCCATCACTAAACTGCGGCGAAGTTCCAAGATGATATCGAGCGGACTGATGCTTACCGGGCATTCTTCCACGCAGGCATTGCAGGTGGTGCAGGCGCGTAATTCTTCCACAGAAATATAATCGTGGAGCAGACTTTTATTATCGTTCTGAAAGGTTTTATGCGCATCTATATTTTGTCCTACTTCTTCCAGGCGGTCACGCGTGTCCATCATGATCTTCCGCGGACTTAACAATTTACCTGTGATGTTTGCGGGGCAGGCAGCAGTGCAGCGCCCACATTCCGTACAACTATAGGCATCGAGTAAATTTTTCCAGCTCAGATCAAATACATCCTTTGCCCCAAATTTCATGGGCTCGGCACCAGGATCTGTTGCGGGCGCGAGTTCCGGCTGCATCATGTACAACACTTCATTCTGTACATTTTGCATATTGTCCATTTTCCCTTTTGGCTCAAGGCGGGTGTAATAAGCATTGGGAAATGCGAGCATAATATGCAGGTGCTTACTGTAAGGCAGGTAATTGAGGAAGGCGAAAATACCGCCGATATGCAACCACCAGCAGGCTCTTTCCAAAAGAACTAACTGCGACGCAGACATGCCGGAAAACCAGTTCGCCATTCCGCCCGAGATGATGAAGCTACCGGTATCATGATAATGCTCATTGCCCGCGATTTGCAGGGAACGATCGGTCGCATTCATGATGAGGAAAAGCGACATTAAAATGATCTCGGTGATCAGGATATAATTAGCATCGCTGCGTGGCCAGCCGTCAAGATCATGGCTGATAAACCGGCGAAGCTTGATGATATTTCTCCTGGCTAAAAATATTACGCAAACGGCGATAACACCGATAGCAAGGATCTCGAAAAAGTTGATGACAAAATGGTAGAAACTGCCCAGCGTTCCCAGGAAGAGGCGGTGTGTGCCGAGCAGGCCGTCCAGCACGATCTCCAGCACTTCCACATTAATAATGATAAAGCCGGCGTAAATGATAAAATGCATCACCGCCACGGTAGGATTGCGAAACATTTTCTTTTGCCCCAGAGCCAGTAACAGCAGGTTTCTCCAGCGAAGTGCCGGTTGATCCGTCAGGTCTTCCTCACGCCCCAGCAGGATATTCCTGCGGATACGACTGATGTTTTTGGTGAACATCGCTACAGCAAATCCTGCCATTAAAATAAAAATCACCTGCGGTATATAATGCATAGCTGTAATTTGTAGGGGCTAAGATAGAATATTTAATATTTACTATTTTATATTGGATATTTTCGCTTTTAATAAATGCCTCAGATGACGCAGATACTGGATAAAATTACCGCTGATAAAAAGCTTCGCCGCATGGCGCTGGAAGTGGCTGAACGTAATTTCGGCAAGCCATCACTCACGCTGATCGGCATCCGCGAAAATGGTATTTTTATCGCAACAAAAATCGCGGAATACCTGAAAGAAAGTTTTCCCGGCGAGATCAGTGTCTTGTCTTTATCGCTGGATAAAAAAAATCCGGCAACTGTAACGTTTAGCGAAACCGTTAACTGGAACCAGGCAAACATTTTACTCATCGACGATGTGGCCAACAGTGGCCGCACGATGCTTTATGCATTAAAACCGTTACTGGAATTTTACCCGGCCCAAATTCAAACACTGGCACTCGTAGAACGCACCTACAAACAATTCCCGATCGCCATGGATTATGTGGGGCTTTCCGTGGCGACCACGCAGGCACAGCATATCGTGGTGGAAGTAGTCAACGGAGAAGTGGTGTCGGCCGGCATGCAATAAATAATCAAACAACTTATCCTTAAAATTGAACAGGTATGAATTATCGTAAACAACTATTTTTATTTGTCTTCCTTATCGCCGGCATGTTTGCCAAAGCAGATGAAGGCATGTGGTTACCGCAACTGCTGCAGAAACTGAATGAAAGCAGGATGAAAAGCCTTGGCATGAAGATCAGTGCCGCGGATATTTACAGCATTAATAAGGGAAGTTTAAAAGATGCTGTTGTGAGCTTCGGAGGTTTTTGCACAGGTGATGTGATCTCCTCTCAGGGACTCGTACTCACGAATCACCATTGTGGTTTCGATGCGATACAGAATCATTCTACGCTCGACCACAACTATATCCGTGATGGTTTCTGGGCAAAAAATAATGCAGAAGAAATTCCGAATAAAGGGTTGTTCGTAACGTTTATCGTTCGCATCGATGATGTGAGCAAAGAAGCAATGAAAGGCGTTACGGCGGCGATGACAGAAGCTGAACGACAATCAACGATCGATAAAAATATCAGCCAGTTAAAAAATACCGTTAAGAAAGAAGCTACGCAGGAAAGTTTTATCCGTGGTTTTTTTGAAGGCAATCAATACTACCAGTTTGTAACAGAAACCTACAAAGATGTCCGCCTCGTAGGAGCGCCGCCTTCTGCCATCGGCAACTTTGGTAAAGACACGGATAACTGGGTGTGGCCAAGGCATACAGGAGATTTTTCGATGTTCCGCATCTATGCATCCAAAGACAATAAGCCTGCAGAATATTCCCCGGAGAATATTCCCTTCACACCAAAAAAAGCATTCAACATTTCCCTGGATGGTGTGGCCGAAAATGATTTCACGATGGTATTTGGTTTCCCCGGCCGCACGACGGAATATTTACATAGTGCCGCAGTAGAGCAGATCCGCACCGTGAGTGACCCGGCAAAAATTGCGATCCGCGATAAGGCTTTAAATGTGATCGATGGTTTCATGCGTAAAGACGAACAGATCAAAATTCAATATGCCGCCAAATATGCCAGCATCCAGAACGCTTATAAAAAATGGCAGGGTGAAGTATTAGGATTAACAAGAACAGACGGCGTGGCAAAGAAGAAATTATACGAAGCGGAATTTCAAAAAAGGGTAGTGGCCAACCCAACCTGGAACAGCCAGTACGGAACGTTATTGGCTGATTTGGAGAAGGCCTATACAGATATCAATGCGGCTTCGCTCGCACGGGATTACTATTCCGAGATCGTTCCGAAAATTGAATTGTTTACGATCATTTCCCAGTTAAACAGCCTGGCAATGGCCTACGACAAAGACGGTGAAAAAGCTTACCAGGCGCGGCTCCCGATTGTGAAGTCGGCAGTGGAAACATTCGTTGAAGAATACAGCCCGGTGGTCGACAAGAAATTATTTATCGCGCTGATGGAAATGTACGTGGCCAATCAGCCGGCAGGAATCGTTTCGCCGATGATGCAGGACTGGCTGGCGAACAGCAGTTACACGGCGGTTGCTGATAAGGTTTACACGAGTGCCGTTGCTTTCGATAAAACCACCTTAAGTAATTTATTGTCGCGCCCTGCAGCAGATGTAGTCGCGGAGATCAGGAGCTGGCCGGCGCAGCAGCTACTCGCCGATATGCAAAAGACCTACCAGGGGAAAGTACAACCCTCGGTGAATGAAACGCAGGCGAAGATCAACAAATTGCAACGCAGTTATATGCAGGCACAGATGGATGTGATGAAAGAGAAAGTATTTTATCCCGATGCAAACAGCACGTTGCGCCTCACCTACGGAAAAGTGCAGGGCTACACAGCCCGGGATGCAGTAACATATGCCTACTACACGGATATGGACGGTATCATGGAAAAATACAAGCCGGGAGATTACGAATTTGATGTGCCGGAGAAACTGCGTAGCCTGTACCAGCAAAAAGATTACGGCCAATACGGCAAGAACGGCAAGATGCCGGTTTGTTTTATTGCGACCAATCATACAACTGGTGGGAATTCAGGCAGCCCGGCGCTGGATGCTTATGGCAACCTGATCGGACTCAACTTCGACCGTGTGTGGGAAGGTACGATGAGTGATATCAATTACGACCCCACGATCTGCCGGAACATCATGGTAGACATTCGTTACGTGTTGTTTATCATCGATAAATTCGCCGGTGCCAGCCATTTGGTGAAGGAAATGAAACTGGTTCACCCGAAAAAGAAATAAACGTTAATAAATCCTCTAAAACTCCCGTAAACAGCGGGAGTTTTTTTATGTGCCTGCCTTCTGGAAATTAAGGCATGGTTTTCGAAACATATTGCGCGGAACGGTGTTAAACCATCCTGTTCGATTCATCTAATCATTCATCTCTTTTCAAAAAGAAAACATGCCAAACCAAGCCAAAAATCTCACTGACCAGGATGCACAGATCACAGAGATCTTTACTGATGATGACACGCACCGTAAAATCCAGGAACACCTTTCCAATCCCAACGATACGATCACGGAAGAAGACATCAAAAACATAAAAACGGATATGACGCTTGTATCGCAGGAAACTGCAGATGCACGTTACACAACCAATCCTGAAGTATCAGCAGATCCCAGCAAAGTGGACGGTAACAACAGCAACGAAATTGACAGTACCTGGAATATTTTAGATGAGTAATCGTAATTCTTACAACTTTTTTGCGTTCCTGCTCCTGCTCGCTGCCTGCCAGGAACCAGCTCTGAAGCAATCCGATGAACCGGCCGTGCAAGTCCCGGCTGCGCCAACAATTGTCGGTGGGGAAAAAAATGCTCATGATAGTGCTGTGGAAATGCCGGTATACAGCAACGAACGGTTTCGAAACATCCTTGTGAATAAATATAGTCCTTCATCATTTACTATTTCCGGCGAGGCACGCGTTTTTGAAGCGATGTTGAGCTGGATTGTTGTTGATGGAAAAAAGCAGTTGCTGGAAGGTCATCAGATGGCAAGCGCGGGTGCACCGGAATGGGGCGCATTTAAAATGGACATTCATTTACCGGATTCCCTGGTTGGGAAAACTTTACAATTGATCTTATTTGAAGCCAGTGCTAAAGACGGCAGTCCGCAGTTCCGGTTACCAATCCCTCTCGATTAATTATTGAAAGAATTTTTTTGTCTTACCGGTTTCCTTTCCGGCATAGGTATAACTCCTGAAATACTCATCAGCAGAAATCGTCCCGCTTCCTTTGATAGCGAAAACGACCAGCAGGATCAGCACGATGACCGACAGGAGTAACTCGCCATTGTTGAAACTGATGCCGGATTTACCCGTCACGAAAATGATCGCACCCAGCACGATCGGGATGAGGAGAATACTTACCCAGCGCGTGAATAAGCCCACGGCAATAAACAATCCACCCAGCAGATGCAGGTAAGTGATGATGAAGGCCAGTGACTGGCTGTTTGTACTGAAAATATTGCTGCCGGTATTTTGTAAGATCGTTTCCAGTGAGCTGGCATCGCGAAAAAAGGAAATGCCTTTCCATAAAATAGTTAAACCTAAAACGATGCGGGCTAAAGTTAACCAGTGTGGGATCGATTGATCATTGGGGGTTTTCTGTTGGAGGTCCATGGCTGATAATTTTATCATGATGATGAAGACCGGATCCATGTACAATTTACAAAAAATAAATGGCGAATGCAATGGCTAACACGCCATTGTTTTTTACCACAGATTTTCGCCACAAAGGCTCAAAAACAGAAAGTACCACGAAGAAAGTTTTACACAGAGGAAAACGAGTTTAGCACGGAGTTTCACGGAGTTCTTTCGCCACTAACGCTCCAACACAGAAAGGACCACAAAGAATCTCTATTTTGAACACTCACGTTTTACTTGTTGCATTTAGTTCGAGACGGTTAAGCAAGGAGCGCGTATACCTGTTTAATTCGGAGCGATTATAAGAAAGGGCAAGATGGGCGAGGATCGCGGTGACGATCCAGGCAACGAGGATATAGGGAATGTTATCGATAGAATTGAATAACAGGACCACGGTGACGATCGTGAGCAGGATAATTGTCCAGTAAAAAGCGACGAAACTGGTAATCAACCAGAATAAAATAGCAGCTGCGATTACATAGGTATCAGCAGGTTTTATCCAGGCCATCAATCCCCAGAAAACCCCGGCAACAAGCAGGAACCAGATCGCATTGCTGACATTAAACAGGAGTGGTCGAATGCGGAAAAATAACCTTGTCTGGCCGGGAGTATGCTCTTTATTGATGCGAACCCGAACGCTGCCACGCGCACCAAAAGGATCATAGAGCGGCGGCTTCCTGAGGATCAGCAATTCATTTTCTCCTACCGGCAATGCTGCAGCGATACGAACCAACCCCGATTCAACTTCATCTTCCCCGACAGAAGTAGTCGTAGAGAATTCATCGATGTAACGGTTGATAAGTGCCATAAGTCGAAAGTACCATTTAAAAGTAAAAGGTAAAAACTCTAATTGCTAAAACTCATTCTTTCTGGCGACAAAAAAACTCAGTGGCACTCTGTGGCTAACTCTTTCTACTCTGTGGTTAAATATTGTGGAACTCCGTGCTAAACTCCGGGAAGCTCTGTGGTTTCCTCGCGAAGCCTTAAATTTACAGCATGCCCGAACTCCCCGATATCGCCGTCTTTTCTGCCAACCTGGACAAGATATTCTCCGGGAAAAAACTACTGCGCCTGAAAGTGGTGAAGGGCGATAAACTCCCCGATAAACCCGCTGCATTAACGAAAAGATTAAAGGGCAAAAAACTCGAAAAAATTTATCGCTCCGGCAAAGAAATGCGCTTTCAATTTGAAGGGGGCACCCTCGTCGGACTCCACCTGATGCTCACCGGTGATATTTTTGTCTTTGATAAAAAAAACGACCATCATTCCACTATCGTTGAATTGTATTTTGAAGACGGTCCGAACCTGGCCCTCACAGACAGGATGCGCAACGCGAACATCAAACTGGATCCCGTTGATAAGGAAGGCGTGGATGCCCTGGGCAAGGAATTCAATTTTAAATATTTAAAGAAAGCCCTCCAACGGAAAACGAATATTAAGAAAGTACTCACCGACCAGGATGCGATTCGCGGCATCGGCAACAGTTATTCTGACGAGATCCTATGGGAGATCCGCGTGTCACCTTATTCCATCGCCGCAGCCATCCCGGATGAAAAGATCAGGGAACTGGTAAAGGCGACGAAGAAAATATTGAAGAAAGAGATCAGCATGATCAACAAACATTATCCTGGTAAGGTGAACGGCGAGGTAAAGGATTTTTTAAAAATCCACACAAAGAAAAAAGAGCAAAGCCCGACCGGCAGGCCAATCATTATTGATACGCATGGTATGATGAAGACCTATTACACCGATGAGCAACTCCTGTATAAATAGTAGTTACTTTTGCCGGCTAATGATTAACTATTTGTTCAACCAATCATTGTCAACGCTCCATGGATAATATCGAACCTATCAACATAAAAAAATTGCTGTCTGCGGATGTCGCCGCACTACAAAAGATCAGCAGGCAAACATTTTCTGAAACTTATTCCGCCGGAAACACCGGGGAGAATATGAAGAAATATTTAAACGCTACGTTTGCCATTCCGCAACTCACAGCCGAGTTGAATGACAACAATTCCGAATTTTATTTTGCGCAGGCAGGAGAAAATATCATCGGCTATATCAAATTAAACAAGGGCGCGGCCCAGACAGAACTTAAGGACCGCAACGGGCTCGAGATTGAACGCATCTATGTGTTGAAAGAATTCCAGGGCCTAAAAGTGGGACAGGCGCTCTATGAAAAAGCCCTGGAACGTGCCCGGGAAGAAGCGGTGGAATATGTGTGGCTGGGTGTATGGGAAGAAAATCCAAAGGCGATGCGCTTTTACGAAAAGAATGGCTTTGTAGCTTTCGATAAACATCATTTCAAACTCGGTGATGAAGAGCAAACGGATATCATGATGAAACTGGATTTACCCAACCCTGCAACCGAATAGCCCTTCTCCCTAAAGTTCCCGGCCACCGGGATAAATGACCTCAATCCGTTCCCGAACGCGTAAGAGCGGGTAAACCCGGCCGTTGATTCGCTAGCTCTGATTTCCCCATATTCCCCAATCAGCTCTAAAATCTTGCCGCCAATAATGCTTTCCCGGAAATTTCCAGCTTATGCTCACAGGTTCCGTCAGCGTCGCATGCTATTTGTATCGTAACAGTTTTCAGCAATTCTGGAATCCCGGTTCCCATAACCCCAACCTTAACATCGATACTAAAAAGCAGGTAATTCATGAATATACTTCAGCGGAACAACGTCGTTGTAAAAGGAAAAGGATCGGAACTTATGATGTTCGCTCATGGTTTTGGTTGTGATCAGAACATGTGGCGATATGTTTACCCGGCTTTTGAAGAGGATTATAAGGTCGTATTGTTCGATAATGTCGGGGCAGGCGCATCCGATCTTTCCGCATTCGTTCCCGAAAAATATGAGCAGCTAGACGGCTATGCAGACGATATTATTGAGATCCTCCAATGTCTTCAACCCGGCCCGGCCATTTTTGTTGGCCATTCGGTGAGCGCACTGATCGGTATGATCGCTGCTCAAAAATCGCCCGATCTTTTTAAATCGCTCATCCTGGTCGGCCCTTCACCCTGTTATATCAATGATGGCGATTATATTGGCGGTTTTACCAGGCCACAGATCGAAGAGCTGCTGACTTCCCTGGATGAAAATCACCTGGGCTGGTCCAATGCCATGGCTCCCGCGATCATGGGAAATCCCGACAGGGAAGAATTGGGCGCGGAACTGGCCAATAGTTTTTGCCGCACCGATCCGGGGATTGCGAAACATTTTGCCAGGACAACTTTTCTTTCAGACAGGAGAGACCTGCTCCCGGCGGTTAATATACCCACGCTGATCCTGCAATGTTCGGAAGATGTCATTGCCCCTGAAACGGTAGGAGATTATATGCATCAACAGATATCAGGCAGCAAACTGGTGAACATGAAAGCCACAGGCCACTGTCCCAATTTAAGCGCACCACAGGAAACCATTGATTCCATAACAGCATTTCTATCATGATGGAAACCCGCAATCACAGCAACACCAATCAGCTCCAGGAAGATTTTGACGATTTTTTTGAGCGCAGCCTCTGTGGTTTTATCATTGCAGACCCGCGTGGGGTCGTGTTGAGAGCGAATGCCACCATGGGCAACTGGCTCCATTGCAGCACAGGTGAATTGGAAGGGAAAAAATTTGCTGATCTGCTGAGCATTGGCGGAAAGGTTTATTACGAAACTCATTTATCACCGCTCCTGCGTATGCAGGGTTTTTTTGACGAGGTCGTCCTCGAATTATCCGGCCCCGGGGCAGCGAGGTTACGGGTAATGGTAAACGCTTTTGAACGCAAAGATGAACATAGTGAGCCTTTGTTCATTCGCTATACGATCCTGAAAGCAAGTGACAGGTTGCAGTACGAACAAAACCTGCAACAGGCCAAAGCAGTGGCTGAGAATGAACTGTTAAGTCAGAAGGAAATTGTTGCGCTGCGGGAACAATTTATCGCCGTGCTCGGGCATGATCTAAGAAATCCCTTATGTGCGGTGAGTATGGCTGCAGAGTTACTGGAGAATGCTGTCAGCGGTGAGGATCGCGCGATCTTACAAACATTGAAACGCAGCAGTAGCCGCATGGTGGAACTGGTGAACAATATCATGGATTTCACCAGAACCCGGCTGGGGGAAGAGATGCTGTTGAACCGCAGGAAGGTATTGATGCAGCCCATCCTCAGGGACGTGGTGGAGGAAATAATCCTCGTTCATCCCGGTCGCCCCGTTAATGCCATGTTTAGCCTGGCAGATCCTGTTGATTGCGACCCCGACCGCATCGCACAATTGTGCTCTAACCTCCTGGCAAATGCGATGACACACGGCGCAGCAGGTACACCCGTCAATATCATGGTAAGGGGTAGTGATGGGAACCTGGAGATGTCCATTACGAACCAGGGCAACCCGATCGGCGAGCACCTGAGAAGCCAGCTGTTTGACCCCCTTACGCGGGGAGAAAAGCAGCCAAACCTGAATGGCCTCGGGCTTGGATTGTATATCAGTTCGGCGATTGCGCGGGCGCACAATGCGTCGTTGACGTATGTGTCGGCCGGAAATGAAACCTGTTTTACGTTTTCTATTCGTTCATGAAATACGCGTTCGGGTATGGCATATCCGTTCTGGCATCGTATATCCGTTCTGGTTTCGTATATCCGTTCTGGTTTCGTATATCCGTTTCATGAAACGAAATACCCGTTCGGGTATCGTCGGCCTGTTCGCGCGTCGTCGGTCCGTTGCATACAACGGACATCCGTTTCATGAAACGAAATACCCGTTCGGGTATCGTCGGTCCGTTCGCGCGTCGTCGGTCCGTTGCATGCAACGGACATCCGTCTCAGGAAACGGATATACCATACCTGCCTTTGTACGCCAATGGCGACATACCGGTGACCTTTCGAAACACTTCGCGAAACGCTTTCACATCCGAATACCCTACTTCATACATCACTTCATTCACCGTTTTGCGATTGGTTTCAAACGCTTTTTTCGCGGCTTCCACTTTTACGCGTTGTGCATATTCGATCGGTGTATTGCCGGTTGCTTTGATGAACCTGCGATCGAAATTTCTCCTGCCCACATGAAAGCCCGATGACAGCGTTTCAATGCTGATCCTTTCATCCAGGTGTTCTTCGATGTAAGTCTGGGCCTCCCTGATCACTTCATCTCCATGCGTTTTTTGCCCGGAAAAAATCCGGAATTCCGATTGCACCTTTCGGTCCATTTCCACCTGGAACACTTTGGAACAATAGAGCGCCGTCTCCCTGTCATAATATTTTTCAACGAGGTAGATCACCAGGTTAAGAAAGGAGTAGGCGCCACCGTTAGTATAGATCCCGTGTTCATCGGTGATCAGGTGATCGGTCTGCAAATGCACTTTTGGAAACATCGTGCGGAAATTTTCCGTCACAGACCAATGCGTGGAGCAACGCCTGCCATCGAGTAAACCGGTAGCCGCTAACATAAACGCACCCGTACAAATTGAAGCGATGGCTGCACCCTGTTGATATTGCTGCTGCAGCCATTTTACCAGGGCATCGTTGCCTGCCAGGGCCTGCTGGTAATTGTGGTTCAGGGAAGGAATAATCACCAGGTCCGCTTTGCCGATCTCCGAAATATGCGCATCGGGTTTCACCGAAAAAAGTCCGCCGTTAAAACCGACTGCAGCCGAGGTACCCACCAGCCTTACGCGGAATAAAGGCTCAGCGCCGGTCGCCTCGCGGTAGCCGTTCGCTTTCTGAAAAATTTCAAACGTACCGGTGATGCTGCTGAGGTTGTTTTCTCCTTCAGGTACGACGATGCAAAGTTCTTTCATCCCATAAAGGTAGCCGTTCCGCCTGTCCAAATCAACCCATTAGAAAGTCTGTTTTACACCTTGTAAGGCTCAATATTAGACAGTAGGTTTGTTCTGCGCAATTAGGAATTGGGGATGGGGGATTAGGGATTGGGAATTGGGGTTAGGGATTGGGGGTTAGGGATTGGGGATTAGGAATTGGGGATTTGGAATTAGGAAATTGGAGTTGGAAATGGAGAATTAGTATAGAACCTGTCAACGCTATCCAGGGATTTACATCAAATGAGCAATTATTAATTAGCAATCATATGAACCAAACAAACACGATCGTAAAAATGGTGCTCGACCGCTGGAATGCGTCCCTGGCCAGCTGCGACAATTTATTAAAGCAACTTAGCAATGAAGCTCTACAAAAAGAAATTGCCCCGGGCAGGAACCGCGGTATTTATTTATTAGGTCATTTAGTAGCGGTGCACGACGACATGCTGATCCTGCTGGGCATCGGGGAAAAGGATTACCCGGAATTGCAGGAGCCGTTTTTAAAACAACCGGATAAAGCCGTGGCTGATCTTCCTTCCGCAGCCACCCTGCGCAGTTATTGGGAAAAGCAATCTGCTAAACTGCACGGCATATTCGAAGCGATGCAGCCAGGCGACTGGTTTGAAAAGCATACGGTAGTATCAGCTGAGGACTTTGCAACAGAGCCCCATCGCAATAAATTAAATATCATTTTAACCCGGACGAATCATCTCCAGTACCATATCGGTCAACTGATTTTACTGAAATAATTTAAACCAGCTATGATGGAAAAAACGAATTACACAAAAACGATTCTGGTAGATCAGTCTGCAGATAAGGTTTTCGCTGCGATCAACAACGTGCGGGGTTGGTGGAGTAAAGAGATCGTTGGGGAAACCGACCGCCTGGATGCCGTGTGGGATTATCATTACCAGGATGTGCACCGCTGCAAAATGAAAATTACAGAACTGGTTCCCAACCGTCGGGTGCTGTGGCAGGTATTGGACAACTATTTCAGTTTTACAGAAAGCAAACAGGAATGGCTGGGCAATGAAATGATCTTCGAGATAACAGAACAGGGCGGTCAAACGCAACTCCGCTTTACACAGGTTGGCCTCGATTCCGGCGATGAATGTTATGATATCTGTTCAAACGCCTGGGATACCTACATCGGTAAGAGTTTGTACAAGCTGATCACGGAAGGGAAAGGCGAACCTAACGGTAGCGAACAAGCGCGCACAGAAGCGGAAAAAGCATTGGGCAATCCCGGTTTTAGCACGACCTTTTTTACTGATGAATCGCCGGAAAAAGTCTTTGATGCGATCAGCCACCCGCGTAACTGGTGGCAGGGAGAAATCACCGGCGAAGCGGATGAAAGCGGCGCTGAGTTTAGTTATGAGATGAAGGGCCATCATTTCTCCAGGCAGAAAGTCGTGACCTTTTTACCCAATGAAAAAATTGAATGGCTGGTTACGGACAGCAAGCTGAATGGCTTTGAAGACGCAACGGAATGGACCGGCACGACAATCCGGTTTGATATCAGCGAAATCAATAATAAAACGCAGGTACGTTTTACGCATGACGGACTGCATCCCGGCCTGGACTGTTATGGCAGTTGCTCCGATGCCTGGGAGAAATTAATTATGGACAGCCTGGTCAGTTTTATCCGGACGGGCGCAGGGATAAAAGTCTTCGGTTAGGCCGCTGGTAAGAGGGGTTAGCGAAACCGGCCAAGTTGGTACATGCTTTGGTTAATGAGGGTATATATATTGACCAGTATGAAGCAAACGACAAATATTCCGTTAGCCGGCAAGCCGTCTAATGTTGCAGCGATGGCTGAAGGAGCGGTTCAGAAGAATATCAACACGATCCTCGATATGGAGAAAGGGGCGGTGAACAGCCGGTCGGCCGCCGAACGTGTGGCAGATAAGACGACGAAATTTGCCGGGAGCACGCCCTTCATTATCATTCATGCGGTCTGGTTCATCTTTTGGATCACCGTGAATGAGAACCTCGTGCCGGGCATAAAACCCTTCGATCCTTATCCCTTTAGTTTTCTCACGCTGGTGGTTTCGCTGGAAGCGATCTTTTTGACATTGCTTGTATTGATGAGCCAGAACCGCATGACGAAAGAAGCGGACAAACGGGCACACCTGGACCTTCAGATCAATATGCTCGATGAGCAGGAAACGACGATGATATTACGGATCGTAAAAAATATTTCCACGCATCTGGGCTTGCAGGACGAGCATCACGAATCCATTGAAGAACTCGTGCAGGAAACGGACGTCACGCATGTGGCGAAAACCCTCGATGAAAAAACGATGACGCCGTAACCTTCTGCGTTACGAAACCAGTTGGGTCCCCGGAAATTTTTCGGGCTGTTAAGAATTTACCTGGGCGGGAAAAGCGCTCTTCGAACTATGGAGGAGATTCTTTTTCCGTTTTATTTTTCTCCATTCCCTGATAGAAGCTTTGAGGGCGGCAATTTTTATCGACGCTTCCAGTTGCATCGGTTCGTCGCAAGCCATCAACTGGTCACGGGCCTTTACTTTGAAATTGGCAAAACATTTTGTCTGCCATTCGCTTGCCGGTCCGGGTGCAGGATGTTGCAACTTCCGTTCTATCACGATCAGCCAGTTTTTTAGCTGCGCAGCCATCGCCTGCATATCGGCCAGGTTTTTTTCCTGTTTTTGTACACTGTATAACCATGCTTTTTCCCGGATCTTCATTTGGGCTACCGCCTGTTTTTCGTTGTCGCCCCGGATCTCCTGTATATCTTGCGGCAGTGCGGACGCGTCGCTGCCGTTTTCCAGTTTTTGCAGGTCTGTAAATAATTCAGCGAGCAGGATCAGGGCGGAGGGTTCTAGCGACCGTCTCCCCATTTCAACCATGTTGAGCTTTGCCCGGGAAACGTTTAAAAACATCGCCAGGTCTTCCTGGGTAAGGCCTGCTTTTTGTCGGAGTTGTTTCATAATTTTTATGTTGTTGATCGCGTGTCAAACTTCAGCGTATCATAAATAATGATATCGCGAAGGATGACACGGGAATTTTTTAAGGTTTTTATATAAGTACGGCGTAGTTGACCTCTTTTTTGACTTTAAAACGCTGCTTTAATTGCGAAATGATGCTAAAAGGTAATCCGAAAATGCGATAATTGCAAGCTAAAATGTATGTTTTTAGGTGCAAAATTTGAAAAGAAAATGCGGTTTTGTGAGGAAAAAAGTGATTTTTTGAGGGTGATTGGACGGGAAGTATGAGGGGAAAGAGTGGTTGCAATCGGTTTTAACTAACTTGAATGTTAACTGAATTTATTTCTAACTACCGTTTGCATTGGCTTATACAACATCAGTTCAATTATAGATCAACGCTTTTAGGTTAATGTTTATGAAGAGGAAATGCCGTCACTATTTTAAAAAAATGAAGAATTACTTTATACTGTTTTTATTAGTTTTTCTATCGCAGGCTTGTTCATTTAAAAACATAAGCGATCCAAATGCGTTTACGGCAAGTGCCTGTAGGTTAAAGGGATTGATTTTAAACGAGTATAGAGAAAGTGTTTATGGCCTCCAGGTTAGAGCCATGAAAAATCCGGAATTAAAGAAACAGCTTAGGCTAAATGGTATCGATGAATTAAGTGTGCAGTACGATTCAGATAAAGGAAAAAATAATTTGTTTGGAATGCTACCTGGGCAGGTAGGGGCTCAGGATAGCTTGATTATATTTAGTAAGGTGAGAGTTAATAAGGTGAATGTACATACGACATGGCAGATATATGAAACCATCGTTTATTTTCTTTCTGAAAAATCCCGGAAGAAAATATATGGGGGCTTTGATACACTTAATGGATGGAGAATGAACGACAGTATATGGTTGCAGAAGAACAAGCTCATCACAATTACCAGTGTTGATTAATTATCAAACATTATCCGACGACGAAGTCGGAATTTGGCGGGAATTAGGCAAGGGGTTAACTTGGAAGGATCAAGATCAACATTGTAGCTTAACCGTGAAACACTTCATAACCATATTCTGTCTTTTTTGTTACTCAAATATTATTGGCCAGCCAAAGATTTATGATATCCCCGTTTACAAGAATGGAGATACAAGCTTCGCATACATTCTGAAAAACAATGAGCGGGAAAAGTTGGGATTAGTGGATTTGAAAACCAGCCCGGATAGCTTCCACTTCCGTTGTTGGACTGAGACGCAAACTATTGATATCTGGACTGCCGATGGCGTACATTATCAAGGTCAACTGTCAAACTATACCGAAAAAGTAAATGATCCTAAGTGGGGTAAATCTTACAGTGAAAAGATTTTGCTTGATTCAAATACAATCGCGTCGATTCGAGATAAACTCTTAGAGTGTTCAATTCTGGAGATACCGAAACAGGATAGCATCAGCGGCTGGAAGGACGGTCTGGACGGAGAAGAATTTGCGATGGAATTTGCCGACCGAAACCGGTATTTCTTTAAAGCATATTGGAGCCCGGATTTTTATAAGGAAATAAAAGAAGCCATTTTCGTTCACAATTTTATTACCTACTTATTTACCGGTTTAAAGTTGAGGTCAAAATGGTTTGCCTTTGTAAAAAAATTGCCAAAGGGCTGTTACAAAGCGGGTGGAATATTGATGACCTGCCCAAAGATGACAGAAAAGGAGATTAAGGGGAGAGATTATAACTGATCCGTTCACACAACTCATGGCTTGCGCGATACCTTTTAGATGTATGTGGAAAGTGGGGGAAGGTCCCAGCTTGATAGGATAACATAAGCCATGATAAACGAAA
The DNA here is from genome assembly GCA_028288705.1 of Ferruginibacter sp. GTDB lineage: Bacteria > Bacteroidota > Bacteroidia > Chitinophagales > Chitinophagaceae > Ferruginibacter. The sequence continues at coordinate 467,565 of JAQBNH010000019.1, forward strand.
AGCCTGAAGACTTATTGAATTACGGGTCTGCTCAATTAAGTGTGTCATTTTTCAATACGCGTTCTCCAAAGTGGTTGATGAGGGCTGATCGTACTGCAGCCCAGCCGAACATTTGTCCTTCCCATTTAGTATTTGCATTGATGGTTGCAAGATAAATTTGTTTTACGATAGCCCCTTCGGAACTGAAGG
>JAQBNH010000027.1 GCA_028288705.1 Ferruginibacter sp.
AGGGGTGGCCGTCCTCGTTTTTTGCAGTGATGGCCTCGAAGTACCTAGCGACTCGCAAGGTGTCGATCCTCTGGCCCTCGGCGGCAACGGGAGCGCGCTGCATTAGGCGTCCCGCAAGTGCGATCTCGTCTGGCAATGAGGGGGCGGTGCCAGTGGTTTTGACGACGCCGAAGTCAGGATCGTTTTCAGGGGTGTGAAATCCAGCGAATATATCCAGATTGGATACTGGCGCTTCCTCTGCATGCGCGAAGCCAACTATCCCTGCGGCCGCTACGCCAAAACCGCTACCCAATAGTGTCCGGCGATCAAGTTCAAAAGTCATGCTCTATCCCCTTAATTGGCCCTTCGAGGGCACACGCGTATCGATTGATGGCCGCCATTTGAAGAATAACGGACCACCGACGTAGGGCCGAGTTCACAAAACCAACCAACAAACTCTCTGCCATCAATGGTGACACATTCATTTCCAGCCCAATTCACCACCGGTTTCGTGAGCGACTGATCAACTGCGTCGAATGGAACGATAGATAAACTCCGCGCATCACTTCCAGAAACTTCAAAACTACCATCAAATACCAGATCGTTACAATACCCTGTATTAGAAACATCTTCGATATAAGATCGAGAGGAAATATATTGCGCAATCCAAGAAATGTATTTTGTCAGATCGGTAAAAAATGCAACCTGGCTAAAAACAAGTTCGCTAGATTGACACTTAGACCCATCGTCATTACTCGACGATATCGCCACGATGCTGCGATGGCTGCCGTTCCACTGATACATGGCGCCCCCAGAATCTCCTCCACAGGTTCCGGCGTCAGCATGATACGGGTCCGTGGTGACAGTTTTTTTTACCACCACGCACAATATGTCGGGCGCCGCCCCGCATGCAGCTGCATCGTCGACATCGGGGAATGCCACTGTCTGGCCCACGCCAACATTGTAGCGGGTGAGAGACGTCAATCCGGTTGGGCTTGCTCCGTTTTCATCGTTGGAGACCATGAGCCAGCCAAACGACGACGACGTCAGATATTGATCATCGATGTTTTGCGGAGCAGCAGCGACGAGCGCGAAGTTAGCCACCGACCGATCAAGGTGCGCGAGAGCAATGTCGGCCAAAGGAGAAGGCGGCGAAGTTTGGTGTTGTCCAGGAAACCGATAATTCTCTTGGACAGCCACGCTCGGCATTTGGATCTGCCTAACACCATTCGTGGGTGAAAAGTAGGTTGCACTAAGCGACGCCAACCGAGGTGCGCACTGGTCGGCGTTAAGCGCCTCGTCACAAAAGCAATGAGCGGCGGATATAATCACTTCAGGCGCTATGGCCTGCGCCGAACAGTATTCGGTATAACCACTTGGCGCTGTGACCAGCAAAAGACCGGCCTCGGGGGTCATCGAATTTCCTAGCAGCTGTCCAGTGTGGTGTTGCGACAAATGCCAGCGAATGTTGTCAGAATATGCTGCCGCCATCGTACTGACCTCGTTGGAGGTCCAGACATCTTCAGAAAAAGCATTTCCGCACAAACCGACGAAAATGATTTCAGCGAATATGATCGTAATAATGGACGATTTCACGATACCGGTCCCGCACGCAAATCTAGGGCACTGTATTTCGCATTGTCACATTAGTGCAAGGCAAAATGCGTTGTGGTTTGGCGACAGGTTGTTTCGACTAGTAAGCATCCCTAGCCAGACATGAAAATATAGTCTGGCGACTGAAGGCAGAAGAATACCTACTCCGATGTAGGCTTGGCGCGTCTCACAAACGAACGTTTGTGAGACGCTTGTTATCGTTACGATCTGCGCCCCCCTTAGTCCTGCGAATATGTCTCGAAACTATGTGGCTGATTCAACAGTCTCGGAAACGGTGTCCGCAAGTCGCCGTTTGATCCATAAGCAGACAGTCGCCTTCCCACCCCATTTCTGCTATCAGCTGCAAATTTGGCGGGTTGGATGCCCTGCCGTTATCCGCAACGCAACCAGGTGCAGACGGCCACCTTTAGAAAAATCATCAATAACGTCCTCGCGCATAGGGTGCCGCCACAAAGTTCGAGGCCGTCTGTCCATGCTCGTTCCGCTTAGAAACTGAGATATTCTGGCGGGACGTAAATTGTGAGCCACACTCCATTGTCCGCTTGCCAGAACGCGATGCCATCCGCGTGCATCCGCCTAGCTGCAATGCGCAGCGCGACCGGCGTACCATGCCGGCCGCCGACCCTGATTGCGGTTTCCTGGTGGAGCGACAGGTGCACGTGCCGCCGGCTGCCGGCCACGAGCCCCTTGGCGAAAATCTCATCCAGATTGTGCCGCTCCGTACCCTGAAACAAGACGTCGGGGGGCTCGCTCGGTTCCAGAGCCAGATCGATGGCGATCGAATGGCCCTGCGCCGCCCGAATGCGTAGACCATCAGCCGACAGGGTAAAGCGCTGCTTGTCGTTTTCGGCGACAACCCTTTCCAAAACCGATCGATCGATCTTGAAACCCGCTTTTCGAGCCTGTGCAATCAGCGGCTCGACCGGTGTCCAGCCATGTTCGTCGATTGCGATGCCAAGCCGCTCCGGCGCGTGTCGGAGCACATGGCTCAACAGCTTGCCAAGCTCCTTCATGCTCGGGCTTCGGTCTGAAGGCACTGTCATTGGTGGCGGTCCCGAATGCCACATCCCTGCAAGCACACTAGAATTTCTTCCCCTGGAGTTTGTCTGCCGCCGGCCTCGTTGCAAGATCCATGGCGGGATACCTGGTCATCCACAAATCGTCGGCCATGGACCACTCCCTCCATTCCACTAATGCAAGACGCGGAGCGAATGTTTGGGCGGTGCGATCCCCTGGCCCCGCACCCTTGCTGCCACCATGGTTTCCAACTCTGGTCTGCGGTCGAGCAGGATCAACGATGCGCGCGTCAACGCCGCATCCAGGCGACGGCGTATGCTACCTATCAGTTCCGTTGGCAGGATTGTTCGAAGGACGGGGTCGTCCAAATCGACCAACCCCACCTCCCCTAGACCGGATCTGGCCTCGAGTTGCCGTGCCAAGGCAGTCGCCAAGGCGAGGTCGGAATCCGCGGAACCCACACCCAGCACAGACGGATCGCCGAGCAGAATTTCCTCCGCCGCTCGGCCGGCCACGAGCACGGCGATGGCATCATTATAGTGCCGCTCAGTGGGAATTTGATCAGCGTCCAGCGTCTTCGAAAGGATGCCGCCGAAGTCCGACGCCTCCTCCGAGGCAATGTCCACCAGACCCAGAGATTGAGCCACCAGGGCCTGACCAGACCGATAGGTGGCGATCCGACGTCGGATTTGAGCGGGCAGCTTCTCGAAGGCACCCGAGACTAGCTCGTGCAGATGAGAAACCGAAAAAGTGTGTCCTGCCCGGCGTGCATTTGCTTTTGCGGCCCGCAACAACTTTTCGATGTCGGCACCCGTCTGGCCTTGCAGCGTGGACGCTAGCGTCCGCAGGTCTTCCGGGGCAATGCTCGGACCAGCATAGTGAGCCAGGATCCCCGCAATCTCTTCGGAGCCAGGGAGCTTCATCACGATGGTATGGTCGAGCCGTCCGGACCGCGTCAGGGCGGCATCAATCCGCTCGACGAAGTTGGTGGCGCCCACCATCACGAGACCTGCTGTGGCCGTAGCCTGGGTCACCATTTCCAACATCAGGTTGACGATCTGGGTCCAGTACTCGGCGTAGCGGTCGGAGATGTTGGCGCGGCTTGATATGCCATCGAGCTCATCGACCAGCAGAACGCACGGCGCTTTCTCGATGGCCTCATTAAACACCGCGCGCATCCGTTTGAGTGTTCCAGACAGATTGTCGCACGCGTTCCATTCGGCGACGCTGGACGCGATCAGGGGAACATCCAGCGTGCCAGCCAGCAGGCCTGCGAAGCTAGTCTTTCCCGTCCCGGGAGGACCCGCTAACAACACCGCGCGGTGATCAACCTCCTCCCAGGACAGCTGCCCTCGGCGCCACAGCTCGAAGTCTTGTGCGAGCTCCAGGCCCCAAACTAATGCTTCACCATAGCCGTGCTGCTCCTGCAATTTCGCGCGTATGATTTGCTTCACCGGCTTTTTTGGCATCAACGCCTTGAGGCTGTCGACGCAGGCCTCCGGCGAGCGCCCGCGTCGAAAATGAAGAGCAAAGTCACTCGCAGCCAGCTTGCCCGGGCTGCCCAAGTCGGAAAAATTGGCTGGCATCCGGCCAAAAAATTCAACGAAGGCAGCGGCCAGCATGTCGCGTGTCAGCGTGGATGCGTCGACGATGACATCCGCGATCGCCGTGAATTGGGCAGGCACCCCTGCGTCAGGGTTATAGAGCCAAACCACCGGCAGGCCACGTCTGCCGGCGTCAGCCGCCATTAGCAAGCGTTCATCGATCTTGGATTCAGAGCCAATGAAAATTGGGTATTTATCTTCGGCGCGCAGTCGGTATTGGGGCTCAATGAAAGCCCCTGCGTCGGGCAGGGCGGCTTTGAGTACAGAGGCCAATAGCCACGCATCCTCCGCGGTGCGAACTGTAATCGCGATGAAGTCGGTTGTTGTGGCGAGGTCATCCAGCGATTGGAAATGCGGTGCAAAGCCGGAGCCGAGCAGACGCGCGGCCAACACGTGCTCTGCCCCATATCTTAGGGGATCGATCGGTTCCGCCGGATCATCGATATCTGGCGAAGGCTTAGCGGAAACATCGGTGCGAAGCCGCTGGAGGATGAGTTCGGTCAGCGAAATTGATCCAGCACTGGACAGAGAAATGGCCACGATATGCTCCTGACTGCAGCGCGAGGGCTGCGGTTTGTCAAGGAGTGCGGCTCAGGGATACTGTCTGCAGGCGCTCCGCCGATTAGGCCCCTCAACCTAAGAACAAAATAGGAACATTGTCAAGTTTCGCGATTTAACTATCGACAATTTCCCCACTCATGGCACAAGCCCGCAACTAAATGAATGGAAATAGGCGGCACCCCTGTCAACACCAACGGCTGGGACCGCAAGCCTGAGCCGCCGGCACACCACGGCGGCCAAGGACGCGCTGGCGCAGTCTGAACCACACAACGCACAAAGGCGAGTAGTCAGTCCTCGCGCATCGCGCGGTTGAGCTGTTCCATGAAGGGATGGATGAGATATGATAGCACAGTCCGGTTCTCGGTCTTGACGAAGGCCTCAACGGGCATACCAGGAACTAGTCGGACGTTGGGGGGCAACCGGTCCAGTTCGGATTTCGCAATCGCAACGCGGGCGGCAGGAAGGCGGCGAGGACCACGATCAGCGGCAGGCTTGGAATGACGA
>JAQBNH010000002.1 GCA_028288705.1 Ferruginibacter sp.
AACGCCGAAAGAAAATTATTCAAAAATTTAAGAGAGGCGTTTAGTGGATAAAATAGTTGAAAAAACGAAAGATGATTAACTTAGAAAACTCTAAAAGAAGGCGGCACTAAAATAAGGGGAGCCTACAACCCCTTCACCTTAAACGGCGGCGCCAAAATCGGGAACGCTAATGCTACCTGCCCTTTTGCAAGTTTATACTTCGACAAAGACCTGTTGAAACTAAACGCGTCGATCATTGACCACCTGCAGTTCCGGCCGGAGGATATTATTTCCATTGAGCCTTATACGATGATCCCGATTTTAGGGCAGGGCATTCGCATCAATCACCGCGTGGAAAGTTATAAGGCAAACGTTATTTTCTGGAGTTTTAAGAACCCGGCATTTATCATTAACGAAATTCAACAAACGGGCTTCCTGGACAATACAAAGAGCCGGTTAAGTTTTGCTGATTCGCAGATCCTGCAACGGCAGGCGCAGGGCGGGTTCCCCATCAAAACATCCGCGGCCATCATTATTGTTGTATCATGGAACCTATTGTTCTTATGGGACGTCCTACCGTTTTTTCTCAGCGATAACCACGAAGGATCACCCGTTGGTAATGGCATCAAGCTGGGGCTTTTATTAGCAATGGCCGCTTCTGTCCTCACGCTTTACTCCGACGGCTTCAGAAACCTCATTTTAAAAGAAGGCAGGGAGATCAACGACATCAGGAAATTCCTTTATTTGCTTATATTCATTTGTGGATGCATGTTGGTCAGTCTTACATTTTTATTTAATGCGGGCAACTAGAAAAACGACATGCCCCAATCCACGATCGCCCCATGAAATACTTATTCCTCTTATTTGTCATCATAATCTATTCCTGCTCTGCTGATCCGAAACAAGTTAAGCCCGCGCCAGTCATGGACAAGTAAAACCTGTTTTACAACGAGGTTGGGCAGCACTTTAGTTTCATCGACAGCACGAACAAAGGCGAAGTAGAGCTAATCGAAAATGAAAATATACGTCTTTAGCAAACAGTCGCGCGTTATAAAAACGAGATTTTTAATTTCAGCGATACCAGTAATTACGACCGTTTATACCTGGTCAAATCAGCAGATAAAAAACTCTGCCTGGTTTCCTGGGACACAAGGATGGGTGGAACGATGATTGACTTCACAACGATGGCCGTCTTTAAAACAGCGGCTGGCGAAACCGTTGCCCAAATGCTCTCCGGTACTAACGAAACTTCCGGGGAGAATTCACTCATGCACTACGACCAACTTTATGCAGTCAAAGATGGCGGAAACACGATTTACATAGCTCACGGTTTTGGACAAGGCTCTACTGCCCTACCCTGGCAGGAACTGCGGGCGTTCCAGGTTCGGGATAGGCAGCTGGTCAATTCAAATATATTTCCAGGGAGTCAACCCAGCCTGTTCGTTGAGTTCGACCTGCATCATTTGAACAGGGAGGAAATCCCGATGATTTTAGTCATCGATAGTGCCAGGAGAATTTTTTTACCTGTCCAGGACAATAACGAAGGGTTTTCGGGCGAGTACCAGGAGCTGTATTTTCGCAACGGTGTTTATAAAAAAAGATAACCTTACTTTGCCCTACAGTCTATCTGTCAATTTATCAAGCGCAAATGAAAACTTTCCTGTTACTTCTACTACCGGTTCTTATATCTTCCTGCTCTACTAATGAAAAGAAAGTATCTAAGCCTCTTGTGCATATCACTCAGCAACAGAAGGTTGACACGATTGCTGTATTTACCGACAGTACAACCATTGCTATCCCACAGCATAATAAAATCCGGGTGGCCAGCATTGAAATTGATGACAGCATTACGCATAACATTGTGCGCTTTTATGCTCAAGACAAAAATATCTGGAAACTGAAATATTCATTCCAGGACGAACATTGGGTGGGTATGCCGATTTATCCGGAGATAACGGATTTTAATAATGACGGATATAAAGACTTTCAATATTTGGAAAGCACAGGCGGAAGAGGTGGCAATGCGTTTTATAACCTGTTCATCTACGATAAGTCCGGCGACAGTTTAGTCTATATCCAAAACTCAATTCGATACCCAAACCTGTATTTTAATAAAGCGACAAAATCTATTAACTCCATCATTTTGACGCGTGGTGTGGAAACTGTTTTCCTGCATCTCCACGGCAACATGCTAAAACCATTTGCCAGTATCTTTCAAATCGAAAAACTAGTAACAGTCAAAGTAATTGACAATAATGGTCATTCTAAAATCATTCAGACAGACTCCTCCGGCAGGTATCCCGAGTTAGCGAGGTTTACAAATTACAAGCCGCTTATAGTTGAGGAATAAGCGGCAATCCAACTCGCGTAAGTGTTGTCCAAATCGATAATGATTGGACTGATTGTGGGATCACTTGTGTGGAGCGAAGGCAACCAGTCTGTGACGGGCGCTTGCCAATCTTGCTCTTCTTAAGGAATAAAACTCCGCCCTACTCATCATTAGACGTCTGACACGAATAAGGAGTACTTTTCTATTGTATTAATCCGGGCCTCGGAAAGAAAGCGTGAAGAAAATTGACTGGAATGGCGCGTTTAGGCTTCGTAGTTAGCCAACCGTTATGAGAAAGAAAACCAAAGAACAAATGCGTGGTTTTGCTATCTGTTGGTAAGTCGCACAATAGCTGGGCTATTCACATATGATCGAGCTTGTTTTCTTTCCGCCATGAAAGGAAATTTTTAGCTTTCATTCCGCAGCCCTTGATTTTTGCTCCTTTTCATCAAGGAAAAGGAGGATAGAAAACCAGTCTCAATATCTTCACTTTTCTTTTTTGCTTCTCCAAAAAAGAAACCTTTGTTCTCATTCGACAGAATCTCTTTTAGATCTTCAGTACTGATATTTTAGAGTAAGGGGTTGCGTCTTGAACAGCGCAGCGATAACTTTATAGAAAAAGAAAGCAGGGTGAACTATAAAAAGAACCTAGTTTATTGAGAACTATTTTTTGTATTAGTCCCTGCCTTCTTATTCTTTACTCCAAGGTCTAACTAGAATTATTCTTTGTTCCATCAAAGGTTTCAGACTAGGAGTATTTTTTAGTAACCTAAAAATTAAAGTTATGAAAAAATGGGATTTCACACTAGGAGTTGATGTATCAAAATTAACCTTGGATATTCATTGTTGGGAACTGAATATCCATATCCAGGTGGCCAATGGATCTGCTGGATACAAACAGTTTTTAAAATGGTGCAAGGAGGTTAAAATTAATTTGAGTAGTTGTTTTATTGCGATGGAATACACAGGTGGATATGAGTATAAATTTATCCAGTTTTGTGAAGCAAAAAATCTGTCCTACTGTCGGGTGCCGGGACTATCAATAAAAAATTCATTAGGTATTGTGAGAGGTAAAAACGACAAAGCGGATGCCCGTCGCATAGCTCAGTATGCAAGTGAAAAACACGAACACATGAAGGCTGCAGGGCCTATAAACACTGCAATCGTGCAGCTAAGGCAATATCTGTCTTTCAGAAAAAGATTGGTCCGGGAATCGGCCGGTTACAAGGCCAGCTTAACCGAAAGGAAGGCAATGTACAAGTTGGACAAAAATGATATTATCGCTCAAGTGAGTGCTAAAAAGATAGCCGATAATGGCAAGCTGATAACAAAGATCGAACGTGAAATCCGCAGTTTGATTCAATCTGACCAAAAGCTATTAATGAATTTCAAAATTATAAGTAGTATAAAAGGAATTGGTGAAATTAATGCCTGGATGACGCTCGCATTTACTGAAAACTTTTCTTGTTTTAAAAGCCCCAGATCATATGCCGTATACGTAGGGGTTGTGCCATTTGAACATACCTCAGGCACTAGTATCAAGGGAAGGAAAAAAGTCAGCCAACTAGCCAACAAGGAACTGAAGCAAGAGCTCAACCAGGCGGCCAAATCGGCAATGACTTGGAACAAAGATATCAAGGCTTACGCTGATCGAAGGCTTAAAGAAAAGCCTTATAAAGTGGTGCTGAATAATGTAAAATTTAAACTGATTTTAAGAATGTTCTGATTGGTAAAAAGGGGAGAGTTTTATGTTGACAAATATCAAAGCGCGGCATAAAAAATAAAATTTGGAAGATTAAGAGACCTAGAATACAAAAAAAGAGCCCCAAATCGATTACATCCCGATTTGGGAGGGAGCCCTGATTAAGCTTTTGTACTACTGTGACTTCAGCATTAGCAATTCGCAACTACTTGCAGATAGCAATGTGTTTTTGACTTTTAAATTTCCACTTTTTACCTTACAGCCATCCGGGCATCGAAAGAGAACAACGTCTTCAAAAGCGATCCTTGCGTTTTAATACCGATGATTGTTGAATATGGAATGCGACGTGCAGCAGAAGCCAGGACCTTGCCAGAAACCAGGCTGAATAGCTTCGCTGCACATTCATAACAGCAGTGTATCCTCAGCCCGAAATCCGTTCCATCACCACCTGTTTATACAACCTCCCGATCGGAATTTCTTTCTTATGCAAAAGTTGCACGGCGTTGTTATTGTAGCCGGAGACATTTCTAAGAGAAATGATGAAGGAGCGATGCACACGTAAGAACTGGTAAACAGATAATAGATTTTCCATGGCCGAGATGGTCTGCTTCACCAACAAATATTTCTGATCAGCTAAAAAAACCTTCACATAATCCTTCCAGCTTTCTATGTACATGATATTATGTACAAATACCTTTTGCATGTTGCTGCCTACTTTCAGATACACGAAGGCATCCTGTTTATGTTCCCCTTTATTTTCGGGAGCCGGCAGATCGGCACCTAATGTTTTTTGCAGGCGACTGATCGCTTTAAAAAATCGCTCAAAGGAAACGGGCTTTACCAGGTAATCTACTGCATCCAGCTCGTATGCATCCACTGCATAATCACGGAAAGCAGTAACAAATATGACACTTGGCGGATGAGACAGGTTGCGTAAAAACTGTGTGCCGATCATCTTCGGCATTTTGATATCGAGGAATAATACATCTACCGTATGCTGATGTAACAGCTCAACAGCTTCAATGGCATTGCTGCATTGGCCAACAATCTCCAGACTACTGATATGAGCGATATGTGACTCCAGCACTTTTAATGCCGGCGCCTCATCGTCGATAAGCAGGCAACGCAGTTTCATATACCGTTTTTTCTGTGTTGATTACATTGTTTATCCGGAACACGGGAGCAGGCTGAGGGGCAGGCTCCAGGTCAATTTTCAACGCCACTACAAAGAAGTCACGCTCATCAGCCAATTTCAACTCATGCCTGCCGGAATATAAAAGCGCCAACCGCTTTTTCACGTTATCTATCCCAATACCATCCGTACTGAATGGCACCACCTCATTTTTGCTGTTGACGATCTTACATTGCAGGGCACCCTGGATGATCGCAAGGTCAAAGCTTAGCCAGGGCTTTTCCAATTGCTCAGAGGTGCCATGTTTAAAAGCGTTTTCTAAAAATGGCAGCAGGAGCAAAGGAGCTATATAACGATCAGCAACATCTCCTTCAATGTTGAAGGAAATATCGATCTTTTCACCATAACGCTCCTTTTCCAGATCAATATAATTCTTCATCACCTCCAGCTCTTTTTCCAGCAACACTTCTTCCGCTTTGCAATCGTAGAGCATATAACTCAAAAGCGAAGAAAGTTTTAATACAAGGTCCGGGGTTTTAGGCAACTGCTGCAAAGAGAATGAATAGATATTGTTGAGCGTGTTGAACAAAAAATGAGGATGCAGCTGGCTTTTCAACAGTTGGAGTTCTGCCGTAACTTTTTCTTTATGCGCCTGTGCAGTTTCACGTTCCTTGATGATCCAGTGTTTAAATAAAACCAAAATGGACAATTCTCCCGCAGTCGTACACATACACAGAAATGATGCAGGTTCCCAGATCACCCGATAAATATCATCAAAGCCTAAAAATTCCTGCATCGGTATAAACCAAAACTGCCTGTTCCAGGCATTGATAAATAATCCGGCAATGCCCCATGCCACTACAGTTCCTGCAAACAAGACGTATCTTCTTTTCAAAAGCAGGTGCGGAATAAACCCGTAAATAATCGGGAAGGTAAACAGCATGAAAGCGGGGATCCAGGATAACTGGTGTAAAACATTTCGTGGATAATTGTAAAACATCACCGTCCAGAATGCGCCCCAGGCGAGGCAGTGTACCGTATAATAAGTGGCCAGCCGCAGCACCCTGTACTTCGGAGAAAAAATATAATTGTCTAAGGTGATGGTCTTGAGCATTTGCACGTTTACACAATTTAAAGTTTTTTCAGAGCTTTTTCTAACGAAAAGACCAACTGCAGTTATCCGCGACAAACAGCAAAATTCTGTAGCTGAACAGCTTTGTGGGCAAGATTTATCAGTATATCATTCAAAGAGGAACACTCGTCGATTTGTGCTTTTAGAACGGGTCTACGCCAGCTACTTTGCCCTTGCTAAAACTTTTATCATTCAAAAAACTTCTTTGTATGTCTTTCAAACCTTATCACTATATCACGACACTGCTGATGGCCTGCTGCCTGATTACGTCCTGCAAAAAAACAGATGATACGGACGCGGCAAAACAATCCGCGCAGACAAAAACTTTTTCTGCTGAGGTGGCCACACGCTGGCTAAATATGGAACTGAATATGTTCAGGCTGCCACTTGCCGCAGGCACAACAGCTCCTGCTGCTGACAGGGCACTTGCTTACGCCGGTATAACTTTGTATGAATCAGTCGTGCCCGGGATGCCTGCTTATCAATCCTTAGTTGGGCAGCTAAACCAGTTGCCACTGATGCCGGTAACAGAGCCCTCAAAAAAATACCATTGGGCTGCAAGCGCCAATGCTGCATTGGCTGTCATCAACAGGAGCTTATTCCCCGGCACGTCGCAGGCAAATAAAGACTCCATTAATAACTTGGAAACCCTGTTACAAAATCAATATGCGCTGGAAACTGATGCGGAGACATTGCAGCGTTCCATAGATTTTGGGCGCGCTGTTGCAACAGCTGTTTTTAGTTGGGCTGCAACCGATGGCACATCTGCTATGCCTGCGACCAGTACTTATACACCGCCTTCAGGCCCGGGGCTATGGGTTCCAACAACAGCGGGAGCTTTTGCTGTAAACCCTTTTCACCAGATGCGCAGGCAGATGGTTACAGGGAGCCGCGATGGCGCCCTGGCTCCTGCTCCTATACCCTACTCTGCTGATCCTTCATCGGCTTTCTATGCAATGGGCCAGGAGGTGTACAACATTTTTGTCAACCGTACGCCAGAGCAGGCCAACATTGCCATGTATCATGCGGAAGGAAGTGGCTATGGCGGAGGCAGCTCCATGGTTGCCCAGTTGTCGCAATTGCTGTCACAAACCAATTCCAAGCTAGACAAAGCTGCGCTTGTTTATGTAAAAGCCGGCATAGGTACCTACGAAGGATTGACCTATACTTTCATACAAAAGTATACGCACAATGTTTTACGGCCCATTACTTACATACGCAATGTCATGGGGCGTGCCGACTTTAATACCATGTTCGCTACGCCCATGTATCCTGAATATCCTGCAGGTCATCCTACCAACGGCGGCATCCTCGCAGTGATGCTGGCCAATGAATTTGGTACTAACCTTTCGTTTGATTTTAATTATTACGATTACCTCGGCAGACCGGCAAGGCATTACAACAACTTCGAAGAACTCGCGCAGGAAATGGCGATTGCAAGAGTATACGCGGGAATTCATTTTAAGCCGGGAGTAGATGCAGGTGTTTTAGTAGGAAAGAAGGTTGCACAAAACATATTGACCAAACTGCGTTTTCTAAAATAGATGGGGAATCCTTTAGGTTAGCATTCAAAATAACGAGGTGATTCCTCGCTATTATTTTATGATGTTACGACGAAGAAAAAGAAGAAGACGATGCTTGGAAGTAGTGATTAGGACATGGGAGGCTTAATCACCCGATACCTCAAAAGATTTGCACAAGAAATATTAAAGATTGCGGCAATCAATTATATTTGGGAGCATTACCGCGATCCTTTCGTCAGGCATCGCGTTGTAGGTAATGCTATTGCAACAGTTTTGAATAGCAACAAAGTGGACAAACCCAAATTATTTCAATATCAATTTGCAGTCGGACAGGCTGAATTTTCTACAGGATATGTGCTGAAGAATAATAAATCCTTGTATTTAGTCGGGGAACACATTTCAGATGCTTGCGAAATATTCAATTCTTACGACGAAGCAAGGGAGTTCAGTATAAAACAAGTCAACGACAATCCGGAAATTGAATGCTACGTGTATGATTACAATGAACAAGTGCTTTTCATTTGTGACAAAGATGGAGAACGAAATCTGTAACATAATTCTTATTTCATAGCGGTTGATCTGGCTATTCGCCAATGCCTGGGGTTTGATTTAATTTTGTAATTTCTTTGAGGTAGAGGCATAAGATACATCGACAAGACAATTACCGGCCTGGGAAGTAGTGAGTAGGAAATGAGATGCTTAATCATACGATTCCTCAACAGGATTTGCACAAGAAAGATTAAAGATTGCGGCAATCAATTATATTTGAGAGCATTGCGGCGTTCCTGGCGTCAAGCATTGCGTTAGCAGCAGATTAAACCACCATGAGACTACTAATTTATATTTCCATTTTCTTTCCCTTGACAATCTCCGCTCAAGTGGTAAAACCTTATAAAGCGACACAAGAAGTTTTAGAAAGATATCCAGTTGACAGCCCTTTGCTAATTAAAAACGCATGGCTTCCAAATGGTCAACAAATTATTAAAGACGGTAACGGCTATCGAATTTATGACGTTGGAGAAATCCGACGATATCAATACAAGAACGGTGACGCAAATGGAGAGGTATTGTTTTTGGACAGTACTCAAACAAAAGTTTTCACAAAAGGATATTGTAAAAATGGACAGCCAGATAGTACATGGACAGAGTTTTATGAAACAGGGAAAATAAAAGCGACATATTCTTATAACAATGGGAAAATTGAAGGAGAATATAAAACTTATTTTGACAACGGACAAATCAAATCAATTGGACTGTATAAAAGTAACTGCCCAGACGGAGAATGGTTGACGTATTTGCAAGACGGAAGATTAGATAAAAAGCTCTATTACGAGAAATGTAAAAAACTTTACTAACTCAAACCTGCCGCTAACGAAGACATCACTTTTATTAAAAAGAAATTTGGATTTAAGCTATCGGTAACTTTTTACGGCTCTTGACTTTTTGTCTTAAAAATTATATTAGAAATCCTTTTAAACCGGCTCTGCCGCGAGTGTTCCCCAAACCGTTGGCAAATTATAACATCATTCTCCGGGATCACTCGGGTTAGAGACTGGCTCTTGCCAACTTTGCATTTTTTTTGGAATTACCAACCGGCAATAACGGCCCTGTACTGTCTGACAACACCGTGCGGTGAGATCAGACATATATTTTTTTAATACTCTTCGGACAATGAATATTATAGATTCCGGCAATCAATTATATTTGAGGGCAGGCGGCAGTTTCCGGCGTCAACGAAGAACGTTGCCTGCCATCTTACGGAGACAGCTCAACATTTAGAACATAACTGCAATACATACCCTTTGAATGACAGACTTTAAACCTGAACCCGCCAATTCGCTGGAAGCCCAGGAGAATACATACACTGCAAAGCTCAAGCATATTGTTCCTACATTTCTGAGCGTTACTTTTTCATCGGTGATCGGACTTGCACTTTTCCGTTGGCGTTTTTGCATTCAATTTTTGCTGCTTGACATTAAGGAGGAAATCTGGATTTTATGGATACCTCTTATTTTCCCCTGGATACCCATTACCCTTTGGTTGAGACAGCGTTTTAGAGTGTTGACCTTTAAAAAAGAAGAATACAGAAGAAGGTTTTTATTTCAAATGATTTCCTGGGCAGTAATGACTGCAATGCTTTTTGTATCGCAGGCATACCTTACCACAGCGACAGGTAAACTTCAAACGCTGTCATCAATAAAAGATATTGACAAAGTAGAGAAAGCACGTTATTACAAATTTAGCAATTTTACAGTAGCACCATACTATGCAGGTGCTTATACAGATTTCAGAACAAGTGGTAAGTATAATCAGGATCTGAATTTTGACATTTTCTTTGTAACGCCCATATTAAGTGATACAACAGAACAGGTTAGTTCAACACCAAAACACTGGTATGGAGTAAAATACCATGAACAAATCAGTAACAAGATTAGCGATGAGGAAAAAGACGAAAAGTATAACACGTTTTACAACGAATGCGTAGAGAAATGGAACGGTTATGATTATCATTCCTTAGACCATTTTGAACGAAAGCCAAAGTCAGACGATAGAATACATTTTTTAAAAGCGGTTGAAGCAAGAACAAAGCAGCCAACTGATGAAAGTTACATTGTTCTTAACCCAATACAAGAAAGCTATGATAAAAGAAATGGTAACAAATTTGCCTGGATTTTTGGCTCGTTTGCTATAGGATTTTCAGTTCTGCTTTTTGCTTTGATTTTACCTGGCTTCAGTGAAACAGAACGTCAAAGATTTTTGCTAGGCAAAAAACCAAAGCAGGATGATTTGGTTGACATGATGAATTACCTTGTTCCAAGAGGAGACCATTATGTAACATCTATAATTATCGACCTGAATATTGTGGTTTTTCTTTTAATGCTGTTTAGTGGCCTTGACATCATATCGCCAAATGGAAAAGAACTTTTGGATTGGGGGGCAAACAGGCGAACAGAAACAACGGGCGGAGAATACTGGCGTTTGTTGACAAGCATGTTTTTGCATGGAGGTATTATGCACCTGCTACTTAATATTTTCGGGCTTGTTCTTGCTGCAGTTTTTGTTGAACCAAAACTTGGACGCAAAAATTATTCTATCCTTTATATTTTGTCAGGCCTTTGTGGAAGTTTAGCAAGCATTTGCTGGTATCCTGATACAGTAAGTGTTGGAGCATCAGGAGCAATCTTTGGTTTGTACGGTGCAATTTTGGGTTGGTTCTTACCAACGCATTTC
The DNA here is from genome assembly GCA_028288705.1 of Ferruginibacter sp. GTDB lineage: Bacteria > Bacteroidota > Bacteroidia > Chitinophagales > Chitinophagaceae > Ferruginibacter. The sequence continues at coordinate 11,029 of JAQBNH010000002.1, forward strand.
CAAAAGAGGGCAAGCAGGGAATACTGATTATGATTGGATCTTACGTTCTCATTAATTTGGTATGGGGATTAACAGGAGGCATTGACAATGCAGCACATATTGGAGGACTTTTAAGCGGAGCAATTCTAGGGATAATGTTATACAAACTCTCCGGGAACAAAACCAGGAATGCCCAAGCATAAAGTAAAACCACAGCAATATTCGGTTCAATGCAACATAATTGCTACCCGAAATAAAACCCTTCCCACTCGATGACAGCTTTGAACGACGAAAAAGAAAAGACATTTGGCATAAGAACATCTCTGCTAATAATAGCTGTTGCAGGAATTGGCTTCAATCTTTACTATAAATACGACAGATACTACCTGGGTGAGGCACTCATTGAGAAACAAATTATTGTCAAGAACCCACCTGAATACGTAGAAACAGGAAAAGGCGGCACAGACAGATACATACTAGACGGCGAAGCCTATAAGTGCAGGTTTTGGATTTCCGAAGGCGGACTATCTATCGTCAGAGACAATGATAGAATTGAACACGAGATAAAGAATATAAAGACAGGCGAAACTATTATTTTAAAAGTCCGACAAGCTGACGAGCCCCGCGTGCAAGACGAGTCAGCAAGGTTGAGAGTAATTGAATTATCCACAAGCCGCGAAAAATTAATTAGCGCAATTGATGTTGAAGCTAAAGACAGAAAATCATATAAAATAAATTTTGGTTTGCCCATTGCTGCCCTGATGATTTGGCTGGTTATTCAACTCAGAAAATTACTGAAAGGAAAAAAGGAATGAAGAACAGCAGAGAAAATGCTCTGTACAAAAAAGCATTTGCAAAAGAGTGGCTGACCTCCTTTCCTTGGCGCCGTCCCCCAAATACCTCTCAAATATAAACCCCTCTCCCTCCTCAAATTACAAATTCTTTTCCCGGGATCACTCGTGTTCGCGAAAGGCAGCCAGTCTGTGACTGGCTTTTAATGCGCTAACTATCTTTCAACACATAATTTACAAACACTGCGATTCTGTTGAGGTTCCATAACTTCAGTTGCGTGCGATACGCAACAAACCGGGAGTAATGATCAACCTCCCCAAAACAACTACTTTAAGTTTGACCCAATATAATGATATCGGTTTTTTCTTCTGGTATCCTTAGTTGACAAATAGCAAAGCAACGTTTAAGAAATAAAAATTGTCATAGTAGGATGAAAACAATATCAACTCTTGCAATTGCAATTTGCGGCCTTTTAATTTTTATCAGTTGTAAAAAGGACAAGACAACTACCCCTGAAATAAAAGAAGTTCAGGTAAGGGTTGCCAATGCTACATCCTGGACATTTTACAATTGCACAGTTGACCCAACAGGAACGCTATCTGATAATCCAGGTCCAAATGCCTTTAACTACGGACAAATAAATATTGATACAAATTCGGACTATCATGGGTTTCCAAAAGTTTATAATTATTCCTGGGTTAGGCTGACAATGAACAATAGAACCTATTATTTAAAATTTTTCGACTATACAGGTGAAACTCCACTCGCAAATGGACGATACACTTATAAGATCACTTACTCAGCAACAAACGACAGATTGAATTATGAGCTAATTAAGGACTAGAAATAATTCCACCGGCGCTACTATTCCCCAAACTGCACAAAGCCCCGACCGTTGTACAAAATTTTAAACCAGCAGTATGCTTCTAAAGACCCTTTTATTTGCTTCGTTCTTTTATTTGCCATTTGCTGTATTTGGACAAGCCAAAGTATTTGATTTCCACAAATTGAGATTTTCTTCAAGCACCTGTAATGGAACTTGCCCATCAATTTCAATGAATATTTATGCTGATAAAAAAATAGAATTTTCCAGGATAATTTATAAATCAAAAGGTCGGGCGGATACTTCGTTGAGTCACAATTTTAAAGGGCAACTTGAGGAGAGTGAATTTAATTATTTTATTAAACTAATAAATCAAATAAATTGGGACACACTTACTGTTGCAAATCTCGATTGTTGTGACGCTCCTATCATAACCATTGCTCTTTCATATGCTCATGAATATAGATTGTATAAATCGATGCAAATGCCAGGTTCATTAAATACGCTAATAAGATATTTAACCAATATTGCGGTCACTGCCCGTCTCCCTATATTTCATGGGAAAATATACTTTGAGGAATAAACTTTATACAACGCCGGTTTTGCGTATGGGTGAACTTGTTTTCTTCCCACCATGTCCCTAAGGGTCGGGAGGAAATTTTTAGACCGGACCTTAGGCATCGGGATTCCACAACCCTTGCTCCGAAACATCGGAATGGTTCTTTTCATCAAGGAAACGAACAATGACGAGATTAATGAATTCTCCATTTTTCTTTTTTGCTTCTCCAAAAAAGAAACAAAAAAAGAGCCCCAAATCGATTACTGCCCGATTTGGGTGGGAGCCCTGATTAAGCTTTTGTGCTACTGTGACTTCAGCATTAACAATTCGCACGGCTTGCAACAAGTCAGCAGTGTGCCGCCGTGGTTGCTGTTTTTCACCAACCACCTAAAGGATGTCGCTTTTTCACCTTTTACTTTTCATCTTCCGGGCATCGGAAAGAAAGCGTTAAAAAAATTGACTGGAATGGAGCGTAGCACCCCTCCCAACCTGCCCCTTTCGTGTTAGCCTGTCTCAATTCCGGTTACTCTTTTTCGCTATAGTAGCGGCTGGCGTTTTATCTACCTTGCCTGAGGCAGATAGTCAGCGCCGTTGACAGACTGGTGATCGCCGATACACCCTGCATTTTATCCATCAAAAAATAGTTAGCATGATGAAGATTATCATAGTTATGTTCTTGTTGTTCAACACACAAATCAACGCACAGAATATCGGCATTGGCACGGCTACGCCAAAGGCAAGGTTACATGTGGCAGACAGCAACGTGGTCTTTAGTGCAGCCGGATCAGCCCTGGTCAATCCCGGCAATCCACCCTTATCCGGTACCGGGAGAAGAATGATGTGGTATGCGGATAAAGCTGCCTTCAGGGTCGGCTATACTTCCGGTACAAAGTGGGATAAATTGTCTGTCGGCAACTATTCCTTTGCTTCCGGCTCGGGTTCCATCGCTTCCGGAACCTATTCGATTGCGATGGGCTTAAATAATAATGCCAGCGGCGAATCAAGCCTGGCGCTTGGGCTTTTTTCAAGTGCAAACAATGATTATTCTTTTTCTATTGGGGCCACCTGCTTGGCAACCGGTTATGGCTCCTCAGCCTTTGGCACCCAGGCCGTGGCCACCGGCAGGTATGCGTCAACGTTTGGCTACAATAATATCAGCAAAGCATTTGGCGGCACCGTGGTAGGCATGTTTAATGATGCGTCGGATCTTCCTAACCCGAATGACACTGCCTCAACCGACCGGATCTTCCAGGTAGGAAATGGTTATTTTGATGAGCTCATCGATGACGAAGTTCGCCGCAATGCGCTCACGGTGTTGCGCAACGGCAGTACCGGCATTGGCACGACAACGCCAGCCCCCTCCGCGCTCCTCGATATCAGTTCCACCACCAAAGGTTTTTTACCGCCACGCATGGATGCGAGTCAGCGCAATGCCATTCAATCGCCGGAAGCCGGGCTCACCATTTTCAATACCAGCTCCAAAGCTGTTGAAGTATTTAATGGAACGGCCTGGTCCACAACGGCGCATTATATCGGGGAAAGCTATGGCGGCGGCATCGTGTTTTATCTGTATGACAACGGTCAGCATGGGTTGATCGCCGCGCCTGCCGACCAGAATGCGGGCGTAGCAATCTATTGGTTTTGCTGCCAAGCGGCCGGCACTGGGGCGAAAGCAAATGGCGTGGGAGCAGGTTTTAAAAACACGCTCCTCATCAACGGCTCCCAGTCTCAGTTTTTAGGCCCGGTAACAAATGCCGCAACGGTTTGCTTTGAATACGCACCTACGGTTGGAGGAGTAACTTATGGAGATTGGTATTTGCCTTCCAGGCACGAACTCAACTTATTGTTCCTGCAAAGAACCGTAGTTGGCGGTTTTGCTAACGTCGATTACTGGACTTCCTCGGAGATCGACAACAGCTATGCCTATGCCCAAAATATGTTTTACGGTTTTCCATCTACGCCTACCAAGGCGACGCTGAACCGGATAAGGGCCATTCGTGGGTTTTAATGCGATTTGTGAAAAGCACATGTTGGCATACTTGTTTGGAATAAGCGAAGGAATTATATGCCCAGGTTAAAAAAGATAGTTGCCGCCACGAAGACACGAAAACGCAAAGAGGCACAAGATTGGTGAATGTTTTTCGCCGATCTATTCCCAATACGCTGACGATATGCGAGCCAGTGGGCGCGTTGTTCTTCAACTGAACAGTTTCTTATTTCATTTCCTCTTTACTTTTTTTCTTGACAAAAAAAGTAACAAAAAAGTCAAGAACAAACGATGTACAGCCCGTTGCTTCAACAGCTATGTGCCAACTGTTGTGCATAGTAGCCTCGGCATGTATAACTCGTGAAATTATTCAGATAGGTTTTATCCTGATGGCTGCTAACCCGGTATTTAATAATTACGGGTAACGTGTCTTCATCCGGGCATCGGAAAGAAAGCGTTAAGAAAATTGACTGCAATGGCGCGTGTAGTCCTTGTAGTTAGCAAACTGTGCAGAGAAAGAAAACAAAAGAACAAATGCCCGGCTTTGCTGTTAGCTGGTAAGTCGTACTGCAGTTGGGCGTTGCACTTATGACTGGACTTGTTTTCTTTCCGCCATGAAAGGAAATTTTTAGCTTTCATTCCGCGGCCCTTGATTTTTGGTTCTTTTCATTAAGGAAAAGAACAAGAGAAAAATCATGAAATGAATATTTCTTACCAGTTATTTCCTGGACAAAAAGCTATGTATCGAACCCGTTGGTCGGGAGACCAGACGGGGGCTATCTTCGCCATTCGCCGCGCCGTTAGCGTTTAATTCTTTTTCCTTTTTAATTTTCACTTTTTGCTCTACATCATCTGGGCATCGGAAAGAAAGCGTTAAGAAAATTGACTGTAATGGCGCGTGTAGTCCTTGTAGTTAGCAAACGCTGCAGAGAAAGAAAACAAAAGAACAAATGCCCGGCTTTGCTATTAGCTGGTAAGTCGTACTGCAGTTGGGGGTTGCACTTATGACTGGACTTGTTTTCTTTCCGCCATGAAAGGAAATTTTTAGCTTTCATTACGCAGCCCTTGATTTTTGCTTCTTTTCATCAAGGAAAAGAAGAATAGAGAGCTCAAGAATTGAATTTTTATCCTTAATTATTCCCTGAAGAAAAAGTTATTTATCGAACCCGTTGGTCAGGAGACCAGACGGGGGCGAGCTTACTGAAATGAATATATTTGTTACTAATTATTTCCCGGAGGAAAAGATATGTTTCGAACCCGTTGGTCGGGAGACCAGACGGGGGCGGCCTTCCCCAGTGGCGGCATCTTTAGAATTCGCAGCAGGCTGGCAGTTTGCCGCCATGGTTGCTGTTTTTCAGGAACCACTGATCAAAAAACATTTCTCATAAAAAAGTCCGGGGTTTTATTAACTTAGTCATGGCCCCGCTAAAAACACGATCATCGAAGCATAGCCAGGGCCGTAAAGTCCGGATCCGGTGTTTCCATACACGCCAGGCGGACCAACCAACACTACATGCCCGACAACACAACCGATATAACGCCGGATGAACCGGCAGCGAATGATCCCGGTATTCCGGTAGGTGAAACGACCGCCGCTATTGAGCCAGAACCCATTCCTTCAATCCCCGAACCCACTAATATGGAAGTACATCATCATGCCCACGCAGCCCATGGCAAGAAAACATGGAAAGATTATTTCTGGGAATTCTTAATGTTATTCCTGGCTGTGTTCTGTGGCTTTCTGGCAGAATACCAGCTGGAACATTCGATCGAAAAACAACGCGCAAAAGAGTTCGCGTCCTCGCTGAAGACCGATCTGAAAAAAGACACCACAGTGATCAATAATGTGATCTTCCGCCTGGGCTTCTGTGCCGCGAAAATCGATACGCTGGTCAGCATGATGAAGGAAAAGAACCGGCCCGATAGTAACCTGGCTGATTTTTATGCCTACAACGTCTTTGCGTTTATTTTTCCTCAGACGACACCCGACGAATCCACCCTGCAGCAATTATTAAATTCCGGCTCACTGCGTTACTTTAAAAACGAGGCGCTGGTAGATTCGATCAAATATTATAACACCTGCGTGCAGTCGGTTAAACGCATTGCAGAGGCCAGTGCTGATTTCAACATCGACTTTCGGAAACAGCAATTGCAGGTGGTAGAGATCAGCAGCATTGTAAAACAGATCGCTCAGCCTACTTATCCAACCTACAGCACATCTACGCATGAAGAAAACGTACTGGCTTATAAGGACGCGCAGCTGCTCACGCAGGATGCGGAAAAACTGGACCAGTACCGTAACTGGTGTAACATGAAAATCTTCTATATCAATAACAACATCAATAACTATCGCCGCTTGTTGCAGGCCGCAAATGGACTGTTGCGTGTGCTGGAGAAATGATCGGTTGATCAATGTCGGATTGCAGGAGATAACGGGGCGCGCTTCAAGGATCTACCTGCCGGCGATCGCTCGGGTCGCACAGCAGTCCGTCTGAAATGGCCGGTTAAACTCCAAACTGCTTCCTGACAGCCAATCCCGGTTGAACCGGGAATGAACATGTTAAACAACGCAACCGCTGGAGTTGAGCAGTCCTCACTTGTAAATGTTTTTGCCGGCTCTTGCAGGTGCCTTGTAGCACTCTGGTATTACTCTCCTATTACTCTGATAGGGGTCATCCGTGGTAACTGACGCAGATACCCCCTACCAGAGTAATACCAGTCCCCTATCAGGTGTATGGAGATCTGGCTATATGGCCTGCCCGCCGTTCATCAAAATCAGGCAGCAGGAGCGATAGGCCATGCCATTTATTTTTTACATTTGATCCGTGGATGACAACTTCATACAACAATTTAAAACCTAATAACAAGCCACAATGAAACAGCGTTTGTCCAAATCATTTTTAGCCATCCCGGCAGGCCTTGCATTCAACTCCTGCATATTGACGATCAGCCATTTTAACCCCATGCCCGATTTCCTCGTCGGCAGTTTAATGGGTTTTGGTATTGGCATCATGGCCCTGCCCATCACCTTGAAAAAAATGCGGACGGCATACAGCTGATTCCTCCTGAAGAATAATAGTCGGTATCTGTTTATCAATGGCAACGATGCTGATCATCCGACTTCATCCGCAATCTACTGTCCTTCGTAATAAGCAAACTGGTAACCCGAATGGGTTGAATTCAGCACCGGAATGCTGCCATTGGCATTGAGCAAAAAGCCAGGCGGATCTTTTGGATTATCGGTGGTTGGGCGGTAAAGTCCGGCGAATCCTTTTAATGGCCCTGAAGAAAACAGGATCGTCTTTGCCTTTACATCATACACGCAACTCCCCGACTTCCCGTTCACCTGGTATTCGTTATAAGATCTTAGTTCGAGCCGGTACTGGTAGTTAAAACCCGTGCCGTCATTCTGGTAGACTTTATATTTTCCGAGTGGCGCATTAACCGGTGCTGTCGATTTCGTTACGACTGCTTCTGCCGGCAAGATCTCGCATTGCGCAAGATAAATACCGTCAGAAATACTAGTTGTAAGGCCGGTCACCCGGATCATGTCTCCCGCTTTGTAGCGGCTAAGGATGGCCGAATCTGTGTACGGCAACTGGCACACAACAAAATTTTCATAGCCAGTCGCGGTTAGGTAGATCCGGTGAAAATCCTGGTCTTTCCAAACGCTGCTTGCAGCAGTAATGCTCCTGATCTTTCCTGTGAGCGTAATGACCTTATCCCGGTATTTAGTTTCAAACGCAGGTTTGTTTTTGCGATACTCGTCGTACAACTGTTTAACGGTCGGCGTTTGTGCCAACAGCGGCACAGACATAATTAAAAATAAAAGCAGACCGGTGATATTCTTTATCATAATGCTGAGGTTGTTTCAAAAATAATATTTCAGAAATTTATTTCCATAAACAGCGCGTAAATAATATCAACATTTCCGCACAGGCAGGAAGAGATCTTAGGTGATTTAACATCCGGTATCCTAACTTATAAATATGCAACCGGCATAGTGCGGGTAATCCTGCTAGTTAGCGGGCTATTTAGAAAATAAAACAGCCTTTATCATTACTACTGTAGCTTCAGCATTTGTGTGCCGCAACTGCTTGCGAATCTTTCTACTGTATTCCGTTTTGAATTTTAACTATTCAATTTATAAGCATCCGGGCCTCGGAAGGAAAGCGTTAAAAATATTGACTGGAATTGCGCGTTTAGTCCTTGTAGTTAGCAAACTCTACAGAGAAAGAAAACAAAAGATCAAATGCCGGGTTTTGCTATTAGCGGGCAAGTCGCACTAAAGCTGAGAGCTGAGATAAAGATCGAACTTGTTTTCTTTGCGCCATGAAAGAAAATTTTTAGCTTTCCTTCCGCAGCCCTTGCTCCTACCGAATGTCGGAGTGGTTCTTTTTGTCAAGAAAAAGAACAATAGAAAATCTAAGAATGAATATTCTTTCTTCCATTGTTGCAAAAAATGAAAACCAGTTGCTGCAGGTAATAGCCAAATTTCATCCTCGCCGCGACAACTGCCATCGATCAACGACAATCCCGGTTTTTCCCCCTAATCTCCTGTTCGCTGCGTCTGACTGTCTCCTCCGGAGGAAAAAATATTTCGGGCATAAATTCTTCCCGTTTTTGTTTACTTTAGAATGACGATCAGACAAAAAGCATGTCATTAACTATTCAACCAGTTTATAAATTCTGCGCCGGTGGCTAATTGGTTCATTAAAATTTAACCTGATGAAAAAGCTTTGGTTCTTTTTCCTTTCCCTCGCCTCCATGAGTAGCGCATTCACGCAGAATGTTGGTATTGGTACAACGAGTCCGGCCAGTTCCGCCCAGCTGGATGTGCGGTCTACCAGCAAAGGTTTTTTACCGCCCAGGATGACTGCTGCCCAGCGAAATGCGATTGCCGCCCCGGTGGCCGGTTTAATGGTCTATTGCACAGATTGCGGTACAAATGGTGGCGAGCCACAATACTATAACGGCAGCGCATGGGTGAATATGATTGGGGGTACAGCCCTGGGTCCGCTTGCCATCGGCACTGCTTACCAGGGAGGCATCATTTTCTATATCCTTCAGCCTGGAGATCCCGGCTACATCGCCGGCGAGGTCCATGGTTTCATTGCTGCAACTACGGACCAAAGTGATCTTAAGGTCTGGGAGAATGCCTCGGCGATTACAGGTGCTACTGCGACAGCGCTGGGTACGGGCGCAGCCAATACCAATACGATTATCGCTGTGCAGGGACCTGGCGATCATGCCGCTTCATTATGTGCAGACCTGGTATTGAATGGTTACAGCGATTGGTACCTCCCAAGCAAAGATGAGTTGCATATGCTTTGGGTGAATAAGAATGCTGTCGGTTACAACTTCCAATTGAGCTATCCGTACTGGAGTTCCAGCGAATGTTCGCCTGCTACTTCCCATGCCTGGGCACAGCCATTTGACAGCTCAGGTCCGCTGAACGGCATCCCAAGGCAGGAGCCGAAAGGCGTGCCTTATCCCGTCCGTGCGATCCGCTCCTTTTAAAAGCCTTCGCAGTCAATCAATCGCGTACATAAAGCTTTTTGTAAGGGCGACAATATATAGCCGTTTACCAACCTTATTGGGCTGCTTCAAAGGGAACCGGGCACAAGCTGTCGTCTGCATTCGCTCCTGGCGATCAGCACTATTCGCAAAGACACTCTTCCCAGTCATTCATTTTTGTTCACTTCTATGCGCTTTTTTTATCTTTCTTTTGCTTTCTTTCCTTTCTCTTCGCATCTTTTCTCTCCTGTTCATCATGGGGCTTTTCGGTCGCTGTATATTTGCAGGGATGAAAATGGGCTGGGATTTTAACCAGCTTGTCTGACGCTTATTCGACTCTTGTTTTACCCCTTCTGAAGACGTTTGACCACTGTCGGACAATACCCGAACAAGGGTAAAGGAAAAGGCGAATGCGTTGGAGGGTATGCCTGCCTTTTTATTCTGATGATTGCTCACTTGATAATGGGAGAATAACAATCAATCGCTGGACTGCCGCGGGATTTTTACTTGCGAAGGTTTTTAACCCGCATCTTGCTGAAGTAAACAACTATGACTAAAATCTTTTTATTAGTATCAATTGGCTTAACCAGCGGAAGTTATTTGATAAAGAATTTGAAAGAAGGGCCCTATCATCTCGAGTTACACTCTTTTGAAATCAGCGCCCGGCGGCTTTCTATTGACAGCATCCATGTAACCGGGGATTCAACGATTAATTTGACAACAAGTTATCCTGGCCCTTGTCAATTCAATTATCCTAAAGACTTCAAACCCGGCTGTGCTTATGGGCATTCAGACAACATTGTCAGAATAGTTTACGGCTATCCAACTCAAAAGAATATGAGAAAAGCTAAAAAAGGCTTAATTCATTTGGGTGGCTGCGTCATTTCAGATTGCGATCCAAGATATTACTGTACAATTCACAATAAAGATCTATAGAACAGAAAAGCCGGCTTCCAACATACAGTTGATTGTTACACAGCCAAAACTTTGTATTATCACGTAATATTTTAAAAAATTCAAGCCTGATGTATCAAAAATATTCCGATCGCGATTTAGTGGATGCTTATAAAAACATGATGGACTATTCGGGAAAGATATCCCCTGATTTAGCCGTGGAAATAGACAATCGCGGGGGTTTGGAAAAGTTTATTCGTGCTATTGAAAATCAATCGGCTCTTGATAAAGAACTACACCGCATCCGTTACGAAGTGTTTTCCCTAACCACTCCGGAAACTAACCTGGCATTTGTAAGAAAGCTGATTGCGTCTGATGTTTTGAGTCCCGGGGAATTAGACGGAATTGTTGAGACTTATTATACCGAAAAATCTGCCCGGGATGCAGACCGGCAAATTACAACCAAATCAATCGTGGGTACATTGATCGGTATAATGATCGGAACCATGGTGGGAGCTGCACTTGTTTACTGCACTTTAATAGCGGCTCCTCAATTTGTTTATTGGTTCCTGGTACCTGTGTACGTCGCCAATTATTTTATCATCAACCTGATTACGAAACAGTCCAGGAATAACCCTGTTGTCTTCATCGGAGCTGTGTTGGCAACTGCCGGCTCCTTAGCAGTTGGCTGTTACTTTTTTGCTTCAGGCTTATGATGAGCCGCAGGAAAACAATTACCAACAGCAGGATAATATCGTTAAATAATCCGGACAGCGTCCGGCAGATGTCGAAAAGCCGATTCGCCCTTCGGACGAATTACGCCAGTCGACAAAACAAATCAGTAACCTTATACCATGAAAAAATTCCTTTCCCCGCTCCTCTTCCTTTGCTTCAATTCCTCTTTTGGACAATTCGCCATTGTGAACGACCCCGACAGCTTTGTAAACGTAAGAGCTGACGGACAACTGACAAGTAAAGTGGTTGACCGGCTACCAAATGGGCACCTGTTGTACTGTTTTGAAAACAAAGGCAACTGGTCGGATATTGATTATATAAAAAAAGAAAAAGAACTAAACGGTTATATTTATAAAGATCGCTATAAACTCCTCTCAGACTTTCCTGCATTAACTATTTTTCAGAAAACGTCAACGTCAGTTTCCTTAAAAAAAGACTCGTTTGAAGTAACCCTTACGGATGCTAAGTTTGACAGGAAAAAACACAGGTTTAGCTATGTGAAAGAAGCTCCCGGCCAGATCGAATTAATCGACAAGAAACGATATTGGGGAACGGACGGTGGAATGCCGACAACACAACTTAAAAGCATCATCATTAAAGCAGGACAAAAACGAATTAGTCTGCCCCAACAGGCACTGCACGGTCTTTACCAGCCTGACATCTACTCAGCGGAAGTTCATTACGATAAAACAAATGATACATTTTATATTGAAACATCGAACAGCGACGGGGCGGGCAGTTATTACGTTATCTGGAAAATTGTAAAAGGCATTTATACAGATAGATTAGTAGCTTATGGCTTTTAAGCGGGAATCAATGAGCTTTGGCTACATGCAAAGATTTTCTGCAGCGACAAAAAAATATGCTTAGATGCTTACACTTATGAGACAGACACTCACTTACATACTGTTATTAGCGGTCAGCGTATGTACAGGACAAAGCTTTAAATATCCCGCAATATCAAGTAAGGCCCACAACTTTTCTGAATTTATCCCGCATGGATGGATTCTTCTTGATTCGGCTTCGGGGGATTTAAACAAGGACAATTTAAATGATATCGCGCTGGTCATTCAACACCGCGACAGCATCTCTATCACAAGGGCCCGGGATGGTGCTGTTGACACAATTGTCACCCAACCAAGGATATTGATTCTCGCATTTTACAACAGCAACACAAGGCAGTATGACCTGCAACTGCAAAACAACAGCTTCGTTCTTAATCATGACCAGGCAAATATGGAAGACCCCTTCCAAAATATTTCTATTGCCAGCGGTGTTTTAAAAATTGAGTTTACGATTTTTATGAACGCCGGTGGATGGGGGATGTCGAATAACGCGTACATTTTCCGCTACCGGCGTAACAGCTTTTACTTAATTGGCGCCGACTACAACTATACGCATCGCGGTTCCGGGGAGACAGAAGACCGGAGTTATAACTTTCTTACAAAGAAAGTCAGGGTTGTTACCGGAACGATTTCCGCTGATAAACAAAAAATAACCTGGCGGAGCATTAAACTTAACGCACTCAAAACTTTTGACACATTCCTTCAGCCCTTTACCTGGCAGGTGGAAAAAGATGATTACCTATGATATAAGCACACACATTATCAACATCTGCTGAAAGGAATGATGGGCATTGAATTTAGATATTGCTTTAATGCTTAATTTCAGCGCACTGCTTAATCTTTCTTTAATTAATATAACCAAAACAACCTCAAACCCATGATCATTTACGGAACGAAAGCCAAAGAGCTCGCTCATCAAACCTTATTTGAAAAATGCCCGACTTGCGGCACGCAGAATAGCGTGGAGATGCATGTCTTTCAAAAATACGCGCATATTTTCTGGATACCTTTTTTCCCGATTGGCAAAACTGCAGTAAGCCAGTGTGAACATTGCAAGCAGGTATTGAAGCCGAAGGAAATGCCCGCATCGTTAAAGTCGGAGTATGAAAATATGAAGCTGCAGCATAAGACGCCGCTGTGGATGTTTTCAGGATTAGCCGCTATCGTCGTGCTCATTGGGCTGGCCATGTATAATGGGAAACAGACCGATGAACGAAATGCCAAATGGATCCTGGCACCACAGGCCGGGGACATCTATGAAGTAAAAACACCAGATAAGCAATACACATTGTATAAAGTGGACGAAGTGCAGGGAGACTCTGCCTACTTCCGCGTGAATATGTATGAAAGCAACAAATTATCCGGCCTCGCAGATTTAAAACGAAAAGGCGATGCAGGATACAGCGAAGATGTTTATGGTGTAAGTAAAAAAGATTTGAAAGAGATGCTGGAGAAAAAAGAAATTGTGGGGATCGAAAGGAAGTAGCGGAGACTATTGGCTTGAGATAATCAGCAGGAAATGGGCAGCCATCGTTTTGCTCCCAAAGGTTCGGGACCCGGCTGACGGTAATGCAGCAACGTTAGCTTGCGTTTTTAAACCAACCCCAAAATTATGAAACAAATATTTCAGGCCGGAAAGCTAATACCTAACCCGAATAAAAAACTGTTCCTAACCAGCAATTATATCGAGCATGCGTAAATTGACCATCCTTTTTCTATTATTCTTCTTGAATGGAGTTACCAGGTCTCAAAATATTTATTCTGCCTTGCAGTTGAATGCAGAACGCGAATACAAAACCCGAAAGCCAACGGAAATTGTCGAGACAAATACTTTCTTCAGTTCAAACGGCAAACGGGTAGAGAAAAACATCAAGAGCTTCGATAAGGCGGGCATGCTTCTATCAGAAAACCAGTACGACAACGGAACTTTAAAAGCCAGGCTAACTTATACAACCGACACTGTTCACAGAATTAACTTATCAAGAGTTTTTGAAAGGTGGACTCAGTTTGGCTATTCAAAAGAAACCGCATTATATAGCTATGACAAAAACTTCTTTTTAATTGGCACCACTGACAAAGACGCAAATGGAAACATCATTCGCCAAACAAATCTTGTTTGCAATGAAAAAGGACATCCAATTGAATTATCACTGTTTGACGCCAATGCAAATTCTTTTGGTAAAGAGATCGCCACATATTTATATGACAAAAACAAAGTTGTGACATCTGTTGTAACCAATGACGGCAGCGTTTTAACGAGAGACACGGTGAAAATTAGTTTTACAGAAGCAAGTAAATTCCCAGGCGGCAATGAAATTTATAACGCGAATGGCGACTTAACAAATTGGACCAGCAGAAACTTAAACGGAAGTGAAACAATTTTTGAAGAAGAATATACTTATGACGTCTTTGGCAATTGCACAGAGAACAAAATCTTTAAGGTGACAGTTAAAGGAAATGGTAAACGAAAGCGGGAAAACGATAGAATATTTACAAAAGAATATTTTTACTGACGAAAAGTAACCTTTGGCAACATTGGTTTTTATGCAGGTTGGGCAGAACGTTCAAACATCGGCGATCGCAAATGCTGGCTTCAGTTCCAGCGGACAACCTCTATCAGCTTTTGTACTTAACGTAACGAGTTTTTAACGGCCGACGGTAGGCTGACTCCTACCCTTCCTAAGCCCTGAAAGTTATTAGACATATTATGGCAAACAACATATTTTTACCGACAATTTTGATTTTGGCCCTTACTTCGTGTAGTGACAATCGTACACAGGAGAAACCAAAACAGGAAACGCCAAAAGCGTTGCAGGATAACAGTTCTTCCTATGAAATTATTTCCAAACGAAGTTCCGATGACTTAGTAGAAAGCCTTTACAATGAACTTATGACTAAGAATATCGACTTGAAAACACTCGAAGACAAAATCGATGAACTCAATACAAGTAAGAGTGACACAATTGAGTTGTTTGACAAATTTGACAAAAAGAATCAATCCTATTTTAATTCTGCAGACAATCACATCTCCGACATTAAGGATTCTTTTTTGAGAGACAACATGAAACTTCTTATAGCTAACGATTTGAAAAAATATGATGCTTCAGTTGCCAGGCACAACGAACTTCTAAAAATCATCGAGGCTAAAGGCTTGACTCTTTCGGACCTTCATAATATTTTAAAAATCGTAAAGACTTTACCATTAATCGAAAAATACCAGCGTGACAATTTACCAAATACAAAATCATTTGAAGGCTATATTAAACGACAAGATGAATCCATAAAATTGGCAGACACACTTGCAAAGAAATAGAGTACGTTTCTCGTTTGCGGTAAAGCGGCTGTTAAGGAAACTTATAAAGAGACATTCATGACCTATCCAGAAAAAATAGATCTCATTCTCACCTACAAAAATGATCCTAATGATACTGAAATATTTATTGAGGGTTTAGTCGCCGCAAAGATCAACCCATATTAATGGAGGAAACTCTGCCGTTCACTAGTGCAAATCATTGGCTTTTAGTTTATAAATTTAGCTTCGCAATTGGTCGTGATTTCGGGCGAACAGTTAGTCAATTCCCAACTGCACAAAGCCGCGAACGTTTACTACTAACATGTGAAACTCTACCTTGCACTTATTTTATGGACATTAAGTTAATTAAAGAGGAGCTGACATCTCAATTTCCGGAATATTCATTCTTTTTATCAAGAAGACTTACGGGACGATGTATTGTTGCAATAAAAACAAAGTACAATGGTGCGGACATATTTGTAAAAAAACACCGGGTCGTTATCGAAGCTGGAATCCCGGAATGGAAAACAAGATTAATATTGGGTGCCGGTGCAGCCTATCGAAAAGTAACCGACAAAGGATTTTACGATGTAGCCCTGCGAGTAAGTGATTTTTTAAGCAAAAAGTATGTGGTAAGCGTTCAAAAGTGATCCGCTTCATTGGAATCAGACGTGACAACGCCAGGCCTCACTGTTGCATGTGTTCTGAAAGATCAGTTTTGGCTAGCAAACTCCTCCGACTGCGTCTGGTTCGATCTCATCCATTTATTCAACATCAGGCGAATGTAATCCGGACACAGGCTGGCAGATTTCTAAAACACGGTCGTCCTTGGGAAGACTTGCGCTGGTTGGGTTCACGGCAACTCTTTCATCCTCAGACGCCCCGGTTGTGTGTTTTTCACCAACCGGACCTATGCGAAAACTGTCGCGTCTTTGTGTAGATATTCTTGCTGGCTGGCCAGACCGGAACGGCGCCGGATCAAGAGTGTTCGATGTGGTTGGTGAAAAACACCAACCACGGCGGCAAAGGTTGTAAGGTGACACAGTGCTTCAGTACAAAAAACCGCATACTAAAACCGTGTCTATAAAACTGAGGCTGGGCTTTCGGCTTACAATTACTATTTTGCTTTGTTGGTTAACTTAAACGGACGTTTTTCAAATGACACAACTTCATAAACCCTTTTACGTTGTTTGCAGTTCTATGAAGCCTAAACTATACCTGATACTTGTTTTTCAATCTATCTCTTTGTTGATATGGGGACAGTTGCCCAATACAAAATTATTTTATTCAACTGATGGCTTTTGTTCAACATCCATTTTAATGGATAGTTTAGGAAATGCATATCGTGAAAGCGGATGCGAAGGGCGTTCTTCCATTGCTCTTGGAACTTATAGACTGAAAAACGATATCGTCGATTTTCAGTTTCAGAATTTTGATAGTGAGTCGCCGATTTTTGAAATTCAACAAAAAACTCCTTTGATGGATAGCTTGATTACTATCACAATTTTGAGCAGACAAGGCAATCCAATTCCGAATACCTACTTCACTGTTGATGCAATAGACTCCTCCGGAAGGCATTTTAAAACAATTAAACTTAATGATGCCGGACAACTACAAGTGAATTTTAAAATCTATAAAGAGTTGAGACTTGACTATCTGGAAAAAATTTATGGAAGAAAAGTGCGTATGCCCGTGTCAAACAGTGACGTGACCGTGATTCTAAATTTGCCAAAATTTTTTTTTTACTACCCAAGACCTCGGCCGGTAAAAGGCAATAATTTGTCCTTACGAATTAAAAAGACCGGACTTTATGATCTGGCGGGAAAAGAAAGATTGTTTTTAATGGCAAATTGAAACACTGCAATCAATACGCTTTGTACAACAGGTATCGGACGGAAGTAACATCGTCATTTTTTTTACAGCCATGCGGTGCTTCGGGCTGAACAAACATTATTGAACATTAGCCTTAACTTCATCAAAACATTTTTAATCAGCAGCGGCCCAGGCAGATGTTATGCTAATTCCTAATTTGCATAAAGTCCAATACGTCGGCAGCCGTTCGCAAAATCATTCTCTGAAATCAATCTTTAAAACAAATGGAGTTAAAAGTTAGCGGAAAGTATAATGACACATACCTTGAAGAATGTCTAACGCTGTGGAAATTCTCATCAAAGGCGGCATTTAGTAGTGCAAAAACCTGCTCGATCTGTTGTCTTGCTTTTTTGACTTTTGGGTTACTCTACTACCTGAGAGGGAAATCAATCCCTCTTTTTATAAGTTCTTTTGGTATAGCCTGTTTTCTATTATTATGTATACAACTCCTAAATATTTATGATTTAAAAAAAATTACAAAAAAGAATCTGTTAGCTAAAATTGATAAACACAGAAGTAACCCGAGCGCTCTGCGTGAACTTTTATTTACTGAAGTCTGTGTAAAATATTCCGACCCGGAAATGATGATTGAATTAAAATGGACTGCTTTTTCGCATTGTCAGGAATACGGAAACTATATTTTCTTCTTCCTGAATGAAAGCAAAAACCCCGCATTAAGCATGGACCATAAAAATATACCGGAATCTATGAAGCAGGAGTTGTTCGGACTGATCAATTCTAAAATTTTGATGAGGAACTGAAACGGCTGCACTTCGCAAATTTTCTGAAAGATCACTGGTAGCTGGCAAAATCCCCCGACTGCGTCCGGTTCGATCTCATCCATTTATTCAACATCAGGCGAATGTAATCCGGACACAGGCTGGCAGATTTCTAAAACACGGTCGTCCTTCAGAAGACTTGCGCTAGTAGGGGTTTTGTTGGTTACCTTCAGTTTTTGGTCCTATATGGAAGTTCAATACCCGGCAGACGACGCCTGAACAATATCGCCATTACAGACAATCTCAAAAGAACAGGAAATTTTTTTACAAGTCATGAAAATTCGACTTTTAATTATATATAGCATTATTTACGGATTGTCAGTAGTCAGTTTTTGCATGTATTGGGCGACAAATTTCAGCAGACATACTATTTATAAAGGTGATGAGTTAGTTATACTTGCTCAATTCTTATTGGCAATGACCTATCTCTTCTTTGTGGTAATTCAGTTTACAGTGAAACGTATACATTTTTTGTTCGTTTTATTAATACCACTTATGAATTGCATTGCAGCCTTGTGTATTGGGACAGTTACACTATTGGCCACGTGTTTAACTGGAATTCCAAGACAATACATTTTGATTTATGGTTTCTTATATGGATTAAAATCTTTGTTTGCTGTCTATCAGTTTTGGGGAAAGACGCAAAAAAGTAAATAAAATATGTGTGACAAATGTTTTACTGAAGAAATAAAATCTTTCCCGCACCATGAAGAGTTTGAAAAGTTCGACTGCGAATTGACAAAGAAAATTGCTAACGATAAAAGTATAAAAATGGGAAAGTTCATTAACACTGCCTGGAAAGACACTGGCTACCAAATTTATGAATGTATTGCATGTGGACAGCTTTGGAAACTATCGACTTCGGATTATGTTGGCGGACGACAATTCTTACGCTTGAAAAAATAAAATTACCAGCAACGCATCGCCCAAAGGCGGCGAAAGGCTGTATCGCTTCGGCATCAGTCTGCTATCGAGTCTGGGCTGACACGTAAAAGATTTTCAGTAATTTTATTACCATATTTGTCTTTAGCAATTTCAACCAAGGGAGCGTAGCATCGTTCCCTACCCTTTAGGCAATGTTAAACGCTGTATCCCATTCTATATGAAGACGCTACTTTTTATCGCAATTATTTTAACAACCTTCACAAATCAGGAAGGCGCAAAAAATTCAGCGGAGTTCAGGTGTCAATTAATGGCTGACAAAGAGGTTTACAAAATCGGAGAGCTCCCACGTTTAACTGTAATGATTTACAATGATAGCGACAGCGCTGTATACCTCATAGGTTCATTAGACGGCTCGGATGTAAAATGGCGTTACCCCTACTGTTATTTTACAATAGACAAGCCCAGGGCAACTAAAAGTAACATTCAAAGATGTGGCAATATGAATACCATTCGTAGCGCAGATTTCAAACAAGTTAAACCCGGGCAATCGTTTAATCCTTATGAGGGAATTGACAACTACGGTTTCTTCCCGGATTATAATACGACAAATAAAGAAACATTCACAAGCGCAGGCAATTATAAAATACAATTTCATTATTCCACCAACTCTTTAGATATCACTAAATTTATAGGTGATCCACTAACCAGCAGAAATTCTTCTGACTCCTTAAAAATTCACAGCTTATTTCACAAAGTTCCAAAACTGGAATTAGTGAGCAATGAAATCGCTATTAAAGTAGAGAAATAAAACGTCATTTTACAACGCATTGGCGTCGTCCTGCCGCAATTATCTTTGAACCCTATGACGAAACAAAGAAAGTTCATTTTAATGACGCTACTAATCATTGCGGGCATTCTCCTCTATTGTTGGATAACATTCCTGACGACTGATGTTGAAGCAACCTGGAGACACTACTTTGGACTCTTGTTCTTCCTGCTAATTTGTATCTGCTTTTTTAGAAATCTGGCAATAACCACCATTGCTACCGGGGTCTACCTGATATTGGGGACGTTTGATTTGTTGGCCCTCACCCCAACCATTTCGACCTTTGGCTTCAGATTCGGCCCAGTGTCAACACCTGATATTCAGGGCTTGTCATTAGGCTTATTTATTCTCTATTTTATTTTAAATATGGATCCATTAATCGATATTTATCTGGACTATAAAGAAATGAAATCAAACCAAAATGACTGAGACGCCGAATAATCTGCCTAACCTATTTTATAATTAAATGAGTAACGAAACAATATTCAAGCGGAGGAAGCCAATGTATAAGCTCTTAAGGAAAGGATATTTATTTGCATTTTTGTTTTCCTTTATAATAGCCCTCGGGGGGATATTTCAAAATCACACATTCTACAAAGGGAATGTGCTCTATCACAGGGACCAGAAAGCTTTGCTGATCGCAGGTATTGTAATGTTTATTGGATCACTAATTGTGACCTTTTTACTTGTCCGATGGTATTACAAAAAAAACGACGAAGAGAATGAATTTCTCCGGCGAAAGACCAGAATA
The DNA here is from genome assembly GCA_028288705.1 of Ferruginibacter sp. GTDB lineage: Bacteria > Bacteroidota > Bacteroidia > Chitinophagales > Chitinophagaceae > Ferruginibacter. Next base: position 31,565 of record JAQBNH010000002.1, read on the forward strand.
ATGCACGACGAGATATCAAAACCAACCTACATATTTAGATTTTTTTTTGATTATCACGGTGGAGGTTGCTTATGGAGTGACAACGATGCCGCCTATAAAAAATATGGATTTGGCCCGTTGGATGGCAAAACACTTGATGAACAAGGAAATGTTCAAAAGGATTCGAGGATAAAATTGTCAGAAAATCTTGTTCAGAGAGTGTTGGAATTGGATAATTTGTTTGCGGAGAGTTTGAATTGGGAAAATCCAGGAGGAGATTCTGCATGGGACGCAATTCAATGGAAAAGTTTCTACCATGCTTCAAAAGAACTCTATGCTGACATCGCCCGCGAACTTCCTAACGATATTCAATTGCTTTATGCGCAAAGGATCAATGGACTTGCAGTTGACACTCCATCGCCGTGATCTTGCCAGACATCGTTTTACATTTTATAACTAACCGTAATACAGCAACGTTGCGCGCAACTTATGGAAACAGCATTCAAACTCATTAAAATTGAAGACTTATCATCCGGTGTATGTGAAACAATGTATGCTGAAGAACTTGGCAAAGGGGAGTTTAAAATCGCAGAAACGTCTGCATTCAATTGCAATGTTAACTATGGAACAATAGTAAAGGCAAACGAGAATGATAACGCAGAATTAGTTTTCGAAAAAGTCTTAAAGGTTTCTGATTATACTTGCCGGCGATTCCTTTTTTCTTCGAAATTATCCCGAACAGAAATGGATAAACTGGGTGCTCCTATTCTTGCAGAAGGCGGATACTGGGAAGTTCTATTTGGAGCCGTGCTTTGTGTTCATCTATTGTCGAATTCCAAATTTGACCTACTGGTATTTTTTAATGGACTACAGTATTATCCTACCGAGATTACCGCCGTTTAAAAGCAAGGTCAAAACTTAAATGCCGCCCCTTTCCCAAATGCACTAACTGGCGCCCTGGATTTATTGAATAACATCTTTGGCCTACGGTCACCTTCATTCAAGTGAAAACTGCTTTAAAGGTTATTCCCCTTCTCCTGTGGTTTGCTAAAAGCAGTTTCGGCATATGTCATTCGATTCGATCTGGTGCCTATCTTTATCATCCGTAATTAAATTGATCATCGGTTAAGGGCTGGAGGTTATGCCATTCTATAGCAGCAAGCCGTGAACGTAGTATTTCGTTTTATGAAACTTCTTTTGACTTTAATATTATGCCTTTTGTTGTTTAGCTGCCGCCAAGTGCAGGTAAAAGATTTTCAAAATAACCAACCGGAATTTGACTCTGTTACGAATATTTATTCCGTCGCTTCTGAGGACCCTTCCATGAACGCGGCGATAGATAAAGCCAGGAAAACAATCCATGAATTTGATAAGGCTTTTGAAACCAATGATACATCCTGTACTGACTTCGCAGTTAAAAAAAGGTATAAAACGCCTGATGACGGAGGTGAACACATGTGGGTTGCTGTCGTAACAATTGAAAATGGCAATTATAAAGGGATCATAAATAATGAAGCTCAACAAACGAAGGAGGTAAAGTATGGAGATACAGTGCTCATTCAAAAAAATGACATTACAGATTGGATGTATGTAAAAAATAATCTTTTAAAAGGAGGGTTTACCCTTAGAGCGCTCAGAGTAAACATGAACAAAGAGGAAAGGATAACTATGGATAAAAGTTTAGGATTTAAGATCGAAGATTAAGTGAATTAATTTTTCAATGCTTTTAAGCAATGTGAACGGACGATCTTATTTTCTGTATTATTTTCCGACTATTTTTATGAAACAAATATGGGTGCGCTAACTTAGTTATAATTATTCGCGCGCCATTTTACAAACGCAGCCTTTATGAGAATCACCCTTTCCCTGATCATACTGTTGTTTCTTTCCTGCACCAGCACGAAAGTATTAAATGAGCGATTCGATTATGAAATTTCACAGTATCATTTGGAAAACGTTGACACATTGGTGGACATTGGTTGTGGTTCCGCCTACAACGATCAGTATATCTCCCGCAAATACCCCAATCTCCATTTTATCCTGGAAGATTTGCCCACCGACCTGGCCGGCCATGATTTAAGAAAGGCCTTGACAAAAGTTGTTAAGGATGTTCCATATGCACCAAATTTCGGAACAAATTCCAGGATCGTGACCGGGAGCAGTGACACGATACCCTTGCCAAGCGGGCGATATGAACGGGTTTTGTGCAGAATAACTTTACATGAATTCACTAACCCGGTGAAGATGGTATCAGAGCTTAAAAGGATATTGAGTCCGACAGGCAGGTTGATTGTTGTAGAAAGGTTGCCTTCCTACCCCGGAGAAAGGGATAAGCACTGCAAACAGCTTTACCTCACAAAAGAAAATATTCTTAAACAAATGGGCAGCTTAAAACTGCTCGACAGCGTCCCGCTCCAACAGCACTCAAAGCAAGGGCTTCTCCTTACATTCACGAAATAACCTCCTACTGCCGATAGATTTTGAAAATATCATAAACGTTGCGGCGTAGCGCGGTGCAAAATGCTTACCATGCAGCGCATTCTTTACATGGTTGAGCAACATATTATGCTGAATAACATTTCAAACTTCCTCTTCATGAATTACTACGATTATATCTATTTTCGTAATAATTATACAACGACATCAGGTTCTGCCAGGCGAGAAGATCGAAAATATCAGCCTTGCATTTCCAACCAGGATGCACATTGCTTAAAAAGAAAAAAAAACCGGTCAGTAACTAACCGCTGGAGAATTAATGGCAGAAACCATAACCTATACCTGCACCTCCTGCGGAAAGCAACACGAAGATTGGCCGGTGCTCGTATATCCCGCACCAACGAACTACGACCTGTTATCGCAGGAAGACAAGGACAACTTTGGGGAACTCGATCCTGATTTTTGTGTCATTCGGCATCCCGACCAGACAGACCGGTTTATCCGGTGCACGATGACACAGAAAGTGATTGATCATTGTGAAGACCTGGAATACGGTGTTTGGGTTTCGTTGAGTGAAAAAAGTTTTCAGGATTATTCAGACAATTTCCATAACGACCAGCACGAGGCTACCTATTTTGGTTGGTTAAGTAATGATCTGCCGGGCTCCAATTTTGGTAAGGCCGCTATTCCCACAACAGTTTTCACCAGGACAGGAAATAACCGGCCCTTGATCGTTCCACACGAAAGCTTTGATCATCCTTTTGTTCGTGATTATTACGATGGCATTTCAAAAACAGCGGCGGAACAGCGGATACAGGACATCCTTCTTCCAGGCAGCGGGAATGGCAAACGGAAACCCTGGTGGAAATTATGGTAGCGACCCCAATTATGCATAACTTGATTAAATGCAGATTAGCTGAATCCTGATTTCGCATGGCGCCATATGAACTGGATTAAAAGAGCAGATCATGCCGAAAAAAGAATGTCAGGATAGACGCGCGGCCTGGTAACAACAAGATGATCGTTGCTGTTAATGGGAAATTTTATCACGGACCTTATTAAATTTTAGAAAAAATGAAGCCTGCTATTAATGCTGTAATTATATTTTTTTTTAGTATTCAGCTAACCGGTGGCTGTATTTCCAGCCCGCCTTCTCCAGCGGGAAAGAGCGGTAAGACTGTAATCGATCCCGTTAACGCCGAGAAATCTGCGGATCAGCTCTATTCAGAGGGAATGGACATTCTCGAAAAGCGGCTATCCGTACAATCTTCAAATAATAAAGAAGCCATGGAACTAAACAGACGGGCAATCCAAAAATTTAATGAGGCTCATGAGTTAGACGCCTCGTTGAGAGACCCGGTTTTTTTTGCTTCAGAATGTACCATGTTTGCCAGAGACTACGATCAATGCATGGTTTGGACCAAAAAATTGGAGAAGCTTGAGACAAGTGAAGCAGAGCTGGCTTTTTGTAAAGAACGGATAGCATACTGCGCTAAAAAACTGAGATCTACAACTGGAAACTAATTATATCCCGGGAAAGCCGGTGGCCAGAAATTTACAATTTACAACGGGAAACGTAAAGTAATAACCTAAAGCTCCAAAACCCAAAGGCAATAGCTAGATACAAATATCGGAGCTTTGTAAAACTCAAAACAAGCCATGCCGGAAACATATATTTAAATAACTTCAGTAAAAATTGCTGTTAACTTATTGAAGACAACACATTCCCTGCCATTATGAAAAAAATAATTTTAACTCTACTGTTGACTCCCGTCTCCTACTTTTTGTTTGCCCAGTTTGTGGCAAAAGCTGAGATAAAGGGAAAGGTAGAAGGCATCTGCGATCAAAAAAATGTGTACGCATTGTTTGAAATGTTTGCTGATCAAAAGCAGGCTGTATGCGCTATAACAGCGCCTGAAATTGAAAAGATGCTGAATGATAGTGTCCTGTTCTTAAAAGACAACCGGGGTTATACCGATAAAGGTATGGTTAGCCTGATCATCAATTGTAAAGGCGAACTGGTGAAATGTGAAATTGATAACAAAACTAAAACTCCGCTGCTCGATGAGCAGATTGTACATGTTTTAAAAACACTAACATCCTGGAAAGCGGGAAAGTTAAAGGGTAAAAGTGTCGACAGTTTAAGGCTCTGGAGTTTTGACATTGCTGATGGAAAAATATCCCTGAAATAACGCACTGGCTCGGGTGTTTCCCACTCCTTTCCCATGCCAACCACAAGTGATCTTTAAAAACACTTGCAACAGTAACGCCATGTGGTTAAAATGGAAAATGGCGTAAGCCAGTCACAGACTGGCACCTTGAAAAGGCACCAGTGATCTTTCAGAACACTGGTGCCAGAAGAGTTCTTCTCCTTACATTCACGAAATAACCTCCTACCAGCCCGCGATTTTGCACGTTGCAAAAGCCACTGTATTGCATTCGTCAGAATACAACGGTCACTTTGCAAAACGAGCTGAGGAAAACACGTTGACCCGGAACCAACATATTTATACCGATAACAATTTATGAAAGGATTAAAGACGAAGTTACAACTCATCTATTGGCCATTTATAATTGTCAGCCTAAGTTTCATTGTATGCTACAGCCTGCTTAGTTGGGTCCTGTTTATCAAAAACGACTTCTTCAAAGTGAAGGAAGACGTCGTTCATACCTGGATGCCGCTGGGGTTGGCAGGCATACCGGTAATAATCTGGTTACGTTCAAGAATAAACCTGCTTCATTTTAAAAGGGAGAACGCCGCGTTTTTATACCAGCTTATTGCTGCACTCGCGATGGCCTGGCCGACTGTTGTTGCTCTATCTTATCTTGAAACTGCAACAGGGAGACTCACGAGGATCGGGAATATCAACGCGTTCGAAAAATCGCCTAAAACAAAATACTACGCAATTGATAAATATTGCGTTGATAACTCGAATGCGGGCGTGCTGAAAACCGCGACTGTGAGCGGAAAATATAACCAGGATTTAGACTTTATTATCTATGCAACCCTGCCAATTTTTGAAAACATCTCGGATACGACAAAAGGCGAATGCAGTTACTGGATCGGGAAGAAATATTTCAAAACAATCAGCAACAGGGTAAGTGAGCCAGAGAAAGACAGTGAATTGAAAGCGTTTGTGAAAGCAGTGCGGGCAGAAATTGACACTACCAATTTTGAAAGATTTGTGTATTTGAAAAAAGAAGGAAACACGGAGGATCGCGACCAATTTGAGAAGTCCACGGTCAAGAGCGAGTTGGTTCATTATAAGGATCCCACAATATTCACAGCAATCAACGCACCCTTTGAAAACAGGAATGACGGTAAATTCGGGTGGATTTTTAAAGCTCTGTGGATTGGTTGCCTGCTGTTTTTTATTTTACTCATCATTACACCGCTGCAGGAGACTGTTTAACAGATTCCTGATGTTGAAAATTGCCCAACCCTCTGTTAAAGCGTTTCACCGAATCGTCGCATAGCCTTACCCTTTCTTCACATATTTAGTCAGGATCACGATCGTCTGGTCGTTGATCTTCCCTTCTATTTGTTCGGTGTTATCCGGCACCACCCGGATCCTTTTTACCACAGTGCCTTTCGCTGCCGTGAAGCTTGTTCCTTTCACGTTTAGTCCCTGCGTGAGTACAACGGTATCGCCGTTTTCAAGAACGGTTCCATAAGCGTCTTTGTGCAGATCCGGCAAATCATAAATACTCATCGCCCATTGCACAATATTTTCGTCGGGTTCCATAGCATCCAACACGCCCGCCGCCCAGTCCTGCTCTTTACACAAATGCAGCAAACGATAACTCAAAGCCTGTACTGCCGGTTCGGGGCTCCAGATGCTGCCCTCCAGGCATCGCCAATAATCGCCTGCCTGCTTTTGTTCGATAGCCCTTAAGCAAGTCGTACAAAGAGCAACCTGGTTGTCGATGCTATCGCCCGGCTTCGGACTAACCGTATAAGCCTCCGTTGAAGCCAGGTTGTTGCATAATTCGCAAATCCCCTTGTTGCGTTCCCTAAGTTTTTCGTTGATGGCCATGCTGGTGGTTTAAAGTGAGCAAAAGTACTGTTTAACCGATCGAATAGTTTATTAGTTGAATAGTTTATTAGTGCAATAGTTCTTTCTGTATGGAAATCAGTAATCAGGAGTTGGTTGTCATGACGGCGCTCTGTTGCAAGTAAGAAAACGCGCTGGCAACATTCACCCGGTACCCTAAAAAGAATGGCAGTACCTCTTACCAAAATAACAGCCAGTTTATGGCTAACTTTCAGCATCAGTTCAACTGATCGGTCGATCGGTTATACAGCTGAACTTACGTGCGCCATTTACATAAATTATCATCATGGAAACAACAGGCAACCTAACATTCTTTGCACCTGAATTACATGTGCCTAACGGAACGATGCAAATTGATTTTTACCACCGCATGGGTGCGAAGGAAAATTTTTGTTTCAGGAACGATGACGGGAGCATTCATGTGGCTGAACTGGATATCGACGGTGCGATCTTTCATATCCACGAAACGATGCGTGATGCGTTGGAACCGAACAGTGCGGGAGGCGTAACGGCCGTCATTGGTTTGTTCGTTCCGGATGTAAAAGCATTTATGCAGCAGGCCATCCTGGCGGGGGCGGCAGAGATTAATCCGGTCACCGACCACGAATATGGTTACCGGCAAGGGATGGTCAAAGATCCGTTCGGGCATTACTGGCAGGTACAGAAAAAGATTTGAGTAGCGGCCTGCGAGTGCAGTATGGTCATCAGAAAACAGCAACTACGAGAGTCAATTCTCCCCTAACCAATAGGTATAAAGGCAGTTTGGTAAATTGCCTGAAGTTGACGTTCTTTAATGATCAGCCGGTCGTATATGCTGAAACCAAATATACTGACTGATAATTTGAATAATTACTGTGCACTATGAAAACCCTTACAAGGACAATCCTGTTACTTTTTCCTCTTTTCTTTTTTCAATCTTCATTTGCGCAGTCACCTGGCAGGCTGTACAATTTTGAAGAGATCGGCTGGACAATCAACCTCCCTTATGAATTTAAGATGATCGACTCGGTAGAGAACGAGCGAAAAATGAACCGTGGTAAAAAACACATTGAGGATGCCAATGGTATTATCGCAGAAATTTCTGACACCAAAACATTAATCAGCGCTACAAAAAATACGTACAATTATTTTAATGCAACCCTTACTCCCTTCAATCCCGCCACAGACGGTGACTTTAGAAAGGTTGAGAAGACTGTGAGAGATTTGATGTATAAAACGATTGTCCAAAGAATGCCAGACGCAACAATCGATTCTTCGACAACAACCATTTTACTGGACGGGCTGGCTTTCGCTAAATTTGGGATAACTGTTTCAATAAAGGACAAATTTACTATACACATGCTTCTCCTAACCAAATTGTATCGCGGCTACGACTTTGGTATTAGTTATTTGTATTTAGATGAAGAAACTAAATCCCAGATTGAGGGGATGTTAAGTCGAAGTCAATTTGCTAAATAAACCTGTGCAAGATGAAAAGGCTTTTTGAGTTCGGGTATCACGTTCTGTTTGTTCAAAAAAACATTCTATGAGAATACTAATTTTATTTATCGGCTTGCTATGCTTTAACTTTTCGGCGCGGTCGCAAAGTAGTTTGATCTCAGATTCACTTCTTTTGGAGACCTGCAGATCACTCGCCAATAATGCCCATTCCAGTGATACAGAGAAGATAGATGCGGCTTTTAATTTGCATCTGTTTCCGGTTCTTAAGGGCCTGAATGATTCTCTTATTTCCGTTACCCTAAAATATATTGATATTCGTTTGCAAAAACTTTGTCCGGAGTTTAAAAAGTACCTTGATGAACTCAACCCGCCAAAAGATGACTGGACGCCGGTACAAGTCAGGCCTGAAAGTAAAATGGACAAGAACTCCGCACGCGAATTTCTTTTACATAAGCGCTATTATTACTTCGATCAGGATATGGATACGGTTAACCTTTCTTTATCCCATTCCTACTGGGTCGATCATTTTAAAAACGGAACGTATTCAAAATTACTATTCAAGTGGACTGGCAATACAACCTTTGAAATTTCTTTCGTTGAAAGCAATAACGAGATAAGAAAGAACCTGAGCAAACCCGGTGAGCGATATATCTACGAACTGATCGAAAAGTTCCCGGACTATTATCTCGTTTACCTGCATATGCCGGAATTAAAGGTCTTTGGTACGTTTAGAATTTACTATGATTAATTTGCCGGTATAACCTCCGCATATACTATGCCCTCTGAATATTTTACTCATAAACCAAACTGGCGCCAGATCCTTATTCACTCGCTGGCAACAGCATGCCTGGTCTTCGCTGCAGAGACATTCTTCCAGCTTTCGAACCTGCAACTGATCAACATCTTCAGGCAATCTACGAAAGAAAATATCATGCAAAATTTTACTGATAGTGGCATGACGGCGATCGACTTTGTCTGGTTCCAGGGCGGTACCGCGTTAACCGCGATGAGCAGTTTTATTGTCATCTTCATCAGTTTTGTATTCCTTTGCCGGCGGAGAAAATGGTCGTGGGTAAATTCAATGTTGGCGGTCCTGATCACTTTCATAACTTTCCGGAATACGCACGAAACAGGAGATTTAGTCAGGCGGTACTTTTGGTATAGCAGGGACCATTTCTTAAGCAGCATTCCAGATTTGGTTACAACGGCTTCCATATTTCTTTGCATCGGGCTATGGTTGATGCTTTCCAAACCTATCGCGGTATTTATTGAAACCGGTGGTTGGAAACCTCCGCGGCCGGACAGAATCCTGTATTAAGTTTTTTGCACGAGCAGCATGTATATTCAAAACATCTTTTTCCATACTGGCGCGAAGCGTTCCATGCTCCTTTTCCAAATGATAGAAACGCCAATGGGAATCGCTCGTGACGCTACAAGGCAGCCAGTCTGTGACTGGGTTATCAATAGACGAAATTTCGCAAGGCGAACGTTAACTGCAATTTTAATTCAGCACCATTACAATAGGGACATTTTTTAGATTTTTGTGTAATTACCAAAATTTGGTAACTTTATAAAAACAATTTTATGGGAAGAAATACCTCTGTGGCATTAGGTGATTATTTTGAAAACTTTGTGGACGATAAGGTTTCAGCCGGAAGATTTAAAAATGCCAGTGAAGTCATTCGCGCCGGCCTTCGGTTGCTTGAGGAAGAGGAAAGTAAAATTATTGCTTTAAGAAACGCAATTCAGGAAGGTATAAATAGCGGCACAGCTAAAAATTTTGATCCGAAAAAACATTTGGAAAAACTAAAATCAGCCAGGGGAAAAAATGGCTGATTATATTTTCTCAAAGAAAGCAGTAGAAGACCTTTCCCGTATTTGGAATTATACATTCGATTCATGGTCGGAAAAGCAGGCGGATAAGTATTATCAATTAGTTCTTGACTCGTGTGTGGAACTAGCTGCCGGAAAAGTTGCTGGTAAGCCATACCCTGAAACAGACAATGAAATTTTGGGATGTAGAATTATGCAGCACATTATATTCTATCGGTCTAAAAATAAGGGTCAGATTGAAATTGTCAGGATACTGCATGGCAGTATGGATTTAAAAAGCAGGGTTTCCGAATGACACTACAGTTAACATTAGTGTTTCCGGGAAAACGCACTGGCGCAGGTACTCCCCGCTCCTTTCTCAAATTTTAGAAACACTAACGGGGATCACCCGTGACGCTACAAGGCACTAAGGCTGTGACGGGGTTTTGTAAAATGAAATTCCGCTCCGCTGTTCAGAGATGTTGATTGAAATCAGGAACAAACGATTTAGGCGGGAACGACCGGGGTCTCAGAAAGCTGCCGGACTGTGTCTGGATAACTTCATCTGATATTGAATAACTGCGATGAGGATCGAACCGGACACAGTCCGGGAAATTTACATACCACAAGTGGTCTTTCAGAACACTTGCGGCAGTAACGCCATGTGGTTAAAACGGAAATGGCTTAAGCCAGTCACAGACTGGCGCCTTCAAAAGGCAGCAGTGATTTTTCAGAACACGGGCGCCAGAGGAGATACAAAATTTGCTATCCTCAGAATTGGCGATTAAATCTTTATAATTATCATTGCAAATATGACAGAAACAAACAACATCTCCATCGAATTAAGCAAAGCAAAACTTACAAAGCTGTTGGTTTTCAGTATCATTTTTTTTTCTGTCGGGCTCTGGATGATAGTGTCAAATCCACAGACAAATAATTCTTTTTTTAATGACCCGCTTGTAAAGGGATTCGCTTCCTACGGTGCTGTCATCATGGGCGCATTAGGAACCTTTTTCTTTACCAAAAAACTGTTCGACAAGAAGCCGGGGCTTATCATCGATGAGCATGGGATCTATGAGAATACCAGCGCTTTCGCCTTCGGGCTGATCCCATGGTCAGACATTGCCTATATTGAAGAACATATCCTTCAGGTTTCCGTAGCCTCAAAACAATATTTTGTTACAGTCGCTCTTACTGATCCGGAAAAATATATCTCCCGGGAAAAAAACCTTTTAAAAAGAAAGCTGCTCAACGCTAATGCGCGGAGTTATGGTTCACCGATTCATATTTCCACGAACGGTCTAAAAACTACCCACCAGGAATTGCTGCAATTACTAAAAAATGCATTAACGAAATACAGGCGGCATCAGGCGGAACAGTCTACATAACGCGAGCATGGTTAATTAATAGCTTCCCCATGACATAAACACTGGCAGATTGATTAATTTTACCTTCGTATCCCGTTCACACAACTAAAGCGATTATGCCAAAAAACAAAACCGCTGAAACATCAATAGATCCAGTGGATTTCATCGGATCATTTGTAGAAAATGACGAGAAGAAAAAAGATAGTATAGAGCTGATAAAACTGATGCGCAAATGGTCTGGCTTTGAAGCAAAAATGTGGGGGCCATCGATTATCGGATTTGGCAGCTATCATTATATTTACGCCAGCGGTCATGAGGGAGATGCCCCGCTGATCGGCTTTTCGCCGCGTAAAGCTGCGTTCTCCTTATACGTGTACTCGCCCACCCCGGACAACGAAAAGCTGCTCGAAGGCCTGGGCAAATTCAAGATTTCCAAGGCATGTATTTACATAAAGAAATTGTCTGACATACATATCAACGTGCTGGAAAAATTATGCAAAGCGTCGATCGCATATCTCAACGAACATCATGAATGCGCCTGCAGGTAACGGGCAAGCGTACTACGGATCTCTTTCTATTTCTTCTTGTCAGCCCACTGATCTTTCATATCTGCATAGGATTCTTTACTAACGGTGCCTGCTTTTTTTGAGCGGGTAGCGCCTTTCTTTTTTCGGGCATTGATATTGTTCACAAGGGAATTTTTTACACCGAGCTTATTCTTCTTTTTCGGCGCGCCTTTTTTCGTCGCTGATTTTTTAGCTGTGCTTTTCTTTGGCACTGATTTTTTTGTGGCGCTCTTTCTGGTTACCGGCTCTTTCCTCGTGGTTTTTTCGGGAGTGGATTTCTTCGCCGGCGTTTTCTTAGCACTGCTTTTTTTAGTCGCTGTTTTTTTAACGCTGTTTTTCTTTGTTGCTGCTTTCTTAGCGGGAGATTTTTTCGTAGCCATACATTTTTTTATCTAAACAAGACAAACCCCGTGCCTGCCGATATGTAGAATAAAACATCTTCCCGGCTGGCAGCTGTTTAAACAAGCGGGGAAGGAAAAGCATATTCGGTGCAAGCTCCGGGTAAAAAATCGCACGGCGCATAGAGATATAGCGGTGCTGTTACATTTCCACAGGAATAAAAAATAACCAGAACACTGATGCTCTCATCGCTATTATCTTTATACCCTGAAGCCAAACAGGATCATCTAAAACCTAGAGATATGCAAAAAAGAATATTAGGAAAAAGCGGCCTTGAAGTATCAGGCCTTGGCTTAGGCTGTATGGGGTTAAGTTTCGGCTACGGGCCCGCCACAGAAAGACAGGAGGCCATCAAACTTATTCGTGCGGCTTATGAAAAAGGCGTGACTTTTTTTGATACGGCGGAAGTGTATGGGCCTTTCGTGAATGAATCATTGTTGGGGGAAGCCCTCGCTCCTTTTCGCAAGGATGTGGTGATCGCAACAAAATTTGGTTTCGTTACAGAAAAGGATAAGTCTGGCCTTAACAGTCACCCCACAAACATCAGGGCAGTGGCAGAAGCCTCGCTGAAAAGATTGCAGACCGACGTGATCGATCTTTTTTACCAGCACCGCGTAGATCCCGATGTGCCGATTGAAGAGGTGGCGGGAACAGTGAAAGAACTGATCACAGAAGGTAAAGTGAAACACTTCGGCTTGTCGGAAGCCGGTGTTGCAACGATTCGAAAAGCCCATGCCGTTCAGCAAGTCACTGCGTTACAAAGTGAATATTCTCTCTGGTGGCGCGAACCCGAACAGGAAATTTTGCCCCTGCTCGAAGAGCTCGGTATTGGCTTCGTTCCATTTAGTCCATTGGGCAGAGGTTTCCTCACCGGAAAAATTGATGCACAGACCAGTTTTGATGCAACAGATTTCAGGAATACGGTGCCGCGCTTTTCTGACGAGAACCGTAAAGCCAACCAGGCTTTGGTAGACCTGCTCGGGAAGATCGCTTCTGATAAAAACGCGACGCATGCACAAATAGCACTGGCATGGCTGCTCGCCCAAAAGCCGCGGATCGTGCCGATCCCGGGAACGACGAAGATCCACCGCCTGGAGGAGAACATTGCGGCGACAAGTGTCGTGCTGGATAAGGCTGAACTAACGGAGATCAATAACGCCGTTGCCGGGATCGAGATCCAGGGTTCGCGTTACAACGAGCAGACGCAGAAGATGATCAACCGCTAATGGGCGAACCCCGGATTTATCGGAAGGACGTAGTTAGCCTTTCACTTATCATATTATTGCGGGTTCGTAATATTAAACATCCAGCGAATCCCAAACCGGTCTTTGCAGGTGCCCCAGTAACCCCAGAATTCGTCGTGGGGTGCCACGCCATCTGCACCGCCCTGCGCCAATTCCTTGTAGAGCCGGTCTGCTTCTTCTTTTGTGTCAGGGTTGAGGCTGATCGTTACGTTGTTCCCTTCCTGCAATTGACCCATAGATTCCAGCATATCAGTAGCCATGATCTGCGTGCCGCCGAGGATCGGCAATGCCACATGCATTACTTTGTTTTTCTCATGGTCAGGAAGCTCCGGCATCCCGGGTTGCGCAGGCATATCCCCCATGCGCATGATTGCTGTAGAAAATTCAGATTGAAAAACTCGTTTGTACGTTGTGAATGCTTCTTCCGCATTCCCTGCAAAATTGAGGTAGATAGAAACGCTAGCCATTGACTTTAATTTTAGTCATGAAATGTAGGAAGAAAGTCTGGGTTTTAAAAGAGCAGTTCCGGATATTTAACATTGGACTAAATTTTGAATGACTGCCATTGTCTCCAGGCGAAAATTACATCATGAAAAAAATTTACAAAGGACTCGTGTTGAATGATTACGGTCCGGGTGAAAACTACGCGACCTATATCATGGAAGGATCGAAAACGATCGAAACGCGCATGAACAGGCTGTTTACCTACCGTGGTGATGTGATCATCTGTTGCGGAAAAACAAATTCTGTAACAGCACATGCAGGAAAGGCGCTTTGCATTGTAGAGCTTTGGAAAGGCAGGGCTATGTTGCCGGCAGATGAAGAAGCGGCGGGCGTTAGCTGGCATCCCAACAGGAAATCTTTGCTGCTGAGAAAATGGCGGCATTTCGACAAACTCTTCGACTTCGCGCCTTGCGCCATTCAAAAAAATTTCCAGGGGATGTTTGATATGTTTATTCCTGATGGCATTAAAATTATACCAAGGCCGGATATCGTTCCGTTTGCGGAGAAATAATCTTAAGCAGCCCTTGACACCGGACTGGCTCGAGTGTCCCCGCATCATCCAACAATTTTTTAGTGCCCGTGCAAACCAACCATTATTGTAGCCAGCCGATGGCTGAGTTTACTTAATTGGTCTAAGCTGTTTCTTAATTGCAACTTCGCGGGGATAGAATCAAATAATTAGGAGGCTGTTTTTTACAGGGCCATGGCACTTTACAATTTCTGCCCTTTTCGCGCCTTTCTTATTTTCCGTAGTTCACTAACCGATGCCTTGAGCCTGGCAATCTTCAATGCCGCCTCTGCCTGTACCGGTTCACTACATTGCAGCAATTGCTCCAGGGCTTTCGACTTAAAAAGCAGGAGGCTCCCCGACTGCCATTCCCCGGATGCCGCCAGTGAAGAATCCGCCAATTGCTCATCAATCACGATCAGCCAACGCTTGAGTCGTTGCTCTTCTGCCTTCATTTCTGCCAGGTGTTTTTCCTCCTTTTGAAGCGCATATTTATACTGTTTATCCAGGGATGAATTCAGTAATACTGACTGTTCCTGGTTCTGCTGCAGCGCCTGCCGGATATCGGCGGACAGACCAGGGAGAACTGCTGTCGCTTCCAGCTCCTCCAGGCGCGCAAGCAAGCGGGATAATAAAAGGAAAGAACTACTGTCGAGCTCCCGGCTACCCCGTTCCGTCATATTCAAAGTGGTGCGTGGGATGTGGAGGTACATCGCCAGTTCTGTTTGGGAGAGGCCGGTCTTCGCTCTGAATCGTTTCATTGTTTACAAAGGGTTTTGCTCGCGCCCGTTTCAACCGTGTCATTTTAAAAAAAACATTTGGGAACGGACACAAGAAATTAAAGCCATTTTTCCGCGTCCGGTCCCATTTAGCAGCCTTTTCCATGCTAAAATGGGGTAAACACAGCCATCTGGCCATGAAACTTACAAAACAAACGCTCAAATTGCAAGCAAAAACAGCGCTTTTTTCTGTCAATTTGAGCAGGGAAAACAGGGCCTTTTCTTCCAAAGTTTTCGGGAAAAACCACGAAAACGGGCGGTAAACAGCTCCGGCTTAAAGGAAAATTTAGCCTGCGCTGAGGCTGTTTTAGCAACATTCTTATCAATCACAGGCAGCCGGCACCGTAAAAATCGTTTTTTAATTTGTACATAGCCGTTTCCAGGTTCGGTCTCCTGCTTATTTTGGGTGGGTTACCTACACTTCCCTACTTTATATGATTTTCCTTTTTAAGCAGCGCGATGGTCTTTTGCATGGAGGATTTAAAATAAGTCAGCTTGTTATTGTAATTGATCAATACGCCCGACGTAAAAAATAAACGGTTGCCGTATTCGTTCAACAGGTTTTGATCGTTGCTCATCAGGGTGAGCGGTGGTTTCATCATAAAACTGTCCACGTTCTTTCTTGTAACGCCTTTGATGTGCTTCAGGTAAAAGATCCTGCTGTTGAGAGAGATAATGTCATTTAATGCGTTGTTCTTAAAATAGTCGCCCTGCGATTCGATATCTTCCGCGTTTTCGATATACCTGGTGATTTCATCTGCAGAAGTTTTGTTAGCGATCAGTCTCATCCCGCCGGAATTTTTCAATTGGGTTGAAGTCCGTTTGGTAAACGCAACATTCGCTTCATTCATCGTATACTTCATCATCAGCAGGTACATCTGTTTGATCGTAGCGTCGCTGTAAGGTGGATGATCAAATAAGGTTGACAAACTATCGAGTCCTGCCTGCTGCATCCTGGTAAATTTAAATGCCTGGTCAATTTTTACCGAGTCCGAAATAATATCTGTGATCATCGACCGGACATACTGGTTACCCTTCTCTTTTTCCAGGCGGTGCTCTAAAAAATTTTCCGCAAGAAAGCCACAGAAGACCGCGAAAAAAAGCATGAGGAATTCCCATACAAAACTTTTCCAGCTTTTTTTGTCTTCATGATGCGCATGATGATGTACGTCCATATCGGAGTATTAAAAATTTGGGTTTGTAAAATCTGTGAAGCGTGTTTGTAGGAGCAGGTTAAAGGTAACCGATTTGAAAGGGTTTTAGTTTTTATTATTGTCGCAACTGCCAGGCTAATTATTTAAGCCCGCCTTACCGTCTATGGTCGTGCCGGTATTTTCCCGATCTTAGGCCAAATAAAAAGTATCCCATGATGAACATGTTATTTTCCGCGATGCTGATGTTGCTGATCTATACCCCATCCTTCGCTCAAAAACCAACCTGCCAGGATTTCCATGAAGGTTCGTTTTCCATTACTACCGCCGGGACGGGCACGACCATGATCACGCGCACGAAAAAACAGCAAATTGAAGAGAGTGAGCAATATGGTTATAAGCTCTTGTTCGATATTGTATGGACGGATGAATGCACCTACGAACTCCGGCCGAAGAAAGTACTGAGAGGAGACCCTGCGATTTTTGAAAATGGAAAGATTGTATTGAGAACAAGGATTAAGCAAATTACGAACAGCGGCTACACTGCTGAAACATCGTCAAACTTTTCACCCGCAGTGATGGAATTTGAAGTGCGGATGCTGAAATAAAAACCATGGCAAGCCTTAGCTACGGGCGTTTTGATAACGAATTGATACTGATCATTCGGCAATAATATCGTTCTCTGGCAGAGAGCAAAAAAGGCGTATTTCGTATATTGCATCAGGGTGTGGAAGGGATGAATAGTTGAGTAGTTGATTAGTTGAATAGTTGAATAGTTGGCTGCCGGGTGATTGCCGGATCTGGCAGCGGTATATTGGAATAAGGTTCTGCCTTTTGCTGCCTGTTTTTTTGAAACTGATTTTAATAAAATAATTTATGCCGACTTCCCGGGAAGAACTAATCAAAAAGGCCTACGGCGCCTTCAATGCAAGGGACATCGATACCGCGCTATCCACGATGCAAACCGACGTGCAATGGTCGAAAGCCTGGGAGGGCGGATACATCAGCGGACATGATGAGATAAAAAAATATTGGACGAGGCAATGGCAGGAGATCAACCCAAATGTGGAACCTGTTGGTTTCCATAACAGGACGGATGGAACGCTGGAAGTGACCGTGCAGCAATTCGTGAAAGACCTGCAGCGCGCTACCCTCTTCGACGGGCAGGTGCGGCATATCTACCGTTTTGAAGATGGTTTGATAAAGAAGATGGATATTGAATTGGTAGCAACGCAATAATATTTATCCAACTAAAACTGCTCACCAGACGAATGGGTAATTATAGCGTTAATGAACCCGTTGGCCGGGAGACCAGACGGGGCGGCGGTTAACTTTTGAATTTTTACTTTTTACTTTTTACTTTCATCCCATGCGCAAACTTATCTATGCCATCAACCTTACTGCAGACGGTTGCTGCGATCATACAAAAGGAATTGCCGACGAGGAACTGCATTTGTTTTATGCGAATCTCCTGCAACACGCGGGAATACTGGCTTACGGGCGGATCACCTACGAACTGATGGTTCCTTACTGGCCGGAGATCGCGAAAAATCCTGCTGACCAACAGCCATCAATTGTTGCCTTCGCAAAAGCATTTGATGCGGCGGAGAAAGTTGTCTTTTCCAGAACGCTGGATAATGTTGATGATCCACACTCGCGCCTGGTGCAAACTGATCCTGCTGCGGAAATCATAAAACTGAAACAGGAGCCAGGAAAAGATATTTATCTCGGTGGTGTGGCGCTGCCATCTTATTTAATTCAGCGCGGACTGGTAGATGAATTTATTTTTGTTGTGCAACCCGTGATTGCCGGTGCGGGCAGGCGGCTGTTTGATCACCTGGATCTTCCGGGGCAACTTAAATTAAATCTTTTATCAGCAACGCCATTTGCTTCCGGTTCTGTAGCGCATCATTATGTGCTTGACAAGGGATAGTAGCTGTTCATCAATCATTGTGCATGCACATGATCTCCTGGTGATTAATCTGGCAGCGTCAACAGCAACATGTCCGCATTAGCACAAACATCCTCAGGAAAACACCTTTACCAAAAGATCCTGGATATAACTGGCCATTACAAAACAAAGGCTGATGGAGATGATCGTTAAAAGGATCGTCAGCCCTTTTTTGAGCTGTGTGAAAAAATTGAGGTTGGTGATGGTCGTATACAGAATGATCGCAGGCAGCTCGATCCACCTGGTCTCCAGGTGCGGGAAAATAAATTTCAGCAGGTGAATCAGCGACAGCACGATAAACAGGAAGGAAAATAAATACAACTGGAACACGATGATCTCTCCATAATTATAGCCCGCTTTTTTAAACAGCAGCCAGGTGATCAGTGCATACACGGGCAGCATCAGGATCTGGAGCATCGTCCAGTATTTATGAAAAAAGGCGGCTTCGTTATTATCTCCCGCATTGAAATGCTGAATGAGCAACAGGTTTACCCAATAGATCACGAGGGCCGCAATCGTAGCACAAATAAAAAACATGGAAAACGGTTTCTGTTGCTTTGCCCTGCTGCCCTCAATGTACTCCCGCTGCATCGTGCCCGGCGCGGTGCATAATTTTTTCAACGTGTAAGGAAAGCCGTGATCCAGGTGCGTAAAAAAATGAAACACTTCATGCAGAATAGATGCAATACTCAATCGTTGTGTAACCAACGGTTGCCCACATTCACTGCAAAAGTTTCCGCTAACAATAGTTTTACAATGTGCACATTGTATTTGAGGACCAGGCATATTTTAAAGATAATATTCTTTGTGTAAACAAAGCTGCCCGGGATAAGATGTATCTATCCCTTGTTTAAGCAGAACCAGCGAACCAGGCGCTGTACTGTTTCGTCTGTTGGTCACAACTCATCAGTTATACATAGCAGACAATCGTCGGCGTTTCGGGATCGGGTATCGGAGTAACATCACATTTTGTTAAGACTGCGATAATGATTTGGAAACATGCATCAGGCAATTTGCGGCCTGAAGTTCATCCACCAAACTTATTGCAATGAAATTTTTACCCACATGTTTTTTACTATTCGCAGCACTGATTAGCTGCTTTGTTTCTTTCGGGCAGGAATCCCTGACTGTCTCTGGTACGGTAACCGATAAAAGCTCTCAAACGCCGTTGGCACTGGTTTCCATCGGTGCTGCAGGCAAATCACTTACCGTAACAAAAGCTGACGGTAGTTTCAGTCTGTCCGTTGCGAAAAACAGCAGACTGGATTTCACGATGATCGGGTTTACCACAACATCGGTCACTATTACCCAATCGATAACGGGCTTAAAGGTGCAACTGACTGCTGCTTCAAAAGAGCTCGAGAATGTTGTCGTGACAACAGCGCTGGGTATCTCGCGAAAACAAAAATCACTGGGCTATGCCGTTCAGCAAATCAACACTGCCGATTTGAATGATGCGCATGCCAATAATTGGGTGAGTGCCTTATCCGGTAAAGTTGCGGGGCTCAACTTATTGTCTGCAGGCTCCGGCCCCATTAACTCCACGCGGGTAACATTGCGCGGCGATGTGTCCTTAAACCCTGATAACAACAACGCGCTGATCGTTATTGATGGTATTCCGAAAAGCAGCGGCCTCACTACTTCCGGCGTTGGCAATGCTTATGGCGCTGGTTCCGGCAATGATGTTCCCGTTGATTTTGGCAATGGCATTTCAGATATCAACCCGGATGATATTGAAAGCATCACGGTGCTGAAAGGTCCGGGCGCTACCGCTTTATATGGCAGCCGTGCAGCGAATGGCGCATTGCTGATCACAACGAAATCCGGTGCCGCCAAAAAAGACAAGGGGCTTGGTATCAGCTTTAATTCCAACAGCAGTATCAATACCGTGTTGCGCTGGCCCGATTATCAATATGAATACGGGCAGGGCACAGGCAAGGCGCTGAATGCAGCCGGGCAGCCTTATTATTCTTATGGTGCTTCTGCCGATGGTGCGAGTACAAGTGGCACCAGCAGTGCATTCGGACCGCGCTTTAACGGGCAGAACTATTTCCAGTATGACCCGGAAAAGCAGGGACAGGCTGCAGTGAGAACGCCATGGGTTCCTTATAAAAACAATATCAAAGATTTCTGGCAGACCGGTTTTACGCTCACCAATAACATCGCGCTGGAAGGCGGCAATGAGAAAGGCTCAGCCCGCGCTTCGCTTACGCATACAAAAAATGAATGGATCATGCCGAACACCGGGTTCGAAAGAATTACTGCTACCATCAGTGGTAATTATAAAATGTCGGATAAATTAAAATTCAGTTCCAAGGTTAGCTACACCAATAAAAAATCTGACAACCTGCCGGCAACCGGCTATAACAACCAGTCCATCGCCTACTTTATGATCTTCCAGAATCCTAATGTAAACCTCGACTGGTACAGGGATCGCTGGAAAAGAGGCCTGGAGCAAATCGACCAGATCCATCCCTACAGTTCTTTTATCGACAACCCGTTTTTAATCGCGTATGAAATGACGAATGCCGTAAACAACCGCAATGTTGCGGGAACACTGAGTGCAAACTATGAACTAACAAGTAAGTGGAGCCTGATGTTGCGTTCCACGATAGACATGACCAATGAAGAAAGGCAGATGCGCCGCCCGTTCAGTACGGCGAATTTTGTAAAAGGTTATTTTAAGGAGCAAAACCTTTCCGACTTTGAATCGAATAACGACCTGCTGATCTCTTTCCATGATAAGATCGGTAAAGACCTGGATTTCTCTGCATCGGCAGGAGGAAATCTGATGAAGCATACCTACAACCGCGTGGATGCTTACATTGATGGGCTTGTTGTTCCGGCGGTGTACAAATTAAGTAATGGTACCGGCCTGGCGATCGTGACAGATATTGACCGTAACAAATCTGTAAACAGCGTGTATGGGTTGGCGTCAGTTGGTTATAAGAACAAGTATTTTGTAGACGTCACCGGGCGCAATGACTGGTCGAGCACCTTGCCTGTTGAAAACAACAGCTTCTTCTACCCTTCCCTGAACACGAGTTTTATCCTAAGCGATATTTTTCGTTTACCAACAGCGTTTTCTTTCGCGAAGCTGCGCATGTCTGTGGCACAGGTTGGCAACGACACCGATCCGTATAAGACAAGAAAATATTACGGCAGCAGTGAATTTGCGGGCTCCGGTTCAGTACCAACCACATTACCTAATGCGCATTTCAAACCGGAGATCTCTACGAGTTACGAAGGCGGCTTAGACCTGCGTTTTTTAAAGAACAGGCTGAACCTGGATGTAACTGTTTATAACAATACTACGCGCAACCAGATACTGGATGTGCCGCTGGATCCCACAACCGGTTATTCCAGGGCAGTGTTAAATGCAGGCGCTGTGCGCAACCGCGGTATTGAAACGATCCTGAATGCGATCCCGGTAAAAGCTAAAAACTTCCAGTGGAAGACAACGGTGACCTGGTCGAAAAATACCAACAAAGTGCTGGAACTCGCCGAAGGCATGAGTGACAAGCAGGATATCGGTTACGGCGGCAACGCCACAATCCAGGCGCGGGTGGGCGGAACCACCGGCGACATTTATGGTTTTGGATTTATGCGTGCCCCGGACGGGCAGATCATCTATACGACCGATGGTTTACCGGCAAGGCCCGCAGATATTCAATATATCGGCAATGCCTATGCGAAATGGAAAGGCGGGTTTCAAAATGAATTCAGTTATAAAAACCTGCGCCTGAGTTTCCTGTTCGACGGGCAATATGGCGGCATCATCTATTCGCAAACGCACCACAAAATGACGGAGCAGGGAAAACTCGAACATACACTCGCAGGCAGGGAGGAAAATTTCATCATCGGTGCAGGTGTAGTGGCAGACGGCTCAGGGAAATATATTCCGAATACTAAAAAGGTATTGCCGGTAGATTATTATGCAGATTATTATCGTCGCGCGAATGTAGAAGCGAATTCCTTTGATGCATCCTTCATCAAACTTCGGGAACTGCGGTTGGAATACAGCCTGCCGAAGAAGTTGCTCGGCAAATCCTTCCTGCGCCAGGCCAGTATAGCCTTCTACGGCCGCGATCTCCTGATGATCACCAGCTTCCCCATGTTCGACCCGGAAACCGCTGCCCTCAATGGTTCTACACTTTTACCAGGCGTAGAAATGGGACAATTACCATCAACCAGGACAATGGGCATCAACCTGACGGCAAGATTTTAAACCAGATAAAAAACGATCATGAAAAAGTATATTAACTACCTGCTGCTGACATTATGCAGCTCCATCCTGTTGTCCTGCAGCAAAAATTTTGAGGAGATCAATACCGATCCGAATCGTATCGATCAGATCAGTCCGGGCACTTTATTAAACCCGACCCTATATAATATGGCTGGTTACAATATGCTCCGCTCCGATGACATAACCTTTAACCTGATGCAGGTGGCATTGCCTTTCCCGAGTGCTTCGGGTGGGCTGCACCGTTATGATGTATCTGAAAATATCGGTAACGGTACCTGGAATACTTCTTACCAATGGCTTAATAATATCCGCGAGATGCATGAAGCTGCGGTAAAAGCCCAGGATCCAAATTACCAGGCGATCGCGTTAACACTGAATGCCTGGATCTATTCCAACCTCACGGATTGTTTTGGCAGTGTGCCGATGACGGAAGCAAGTAAAGCAGATGTGGGTATTTTCCAGCCAAAGTTTGATACACAGAAAGCGATCTACGAACAATTGCTGGCGAACCTCGATTCGGCCAATAATTTATTTGTTACGACAAAAACGATGGTTTTTGGAACCGAGATCCTGTATGCGAATAATGTAACGAAATGGAAAAAGTTCTGCAACTCCCTGCAGATGCGTTTGCTCCTGCGCGTTTCTAAAAGAGCGGAAATGAATTCATTTGCCCGGTTAAGATCGATGATCGACAACCCTGCAAAATACCCGGTGTTTACCAGCAACGATGATGGCGCGATCTTAAAACTGACCGGCATTACGCCGTTGGGTTCACCCTGGGGAAGGCCGGTTGATTTCACTTCTTATCGTGCTGCCGGAAAATTTTTCCTGGACAGCCTGAATGCTTTCAACGATCCGCGCCGTGCGAAGTTTGCAACGCAGGCAAGAACAGCAAATGGTGCTACAAACATTGGCTACCAGGGCATTCCAAGTGGTTACACGGGGTCAGAGACACAGTTCAGTTATATTCCTTCTAATGTGAACCAGGCGATCGTAACTGCGCCGATGATCTGCATCATCCTGCCTTATGCAGAAGTGGAATTTATCAAAGCCGAAGTAGAACTCAATTATACAAATACTGCAGCTGCGAAATCAGCCTATGAAAAAGGCGTAAAGGCATCCATCGAACAATGGGGGCTCACGATGGCAGCTGATTATTTTACGAATCCAAATGCCGCCTTCAACGGCACGTTGAGCAGGATCATGATGCAGAAATATTATGCTTTGTATTTCACCGATTTTCAGCAATGGTTTGAATACCGCAGAACCGGTTTGCCCCAATTACCTGTTGCAGCGGGTATGGTGAATAATCAAAAAATGCCCGTGCGTTTCAAATACCCGATCGCTGTGCGGACTAACAACCCTGCAAATTACCAGGCAGCGGTGCAGTTGCAGGGGCCGGACGATATCAATACAAAAAACTGGTGGGAAAATTAAGACGACTATAAGCAGACAAATAAAATAAGCCCTATTTACAATGATCAATCGCAGGAGTTTTTTAAGAAATATCGGCCTTGCAGGTGCAGCGTTACAACTCCCCGGAACGCTTGTTGCGCGGGAACATGGAAATGCCGATACCATTGAAGGCCGCGTCCACAGCGGCAAACAAGGCATTGCGGATGTGGGGGTTACTGATGGATTCAGTATTACCCGAACAGACTACAACGGTTCTTACAGCCTGCAAAGAAATGATGCGGCGGAATTTATTTACATCAGTGTGCCCGCGGGATACGAGATTCCTGCCGAAAAAGGTATCGCGCATTTTTATATTCCTGTAACAGCAGCGCAATTAAAAGGCCGTGCAGATTTTGAGCTACGGAAATTAGCACAGGACGATCATAAACATCAGTTTGTGGTTTGGGCAGATACGCAGATCATTTCCGAAGCGGATGCGACACAACTAAAAAGTGAACCAGTGCCCGACCTTGTCGGACTGATTAAAAGCTACCCTACCGGTGCATTGTTTCATGGCATTGGTTGCGGGGATCTTGTGTGGGATCATTTTGAATTATTTGACGATTATCGTGAAGCGATTGGCATGACGGGTATACCATTCTTCAATGTGATCGGTAACCACGACATGGATCTTGATGCCATGGGCGACGATGGATCTGCAAAAACATTTAAGGAACAATTCGGACCAACCTATTATTCTTTCAACCGTGGTGCTGTTCATTATGTGGTATTGGATGACGTGTTTTTTATTGGTGCCTCCAAAAAATATATTGGCTATATCTCTGAAACCCAATTGAACTGGTTGAAGAAAGACCTCGCATTCCGGGAGCCGGGATCAACCGTTGTTGTGAGCCTGCATATTCCCACAAACACCGGCGCAGCAAGGCGTTTAAAGAAAGAAGAAGAATTGGGCGGCACTGTTTCCAACAGGAAAAAACTCTATGATATCCTTGCAGGTTTTAACGTGCACATCATGTCGGGCCATACGCATTTTAATGAAAAATGGGAAGCAGGAAATATTATGGAACACAATCACGGTACCGTTTGTGGTGCCTGGTGGACGGGCCCTGTCTGCAGCGATGGTACGCCCGCGGGTTATGCGGTCTACGAAGTAAATGGCCGTGAACTATCCTGGTATTATAAGTCTACCGGCAAGGCCAAAACGCAGCAGTTGCGTTTGTACGACAGCAAGCAGGCAAACAGCGGTGCTGACATTTGCGCGAACGTGTGGAACTGGGATCCAAAATGGACCATCGAATGGTTTGAAGACGGGCAAAGAAAAGGCCTGATGGAACAACGGATCGGCCTGGATCCGTTAGCCGTTCAGTTGTACAGCGGGCCTGCTCTACCTGCGAAACATAAATGGGTAGAGCCGACACTTGCAGATCATTTATTTTACGCCCGGCCTTCCGGTAACGCAAAACAGATCATGGTTAAAGCGACCGACAGGTTTGGCAATGTGTTCACGGAGACTTTAGTAGTTGGGCTGTAATTGAGGAGCAAGTTGCTCATTCCAGACACTTTTTGTTTGTCTGTTTAAGATAGGCAACCATCCGACTCGTCGGGAGAAATTTACGTGGAATGCTATAATATCAACTGCTGCATCAGGGCACGGCGCTTAATTTTCTTGTACCAGGATCGTGTTTTGCGGTATAGTAAAATAACTGTCGGGCACCTGCTCATAACTGATCAAACGCACGGTACTCACGATGCGGTAATCTGGGCGGTCAATAATTGTTTTTAATGCAATCGACTTCATTATCGCGCTGATCGTATCCCAATTGATAAATGTTAGCCGGGCATACCATGCAGGATTGATGGGCAATTTCTTTTCATTAAAATAATAAGTGCTCGTTCCGCCGGCATAACTGATCTGCAGTTTATCGCAGGAAAGGCCTAAGATTATTTCTGCATTTTTTGTCATCGAATAATGAAGAATATCTCTCCCCTTTCCACTGCAATCGTAGAAATACAAGCTGTCATCATTCCAGTGGTTGAGATACACTTTATTTTCCGCACGAATGTATAAGTAAGATTTATTTTCGCCTTTATCATAGCTTTCAAACGAGTTCCCTTCTTTAAAGTATTGAGTGACTTTACCGGGATTGAGGTGGCTAAATAAAACTGCGCGCATTGTACTGTCTTTTATCTGGAAAGTTTCTTCAAGAATGATCTTGCCTTCAAAATAAGCGGGTTGAGCAAATGCTTTCCCAAATGATGAAAAAGCCATTGTGGAGGCGATGACCACAAAGGACTTCATCTTGCGCCATAGATTCAGGGTATACATATTTCGTTCAAGTTAGGCGATTATTCCAATCTTACAAAGAGGCCGTGTTCTTAGTAATTGCTGCAGGTATGAATTTCAGATTTAACTTTTGCGGTACCACACCTGAAGACTGAACAGATGCATAAAGCAGCGACATCATTCTTCTTCCGAAATTTATCTGAACTTTGTCCACTTCCACCCCTACAAAAACAACTATGCACAACGCCCGGATTTTAGAAAATTTAGTGAAACAAAGAGATCGGTTATTTAATGAATTGGCCGCCACCACTGTATCTGAATTGTCTAAATCTGAATACATAGAACTGAAGGCAGGAAGATTATTTGTTTTCGATAGCGATGAACGGGAGATGTTACAGGAACTGAAGCGATTGTCGAAAGAAACCAAATTTGATGCGATCTACCTTGGCATATTGGAACAATACGGAAAGCTTAATAACGATAAACTGGTAAACAGGTTCATACCGGAAATGGAAAAGCTGCTGCATGCGATCGTAAACTCCGGAAAGATGGAAAAGGTACAGGCGATTTTCATCGAATACGACTATTACTATCATTATACCAGCAGCATAAATGCATACGGAATCCATTCCTACCCGATCATCGAAGAACCCCGTTATTTAACAGACGAGATCGATGAACTGCAACCTGTCCTTTTTCTCGCGGATGGGATTAATTTTGAACCCGCCTGGATCAGTTGCGAGGCACTGGAACCACTGGAACAACTGGATGTTGAGTTTGACATGCAGCGCTTATTCCAATTGCATTCGCGTGTCCTCCTTCACCAGGCGCTGGCACAATTGCAGAAAGCAGGGAAACTGGAACTGCTTCAAAATCGTCCTTTTACATTTTATATCAATGAGCACGACTGTGAAGTGATGACCCTTTACCGGTTGGAGAACTAAGCCTGGCGCATGCGCTGCTCCATACTTTAACAGCGGCCGTCATTATAAAGGCCTATATTCACCGCCGTCGATAAACCGGCACTAACATGAATAAACATGGCGCCATTATCGTCATCGAAGATGATGCGGAAGACCAGGAAATTCTGGGAGATATTTTTACCAGGCTGGCATATCCAAACGAGGTGATCTATTTTTCAGACAGCGAGGAAGCGCTGGTGTACCTGACGGAAACAAAGACAAAGCCGTTCATCATCCTTTCCGACATCAATATGCCAAAGTTGAATGGCTTCGAACTGCGGGAAAAGATCCATACCAACCTCGACCTTAACCTGAAGTGTATCCCCTACCTTTTTTTCACGACAACCTCTTCACAAAAAGCCGTGATGGATGCCTACTCACAATCTGTGCAAGGTTTTTTTGTAAAAGCTGACAGTGTAGAAAAACTGGAAGGGACGATCCGCCGGATCGTGGAATACTGGCAGGAATGTGAGGCACCAAATTATAGCCCTGCCTGAACAGCCCTTCGCTTCATTCTGAAATTCAACACCTGCAGCCGGGAACCGCTTGTTCCGGTCCTGTTTTCAATCTATTGTTGTAATCAACCGGTTACCGGTACACCACCGGGATAACTGATCTCAATCTTGCTTAACGCATCAAAGTTTTCCGCGATCCTGAATTTTTGCAGCCCGTCTTTTCGCCATAGCGTGGGGAAAAATCCGGGCACGGCAGATTTGCGGATATGCCATTCAGAAGAACCAACGGGCAGTTGCGCTTCCCAGTTTACAATGCGGTAGGGCTCAATTTCTTCCTGTGTAAATGTTTTCTGCTGTGGCAGGTTAATGCGAACGCCGGGCATATTGGTCGCTACAGGAAAAACCACATTCCTGAACCAGAAAAAGTAGTAGCCATGCAGCACAAATTTCCGAAACGGCTTACCGAGATTTCCATAGCGGATCTCCTCACCCGACGCCAGGAGAAATGCATCTGTTCCTTTCACGACAAACTTTTGGCCGCTGGTATGAAAGCTGCCAAATCCTTTTTCCCCGGTTTCGTATTGCAGGAGTGCTTCTCCGTCCTTAAATACTTCAAACCGGCGATAGTTTTTTACATGCCCGGTATCGTTGAAATAAGTGGTGATTAATGTGAAGGCGTGAGTGTCCAGGTCGAATTTATCTACCCTCACCGCTTTCCCGCTATGGCCATTCATGTCGTGGTAAAGTGCGGAGCTTTGCAGAGGTTCAATGCCGATAAACGCGGAAGAAATATAGAGCAGTTTGTTATCGAGCTGGTAAAAGTTTTTCAGGTTCATACAGGATGTTTTAAGATGCTGTAATAAAAGATGAAAAGGTTTTACAATTCAAATAAGAGTTGTTCCTGGTGATTGCTGACTGGTATCTTGCGGATAAAATTATCGTAACCTTGTTCGCCATCGTGATCGCTGTAAACGCCATAGGCATCCAGGCTGTAGCCGGTCAGCCCGTCATTGGTTTGAATGATATACAGGATGCTCATGTCGCCGGGATCAGACATTCCCTCAAAACGGTAGGTCTTAACGATCCGGCAATCTTCAGGCTGGTAAAATTTCGACTGGTTCACAGAAAAGCCCTGCTTATACCAACGAAATTCGTTGTCCATTTTTTTCTGCCTGAGTTTCTCCAGTACCTGGGAAACCGTGTTCATTGGGTGGGGTACCTGCATACATCAATTTGTTAGGACTCATTAAAAAAATATGCCAGATTTCGTTTGCGAAAATAATTAGTGCCGATGATTTGCTGAAAGAATTTTTCGCTTTTTTTTGAGTGGACCAGAACCATATTTAAGGCGCCGGGGTTCGCATCAATCTTAGCTGCAAGCATTGCCGAAAATTATGATCCTCATCTCTATTTCCCCCGGCAACCTTGCCCCAGGGGCCTGCCCTGAAAAAAAAGAGTTGCCTGTGAAGGCAACTCCACCATCCTGCGGGAAAGCATTTACCCGATCTCGATCATTTTTGGCAATTGCTTTTTGGCTTCTTCTTTTTTTGGAATCAGCAACTGCAAAACGCCGTCTTCATATTTGGCCTGGATGCGTTCTGTGTCCACCACTTCTTTCTGGAGCGTAAACGAACGCGAGAATGACTGGTAGCTGAATTCGCGTTTCATGTACTTCACTTCGTCGCCCTGTTGGTCTTCAGTGGTTTTCTCCGAGCTGATCGTAAGCGTGTTGTCTTCGAGCACGATCTTAAAATCTTTTTTGGTCATGCCCGGTGCTGCGACTTCCACTTCGTAGCTGTCTGCCGTTTCCCTGATATTTACTGCGGGAATGCTGGTGTTTGTATCAGAGAAATTCGACAGTCCCCAATTGAACAAGTCACGGTTAAGGAAATCATCGAAAAGTGTCGGGAAATGGTTTTGCAGCTGGCCGTTTCTTTTTACGATTGTCATAATTACCTCCTTTTAAATTGGTTAAAAATGATGTTCAGCAACGAAAAATCAACTCCTGTGCCAGCCGGAGAATGGAATTATTTTTCTGAAAACTTGTCGGAGGACGGGTAAAAAAAGTCAGGGTAAAAGTCAAATTTTCAGATGTGTTGCAATGATCTACACAGCGTGTTTCAGGCCGGGAACCTGGCTGGCAGTTTACAATCGTCATGGCGAATCAAGGCACTGCGGTACATCCCCGGATGTTGACAGGACGGCAAGCGCGTCGGGCCAATAGTTATAAACCGGAGCTGATATTCCGGATATTTAGCGGAGCAATCGGTGAGTTAAGCGCGAAGTTGTTGCTGCAACATTCCGCGTTAAAACCTCTCGCAGTGTCTATTGTTGCCGGGCAAGCCGCCTGGCCATTTTAAGCGTATGCTTCAGGGAATGGATATTTGTCCAGTCATTATGCCCCGGCAGAATGTAACGGGGATGCGGGCAGTGTTGTTTTACCTGCCTGATCGTTTGCGCATAATCTGTTACACTGGCATCCGATAAATTACCCAGCGTATGATCTTCCACACTTTTAATTAAACACCCGCCATATAAGATCTTTTGTTGCTGAAACCAGATCACAATATTATCCGGTGCATGTCCTTTACCGGGATAAAAAGTTTGGAACGAATAACCCCCGATGCGAAACAGGCTGTCGGTATCCATCAAAAACTCCGCCCGTTTCATTCCATGATTTTTACTCAATTCATCTGTGTAACGGGTGGTATATGTTTTAATACCGCGTTGCCGGTAAAATTCGAGTCCGCCCGTCCTGTCTTCATGAAAATGCGTCGCGATACAAAGCAGCACTTCCTGGTGATGGCGCGCGCGGATCGTATCCAGTAAGGGCTGAAACTGGGTGCTATCCCAGGGCGTATCAAACAGCACGACGCCATCAGTGGTTACTAAATACATGCCGTTCGCCGGGATACGATTTCCTTTGTACAGGTTATAAGTGGTAAAAACATAAAAGTCGCCCGTAAGATGAGACAGTTTCAGGGGCCTGTTGTCCTGCGCCCCTGCAGATGAAACAATAAAAAAGGCACAAATAATAAATACGAAGCGTTGCATAAAAAGCTGAATTTGTTCTGCGGCTGGTTCCAAAATAATTCTTTTAAGGAAACACGCACGGATGATTCTCAAGTTAATGAGTGTTTATGGGATAGAGTCGACAGACTAGGCAAAAAAAGTTATAATGATTTCGTGAAAGCGACGAACCCCTCGTACAACTGGCTAATGATCCAGGAGACGCCGGTGATAATTGATTTGGCCGAGGTGGTAAGCGAGGTGCGTGCTGAGATGAATGAGCATAAATTCATAAGAGGTTTTTTCGTCGAATACCAGAACCGGGTATTCTTTCGACAGGTCGTCTTCATCGAATTGATCAAACGCCCGATTTATGATCGCGCTGGTTTCGGCTATCCGTTGCAGCAAGGTTTCGCGTGGAATATCTTTTAAAGAAAACTCTGCATCCCTGTCACGGGTGTAATTGGCATCCCCTATTTCTTTACCGATATAACTGTTGAGGTTTCCCAGCAGATGCAGGCACAGGTTGCCGGCAGAATTATTGATTTGCTGAGCCATTATCCAGAGGTTCCTTTCGTTGGTATACAGGAGGATTTCTTTACTCAGCCTGGAGAGGTCGCGGGTAAATAGGGAGCGTAAGGTGTTGATCATGGGTTTTTATATATTGAATTTGCCTTCGAAAACGACGATCGCCTCGCCATAGATCAGCACGCTGTTTTCCAATAATTCTGTGGTCATCTCCCCTGTTCTTGTAGAAGATTGAAAAGCTTTGAGCCGCGTTTTTCTCAATTTGTCCGCCCAGTATTTTGTAAGAAAAGTTTGCACCCCCCCGGTCACCGGATCTTCATTGGTGCCAGCCCATGGCCAGAAATACCGGTAATGAAAATCATATTTGTCGTCGGCAGACCTGGCTGTAACCAACACACCGTTGATGCCGGTGTAGGACTTCAACAGGGCGGAGAAATCGGGAGCTAACTTCCCAAGCAGCGGGGCTTCACTGATCTCGAGCAGGATGATCTTATTGTTTATACTGAATCTTGTTTCAACGGCAGCATCGATCCCCAGCGCCTGCAGCACGGCTTGCGGCACTTTTATCGGCTCTGTTTCATAAAGCGGAAATTGCATCACGATCTTCCCTTCCGCCTTGCGGATTTTCAGTTCCACATTTTCGCGATTAAAAAAACTGATCTGATCAACAGTTGTATTGTCAAATATGATTTTGGCCGACGCGAGCGTGGCGTGGCCGCAGAGGGGAATCTCCTGCTTCGGTGTAAAAAAACGAATGTGGTATTGCCCGGGTGTAATTTGTTTTAAAAAAGCAGTTTCAGAAAAGCCAATCTCTGCAGCTAACTGCTGCATCAGGCTGTCAGGCAGTTCTTCCGCCGGCATACAAACGGCTGCGGGGTTTCCATGGAATTGTTTATTCGTAAAAGAGTCTACAAAATAAGTTGGGATAGTTTGAGTTTCCCCTGCAACAATTACCGGCTCCGTAACTATTGGCTGCGCCAAATTCACTTGCGTGGCGGGCATCGAGGATTTACCTCTTTTAAAGGCATAAGACAACCCTGCGATGACCATCCAAACGATAGAAAATAACATAAGCCCTGTACCGTTGGCATAGATGTCTTCGATATCATAGCGGCCATGAATGCGACGGTGAAAAAAATGATTGGAATATTCCTGGGCATATTCTATAGCGACACTGAACAACAGCAGCAGTGCAAAAATGATCGCATGCTTGAAAAGATTTCTCTTCGCGAACAGCAGGTTTAAAAAAGCGGCAGCGACAAAATAAAAAGCAGTGTGTAATTCTTTATCAATCTGGCTGAAACGCGCAGGAAGTTTTAGCATGAAGCCAATTACCGACAGGCCAAGACAAACAAATACTAAACATATTTTCATCCCGGTACTGATCTTCATTACGATGTCGGTTTTGCTCGTTCATAAAAAACTGCATGTTGTTAGGGCTTATAAAATGCTAAGGACCTCCTTGCCCGCCTTTATCGGCTACCCGTTAAGCCGGGATACGGTTTCTACGCGCGGCCTGATAAACGATGCGGTCAGGCCGGCGAAACCCGCTACCAGTCCACCGATTAGCGCTGTCACGACCATCAGTGCAACCGGGTTATCCAGCTTTAAGATCAGCAAAGAAACCCGGTGTGCGAGTACATGTTCGTTGGCGGTACTGATATACAAACTGAGCCCGCCCCAAAGTAAAAAAATGGCTAAAAAGGCCGCGAAGAAAGCAGACAGTGGCCGCAGTGGAACGAATGCAATTACGGCGAAAGCCACAACTGCAATCATCCACCAGGGAAGATAGAGGCCGGCGGCAAAACTTAATAAGGCAATCAGTAATACAGCAAGAAAAAATTTCATAGTCGGGGTTATCAGTTAGTTTGAAAAATGCATTTGACCTTTTACGCGCGGGTCAGTCGTTTGATCTTTTGTCATCATCCACAACGTGTAATATTTCCCGGCCACCCAGGTATCAACAAAGCTGTCATAATACCGGCTGCCCGGGTTCCCGCTTTGTCCGCCGGGGTAGACTCCGTAAGCCTCCGTTTGTTGCGTCAGGCTTACGATCATACGCCAGCTCGGACCGTGTTCCTCTTTCGTTGCATTGATCACGTTTGTGCCACCACCGATGGGTAAATGCAGGCGGCTGAAGGCTGGTAATTTAGTGAGGTGCTTTACGCGTGTATCCTTATACGTTGCCCATTCCAATGCGGTGGCCATCCCCAGCGGTGACAATTCTTTCACCGTATTTTGGAAGGCTGCGAGGCAGGCATCAGGCAAAGTTTCTTTTTGCGGACTGTTGATATTGTCGATGAATTTATAAGCCGAATCGCGGAGGATCGCTTCCACCAATGTACTTTCAAACGGCAGCGCAACCGGTTGCGGTGCCTTCGCATATTCGTCATCGAAAACTACCGCGCGGAACTTCGACCAAAGCATCGTAAACACCGTGGCGCCTTTCGAATGAATATCATTGCGCAGGTCCCAGTTTTTCAGCAGGTCAAAATATTTTTTTTCTTCGGCTGTTAAGTTTGCTTCATTGATATTTTTTAGAAATACCGGCCTGGCCATTTCTGCGAATACATTGTAATTATCCGTTTGTAAAGCCATCATATCTGCAGGTGTGATCTGCGACATCGCAGCAAGGCGGCGGTTGATGATCAACCCGCGCGGCGTCGGATATTCGCGGCCTAGGTAATATGGATAGGTGGAATCAGTCGGGCGCTGGTTGGCGCTGCTGATAAAGCCACGCTCCGGGTTGTATTGAAATGGTGTTTCGTTCTGCGGGATCATCGCCTGCCACATATAACTACTGTCGGTACCCGGCATCACGAAATCTCCCTGCCCTTTCCACTTCGCTGGAAATTCTCCCTGCGTATATAAAGCGATATCGCCATTCTTGCAGGCGAAAGCTACATTTTGCCCCGGCGTATGCAGGTACGCAATCGCCGCTGTATAATCTGCATAATTCTTTGCGTGGTTGAGCTGGTTAAAGATGAGTAGTTCATTGCTGGCATCATGAGCCTTCCAGCGTACCGCATAATTTTTTGTGCCGTTTGTTCTTTTACCCGAAAAAGAATGATCATACATCACCGGCCCAAACACGGTGTAGGCGACCGTATCAACGAAGCTTGCCGAATCAGACATGTTGATCTTTTCCATCCGGAATTCCGTCGCTTTCCATGCGCCATTAAACCAGTAAGCTTTTCGCGTATCGTCCTGGAATTTTATTTCGTAATAATCGCGCACATCTCTCCCCCCGTTGGTAAATCCGAATGCACAGCTATCGTTGAAGCCGATGATGATACTCGGTGCCCCCGGGAAACTCGCGCCATAAGCGTTAAACGAGCCGGTAGACAATTGCATCTCGTACCATAAGGAAGGCAGGTTCAATCCCAGGTGTGGGTCGTTACAAAGAATGGGTGCACCAGATTTTGTTTTGCTACCTGACACTGCCCAGTTGTTACTGCCATTGTCACGGTCTGGCTTATACGCTTCTTCCACGACAACTGCATTTCCCACCGGGATTGAATCCAACGCCACAGGTGCCTTGGGAGCAACAGCAGCAGGCGCATAGATAGTGCCTTTCGGAATGATCGGGTCCAGCGAATCCTGGATCGCGGGGTAAAGCAAATCAAAATCTTCTTTTGAAAAGAAACTCTTCGCATTCGTCATCTCAAAATCCTGGTCGTGGCCGGCAAGGTCGTACGACATATACTTTAAGAACAAAGCCGTTTTAAGGTTGCTCCACTGCTCCGGCTGGTAACCTAATAATTTATATTCCAATGGCAGGCTCGCGGCTGACAGGCTGTTGATATAAGCGTTCACACCAGCAGTATAGGCATCGCAACTCGCCTTGATGGCAGGGTTGGCTTCCATCTGCTTTAAGGAATTTTCTGCAGCATATACCATCCCGAGCCGGCGGAATTCCCGATCGTGGTTAAACGCTAATTTTCCCACCACTTCACTGGCCCTGCCAGCGGCAGATAAAGTTTGTAATTCCATTTGCCAGAGCCGGAATTTTGCATGCAGAAAGCCTTGTACAAAATACAAGTCATCCTCCTGGTCGGCGAACACATGCGGCACAAGTCGTTCATCAAAATAAACCGTCGCCTTTCCTTTCAGCCCGGGAAATCTGAGGCTGGCAGAATAATCCTCATTGGCGGGTTCTGCGTTTTGCCAAAGGCCTTGTTGCGGGGCGAGCAATTTCCCCAGCGGTGCCGGGAGAAACAGCTTCGTGTTAAACAAAACGATCAAAAAAATACTGACGATCGCAGAAAGGATGAAGGGAATAATGCGCATATGTAGTTTTGTAAAATGTAAATTATAAAACTTGGGGCACTTGATTAATAATTAATTTCGCGTATGGCCGAACAGCTGACTGATGACGTAAAGAATATTCTGGGTTTGCAATTGCCAACAGACCCGCGCTGGGTGAACCTGGCAGAGATGCAACTGGAAGATATTTTAACCGATCATGCCTATTGCGAGCAGAAGGCTGCTACCACCTGCATCACGCTGATCACGAAAAATTCGGAGAAAGAACGGGTGGTGGAAGAACTCAGCCCGATCGTGACAGAAGAATGGGGCCATTTCAGGATGGTGTTGGCGGAGTTAAACAAGCGCGGCCTCAAACTCGGGCGGCAACGAAAGGATATCTATGTGAACAAACTGATCGCCTTTCAAAAACGGGATGGCGGCCCTGATGAACGCTTCCTGGATCAGATGCTGATCATGGCATTGATTGAAGCCCGCAGTTGTGAACGCTTTAAACGCCTGAGTGAAGGACTAACGGATGACTATATGCGCAAATTTTACCGCCGTTTTATGGAAAGTGAAGCCGGGCATTATACACTCTTTATCAACCTGGCAGAACATTACCTGGATAAAAAAGTCGTGCGCAAACGTTGGGCAGAATGGCGTGCTTACGAAGTTGACCTGATGAAAACGGAAGAAATCCGCGGTGACCGCATCCATTGATTATTTGAGCTCCCAACTGATCCGGATCCCAATCGGGAAATAAGGCATGCCGTCTTCAAACTCATAATGCGGGGCGAGGCCGTATGCATCCTTCACGGTGGGAATACTATAACCTGCCGGAATATTTTTTCGCTGGATCCACCGCATTCTTGCGCCGATCCCCGCGGTAAGTTCCAGATTGCAGGTTTTAGATAACACGACTCTTTTCCCAAAAACCAATGCGCCGCCGGTTAAGGTTTGCTTTTCCCTGAAATGCAGGTCAGATAAGGTATCGCCGCTGCTGTAGTTTACAAAAGTCTGTATATTATTTATGCTGAATTGCTTGAGCCGGAATTCCGGTGCTATAAACATGTCTCCAAATTCCTTCAAGATATACCTTGGCTGAATGGCCAGGCGAAAACCCGAAAGATTCGTCCATCGATCAGGCAACATCCAGGCATTGTGAAAAAGGTATGCGCCTTCCGTCCACAGTTCAAAACGGGGATTGATATGATACGTAGCGAACGCACTTAACGCGGTATGTGGCTCTGCCAGCGAGAAAGGATTAGCCCCTACTTCCCAAAAAGCGGTCTTCTTTTGGGCATAGGAAAAATAGCTAAAAAAATTCAGGCAAATAAGCAGCAGGCATTTGTTGGCAAACCTTGAAAAAGGGATCATGCTATAATGATTGCCCTGCAGCGAAATATGCTGCTTCTTCAGCAAGGTTAAGGTGCGGATATTGCGCCCGCAATTGTTCAATTTTGCGCAGGTTTGCTGCAAGAAATTTTTGATGGGCGGCTGATTGGGGATTGAAGGCTTTATGGTTCCGGGCATTGTTGATCAGGGCGATCTCTTTCATCAGGCCCCTCGCTGCATCATCGATACAGGCTGTCTGGAATTTCTCCCAGACATAATTGGTGGCTGCATAATTGGGATGCACCATATCCTCTGCAAAAAAACGGTAATCTCGCAGGTCGTCGATCACGAGTTCGTAGGCTGGAAAATAAAACAGGCCGTCAAATTTATCCACGAGGTGATGAACCGCAGTGATGAGCGTGGCCTTGCTGCGATTGTTTTCTACAAAGCCATCGCGCAAATGACGCACGGGGCTGATCGTAAAAATGATCTTCAGTGCAGGGTTAAATATTTTAAGGCGATAGATAACGGTATCAAAAGCGCGGATCACTTCATCCACCGTCATGAGTTTCTTATTGAATTTGTCTGTTGGCACTTTATGGCAATTCGCTACAACCCCCTGCCCTTCCTTCTCATAGATAAAGGCGGAGCCGAGCGTGAGTAAAAGCCAGTCTGCCTCCTTTAAAAAATCATGTGCTTTTTCCTGTGATGCATTGATCATGGCCAGCGCATCGTCCTGTTTCAATGCGGAGAAACGCGTATGGTGTTGCCAGCTTCCCCATAATTCATTTTCATAAAACAGGTCAGTTTCGCCGTAATGTTTTTGCTCCATATAGGAGGTCAGGGATTGCGAAATGCTGACCGGATTGAATAAGATCCCATTGGGATTATCGAGTACCGAAAATTTATGTTGCGCGAGTTTGCTACCAATTTGTTCTGTAAAGCAGGAACCCATCAGGAACAGTTTATCCTGGTGGCGTAGCTTTTGTACAAATGGTTTTGGTGTAAACTCCAGGCGAAATTCCATGATGCTGATCAGATAAATATTGATGATGCCATGCGGCCGCAGGTTTGCAATTGTGCCATATCCAGCTCCTGTAAAAATCCCTGTTCCCGGAACCAGGGGATCATTTGTTCTGTATCCATATTGCCCACCAGTGCATCGCCGGCCATCGGGCAACCGCCGATTCCTTTTAACGCGCCATCAAAGCGAAGGGCTCCTGTCTCCAATGCCGCTGCTGCCTTAGGTTTCCAGTCATCCGCTTTTGCGTGCAGGTGTACGCCGATCTCGGCCTGAGGCAAGGCAGTTACCAGGTATTTTGTAACAGAAGACACCTGGTCTGCGGTTGCTAACCCCACCGTATCTGCCAGGGAAATTATTTCAATGCCGAGCGATACCAGTTTGTGCACCCATTCAAAAACAATGGCTTCATTATAAGGATCGCCGTATGGGTTGCCAAAGCCCATGGAAATATATACGACCAGTTGCTTATTATTTTTTTCACAGAGGTTTTGAATTGTGGCAACCCGTTGCAATGATTCTGCAATCGAGGCCTGCGTATTTCTTTGTTGGAACGTTTCTGAGACAGAAAACGGGTAGCCGAGGTAATGGATGGCATCGTAAGCAACTGCGTCTATGGCACCACGTTCGTTGGCCACAATGGCGAGTAATTTTGTTGCAGAGGATGTATCGAGGCCACGGATCACTTCGTGCGTGTCGGCCATTTGGGGAATGGCTTTTGGCGATACGAAGCTGCCGAAGTCGATCGTATCAAAGCCGACTTTTAATAAGGCGTTGATGTAGTCGATCTTTTGCGCCGTGGGAATAAAGTGCGCCCAGCCCTGCATCGCATCACGCGGGCATTCGATCAGTTTGAGCGTGCTTCTATGTAGATCAGCCATAACATTATTATTGAGCCAAACGTTGCTTCATCGCTTCATACAGGACGACGCCGGCAGCCACAGATACATTTAAGGATTCAAATTCACCGGGCATCGGTATCTGGAATTGTTCATCACAAACTTTGAGTAAGGCGGGATAAATTCCATGTTCTTCCCCACCCAATACGATCGCGCAGGGTTCAGAAAAATTACATTCGAAACTGCGTTGTTTTGCTTTCATTTCACTGGCAAAAACACGGATGCCATTCATATGCAGATCGTCCACGGCTTTCATCAGGCTCATGACACGGCAAACAGCAATTTGCTCCAACGCCCCGGCGGACGTGAGGATCGCATCTTCGTTCAATGCACCTACACCTTTATCGGGAATGATGATCGCATGAACGCCAAAACTAAAGGCACTCCTGGCGATCGCCCCGATGTTCCGGATATCGGTGATGCCATCGAGGATCAGCAGTAAAGGCGTCTCGCCTTTGTCCACGGTAAAGGAGATCACTTGTTGCAGGTCCTGGTATTGTATTTTAGATATCTGCGCGATACAACCTTCGTGGTTGCTTACGTTAAAATTATTCAGTTTTTCAACCGGCACTTTATTGATCGGCACCTGCATATCTGCGGCCAGGCGGCGGATCTCGTCGATCGTATCGCCATGAACAGCGGTTTGCATATAAATCCTGTCTAACTGCTTTCCTTCTTTTAGCGCATTAATAATCGCCACACGCCCGATGATCAGGGTGTTCTTCTTCGGGCGCTGGTGTTGATGTCTGAAATTTTTCACGGGGCAAAAATAAGTTTAATAATCAGTAACAAAAAACCATAAGCGTTGCGGCTTATGGTTTTGTATAAAAGTTGTTTGGGAAGAAATTATTTCAGTCCGAAAGCTTTCTTTACATCTTTAACTGCATCCAGTTTTTCCCATGTAAATAATTCCACTTTCTTCTTGATGCTTTTTCCATCAGGAGAATAGAATGTTTTTTCTACCACTTCACTTTTGCGGCCCATATGACCATATGCAGCAGTTTCGCTGTAGATCGGGTTACGCAATTTCAGGCGTTGCTCCAGGAAGTAAGGACGCATATCAAAGCAAGGCATCGCCATGATTTTTTCTGCGATCTGACCATCGGTCATATCCACTTTTGCCGTACCGTAAGTAACTACGTTAATGCTGGTTGGTTTTGCCACACCAATCGCGTAGGAAACCTGTACCAATACTTCACTGCATAAGCCTGCTGCAACAAGGTTCTTCGCGATATGGCGTGTACCGTATGCTGCAGAACGATCAACTTTGCTAGGATCTTTACCGCTGAATGCACCACCACCGTGAGCACCTTTACCACCGTATGTATCCACGATGATCTTACGGCCGGTTAAGCCTGTATCACCGTGCGGTCCGCCGATAACGAACTTACCGGTTGGGTTGATATGATATTTGATCTTGTTATTGAAGAGATGAGAATACTTCGGATACTTCGCTTTAACCCTTGGCAATACGATGTTCACGATATCCTTTTTAATTTTCGCCAGCATGGTTTCGTCTTTACCAAAATCATCGTGCTGTGTAGACACTACGATCGCTTCGATACGGATCGGCTCATTGTCGTCGCTGTATTCCAACGTTACCTGGCTTTTTGCATCCGGGCGCAGGTATTTAATTTCTTTATTCTCACGACGAATCGCTGCCAGTTCCTGGAGGATCAGGTGAGCAAGATCCAATGCAAGTGGCATGTAATTGTCAGTTTCGTTGGTGGCATAACCAAACATCATTCCCTGGTCGCCGGCACCTTGTTCTTCTTTCTTCTGGCGGTCAACACCCTGGTTAATATCTCCGGACTGCTCGTGAATGGCAGAAAGAATACCGCAGGAGTTGGCTTCAAACATGTATTCACTTTTCGTGTACCCGATCTTACGGATAACGCCACGCGCAATTTCCTGTACATCGAGGTATGCTTTACTTTTTACCTCTCCTGCAAGCACAACCTGGCCGGTAGTAACAAGTGTTTCACAAGCAACTTTACTTGTAGGGTCAAAAGCTAAAAAATTATCAATCAGCGCATCACTGATCTGGTCGGCCACTTTATCCGGGTGTCCTTCACTAACCGATTCAGAAGTAAATAAATAAGGCATATATAGTATTTTTTTAAGATTGCAAAGATAAGGGGTGAAGCATCAAACTACAAAGCCCCTTTCGAAAGAATCAAAAAGGGCTTTGGAATATTTTAAGGGCTTATAATTTCGAATAGATGATGATCAAACGCATTTTATAGTTGGGATTGCTTCCGCTACCTACTTTAATACGGCCATAAGCGAGTGGATTATCGTAAGTGATATAACCAACGGGAATAGCGGCTGTGGCATACTGTGAGTAAATGAAATTGTAAGCAGGGAACATGCGCATATCGTAATTTGGTGTATGCCTTGTTACGAGTTGCTGTACGTAGCGGGTGATATTAAATTCATAATAGTGAACACGCTGTCCGAACGCACCGATCTTAGAGCGAACGAAACCTCCAAAATAGTTATAGTCGATCACTTCACCGGAAGGGTAAAAATAACCAGTCTTATAATCAGGATCATAACTCAGTGAAGGGTTCAGGTCGTAATAGATCGGTTTCCATTTCGGTGATGCTGCATTTCCTGTGTCTTTTAAATCAAGATACATGTAGGGCGGCACGGAAAAAATACTATCCTTGATGGGGTCGGCCGGAATTTGTTCGACAGAGATCTGCGCACGGTGAACGATACGATTGCTGAGGTTACTCAGGCCCGGCATCGACAGGTTCACATAAGTACCCGGGGTTGTTTGCAGGTAATGCTCCGTTGTGGAAGAATTATTGGCAGAAGGCGTTCCGCTGCGGTCGCGTTTGATATAATTTGAAGTCTTGGAAGGATTGATCGTGGCTCCGGAAGATACAGCCAGTGAAGTAAAGCTGGTATCGATCACGCCGGCTTTTCTTTTACGGAGATGCACTTCGAGTCGCGTCATCGCATCAAGCAAATTGATGTACATCAACCCATCGCCTGCACCAACAGAACTGATCGAAAGCCCGTTTAAATAGCGGCGGAACAGGGAATCATTTTTAAGGGCGTTTCTGCTGAAATCAGAAGAACTGTCCTGGCTGAATAATTCATCGCGGAAACTGTTGCTTAGTTTAATGCGGATCTGGTTTTGTACCGAATCCGTTTTCACTGCTTTGCCGCCGATCTTTTGAAAAGCTGCGAGGCCAGACACATGAACGGAGGCCGTACCGAGGATGGCGCCCGTTGCAGGTTGATAATTAACATCCCTTGTTACATAAAAAGAATCCCGGAAATCGGCATCCTGTATACGCTTCACCTGCAGCGTTTGATCAATGGAAGAATCACCCCAGAAACCTTTATAAGCGAGACATAAAACAACGGAATCAACGCCGATCAGGGTGTCTCCTGCTTCTCCATAATAAGAAGGATAGAATGTCGGTTTCACCTGCATGAAAATGGCAGCATCAGTTTTACCAAACAACGGGTCAGAACTAATCTTACCCAGCACATTATTTTCGGTTTTGCCGATGCGTGAAGTATCATTGAAATAACCCTGCGTTGACACGATATCGATCGTATCTGCAAAAGTTTTTACGTTATCTACAGTGGGAATAAGGTCGGTTCCGAGGTTGGTTGTATCAATTTTTGTACAACTCCATGTTAGAAAAAAAAGAAAAAAAGTTCCTACAAAAGCAATGGGTAAATGTGTTTTCTGCACAGGTTAATTTATTAAAATGGGAGAGTTTTTATACTATTTAGCAAGGTCGGCATATAATTGTAAATAGTCTGTTAAATCACTTTCTGCATCGTACTTCAACACTTTTTTACCTTTCACTTTCATGAATTCATCCGTAAGTTTCTTGTCAATCTTTTCCGCACCAAAAGTGATGGCATCCGCATAGGTTGCCCCTGCTTTGAACATCGCCAGGTTGTTGTTGTCTTTCAACACTTCCAGTTCTTTCTTTGTTACGGCATCGTTGATCGTTACCAGCTTTGGAAAATCAGCACCCAGTTTATCCTTAAAGGTGTTCTGGCCGATGGTATAGATCACTTTACTATGACTAAACACCGG
This sequence comes from Ferruginibacter sp., assembly GCA_028288705.1. Taxonomy (GTDB): domain Bacteria; phylum Bacteroidota; class Bacteroidia; order Chitinophagales; family Chitinophagaceae; genus Ferruginibacter. The sequence continues at coordinate 74,231 of JAQBNH010000002.1, forward strand.
TTCTTTTTTGTAAGCGGTTTTAATAAACATCGGGATCAAACCTGTCATCCAGCCACTGCAATGAATAATGTCTGGCGGCCAGCCGAATTTCTTCACGGTTTCCAGGGCGCCTTTGCAGAATAGCACGGTACGCAGGCCATTATCTTCAAAGAATTTCTCTTTCTCATCGGCAAAAATGGATTTGCGCTTGAAAAAATCTTCGTTATCCAAAAAATATACCTGTAAACGGGCATTTGGCAGGGAAGCCACTTTGATTACCAGCGGATAATCGTCATTGTCGATGGATACATTAATACCGGAAAGGCGAACAACTTCGTGCAAACGGTGCCTGCGTTCGTTGATCACACCAAAACGGGGCATGATACAACGCACCTCCATATTATTATCATTGGATAAAACCGCCAGTTTATTTACGATTTCTGCAAACTCCGTAAGTTCGAGGTACGGAGACATTTCATTTGCAATAAATAAAATTCTTTTCTTTGTTGACATATTTACTATGTTAGATGCTGAAATCTTGTTTTTTTGAAATGGTGTGCAAAGGTATTGATTTTTTCTCTAAATCGCCATTTCACAAGCATTTACAGCCCTTTATTCCCCCGAAATGATCTTAATTAAAACCATTCAGCAGGCCAGAAATCTGCTCGGAAAACAGCAGGCCGGCGGGTCGTCCATTGGTTTCGTGCCAACGATGGGCGCCCTTCACAACGGCCATATGTCGTTGATCAAAACCTGTCTCGATGACGATCAATACTGCGTTTGCAGCATTTTCGTAAATCCGACGCAGTTCAACAATCCCTCCGACTTTGCCAGGTACCCGGTAACCATCGAAAAAGACATCCGGATGCTGGAAGCAGCAGGCTGTAATATGCTTTTTCTGCCTTCTGTGGAAGAGATGTACCCCGCAGGTTACACGGCCTTGCATTACGACCTTGGTTACCTCGAGACGATCCTCGAAGGTGAATTTCGCCCGGGACATTTCCAGGGGGTTTGCCAGATCGTTGACAAACTGTTGGCGGTTGTTGCACCGGATAAACTCTATATGGGCCAAAAAGATTACCAGCAATGTATGGTCATCAAAAAAATGATCAACCTGCGTGGCTATTCAACCGAACTGAAGATCCAGCCGACTATCCGGGAAACCTCGGGCCTGGCGATGAGCAGCCGCAATATGCGCCTGGATGATGAGGCTAAAGCGGCCGCCATCACCATCAGCCAGGTACTGTTCCAAATGAAGGAAAATCTCAGGGCAGGTGACCTGGCATCCCTTAAACAAAACGCGAGGCAGCGACTAGAACAACAAGGTTTTACTGTTGATTATGTAGAGATCGCAGATGCAAATGACCTGCAAATCGTTAATGCCTGGGATGGCTCACGCTCCATTGTTGCGTTGCTGGCGGCATTTTTAGGAGAAGTACGGTTGATTGACAACCTGGTTCTCTCCTGATGAAGCAGTTGCAATAAATTGTTCGGCATTCCCCCACGCTTTGTAACTTGTGAGCAGTTATGCGTAAACGTATTTTTTCCATTTTGCAGTACCTGGTCTTCCTTGGCGGCGGACTTTTTCTCGTATGGTGGCAGCTGAAATCCATGACCGAAGCGGAGCAGGCTGAGTTTAAAGACGCATTTGAACATGCAAATTATTGGCTGGTGATACCGGTGGTGATCATGATCCTGCTGAGTCATCTAAGCCGGGCGATGCGCTGGAAATTATTAATGGAACCGCTGGGATACCAACCTAAACTCAAAAACGTGTTTGCTGTTACGATGGTGGGCTACCTGGCAAATTCGGCGGTGCCGCGGCTGGGAGAAGTATTGAAATGCACCTTTCTTTCCCGCTACGAAAAACTGAAAGTAGATAAACTTGTGGGAACAATATTGGTTGAACGAACGTTTGACCTGCTTTGTTACCTGGTCTTCATTGGGATAACGGTATTGATACAGATCGATATGGTAGGCGCTTTTGTGAAAAAAGAATTACTGGAAATCACGAAAAGCGAAGGAATGCCTTTGTGGGCAAAAGCGGCGATCGCCGTACTTATTATCGCGGGAATTATTTACCTGCTCCGTTTCCTGCGGAAAAAATACCCGGAGAACAGCATTATTGTGAAAACGAACAACTTCCTGCGCGGCCTTGGTGCAGGATTCACTGCCATCCGCACGTTAAAGCACCGCAAACAATTTGTAGGTCACACACTGTTCATCTGGACGCTCTATTTGCTACAGATCTATATCGGCTTTTCAGCGATGGACGGCACGTCACATTTAAGTATAAAAGCTGCCTGCTCCGTGTTATCACTTGCTACATTAGCGATGATCGCTACACCGGGAGGCATTGGCTCTTTTCCCCTATTCGTTGGACAAACACTGGCTTTGTACGCGATTCACCCTTCCATGGGTACGGCTTTCGGCTGGCTGATCTGGGGTGTGAATACAGGATTGATCATTGTGGCGGGACTCATTGCGCTGCTGCTTTTGCCCTACCTTAATAAACAACAACATGAGATCAATCCAGGCGATACCGTCGAAAATATTTAACCTCGCCGCCCTTAAGCAGCAGGTTACGCGCTGGCGTTTACAGGGTAAAAAAATCGTGTTTACAAACGGCGTTTTTGATATCCTGCATGAAGGACATATCGCTTCGCTTTCGGAGGCCGCATCTTATGGCGATATACTCATCGTGGGGTTAAATGCCGATAGTTCGGTAAAGAGATTAAAAGGAAATGACCGGCCGGTGAATGTACAGGATGCCCGGGCATTGCTGTTGGCTTCCTTGCTGATGACCGATGCGATCATTATTTTTGAGGAAGACACCCCACTCAACCTGATCACGGCATTGATGCCTGACATTCTTGTAAAAGGCGGCGATTACACGGTAGCCCAGATAGCCGGCGCAACCGAAGTATTGGCCAACGGCGGGGAAGTGAAACTGGCAAAGATGGTGGAAGGCATTTCCACAACTGCGATCATCGAAAAAATGCAGGGCGGTAAAACTTCACGATAAATTAATACGCGCTTGCGGGAACGCGTGGCAGCCGGGTTATTTTTGCAGGCAACCAAACCAATACTTTGCATAAGAAGAAACTGATCATCCGTGACATCAGCTGGTTATCTTTTAACCACCGCGTGCTGCAGGAAGCAGCGGACGAAACTGTTCCCTTAAAAGAACGGATTAACTTTCTCGGCATCTTTTCCAATAACCTGGATGAGTTCTTCCGGGTACGCGTAGCCGCACTCAAAAAAATGATCGAGCTCGGCAACAAAGCGCGCATGCACCTCGAACAAAAGCCGGAAAGTATCCTTGCCGAGATCCAGGAAAAAGTATTGAGCCAGCAAAAGGAATTTGAACGCATCTGGAAAGAGATTCTGCGTGAGTTAAAGAAGGAACATATTCACCTCGTTACCGAGAAAAAACTTACTGCGGCGCAGCAAAAATTCGTGCTGGATTATTTCAACCAGGAAGTGCGCAGCTATATCGTGCCACTGATGATCGAGAGCCTCCAGGCATTCCCGGTATTGAATGATAAATCTATTTACCTCGCCTGCAAATTATCGCGAAAAGACGGCTCCATCCCCGAACGATTTGCCTTGGTATCAATTCCCGTAAGACATCTCTCCCGTTTCCTGATCCTGCCTTCTAAAAATGAAGAAGAATTTATCATTTTGCTTGAAGATGTGATCCGCTTTTGCCTGCCCAGGATATTTTCGTTTTTTGGTTACGATAGTTTCTCTTCACACGTGATCAAAGTGACGCGCGATGCTGAAATTGATATCGACAACGACATTGCCACTTCACTCATCCAGAAGATCGAGAAAGGACTGAAGAACCGGAAAAAAGGCAAACCCGTACGCTTCGTTTTTGATAAAAACATCGACGTATCGTTGCTCAGTTACCTGGTGAAAAGGCTTGGACTGACGCTGCGGGAGAATATCATCCCCGGCGGCCGTATTCACAACTTCAAAGATTTTATCAGCTTCCCGGACAGTGTTTTTAAGCATAAAAATCCACGCCGCCTCCCGTTCACGCATCCGTTGCTCAGGCAAGCCAGCAGTGTAACAGCAGTTGTAATGGAACGCGACCTCCTGCTGCATTTCCCGTATCATTCCTATGATAGTGTAATTGATCTCCTGCGGGAGGCTGCCATTGATCCGCAGGTGCTCAGTATCAAGATCACCTGTTACCGCCTCGCCAGCAAATCCAAGGTGATCAATGCCCTTACCAATGCCGTACGTAATGGCAAACATGTTACCGCGATGCTGGAATTACGTGCGCGTTTTGATGAAGAAGCAACCCTCGACTGGAAAAGGGAACTGGAAGATGCGGGTGTTAGAGTGTTGATCGATGTTCCCGACCTCAAGGTTCATGCGAAACTCTGCCTGATCAAACGCCGGGAAAACAATTCGACAACGCATTACGGTTTTGTGAGCACCGGTAATTTGAATGAGAAAACCGCCCGCTTTTATGGAGATCATTGCCTGCTTACATCTGACCGGAATATTATGGCTGACGTGAACCGCATTTTTGCTTACCTCGAGCATCCGCGAACCCGCGGAAATTTTTTAAGGGCCTGCAACACGCTGCTGGTATCGCCCACGGGTATGCGAAAACAACTGGTTACATTAATTAATAAAGAAATTAAACTCGCACGAGCCAACAAATATGCTTCGGTCATCCTTAAATTAAATTCACTCAGCGATCAGCTCCTGATAGAAAAATTATATGAGGCTGCACATGCAGGTGTTGAGGTGAAATTAATTATCCGCGGTATCTGCTGCATGCTGACTGAAAGTAAAAAATTTAAAAAGCCGGTGCAGGCCATCAGCATCCTGGATGAATACCTGGAACATGCGCGGGTACTGATCTTCCACAACGACGGGCATGAGAAAGTATTTATTTCTTCTGCAGACTGGATGGTTCGGAATATCGATCACCGCATCGAGGCGGCCTGCCCGATCCTGGAAAAAGGAATGCGTAAAGAGATCATCGACATGATCAATATCCAATTGGGTGATAATGTGAAAGCGCGCATCCTCGACAACGAGCAGCAAAACCAGTATGTAAATCCCCGCAACAAAAGAAAAGTACGTTCGCAGGTAGATATATATAATTATCTCTACCAAAAAATTCCGGATAAAGCGGGATAAAATAAATCCATGCGGTATAGGATTAAGAACGAAATTTGGCCATCGCTAAAAACAGCACTATTTGATACTCGCAGCAATTGATATCGGGAGTAATGCAGCAAGGTTATTGATCACGGAAGTGAAAAATGAAGCCGATGGCAAAACGGTATTCAATAAACTTAATCTCGTTCGCGTGCCGCTGCGCCTGGGTTTTGATGTTTTTGAAAACAGGCTGATCTCCCCGGAACGCCAGCAAATGTTTCTCGAAACGATGGAAGCTTTTCAGCACCTGATGAAAGCTTATAAAGTGGAGGCCGTGAAAGCCTGTGCCACGAGTGCCATGCGCGATGCAAAAAACGCTGCCGAAATCATTGACCGTGTAAAAGCAGAAACCGGCATTGAGATCGAAGTCATCAGCGGTGATACGGAAGCCAACATGGTATATGAAAACCATGTGGCGGAGAACATGGACAACGATCATAGTTACATGTACATCGACGTAGGCGGCGGGAGCACAGAGATTTCTTTTTTTAGCAATGGCATACTGGTTTTTAAAAAATCGTTCAATATTGGCACCATCCGCATTTTAAAAAAGATGGTAACTGAAGTTGAATGGGAAGAGTTGAAAAACATGCTGAAGGCGGTCACGAAAGGCCATAAGGAAGTCGTGGCGATTGGTAGCGGGGGAAATATCAACAAAGTATTTTCCCTGAGTAAAAAGAAAGATGGCAAGCCGTTGCACATCGACCTGCTCCGTGATTATTTTAAAGAGCTGGAATCCGTTTCACTTGAAGAACGGATCGCTAAATACAACCTCCGTGCAGATCGCGCAGATGTGATCGTACCTGCGTTGCAGATATACGTTAACGTGATGCGTTGGGCCGGGGCACAGGAAATTTACGTTCCGAAGATCGGCCTCGCAGACGGGCTCGTGCAGCACCTCTGGCAGGAAGTTAAAAATAATTAACAGCTATTTGTCGGGATGCGTTGGTTTACTAACTTTCGCCAATGAAAACATTGCTCCTCTCCTTCCTGATGATGTTTACGATATCAGCTTTCAGTCAACAAGCCTGGACGAAATTCACCCAACAACCTTCCGTAACCTGGGCTGCATTTACCGGTGCCGCGCGTCATTTTACCAATCCAAACCTTAGCCTGCTGCTGCGCCAGCAGTTTGATAAAGGAAAAATTCGCGCACGATTCTCCGGAGAAAAATGGGATGGAGGAAAATATGTAACGAGAACGGAGGTGATTAACCGAATTGAACCTGAACATACAGCGGAAATTTATGACTCTGCAGGCAACCGGGTAGCCACCGTTCGTTATGCGGACAATCCACTTTTTGCTGAAAGCTATTTTACAGCCGGGACGAATGACCTGGTGCAAATCGAGGAAGTGCTTTATGTGCAGGCCGGAAAACTCAAATCGCATATCGCCTCCGTTGCTCCGATGTTTTCAGTAAGAACTATGTCGGGCACCGACCTTGGTAATTCTGCAGCCTTCAGTACCGCATTCAATAATATTCCACTGGTACCGGCGCCGTTGAGATCCAAAGCTTTGGCTATAGGTAGCACGACGACGATGATAAGCCTCGACAGTTTCCAGCAGCGGAATATGATCAAACAATTGTATGCCCAAAATTTGCTGGAGGCGCTCTGGCCTGCGCTTTCAGCGAGGAATGTTGTGGTTACCACCATCGATTCCAGTCACAGGATTCCGTTTAATAAATTAAGCTATTCGTTGATCAATCCTGTGATCATCTCCGTTCCGAGATACGATGAATATGGAAACGCCAGCGCGGTAACAGTTGCCCCGCAAAAACTAACGGCTGCCGATTTTTCGGCTATTGCCATCAACCAGGAATGGTACTATCATGCCGGCAAAAACCTGCTTTTCACTGAAATTCCTTCCATCATTTTGTATGGGAAAAAATGGGTAGACGGTAAACTTTCTGAAACGGCGGAACCACTTGTAAAGATTCCGATGCAATAAGATTTCTTGCTACATTTACAACCGCTAACGTGCACCGCGGATTTGTTTTATTCTAATGCAGAGCCATCTCCACCGCCATCATCTCTAAAACGATACCATGTCAGTACATAAAGACGTAAAAAAAATTACGACCAATACCTTGCAGAAAATGAAGGCCGCCGGGGAAAAGATCTCTATGATCACCGCGTACGATTTTTCTTTCGCAAAAATTTTTGATGCAGCAGGGATCGATATCATCCTCGTCGGAGACAGTGCCAGCAATGTAATGGCCGGTCACGAAACAACTTTGCCGATCACTTTAGACCAGATGATCTATCATGCGCAAAGCGTGGTTCGTGGTATAGAACGTTGCCTGGTTGTGGTGGATTTGCCTTTCGGTTCTTACCAGGGAAATTCTAAAGAAGCTCTTAATTCCGCCATCCGGATAATGAAAGAAACCGGAGGACATTCGATAAAACTGGAAGGCGGAGAAGAAGTAGTAGAATCGGTGAAGCGAATCGTAGGAACGGGCGTTCCGGTGATGGGTCATTTGGGCTTAACGCCACAGAGCATCTACAAATTCGGCACGTATACCGTACGTGCAAAAGAAGAAGCAGAAGCCGAAAAATTAAAGAAAGACGCCCTCTTGCTTCAGGAAGCCGGTTGCTTTGCATTGGTGCTGGAAAAGATCCCGGCCTCGCTGGCAAAAGAAGTGAGCGAAAGCCTCACGATTCCAACGATTGGTATCGGCGCCGGCAGCAGTTGCGATGGCCAGGTGCTGGTAATGCATGACATGCTTGGAATCAATACGGAATTTAAACCGCGGTTCCTGCGCCAGTACCTGAATATGAGCGAACAGATCACCACGGCGGTTCAACATTATATCAGCGATGTAAAAAGCAGCGACTTCCCAAATGTGAACGAACAATATTAATAGCAACTAGTTTTGAAAATAAACGCCCGGAATGACCGGGCTTTTTTCTTGCGCCGAAGCCGGTATCTAATGCTTTAAACGTAAATTGCAACCCTGAAAAATATTTAGTTTTTATGACAGATTTTTTGAAAGCGCTGAATATTCAGCCAACGAATCCCGGCGTTTCTACCGGCAATACCTGGATCAAATCAAAGGGTGAAAAAATCACCTCCTATTCACCTGTTGATGGACAAGAGATCGCGACGGTGACAGGCGCTGATAAAAATGGTTACGAAGCGGTGATTGAAAAAGCGCAGGCTGCATTTGCAGAATGGCGTTTATGGCCGGCACCGAAACGTGGCGAGATCGTGCGCCAGATCGGCATTGAATTGCGTACGCAAAAAGAAGCACTGGGAAAACTCGTAAGTTTTGAAATGGGTAAAAGCTTACAGGAAGGCATGGGCGAAGTACAGGAGATGATCGACATCTGTGATTTTGCTGTCGGGCTTTCCCGCCAACTGCATGGCCTCACGATGCATAGCGAACGCCCCGGGCATCGCATGTACGAACAATACCATCCTTTAGGCATCGTCGGCATTATTTCCGCTTTCAATTTCCCTGTTGCTGTTTGGAGCTGGAACAGTATGCTGGCCTGGGTTTGCGGAGATGTTTCTATCTGGAAGCCCAGTGAAAAAACACCGCTTTGTGCTGTGGCCTGCCAGAAAATTATACAAAATGTTTTTAAGAAAAATAATGTGCCCGAAGGTGTAAGCGGCCTGATCGTGGGCGGCCGGGAAACCGGCGAATGGCTTTGTGCAGATCCGCGCGTGGCGCTTGTATCCGCGACCGGTAGTACAAGAATGGGCAAAGCCGTTGCAGCTGCAGTTGGCCAACGTCTGGGTAAAAGTTTATTGGAACTGGGTGGCAACAATGCCATCATCATCACCGCTGATGCAGATCTTGGTATTGCCTTAACTGCAGCCACGTTTGGGGCTGTAGGAACAGCAGGCCAGCGTTGTACTACGACAAGGCGCCTGATCATTCATGAAAAAATCTACAACAAATTCAAAGAGAAATTAGTGAACGCTTATGCGCAACTAAAGATCGGGAATCCATTGCTGGAGAAAAATCATGTCGGTCCGCTGATTGATAAAGATGCGGTGAATATGTACCTGGATGCCATTGAAAAATGTAAAGCAGAAGGCGGAAAGTTTATCGTTGAAGGCGGATTACTGAAAGGCAAAGGTTATGAAAGCGGATGTTATGTGAAACCATGTATCGCAGAAGCAAAGAACAGCTACGAAATCGTGCAGCATGAAACGTTTGCGCCGATCCTGTACATCATGAAATACAAAACAATGGAAGAAGCACTGGCGATGCAGAACGGGGTGCCTCAGGGCCTATCCTCTTCTGTGATCACCAACAATCTGCGTGAGGCAGAACAGTTTCTTTCTGTTGCAGGAAGTGATTGCGGCATAGCCAATGTGAATATCGGAACCAGTGGCGCTGAGATCGGCGGTGCATTTGGAGGAGAAAAAGAAACCGGCGGCGGTCGCGAGAGCGGCAGTGATGCCTGGCGCGTTTATATGCGGAGGCAAACAAACACCATCAATTACACCGATAAACTTCCCCTGGCACAGGGCATAAGATTTGATCTATAAAATTTGCACAATATTTACGGACGGGAGCGCCTGGTAAGGCTTTACCCTTATTTTCGTTGATATCAATTTTAAACATATGAAGAAGACATTTTCTACTTGCCTGGTTGCTGCCATGCTTTTCGGCACCTCAGCGTTTTCACAGGATATGACTGTGAAGGAAACGAAGCCTCCTTTGAACTGGCACCAGCTGGATCCTTCTACCACAGGTTACAGCGGGATCAGCCTGGATAAAGCCTATGAATTCCTGAAATCAAAAAAACTTAAAAACACGCGGATCGTTGTTGCGGTAATTGATAGTGGTATCGATACGCTGCATGAAGATCTGAAACCCATTCTCTGGACGAACCCGGGCGAGATTCCCGGTAACGGCAAAGATGATGACCACAACGGTTATATAGATGACGTTCATGGCTGGAACTTTATCGGCGGCAAAGATGGCCGTAATGTAAAGGAAGACAGTTATGAAGCGGCACGAGTTTACCATAGCCTGAAAGCCAGATGGGAAGGCAAAGAAGTGAACGAGTCTTCTTTATCTGCCAAAGACAAAGCCGAATACCAGATGTTCGTCAAATCCCGGGAAAAGGTTGTGGGAGATGTAGACCAGGAAGAAGCAGCATACATCAAACAAATTCAGCCGAAGTTTATGCTGGGCGATGCCGTGATCCGCAAAGAACTGGGCAAGGAAGAATACAATGGTAACGACCTGAAAGCCTATAGCACCAACAACATTGATGCAAAGCTGACGAAGAATATCATGATGGGTATTTCAAAAGCCAATAACAGTTATGATATTACCAACCAGCAATTGATCGATGATTTGAACGGCCAGATCCGCAAAGCAGAATCTGCAACTAAAGCGCCGCCGGAATACCGTAAAGACATTGTTAAAGACAATGAAAACGATATCAACGATCGCTATTACGGCAACAATGATATTATGGCTGGAACACCTTTCCATGGAACGCATTGCTCCGGTATCATCGCTGCGGTACGCAATAATGATAAAGGTGTGGATGGCATTGCAGATAACGTGAGGATCATGATGGTTCGTGCCGTGCCTGACGGAGATGAGCATGATAAAGATATCGCCAACGCGATACGTTATGCCGTGAACAATGGAGCACGTGTGATCAGCATGAGTTTTGGGAAAGATTTTTCACCCCAAAAACAATGGGTAGATGATGCCTTCCGTTATGCGGAATCAAAGGGCGTACTGCTGGTTCACGCCGCAGGGAATGATCATAAAAATGTGGATAGTACAGATAATTTCCCCAACCCGATCTATGTAAACGGAAAAGGAAAAGCAACCAACGTGATTACTGTGGGTGCGAGCGGTGACGTAAAAAATGGCGGGTTAACAGCATCTTTCAGCAACTTTGGTAAAAAAGAAGTGGATGTATTTGCACCGGGTGTGAATATTCATTCAACCGTTCCGGGTGTCACAACTTACGGCGATGCGAGCGGCACGAGTATGGCTTGCCCGGTGGTTGCCGGTGTTGCGGCATTGATCCTGCAGTATTATCCAAACCTGACGCCTCAACAATTAAAAATGGCGATTGAAAAATCTGCGCAGGCGCCAAAAGAAAAAGTGAAGTTGCCTGGCACAGATCAACAGGTTGACCTGGCTGATATCTCCAAAACCGGTGGTATTGTCAATGCTTACGAAGCAGTGAAATATGCAAGTACGATCCAGACAAAAAAAGTAAAGCAAACTTTGCCGAAAGCGAAGATCAGAAAAACAAAAATGGGTTAAACCTGTTTGATAATTAAATCCTGCAAGCCGTTCTCTTTTACCGGAGAACGGCTTATTTTTATTCAAATATTTACCATGCCAAAACCTGCTGCAGGAACCTACCCTGTTTATTTCGATAACTATATTAGTAAAGTGGAAGAAACCGATGTGATCACGGCGATTGAAAATCAACAGCCGGTTGTGGATAGTTTCTTCAACAGTATCTCTGAAGAAAAGTCCATGTTCGCGTATGCCCCCGGCAAATGGACGCTGAAAGAATTGTTGCAGCATATCATTGATGCAGAACGGATCTTTTGCTTCCGGGCGCTTTGTTTTGCCAGGGCTGAAAAGCAATCGCTGCCTGGTTTTGAAGAAGACGATTATGCAAGAAACTCCAACGCGAATGCGCGCAGCTGGGAAAGTTTATTGAAAGAAATGAAAGTGGTGCGCCAAAGTTCCAGACTGTTGTATGAAAGTTTCAGTAACGAAATGCTGGAAAGTTCCGGCCTCGCGAATAACAACCCAACCAGCGTTAATGCAATCGGTTTTATTCTGGTGGGGCATCTTACCCATCATGTGAATATTATCAAAGAGCGCTACCTCTGATAAAAACTCTTGCGCAAAAAAAAGACCGCCTTTCCAGACGGTCTTTTTCCTTATCATTTTATCGTGATTAATTCCTTTTGGCAAGGTTGGCCTGAACGATCATCTTGTTTACCACTTTCACGGTTTCGTCGATATAGATATCATCGCTGATACGTTTTAACCACTGGTTGTTACGATCAACAGATTCTTTATAAGCGTTGATCGTTACCGTATCAGCAACCAGGTTTTTGATGTCCATCGGCTTCGCCAGTTTGTATAAATCTTCGATATTTTTGTATACCGCTTTCAGTTCTTTCTGATCTTCTTTAAACTGGTTGATATTTAAAGAATATTCGCGATCGGCATTTTTTTCCAGCCACTGAACATTGGTTTTGATTTTACCAAACGTTGTGTTTTTGTTGGTTTCATCATTAGCGCTGCTCACGATCGCATCTTCGCTGAAAGTGCTTGTCCAGGTTTTATAATCGGCTTTGCTGATCTCATCCCATTTCAATGCATAAGGATTATCTTTTTCACGAAATTTCAAATGCTCTAAACGGTCCGGCAGAACGATATCCGGAACAACACCTTTCAACTGCGTTGCACCGCCGCTGATGCGATAAAATTTCTGAAGGGTCAGTTTTACAGAACCAAGGTCATCAGCTTTGTTGGTTGGGATCAGGTTGTTCTCACTTTCAGGATTCAACGGGATATTGCGCTGAACAGTTCCTTTACCATACGTAGAAGTACTGCCGATCACCACGCCGCGTTTGTAATCCTGGATCGCTGCTGCGAATATCTCTGAAGCGGAAGCACTGGTTTCATCCACCATTACTGCAAGAGGCCCTGTGTACAAAACGTTTTTATCGCGATCACGGAGGATCTGTGCTTTTTCGTCTCTTCCTTTTACCTGGCAGATCGGACCATCTTCGATAAATAAACCTGCCATCTGAACCACATCATATAAAGATCCACCGCCATTACCCCGAAGGTCTAACACGATACCATCTACTTTTTCTGCTTTTAATTTCTCAATTTCTTTTGCCACATCGGCTGCACAACGGCGACCGTTCGGGCGTTCGAAATCTGCATAAAATTCCGGCAGGAAGATATAACCGATCTTTTGTTCGCCATTGATGATCGCTGATTTGGCAAATGTTTCATCCAGTTTAATGTCATCCCTTTTCAAGGCGACCACTTTCGTGCTGCCATCCATGCGGCGGATCGTTAAACGCACTTCTGAACCCTTTTCTGCACCGCGAATCAGTTTCACGGCATCCGTAACACCATAACCTGTTACATCAACCGGCTCCTGGCTACCCTGGCCAACTTTGATAATCTCATCATTTTCTTTTAATTCACCACTTTTCCAGGCTGGCATTCCGGTTTGAAGGCTGGCGATCTTGATCGTACCATTCTCTTCCTTCAACACCGCCCCAATACCGTAGAAACTGCCTTTCATCGACTCGTTGAACGAACGAAGGTCTACAGGAGGGAAGTAAGTTGTATGCGGATCCATTGCGCCGGTAATCGCATTGATGAACGTGCTGAAGTTCTCATCATTCGTCTCGCGCGTTTTTTTGGTGGTGAAGTAGCGCTCGATCTGCTTACGCACGCCATCGCGGGCTTCGCGCTCGAGCGTAGAATCAGCTTTGTATTTATAATCTTTCTTTGCTTTATTTTTTTCACGCTCTTCCTGGGCTCCTACATAGCGATCCAGCACCAGGTATTTCAAGCGTTTGCGCCATGTATCTGCTCTTTCTGCTTCGTTGGCCGGGAAAGATAATTTCTCAGGATCCATGATCACTTTTTCATTCTTTGTGAAATCGAAAGGATTTTTCAGAATGTCTTTATATAGAACCGACGCTTCGTTCTGGCGTTTCAGGTAAACATCATTGATCGTGTAAAACGATTCCAATGCTTCGCCGTGAATTTCGTCATCGATGCGCGTCTCGTACTTTTTAAAACTTTCAATATCTGATTGCAGGAGAATGTTCTTATCGCCGTCGAGATCTTCCAAAAATTTCTTCAACACCAGTTTGCTGAAATCATCGTTGACCTTGCGCGGGCTGAAATGCCCTTCTTCCAGGAGTACGCCTACATTGCGGAGGATCTTGGCGTTGCGGAGTTTCGGATTTTCTTCATTATCGCTTCTACCCTGAGATTGAAAAGCAAGGAAAAAACTAGCGGCGGTAAGGACCAGAATAACCGGGATGAATTTTCTACTCATAATAAAATCTGCAATTTTATGCATACAGTAAAAATAACGTAAAATGATGGCTGATAGATTAAACTAACGTTGGGTCGCCAATAATGTTTTGTTAAACAGGCAATATGGAAAATTAAACGGATAAATGGTATAAATCCATAAAAAAATCCCCGGAAAACCGGGGACCTTGGTGGGTAATCGAGGGGGCTCGAACCCCCGACCCTCAGAATCACAATCTGATGCTCTAACCAACTGAGCTACGACTACCGTTTTGTTATTGGACGGCAAAAATATATAAAAACACGTACCGTTCAAAATTAGATAGCTGCTGATTTGAAAAAACTTTACTTTTGCAGCCAATTTTTAACGATGCCCGCAACCTATCTGATGATGCTCGTCGTAGCCGCTGCCAGTGGCTGGATGATGGCCGAACTCATGCTCTTTTTATTTTTCCGGCCGTACATAAAGACCCGGATCGCGGGATTCAGCATCCAGGGCCTGATGCCCGCTTTAAAGCCTGTGATGGCAGCGAAATTGTCGGCGCTTGCAGATCAGCAACTAAGTCAGAACAATCTTATCGCGGAAAAAATGGACGAAATGGATATGATCAACCGGCTGAAACCCGACCTGGAAGCTCATATTGATATTTTTTTGAAAGAGAAGCTCAAGGATGCTTTCCCGTTATTACACCAGTTCATGGGCGAAAAAACACTGGCCCGGTTCAAAGAGGCGTTTTTATCAGAAGTTGAGCTTATCTTACCGGGGCTAATGAGAAAATCCGTGGCTTCGCTGCTGGGTGAAATGCAAATTAAAACGCTGATTGAAGATCAAATCAATGCCATTTCAATACCTGCAGCCGAAGCATATATTTTAAAAAGTGCTTCCCGTAAAATAGTTCTTTTTAAAATCGCAGCGGCCGCGTTCGGTCTCATCACCGGCATCATCCAGGTAGCGATACTTTATTATCAAAGCAAATCCTGAAAAACAACAACCTGACTAACTATAAAAGCGCACACCCGCATGACCCTGAAGTTGATGATATGGCTGATATTTTCTTCCCTTGCAATAAACGCATTTGCACAGGCCCCTGCTTTTCGTAAACCGGCTGCCGCCAATGGACATTTCTTCGGAAAGTTGCTGGAGAACGGAACCGGCAAACCGGTGGCTGACGCATCTGTACAATTGATTGACCGCGACAGTAGCGGCAGGAAAAAAGATAAGATCCTTTCTACATTATTATCTGACCGTAAAGGAGAATTCAGTATTGAAGAAGTACCTGTAAACGGAAATTTTTTCCTGCGTGTCTCTGCTGTCGGTTATGCTGCGCTGGAAATAAATATTCGCTTTGATATGGGCACAGATAAGGATCTCGGTAATATCAGGCTCAATACCGATCCCAAACAATTACAAGCTGTAACGGTTTCTGCTTCGCGCAGTTTGTTGCAATTAAATCTCGACAAGAAGGTTTACAATGTAGAGAAAGACCTCTCTGTAACCGGCGGAACTGCCGTTGATGTGATGAAGAATGTTCCCACTGTAAATGTAGATGTAGATGGCAATGTAACTATGCGCAATGCTGCACCGCAAATTTTCATTGACGGGCGCGTAACAACACTTACGTTAGACCAGATTCCCGCTGACCAGATCGCATCGGTGGAAATCATCAGCAACCCTTCAGCAAAGTATGATGCGAGTGGTGGTGGCGCTGGCATTTTGAACATCATCCTCAAAAAAAATCGGAAATCAGGCTATAACGGAAATGTGCGGGCGAGTATCGACAGCCGCGCCAGGCCTTCCTTTGGAGGAGATTTTAACTTCAAACAAAACAAGGTTAATTTTTTTGCAGCAGGCCAGGTTGGGTATCGAAAATCAATCAGTGAAGTGAATACCAGGCGAACCGATTTTTTATCAAACGGAACCGCCAATTACGCCCAGGCGAATCAACCTGTTAATAAAGGGGTGTTTGGTTTCGGTCGTGTCGGGATGGATTATCTGCTCGATAACAGAAACACATTTACGATCAGTACCAATTTGATGAAGGGGCATTTTCGCGTGGAAGATGCCATCAACAGCGTACGCGATACAACCCGTACTTCCGGTTATTTTAAAGAGTCCGGATTGCGAATGCTGAATGCAGATGCCCGCTTTGATAATTATGGTGGCAGCCTTGCCTTTAAACACAATTTTTCACGTCCCGGAAAAGAAATTACCGCGGATGCAAATTTTAATTATAGCGAGAACAGCAATACTTCAGATTACAGCAGCAAACTTTGGGATGACAATAATAACATGAAACCGGCACCAGAATCTGAGCGTGCCATCGGGGGCGGAACCTCCCGGAACATGACCTTTCAAACTGATTTCAGCAACCCGTTTTCTAAAACACAGAAGATTGAATTCGGCTTGCGAACAAATATCCGTAATAACAGCAGCTGGAACGATAACTTCCGGCAGAATGCGCAAACGGGTAATTATTATATACTGCCACTGATCGGTGTTCGGTATAATTACCAGGACCAGGTACATGCTGGCTACATAACTTATAGCCAGCAATGGAATAAATTGAGTTACCAGGTTGGAGCACGAATGGAAAGTTCCTCTTACACCGGCAACCTGGTTTCTAAAAGCCAGCGGTTCAGCAATAACTATCCTGCCAGTTTCTTTCCCTCGCTTTTTATCGGCTACCAGCTGAAAGACCGGCAGGACATGCAACTGAACTTTTCCAGGAAGATCAACCGGCCTAATTTCTTCCAGTTAATTCCTTTTGTTGATTTTTCTGATTCATTAAATCTTAGTGTGGGTAACCCCGGTCTGCGTCCGGAATTTACGCATTTGGCAGAGATCGTTTATTCTTTGCAGTATGGTAAGGGAAATGCTTTCCTGGCAAGTATATATGGAAAAAAAACCGACAACCTGATCACCCGCTACCAATATATTGATTCGCTGATCAATCCTGCGAAACCTGCACGGTACACAACTTTCAGGAATGCGGATCACAGTTTTACAACCGGCCTTGAACTTACTTCAAAACAAAAGATCACCAGCTTCTGGGACCTCAGCAGCAATGTAAATATTTACCATGTAGTGATCGAACCCGGTGCATTGGCCGGTACTTCGCGTACGGCTAACTGGAGTTGGTTTGGAAAACTGAACAACAGTTTTAAACTGCCGAAAAATTTCAGCCTGCAGCTTACGGCAGACTACCAGGCAAAAACGATCGTACCTGCGTCCAGCCCGGGTAACCGTGGCGGTGGCGGTGGTGGCGGAATGATGTTTGGCGGCGGTGCACAGATCACCAGTCAGGGTTATTTAAAACCAATTTATGGGGCGGATCTTTCATTGAAAAAAGACTTCTTAAAAAACAACGCTGCATCGCTTACGATCCAGTTTTCAGATATCTTTCGTTCACGGTTATACGCCAGTTATGTGGAAGGTGCAGATTTTATACAGGACAACTCACGACGCCGCGATCCCCAGATCGTTCGCCTTAATTTCAACTGGCGTTTTGGCAAATTTGATGTAGACCTCTTCAAAAGAAAAAGCCAGAAGGCCGATATGGAGAACATCCAGACAATGCCACAATAGGCAATCGCCGTTACCCTAATCAGATGCTGTTTAACCCGGTAATTTAAAATAATAAGCATTATTTTGCCGCCAGAATAATTCCAGATGAAAAAATTAAGTTTTAAAACGTTTTTACCCCATTTGATCGCGGTGGGCGTATTCCTGATTGTCGCATTGATCGTAAGTAAATCTGCCCTTGAAGCAGATACCGTTTTAAAACAATCAGATATTGCAGGCTGGCAGGGCATGAGCCACCAGTCTTTCGAATACAAAGAACAGCACGGTCATTTCCCATTGTGGGTGACAAGCATGTTCAGTGGTATGCCTGCATTCCAGGTAGCGATAGAAGGTTCGTGGTCGCCCCTCGCCTTCCTCGACAGGACTTTCCAGTTATGGTTGCCACAACCGATGAACTTTTTTTTCCTGGCTTGTATCGCATTTTACTTCATGTGCATGTGCATGCGCATCCGACCTTATGCAGCCATTCTCGGGGCACTTGCTTTTGCTTATTGTAGTTTTTCCCCGATCATCATCACAGCCGGGCATAATACCCAAATGCTGGCATTGGCCTATGCGCCTGCAGTCATCGGCAGTATCCTGCTCATATTCGACCGTAAATATTTAATCGGCTTTACACTGGCCGCCATTTTCACAGCTTTTGAAATCGGGCAGGGCCATCAGCAGATCAGTTATTATTTGTTCCTCGTGCTGATTGTTATGACGATATTTTTTGCCGTTCGTTTGATCAAGGCAGGCGAAACAACGCATCTTTTAAAAACACTTGGTTTGATGCTGGTCGCGGGTTTACTTGGCGTTGCGAACAATGCTATCAGTCTTTTCCCTACTTATGATTACGCGAAAGAATCTAAGCGTGGCGGGCAACTGGTGATGACAGAAACACCCGGCCAAAAAGAAAAAGTCGTCAATGGAAAAACAACCGGCCTATCCCGTGAATATGCTTTTCAATGGAGTTATGGCAAGGGTGAGACCATGACATTAATGTTCCCGGGCGTTATGGGTTATGGCAATCACCAGGCAGAACGGGATGGTGACGTATATATTTTCCCGCAGTTAAAAGACGATGCAAAATCTGTCCAGTTTTTGTCTGAGCGGCTAGGCGTTCCTGCAGACCAGGCCATAAATATTGGCAGCCAGAATTTGTATTGGGGCGATCAGCCTTTTACGAACGGACCTGTTTACCTCGGTGCCGTTATTTGTTTCCTCTTCATTTTCGGCATGTTCTTCCTCGACGGGAAACATAAATGGTGGATCTTAACGGCGAGTATATTAGGCATCCTGCTTTCATGGGGACATAATCTTCCCGGCTTAAATTACTTCCTCTTCGATCATCTTCCGTTTTATAATAAGTTTCGTGTGCCGACGATGGCCCTGGTGATTCCGCAATTACTATTCCCGATCATCGCTGTACTTACGTTGAACAAGCTGGTGGACGATAGCGATCCGGAAACCTGGAAGAAGTTTAAGTTTGGCGCTATTGCTACAGCTGCCGTGTTTGCGCTGGCGTTAGCGATGTATGCCAGCTGGGATTATGCTGCAGAAAACAGGGAACGCACCAACCAGTTCAATGCCTTGTATAATGCGCAGGATCCGGCATTGGAACAAAAGCTTTCTACGGAAGCGTTTATACCTAAACGTGACAACCAGTTGTACGAAGGCATGGTATTCAATTTGAAAGGAGATGCGAATGCGCAGAAAACAGCCCGGGAATTTGTTACAGAAATAAGAAAAGACCGCGCTGGCTTTTTTATGAAAGATATCCTGCGTTCGCTGATGTATGTGCTGGTAGCAGCTGCGTTTATTGCGTTATATCTTAAAAAGAAGCTCAATGCTACGGTTCTGCTTGCAGGCGTAACACTGGTGGCACTGATAGACCTGCTTAGCTTCGACAGCAAATATCTAAACGAAAAAAGCTACGACAGCAAAGAGAAATACGAAGCGCAGGAATTCCCGATGAGCAATGCTGACAGGCAGATCCTTGCAGATAAAGATCCAAATTTCCGTGTATACAATCTCGGGAATGGTGGCAATCCCTTTGAAGAATCACGCACTTCTTACTACCATAAATCGATAGGCGGTTACCACGCTGCGAAGCTAGGTATTTATGATGACCTCTATAGTAATCAGCTATTGGGTTCGCCAAACCTTGGTGTGTTAAACATGCTGAATACAAAATATGTTATCCAGCGCCAGGGGAACGAAATGGTTGCGCAGCAAAACCCTGCGGCATTAGGGAATGCCTGGTTTGTAAAAGCGGTGCAGTTTGTGAACGGCCCGGTAGCTGAAATGAAGGCCCTCACCGGGTTTAACCCGAAAGATACCGCTGTTGTTGATGAAAGTTTTAAACCATCGTTAAGCAGTTTTGCCCCGGCAGACAGCAGCGCAACGATCCGCATGACCAGCTTCGACAATGACGCGATCAGCTATGCCACTGAAACAACAGAGCCGCATATTGCCGTGTTTAGCGAAATCTATTATAAGGACTGGAAAGCTTACATAGATGGCAAACCGGCGCCTTATGTAAAAGCAAATTATGTGCTGCGCGCGATGCTCGTTCCTGCAGGAAAACATACGATAGATTTTAAATTCGAACCTGCTATTTTCTTTATGAGTAAAACGATCAGTACGATCGCAACATGGCTGCTCGCCGCACTATTGCTGATCTGTATATTCACAGAGTGGATGAAGCGAAAAAAAGAAACCCGTAATACAACGGTCTAAACATAAACGGGAGTGAGCAATCATTCCCGTTCTTTTTCCAATAGATAAATTGACGACCAAGCCACATATCGCCGCTCTGCTCCCGTACCGTGTTTATCCTGCAAAAATGGGCGGGCAAAAGGCAATTGCATTGTTCTACCAGTTTTTATCTGCGCATGTGGATCTCACCATTATCGGAACAAGCGATAACCAGCTTCCCGATGATTTCCCTGCCAGGTTTTATCCTTCGCTCGGGAAATCAATTTTGCGTTACATCAATCCGCTCCTGTTTTTAAAACTGGCCGCCATCCTGCGTCGTGAAAGAGTTTCAGCAATTGTGTTAGAGCATCCATATTTTGCGTGGCTGGGCTACCTCCTCAAAAAAACTACGGGAGTACAATTGTATATCCGCTCACATAATATCGAGGCGATTCGTTTTAAGAGTACCGGCAGATGGTGGTGGAAGCTGCTCTGGCATTATGAACGATTTATTCATCGCCAGGCCGACCTTAGTTTTTTTATCACAGCAGAAGACCAGCAATATGCCATTGAAAATTTTGGCATCGCTCCCGCGAAAACAATCTGTATTACCTATGGGTTTGAAGAAAAAACCGGGCCGACGGAAAATGAAAAACTGGCAGCGAAACAATTTCTGAGAGATAAATACCAGATTCCCCGGGGTGCAAAAATACTGTTCTTCAACGGCACGTTGAGTTATCTCCCTAACCAGGAAGCGCTGCAGGTAATTACTAAAAAATTAAATCCGGTATGGTTAACTAGCGCTGACTTTGACTATCGTGTACTTATTTGCGGAAAAGGTTTACCGGCGGATTTTAATGAATTGAAAACTTATAGCGATAAAAGAATTTTATATGCGGGCTTTGTAAATGATATTCGTCCCTACTTTTTAGGTGCTGATATTTTTATCAACCCGGTGATTGAAGGCGGAGGTATAAAAACCAAGCTCGTTGAGGCGCTAGGATTTGATCTTTCCTGCGTGAGCACGGAAAGCGGTGCAACCGGAATTCCTTTGACGGTTACGGCTCATAAATTAACTGTCGTGCCAGACGGCGATTGGGGTGCGTTTGCACAGGCGGTAAAAGTTATTGGAACGAATGAAAAAACCGCCGCAGCGTTCTTTAATCATTTTTATTGGGGTAATATTGCAGCGTCCGCAGCAGCGGCAATTAACTACAGTCTGACTAAGAAAATATGAGAATTTTAATCACCGGCATATCAGGTTTTGTAGCGCGGCATTTCGTTGAACTGTTATCCGCTTCCGGTAACGCTTATACGATTGCCGGCGTTTATCACAACAACCTGCCGCAATTTTCGCCGGACAGCTACCCAAATGTGGACTGCCAGTTTCACCGTATTAATTTAATGGACAGTACGAAACTGGGTGAATTGTTACGGGCGTTTAAACCCGATCAAATTCTTCATCTGGCAGCCAACAGCAGTGTGGCGAGTAGCTGGCACGAGCCTGCAAAAACGATCCAGGAAAACATGGGGATGTTCCTGCACCTGATCGAACAGGTGAGAATAAATGCCATCCCTGCACGGATTCTTTCTGTAGGTTCTGCAGAAGAATACGGGCACGTGTTGGAAACAGATCTTCCTTTAACAGAAAGAAATCCAACAAACCCGGTAAGCCCTTACGGCACGTCGCGCGTTATGCAGCAAAAACTTGTTGAAATTTATTCTAAAAATTACGGACTGGATATTTTACATACGCGTTCCTTTAATCATATCGGTCCTTACCAAACCGACAAGTTTGTTATTTCTTCCTTCGTAAGACAGGTAGCGCTCCAGCTACAACAGAATGCAGGGCCGATCAGGCTCACGGTTGGAGATGTAGAAGTGACAAGAGATTTCAGCGATGTGCGGGATGTTGTAAAAGCGTACCATGGCCTGTTAATGAATGGCACGAAAGGAGAAACCTATAACGTTTGCTCCGGGCAGGGATATGTATTGAAAGATATTATCGGCACGTTGTCGCAGATCACGGGCACCGAAGTAACTTATCACTCTGATGCGAAAAATTTCCGGCCTGCAGAAAATAAAAAAGTGATCGGCTCTTACGCAAAGATCAACCACGAGATTGGCTGGAAACCTGTGATCGGCATGGAACAAAGCCTGACCGATTTGCTGCATTACTGGGAGACTATGCTTTCCCTCCAAGCGATTTGATGATGGATTGATAGAACAGTTCTGATGTTCTCTTCCATGTAAATTGTAATTTTTGCTGATGCCCTTTTTCGATCAATGATTTACAAAGATCAGGCGACTCCGCTAATTTTTTCATTGCAGCTGCTATTTCAATTTCACTAAACGGATCTACCTGTAACGCCGCATCACCTGCTACTTCCGGCATGGAAGTAACGTTGCTGCATATCACCGGAACGCCCGCCTGGAAAGCTTCCACGATCGGCAATCCAAATCCTTCAAAGATCGGAACAAAGCAGAGCGCATGAGCACTGCCCAGTAATTTATTAAGGTCTTCGTCATTTACACGCCCGGTAAAAATAACATCGCTCTTGTATTCCAATCCGTCCATCACCTGTTTAATGTCGGTATCATCCCATAAAATATGCCCGGCAAGAATTAATTTAAATCCACTGCCGGATTCTTTTTTAAACTGATTGAACGCTTTTAATAAACGAAGAATATTCTTGCGGGGATGCATCGACCCGACGAAGAAGAAATAAGGCTGACCGCCGGAATACTTTTCCCGAACAGTTTCGATCGCTGCCTTCTCTAAAGGGAAAAATTTGTCTTTAATCCCACAGGAAACATTATCGATGAGCGCAGGTTGAATGCCATATAGCTTAACAATATCTTCTTTGCTGTACTCAGAGATGGTTGCAATACGGTTCGCTTTTTTAGCAAACCGCGGGAACATACCACGGTAGTAGGTTCTGTTGCGCCAGGGCATATCTTTCGGGTAGTGCTCGAAATTTAGGTCGTAGATCACCGGCAATTGCGGCGTAGACGTATTCAGGCACAAGGAGCCGTCCATACCGAGGAAAATATCCGGGCGTTCGCGGCGAAGGAAAATACCAACAGCAATTTCCATATACATTAAATACAACAGGGGGTGACGCAGCGCAGGAAAAATCCGGTGCAGGGTCACGTTCGGAAAATCAAAATAGCCTTCCGTAAATTTTTTATCACAGAGAATTTGAAATTCAATTTCGGGGTGTGCCTGGATTAAGGGGCGTAAGGTCTCGATCGTAAAATTCCCGATGCCATCGATCTGTTTATTGCGAAGAATCCAGCAATTGACTGCAATTTTCATTTTTTGGTTTTTATGGCGCGACAGCGGCTTCATTCACCGCTTTGCTAAACAATTGCGGGTGCTATTTCCTGAAATTTTACAATAGCTTTGCGAAAATAATTAAAATTTCAAGAGATTGATGAAGACAGCACTGATAACAGGAATTACAGGCCAGGATGGCGCATATCTAACCGAACTATTATTGGATAAAGGATACATCGTGCATGGCATCCGCCGCCGTAGCTCGTTGCTGAATACGGCGCGCATCGATCATATGATCTTTGACAAAAAATACGCCGGGCGCTTGTTCATTCACTACGGCGATCTCACAGACGGTACAAATATTCTTCGCATCATCCAGCAAACGCAGCCTGATGAAATTTATAACCTGGCAGCACAAAGCCATGTGCAGGTAAGTTTTGAAACACCGCAGTACACCGCGACAGCGGATGCCACGGGTGTGTTGCTCATCCTCGAGGCCATCAGGATATTGAAGCTGGAAACAAAAACGAAATTCTACCAGGCATCAACGTCTGAATTATATGGTAAGGTGCAGGAAGTTCCGCAAAAGGAAACCACGCCCTTCTACCCGCGATCGCCTTATGGCGTTGCGAAATTATATGGCTACTGGATCACGGTAAATTATCGGGAAGCCTATAACATTTTTGCGGTGAACGGCATTCTTTTTAACCATGAAAGTCCGTTACGTGGCGAAGGTTTTGTAACAAGGAAAATTACCATTTCCACGGCGCGTATCGCCATGGGCAGGATTGAGAAGATGACACTCGGAAACCTTGATGCACAGAGGGATTGGGGCCATGCGAAAGATTATGTGGAAGGAATGTGGCGCATGTTGCAGCAGGAAGAGCCGGAAGATTTCGTATTAGCTACCGGCGTTACAACAAGCGTAAGGGATTTTGCTAAATTAAGTTTTGCTGAAGCAGGCATTGAGATCGGATTTAAAGGAAGCGGTGTTGACGAAATAGGCTACGTGGTAAAATGTAATAATGAGAACTACCAGTTGCCTGCCGGACAGGAAGTGATCAGCATCGATCCTAAATTTTTCCGCCCCACGGAAGTGGAATTGCTTGTAGGCGATGCTACAAAAGCACGCACAAAATTAGGCTGGACACCGACTTACGATCTGCCTGCTCTTGTAAAAGAAATGATGGCTGCGGAGTTGGAAACGGAGAAAAAGTTTACCGGGTTTTAATTAATCTCAGGTGAAGTTTCTTTTCTAAAAAACGGTTGATCATGTTCCCCAGCGCCGGATTCTTCATCGCCTTCAGTAATTTGCTTGGCGGTTTCCCCTGATCAAAATAACATTTAATGGCTGCGAATTTTTCGTGGCCATTTTTCATGACGATGTGCGCGTAATCTTTAAATAAGGGAACAATGTCGGGTCGTTGTGCGAACGTAAAACGATCCTGGTATTTGGATATTTCGGCCGTGTTATTAAACAGGAATCCGCTGAAATGATAGAATACTAGCGGCACTTCATCGTTCACAGTATATTCAGGCGTATCGCCCGTGATCCTGCGTTCATGCAGGTTCCAGTAGGCTACGTTGTGACCCTTATGCCGCAGGATATGAACTTTTTCAAAATATAAAGGCGTAAAATTATTCCAGAGCTGATCTACAAAAAGCCCGTCGAAAAAACTGTTGATACATTGCGTGGTGAGTTTAACCATCCACCAATCGAGGAACTTCATCGTTTCTTCACTGCGGCTTGTGCCGATAAACCCTAAGTTATAAATTCCGGTGTTTAAAATATTTGGTTCGCCCGGATTATAGTCATCATAGATCGGCGTGGTGAAATGCGGCGTTAAAACGATATTGTTTTCCTCGAGTTTCTCCGAGAGGACATTAAGCGGCTGGTAAACTAAAATATCGGGGTCTAAATAAATGACTTTGTTTTCTTGCGGATAGTGTTGATAAAAGTAATGAAAGTAAAAAGGCTTTACCGCAGTATTCAATTCCATAACGGAGTAGCGTGCCCGCATTTCTTCAAATGGCTTGATACCGATCTCTTCCACCGGCAACAAGAGGAAGTTGCTGAAAATTGAATAATCAATTGCTTCATGCCTGCGGTCGACCAGTCCGATTGCAAACGTGGCGCCTGGATTGTGCAAAAGGAATGAATCACCTAATGTTTTAGCCTGGGCGAGATAATTATTGGAACAAAGCGTAAAGACAATCATAAATAAATTTTAAAGGATTCGCAGCACCTGCGCCGGAACGCCTGCTGCGACTGCGTTGGCGGGAATATCTTTTGTTACAACACTGTTAGCGCCGATAATGGCATTTACGCCAATCGTAACGCCGGGCATAATGGCTACCCCTTCGCCGATCCAGGCATTGTTACCGATGATCACGGGTCCTTTGGAAACAAGCGGCCGTTCGTTGGGGGGTAAGGTTAATGCTTCCGTAGAAATTTCTCCGTGTGAATGATCCGAGATATAGATGCGGCTGGCCAGCAAAACATTATCACCGATTACGATTTTATTGATACAGCCAATATGCACATCTGTATTAAAAGTAACATTGTTGCCAATGATGATTTGAGGCGTAAAAACCTGATGGTGATAGTTAGTAATCGCTTCCAATCTCAGCCGTTGCAACGCTGTAAAATTATCGCCAATAAAAATGCATTTGTGGTTGACGATAGCAGGAGTTTTTAACACCACGGTATTTGCTCCTGCCCTGCCTAACAATGGCGCATGAAATAGCTTCCACAAACATGCAGATAAGAAGTATTCCAGTTTATTGTTAAGCTTGTTCAACATCAGATGAATGCGTTTTTGAGCCGGTTAATGTTGTTTAAAAATTTAACCTGGAAAAAGCTAGCCAATTTTAAAGGTAAAATAAAAACCGGCCACAGAAATAACCAGAACCAGATGGTATGGCCATAAAATTTTTGCAATGCTGCCCTGGCATCTTCGGTATTAAAGGCTGCAGTCCTATTTTTTCTCCCCGCTAATACGAACTGCGGAAAAAAACTAAGTAACATATTAAAATTAATGGTCTTGTTCACATACATTGGCAGTGCCGATGTACGATTAGCAAAGTCAAGGATCTTATTTAAATTGTTTGCAAAAGTATCGTAGAGGCTATACCCCCCTGTATTGTTGGTTTTGATAGCCATCACGAACTCCCGGATCAATCCGAATTTTTTACCTCGTGAAAGTATCTCCAGAACCCAGGTAAAATGATTGAGGTTACTGCCGATAAAATTACGGCTTTGATAACCGGAAGGAAGAAGGCTCTTATTCACAATAATTCCGGAAGCAAACGTTAGATAATAGTGAACATTGGCCACGAATTTTTTCCGTTCTGTAAAAAATTCCACTGGCTTCTTTTTAAGAAGTGGTGTAGCCGCCGGATACTCTTTTTGATGATCATTAACATATCCATACCCTTTCACAAAAAGCATATCAGGGCTTTCCTCCTTAAGCACAGTCATTATTAATTGCAGCTTATCATCAAGTAAGAAATCGTCATCTCCGAAAATCCATAAGTATTTACCAAGCGACGATGAAAAACAAAATTCAAAATTTCCATCAGCACCAATATTTACAGGCTGCCTTATATATTTAATAGCGGGATATACTTCTGAATATTTTTTGACAATCTCCCCGGTATTATCGGGTGAGCAATTATCAGATATGAGCAGTTCCACATCAGCCTGGTAAGACGTTAATTGTTTGACAAACTGCCGTAAACAAATATCTAAATATCCGGCGCGGTTGAAGGTTGGAATGGCTATCGTAATTAATGGGATATCCATTATAATCAAAAAGTTAAGTCCAGGGTTTTGCGCAAATACTCCTGTGAGCCGGCAGTGTACGTAAATATGTCGGGTGTGGCAATTCGACGCACAGTGGGCAATTTGCTGATTACACCTGCTTCTAACAAATCATTGAAACCTTCTAAAATGGCCGACCCGAATCCTCCGCTTTTTTGATGCTCTTCGATTGTAATGACTGTAGAATAGTTACTTGAAATCTCCGCGAGTCGTTCGAGATCCAGCGGCTTTACAAATGGGAAACTATATAAACTGAAATCGTAATTATTTTTTTGAATAGTAGTTAGCGAGTGTTGCAACATTGCTCCGGTAGTTAAAACGGCGGTGTTTCGTCCACTGAGCACGCGAACAGATTTTCCCACCGGCAGAATGATTTCATTTGCGTGAATAACGGGTTCTCCCGCCTTGCCTAACCGCAAATAGGCTGGAGAGCTGGTACTCAACAGCGAATCTAGCACGGCCCTCGTTTCTACGGGATCTCCCGGGGCCGAAACTATTAGGTTTGGTATCGTCCGCATCATGCCGATATCTTCTGTTGCATGATGGGAGGCGCCCAACGAGCCGTATGCATAACCTCCGCCAACCGATACGATCTTTACATCCAGATTATGGTAACAGATATCATAACGAATCTGTTCCATGCAACGCAAAGTTGGAAAGTTTGCAATAGAATAGGTAAAGACTGTATAACCTTCCATTGCCAATCCAGCAGCAATACCAGTCATATTTTGCTCGGCGATACCGGCATTCAGGAAACGGTCGGGAAATAGATTTGCGAAAGGCTCAACTACAGAATAACCCAAGTCTCCAACAACCAGGAATATTTTCGGATTAACCCTGGCTCGTTCCACAAGATGGCTAATAAACGCGGTACGCATAATCTATAATTGCTTTTGAGCTGCTGAATATTGATCGGCTGAAGGCGACTGGTAATGCCATTTCAAATCGTCTTGCATAAAATCAACACCCTTCCCTTTAATCGTGTGGGCAATGATACAGCGCGGTTTGTCCGTCAGCGTTTTGTTATTGAATGAAGCTAATAGCTGGTCGTGATCATGACCGTCTACTTCAACTACATCCCAGTTAAAACTTACAAATTTATCTTTAAGCGGATCAAGTTGAATGACGTCATCTACTCGTCCCAAACTTTGAATCTTATTATAGTCGACGATGCAGGTTAAATTGTTTAAGTGGTGGTGAGCTGCAAATAAAATGGCTTCCCAATTGGATCCTTCATCTAATTCCCCATCACTGACAAGCACATAAATATGCTGCTTTTCAGATTTTCGTTTTGCCGCGAGTGCCATTCCGCAAGCAACTGGCATAGCGTGACCGAGACTTCCCGTTGACAACTCTACGCCCGGAACCTTATGGCTTGTATGTGCCATAAAAAAACTTCCATCTTTGCTGTAGGTGTCCAATAAGTCTATATCAAAAAAGCCTTTGATTGCAAGGGTTGAATAAAGACTTGTGCAGGCATGACCTTTCGACAGAATGAACCTATCCCTATCAGCTGCTTTTGGTTCTGCGGGATCTATTTTTAAAACACTGCCATATAAAACCGCCAGGATATCGGCCATTGAAAAAGCTCCGCCAATGTGCGAGGCCTTGGCATTATAAACCATTTCCAACGTCCTGCTCCTGATTTCACGTGCAAATTCTATCGTGTCCATAACAATTATTTATGCAGAAAAAGATTGATTTTATCTGCATGCTTTTCTGCATGTAAAAAAACAAAATTCGTTTCTATCGTATGTTCATCAATTTTGCCAATCATCCTCAGACCCTCATCACCCATCGTAAAACACTGGTAGCCGTAGCTAACAAATAATTCAATGATATCGTTGGGATGATAATTAAACTTAGCTGTCCACTTCCGGAGCATTTCCGTAAACACAATTGGAAGGCGGTTTTGCAGCGTCTTTTGCCCTCCCCGGAACACAAGCAACTCCGCACCTTCAACGTCACATTTGATAAAATCTGGAAATTTATTATTGGCCTCACAAAAACTATCCATGGTTTCAAAAAGGCATGCTACTTCGTTTACTGACGCTGTCTCCGCAACATTCACAAGACTTGCATTAACTGAAAGTTTTGGATCGACATAAAAATTGTGCATACCTGCGGTGTCTGAAAAACCAAGGTTATATGTAACGATATTGGACAGATGATTTAAACTGATATTCTTATTTAGATAATCAAAGGTGTTAGCAAATGGCTCGAAGGAATGAACTGACGCTTTAGGAAACTCTTTTGCCATATGTAATGCATACCATCCAAGGTTTGCACCAATATCAAAAATCACATCACGCTCTCCTATCAATTTCTGTTGAGTAGTTAGTTCGTCGATCTCGTAACTTCCAAAATTTAATGTATCAAATGGTGCCAGTCTTTTGTCTCCTTGTATGCAAATAAATTTTACGCCGGAATCACGAAAGGTCATCAGCACCTCGTTATCAATAATTTCTATCCGGGAAATATTTGTTGCATTTATTAACTGCCCATATTCAAAGAGTACATCGTGAACTTTGTACATTTCATCGATATACTCCCACTTGTTGATCTTACCCGCCTGATATTTCGCTTTTATCTCCTCAAACATCATATATAACTTTTTATTGTTCTTTTAAAACCATCGGCAATATCGGTATCCGGGGTCCATTTCAGACTTTTGATCTTCTTAATTGCCGGAATGTTTTTCTGGACAGTACTTGCAATATAACCCGGCGCAACTTTGAAATTCCGTTCTACCGAAAGATTCTTTTCGGGAAATAAGGAAACAAGCATCTCTGCCAACTCAAGGATACTTTTTTGCGCATCCGGATTTCCAACATTATAAGCGTCTCCTTCAGCACCTTCCAGCATCACTTTCAGGAATGCGATTGTTGCATCTGCAAGGTAGCAAAATGCCCGAATTGCTGTTCCCTCGCTATTTAAGGTGATATTTTGATTCTTAACAATGGCTGCCACAAAATCTGCGTATACGCGTCCATCATTTAATTGCATGCCCGGACCATATGTATGAAAAGGGCGAACAATCTTCACAGGGACTTTGAACTGATGCCACCAACTCAGGCATAATACTTCCCCTGCCCTTTTCCCTTCTGAATAACAATTGCGCACGTTACTCAGATCTATATATCCAAAATCCTTTTCCGCAATCTGCGATAGCTTTTCATCGACAACTCCGTAAACTTCACTTGAACTGAAATATAAAAAGCCGGCTACTTTATTTTTATTGGCGAGTGACAATAATTGATTGGTCCCAAGGATATTTGCATTCATCGTTCCCACAGGATCCGTTCCGTAGTATTTCGGACTTGCCTGGCTGGCTGCATGAAATATAAAATCTATTTTTTCTTCGATGCTGAAGGGTTCAGCAACATCAGTAATAATAATTTGAAAATCCTTACGCCCCTCATATATCTTAAATCGTTTTGCCGCATTGTCTGCATTCCTGCAGATACCGATCACTTTCGAGCCAATTGCTTTCTTGTCATTCGCAAGCAGGAATGAATGTACAAGGTAAGATGCGAGAAAACCATTAGCCCCGGAAATCAAAATTGTTTTGCCCAGAAATTTCTCCCATTCAATTGATGCAACAATTCGTTCAACATCTTCTATAATTATCGGGTGGAGCAATCCTTCCATAGTTAGCTTAAAATTTCAGAAAACTTGGCGATGATAAAATCGATCATTTCGTCGTTAATCATCGGCGTAACGCCGATCCAAAAAGTTTGATTTAATACAGTTTCTGTATGTTCAAAACTTCCAACTTCTCTGAAAGAGATATTTTTAAAATACGGTTGTTTGCGTAAATCTCCCGCGAAAAGTAACCGCGTACCGATATTATTCTTTGATAGATGTGCGATCATTTCATTCCTGCTAACAGCAGCCGTGTCACGAAGGGTGATTAAAAACCCAAACCAGGACGGGTTAGCATTCGGCGTAGGTTCGGGAAGAATTAATTTCTCCGAAAATGGCAGCAGCCCTTGTTTCAGCCGCTCATAATTGTGTCGCCGTTTATCAACGAAATCATGTATTTTTTTCAACTGGGATACGCCAAGGGCCGCCTGCATGTCGGTAATCTTCAGATTATATCCTAAATGAGAATATATATATTTATGATCGTATCCAAAAGGAAGGTCACCCAGTTGCCAATCAAATCTTTTGCCGCAGGTATTGTCTTTTCCGGAGGCACACCAGCAATCGCGGCCCCAATCGCGAAATGATTCCGTGATCTTTTTGAGTTTGGAATTGCCCATAAAGACTGCCCCGCCTTCGCCCATTGTAATATGATGTGCAGGATAAAAACTTAATGTGCCAATATCGCCGTAAGTGCCAACATGTTTTCCGCCATATGTTGCTCCGAGGGCATCGCAACAATCTTCAATCAACCAAAGGTTATTTTCCTTGGCGAATGCTGCTACAGCATCGAGGTTGAAAGGATTCCCCAGCGTATGCGCGATCATGATCGCTTTTGTTTTGTCGGTGAGCGCATCCCGCAGCCGACTAACATTAATGTTGTAATAAGGAATTTCGATATCTACAAAAACAGGAACGGCTCCATAATGGATCCAGGGGTTTACAGTTGTTGGGAAAGAGGCGGCCACCGTGATCACTTCATCTCCGGGCCTGATTGCGCGCTCGCCAAGTTCTGGTGATGTTAATGTAGCAACAGCGAGCAAATTTGCCGATGAACCCGAATTAGTTGTGAGCACATGTTTAACGCCAATATATTTAGCAAGCTGTTTTTCAAAAAGATCGTTAAACCTGCCGGTAGTAAACCAACCATCTAATGCACTTTCTACAACTGCAAAAATATCATCGGCATCAATCACTTTTCCACTAACAGGAATGTGCTGTGCTCCTGATTCAAAATTTTTAGGCCCAAATTCCTCTGCGTGATATTGTCTTACCAGCGCTTCAATTTGTTGTTTTGTTGTCAAGCTGTTTTATTTATTGCTGATATATAATTAGCGATTTGTTTATTTGTCAAGACTTCTCCTTCTTCATAAAATGCACGATACCACTTGATCGTTTTTTCAATGGCATCGGCCGTAGTCCAAGCTGGTTGCCACCCAAGTTTATGAACTGCTTTCGAATTATCCAGCATCAGCAAATTAGCTTCATGAAAATCATCCGGATCTTTATTGAAAGTAACCTCTATCTGGGGCCAGTGTTGTTTTGCTCCTTTTAATACCGCTTCCACTGTCATCAACTCTGCAGTTGAAGGGGAAAAATTCCACGCCGATGCGACTTGCGTATCACCCTCAAAAAGCTTTGTTGCCATTAAGAGGTAGCCAAAAATACAATCCAGTACGTGTTGCCATGGCCGAATTGCCGATGGATTTCTGATCTCAACCTTTTGCCCTGAAACTGTTGACCGCACTATATCCGGGATTAGGCGGTCCGAACTCCAGTCACCTCCACCAATAACGTTTCCGGCTCTTGCAGAAGCTATTAGCATGTTATGATGCTTTCCGTAATCATTCATGTTAAAAAAGGAATTACGGTAAGAAGCGATGAGTATTTCACAACATGCTTTCGATGAACTATACATATCGTACCCGCCTAGCTGATCATCTTCAGTATATGCGTATTCGATCTCCTTATTTTCATAAACCTTGTCTGTCGTTATGCATACAATTGCCCGTACCGAATGGCAGGTCCGGGCAGCCTCTAAAACATTCAGCGTACCGATCACATTTGTTTCATAGGTATTCAGGGGGTTGCGATAGGATTCACGCACTAACGGCTGAGCTGCCAGATGAAAAATAATTTCGGGCGAAGCATGTTGCATGAATTCATGTAAGGCATCCTTCTGAAGAATATTGTTATATGTTGCATCAACATCCGGTGCTAATAAATCAAGGTGATTTGGGTTTGTGCCCGGCGCAAGAGCATATCCAAATATTTCTGCACCCATCTGTTGCAGCACTGCTACCAGCCAGCTTCCTTTGAAACCGCTATGGCCCGTAACAAGAATCTTCTTGCCTTTATAAAATGCGGTCATTTCACTGCTCATTACCACTGCTTCCATTTTGCCTGGCCTGATTGCCAGAGATGTTCCAATTCTATTTTGTCACGCAGCGCATCCATACATTTCCAGAAACCTTCGTGCTGGTATGCGACGAGCTGATCGTCATGCGTTAATTTTTCCAACGGTTCATCTTCCCACATCATATCCGACATATTGCCTTCGAGGTAATTAAAGACTTCGGGTTTCAACACAAAATACCCGCCGTTAATCCATTTGCCATCATCTTTTGATTTCTCCTTGAATGACACTACCTCTCCTGAATCGCCTACTTCCATTCCGCCAAAACGCGCATCCATTTGTATCGCAGTAACGGTGGCAATTTTGCCATGCGCTTTATGGAAGGCCAGCAGTTCCCCGAGATTCACACTGCAAACACCATCGCCGTAGGTGAGCATAAAATCTTCATTGCCTAAATATTTTTGTACGGCCTTCAACCTACCTGCAGTCTTCGTTTCCAGTCCTGTATCTACCAATGTCACCTTAAATTTTTCGCTGTTGCTGTTGTGAAACTGAACGTCATTATTTTGAAGGTCGATTGTAAGGTCGGCGTTATGCAAAAAATAATTCATGAAATATTCCTTGATGACATATCCTTTGTAACCCAGGCAAATGATAAATTCATTAAAGCCATAACTGCTGTAGATCTTCATGATATGCCAGAGGATCGGTTTGCCACCGATTTCAACCATCGGCTTGGGGCGCGTATCTGTCTCCTCTGAGATCCGTGTTCCCAATCCGCCGGCAAATATTACTACCTTCATGAATTAAATATTTTTTAAACTGAATATCAATATTTTCGCAAAAATAACTGATAAATTGGTTCCATCCATTACTCAATAATGTCACAAATAAGAAAACGAAGTCTGAAAGCTACCTCCTGGATCTATGCAGGTTTTCTTATCGGGGCCATAAATGTATATTTTCTCACACATAAAGATTGGTTTACGCCTGATCAAAACGGACTGACAAGAGCCATGCTCGATGTGAGTTTACTGATCTGCGGCTTTTCCACCGTTGGCGTAACGTCTTATATCATCAAATTTTTTCCCTACTACCAGGACAACAGCGAAAACAAGCACAACGACCTGTTGGGAACGGCGCTAAAAATCGCCCTCTCCGCCTTTGTATTTATCGGGCTGATGGTATGGCTGCTTCAACCCCTGATCGTTCAGAAATTCGGCACGAATTCCCGGTTGCTCGTGGATTATATTCTCTGGACGATTCCCATGGCATTTTCGATTTTGCTGTTCAATATCCTGGAAGCATATGCCTACAATTTTCAAAAAGGCATTTTTACCAGCCTGCTCAAAGAATGCGTCGTCAGGTTATATACACTCGTGATTATTTTACTGAAGGTTTGTGACCTGATCAGTTTTCATTTGTTCGTCATTCTTTTCGCCTTGCAATATGTTGTGGTGGTATTGTTACTGGCCGGCGTTCTATATAAAGAAGGCAATCTCTGGATCCATTTCAAAATCAGCCCGGTTACCAGTAAATACAGGCGGAAGATTTTTTCCATACTTGCGCTTACCTCCATCGTTGTTATCGTAAATGTGTTGCGCGGTGCGATCGACGGGTTGTTGCTGGCTGCAAAACAGGATCTCGCAAAAGCGGGTATTTTCAGTCTCGCTTCCTATTTTGCCTCGGTTTTGCAAGCGCCGTTACGCAGCCTGGTCGCGATCACCATACCGATCCTTTCCCGCGCATGGAAGGATAAAAATCATCGCGAGATCAGCCGTATTTATAAACGTTCTTCTATCAACTTACTTTGTTTTGCTTTGTTTTTCTTCTTTTGTATCTGGCTCAATTTCGATAACGGGATAGCGTTCTTTGGGATCAATCCCGCCTATCTCGAAGGGAAGTGGGTGTTCTTTTTATTGGGTATGGTAACGATCATCGAGATGGGTACCGGCGTGAACGGCCAGATCATCGGCACCTCCAATTACTGGCGCTTTGAATTATGGACCAGCCTCCTGCTCACAGCCCTGATCATCCCTTTAAGTTATTTTCTAACCGTGAGATACGGCATCTTCGGACCGGCAATCGCGAACCTGGTATCTTTTACAATCTATAATGCTATTCGTTTCTGGTTCCTCTGGAAAAAATTTCACATGCAGCCTTTTTCTTACAAGACCCTGGAGATCCTGCTGATTTCTGTAGGCGCGTATTTTGTCAGTTATTTCTGCTTCAAAAACCTGGCAGGGCTGACGGCGATCTTTTGTAATTTAATCTTGTTTACTTCCATCTTCGTAACGGGAATGTATACCCGAAATATATCACCGGATGTGAAGCCCGTGCTGAACAGCCTGACAAAGCGATTCAGGCAATAATTATTTTCCCGAGCGCATCATTTGTATTATTTTTGGCGACTATCAACCGTACCTAATGACTACACGCCTGCTTCTGACTGTGCTTTTTATCGGAATCTTCGCCTCAAATGCACAAAAATCACCAGGCAAAAAGCCTACTTCCCCCAATCCTGCTTCAACTCGTAATATAACTGCAACATCATGCATTGGAGTGCTGGATTTACATGGAAATGACTGTGTACGTTTGCCGCTGAGCCAGGCTTATTATCCAGCAACTGGTTTTACGTGGGAAACATGGTTTTATAGTAACTGGTATAACAATTCTGATAACTCTTTTCGCTTAGGGCAGTCTTTGATAATGACTGAAGACGGCATTGATTGTGAAGATATTCAACTTGGTTTTGGCTGGTCAGAGATTCCGCGGAATGCAATTGGATTCGTGGTGGATGGTCCCGGCGTTTGTGCAAGTCATGATTTCAATCCTTGTTATTACCGGCCGCCAGGTGGGTTCCAGGCCAATACTTGGTATCATGTAGCTGGCGTAAGAAATTATTCAACCAACCAGACTTTGCTTTATTTCAACGGG
Source organism: Ferruginibacter sp. (assembly GCA_028288705.1). Lineage (GTDB taxonomy): Bacteria > Bacteroidota > Bacteroidia > Chitinophagales > Chitinophagaceae > Ferruginibacter. Next base: position 110,728 of record JAQBNH010000002.1, read on the forward strand.
CAGCTCGTAGATACGAAAGTCAATACCAGAGCTCCACTAACGAGAGATATTCTAACGAGAATTGGCACCTATATAGTCGCTGCTGATAGCGGCTTCAAAGGAAAAATGGATGAGATCCGGATGTGGAACAGGCCGAGAACGGCTGCCGAGATTCTTGCCAATTATAACAAATGCCTTACCGGTACTGAACCAGGATTAGTAACCTACTACCGCTCAAATGAAATGAGTGGGAGCGTCTTGACAAACTCAGCATCGGGAGGTTCGTTGCCCGGGGAAGTCGATCCATCAGTGGGATGGAATAACACAATGAATGCACCCCTCACCAGCAACTGCATTGCACCCATTACCAATACAGTGAACGCCTCTATTTGTCAGGGGCAGTCATTGGCCGGGCACAGCACTTCAGGGACATATGTTGAAACATTTCCCAGCGCTTATGGTTGCGATAGCGTAAGAACATTAAATTTAGTGGTTACGCCCCTGGCAGTAAACGTGGGACCGGATACCACTTATTGCACAGCTTCTCCAACTATCACTCATACCTTGCATGCGCCGTTGGGATCATCCTATTCCTGGACGCCTGCCGCTGTCTTAAACAACAGCAACGCACAGAATCCTGTTGCAACTATTTCTTCCAGTACAACTTTTAGGCTCACACTAACAGATGCACAAGGCTGTATAGGTTCAGATGATATTACGGTGAACATCGCACCGCAATTAATCGTGAAATCCATCGAAGATTCCTCCATTTGTCCTTCAGTACAGATACAATTACAGACCACCGGAGCGGTTACCTATTCATGGACACCAGTCAATGCCGTAAGTAGTCCCAATATTTCCAACCCCATTTTTATCGGGACAGCTTCGCAACCTGTTTACGTTTCTGGAACTGCTACCAACGGTTGCATTGCTAAAGACACAGTCAATATCACTATAAAGGCCGCTCCACTTGTAAAAACTATTGTTGATTCAACTATTTGTGCCGGCACAACAATCAGCCTGGTTACAACTGGTGCCCAAACATATTCCTGGACGCCCTCCCCAGGTCTTAGCAATACTTCTTCGCCCAATCCAACTTTCTCAGCTGTACCGGGAACTTACGCGTTGTATGTCACAGGAACTGCTGCAAATAACTGTACAGGTAAGGATACGGTCAATGTAACAGTAAGGCAACTGCCCGTATTCAATATTCCGCCTAATAAAGAAATGTGCGAAAATTCATCGGTATCACTTGACGGAAACAACGGCAATAATGTGGATTACCTCTGGAGCCCGGGTACAGATCTAAGCAACAACAATACAAGTAATCCTGTTGCCACGCCCGCTTCAACAATTTCGTACAATCTAAAGGTTACAGACCGCCAATGTATGACAAGCAGAGACTTCACTATTATTGTAACAGTGAATGATTTGCCGGTGGTGGACGCAACCAAGTCGAACGATATTTCCTGTACGCAGCCAACAGCCCAGCTCACCGCAACTGGAGCTGGGTCTTATTCCTGGAGTCCGGCAGCATCGCTGAATAACGCCCTTATCGCTAATCCGGTCGCAAGTCCCACCACAAATACGACTTATCTGGTTATTGGAAGAGATGGTAATGGTTGTGAAAATAGCGATACTGTCACCGTTACATCAAGTGCTCAATCTGGTGGATATTATTTGCCAAATAGTTTTACGCCTAACGGGGACGGCAAAAATGACTGTTTCGGGATTAAGTCATGGGGTGATCTGCAGTCTGTAGTTTTTATTGTTTACAACCGGTGGGGAAACAAAGTTTTTGAGACCCATAATATAGGTGATTGCTGGAATGGCAACTATCATGGACAACCTGCAGACGCAGCTAACTATGTTTACTACATTAAAGGTAAAAATGCCTGCGGTGAAATATTACGCCAAGGCAACGTGCTTTTGATCCGTTAAACCGCCCGTTGGATTTGGACAATTTTCCCTTTTTTAGGCTTCGTTATAAGAGAAACCGCAAGGCGGATTTTACTCATGCAGGTACTGAAGGAAAAGACCCAATGCTTCCCGCTTTTGCTCATCGAGTATGTAGTCGATATTTTCTGAATAATAATGAAACAGGTCGTACTCCGGAAAGGGATTTGCCGCAACGATTTCAGGCAAGTGTTGAAGGCCCTCAGCTGTTGCCTGGTTAAAAGCTGCGATAAAGCTTGCAGGTAATTTTTTATTGGCGACCCAGGCCGCAAACAGGAAAGGCAATCCGGTTAATGCCCGCCAGGCCTCTGCAAGATCATAAATATAGGTTGAATGTGCCCGTTGCTTCAGGGCGCGGTCACCAATTACCAGCCCAGCGGTCGTTCCTTTAATATTTTCCTGGTAACCATCCTTTGTATCCGTTAGCACAGGATCGATCTTCCAGAACTTTTTCAGCAGGATGCGCAGGAGAGCCGCGGATGTGCGACTTTGGTAATCCACCAAAATCTCTTTTATATCGGACACGGGCACCTCGCTAAAAAGGCACACGCTTGCCACTGGCTGGCTCGCGCCGATCCCGAAATCTGAAATAATATGCGACTCTGACAATCCGGGGATCATCGCCACCGGTATCAATCCTACATCAACCTGATCTGCTAATAACATGGCGGCTACCTTAGCCGGATAATCGAACAGCAATTCGATCTCTTGTTCCATAGCACCTTGCTCAAAGGCATATACCAACGGTTTTGTATTTAAATAGCTCACAGCGCCTACCCTTATTTTTCTTTCCAACTGCTTTAGGTTATTTTCGCTGCAAATTTACTTCAATCCCCAACACTAAATGCAACTATCGCCCCTCACCGCCGTTTCGCCTATCGATGGCCGTTATTACAAAAATACCAACAGTCTGGCTGCCTATTTCTCGGAATACGCATTGATCCGGTATCGCCTGCAGGTTGAGGTGGAGTACCTGCTGATGTTAGGCGAAAAGAAATTTTTTCAGGCAGACGCCAAAATGAAAACGCAACTCCGAAAAATACTCGAAAATTTTTCAGTGGATGATGCCCAGCAAATTAAAGACACTGAAGCCGTTACCAATCACGATGTAAAAGCGGTAGAATATTTTCTAAAAACAAAACTCGATGAGCTGGGAGCCGAATCGATTAAAGAATGGGTTCACTTCGGACTAACATCACAGGATATTAATAACACCGCCGTTCCAATGTTGTGGAAAGATGCCGTTGAACAGGAATACCTCCCTGCTTTGCTAACATTGCAACAGCAGATCTTTAAACTGGCCGGCAAATGGGAAAAAGTGCCCATGTTGGCCAGAACGCACGGTCAGCCCGCGTCTCCAACAAGACTAGGAAAAGAACTACTCGTTTTCGTTGAACGGTTGGAAAACCAGATACAATTGTTCAGCTATATTCCTTTCAGCGCTAAATTTGGCGGTGCAACCGGAAACTTCAACGCGCATCATGTGGCCTTTCCAAAATATAACTGGATAAAATTTGCCAACGATTTCGTGGAAAATAAATTAGGCTTACAGCGCCAGCAATACACGACCCAGATCGAACATTACGATACATTAGCTGCGCATTTTGATGCGATTAAGAGGATGAATACGATCCTGATTGATTTTTGCCGGGATATCTGGACCTACATCAGCATGGATTATTTTAAGCAGCAGACGAAAAAAGGCGAAGTGGGTAGCAGCGCGATGCCGCATAAAGTCAACCCGATCGATTTTGAAAATGCAGAAGGAAACCTTGGAATAGCAAATGCCCTGTTGGAACACCTCGCCGGGAAATTGCCTGTATCACGTCTTCAACGGGATCTTACGGATAGTACTGTCCTCCGCAATATTGGCGTTCCGATGGCGCATGTTCAACTGGCGATAAAAGCGATTGAAAAGGGATTAGGAAAATTGATCCTGAATGAAGCTAAACTTGCTGCCGACCTGGAGAACAACTGGGCGGTTGTAGCAGAAGCCATTCAAACAATCCTGCGGCGGGAGAATTATCCTGCGCCTTACGAAGCGCTGAAAGATCTTACCCGCGGCAAAAATGCCATTGATAAAAAGGCGATCCACGAGTTTATCAATGGGCTGAAAGTAACTGCCAGTATAAAAAAAGAATTAAAAGCTATTACTCCCCATAACTATACCGGGATATAATTTTTCGTTTACTTATGTATCTCACTTGTAAAATGAAACTCGATATCCGGGTTGTTGGTGCGCTCAGTATTTAAGAACCATTCGCTTTGCGCCAGGTAAACCAGATGGCCGTCTTTGTCTTCGGCAATATTGGCCTGCTTGTATTTTATAAAATCTTCGAGTTTTTTCGGATCCGCACTTGTCAGCCAGCAAGCTTTGTAAAAAGGCAGACTGTTCATTTGAACCGAGGCCCCATATTCCTGCAGCAAACGATATTGGATCACTTCGAATTGTAGTTCCCCGACACAGCCAATGATCTTCTTATTTCCGCCAAACTGGGTGAACAGCTGCGCTACACCTTCGTCGGTCAACTGCATCAGACCCTTTTCCAACTGCTTGGTTTTCATCGGATCTTTATTTAATACCTCTTTAAATATTTCAGGTGAAAAACTCGGAATTCCCGTAAAGTAGAACTTCTCTCCTTCCGTAAGAGTGTCACCGATTTTGAAATTACCCGTATCAAAAAGCCCCACCACATCGCCGGGAAATGCTTCTTCGATCACGTCTTTCTGACGGGCAAGAAAACTATAAGGATTGCTGAACCTGACATCTTTCTCCAGCCTGACATGTTTATAGTAAGTGTTGCGCGAAAACTTTCCACTGCAAACCCTTAAGAAAGCGATCCGGTCACGGTGCTTAGGATCGAGATTAGCGTGAATCTTAAAAATAAAACCGCTGAACTTATCCTCTGAAGGCTCCACATCACGTGTTGTCGTATGCCGCGGCCGCGGAGTTGGAGCGATGCGGATGAACGTATCGAGCATTTCCTTTACTCCGAAATTATTCACGGCACTGCCAAAAAATACCGGCGCCGTTTTACCAGCCAGGTAATCAGCTTCATTTAATTCACCATAAACGCCATCAATCAGTTCCACGTCTTCCCGTAAAATATCGGCATCTTTTTTACCAACCTTTAAATCTAATATAGGGTCCGATAAGTCATTAATATTCACCGTATCATCATCCAATGCCTTAGTGCCCGCAGTAAACAAAACCAGGCTTTTTTCATGGAGATCGTATACCCCTTTGAACTCCTTACCGTTATTGATCGGTACCGTCATCGGGTGCAACTGGATCTTCAGTTCATTTTCAATTTCCTCCAGTAAGTCGAACCTGTTCTTGCCATCCCGATCCATTTTATTGATAAAAACAATCACCGGAGTTTTGCGCATCGCGATCACTTCCATCAGCCGGCGTGTCTGGTCCTCTACCCCGTTCACACTGTCTACCACCAACACCACGCTATCCACGGCCGTGAGGGTTCGGTAAGTATCCTCAGCAAAATCTTTGTGGCCCGGCGTATCCAGGAGGTTAATGAGGTGACCGTCATATTCGAAAGTCATCACACTCGTAGCAACACTGATTCCTCTTTGCCGTTCGATCTCCATGAAATCACTGGTGGCATGCTTTTTAATCTTATTACTTTTTACCGCACCTGCCGTTTGTATGGCACCACCGAAAAGCAGGAATTTTTCAGTCAGCGTCGTCTTACCCGCATCCGGGTGAGAAATAATGGCGAAGGTTTTACGCCTGTTGATCTCGTTGATATACTTCATAAAGTGCGCAAAGATAAGGTTTGATTTTCTCTGGGGAAACAGGGAACGCAGATGAGAAGGTTTGCTCTCGTTTCCCTCCATACTTTGCATTGCCCGCTTTTCATTTTATCTGCCCGAATCCGGTTTCATCTGTTAACTTTGATTCATGCCCAAAACGCTGAGTATATTATCCAATTCTCTCCGCCTAACCCTGCAGGAATTAAAAGTGAACAAAATGCGTACTGCCTTAAGCTTGACGGGCGTAGCTTTTGGTATCTTCTGTATCATCGGCGTACTGGCCACCGTAAACAGCCTCGAACAAAACATTCAGAACGATGTAAAAGGCCTCGGCAGCAATACAATTTATATCGACAAATGGGATTATAGCGGCGGACCGGATAAACCAATGTGGAAACTGCGCTCCAGGCCCGTGATGAAATATGAAGAACAAAACCTGGTGAAAGAACGATCGCAGCTCACGGGAGATATCACTTTCCTGATGCAAACCGGCGCCAGCCTTTCCCATGGAAACGATCTTTTGCCCAGTTGCATCGTGTATGGCATCAATGAGGCACAGATGAATATTCAGCCTATAACTTTTGAAGCGGGGCGCTATTTTTCCAGTAGCGAATTCAATAATGGAACCAACATCTGCATCATCGGTTTTGTAAATGCGGAAGAGTTTTTTGGCACTGCCGAACGTGCTTTGGGCAAACAGGTAGAGATCAAAGGGAAAAAGGCTACGGTTGTTGGCGTGATAAAAAAGGAAGGAAAGAATTTCATCGGCTGGGATTACGATAACTGCATCATGCTGCCCTATCGTTTTTGCAAGCAGATCTTTGACGAAGAAAACGCCAACCCGATCCTCATCGTAAAAGGGAAACCAAATGTTAGTTCGGATGCGCTGATGCAGGAACTCCGTGGCATCATGCGTCAGGTAAGAAAATTGAGCCCCACGCAGGAAGATAATTTTTCGCTCAATAGCGTAGAGGCTTTTAGTAAATCCATCAGTGGTTTTTTTAGCACGCTAAATGTGATCGGCGCATTTATCGGGGGCATCAGCTTGGTGGTCGGACTTTTCGGTATTGCCAATATCATGTTCGTTACCGTAAAAGAACGTACCTCGGTGATCGGCCTGAAGAAAGCCATCGGCGCAAAGAAATCACATATATTATTCGAATTTTTGATGGAAGCTGCCATCATGTGTATTCTTGGCGGTGCGATCGGTTTATTTTTCGTCTGGATATTGACGTTAGTATTATCAGGCCCGCTTCATTTTCCGGTATTCATTTCTATCCCTTTGCTTTTTGCTACACTGATCATTTGTATCGTTGTGGGTATTTTAGCGGGTATCATTCCTGCAGCACAGGCAGCCAAAATGGATCCGGTCGTAGCAATCCGCAGCTAACCTTTTTATACAACGGCTTCGTTAACTTTGCCCCTGATCACCAAATCATGTTGTATTGGCCTATATACTCGCCATAGAATCTTCCTGCGATGAAACTTCCGCGTCTGTTTGCCACGACGGTGAGATCCTCAGCAACATCATCGCAACGCAAAAAGTGCACGAGCAGTTTGGCGGTGTTGTGCCCGAACTGGCCAGCAGGGCGCATATGCAGAACATTGTCCCTGTAGTAGATGCCGCGATGAAAAAAGCAGGCATCGACATCCCTTCCCTGGATGCCATCGCCTTCACCCAGGCTCCGGGTTTGATCGGTGCTTTGCTCGTAGGCGCCGAATTCGCCAAGTCAATGGCATTGGCGCTTGGTAAACCGCTCATTTCTGTTCACCATATGCAGGCGCACGTTTTGGCGAACCTGATCAACGATCCCAAACCTGAGTTTCCTTTTTTATGCCTTACGGTGAGCGGCGGTCATACGCAAATCGTGGAATGCCTGTCTCCTTACGAGATGAAAGTAATCGGGCAAACGATCGACGACGCAGCCGGTGAAGCCTTTGATAAAACAGCGAAGATCCTCGGACTACCCTATCCCGGCGGTCCGTTGATAGACAAATATGCGAAAGGAGGAAACCCGCTGGCTTACAAATTTCCGGAGCCAAAGATTTCAGGACTGGATTTTAGTTTCTCCGGACTCAAAACGTCTATCCTTTATTTTTTGCAGAACGCAGGCGAGTCAATGGTTTATAAGGAAACGTTTACGGCGGATGAAGCCACACGTAAAAAATTTGTGGCAGAAAACCTTGAAAATATTTGTGCGTCTGTTCAGCAACGTATCGTTAGTATCCTGTTGAATAAATTAAAAAAAGCAGTGACAGAGACGGGCATCACGAACGTTTGCATTGCCGGTGGGGTAAGTGCGAACAGTGGATTGAGAAATGGCCTGACTCAAATGGGAGAAAAACATGGTTGGAAAACATTCATTCCCCCATTCGAATATTGTACGGATAATGCCGGGATGATCGCCATCAGCGCCTATTATAAATTCTTACGAAATGATTTTGAAGCAATGACCGTTATACCGAGCGCGCGTGCAGAATGGTAGTGAATTTTTAGCTTGATTAAACCTCCTCCTGATGCCGAACGATTATTTCTCTTTTAAACAATTTACTGTTCAGCAGGGAAATGCCGCGATGAAGGTTTGCACCGACTCCTGTTTGTTTGGCGCATGGGTCGCAGGTAAGCTCCAGGTACTACAGCCCGCGCGGATACTCGATATTGGCGGAGGCACCGGGCTACTGAGCCTTATGCTTGCACAAAAAAGCTCAGCCAAAATTGATTGTATAGAAATCGAAAAAAATGCCGCGGAACAATGCAGGGAGAACTTTGCCAGCTCGCCCTGGGCCAGCAGGTTAACAGTTCATGAAACAGCCGTCCAGGATTTTTCTCCCGAAAAAAATTACGGACTCGTGATTACTAATCCCCCCTTTTTTGAAAACAGTTTACGCTCCGGCGACAGCTCTGCCAATCACGCGCGACACGATACGGGCTTAACGCTCCCGGAGTTATTTATTTCTGTCAGAGCTGCGATGCAACCCGGTGCTTTGGCCGCAGTACTCTTGCCCTATAGCCGCAAGAACGAGGCATCGCTACTCGCACTAACCCACGGACTTTTTGTTAAAGAAGAAATAAGTGTAAAGCAGTCACCAGCGCATGAGGCGTTCCGTGCTATGTTATTATTTACAGATCAGCCAACCGGGATGATGCAATCAACGATGCTGATCCGCGACGATCAGAATGAGTACAGCCCGGCTTTTTCAGCACTGCTAAAGGATTATTATTTATACCTCTGAATTACTTCCAGTCTGCAGAAAAGATTTTTTCATTAAAAGTATTGTTGCTAAAAACTTCGGCAAATAACTGCCTGTTTGCGGGAGATTGGAGCGCAGAGAGGTGGCGCTCATGGTGAAGATCAGTTCCAACGAATGAAACCAGTTCCTCTTTCACGAGGTAGCGCGCAGCACGCGCCGTATCCTTTCCGTAGTAGCCGGCAAGTGACAATAAATTCACCTGTAAAAGAAACCCAAGATCTTTTAGCCGATGAAATTGTTTTAAATCAGTATGATAGTAAGCATACCGTTCAGGGTGCGCGAGAATGGGAACGAAACCTTCGGTTTGAATGGCGAAGGACATTTCTTCCGGGTGAGAAGGACGGGAAGAATAAGAAAATTCTGTGAGGATCAGGTTATCCGTCACCGTTAGAAGCACAGATTTATTATCGAGCAATTCGAAAAAATAATGGTCGAGCATATATTCGGCTGCAGCTATTACCGAAAAATCCAGTCCCTCTTTTTCAATCGCCGCGGTAACGGTTGACAAGGCATTAAATATCGTATCGGGATTGTTGCGATACATGTCGCCGATGATATGCGGCGTAGCCACCGATTTATGAATGCCCAGCGCGATCAGGCCACGGATCAGCATCAGCGAAGTTTCAATATCCGGAGAGCCATCATCGATACCAGGCAGGATATGAGAATGCATATCGGCCAGGATCGGGAAATAGTTGGCCGGCATCGACTGCTTCTTTTTAAAAATGCTAAACATCAGTAAGCGCAGCTATTTGAGCTTGTAATATTGGTGAACCTTACTCAAAGGTTTTAGTATCGACACCAGGAATGCAAACGGGATATTGTTCTTCTTCATTGCCAGGTAATCGCGGCGGTTCGCGCGCAGGCGCTGGTAAATATTTTTATTACTCGCTCCGCCAATCCGCATCCGCACGATCAGTTTTGGCAGGTAAAAAGCACTTACTTTATACTTATAGAGATAACGCGCCATAAATTCATAATCGGCAGCGGTAAAATAGTGCGACTCATAACCGCCATGTTTTTCAATCAGCGATCGGCGAATATAAAAGGTGGGATGCGCGGGCATCCAGCCCAGTTGAAAACGGTAACGCCGGTATGGTTTGCCCTTCCAGATTCGGAAGATCTTGTTGGTATCATCGGCAGCGACATATTCCAGGTCACCATAAACGGCATTTACTTTTTCATTGATGAAACTTTTTACAATCGCCTCAATAACATCCGGCGCATCTAAAATGTCATCACTGTTTAATATACCGATGACATCACCGGTGGCCATCTTCATCCCTTTATTGATGGCGTCATACATGCCGCGATCCGTTTCGGACACCCAGCCAGCGATATGCGCGGAATATTTTTGAATAATGGAAACGGTGTTGTCCTCCGATTTTCCATCGATGATGATATGCTCTATTTCGTGGTGGGTTTGGCTCATCACAGACATAATACAATCTTCGAGGTATTTTCCCGAGTTGTAGGTGGCTGTAATGATCGAGACTTTCATAAATGAAATGGGGTGAGATTCAATTGCACGAAAATAAGGAAGGAATAGCTGCGAAAGTCCGGATCAACAAATTCATATTACTGAATGACCCGTTGTTTCACCTTTTCGGCAGGGTTGCCACGGTAAATGCCATAAGGCTCAAGGCTTGTTGTTGCGACAGATCCAACCGATAAAACTGCATGTGAGCCAGCGATAACGCCGCCACAAACTACTGCCTTGGCGCCAATCCATACGCCATCCTCCAATTCAATTTTACTGACGCGCAGATCAAATCCCGTTTTTGTGAAATCATGATTGCCCGACAAGAGCAAAGCGCCCTGCGAAAGGCAAACGTTATTGCCAAGGGTTACCAAACCCAGGTTATCGATCCAGACATGCTCGCCGATCCAGCAATGGTCACCCACGACCAGCAACCAGGGATACTTGATATTAACATGAGGTTTCAGCACCAGCCCTTCACCAATCTTCGCCCCAAATGAGCGCAGTAAAAAAATTTTCACAGCACCAAAAGGAAAGAATGCCGTATTTAGAAATAACGCATTCATACAATACCAAAGGGCACGCTTCCAGGACGCCCCCGGTTTATACCAGTCATTATTGTAAGACGAAAGATCTACGGGCATATCAGTTTTGCTCGGGGAGCCTATTCCCTTTTTTATTAAATAAAAATATCATTCCGAAAATGAAAAGATACGCAACTATATTAAACCAGGTATGGTGATCGAGGCCAAGCGGGAAAGACCAGTTATTATTTACCGCCGTTAACACCAGGCTTAAGCGGATAACATTGATCGTCCAGATCGCCAGTAATCCCCCGATGATCCATATGAAGCGTTTTTTAAACGGACCTTCCGACGCGCCAACAAACGCGATCCAGAAACTCATCACGCCATAACCGATGCACTCATACACCATTCTGATTCCGCGACCATTTACTTTCCGCAACACGTAATCATCCAGTTTAAATGTGGCGATACCGAACAAGGATAACAATTTCCCCGTTCCCCATAACAATGACGCCCGGATCCAGCCGATAAAATTAAGGTGCTCCGCAACGAACGGGCTGTAATGCTTGCCTGGCGCAGATAATCCGATCACGGCTAGTGAACCGTAATAACATACGATAAAGATCAACCCAAACCTGACCAGGAAACCCGCAAAACTGTTATCCCTTAATATCTTCATCTAACTATTTGGGTTAGCCGCTGTTTCAAAAAACATCCGGCGATATTGTTCACGAATTTCAGCTTCATCAATTTTGTCTGCGGCATATATCGCGCTTCCTTTCACATAACGATCGTATTCAAATTGATTCAATCCGGCAAAATGTTCAATTGCCGCGCGCACTGCTGCAATGGTTGTATCCGTATTCTGCCCGGCATAATTTTCCGCAAGTGACTGCCAGGGCGTATTGTGGCTGGTGACCACCGGGCGACCGGCACTCAGGGCCTCGTAAATGGCATGCCCGAAGTTTTCACTTTTGCTGGGTAAGATAAACAGGTGAGCATCGCTAAGCAGGTCGCCGATCGCTGACGGATTCACTTCCCCATGGTAACGCACGGTGATATTGGGCGGCAATTTTTCAATCTGCTCGGAACAATGTTGCCAGTAGGCGATATCTTTTACCGGGCCATAAATATGATAAGAGATTGCTTCTTCTATTTCAGCCAGTGCCTCCAGAACGAGCAGGTGATTTTTCATCGGGCTGATCAGAGCAATACTGATCATATCGAGCTGTCCTTCCTGTTTCGCCTTCGCCGGGAAGGCAGCAAACCGTTTCGGGAAATTGGCCGCAATATCGATGACAACCTGCTCACCAAATGCTGCTTTGATAAATGCTGCTTCCTGCAAATCTGTTGCATGAAACCGAACCTTATCTTGTAAACCAGTCATGCGCCAGGCATTGATGTATAATTTTTTCTTCAAACTTTTTTGCGTAAGTGCACCCGGATGCAACATGCCCCTTACAGAAACAATTTTAAGCGGCACTTTACAAAATAGCATCGGCACGATATTGAAATGCCAGGAAAATATACCAACAATAAAAAGACAATCAGGCCTGGTCATTTTTACCTGTTCGAGTAATGTCTCGCTACGTCTGTTGGTGGTGGCATACCAAACTTTTGTGTAATGGTTGTAGTCGATCCATTTTCCCGTTTCAATGTCAACGAGCGGTGTTTCATTCAGATCGGTGTTGCCGCAGAAAATCCGGTACTCCACATCTTCCCGAAATTCCGTCACCAGGTTTTTTATCGACTGAACCGGGCCGCCTGCCTTAAATGCAGGATCAAACCAGGGTATCGTAATAAAGATGATCATGTTGCAGGAACAACAGCCGGAGCTGCAAGATATTTTATGAGCCTTGGAAAAAAGAAATGCTTCAGCATGAAAAAGGTCAACAGTCCCGCAAAAAGTCGCCCGAGCAAAAAGGTACTGTCCATTTCAAACGCAAAAAATTCCATGTATAAAGCGCCAACAACTGCGTAGTTAAAGAGAAAATTATTGGAAGATTTTCTTACGAAATAAAAATAACTCTTTCCATAAATGAATCCTAGTATGAGCAAGGGAACAAACATACCGATCAATCCAAAATCTATATAGCCATCCGCAAAATAGCCAAGGCTCACCGATGTTCCCTGCCTTGCCCCGGCATAACGGATACCAGTGTATTTAGTGGCTTTGATGGACGCATCATAGTTGGGTTTATTGGGGTTGAGGATCCGTGGTGTTAGCACGAACGAAATAGTTTCGCCCCAGTTCTTTCCTTCCTGGTAAGGAATCACAGAAGGGACACGCTCCATTGTTTTTGCCAGGTGATACGTATATTGAAACCTGTCGAGAAAATCAGCGACCGCGCCGTTGAAAGTTTTTGCATCCTGTTTATCAGATAACTCCAGCAGCTTATCCAGTGCATCGGATTTTTCTACCTGCACCGTCTGCGACCGGCTCCCTTGGTTGAGAAATTGCCTGTACTCTCCCTTCACACTCGTCCACAATACGCCCGCAAAAAACAGCCCGCCAAGTGCCAGCACCACAACGATCATTTGCTTCAGCGAAACCGTAACAAGCAGGCACAGATAAAGAAATACGAGGAAAAAAATAATGGTTTTAAAGTCGGAAAAATAACTGTAAAATCCGGAGAGAAACTCAAGTGCCGCAAAAAAATAAAATTCCTTGCGCCGTTGGTTTTTAAGGATACTTTGAAAGCCGAATAATAAAAATAAAAACCATTTAATATTGATCAGGCTGAAAATAACCTGGGCCAATCCGCCAACTACAAATGCCACACCGGCGAGCGCATTCATCACGAAAAATGCGATCAGGTATGCCCGGAAGGTTTTATTTATGGATAATTTTTCTGCATGACGCAGCAAGGTCGCCCGACTGACAGCGGGTATTTTATCCTGGAAATAGATGATCGGTGCAAAGAGAAATATCAGGCCAACAAAACCGACGATCGTTGCAGTATCGGTAAAATCAGAACGATAGTTTATATCCTGGTCCAGATAATTACTCTCCCAGATGCCTGCTGCCACCTGGATAAAGTGAAAGATAAAGATGATCGAAAAAACTGTTGGCTTAAAAGGCTGCTGTAGATTATACAGGATGATCCATAAACAAATAGCGCCGAAAAATAAGTACCCGCCATTTGAGAAAAACAATTGGCTAAGTAACAGGAGGATCATAAATCCTTTCGCACCTTCATCAAATTCTAAACGCCGCCTCATCGTATCGCCGCCTCCAACGCTGATGCAATGGATTCGTAACTCCAGGATTGAATCTTATCCCGCGAATGCTTACCCATCGTCGCCTGCATGTTTTTATTCATTAAGAAATTCATGTGTTCTCTAAGATCATCCTGTTGATTGTGCTTGCAAATAAACCCATTGTATCCGTGCTCAACCAGGTCAATAGCCGCGCCACAGGCATCACTCACAAGAACAGGCTTGCCTGCGGCCATTGCTTCGTTGATCGCGAGCCCCCAGGTTTCGCCCGGGCCCTGTGAAGGAAGCACGAATACGTCAGCCGCATGGTACAATGCAGGCATGGCAGATTGATTTTGAAAATCCATAAAGTGAATCCCTGGCATGCCCGCGTATTTTTTTTTCAAGGTTTCTTCCAACACGCCGTTGCCAACAATCAGCAACCGGGCATTGTTGTTTTTTAACGCAATGAAACTCTTGATGAGTAATTCTGGTGCTTTTTTGGGTTCCAGCTTTCCGGCAAAAACGAATAAAGTTTCAGCCGGCGCTAAACCGCATTTCTGACGGATCAAATTCACTTCGGTTGTATCTGCTTTCGCAAAACGATCATTGTCTACAGCATGCCCTGCGAATTGCAGTTGCGCGTCTTTCAATCCATACGCCTTGTAATAAACCTTATTATTCTGACCAACATAAAATGCGCTGTCTACATTCCGATACACCCACGATAAAAAAAGCTTACGCATCATCTTTTTAATACCGGCTTGTTCATCCATCAGTGTAGAATCACCGCGAAAATAAACAGGGATCTTTCCGTGGAAATGTCGAAGACATGCGAGATGAGATTTGAAACTCCATCCATACACGAGGATGGCATCCGCACCCCAATCGCGAATCTCTGTATTCAGTGTTGGATTAACGATACCGTTGAAATGACCGGAGCCAGGTGCCTTTGAGGTGTTGGCAACGAAACGGTAAGGATATCCGGCCAATAATGGAATATCCCAGTTAATTATTTTGCCAAAACCCGGATCATACTTCTTCTCCATTACCCCTACTCCCCAGGTGTAGAAAACCATGATCTCAACATTGCCCCGTTGATGCAGCAATTGAAATAATGGTGCATTGTATTGAATCGGGTGCGTGGTAACGATGGCTAACTTCTTCATTTTGCTACAGCCTTATCCAGCAATCCGGCTAACTGACCCGTTACATTGTATGCTGAGTATTTATCGAATAATTGTTGATCTACCTGTCCTGGATTGAAACGTTGTGCCATGAGTTTAAATTCGAAAAAGCTTTCCACGAAATTGCGTTCAATGGCGGCAAGATCGCTGGTGCCGTTAAACGATAGCACTTCTCCGGCGCGCGATGTGGTCAGTATTTCTACCGCAGTGCTTTCCTGGTGCAATATGGCAAAAATTGGTTTAGCGGAAAGTACGCCCTGGTAAACTTTGGAGGGCGTATAATGCGGTTCTGTACTTCCTAAAATAAAGACGGCATCGGCTACAGACAGGTGCATCAACACATCGAGGTAGGGAATTCTCTTCGGGTATTCGTACACGATATCTTCCCATAATCCGTAACGCATGGCAAGCTCCCTGATATTGAAACCGGTTGGATCATCGGGCGTTTTACCCGTTCCAATAAAATGAAATTCAATTTGCCGGAAACCGATCTTATGCGCACTGATAGCTTTGAACATTGCCTCTAAAGGCCCGATTGCCTTTGGCAGGAACGCTCCTGCATAAACGAGCCGGAATTTTCCGGAGATAGCGGGAAATAAATAGGGTTTAAGATCCAGGTTTACCAGTTGTTCATGATCTGCCTTCTCTCCCCCGTAAGGCATCGCACCCGTAATCACCTGCTGCAACTGCGGGTTACGGGTCAATACATCTTTGTAATAACCTTCGGCTACTCCAGTGATCAGTGAAGCTTTTTTTATCGCGATGGGCTCGAGGAATGCTGCCAGTTTTGTACTGAACCAATGACGGGAAAATGTTCTTTCACTGCCGGGAAACTGATGCACCCAGGGATCAATATAGTCGATGCCATAACGGATACCTGTAGCCGCATGTAATTTTCTGCCCAGCAATGCCATATAAAATGAGGGGATCGGAATATACAAAAAATCAAATCCCTCGCTGCGGATCAACGACTTCGCCTTTTTATACAATTGAAAAAATGCCCGTAGCCCGATATCTCCTGCCAGCCTCGGTTTAGTTACAGCATAAGCAGCTACTTTTTCAATGCGCAATGTGGCAGGCAGCAATTTATGCAGGTTCCAATCCAGTGCTTCTTCATAATACTTTTCATCAACGGTGAGTACCGTTGGCTCCCAGCCAAATGCCGGAAGATGCTGTGCAAACAAACGCGCACGATGTACGCCCGCCAGGTTGGATGGTGGAAAATGCGGGTAAATGATAAGAATCTTTTTAGACAATTTTATAGTTGGTTCTATCAGCGTGTATCCGGTCTCTTCTTCGTTTGTCTTGATCAACTTAATCCTTCGCGGGCAATAAGTCCTTAATCATCGCGATTAATTTTACTGATTCTGTTTCCCAGTTCAATTCCCGGGCCGCAAGTTCATAATTATGTTTTCGCTGCATGTATAACTGTTGCTGGTCCTTATAAAAACTAATCGCCTTTATCAACTCATCTACATTATTGATTGCAAACGATTGCCCCACTTTATATTGTTCATTAAATGATTGCTGCATTTCAGTCCGGGAAAGAATGATAGCATTTCCGGCAAGGATACAGGTGAAGATTTTATTGGTGAGGCAAATATCCCGGTTTAATGGTTGATTTAATTCCATAGCTAACCCTACATCAAAGCTGGCAGCAAATGAAGCCAGTTCATCCGGCGCAATAATACCCGCGAAATGAATGTTCGCGGAAATATCCCCGACTGCCTCGCGAAGGCTTGCTGCATATGCTTCCGAATATTTCCCCGCCAGTGTGAGGTGAATGTTTTTATCATGCATGCGTGCTATCGCAGCGATCAGGGTTTCAAGTCCGCGGTTTGCACCAACGGTTTGCGAAAACCAAAATAACTGCAGCTTATTATCCGCCGGATCTTTGTCGCGAAACGCAGGCTGCTGCGCGGCGGGGAAACAATTCAACAGCGTTTGCACCGGTATTTTTAAAGCAGGGAAATCCGCCTTCACTGCCTGGGCAATCATCGGGCTGGCGGCATACACGAAATCCAGTTGAGGAACATAGCGCTCCTCCAGATACCTGATGCGGGCCTGTTCCCGGGCGGGCATATCGTTATTCTCAGCGCGGTGATAATCCTCGAAATCAAAAGCACAACGGGCGTTTAATAATTTGGCGGCATTCACCACAACGGCGAGCGCACCGAGGTTATGGCCGATGAACAATTCGCCGGCACTGTTTCTTGCTGCAGTAAGCAGTTCATCATAACACCTTGCCTGCGCCCTTTCAGCAACCAGCTTCCTGTTACCCAGAATTTGGGTAACGCTCCGCATGATTTTGAAACGGATGCGCGTGAAATCAAAAGTAGATTTATCTGTTTCCGGGCTACCGCCGATCAGCTTATACTTCCAGGAAACATTCGACAACAATTGCTGGTCTGCTTTAGACGCCCAGTCTATCCAAAAACAATACAACACCAATACCTCGTATCCGGCAGCGGTAAGTGCATCGGCTTCCTTCACGATACGCGGATTCACTGAAGGCTGGCCTGTCGTAATCAAAACGATCCGCTTCAATTAAACAGGTTTAAATATTCCCGGGCGATCACTTTTACATCGAAACGCGCTTCAGCCTTTGCCCGGCATTGTGTACGGCCGATCAAATTAATTTTCGCGAGAGCAGCAATCATTTCTTCTTTGTTGTTCACTTTATAACCGGTGATCTGTTCGTCAACTACTTCATTAACGGAGCCATTGTTGAAAGCAATAACGGGCGTGCCGCAAGCCATGGCTTCGATCATCACGATACCGAAAGGCTCATTCCATTCGATAGGAAACAATAATGCTTTTGCTTTCCCAAGCCAGTGATTTTTTTGCTCGTCGTTCACCGGGCCAATATGGATCACCTGCTTTCCATCAAGGTGCGGTGCAATCATGCTGTTAAAATATTCCTGCTCGTCTTGCAGCGGTGAAATATTTCCTGCGATGATTAGCTGGTGCCCTGTGGCTTTCGCCACTGCAATTGCGGTATGACAGCCTTTCACTTTTTCTACGCGGCCGAGAAAGACCAGGGGCGCATTTTCACCGGGAGATTCATTCAACTGGTATTTACTAAAATCGATGGCATTGTACACGGCACGCCAGTTACCGCCCGCATTCATGCGGCTGAGCAGGTTTTCGCTGCAACCCGTAAAGATTAAATTCCTGTTTGGAAATTTTGTTAATATGCTGATATTCCGGGTACTGATTTCACGGCCATAGGTCATGATCTTTTTCACCGGATGATTCAGGATCGGTAATAAATAAAGCAGGCGCCCGAAATTGTGCACCAGGTCAAAGTCATTTCTATGCTTCCATAAAAAACGCCAGGCAGTTGGGATCGCTTTTCGCGCATCTTCTTTTTTGGGCGGAAATCCTTCTTTACCAAAATTATGAACGATACACCCTTCCACCACGGAACCTGTTGTTACAAGCAGGTGTACTTCATGACCCAGGCGCTGATACTCTCGTGCGAACATATAAACGAGGCGCTCATGTCCGCCATAACCCTTTGGTGGCACTAATATCCCGGGATCCATGACGAGAAGAATTTTCATGTTAAGCGATGCTGGCTTTTGTTTGCTTGAGTTTTTCATTTACAACATTCAGATCAAACGTGGCCAGGTAATTTTCATGCTCTTCAGTATAATTTACCTGGCGCAATTCGTTCTCGTTCACATCATATCGGCATAACTGGTAGCCATACCTGCCAAGCAGGTTTAGTAAATCATCTACCCTTTTACCGGAATTTTTAATCGCCTTATTGATTTCCAATTGCAAAACCGTAATTTTCTTAGCCCCCAATAATTGTTCAGCACCTTCCAATACCTGTGTCTCAAAACCCTCCACATCTATTTTCATAAAAGCTATTTGCCCGATCCCGGTTGCTGAAACATAATCATCTAGCCGAACAGCATTCACTATGGAGGTCTCTGTTTGCTGATCAAGCGAAATATGATTCTCGCCATCCCGGCCACGTGTGAAAAACAATGGGCCTATTGCATTTGAAACAGCAAGCTTATTGAGGATCACTTTATCCTGCAATTTGTTTGCGGCGATGTTCCTGCTCAGCCTGTCGAAGTTAGTATCATCAGGTTCAAACGAATGTATTGAACCTTCCGTATTAAAGCGCGACAACCAGATCGTATAAAATCCCATATTCGCTCCAACATCGAACACGCTGTCATGGGGCTGTACGAAGCGGCTGATGAAATGAAATTCTTCCCAATCCACGATATAGTTATACATGATCATCATGCTCTGGTAAGAATCATGATGCAGTAACATTTTGCGGTTGCCCCAAACCGTTACCGGGCGCCCGGATAATTTGAGGAATCGTATGGCTTTCCACTGCAAAAACCTAGACACAGCAAAAGCTCTATGCTTGCGGTTATACGGTGCATCCAGTAAAAATTTCAGCGAGGCTAACATAGTGTTTTGGATTATTCAGGCAGAACTGCAACTCCTTCGGCCCCGGCTATTGGGTCAGTAATTGTTTTATACACAGCTGCATATTCTGCTGCAAGCTGATCAAATTTTCGCGGCGCTTTTATCTCCAGGTTTTCCGGAGCATATCGTTGTGGCTGATGGATCAGCCCTGTTAATAATGTTGTCAAACTTTCCGCATCATTGAAGTTGAAAAGCCAGCCATTTTTCCCGGCAACGATCTGCTCCGCATTTCCATAAACGTTGGAGGCGATCACGGGCCTGCCTGCCTGGAATGCTTCCTGGATAACCAACGGCGACATCTCCGAAAATAGCGATGCCAGGATCAGCGCGTCGTATTGTTGAATCACCTGCACTGCCTGCCCGGGTTGCAGCATTCCTTTCCAATGAATATTTTTCATAGCCGCACTGGCCTGTTTACATTCTGCGGCATAATCGTCTTCGGTACCCGGACCGTAAATATCCAGGCTTATTTTTTCTGCAGGCAACACAGCCATAGCTTTAATGATCAAATGCAAGCCCTTCAGGTAACTAACGCGGCCGATAAATACCAGTCGCAATGTGGGGGAATATTTTTTTTCACTGGCAGGCATAAACGCCCCGGCATCTGCGAGGCCTTGCCTTATTACGGTGATTTTTCCGGCTTCGATATGATTGCGCAGCAATACCTCTTTATACCAATCTGCGATGCAGACGAGCGCATCTGCATTCGCAGACAATAATGTCAATTTATTTTTAAGCCTGCTGATAATAAACGGGAAACTTAAAGCTGTGGCAACTTTCGATTCTTTGCCCGAAAGATCCACATTGATATTTTTTAACGCCAATGCCACGACAGCGGAACTGTAACCAACCAGGCCCGGAAAATCTGTAGACAATATGCAATTGGAACAACGGAACTTTCTTATAACTCCATCACAATGCTTTTTGCCACGATACATCAACGTACCAGCTTTACAGGATGCATTGGCGAGGTGAAAGCTGACGACCGTTTTCATTGTTAAAGCTTTCGCTGCTTCAACATGATGCACGGTAAATCCATTACTTCCCGCCAGCTCATGAAAATGGACGATATCGGGTTGTTCCTGCTGCAGTAACGACCGGAATGCGATCACGCCATTTGGTGCTTCAAGCCCCATCTGTAATTTCTTGCTGATGACACTTGTTTCCGCGAACTTGAAAACCCGCAGCCCGTCATATTCATATTCCTCTGCAATATCCTTTTCATAATTTGGTATCGCCACGCTCGAAGTGAATCCCTGTTTCTCCAAAGCCTTACAAAGCGCCCATGTATAAACTTCCGTTCCCGCAGGCTGGCCGGGTAGAAAATGATTCAGGCAATGCAAAACTCTTAACCCGCTCAATTCTCTTTCCGGGTTTTATAACAATAAAAATTATTACCGTGGCAAAGTTTATCATCCATCATGAAACCTCCTGCTTTGAGGATCATAAATATTTCATTGCATTTCGCTTTCCCTAACACGGCAGGATGTAATTCAAACTGCAATTTCACAATCGACTGCATGCTGATCATTTTTAAAATATTGTATTCGGCACCTTCGATGTCCATCACGAGGTAAGTCGGCTGAAGCACGCGTATAGTTTCGTTTAGATCAACCAGTGGAACGGGCCGCATTTTTCCTTCTCTTAACATCGACGAACCAAGCCTATGTTGTTCGTCAACCGGGAAATCTACCATTCCACTTCCCATCCCAAGCACCGCATTTTTAAGCTTAGGCGAAACCTGGTTCTTTTCGAAAACCTTGTTAGCCATTGCTACATTTAAGGGGTTGCCTTCAAAAGTGAATACCCTGTCGCTCCCAATCTTCGCGGAACAATAACTGGAAACAAATCCAAGCCCGGTGCCGATCTCCAGCACGATGTCATCAGCCGCCAAAGTTTGTTTAACGATCGCGATCTCCCCTTCCTCGTATCTGCCATTCACAATCCAGCGGACCGTGTTGAACCCGATTTCCGGTAGCAATGGTAACCATATCGTTTCTACTTTTTTCCACGGCTGGCCAATCATGCTTTTTAAATCAACATAACTGTTTACATAAAACTTATATGCATGAAATTGTATGGCGGAAATAAAACGCATGGTTTATTTACTAAACTCCTTTAGCAGCCGGATTGCTTCAGCAAGGTTGCCGGTAAAGGCTAAGCGAAAAATGTTCTTAAGAAACAAACGTTTTTGTACAGACAATATCCGGTCGTTCTCCGCGCGGCTCAGTGGCGAATAATTTGCGGCGATGTCTTTTACAAACCGGTAATTATTTAAGATATTCTGATGATTGTTTTTATTGTGGCTAAACACCTGCCCCTCATGTAAGCGCCACCAGAATAGATCACGCTTCATTGCGAGCACGGGAAACCTGGAAGCCAGTTTCAGACTAAAATGATTGTCGGATGGCATACCGTATTCCTCAAAGCCTTTCAGCGATTCAAAAACGCTGCGTTTGATGATTAGTCCGGAAGGGCCAACGAATAACAAACCGCCTTCAAAAAAATGTTGTTTTATGGCTGGCTGAGATTCGATCAGGTATGGCAGCGGGCGTATGCAAGGCCCGACTGTCAGGCAAAATCCCATCGCTGCCTGGGGGAATTGTTTCAGGTTCTCCGCCATAATCTGCAGACTATCCCTGTATAAGATGTCATCTGAGTCGAGATACTTTATATAAACACCCCTGGCGTAGGCTGCCGCTTTGTTCCGATTGGCAAACTGTCCTAGGTTCTTATCATTTACATACAGTTTTACCCGCTCATCTTTTTCTATATACCCGGATGCAATTGCTGCACTACTGTCTGAACTTGCATCATCCACAATGATCAATTCAAAATCTTTGAAGCTGGATGCGAGTACAGATTCAATCGCTTCTGCCAGGAACAATTCACGATTGTAAGCCGTGATCAAAACGCTTATAAATGGTTCATTTGCCAACACCGAACTTCCTTATTGTTTTAGTAATAATATTTGGTAACCAGGATTGATCTAATCTTGATCCGTAAACTTTCACCGCCGGCTTCCTTGCTGCGTTACGCATAGCCGTTATGAGCACATCTTCAATCAGGCGCGTATTTTTTACAGGCTCGAATAAATGCTGAGCATGTGCAGCGGCATTTGCAGCGAGTTCTTTCAACAGGTCGTGCTGGTGATAAAGCGAGCTTATCTTTTCTACATAGATCTCCGGCTCGTTCCCCTGTATTTTGTAACCGGTGGTTCCATCAACAACCAATTCGCGAATACCGCCTGGTAAATCATTCACCAGCGGTACCACACCCGCTTTCATCGCTTCGATTAGTACCAGTGGCATGCCTTCTGCCAGCGTTGGCAACAGCAACAAATGCATATTGCGGAGTAGTTCACGAACATTATCATTTGGTAGTTCGCCATAAAATTTAACGGCTATATGCTTATCCCATACCGGCAATTTAACTTTGGCATTATCTCCAACGATATGCCAGTTAAGTTTATAGCCGCTGCTGTTTAATTGCTGCGCAATACCTGGTAACATTGGATATCCTTTCATCTCTGTCAGCCGTCCGATGAATACGACATTCAATGTGGGTGGAAAATCTTTTTGATGACCGATGGCCTCGGGCACTGGGAATCTCCGGTATAAAATATCTTTTGTGCGTTCTGGAATGCGAAGCTGCAACTGGTCAGAGATATTTTGAGCAACCGCGATAAATCGGTCAATTACCTGTTGATTTTTAATAGCTAGCTCGTAATAATATTCGTAATCGCCATGAGCGAAATATACAACAGGGTTCTGGAGACCCAGGTTACTACAGGCTCCAAGTTCCAGCCAATCGTGGGCGACGATGACGGCCTCTTTCGAAGGAAGCAATGCAGCAAGTTTTTTCGCAGTTACATAAAAATTCCAGTTAGCCGAATAATAAAAAACTTGTGTCGAAACGACGCCGGCAATGACCGGAGCACTAAAAGATGAATGGAGGTCCTTATTAATCGTATAAATAATATGATGCTCTATCTCCGCGTGTTGCCTGTATTGTACCAGATTCCTGATTACGCTTAGCACACCACCGCCACTGCCGTTGTTGAAATGAAAAAGTTGTATTTTGTTTGTCACGTGTTTCCCTCCCTCACTTCAATATCGCTGAGTGCCGCCCGTAAATATTGGGGGTCTATAATAAAACTTCCACCTGTTAATTCGTTGCCATAGCAGGCGTTATACCGAATTTGTAAAGCGTTCGATAGCCAGTAATAATGCGTGGGTTCAAAACCTTTTGGAAAAATTTCCAGTACGCGTGCCTTCGAAGGATCAGCAAATAAGATATTCGTCAGCCCGGCACCGTGAACGCCGACGATCTTTTTTGCATCGCGGCACATGGCGATTTGTTGCTCAACAGGATACTCATCCATGT
This sequence comes from Ferruginibacter sp., assembly GCA_028288705.1. Classification (GTDB taxonomy): domain Bacteria; phylum Bacteroidota; class Bacteroidia; order Chitinophagales; family Chitinophagaceae; genus Ferruginibacter. The sequence goes on from JAQBNH010000002.1 coordinate 134,922, forward strand.
ACAATATCTTATAGCCAAATTCCCCGAGTACCGGTTTAAGCTGATCAAAGTTTGATACATGACGCCCGGCCCCGGGCTTCCTGTTAATGAATATCTTTTCTCCAGTGCGGCTAATTGAATCTTTCGCTAACGCCAACCCCGCAGCAGCAGTTCTTCGCAAGGCCTGCGGATGAAACTGGCGCGTTTTTATCATCAGCAATTCATCTGCATGGATGTATTCGTCCTGCTTCTGAACGAGCCAGTTATACTTCTGTAACGATTTATCCTGGTAGAAAAACTGGAAGTATGCTGTGTGAAAAAGCCGCTCACTGATGATCAATTCAAATTGCTGATCCGGGTCTAATTCATCGACCTGCGATAGCTTTGGCAATACATCATTATAAAAATGAAAATAATTTAAGCCCACTGAGCCATCGAACAAAATGCCTTTCGAAATCCGCCTTATTCTCCCGGGACGAAAAAGCCGGGCTTTCAAATAATGCCCTTTGGCGAATCGATACCAATCATAAAATGCCGATTCCCTCACCATTCCGGAATAACCTTTTATAACAATTTGATGTTTCGGCTCAACAAAAACATCCCTAAACCGGGCCTGGTAAAAGTTCTGCGTAAATTTCAAATGTCCATTATTAAATTCAAAAGCCCGCCCATACTTCTTTTCCTGGAATGCTGCTTCACCTGCCAGCAACGGATCTTTACCGTCATCCACAATTGTGGTGCTGCCGATAATCTCTCCTGCTTTTTCTAATGGAATCAGTGGCAAAAAATGATGACTGATTTTCCCTAACCATTTTCTCAATTCACTCATTTCGTTTGCAGGATCGCTACCGTATCCCAATTGTCCACGAAAAAATCATAGCCCGATACAGACAGTTTTTTTACAATCGCTTTATAGTGCAGCTTTTTCATATGCTGATGCTCGAAAATGACGATGGACGGTTGGAGGGTAGCAAAATTTATATCTTTTAAAATCTCATAATCGTATCCTTCAACATCTAACTGCAACAAGCCGATCTTTTGCACTTGGTATTTCGCGCAGAGCTGACTAAAAGGAATGGTAGGCACTTTAATTTCCCTGATCAGCTTTTCAAAATCCTGATGCATATACGCATGCTTCAAAAGGGTTTCTTTATCGAATGATCCCAGCTGATCGATTTTGTACTTTTCTGTATCGCTGAATAATTTATTCCCTTGCAGATCGAATTCAGCAAGCGAATAAAAATTTAAAAGGCCGTCACTGCTGCCAATGGCGCTGTTCTCAAAATTCAAACCCTCTACAGCTTGATAATTCTCAACCAGCCGCGCAAATACATACGGGACGGGTTCTACCAATACGCCCTGCCATTTATAGCGGATGATATATTCGCGCAGCGAATCGCCGGTTAGACCATCGTTCGCGCCGACCTGGATGAAAAAAAAGCCTGGTTGACTGGCCCGTTGCGAAAACAGCTGATTCAAATCAATCGTCTTTTTCGGTTTCCAAAAGCGCTCGTCGAAATGCAGAAAAAACCGCAGGGCTTTCGTTAGCTGCCATCGAACTGCCGCATATATATTTTTAATTCGCAAGCGCTTATTTTAACAGGTATGTTCCTACTTTCCGCGTGAAAGCTAATTTGTTGAAACGGACATACCGGCTGATTAACAATTTGTAATACTTAATTACCAATGCCTTCCTGCCCGGATATTTTAAGAGCACTGGCAAGAACGATTGAAGAGCAATGAAATCATTGAGCTCCCGTTTTTTTGGATCGACGTGAATGGTCATTCTCGGCAGTTGCTGTTTCCATTTCTCGTGGACAAGCAGTGAATTTTGAAGCCATGCCTCATTGAGTGTGCCCGCGGAAAAATGCTCCAGCAATATCTCCAGGCAAACGACTACTTTAAATGCAGCTCCGACCTGTAACGAGTAATCGATATCGTAGCCATGAAATCCAGGTAGATTGTCGTCAAATGTGAATCGCTGAAATACGGCTTTTGTCGTTGCCATAAAAACACCATCGATCACTGCCACTTCAGCCTGCGCCTCATTTAACGGATTGGAAAGGATTGCCGAAGGGATGTCGCGATCCGGAAAATGCTGGATTGAATTTGTACGGTAGCATTCCGGTAAACAGGCCGACCAGGTTGCGGGATATGAAGATTTGTAGACTGAGCCTGACACGCCCGCGAGGCCAATTGATTCATCTTTAAAAAGTTCAGCCAATTGCTTTCCCCACCCATTCGTGTGAATGCGGATGTCTTCATGGATAAAACAAAGCAGTTCATACCGCGCCTTGCCGGCGCCCTCATTATAGACCGAACATATTCCGTCGCCTCGCTCCCGGTTGTTTATGGCGATGATCTCATACGGTACAGCAATTGTGGCTTCAATGTTTTTCCTTAGCGCAGCGAGATAGTTTTCGTTTATTGAACAAATAATAACAGAGATCATTTGTTGCGAATAGCTTTTTTTATAAATCCTGATTGCCAGCCTGCATAAAAAGTCGCGGCGATAACTTTCCGCCAACCGCTAAAGCGCTGCCCCTGTTTCAGTAGGAAGAGCCCTTCATTACCGATGTCGTAAGACATAAATGTTGCATTTCTTTTTTTAGCCGCAGTGGGAAGTTCAATATTATTTGCGCTGACAAACTCCGCAAAAATTTCCCGCATCGTCCTGTCATAGTTTTCTTTGTAAACATCCCCGGCCTTTGTACTGTTTGCTTTGGCAATCACACTGTGTGCATGATAGCGAAAGTAATTCATGGGCTTTGCTGAGAAGGCAATGTTCCCGTAACAGAGCATTTTTAACCAACAGAGCCAGTCTCCATTGGCAGGCAAATGTTCATTTGCTTCACCGGCACGCAGGTATGCCGACTTTTTAAATAATACCGCGCTTGCATTTGGAATCGTATTTCTATGAATGAGAAACCGGCTGATATATTCCTGGCCACCCATTCGGAAATCTGTTGAAAACAATCGGGAATCAAGGTCTTCCGTAAAATCATACCAGGAGCCGGTGACAGCACCTTCTTCATTCATCCGCTGGCTCTGGCAGTATGCCAAGACGATTTTGTCTTCTGCAGATAAGGCTTCGAGCATCGTTGATAAAAAATCAGGATCAGCCACATCATCTGATTCCGCGATCCAAATGATGTCGGCGCTGGCTCTTGCAATGCCTTTGTTCCATTGAATAAACGTGGAGCCGCTGTTTTTATCTGCAGGCAAAAACTTTATGCGCGTATTATTTTGTAAGGCTTCGATGATGATAGCCACACTACCGTCGTTGCTTGCGTCATCGAGAATAATTATTTCAATATCTTTTACCGTTTGCTGTAAAACAGAATCGATTCTGGCTTTTAAAAAAGCAGCGTGGTTGTAGCTGGGAATAATGACGCTAACCAGCGGCTGACTATTTTTTACCGAGTCCACGCAAAAATTTAAACGGTTTTAATAATGCGTCCCCTATCCGGTAGCTCGCCGAGCCATTGATGGCTGCTTTGTATTTTTCGAAAGAGATTCTGGCATCCTCGAGTTCACCATATCCACGAATAATGGTCAACGGGTATGGAAAAAATTTCAGGTAAGTCTGGATGTGTTTTAAAAATAATTGACGCTCCACCTTGCCCAGTTGTTCTCCCTGCAAAGCATGATTTCTTGAACCGGCTTTAATGCGGTAATGAAAATACTCGCCGGGCAGCTTACAAATTTCAGACCTGTCTTTAATTAACGTCAACCAGAAATCCCAATCCTCCCACCCGGTTAAAAAGTTTTCGTCGTAGCCGCCAACTGCCTGCCAGTCTGCCTTACGAAACATCGCGGTGGCAAAAACCAGGTTCTGCTGCAACATCGTCTTTGGATCGTACTCAGGTAATTGGATCGGTCCTGTTTCACTGTCAAAATATCGGCCATTGCAATAGACCAGCTTCAATTCGAGATTCGCTTCCAAGTTTTCACGGGCTTCGCGCAAATAATTGCCACTGATATAATCATCTGCGTCAAGCGGCAGGATATAATCTCCTGTTGCCTGGCTGATGCCATAATTTCTTGCAGCGGCAACACCACGGTTGTCGGTGTGTAACAACAGCGTTTTATCTGCCGAAAAATTGTTCAGGATATTGATCGTGTCCTGCTCCGTTGATCCGTCATTAACTACAATAATTTCCAGCCCGTCGAAATTCTGTTCCAGCACAGACGCGACAGCCTCCGCCAGATAGACTCCCTGGTTAAAACAGGGAATGATGACAGAGATACTAGCCATTTTTTGCCAGCAGTTTTCGGAACGGAATGTTCCCGATATATAATTTTACAAACATCGCTATTTGTTGTACACTGAATTTTACTTTACTATTTCGCCATTGTTGCGCGAATGCTTTTCGGGCCAGCGACCGGTTTCCTGATGCATATATGCGATAAAGGTATTGCTCACTTAACACGTTTAATAATTTCTCCCGGCTGATTTTTGAAAAATTCCATGAAGCGTTTTCGTACGTATTTTTTGTAGAAAAATAGTTTGTCCAATCGTTGCCGGCACTGATCTTTCTCAACACATAAGCCAACACATTTTTTTCTTCTGCACGAAACTTCTCTTCATGCGCGCCCGTCTTCGACAAATCATGAAGCCTGAAATGAGCGACCATTGCGTCTGTCAATACAATCCTATCCTGGCCAAACTGCGCGAGATAACGCCAGAACAATTCAAGATCCATCACATAATGTAGATTCGTATTGATACCGCCAAGTTCTTTTATTACATTCAACCGGTAAAACATGGCTGGCTGATTTATCTTTTGCTGCACAAGCGTTTCTTCCGCGCTCGCAAATATTTCCGTGCGATGTGTTTGAATGGTACCGTTACTACTGTCTAAAAACAGGCGACAATTTCCGCAGACAATATCTGCCTGGGTTTCATTAAAAATTCCGGCGATCTTAAAGAGCGAGCCTGGCTCCAGGTAATCGTCGCTATTGAGCCAGTTAAATATCTCGCCTGTGCATTTTGCCAATCCCTTGTTAAGCGCATCGCTTTGACCAAGATCCGGTTCAGACGCCCAGTAAGAAATCCGGTGCGCATATTTTTCCAGGATCGCCCTCGTGCCATCAGTACTGCCGCCATCGATCACAATATATTCGAGGTTCGGATAACCCTGGTCAAGCACAGACAATATCGTTTGCTCGATATAATTTGCCTGGTTATAAGAAGGCGTTACAATAGATATTTTGGGCTGAACAGCTTCCATCACAATTCCCAGCTGATTTGGTCTTTTACTGGTTTCGCCGGGTTGCCTGCGAAAACCTGCTTTTCGCCGACCAACGGTTTATTTACGAGGCTGCCGGCGGCTATAACCGATCCGGAAGGAATGCCGGCACCTTTTAAGATCAGGCAGCGTGTACCTACCCAAACCTGGTCACCGATTTTCACCGGCGCAGGCGCATTTACAATTTGATTTGCCGCATCGCGCACCTTATGAAAGTCGGTATCCATTACGAGACATTCCCACGAAAAAAGGCAGTCGTTACCGATCGAAATTTCATTCATACATACAAATCCTGATTCCGCACTCACGATAAAATTGTTCCCGATTTCAAAGCGGGCATTTTCGCCAACACTGATCTTCGAGCCGTGGCCGATATTGGCGTTACCGCGAAATACGATGGCACCAGAAACTTCCCAAATACTGCGTGAATAGCGCTGATCAAAAATACCGACATCACCATAGCCGATGCGGATACGACGGTAGTAAGTTGCGCCCGGTAGTTGCACCGTGCCTTTCAGCTGTAACAACAATACGTTTGACGACAGATCGACCGGCAGTTTGATCGCTTCGCGAAAAGAAAAATAATGAAAGTTGAAGCGAAGTGTGTTCCAGTTCGCCCGCACTAACCGGGCAATTATTTTCAAGATCACCGCCATTTTTTATTGAAGGGCTTTTCGCCTTTCGTTTTCTGTCGTCCAATTGTGGCTGGAACGAAAACATCCATCGGCTTTTACAAAACTGATATCAGCCTGGCCCAAGGCGCCGTCAATCGGGCGATTGTGAAAATCGTATATGTCGTACATTACAAATCCCTGTTCTTTCATAAAACATATGACGTCTGTGATATCCGGCGCGTTATGCAAAAAGTTGAAGAAACTGCATTCCATGATCACGAGATCTGCTTGCTGCAATAATTTTGGCCCCGAGCGCAAAACATCCAGTTCTGCCCCTTGCACATCTATCTTTATGACCAGGGAGGAAGGTGGATCGGGTATCTTCTCATGCAGACTATCCAGCGATATCATCGGCACTTTTCTCGGCGTGCCATCTGCCACCGGTCCGTCTTGTTCCTTTAAAAGGGAAGACCCATAAAGATCCTTATGAACATTGATACTGATAGCTTCTTTACCAGTACCGACCGCCGCAAAAATAAATTCAACCTTGAATGATTTTTGTAAAGCACTCAGTTGCGGCTCAAATTCTATTAATGGTTCAATCAAAATATGTTTTGCATCAGGAAAAGTTTGAAGCAAGGGTAATGTTCCTGATCCTGCACCAATATCAATGACAACTGCCGGATCAAATCCACTTTCTTTCAGGAAGAGCAGCGATTTCTCCATGCTGTCGCGATGCTGTTGTTTGGCATCAGCTGCTGACATCACATTCGACTGATGAAGCTTCCTGAGTTCGAAACCCGCAGCTGCTAATATTTTTTTGATCATCGATTTCAAGCAACGCGAAATTCAGATATCTGTTGAAATATAGACTGGTAGGTTTTTCTGATACGCAATAATTCTTTCAATCGGAACAATTGCCTTCTTTTATCGAGACCTGCTTCATACCCTTCACGATTAATAATAAAAGTGAGGGATAGTATTTTTGATAATTGAACCGGTGCACCTGCAGGCAAAAATGCACCCATAGCCTTTTTTACTGCATTATCATACCATGCTTTTATTTTGTGCTTATCCAACTCCTGTTTCTGTTCAAAATAATATTGGTACATATCAAAATAGATCGATGAACGCGCGAAGCCCTCCCAAAGCTGGTTAAGGCTTTGCCAGGTGAGCCGGCTTGCCGGCAGATCATGTTCATAAACCAACTTGTCTGAGTAAATGATCTTGTGACCTAAAGCTTTTATTAATAACGACAACTCAGAGTCTTCCCCGGCCATCGTGACTTGCTCTGTTTTTCTTCCCGTTAAAAATCCGGCAAAGCCAAGTTGAAATAATTGATCCCATGCATGTTTCCGAATCACCATCCCTGCACCCCAAACACGATCGGCATCACCGTTTAAATGTTGTTGTCCTCCAACCGCGAAGGCATTCTGATATGTTGCAAACCATTCCGGCAATAAGTCTTCTACATGTGGAATACCCATTCCACCAAGAAGCGCGATGTTGGAATCCTTTTCCATGATCTGGTACGCATTGAGCAGGTAGTCGGAACGAAGCCAGTTGTCGTCATCACAAATAACAACAAACGAAAACTGCGCAGCGGCGATACCCGTGATCATTGCATGCGTTTTACCGGGCTGGTTCTCCCGAATAACCTTTATCGGAATTGCGTGATGCTTCCTCTGCAAGTGGACCGCAATGCTATAAGTTTCATCGGTTGAATTATTGTCAACAACAATAATTTCAGCAGGAAAACGCTCCGTTAATAACTGCTGCAGCACGGAAATAGTTTTCTTCAATCTAAAAGCCCCATTAAAAGTGCAAATGAGGATACTAAACCCGGTGGGATAATTTTTCAAGCGGTTCAAATGATCTTATTCATAGAATTTTCCCAACGATCTTTAGTAAACCGCTGCTCAAATACTGCCCTGCTAGATGCTCCCATTTGCCCCCGCAGGCCCTCAGAGTTGAGCAGCTCCAGGATATGAGCTGACATCGTTGATACGTCCAGCGGATTTACAACAAAACCATTTTGATTATGTTCCACAGATTCAGGTAAGCCGCCGGTGTTGCTTACCACGCAGGGAAGCTTATACGCCATCGCACCTATCACCGCCATACCCTGACTTTCTATCAAACTTGGTTGAAAATAGATCGTTGCATTTTTATACAAGGCATGAACATCTTTTTGATACCCGATAAAATGAATATGAGCATCTTCCTCCGTCATCTCAAGGCATCTTTGTAACAATGTTCCATCACCGGCCCAAATGAATTCAACCGGCCGGGAAGCCATTGCCTTTACTTTTCGTGCGACTTCAATCCAGACAAAGGGATTTTTATATTCTGCCAAATGCCCGAGCGTAAGGACCTGCAGGTCCCCTGTAGGTTTCCCGTCGGCACTTTCAGCATCGTCAAAATAATTGGGAACCGAATAAACAAATGGTCGGGATAATGCCGGAATACCCCATTGCCGGAGAATTGTATGTACTGCAAATGTTGAAACGGAAATAATATTTTTATTTCTGCTCAATTTATTGTTCATGATCTTCCGCCCTTCCACCGCGATCGCTTTGAAAGGCAGGGTGTGAAGGATATAGTGACAATGCCGCACGGGAAGCCTGAATAAAAAATGCCAGGCATCCGGATCACCCGAACTGATGATGATTCGATTGGCGCGATGAGTTTTGCAATAACTGCTGAAAACTGCCATCGAAGAAAAGTATTTGCTGAGATACAAAGCACGAAGCGACAAATTGCTATCATCCCAATAATCGTTTACAAATGATGCCCCAGGCAAAATGTGATAGCTAAAATTCAGTTCTGCCAGAAGCTGCAGGAACGCATCATCTACTTGTATTTCACGAACGAGACATACACACCTAAATGACCGCTGATGAAGATAGCGGCAAAGCTGCTCGAAATAGGTTCTTGTGCCTCCGTATTTTTCAAATTCAGCAACGAGCAAAACGGAACGGCTATCTTTTTTCGTGAGCGATAACGCCAGGTTTGAATATAGTAACCGCGTCGCGGGTAACAGGTAGTTATTGATTTTACGGCCTAAAGAATTCATTTACGACTGAGAACGAGTAACAGGTTTGATGAGGAAATCCTGAGATAATAGTCCAGGATAAGGTCGCGGTTAATCGCTAAAAAATATTCTACAAAATCTGATACTTTTTCCTTGGTTAGAAGAGTTGACATTGATTCTTCTTTCCCTCCTCCACCAAATAAAGTGCGTTTACGCCTGGGCGGTGCCGTTGTAGAAAACGGGTAATCAATAAAGGCAACTCCAGACCTGTCCAAATTAAAAAACCCTTCGATGAAATTGTTATAGCAGAGATGACCGCTGCTTTCAGAAAAATTTAGCTGAACCCCTGATTTGTAGCTGCCATCGCGATAAAAATGCAATGCCGGGCGTTCCTGCGCATCAATCATCTTTCCCCAAGCGGGCTGCTCTACTTTTGCCTGCTTTTGCTGGAACAGGTGCCTCGTCATCGTCAGGTACCACAAGGAAGGTTCTTTGGGCGCACGCGATGGATGCCATTGGTGATACATCAGCATCACCTTCGCCGGGACATGTTCATGGCGATAGCCCCCCAGCTTCAGCCGGCGAATGATATCATCGTCTTCCCCACCCCAGCCTGTATAAAATTCATCATAACCGTTGATCAGCGAAAACGCTTCAGCGCTGGCCGTGCATACGCCAATGAAATTTTCAATACACTTGTCAAAATATTTGTTCTCTGTTATTTCTTTAGTTGTAACCCGTTCCAATTCCTCTGGCAGATACAACGCGTTATGTGTGATAAACTGCCCGGGCGATAATCTCGCGACCAATGACGAAAAAAAATCAGGCAGAAAAACCGAATCAATATCTGCAATCATCAGGTACTTCCCCCGCGCAACGCGGATACCGATATTTAGCGCCTGGCTTTTATTGAACAGCAATCCTTCGCTGTCGTTGTAAATATAATGGCTGTTGGAAACGCCCTGTACAACCTGTTTTACCGGCGATGAAACGGCGCTGTCAGAACCCTGGTCGATGAAGATCAGTTCAAAGTCCTGCATCGTTTGTGCGGCAAGGGAATCAAGAAAGTTTTGCACGCGCCGCAGTTCCCTGTTCCTGAAAGCAACGATCACTGAAAGGATCATGGATGAACACTGTTTGCCGGCTGCGCCGCTTTAAAACAATAGAGCATGCCTGCTTCGTGATCCAGGCTTCCCACACAGATCACCTGGAAGTTATTTTTTTTGAAAGATTCAATCATCTGTAACAGGCGTTGCTTGTATCCTTCCAATGCATGCCATTCAATCATCAGGATATCAAACGCAGGAAGTAGCTCTTCCTTTTCCAGGCTTTCGATAATGTCATACTCACTTCCTTCGCAATCTATTTTTGCCACAATTCTTTCACCGGCATGACGGGCGATAAGCGGCCCAAGCGATGCTGCAGCATTTTTTAATTCGATTGTTTGAAGTGCCCCGGAATTACCTTCAATATTTTTGATCCCGACATTTCCTTTGTTACTACTGTCGTATGGCAGGCTGATCGTCTTATCGGCATCACTCAACCCGTAATTATAAAAACTAATCTTACCATTCGTGGCTGGATTTCTTAGTATATTTTCTTCCGCGCATTTAAACGTCGGACCGAAAGGCTCGAAGCTGTATATCTTCGTAACGTTAGCGGATTGGGATAAGAACAAACTCGTGATCCCAACATTCATCCCGATATCAAATGCAACATAGGATGCTGTTGTTTCGATCCGGTAGGTATTTTCGATAAACACTTCATTTATGATATACAACTCTTCCAGTGTATCGATCCTGATCAGGAGTTCTTTAATTCTTACAAAAAAACCCTGATCATTAAAAACGAATTCAAATCCATTATTCAAAAACTTCCACGCATAGACCGCATACCCCTGGAAAAATACCGGGTATTCGCCTTTCTTAAAAGAATGTGCAACCGGTCGAATAAAAACCGATCCGGTTTTTTTGTCGATAGCAAAGTCACGGATCGGGATATTATGTTCTAACAGGAATTCCGACCAATGAAAACTTTTGGTATAGCGCAGGTATTTATATAATTGTTTTCGTGAACGCATCAGGGATAAGAAATTTTTATTTCAGGCAACACATTGCCCATATTATTTTCTATAAAGATCCTGTTTCCAAAATAACTTTTGGAAGTGATCTTAAATGCATCGATATTTTCTCCCCAAAAAAACACCTGCTTATTATTGTAGGCGTAGATCGTGAGGCTATAATGCCCGGGCACGAGTTTTGGCGAATCAAGCTCAAATGCGACGGTGAATTTTCCTTTGCCGGTGTGGCGTGCCGTGGTGATGGTGTCTGATTTAATGTGCACGATCATCTCGCCCTTTTCATTTACAATCGCGCAATCCACGAAAAAGTCTGGTATGGAAACAGAAGCCTCAAAAGCAATCTCAAACCGGATATCATCTACAGGATCGTAATGAGGCTTTGATTCGAGTCCAAGCCACTTCAGTTCCTGCGACAATACCTTAAACACGCCCTCCGTATTTTCCAGCCGCATATAATTTTTGATGCCTTCAATTGCCGGGCCGTCATATTTTATGGTACCATGCTCCAGGATCAGTACCTTCTCGCAGAGCGTTTCTACTGCGTCCATATTATGGCTCACAAACAGTACTGTCCGGCCTTCGCGGTTGCTAACATCCTTCATCTTTCCCAGCGCCTTTTTTTGAAACTCCGCGTCTCCTACTGCCAGCACTTCATCTACGATCAGTATCTCCGGTTCTAAATGCGCGGCAACGCCAAAGGCTAAACGCACATACATCCCGGAGGAATAGCGTTTAACAGGTGTGTCGATATATCTTTCCACGCCGGCAAAATCCACGATCTCATCGAACTTGCTCCTGATCTCCTGCTTCGTCATGCCGAGGATCGCGCCGTTCAGAAATATATTATCACGCCCGCTTAATTCCGGGTGAAAACCTGTGCCCACTTCCAGCAAAGAAGCAATACGCCCCTTTATTTTAACCGAACCGGTTGTCGGCGTTGTAGTCCGGCTTAATATTTTGAGCAATGTACTTTTTCCCGCACCGTTACGTCCAATGATGCCCAGTACTTCTCCCTGTGCTACGTCAAAATTGATGTCCTTTAATGCCCACACATATTCACTGTTTCCGGTCTTCGTGCGGTCGTTCTCTTCCCCGATCTTCAGGTAGGGATCTTCTTTCCCGCGCATGCGATGCCAGGCACGATTCATATCATGCGCCAGCGAGCCGGTGCCCACTGCGCCCAGCCGGTATTGCTTGGAAAGATCTTCTACTCTTATGACTGTCGACATTATTTTTTAAAAAAGTAAATATTAAAAACCTTCGTCCTACTCACCCTCCAACCAACCATCCAAGCTATTCAACTATTCAATTATTCAACTCGTCATCCAATTCCCAATTACTAATTCCCTGTCTCTCATCGCCAGCTATTCAACTATTCAACTCGTCACCCAATTCCCAATTACCAATTCCCTGTCTCTCATCCCCAACTTATAAACTATTCAACTATTCAACTCTCCCCCCCAATTCCCAATTACTAATTCCCTGACTCCCATCCCCAACTAATCAACTAATCAACTATTCAACTCACCACCCAATTCCCAATTACCAATTCCCTGTCTCTCATCTCCAACTAATAACCTCTTCAACCCTCCTACACCGTATCCATAAACGACCGCTCCACTTTGCTAAAAACAAGCAGGCCGGCGAACAACACGATGATGATAAAAAGTCCACTGTACATCAGATGCATCGCATCATAACTGCCAACGCCAAACAGGGAGAACCGAAACGCTTCTACAATCGGCGTTAACGGATTATACTCGATCATCCAGGCATAACTTTTTCCCTTCAGGTAAGAAAGCGGATATGCCACGGGTGTTGCATACATGAGCAACTGCACGCCAAAGCCGATCAGCACGGTGAAGTCACGATATTTCGTCGTAAGAGATGAAATGATAATTCCGAGGCCAAGGCCTAACGCGGCCATCATCAGCAACAATAACGGAATGAGTAACCAGGAAGCGCCGAAATAAAAATGATGATCCCGAACGCCGTAATAAGCCATCGCTAACAGCAGTAAACCAAATTGAATACAGAATTTAATGACATGACTGATCACCGTACTCAATGGAATAACAAGTCGCGGAAAATACACCTTGCCAAAGATGCCTGCGTTATTTACAAAGGTTCCTGAAGTAGCGCTAAGGCATGCTGAGAAATAATTCCAGATCGTGATGCCACTCATGTAAAACAGAATGGGTCGAATGCCGTCGGTGGGAATGTTCGCGATCTTTGTAAATACCAGCAGGAACACGACAGTGGTGAACACCGGCTGGATAAAATGCCAGAGCGGGCCGAGGATCGTTTGTTTGTATTGCGCGGAGAAATCACGTTTTACAAACAGCCAAAGCAGGTCGCGGTAGCGCCACACTTCTTTCAGGTTTAAATCGAACCAATCGCTTTTCGGCTGGATGACCTGGTCCCAGTGTGCTTCGGTTTTTATGTCTGTCGTATCAGGCATTGATTATCGCATTGCTTGCTTTTTCATCACTTCAAACCTGTTCCGTTCGAGTAACTCGTTCAATTTTATTTTATAACTGTCATAACTGAAATGCGCCATTAATTTTTCCGTTTCGGGCACATATAATTTTGGATGTTCCAGTAAGGTCTGAATGGCGATGCGGATCTCCGAAACATTTTCAGGATCTACCAGCAACCCCAGTTCCCCGTTGCGTAACGCATCAACAGAGCCATCGGCGTTGCCGGCAACCACGGGCAATCCGTAATACATCGCTTCAATGAAAACAATACCAAACCCTTCTTTCGAACTGGGCATTACATAAGCATCCCCCAGGAGGAAATGCGCTGCCAATTGTTCGTCGGGAACGAATCCGGCGAGGATCACCTGCTGCTGCAACCCGTTCGCCGCGATCTTTTCATCAAGATATTTTTTTTCAACCGTATCGTAACTGCCGGCCAGCAGGTACTTGATATTCGGGCGCCCGATCTGAACCAGGGCATCAATCACGCGATCGTATCCTTTGTATCTCTCGGTAGCGGATAAACGCGATAAAGTAAACAACACCTGATCGCCTTTTTCCAATGAATATTTCTTATACAACTCCTGCGGAACGGAAACGTTCTTGCGTAACGGCAAAAAAGGATCCAGGCAATTATTTAACACCCGGCACTTATTCGCCGGTAATATTTGCTGCGCAATGATCTTATTAGAGGTAAAGGCACTCACAGACACGATCTCATCACAGCATCGCAACATCATTTTTTGCCTGCGGTTCAACGGCCCCCAAACTTCGATACCATGCGCCAGCAACACCACTCTCGTGCAGGGAGATATTTTTTTGATCAGCCAGCCTGCCACCAATAAATTAATATGGCTCAGGATCACGAGTTTACTTTGACGCCCCTGTCGCACGGCCTGCAGCACAAACCTGGCCTTGCGTGCGGCTAGTCCTGAAAAGATTTCGGAAGGGAAATAGGGATTATCAAATGCATCTTCCTGCCGGTCATGCATACTCATAATGCCAATGCGTTTTTGTAAACGTGTACAATTTTCATACATCGCTTTACCCGCTATACGACAAACTTTTTCAATGCCGCCGGTGGCAGAAAATATTTTTAATGTGAGGAACAGTACATTATACTGCATGTATCCCGCTTTTTAAAATGATCAGCGACATTAACCTCGACCAATGCAATTTACCTTGAAGGAAATTTTTATAATTGTCGCGCGTTGGCTGGTCTGCATTGTCCATCAATGCTTTTACGAATTCACTTTTTGATAACCATGGTGAGAATGGAAAACTAAATCCCATTTTGGGGCGATTCCAGATGGCTGCGGGCAGACTATCCTGGTAAGCATCGATCAATAATTGCTTGGGCCGCTCGCCGCCAAATTTTATACCAGGTGAAATATGATGTGCTAATGAAATAAAATCGTCATCAAGGAAAGGTACGCGTATCTCAACACCATGCGCCATCCCCATACAATCTGCATCACGCAGCAGTTGGTTTTGTAAATACAGGTTGATCTCCATCCAGCTGGCCTGGTTCTTCATCGATAAATTGCTGATATCCTGCAACACCGGGCTGGCATCCAGGATCTGCCAGATCTCCTTTTCAGAACCGCCTAATTGCGTCGCGATTTCACGCGGGGTAAAATGGCCGCGCAGGAAAAGATATAAGCCTTTCACACCATCCATTTTTAAATAGGAAAGGCGGTTGAACTGGCGGATACCACTTTTCTGCCCCAGGCCCAGCAGCTGCGAAGGACATCGTTGCATCGCGAATGCCAGGCCCATTCTTTTAAATGAAGGGTAGCCGCCAAACAATTCGTCTGCGCCAATTCCCGATAACACCGCTTTCAATCCGAGTTCGCGCGCGTGTTTGCTGATGAACCAGGTGTTAATACCATCGCAACTCGGCTGATCCATTGCTTTCAGGATCGTGGGAAATGCAGACTGGAAATCATGCTCTTCCAGCAGGAACTGGTTCGGCTTGCAATGTGTATTTTCTAATAACAGGTCCTGGTAACGCTTTTCAGAATAAGCATCTTCAGAAAAATATATGGAAAGACTGTTTAAGTTTTCCTGCTTTGCTTCCGCAGCAATTTTTGTCACGATGCTCGAATCAAGCCCGCCACTCAAAAAAACGCCGAGCGGGGCATCAGCGATCATATGCCGCTTTACGGATTTGTTCAGCGTTGCACGGATCTGCTCAACCGCTGTTTCTTTTTCGCCGATGCTGTTGCTAAAACTATAGTGCCGGAAGCTTTGCAGCGTGAGGCTTTTTGCCGGCGCATGGTATTTTAAAAAACATCCTTTTGGTAAAGATTGTACCTGCTTCAGTGTACTAACAGGTTCGGGTAGGTGCCCGAAAGCGAGTTGGTAGACAGGCCAGTTCGGGTTCGCTTCTCTCCCTTCCTTCAGCGGCTGAAAAGCTTTGATCTCCGACGCAAAACTGATCCCCTCGGAATGGCTGGAATAATACAGCGGTTTGATCCCGGCTGCATCGCGCACCAGCAATAATTCTTTCGCGCCCGCATCCCATAAGGCGAAGGCAAACATACCTTTAAAACGGCTGAAGGCCTGCACGCCCCACTGGCTATAAGCCGCGAGGATCACTTCCGTATCTGTATGGGTATGGAAAGTATGACCCGCCAATTTAAGTTCTTCTCTGAGTTCGGGAAAATTATATACTTCACCGTTATAAGTGATCTGGTTGCCGAGGTATTGCATGGGCTGATGTCCTGCCCTGCTCAGATCCTGTAATGCCAGGCGGCGGTTACCCAATACCAGGTGTATGGCTTCTTCAGCAAACAAGCCGCCGTCATCCGGTCCGCCATGTCGCTGTAATTCGCACATCTGCCCAACCATATCAACTATAGCTGCATTATCTAACCCGGCATGAAGCATCCCCGCAATTCTACACATGGGCTACTTCGAGGTACCGGTTGTCTTTTTGTTGAAGATAATGATGGTAGTTGCTGCTGAAATCCTCGTAGGTATGTTCCAGTCCTTCAGCCAGGTCGATAGACGATTTCCAGCCGAGGGTATTGATCTTTTCTACATCCAGGAGTTTTCTTGGCGTGCCGTCGGGTTTGGTTTCATCAAAGATGAGGGTACCCTTAAAGCCGGTTATCTTTTTGATCTGGATCGCCATTTCGCGAATCGTATGATCTTCCCCGCTGCCGATATTGATGATCTCCGGGCTCTCATAATGTTGCATCAGGAAATAACAGGCATCTGCTGCATCATCTACATGAAGAAATTCGCGCCGCGGACTTCCGGTGCCCCAGATCGTCACGCTGGTGTTGCCCGTAGTTTTTGCTTCATGAAATTTACGTATCAGTGCCGGCAGCACATGGGCGTTTTGCAAATGGTAATTGTCGCCCGGACCGTAAAGATTGGTCGGCATTACGCTGATAAATCTTGTGCCGAACTGGCGATGAAACGCCTGGCACATTTTGATACCGGCAATCTTTGCGATCGCATAAGGTTCGTTCGTCGGTTCCAGGAAACCGGTCATCAGGTAATCTTCCCGGATAGGCTGTGGGGCCTGCTTCGGATAGATGCAACTGCTGCCGAGGAACAGTAATTTTTTTACATTAAAAAGATAGGCGGAATGAATGATATTATTCTGGATCGCGAGGTTATCGAAGATAAAATCTGCAGGATAAGTCTGGTTGGCCATGATGCCCCCCACTTTCGCGGCGGCTAAAAAAACATAGTCCGGACTTTCCTCTTCGAAAAAAGAGCGGACAGCCAACTGGTCGCGAAGGTCCAGCTCTGCTGAACTTTTTGTGATAATATCCTGGTAACCTTTCTTTTGCAGTAATCTTACCAGGGCACTTCCCACCAGCCCGGTATGGCCTGCTACGTAGATTTTGTCGGTAACATTCATAGTGTATTGTAATTTAGGGATACAACGAGATAGTAACGTGGAATTTTGTAGAAAAGTATCTATAAAAAGCCATTATTATCCACCCGCGTCCTGCTCACCTGTTTTTTCCAGGTTCGTTTTATCAAAAACCGCGCTAAGTTGTAATCCCATACTATTTATTTTTACGAGCGCCCTGTTGCCGGTAACTTCCAGCACAATTCCCTTATAGTTCATCAGTAATCCTTGTTTGATGATCACTTTGTCAGACACTTCCACATCGGTATTGCTTACTTCGACGTCGTTAAATTCCTGCAAAAAGCGCCGGATGATCGTGATCTCTTCGTCCCGTACGCGCGCAGGTTTTCCGAGCCAGTAAACAAAATTTAAAATGCCGTCAATATTTTTCAGGTCCCATTTCTGCGCTTCCGGAACATGAACGAAGATGTACCCTTTAAACAAGGGTTCCATGATGATCTTCTTACGATCGGTCCATTGCTTTTGTACGCGGTTCAAGGGGCAATAGTGCTCGATCCCTTTTTGCAGCAGCACGCCGGCTAATTTCTTCTCCCATCTCGGGCGGGTATATACAACGTACCAGTTTTTTTCTTCGGTCATAATGGGCAAAGCTTCGCTGTTCCTCAGTCACAACCAATTTGTAACACTGAAGAATATTCCTGTTATTTGAGAGCATCCAGCCCTGTTTTATCCTGTTCCTTTGATCAACTTTTTTTCCTGCCAAACATTTTCCTCAACCGTGCACCAAAGCCCCAGAGATTTTTAAACCCCGGGGTTGCACCGTCATTGGTATAATATCCTGCGCCATCCGTTCCGTATCCATAACCGTAGCCATAACCGTAACCGTAGCCATAACCGTATCCGTTGCCATATCCGCCAAGGCCATAATTCATGATAGAAATACCGCGTGGTTTAATTCCATTGAACACGATACACATGTTCGGAAACTTCTTCTCGCGATTCAGGTTCTCGATCATTTTTAAAAAAGGCGTAGGTGTAACGGCATGACGAACCACGAAGATGGTTGTCTCCGCATAACCGGTCAGCAATTGCGAATCGGTTACAGGGCCAATCGGTGCAGAATCTATAATCACGTAATCAAACCTGTCTTTTAAGAGCGCCATCATCTCTGCAAATTTCGGGCGTTGTATCAGCTCTGTCGGGTTCGGCGGAATCGGGCCTGCAGAAACCAAAAACAGGTTGTCAAATTCTGTTGGTTTAATGATCTCGTCTATCGTGGCTTTTTCCACAAGGAAACTGGTGATCCCGGGATCCTTTTTGATGCCTAATTGCTTACTCAATTTCGGTTTGCGCAAATCCATTTCCAGCAACGCCACTTTCTTACCGGTTAAGGTGATACTGATCGCCAGGTTCGTTGCCACAAAACTTTTTCCTTCTCCGGAAACAGACGATGTTACAAGCAAGGTTTTCTCTTGATCGTTGAAACCCATAAATCCAAGGTTCGTACGCAGCGACCGGAATTGTTCTGCGATCACGGTTCTTTTACCTTCTTTGATAGCGATCACATTATTTTCACCGGTTTGGATGATCTCAGCGATCACCGGCACTTTTGTTTTAGATTCTATCTCGGCGCGGAACAACACTTTGTTGCGGAACTGCTCGCGCACCTGTACATACGCCAGGAATACTAAAAATCCTGCAAGGAAACCCATCAGGTAAAAATTCTTCGCAACGGGGCGGATCGGCCCGTATGAGTATCCACTTTCCAGCACGCGCAAATCGGCCGAAGTGGACGCAGATGATATCGCCGTTTCTTCTCTTTTTTGTAAGAGATAAGTGTAAATATTATTCTTGATTTCCTGTTGCCGGCTGATCTCCAGCAACCCTCGTTCTTTTTGCGGCACCAGGCTCAGCAAATTATTGTTCAGGCCGATCTTCGCATTCACGGCATTGCGTTCTGTCGTAAAGTTCGTGCGGATATTCGCCATGTTTTCGCGGATATCTTTCTTCAATCTCGTCACCCTGTTTTCTGCGAGCACCACGGCTTCACTTTGTGGACCGCCAACTGCGCGGGCTTTATCCAACTCGTATTCTGCGCCATACAACTGGTCGAGTAATCCCGATAATGTCGGGTCGCTGACAAGCACCAACGAAGGCACTGTGCCCGGCCTTCCGCCCTTGCGGTTGATATAGGAATTGATGTCGTTCAATCCTTCCATCTTCAGGTCTATCTCTGTTTTTTGTTTATCGAGTTCGCGGATAGCGCTGGAATAATCTCCTGCCTGGTCGGTTAAATTGGCAATGCCGTTCCTAGACTTATACCCCGCTACATTTCGTTGCACGCTGTCCAGTTGCGAAGTCACGGTGTTTAACCTGTCGTCAATAAACTTTAACGTCTGCCTGGCGATCAGATTTTTATCCTGGATACCTTCGATGTTATAGATCTCAAACAACTTGTTCAGTACATCGATCCCTTTTTGGGGCACCGGAGTTTCGATACTTGCATCTAGCACCGTGGAAGAATAACTGATCGGGCCCACGCGCAGGCTTCCGATGATCGCCCCTGCGGCACCGGCGGGTTCATTGAATTGCGCATAGAAATTTTTCCCTTCTGCATTCCGGTTGTAGGTGGGATTCATAATCAGGCGATACGCCGTTCCGCCAATATTGGCGATACCGCCAAAAGGAATATTTTGCCCGGCTATTTTTACGAACGCATTTTTCCAGTTGATCGAGAAGAAATGTTTTCCACCCCAATGGATACTGTCTTTATCCACGGCTTCAAAAACCAGCGGCGAGTTGCTGCCGTACAACTCTTCTACCTGCACTTTCCCTTCATTATAAACTGTCGTGTACAGGTTCAGATCTTTGACCACCTGCTTCATAATGTCGGTGGATTTCAACACGATGATCTCATTCTCGACGATCTTCT
The DNA here is from genome assembly GCA_028288705.1 of Ferruginibacter sp. Lineage (GTDB taxonomy): Bacteria > Bacteroidota > Bacteroidia > Chitinophagales > Chitinophagaceae > Ferruginibacter. Next base: position 155,128 of record JAQBNH010000002.1, read on the forward strand.
TATCACCGAAAATATTCAGTGCTTCAAGTACTTTACTGTCGGCACCACTTTTCTGTGGATCTTTCAGCAACACTTTGGCTGCGGCTACATATATTTTTGTTTGAGAACGCAGGTACACAAAGGCTATCGCCAGCGAAATGCCCGTGAGCAACACGAATACCGGCCAGTACGGCATATACCGTTGAACGATTTGCGTAAGAATATTCGATTGCGGTTTCTCGCTGAAAAATTGTTCTTCATTCATAAAAAACGAATAATAGGATTAGCGCAGCGCCCTGTCTAAAATGATGATCAGGAAAGATGCTGCTGCTGTAGTTAATGCGATCGTACTTTGAAGTTGTGCCTTCTTTTCCTCTTTCGTACGCTTCTCAAAATCCGGCATCACATAAACAATATCGTTTGGCTGAACATAATACCAGGGAGAGGTAAATATGGAATGATCCTCGAGGTTGAGGTGTTTTACCTGTTTCTCATTTCCGTTCTCGCGTATGATCATCACATCATTCCTTTTTGCATCCGGTGTTAAGTCACCACTGCTCACGAGTACATCGATCACCGACAATTTTTCTTCGGGCATATTCAGCACCTGTGGCTTCAACACTTCCCCCAACACGGTCACTTTATGATTCAGGTAGCCAACATTAACAATCGGTTCTTTCATGTAAGCCAGCAGATCTTTTTGCAGTTTGGCAGCAAGTTCGGCGCGGGTAAGGCCTTCTACGCGCACGGCTCCGAGGCGGTGGAGAAGTACTGTTCCATCAGCTCCAACCGTAAATCCCGATCCTGCACCGGCATTTGCGGTGGGTTGATTAAACAGGGCATCTTCCGGAACACTTAAACTGGAAACGGAGATATTCAGGATATCGCCTTTCCGGATCTTCGTCTCCATATTGGTATTTACAAACCCACTGATGCTGGTATCTTTTTGTAACGTCTTAAAATAGTAGCTGTTTTTGGTAGTACTGCAGGACGCCATTATTAAGACGGCTACCGCAAAAAGGGCACTGATGAAAAGCCTTCCAAAGCCCCTGGTATGTTTAATCATAATTCAATGGGATTCATGCCAGCTGATGCATATGGCATATTTACAAAAATCGTGAAAATAATTGAGATAAAAATAAGCAATATCTGCTGATTTAAGCGGTTCAAAATCAGCGATTATCAAACGAAAAAAGACAACCCGGAAGTCGTCTTTTACAAAGCTTTATGATGATATTTTATAATTCGACCGAAGTGCGTTGTTTCTTTTTATCGTAGGCTTTTTTTGCGCCGATCCCGATACCTGCGGCGATCAGCAGGCTCAGGCCACCATCGATCGGGCAAGGCGGATCAAGATCCGGATCTACACATGGATCCTGTGCCATCGTAATAACCGGCAGCAACATCAGGAGGAATAAGGCAGCAAATGCGACAAATCTTTTAAACATGTGTATCAGTTGTTTGATCAAAAATATGCTTTTTTCTCCAGCCCTCATTCGCAGCAACCTTTTTTGCAAAATGGCCGGCAGGTTAGTAACGGTTTAAACGCCCGGAAATTGTTACTACCACCGCAGCGGGAAATATTAACTATCATTTCAAAGAACTGGTTCATGGCCATGGACCGAAAACTTCCCAACTGCCTGCGCTCTTCCTCCGCTCACCAACATGCTTCCGGCTACCGACCTCCGAATCAATAGCGAACAAAACATTCTTGGCCCGGCAAAAAAGCCTGACAGTTATCGAATGTTTGCCCTTGTCCATATCATGTGGTAAAGCTACGGCTCCCGACAAGGGCCACTTGCCTGTTTGCGTCGTTTTGGGTTGAAACGGGTATAAAATCGCAGGAAATCGCAGGGATAAGCAGGTTTGGAAAAAAACTCAGGGAACTTTTTCATAACCCATGTACGGGGTATTCCCGGGAACGCCAAGGCCGGAAGCAGTGCAGGTAACCCCACATCGTTCCAGCCCCGACATTGTTGACCCGCTTTCAACGGTATCTTTATTTCCTGTACTTTTCAGGATCGCTATTTAACATTACGATTCCCCTTTCGTATCTAAGTATTTTGGTATTCGCTTTAGCATTCCTGGTAGGCGATGTTTTACTTTTTACTTTTCAACGCCTAATTCCTCCTGATCTTCAATACCGTTCCATCGCTGATCTTCAAAAAGTAAATGCCGGTTGCGAGGCCCTGGATCGAGAGGGGTTGTTGTGCCGAACTGATGATGCCTTTCTTACAAACTTTACCTGAGGCATCCGCAATCACATAGCTTAATAAACTGATGGGCTGCTTACCAAGATCCAACGTAACGGTTTCTCCGGTTGCAGGATTTGGATAAACAAATGCGATGGCCTGTTTGTCCATTTTCACCAGGCGAATATCACTGTAGCTGAATTTCCCGTCTTTATCGATCAACTGCAACCTGTAATAATTTGCGGCTGCAGCAGGATTAATATGTACGAACTGGTAATCGCTGCTGTTGTTGTTAAGTACCGTTGCTACCGGCTTCCAGCTGATCCCATCCGTGCTGTGCTGCACGATCATCCTGTCTGAATTTACCTCGTTAGCTGTGCGCCATTGCAGCAAGACAGTTGTTTCTTTTTTCACGGCGCTGAATCGCTCGACTTTCAATGGTAATACCACGCCTACCGCACTTGATGCGATTCCGATGGCATACTGGCGGAGAAAACCGGTAAGGCCGGATGTTGCCGTAACAACGCCTGCCACTTCTGTAGACAATCCATTGTCGCCATAATATCCCCATGAGTAGAACGAGGCATCCCTGCGCAGGATCACATAACGCGCCGGATTCGCCACGCCGTTCGTATAACCCCTGCCTTCTAACGTAAGCGTATAGCCGCCTGATGTTGGCTGATTATTTGGCGTTATCGTCCAGATGCCTGCATTCAATAATTGCGTTACCGGTACGCCAACTGCTGTTGTATTGGGTGCCGCACCGTCGATCGTGCTGGAGAATCCTGTCGTAATATTTTGTACGCCTGCCATGTTATTCAACGTCATTTTCAACGGTGTCAGGCGGTCAGCCATACCTACCGGAAAAATATAGGTACCTGACCCGGTCACGGACCTTTTCAATGTTCCCACGATATAACCCGTACCCGTATACGAAAGAGTTGCTGCGGGATCGGTCATAGTTAAATTGCCCGTCATCAGCCCGTTGGTTAAAATTAAATTGCCGCTGATCGTGAGCGTATTGATGGCAAAGTTGCCTGCGCGGTTTAAGATCAGCCCGTTATTTAATTGCGTTACACTGGAAGAAAATCCTGCCGGACCGGCTGAAGTGAATGCCAGGTTTCCTGTTCCGCTAACGGTTGTGTTTCCCGCAAATCCGGTAAAATTGCTAAAACCTGTCACGTTGATCGTACCGTTGTTAATGATGCCCTGCGCGATGTTCATTGTTTGCGGCAGGCTTAACGTAACGCCTTGCGCGATCGTTAGCATTGCTGCGGTATTTGAGTTGGTTACATTGATCGGGTAATTTGCTGAACCTGCGGCAAAAACGGCTTTGAAGCTAAAGTCAGGAACACCATTGCTCCAGTTGCCACTGGTCGTCCAGCTTTGATTTCCGGCACTGCCCGTCCACTGTGTCGTTGCGCCTTTAATGCCGATGATGTACACTGTTTGTGCAGTTAAGGCCGGCAGGTTATTTACTGCAACGCTGATGAGGCCGGCGCTTTGTGTAAACAGGGCATTATCAACTTTCGCCCAGGTGCTGCTGCCATCTCCTTTTAATAATACATAGCGTGACACATCTGTAACTGAATTCGTATAACCTCTTGCTTCGATAGCGAGGTTAAACGTTCCGCCTGTGCCTGCAGCTGATGGTGTGATCGTCCATTGTCCCGCATTCAATGCTGAGACCGGGTCTCCGTCAACAGGTGCGAAGGGCGCAAAACCGGCGATCGTGCTCGCGTACTGCGCAGTAATTCTTGGCGTGCCCGCCAGGCCATTGGTGCTGATCGTTACCGGAGAAAACCTTCCGCCTGTTTCCCCTAAAGGATAATTATAATTGCCAGTTCCCGATACGGTGCGTGTTAAAACGCCCTGTACAGGATAAGTGCTGGTAGCAGTAACGGATGCTGCCGGATTAAGCATCGTGATGAATGTTTGATTGCCCAGGTAACTGGTGAATAAATTTCCGCTGATCACATTCAGCGAGCCACCGATGTACACATTCTGAGCAAATAAATTAGCCGTTAGTTTATCGACCTCAATGCTGTTATTAAATGTTCCGGAGAAAATGCCCGGACTGTTTACTGTAAATAATAATTTGCCCGTACCCGACAAAGGAGAATAGCCGTTCGTGCTGTTACCAAAACCGTTAAAGGTTGCTGATGCGGCACCGATTACTTCGATGCTGCCATTATTAATAATACCGGTGTTCGACAAAAATGTATAAGGCAAGCGAACAGTAGTTATCGCATCATTTTTCAAACTGCGCGCGTTGTCTGCGGCAACATAGGTCTGCGGATAATTTGGCCGGCCGGCAGGAATGATCGCATTGACCAGGCTGTTCGGAATTCCATTATCCCAGTTCGCCGCATCGTTCCATACAACGCCATTATTGCCTGTCCAGTTGCTGGTGCCGATCGTAAGTCCGGCGGGTACTGCAGCAGATGCGATCCCGATGGCAAAAGTGGAGAAACTGGTTAAACCGCTGAGCGAAGCATTCAGCAAACCATTGCTGATTACGCCACTGCTGTTTGTCCCTCCCGTTTGTGTCGCCAGTTGATTCGATCCATAAAATCCATACGGATCTGTATCCACTGCACGTTTGATCAGCACATAGCGTGCAGGATCCGTTACGCCGTTTGTATATGCGTTGGTTTGCACCGCGATATTATATGTTCCGCTGGTTAATGGCGCATTCGCCGTCACATACCATTGGTTGCTGTTAAGCACGGTTGTAATGGTACTGCTACCGAGATTGATATTTGGTGCGGGGCCATTCGTTTGTGAAAAGCCGGGAAATGTTGCACTGATCAGCTGCGGGCCGCTGATATTATTCAGCGTTATTGTAACCGGTGCATACACTGTTGGTCCGCCATTGAATTGTGCAAATCCTCCTACCGGGAAATTGTAAACACCTGATGCATTCACTGCGCGTGTTAACGTGCCCGTCATGTATGCCGTTGATGAGTATATGAGTATGGCATTGGGATTCGTGAGTGTCAGCGGGTTCGACGCCTGCAACACGCCGGCCGTCAGCAATAAATTGCCTGCGACTGTTCCGCCCATCCATTGAATCGTGCCCCCAGGCTTATTAATTTCGAGGCTGAATGGAATACTATACAGAATAGATGAGGGGCTGTTTGCAGTAAAAATTAATTTACCGGTACCGGTCAGGATATTTACATACGACGTGTTGAAACCCTGGAAGGTTCCGGTGCCTTTTACCTCGATATTGCCATCATTGCTGATGCCTGCAGCTGCGTCAAAACCTACAGGTAACATAATGGAAACGCCCGCCTGCACCGTTAACCTCCCGGTCCTGTTGCTGGTTGTAATATTGGTTGGGTAATTTGATGCACCGGACGGGATGATCGCATGTTCGTTGCCGTTAGGAACAGAATTGCTCCAGTTTCCGGCATCCGTCCAGCTGCCATTCGCACTGTTGCCTGTCCAGGTTGTGGTAGGCGGAAGCTGTACGTTGCTGCCATCAAATTGCGCGAGGAAAAAATCAGACTGGTTGCTCCCCGGGCCTGCAGTTGGCGTGTAGGTATTGCTGCCGAATTTAACCGACGTAAAGAAATTTCCAGCCACCTGCACTTTGCCTCCGGGACCTGTTTCAAACTGCCGGAAAGAGCCGGGGTTAAATGCCAGGCCGGTGATCTGGAAACTGTTTGCCCAGATCACATGATCATCAGATCTGTCATATTTTATCACTACGCCAAGGCCGGTTGTATTCACGCCGCTGGTGCTAAAAAAATAATTACCATAAAGGAGCGTGAAAGCAATTGTACTGGCGCCGGATTCTTCAATACCATAGATGCCATCGGCCTTCACCCGAAACAATCCTTTGTAGGGAGAACTTAATAAATGCCTGGCCACCGTGCCTGAATTATTCAGTTCAAAATACCTGTCCCCGCCGGAACTGGACGTGGAATAGCCCTGGAACAACGCGCCAAAACCGCCGCCGATCTGGATATAACTTCTTCCTGCATCGTCCACTGTATAGCTTAACTGTACCTGTACATTATCCATTGCCTGCACCCAACGGGCATTACCCGCGTTATCAAGCGAAACGAAATAACTGGTCAGCCTGGTCGGACTGAAATTTTGCGCGCCGATCGCCACAGCTCCGCCGGATACAGAGAAGGCTGTGAAATAAATATTTCCTGCGGCATCTGTAAAATCCTGGAATGTAGATCCCGAGTTTGACCCGATTCCTGTACAATTGAATGTCCAGAGAATATTACCCGTGCTATAATCTAATTTAAAAATATCTTTTGCCGTTTGTGTACTCGTCATCACGAGGAGATTGCCATCGGGGCCAATATTGATGGCGTTGACTTCATATTGCGTGAGTACTTTGTTCCAGACGAGGTTGCCCGCGGCATCATATTTCAACAGTTCCGGGAAACCCCTGCCAATGCCGACATACACATTTCCTGACGCATCCACATTGATGCTTTGCCCGCGCTGGTGACTGGCCGTTGCAGCGATGCCATATCTTTTCAACCAGATAATATTTCCTGCTGAATTATACTTGGCGATAAATGCATCTTCGTCATAATTGGCCGCGCTGGTGCCGTCACCTGTCGTATTGATCGTGATCCCGCCAATCGTCAGCGAACCCATAAAGTATCCGGTAGTATACACATTGCCCGACGCATCATTGGCAATATCCAACACGTTTTTTCCGGGAGAATTTACGGTGGTGCCGGTAATACCTGCCCAATCCCAGCCAGATCCGGATTGCGCAAAAAGAGGAAACTGGCTGCATAAAATAGCCGTTAGCAGTAGGGTCGTACGGAGAATTTGTTTCATCAGAGATTTTTGCCAAATGTCAATTTATTTGGCCGCTATACGCATACCCATTGGTGGGTATTTATGCGTTCTGGAACAATGATCTCAAAAATGGTCCCGCAAATCGTTAAGACACTGAGCCCGTTCAGGAGATCCCGCTTTGCAGTGTCGCCAATTGTTGCCGGAGGTTGAACAGGCGTTAAGTTGACTTCAAAAAATCGCCATCGATGATCAGCAGTTTTACGCCATTTTCTGAAATGGACCGGTGTGAGCTGAGGTCATCGGATACAACATAGGTCATCCCGGCCGATAATAAAAATTGTTCGCCTGTGTCCAGTTCACTGCTGAAAGAACCTTCCAGACAGTGAACAATATGACCTTTTGTGCACCAATGATCCGCGAGGTAATCATGGCTGTATGTTACCAGGCGGATTCGCAGTCCGCCATATTGAACTGTTTGCCAGGTGGCCGTTCCGGTCTCACCGTTGTAGAGCACTTTTTCAATGGCTGTCCAGTCGATGGTTTGAAAAGGAATATTCATCATGAGGTAAAATTAACAAGCGAAAATAAACTTATGGTAACTCTTTGCCGATAATTAATGAGCACGCAACGCTTTCCAGCGAGCATCCGTCATTTCAAACCGAATTTCTTTCGGGCCATTTGTACCGGCTTCTTTCCAGCCAGCAGCACGGTAGAATTTTTCCGCTCTTGTGTTATAGGCAGTACCCAACCACAGGGTCGTTTTCGTCTGGTTAAAATACCAGTTAAGCAACTGTTCATGCAATGCCTTACCAATACCTCTTCCCTCAAATTCAGGCAGGATAAACAGCGCCCAGACATTGTGATCCTGCAGGTCAACGATCGCAAACCCAACAACTTTTTCATCTATCGCGCATACCCAGCCATTTCCTTTTTCGTTCATGAAGAGATCATAATCTTCGTCCCTGACAAGGCCGGGATCGGGCAGCATATTTTCTTTTACGGCATTCCTGATCTGCTGCATCCGGGAGATGTCTTCAACTATCGCTTCACGAATGATCATGGGGTTAATTTTTTTGGAGCAATAAAAGGTAAACGTTGTTTTCTGTTAACCCCATACTGGTGCGGCCAATTTGCTGACAAACCATCAGGACAACAAAGGGAAAATATAAATGATAAAGATGGCCGGCCAGGCTGAAGCGCCTTCCGAAAACCGGGAGTCGGTCAATCACAACAAGAAAAACTCAAGTAACCAATTGCCGAAACGTGATCCACTCACCCGGATTCTTTTTGTCCGCTTTTTTTTAATGTTTGTTTTAACGGACACCTTCTAGACCCGTCGTTCTTACGAAAAATGGTGGGCATCCCTATGGCTACAACGGGAAAAAAGATTCCTGCAGGCGCAAATCTCCCCTTCTTTAATCGCTGAAATGTATTTCGAAAGATCCGAAACCTGTGGTGGTCTTCGTCTGTCCTTTTAACGATTACCATTCCATATAAAGTCATTTACGTAGCGCCAGCTGATTGTTTACAAGTTACTTTGAACCACCTGAAAAACGCAGCGTCTGTACCTTTCCGTTAACATCTTCAACGGTTAAGATGAATGTGCCGTTGGATGCTAGCGGCAACAACTCCTGCTGCGCATTTCGGGAACGTATATCCCAGTTACCCGCTTGCAGCAATTGCCCCGAAACCGTGTACAGGCGATAGCTATAACGCCCCGTAGGCTGATTCAAAAACAAACAATAAACTGGTTTTCCTCCTGGGCCCTGCACAATTTGAATTCTGCTGTCGCGATCCCATTTCAGCGTTGATGATAAAGATGAATCGCCATTTGCATAATGTACAACGATGCGGTAAAACTCCTGTGCGCCAGGCCCCTGATCTGTATAATTGCAAACGATGAACTGCCCGTTAGATGTTTGTTGATAATGGCCGGGAAGGTTGCTGAAATGCGTTCCGTCATGGCTGCGCAGCATCGTGAATCCCGCAATCGCGCTGCTGTTCGTAATCTGCCAGTTGAGTTCAGGATTGTTGTCGGCGGAACTGTTTATCGTAAATGACCGGATCGCTGGCCTGGCGATCAGTTTTTGCTCAAATACGATGCTGAATCTTTGCAATGCGGATGAAAGCGGATCGGCTGTTACGTCAAATTCGACAGCCGTCTCTGCGCTTGCAGATAAAGTTGTTTTGGTCTGTAGAAAATGATCGACCAGCCATGCGGATAAATTTGCAGGAATACCTTCAGGCTTCACAACAAATTTGTAGCGCTGCTGGCGGAGATTACTGATACCAAGTTTAAGGCTGTCGCCGGTTTGAAGTCCACGGTTTGATACGTCTACTGCACGCTGCTCACCGGGCTGTACCAGGAAAACAGATTCGCCACTGTTCATCATTTTGCGCGCCACATATTTGCCCGCATCAGCAGCCACGTTTTCATCGTAGATCCAGGCTGTGCCATCCAGGGCCATGTTTTCCCGCTGCAGGATCAACCTGAATTCCTGCCTTTCACCGGTAAATCCGGGAATGCTGTCGCGGCCGCGGAACACCATATTGTTATACCAGACTTTATTGTTTTCCCTGAACCGGATGGCACCCGTTGCAGGGCCGGGATTGTTGACAAAAAATGCCTGCCCGGACTGGATGGAAGTATATGGCAATCCTGCTTCGTAGTAAGGTGTTGGAATAAGCGGTTTGTACCCAAGAATCTTGGAAAAAACCTGGTAGACTCCCACCCCGTAGTCGCCGGTTGCGGCGGGATCCCATAAATAAAAATTCGGTGGTACACCGCTAAGATCTCCATTGGTAACCAGCTTATCAAAATCGATCGTTGACGCGTATGGGTTCCCGACAGAATTGAATCCGGCAGGCAATGCTAAACTTCCGCTTGCCGGGTAATCGCCGATGATCAGGTCGCCCCTGCTGCGCATCACCGTAACTGTTCCTGGAGTCGTCGCATTGGATGTTCTGTCGCCACGCACAAAAATGTAATAGCCTTTATCGCGCTGCGCGCCAATCAGGTTTGATGTATTATTGATATTGACAAAACCACCGATAGCAGCTTCCCAAAACTTCATGGAATAACTCGGGCTGCTGAAATCGAAACCCGTGCCTGATGGTCCGCTGATATTTGTTCCGAAACCGGTGATCGGCGCCTGGTCTTCCTGCCACGACTGCCGGATAGTTTGCGTGCCGGTAAGCGGTACCGTTAGGAGCTGCCATTTACGCGGCGTCTGGATATATCTTTCTGCTACGAATTTCCCGCCGCTGTAGTTGATCGTAACATTGGCCAGCTCACGTACGTTCGCGGTGTTGGACGCGGAAGAACGCAGGACAATGTCTTTGTTTAATTGTAACACGGATGCCGGCGAAAGAGAAAATTCCCGCTGCACGCGCAGTTCCGCATCGATCACCAACGCTACCGTGTTGATGTTTGAAAAATTATACAGGCTGAGCGGCTGCACGGCTTTGTAATACTGGGCCTGTGTGCCGTTGAAAATAATATCGCCATAATTATGAAAAAAACTCACGGCAGCCAATGTGCTGAAATCTTCTGAGATCGTCAACGGCCCGATCGGTGGGGCTGTTTTCGTGCCCGTTCCGGAGAGCACCAGGTTGGCATAATTAGACAAACCCAGGCCCAGCGATGTACGGTTCGTAATGGTTTGATTAGCGCCATTGTATTCAATCGTACTTCCCGGAAAAAGTTGCATCAACGGGTCCGTTGCAGTGAATGTCCGCACGGCGCACGATGAACCCGAACTCGCTGCAAACCCGTTGGTATTTTTTACTTTAAAAACCGCGCCGCTCAGCACTTTAAAACTACCACCGTTCAGCAGGAGAATGGATGTAGCCGTGCTGTTGTTGCCAACGTTCGTTCCTGAAATAATAATGTTGGCATAGGTCTGCCCCAGGCGAATGTCCTGTAGCGTAACGGCAGCGTTTCCTGCGAATTCTATGGTCGTCGTGCTGCCTAAACTATACGTACCTCCGGCATCCGGTTTTGTGCCGGTGCCATTGAGGATATATTTTGCATTGTTGAGCATGGTGAGGTTGGCCGTATTAGAACCAAAAGTAAAACTGCCGGTATTTAAGATCGCATCGTCTTTGATCGTAATCGAGGTTACCACTGCGTTTCCGCTCACCAGGCCTTTGTTCCCCGAACCTGAAAACACAACATGTTGATAGGGCACCGGTAAGGTTCCACCCTGTACAACCTGATCGCCCGAACGCCCGTATTCAATGGTAGATCCGGGATTGATTGTTGGTATAATTCCGGGAATCGCGGAAGATGCGCCCATAAATCCTTGTGCATCGCGGGTGATAAAAACACCGTCGATGCTCACCGTACCTCCCACGTTGTTGAGAATTTCTGATTCGCCTCCATTGTCAAAAACGGCATTGGCTGCCACAGAAAAAGCACCGCTCAAATTCACATGATCGGTACCATTCATTTGCACACGCCGGCTTCCGCCGATGGTGAATTTGCGCAGACTGATATTCCCTGCAGTAGGAATCAATACCGGTGTCGCGCCCGCGCCAATAATTTGCAGGTCGCTCGTATTGGTTCCTTCCAACGTGCCGCCGCTATTGGTGAGTAAAGCACCGTCCAACGTGAGGTCGCTACCGGCACCAATGTTCAACGCGCCTGATGTTAATTGCAATGATCCAAACAATGTCCTCGTTAAGGCAGGTATCGTTACCAGCGCCGAACCCTTGTCAATGATCAAATGACGAAAGCCGGAATGCCACTCGTTGGCAAGTGTATTTTTATTGGTAATTCCGGTATATAAAATGGTTGTATTCGTAGTGCTTGCCGAAAAGGTAAAAGCACCAACCGACAAGGATGCATCTTCCAGTTCAAAAGTTCCGTTTGCGTTAATACTGCAGCTATTATTGAGGGTTTTAGTGCCCGATCCGCTAAGTTTTAAATAGGTATATCCCGATCCCGGAATATTTTGCGAAGCGTTATCATAGAAATCAACAACGCCTTGCAAGCTCACAAAGCCGGGCAGTTTAAAACCAGTAGACTTTACTTTTAATAATCCGCCGGAATTCAACATCAGGTTAACCGATGCAGCGAACCCAACGTTATTTGACATCGCCTGGATATCCATTTCGGCGCCGTATTTAATCGTGGTGTTGCCGGTGTTTAAATTTCCATTGGCAAGGTTAACGGTTACCGAAGCACCGGGCTCTATTGTAAGAGAGGTCGCATTAATACCGCTGCCGCTCGTGCTTAAAATATGTAATGACCCTGCGACACTGATGTTTCCGATCTTTCCGGTTCCACTGCTACCCGTGCGTATAGAACAGGCTCCCCCCGACTGTGTGAGACTGGACCCTGAAGCGATGATGATATTGTTGGGGCCGGTTCCATCACCCTGTATATCTTTCGCTGCATCGGTTTGGAGCGTGCCCTGTGCTATGTTGAGCAGCTCAGCGAAGCGAAGATTACCATCCGTTGTAACTACGCCAAAACTTTTATTGATCTCCAGCGTACCAAAAACAATACTGCCGGTTAGGTTATTCAATGCCTGGGAAGAAGTGCCGGAAAGTACCAGTTTAGCACCCGCGTTCCAGCCGCTGCTGAAACAGTTTCCTGTTCCAAAATCAATATCTCCTTTTACATTAAGTATGCCGCCGGAAACCGGAAAGGATAACCTGCAGGACGGATTGCCAAAAACCAGCTTACTGCAAACAGCCAGTGCATTATCAACGCTGATATTGTGATTCAAATTAATAGTAACTATGGAACTCGTTGCCGGAACCTGGCCGGGATTGTTGGAGCCGGTGCCTGCATCTTCCCAGGTTGAACCGCTATATCGTTGCCACGAAGCAGGATTGCTCCAGTTTCCCGTCGCTTTGCTTTTAAAGTCACCGGTTGTTTGTGCCAGCAGCATTGCGGGTAACAGGAAAATCAGGAAGAACAAGATCGTTGAACCAGTGCCTGAATGTTTCGCTTTCGTACGGCCATATATTCGCTCCATAAACCACGTTTAAAATTGCAAAAAGAGAGATAATGGAGTTCGGAGACTTTACATAGGTGTGGCTAAGCAAAACTAAGCAGCCTGGCGCTGGAGGGAAACGGCTTTGCACTGCGAAATTACGGGAATATTCCCGGGTAAGCACGTCAAAACCAAAATATAGCCTTCACTTCACAAAAGTAAACATGCGCCGTCATAGCCAATGTGTTCCCTGATAACCCCCCCCATGCTTATAGCTTATAACCGGGCAGTTGTATTACAAACAAATATTATTTGGGTAAATCTTCTGCTCTGCGGAGGATCGCACGCATTTCTGCTATTTCCTTTTCCTGGCCTGCTATAATTCTTTCTGAAAGAGCCTTCAACTCCGGGTCTTTGAGTTTTGCAGACTTGCTTACCATAATTGCAGAGGAATGATGTGGTATCATCGCCCTGACATATTGTTTATCGCCCACTCCTGTTTGATTTCGTAACCCTGCAAGAGCAAATACAAATATTAAGACTCCTCCGCAAATAATCGCTGTATTGAATTTTTTATTGGGGTACATCCTGCCCATCATCAACATCATCAGCACAGCCATCGCAGCCCCCATCAGTAACGACATATTCGTTCTGGTTGCAATGACAGACGAAGCGGTATAAAGGCCGAATCCTTTTCCGGAAGACGTATAATCCATTAATGTGAGTTTAACCACAGCATTTATACTGAATTCAATGTAATTGCCGTAGTGCAAAAACGCGATCTATCGTAGTAGCTAATTACAGTCCGGAACTGGAAGAACTCAGAAAAAATAAAGCTGTGTACTTTTCACCATTGCCAATTGCACTGGGTGTGATGGATGGCATTCAATATCACCTGTCGGCGTTAAAAGACAGCATGTAAAACAGGCCAAGTTTTTTCCAGCAGGCAAACAATATTGTCCGCATTGCAATCATGATTCCGCAAAATTCTTCCCGGCGGCGCCGGTATATGCGACATTATCCTGTTAGCCAATACTGAAGCAGGAATACCAGGATGCCGGCAACAAAACCAAGCACTGCCAGCCAGCTGATCTTTTTCAGGTACCATACAAAATCAATTTGTTCAATCCCCATCACGGCAACGCCTGCCGCAGAACCAATTATGATGGCACTCCCGCCTGTACCTGTGGTTAACGCGAGGAATTCCCAAAAGGGATGGTCAGTTGGATAGGTCGTAAGATCATACATGCCCTGCGCAGCTGCCACCAACGGTACATTATCAACAAGCGCCGACAATAAACCGAGCGCAGTTCCAATCAGGAAATCATCTTTTAACACCGCAGTGAGGCCGCCCGATAAGGTTTTCAACATGCCGGTTGCCTGCAAGGCCGCTACCGCCAGCAAAATTCCCAGGAAGAACAAAATGCTGGGTGTATCAACTTTCTGCAATGCCTTGGAAACCGTATAACGTTCTGCCAGTTCAGGTTCTTTTGTTTTATGAATAATTGTTGTGATGATCCACATAAAACCCAGCGCCAGCAGCATTCCCATAAACGGTGGTAAATGAGTTACTGTTTTAAATATGGGTACAAACAACAAGAAACCAATTCCGAAGCTAAGGATGACCTTGCCTTCTTTTTTTTCCTTGATCGTGCACGGAGAGGGCAGCATTTCCTTTACCGTTTGTCCCCGGAACCTGCGGGCAATAAGATAAGCCGGAACGATACATACGGCCATACTTGGGAGCAATAGTTGGCGCATGATATTTAATGCGGAAATCTGGCCGCCAATCCACAACATCGTCGTAGTGACATCACCGAGCGGTGACCAGGCCCCACCCGCATTAGCAGCAATAACGATCATTCCTGCAAACCATAATTTATCCTCACGGTCAGATAATATTTTTGCGCACAACGAGGTCATTACAATGGCGGTTGTAAGGTTGTCAAGTAATGCAGATAGAAAGAAACTGATCACTGCTATTAATATCAGCAATTTGCTTTTGCTTTTTGTGCTGATTTTTTGGGTTATGATGTCGAACCCGTTGTGCGAATCGATCAGTTCTACGATGGTCATTGCGCCGAGTAAGAAAAACAATATCGAGGAAATCTCTCCCAGCTGATGAAGTAGGTCAGAGGAAATGATGGTTGCACTTTCTGCCTGCAAAGTATAAACCGTCCAGCAAAGTACACCGGTAATCAGGGCTGATGCGGCCTTGTTGACGCGTAGCCGATGTTCCATAGCGATACATATATAACCCAGGACAAAAATAAAACTGATGATCGTTGTTGCCATAAAACAAATATTAATCGGTGTAATTAATTCAGGGGATTTACATCCAGTAAAACGTTGTTGGTTTTAAGCCTGATGATTAACCAGTCCCTGAGCCTTTTCCTGTTTGCCGGTGATAAGCCCGGGATTGAAACGGCAACATAGAAAGTAGATGATGAGGTACTGTCTGTAAGCATGGATACCGGTTGCAAAACTGCGTTTTTTAAGGAGGGATATTGTGCTTTTAATTCAGCATACAACTGTGCTCCTGTCAGCTGGATATTTTTGATGCTGTCTAGCTGATGTTGCATGACCGAACTTTTTTGTTCCGTCTGTTGCAAGGCAAGGCTGAGCTGTTTCATTTCATCAGGTTGGCTTACATTTTCATTTTCTGAAAGATAGGCGAAGCCTTGTTTGATTTCCAGGCGTGCATCTGAAAGCTGATATTTCTTCAACTGCGCGCGCGTTTGTGCTATTTCTTCGGGCGCGATCTCCTTCCCACCATACACCAGGGTAATGGTTTTATGTTTAGCATCAATTTTCCTGTTGAGCAAATAATCGTTGGAATAATGCGCTTCATTATTGATAAAGTTATTGGCATTTTTATTAAACCTGTCTTGTTGCACGAGATCGTATCCCAGGTAAATACTCGGCACGAGCGTGAGCAACACGACAGTCCAGATAATTAACTTCGACCGCCTTTCTGCACGTCCATCCAGCAGGTGTTTGTAAGGAAATTTTAGTGTGCGGGCGATGATAAATGTGGCCAGCGCAATAAATACGCTGTTAATAATGTACAGGTAAAACGCTCCCACAAAAAAACTGAACTGTAATGTCGCCAGGCCATACCCCGCAGTACATAAAGGAGGCATCAGCGCTGTGGCAATTGCTACACCGGGGATTACATTTCCCTTTTGTTTACTGGAAGTGGCAATGATCCCTGCGAACCCCCCGAACAAAGCAATCAACACATCATAAATAGTAGGCGATGTGCGTGCCAGTATCTCGGAGTGTGCGTCGTCTAATGGAGACAAAAGAAAAAATACCGTACTGGTAATAAGCGCGACAAGTGTTGCAATGATATAGTTATTCAGGGCCTTCTTCACCAGTGCAACATCATTAATACCCATACCGAGGCCAACGCCCATGATCGGCCCCATCAAGGGAGATATCAGCATTGCACCGATAATCACTGCGGTAGAATTTACATTCAAACCCAGAGAGGCTACGAAAATGGCAAATATCAGTACCCAGAGATTTGTACCGCGGAACACAACACCGTTGTCGATCGAACTCGTGATGTTTTCATGATCTTCTTTTTGATTATGAAGGCTGAATTTGCTAAAAATATTTGTGTCGTTCATTGCTTATAAGTGACCCCTTGAGATAAAGATAGGACTTTCAATTTTTCGGGTTTATATAGGAGAACCGACTTCATATGGATCAACTGCCGGATACGGATACCTGTATTCAACCGCCCGGGCCTGATAATTCGGTAACTTTGCGGTTCAGACTTTCAAACGCTCATAGTCCTCATCACAACGGCATGAACATATTATTTAAGATCAGGAAACTGCTGAAATCTAAATTCGACCAGGTAAGCAATCAACGCCTGAAAAATAATTTTTTAAATGCCTTACCATTTTGGCTGGGCGCTTTTCTATCCGGATGCATTGCCGTATTGTACGCGAAATTATTTGCCTGGGCCGAAGCGGGCACTGTCTATATTTATCATCGTGCAGACTGGGCATTTTTTATCATCACCCCGCTCTGTTTTTTTCTTTCATGGTGGCTGGTGGCAAAATATGCGCCTTATGCCAGGGGAAGTGGTATTCCACAAGTAACGGCAGCTATTGAATTATCCAATCCAAAACAACATTACCGGGTTAATAAACTTTTAAGTTTACGGATCATTTTCCTGAAAATCGTTTCGAGCCTCACAATGGCCTTTGGCGGAGGCGTGATCGGCCGGGAGGGCCCAACGATCCAGATATCTGCATCTATATTTAAAAAAATAAACGACCTGCTGCCTTCATGGTATCCGAAAATCTCCAAACGCAATATGATTGTTACGGGGGCGGCCGCGGGGCTGGCGTCTGCTTTTAATACACCGTTGGGCGGGATCGTTTTTGCTATTGAGGAACTAACAAAGACGCATTTTAGTTTCTTTAAATCCGCGCTGTTAACAGGCGTGATTATCGCCGGGCTTACCGCATTAAATTTCCTTGGCCCCTATCTTTATCTTGGCTATCCGCAGTTAGACCGCACCCCGGCATGGATTGTATTGATCATTGCTCCCCTCGCCATCATCACGGGTTTTGCAGGCAGCGCGATGGGCGAAATCATTTTATTTATTTTACAAAAGAAGAAGCTTTTTCGCCGGCATTTTGCAAAGTCAGTTTACGTGATCGTATGTGGTCTGATCATCGCCTTCGTGGCGGTAGCTATTGATTTCAAAGTAATGGGATCAGGTAAGGAAATCATGATCTTTACACTTTTTACGGATGATAAACATTTAGCCTGGTATGTTCCCCTTTTAAGAATCGGGGGCTCGGTGATCTCCTTCTCAGTTGCCGGTGCAGGAGGTATTTTTGCGCCTTCCCTGAGTGCCGGGGCATCGATTGGCGCTGTGTTTGGCGGGCTTTTTAATTTGACGGCATCACAAAGCAACCTGGTGATTTTATGTGGTATGACAGGCTTTCTAACGGCCATCACCAGGAGCCCGTTTACGTCTTCTATCCTCGTACTGGAAATGACTAATAGCCATAACGTGATCTTCTACATCATGCTCACAGCCCTTTTTGCTAACCTTGTGGCACAGGCAGTAAGCCGTCATTCCTTCTACGACAAATTAAGGGATCAATATATCCGCGATATTCACCTGGAACCCTTAGACAGGGAGGAAGTGCCTGGCAAAACTGAAGCGAAATCACCGGCTGCCAACAGCGATCCTGAATAGCATTATTAAGTACTGATTATTTTCTTTGACCACCTGATGCTGCCATTATGCCCCGGCTTGCCTGCATAAAAAAAAGCGCTATGACAGCGCTTTAGAAATTATATTCCATTTAAATGAAAGCAGATCTATTTGATAAATACCTGTTGCGTGCTGGTCGTGCCGTTGGCGGACGTTATCGTAAGTTGATAGATACCTTTTGACGTTCCGTTACCTAAATTAACAGACTGCACATCATTGCTGTTGCTGACCTGAACGGTTCCTTTATAAACCAGCTGACCGGCTTTGTTGGTTAATTGCAATTGGTAAGCACCATTCGCCTGGTTGCTGAACTGAACG
The DNA here is from genome assembly GCA_028288705.1 of Ferruginibacter sp. Classification (GTDB taxonomy): domain Bacteria; phylum Bacteroidota; class Bacteroidia; order Chitinophagales; family Chitinophagaceae; genus Ferruginibacter. The sequence goes on from JAQBNH010000002.1 coordinate 173,589, forward strand.
TTCATGATATTGCCTTCTACGGGGTTCGGATACACGCCGATTGAAGCAGTCGTTTTTGTGGAACCAACTTTTACAATTGAAGAATATTGAACCAAACCATTTAAGCTGATCGCTTTCACGCGGTAAAAATTATCTGCTGCTAATGGAGCTACATCAATTTTATTATAAGCTGCTGATCCGCCGTTTGGTGCTTGTGGCATAGCCTGAACCAGCTTGGTAAAGTTGCGGCCATCAGCGCTGCGCTCCAGGTCGTATTGTTTCATGTTCAGTTCGTTCTCTACTTTCCAGTTAACACTGATCGTTTTATCACTGTTACGGTTAGCCGAAATGCTGCTGATCGTTACCGGCAACACGGTCATAGGTTTAAATATGATTTTGAAACGATCTGCTGCCCACGTCCCTGCATCACCTGTTACTGTGAAATCTACATAAGTGGTATCGTTGTATTTCAGTGGTGTCAGGATGTTCAGGTATTTATCAGAAACCCATCCAATAAGATTCGGGTTGATATCTTCTGTTACAAACTTCAATTGGTAAGTCTTGTAACCTAATCCACCCATGTTATAAAAAATCGTATCGGTATTGATCTCGTTCGTTAACGCATTTACCGAAAAGATCTTGTTGTCTTTTTTGATCGAAAAACTCTCTCCTACGTTCGCCATTTTGTTAGCGTTGTAGTCTGCTGCTTCAGCTGCAAACTCGCTGTCATACACCAGGGCATTTCCATCTATGGCAACGCCGCTTGTGTATAAAAATCCTTTGATCAACTGACGTACCCCGGCTGCGTTGCTGCCGTTATTTCCTTCGCGGAAAACCATCGTGCTGCTGTTGCTCTTATCCGCTTCTTTAAAAGAGACGGTTCCCGCACCCATGGCAGTATTGTCTACATAAAATGCCTGCCCGCTCTGGATGATGCTGCTGCCCACAGACGTGCTGTAGCTGCCTCCACTGATCAAGGGTTTATAACCAAGGATCTTATTGAACGTTTGGTAAGCACCTACACCATAAGCACCGCCGATCTTCGGATCCCAGAGATAAAAAATATTCTTCACGTTTGTTTTCGTGATCAAATCAAAATCAATAGAAGACGGGTAAGGGTTACCGATGGAAAAGAAATTACCTGCCGGTACATTAATCACCGGGTAGTTGCCCGTATTGATCTGACCGCTTGTGCGGATCACCGTTGTTGTCGGCGTTCCCGCTGCTGCAGTCGCGCTCCGGTCTCCCCTTACAAAAAGGAAGTAACCACGGTCCTTTTGCGGGAATGCAACAGTTGTGTTATTTACATTAACAAAAGCATTCGTTGCGGAGTTCCAGTATTTCATGGAATAACCCGGGCTGGTAAAATCAAACCCGATACCTGTTGCAGGGCCGGTGATATTCGTACCTAAACCTGCGGTTCCGATAACGCCAGGATTCTGGTTTTCCTGCCATGCCTGTTTGATCGTTTGCGTTGTATTAGCAGGCACGGATACCAGCTGCCATCTTCTTGGCGTGGCAATAAACCGTTCCACGATAAATTTACCAGTTGTATAGTTGATCGTCGCACCGCTGATCTGGGCGACATTAGCAGTATTCGTTGCATCTGATATCAGGGTGATATCACTCACGAGGTTGAGCTTAGAAGTTCCTGCAAGATTTAATTCCTTTGCAACAGAAAGGCTACCCGTAACCGTAAGGCCGGTCGCATTGCTGTTATTATTGATGAAATTGTAGAAAGGCACAATGCTCGCCGAAGAGAATGTCTGCGCTACTGTTCCGGTAAAATTCACCGTTCCGTTATTGTGGGCGAATCCTGCTCCTGCACTTTGCGTGAAATCCCCTCTCACGATCATCGTACCCGATGGTGCGGTTTTTATCCCGGCATTCTTAATGCTTATATGGCCATAACTAAAGCCGTTAAAAATATCCTGTGCTGCGCCGGCATATTCGATCGTGCTCGTTGGATCGATGCTATAGGTAGTGAAGTTTTTAGGAAAATTTGAGTTGCCCACCCCACCGCCACTTCCGCGCAGGATCAGCTTCGAATTGGCACCCATCGTAAAATTCGCAGCTCCTGCAACACTCCACATTTTGTTACAAACCTGGCCGGAAGCGATATCCAGCGTGGCGCCCGGGTTGATCGTGATGTTATGCAACACGGTAAAACCCTGGTCCCCTGTGCCATTGAAAACGACAGTCGGTGTATTCAGGTTCCCGATCTGAAGTGTGTGCCCCAAATAAATAGAATCATAATTAGTAAGATCAGTTACGTTATTGTTGGTGATGGTTTGTGTGCCTGTTCCGTCAAAAATTACCAGGTTAGGTTTACTGTTCGGATGGCCGTCATCCCCTATTCCACTCAACGTACAATTGCCTTTAATGATCAGCGTTCCCAGGTTATCCGCGGGCAATTTAACCGAAAACGGATAATTGAATCCTTTGCCCGTTGATGTATTGGAATGACTCGTTGTAACATTTCCCACATAGGTCATCACTGAATTTGCACCGAGGTTAACTTCTGTCTGAACAGTAGCGGAACCATTGCTCTGAACGAAAAAAGTACTGTTGCCATACACGGTCACGCGGTTGCTGATAAGAAACTGCAATGACTTTACACCGCCGGATGTTCCGGCAGCGGTTTTTAAATTGACCGTAAAGTCTTTGATGTAAGTCTCGATGTCACTGAACGTCAGGATCGAACTTGTTTTAGTCGCCGACAAAGTGATATCAAGGCTGATATTTGAACAGGCATTTGGTCCAACCACACCTGCGTTCACATAACTGCTTGAACTCGTCGACCAGTTTAACGGGTCATTAAAATCTGTGCCGCTTGTGCCTCCAGCCATAGTAGACGCGTATCCCGCCCAGTACAAATTATTTGAAGCGCCACAACCAAGCGTGGTCGCTGTATTGTTTAATGGAGAAGCGGCTTTATAACTTGGCCCGGGCAAACAGTTCGTATTGTTATAGGCAAATACCCAGAGTTTATAGGCCGTAGATGGTGCAAGGAATGAAGTGGTGAACGAAGTGGATGATCCAACATATTCCACCAGGTCGCCTAACGTATTTGTTCCGGCGGTATAAACCGTACCATCAACAGGCGTCGGAGCAGCAGCACCGGTAGTTGTTCTTACTACGAGGTAGCCACTTACTGCAGGAGAAGCTGCTGTAAAAGTTCCGCTGATCGTTGTGGCAGTTGGCGTTAAAACCAGGGATGTTGGCTGGTTTGCCGGTGCCACGCAAGGAGGAGGCAAATAGGTGAACATCGTATTGGTTGCAGGCTTCGCCAGGTTGGTCATTTTACAGGTAAGATTGTTGTTGCCACCCTGTGTCGTAGATGCCCATGTATTTAAACCTGTTATCGTGCGGTTATGATAGTCCGAGTTATTCAACCCGCGCAGTCCTACCTGGCCGGGATAATCAGTAAGATTGGTTACCGTAGAAGGACCGTAAATGATTTCTATTTTACCGGTCGTCTCATGCAAACGGATCTGGAAATCCAGTACATCACCGGATACCGCGGAGCCGCTGTTTTTACGGCGCGCGTCCATCCATTCTACCGTAAAGATTTTTGATCCTGCTGTTCCTGTTGTTTTGTAGCCTGGCTGTGTCGTACCGTTGTTGATCAGGTCACGACCAAAAACAGAAACAGCTGCTTCGTATCCTGTATTATCTGATATCGGGTTTACTGCGTTTGAAAGCGAGGTGGTGGCGCCGAAGGTTATGAAGCCATTACTGTTAACGGAACAGGTCGTGTACGTTTTTCCATTTATCCAGAAGGTAAAGCCGATGTTAACGGTTTGGATATTGTCGTCCCAGGATGTTGTTCCAAAAACATTGGTGGGTGATGTTAGGGCCGTGAACGTCCCTGGAGTTCCGTTGTAGCTATAATTTGCTACCTGCGCGTTCGTCGAAAACGCAACGAAAATAATGCTTATAAAAAGCAGGAATTTCTTCGGGAAAAGACGGTTTTCAGAGGGAATTAGTAAACGTAGTCTCATAATTGGATATTGGTGGCTTGCGCCGATAGTTAAAAGCCCATATATAAATCGCTGTCTGGCAGTTAAATAGACATTGATTTGGGCAATCTTCCAGGATTTCAGGGTAAAAACGATTAACCGGTATATTTTATTGTATGAGAGTGCTTTACGTATGCGTTTGTTAGTTGGGAAGGATGGCCAGGAAGGTGCTACAAAGCCGCGGGAACAAGAAGGCCCACAAAGAAGTTCTTCCCTCAAAGGACCCTGAGTTGACGACAGACTTTCAAAGGGTTTCTTCGCGTCCGGGACTATCCCGCTGATTTGCGGTTAACAGCACCATCCTGATCAATAGTACATACCTGGCTGGTAATGACGGAAAGTTTCAGAAAGCAGCAGTAAAACTTCTGGCTCCCCCTCTCCGTTTAGATCAATAAATAAAAAAAGCGCCTGCCGGCGCTTTAGTAATTTGAATCCATGTATAGGTTAGGGTATTATTAGGGTCATTTGATGAACACCTGCTGCGTGGTACTTGTACCGCCTGCGGTGGTTATGGTTAACTGGTAAATTCCTGTTGAAACAGCGTTGCCTAAATCCACAGACTGCACATCATTGCTGTTGCTGATCTGCATGGTTCCTTTATAAACCAGCTGACCGGCTTTGTTGGTTAACTGCAATTGGTAAGCACCATTCGCCTGGTTGGTAAACTGAACGTTCATGATGTTGCCTTCTACCGGGTTCGGATAAACGCCGATTGAAGCAGTCGTTTTTGTGGAACCAACTTTTACAATTGAAGAATATTGAACCAAACCATTTAAGCTGATCGCTTTCACGCGGTAAAAATTATCTGCTGCCAATGGAGCTACATCAATTTTATTATAAGCTGCTGATCCGCCGTTTGGTGCCTGTGGCATAGCCTGCGCTATTTTTGAAAAGCTGCGACCGTCCGCACTGCGCTCCAGGTCGTATTGCTTCATGTTCAATTCGTTCTCTACTTTCCAGTTAACAGAAATTGACTTATCACTATTACGGTTAGCCGAAATGCTGCTGATCGTTACGGGCAACACGGTCATTGGTTTGAAAATGATTTTGAAACGATCTGCGGCCCACGTCCCTGCATCACCTGTAACTGTGAAATCTACATAAGTGGTATCGTTGTATTTCAGTGGTGTCAGGATGTTCAGGTATTTATCAGAAACCCATCCAACAAGATTTGGATTGATATCTTCTGTTACAAATTTTAACTGGTAAGTCTTGTAACCTAATCCGCCCATGTTGTAAAAAATCGTATCGGTATTGATCTCATCCGTTAACGCATTTACTGAAAAAATCTTGTTGTCTTTTTTGATCGAAAAACTCTCTCCTACGTTTGCCATTTTGTTAGCGTTGTAATCTGCTGCTTCAGCTGCAAACTCGCTGTCGTACACCATCGCGTTACCATCAATGGCCACATCATTTGTATAAAGAAAGCCTTTAATTACCTGGCGTACACCTGCTGCATTGCTGCCATTATTTCCTTCACGGAAAACCATGCTGCTGCTGCTTTTTTTATCCGCTTCCTTGAAAGAAATGGTACCGGCTGCCATCGCTGTATTGTCTACATAAAATGCCTGGCCACTCTGGATAAGGCTGCTGCCGACAGATGTGCTGTAGCTGCCACCACTGATCAATGGTTTATAACCAAGGATCTTGTTGAACGTCTGGTAAGCACCTACACCATAAGCACCGCCGATCTTCGGATCCCAGAGGTAAAAAATATTCTTCACGTTCGTCTTCGTGAGGACGTCGAAATCGATCGATGAAGGGTAAGGATTACCTACTGAGAAGAAATTACCTGCTGTTACATTGATCACCGGGTAGTTGCCTGTATTGATCTGCCCTGTTGTGCGGATAACCGTTGTCGTTGGTGTTCCTGCTGCCGCCGTGGCGCTGCGGTCACCTCTTACGAAAAGATAATAACCACGGTCTTTCTGCGGAAAGGCAACAGTTGTGTTGGTAACATTGATAAATGCGTTTGTTGCAGAGTTCCAGTATTTCATCGAGTAACCCGGGCTTGTGAAATCAAACCCGATACCTGTATTCGGACCGGTGATGTTCGTACCTAAACCTGCAGTACCGATAACGCCTGCTGCCTGGTTTTCCTGCCATGCCTGTTTGATTGTTTGTGTGGTATTTGCAGGAACAGATACCAGCTGCCATCTTCTTGGCGTGGCAATAAAACGTTCCACGATAAATTTACCGGTTGTATACGTTATGGTTGCAGTACTGATCGGCGCTACGTTTGCAGTATTGGTCGCGTCCGATTTCAAAGTAATATTTCCTGTCATGAATAATTTAGAACTGCCTGAAAGGTTCAACTCTTTAGCCACAGAAAGATTGCCCGTAACCGTAAGCCCTGATGCATTTGTATTGCTGTTGGTCAGGTTATAAAAAGGAACGATGCTCGTTGAAGAAAATACCTGTGCGTTTGCGCCTGCAAAATTCACGGTACCATTGCTGTGTGCAAAACCCGCACCTGCACTCTGTGTAAAATCGCCCTGCACGGTAAGTGTTCCGGCGGGAGCCGTTTTGATCCCTGCGTTTTTGATACTGATATCGCCATAACTGAAGCCATTAAAAATATCCTGTGCGCCACCCGCGTATTCAATACTACTTGTAGGGTCGATCGTGTAGGTCGTAAAATTTTTCGGAAAATTCGAGTTGCCTATCCCGCCGCTGTTGCCGCGTAAGATCAGTTTTGAGTTGGCACCCATCGTAAAATTCGCAGCTCCTGCAACACTCCACATTTTGTTACAAACCTGGCCGGAAGCGATATCCAGCGTGGCGCCCGGGTTGATCGTGATGTTATGCAACACGGTAAACCCCTGGTCACCTGTGCCATTGAAAACAACCGTTGGCGTGTTCAGGTTACCGATCTGCAAAGTATGTCCAAGGTAAATAGAATCATAGTTACCCAAATCCGTCACGTTATTATTTGTGATTGTTTGTGTGCCTGTACCGTCAAAAATTACCAGGTTAGGTTTACTGTTCGGGTGGCCATCATCGCCCATGCCGCTCAGCGTACAGTTACCTTTAAGAATAAGCGTACCCAAATTATCTGCCGGTAATTTCACAGAGAATGGATAATTAAATCCTCTGCCTGTAGATGTATTCGAGTGGCTCGTGGTAACATTACCCACATAGGTCAGTACAGAATTCGCTCCAAGATTTACTTCTGTTTGAACAGTAGCAGAACCATTACACTGAACAAAGAAAGTACTGTTGCCATAGATGGTTACACGGTTACTTATCAGAAACTGCAACGATTTTACGCCACCGGTTGTTCCGGCTGCTGTTTTTAAATTCACGGTAAAATCCTTGATATAAGTATCAATGTCACCAAAGGTCAGAATTGAACTTGAATTGCTACCGGATAACGTAACATCAACGGTGATATTTGAACAGGCAGTTGGTCCTACAACACCCGCATTTACATAACTGGTGGCATTGGTTGACCAGTTTAGCGGATCGTTAAAATCAGTACCACTTGTTCCACCGGGCATTGTTGATGCATTACCCGCCCAATAGAGGCTCGTACTCGCACCGCAGGCCAGTGTTGTTGTGGTATTGGACAGAGGCGTTGTTAATTTATAGATCGGCCCTGGAAGGCATTTCGTATTGTTATAAGAATATACCCAGAATTTATATGCTGTAGAAGGTGCAAGAAATGAACTGGTGAAAGTGGTGGCAGAACCAACATATTCTACCAGGTCGCCCAGGGCGTTCGTACCTGCTGTATAAGTTACGCCATCTGTTGGTGTTGGTGCAGCAGCAGCAGTCGTAGTTCGAATAACAAGGTAACCACTTACGGCCGGAGAAGCTGCTGTGAACGTACCTGTGACATTTACCGCTGTCGGGGTAAGGACCAACGATGTTGGCTGGGTAGTTGGTGCCACACAAACTGGCGGTAAAAAGGTCAACATCTGGCCGCTGCCTGGTTTGATCAGGCTGGTAGTTTTACAGGTTTGATTATTATTCGTACCTACGGTCGTCGCATTCCAGTTGTTTAAACCGGTAATATTGCGATTTTCATAATCAGTATTTGTATTACCGCGTAATCCAACCTGTGCGGGGTAATCTGATAAATTAGAAATGGTAAATGTTCCGTAATGCAGTTCTATCTTCCCGGTAGTTTCGTAGAGGCGAATTTGAAAATCCAATAAATCACCACCAACACCTGCGCCGCTGTTCTTGCGAATAGCGTCTACCCACTCAACGGCGAATACACGGTTGGGACTTGTTCCGGAAGTTTTATAACGGGGTATGCTTGTACCGTTGTTTATAAGGTCGCGGCCAAAAGCAGCAATGGCATAATTGTAACCGGTATTGTCAGAGATGGGGTTAACTGTGTTAGAGAGCGAAGTCGTAGACCCAAACGTGATAAAACCATTACTATTGATCGAACACTGGGTGTACGTATTCCCATTAATCCAAAAGCTGAAACCCAGATTTACCGTAGTAATATTATCATCCCAGCTGGTTGTAAACGCATTTGTTGCGGAAGACAACGCAGTATACGCTGTAGCAGTACTGGAAGTCACAGTGTAGTTTCCTACCTGCGCCTGGGCTGAAAACATAACTGAAGCGAGTGCAAGCACAAAACCCAGTCTTTTTAAGTTAGATACAGCCTTGAAATTCGTTGGTAAACTTAGTCTCATAAAAATTAATTGTAATGGCTCACGCCAGTGAATTAAAATCCTTTAGTAAGGGAGACTCGTGTGTAGGTTGTGTTTTCAGTACGTTTTTAAAACAGGAGCAGTTAGGGCTGCTTTCCGATCTACGATAAAAATTTAAGACCGGTTGTTTTGTTTCTTAAAGACTGGTTAGGGCCGATCTGTTAAGAGGCTCAAAGATAATAACCGTAAATCTACTGTCCAAATTTTTTTAGAACTTTTACTACAAATTACTGGTCGGGTGTCTACAGCAGGCGTAGTTGAATGCCGATGCGCATACGCAGTTTCTCAGCTATGAGCGCGCTAAAACACTCATATCCATATACTTATTTTATCCACTATGAGTTAGACAGATTACTACAACGCTGTAGCCAGGCGTTGAAAAATTGTAGTAATTTTTTTTCCGGGGGTCGTAAAATCACGCCGTAAAATAAAAAAAGGCACTTTACAGCGCCTCTTTTTTTAAGGATTGATTCATGTATAGTTAGGGGAATACATGTTGTGTAAACCTGTAAAACAGGTGTCAGGGACTGTAAGAATGATTGGAGAATGGTATTTCGGGAGATATTGGGAGGAGATGTTCGGACACAAATATTGGGATAATTACCGAAACAGCAAATTTAATTTTTATAACTGCTTGTTGATCTGCTCCTTCCGGGCATAAAAAAAGGCAGCCCTAAAGCTGCCCGGTGGATGTCAGAGGTTAGCATCCAAACTATAATACCTGGATGGCAGTTGTTTTCATTACCCTGCCCGGATTGATCATTCTTATATAGTAAATGCCTGCCGTTAAACCCGCCGGCAAAGGCATCGCCAGTTGCGTATTGCCCGCAGCGATCTCTTTCGTTAATAACGGCGTTTCAATTCCATTCGCCGACACGAGTGAAAAATGATACCTGCCACTTACACCATCTTTCAGTTCCACGTTCACTGTTCTGCCGGATTGGGTTAGATGAACCTGAACGCCGGCTTTTACCGTTTCTTCCAGCCTGATCACGGCACTGTATTGTACAAACCCGTTGCGGCTGGTGGCTTTTACGCGGTAAAATTGCTCTTCAGTGGGCGCTGACACATCCGTATAGCTATAAGTTGTTTTACTGGCCGCGCTGATCTGTTGCACTGCCTGGAATTGCATATTTTTTCCGGCCCTTTCAATCGTATAAGATTCCATAGAAACTTCGTCCTGGATATTCCATTGCAGCTGTACTGCCGAAGCTTTACGCAGGCCGCTGATCGAGGTGAAGCGAACAGGAAGTGGTGCAGAAAGAATATTCTGGTATCGCAGCTGAAAACGGTCGGGCGCTCCTGATGCCGCGTCTGTATCTACGGTAAAGTTGATATTCACCGTACTGTTCAAGGGAATATTTGTTGTTGTATTCAGGTAGTTATCTTTTACAACAGCCGTCAGTCCGGGTGTTGACATTTCTTCTGTAACGATCTGCAGCACATAGCGGCGTTGTTGCAGGTTCCACATCCTGAAAAAACTGGTATCAGCTAAACCAATGGCCTGCCTGGCCTCAATTACGAGGTTGGTGTTGCTGCGCAGGATCGCCAGGTTTTCACCGGCATTGATCATTTTTTGTGCATCATCATAATCCACTTCATTGCTGTAAGCATTGTCGTACACGGTGGCATTGGCATCAAGGTGAAGAAGGCTGTTGTCGGGATTTCTTGCAAAGAGATTGGCGTGCATAACGCGCTGCGCCTGGAGATGCGTAAAAGATCCTAAAATCAAAATTAAAAGGGGTACAACACGCGTAACCGCATTTAACTGGTAAAGTTTTTTCATTGGTTTAGGGTTGTGATTTTCAGAGATTGGGATTCGGAGCACAAATATGAAGGATAATGTTAATGACATCGTTAGAAAGAGCACGGGACCTTTTGTAGTATTATTACGATTGTTTCGTATTTATACCGTCATCTAAGAATCCCGAAGGCTATGGCTGGGGCATGATATTCGCATACCTTTCTGCACTAACTCCCAGAAACAATAGGTATGACGAATGGAAATAAAAGGAAGAAACCCCAGACTGACATCCTGGACATATTACCCAATGCCCTCAACACGCTCAGGAAGAATATCATCGAACCATTTTTAGAGGATAACCCGCTCGCAAAATATGTAGATAAGAGAGCACCGCTGCGGTCGGAATTATTTACCGAACAACAGCTGGAAGAGCACGCAAAAACATTAGCGAAAAGACATACGCTGATCTTGAAAGATCCCTCCGAAGGATTACTCAAACGGCTGGCGGAAAACGAAACGATCCTGCTGGAAGTGCACAAACTGCTCACTGAAACCGTCAAAAAAAATGTCCGCATTGTACCCGCAGGGGAATGGCTGCTGGATAATTTCTACCTAATCGAGGAACAGATCTATACCGGTAAAAAACATTTACCAAAAGGCTACAGCCGAGGCCTGCCGCAACTTTCAAAAGGGGCGTCTGCAGGATTACCAAGAGTATATGACCTTGCCGTTGAAATCATTTCGCATTCAGACGGGCATGTGGATCTGCGCACATTAACCAGTTTTGTAAAAGCATATCAAACGATCAGCCCATTAAAAATTGGTGAGCTCTGGGCGATCCCGATCATGTTACGCCTGGCCTTAATAGAAAATCTTCGCCGGCTTTCGATCCAGATTTCGCTCGACATCAGCAACAAATCTTTAGCGGATTACTGGGCAGAACAAATGGTGGATGCGGCGGAAAACGATCCCAAAAATTTAGTGCTCGTGATTGCCGATATGGCCAGGTCTGAACCACCGATAGAAAGCTCCTTTGTTGCCGAACTCACCCGCCGTCTCCAGGAAAAAGGCAATGCGCTCACCCTCCCACTCACCTGGATAGAACAGCGACTGTCGGAAAATGGTCTCACCAGCGGGGAATTAATTCAACAGGAGAACCAGAAACAGGCCGCCGACCAGGTATCTATCAGCAACAGTATCAGCAGCCTGCGATTTTTAAGTACAACCGATTGGAGAGATTACGTAGAAAGTGTAAGTGTGATTGAAGAACTGCTTCGGCAGGAACCTGCCGGCATCTACCCGGGCATGGATTTTCATACGCGCGATATGTACCGGCACGCTGTAGAAAAACTGGCCAAACACAGCGAACGCCCCGAGAAGGAAATTGCGGAGATCGCTGTCAAACTCTGCCATGAAAATATTGATGCCGAAAACAGCCGCAACCGGCACGTTGGTTATTACCTGATCGATAAGGGTATTCGCCAGACAGAAAAGATTGCCGGCATAAAAGCGACAGGTAATGAACGCACCAGGCGTTTCGTGAGGCGCATGCCGTTTCTCGTTTATGCCGGCAGCATCATGCTGATCAGTATATGTTTAACCGCAGTGTTATTACAAAAGATCAGTCCGCAACTGGCGCATAACTGGCAACGCATCCTGCTCGCATTCGTATCACTCATCGCCAGTAGCCAACTGGCATTATCGCTGGTGAACTGGATCACAACGATTCTCTCCCATCCTTCCCTGCTGGCCAGGATGGATTTTTCGAAAGGGATTCCGGAGACTGCTACCACGCTTGTCGCCATCCCGACATTGATCAGCAGCCCTTCGGGTATCATGGAACTGATCGAAGGCATTGAAGTGCGTTACATTGCGAACCGCGATCCGAATTTATATTTTGCATTGGTGACAGATTTTAAAGATGCGGCAACAGAAACGACTGCTGATGATCAGCCGTTGCTGGATATGCTCACAGAAAAGATCCATGACCTCAATAAAAAATACCGTCGTGATACCGGAGATCCGTTCCTGCTTTTTCATCGCCCGAGAACCTGGAATGCAAAGGATAAAACATGGATGGGTTACGAACGCAAGCGCGGAAAGATCGGCCACCTGAATGAACTGCTGCGCGGAAAAGGACGCGAAAATTTTTCTTTAGTGATCGCCGACGAATCCCTCCTGCCATCGATCAAATACGTGATCACGCTGGATACCGATACGCAGTTACCAAGAGATACCGCCTGGAAACTCGCGGGTACGATGGCGCATCCGCTCAATCACCCGATCTATTCTAAAAGCAGGCAGCGTGTTGTGGAAGGCTACACGATCCTGCAACCACGCGTTTCCAATTCTTTGCCTTCGGATGACAGTTCCATTTATGCAAAAATGCATGGCAACGAACCGGGCACAGATCCTTACACCCGCGCTATTTCTGATGTTTACCAGGACCTGTTTGGTGAAGGCTCTTTCGTGGGTAAGGGCATTTATGATGTGGATGCTTTTGAACTGGCATTAAAAGACCGCTTCCCGGAAAACCGGATCCTGAGCCATGATCTTTTAGAAGGGTCATACACAAGGGCCGGCCTGGTGACCGATGTACAATTTTATGAAGAATACCCGCAGGCTTATGTCGCTGATGCGATGCGCCGTCATCGCTGGATCCGGGGCGACTGGCAGATCGCCAGCTGGATCACCCCTTTCATTCCAGGGGTGGATAATAAGCTGCGCAAAAATCATATCTCCCTTTTATCGCGCTGGAAAATATTCGATAACCTCCGCCGCAGCCTGGTGCCACTCGCGCTGATGGGCTTGCTCACCTACGGCTGGTTGTTCTCTCCTTTCTATATATTTTTTACCCTCATTGTTCTGGGTATTTATTTTTTACCCGGACTGGTAAGTTTTGCCTGGCAGGTATTTCAAAAGCCTGATGATGTCATCTTCGCGCAGCACTTTCAATATTGTGCACGGTCACTTAGGGATAATTTATTTCAGAATGCGATCGACCTGATTTGCCTGCCCTTTACGGCGATCAGCAATGCCGATGCGATCCTGCGTACTCTATGGCGCGTGTATATTTCCCGCAGGAATTTATTGCAATGGAATCCATTTAGCAGTTCGGCTTATGATCAGCGAAACCTGCAGGGGATTTTTGCGCGCATGTGGATCGGCCCGTTGGCCTCCCTGGCGATGCTGGCCGCTATTGCCTGGAATTCTCCTTTCGCATTATTTGTCGCATTCCCGATCCTTGCCGGCTGGCTGGTGTCACCCGTGATCATCTATTTCATCAGCAAGGCGCGGGATAAGAAAGTTACAGAAATCTCTGCCGAACAGCAACATTACCTGCGCATGCTGGCACGAAAAACCTGGTTGTTTTTTGAAACATTTGTTACTGAACACGACAACTGGCTGCCCCCCGATAATCACCAGGAACAACCGGTTGAACGTACGGCGCACCGCACTTCACCCACCAACATCGGGCTTGCATTGTTAGCCAATGTAACCGCGAGGGATTTTGGTTATATCGGCCTGACGAAACTGGTAGAACGCACGACCAACACGATCAACAGCATGCAACGCATGGAAAGATTCAATGGGCATTTGTTCAACTGGTACGATACGGAAACCTTGTTGCCACTGCATCCGAAATATGTTTCTACGGTTGACAGCGGCAATCTCATGGGCCATCTCATCACGTTAAAACAGGCGCTGCTGGCCCTCCCCGACGAAAAGATCGTAACAGGCCAGGCATTTGAAGGGCTGCTGGATTCTGTTCGCCTGCTGGTGGAAATATCTAAAAGCGATAACCTTGCTGCTTTGGAGAAAAAGATCGCTGCTGAATATCCAACGCATATTGATCAGTTAGCTTCCATTAAAAATTATCTCGACGAACTGGAAGAAGCTTTCACCGGTATATTCCGCGAACTCATCATCACAGACAACGACGAAATTGATGCCTGGACAGAAAGGATCTTTACACATATCAAAGACCTGAAGAAAGAATTGCTGATGCTGGTGCCCTGGTTATTGATCCCTGCACCACCGGAAAAATTTGCCGACCTCATTCCATCTTTTCCGGCAGTGCCAACAATTGCTCAACTGGCAAAAATTGAACAACTGCTGTTGCAAAAGATCATCGCCTGTTACGAGCCGGGAAATAATGCCGAAGAAAATGACTGGCTCACTTTATTCCGGTCGGGTATTACCGAATCAGGCAGAAGAGCGAAGGAGATTTTGTTACGCGTTGATCAGCTCGCATCCAAGGCGGATGAACTCGCAGACATGAAATATGATTTCCTGTTTGACCGCTCTCAAAACCTGCTCACCATTGGTTACAATGTAGATGAACACCGCCGCGACAATAGTTTTTATGACCTGCTCGCTTCCGAAGCCAGGCTCACCACATTCTCGGCCATTGCACAAGGGAAACTGCCACAGGAAAGCTGGTTCGCATTAGGCCGCCAGCTCACTAACGTGGGCAGCACACCGATCCTGCTTTCCTGGAGCGGTTCCATGTTTGAATACCTGATGCCGCTGCTGGTGATGCCGACTTACGAGAATACTTTATTGGATCAGACACATAAGGCGGTTGTTCAAAAACAAATCGATTACGGCCGGAAGAAAAATGTTCCATGGGGAATTTCTGAGTCGGGGTATAACCTGGTAGACGCCCATCTGAACTGGCAATACCGTGCCTTCGGTGTGCCGGGGATCGGTTTCAAACGCGGGCTAGGCGAAGACCTGGTAATCGCACCTTATGCCACGGTAATGTCGCTGATGGTGATGCCGGATGCCGCTTACGAAAACCTGCGCGTGATGAAAGAAGCAGGCTTCGAGGGACGTTATGGCTTTTATGAAGCGGTAGATTATACCACCAGCCGCCTGCAACGGAAACAAACAAACGCGGTCATTAGGTCTTTCATGTCGCATCACCAGGGCATGAGCTTTTTATCGCTGAGTTACCTGTTGCACAATAAACCGATGCAGCGGCGATTTGAAGCAGACCTGCAGATCAAATCTGCGTTGCTCCTCTTACAGGAACGCGTACCAAGGATCACGACGTTCTATTCTCCAACTGTTCACTCCGGTGATATCAGTGTGAGCCCGGGTGGCGATAGCTCCATGCGCGTGCTGAATACACCGGATACCAATATTCCGGAAGTGCAATTGTTGTCCAACGGCCGTTATAACCTGATGGTAACAAATGCCGGCGGCGGTTACAGCAAGTGGAAAGATATTGCGCTTACCCGCTGGCGTGAGGATGCCACCTGCGACGACTGGGGCACGTTTTGTTTTATCCGGGATCTCGATAACAATAATTACTGGAGCTCCGCCTATCAGCCGGCATTAAAGCCAGGCGATAATTATGAAGCCGTCTTCTCACAGGGCCGCGCGGAATTCCGGCGCAGTGAATTTGCCCTCGAAACACATACCGAGATCGTTGTATCACCGGAAGATGATATTGAATTAAGGCGTGTGCATATCACCAACAAATCACGCAAACGCCGTACGATCGAAATCACCAGTTATGCGGAAGTAGTGCTCGCGAGTGCGATCAGTGATGAAGTGCATCCTGCATTCAGCAACCTGTTTGTACAAACACAATTGCATCCGCAGAAACATGCGATCACCTGTACACGCAGGCCACGGAACGCAAATGAAACCATGCCCTGGATGTTCCACCTGATGAAAGTACACGATGCAGAGATCAGGAATATTTCTTACGAAACCAACCGCTCTGCTTTTATCGGCCGGGGAAACAGTATTCACCGCCCGGCAGTAATGCGCACTGACCAGCCCCTATCCGGCAGCCAGGGACCGGTGTTGGATCCGATCGTTTCTATTCAATACCGTATTGTTATCGAACCACAACAATCGGCTACGATCGATATGATCTTTGGCGCTGCAGATACAAAAGAAACGGCAGATTTCCTGATCGATAAATACCAGGACCGTAATTTAACCAACCGCGTACTGGAATTAACGTGGACTCATAGCCAGGTGATCCTGCGCCAGATCAATGCGGTGGAAGCAGACGCGCAATTGTATTCAAGACTGGCGAGCTCCATCATTTTTGCCAATGCATCTTTACGAACAGATCCATCGGTCATCATAAAAAATACCCGCGGTCAATACGGTCTTTGGGGTTATTCTATTTCCGGTGATTTGCCGATCGTTTTATTGCAGGTAGAAGATTCCAGCAACATCGACCTGGTAAGGCAGATGGTGCAGGCCCATACTTATTGGCGGATGAAAGGACTCGCAGTCGACCTGGTGATCTGGAACGAAGATCATGGCGGTTACCGGCAGGCCTTACAGAACCAGATCACCAGCCTGATCGCACCGATCGTTTCGGGTGATGTGAAAGATAAGCCCGGCGGCATCTTTATCCGTTCTGCAGACCAGATCTCGAATGAAGACCGGATCTTGTTCCAGACGGTAGCCCATATCGTGATCTCTGATAAACAGGGCACGCTGGAAGAACAAATGAACCGCAGGAATATTATCAAATCAAATATTCCTTACTTCAGCCCGGTGAAATTTTTCACTACGGTGGAATCTCCTGCCCTGCCAAGAACCGACCTGCAATTCTTTAACGGGTACGGCGGATTTACGCAGGATGGAAAAGAATATATTATCACTACATCTGCAGAAAAATCCACGCCGGCGCCATGGATCAACGTGCTGGCTAACCCAGGTTTCGGAAGTATCGTTTCTGAAAGCGGGCAGTCTTATACCTGGATAGAAAATGCGCACGAATTCCGTTTGACGCCATGGAACAATGATCCCGTCGGCGATCTGCGTGGCGAAGCCTTTTATATCCGCGATGAAGAAAGTGGCCGCTTCTGGTCACCGTCACCGTTACCTGCAAAAGGAAAGACGGTGTATACCACCCGACATGGTTTTGGCTACAGCGTTTTCGAGCATCACGAAGATGGCATCGATTCCAGCATGTGGATGTACACGCATATTGACGCACCGGTGAAATTCATTGTACTGAAATTAAAAAATCAGTCGGGGCGCCCAAGAAAAATGTCGGCCACAGGTTATGTAGAATGGGTGCTGGGAGACCTGCGCTCCAAGTCGCTGATGCATATCGTATCAGAACTGGATATGGCCAGTGGTGCGATTCTAGTAAGAAACCAGTACAACACAGAACTCGCGGGACGCGTAGCATTTTTTGATGTAGATGAAAGCACGAAATTTCTTACCTGCGACCGTACAGAATTTATCGGGCGCAATGGCAGCATGGCCAATCCCGAAGCGATGAACCGCGCGAAATTATCCGGTAAACGTGGTGCGGGCCTCGATCCATGCGCAGCGATACAGGTGTTGATGGAACTGGCAGAAGATGAAGAAAGAGAAGTTATTTTCCGCCTTGGAGCCGGCCAGAATATGGATGATGCACGTGCGATCATCAACAATTTCAGTGGTGGTGCTGCTGCAAAAAAAGCCCTGGAAGAAGTACACGAATACTGGAACAAAACATTGGGTGTAGTTCAGATTTATACCCCGGATACCGCAACGAACATCCTCGCTAACGGCTGGCTCACCTATCAAACGCTGGCCTGCCGGCTTTGGGCAAGAAGTGGTTTCTATCAATCCGGTGGCGCCTTCGGTTACCGCGACCAGTTGCAGGATGTAATGGCCTTATTTAATGCCAAACCCGACCTCGCGCGGAAGCAGATATTACTTTGTGCATCAAGACAATTTAAAGAAGGTGATGTACAGCATTGGTGGCATCCGCCGGTAGGCCGCGGTGTACGCACGACCTGCTCCGATGATTATCTCTGGTTGCCATTTGTAACAGCGAGATATGTGATGGAAACAGGTGATGATGCGATCCTGGATGAGAATATCGCCTTCCTCGAAGGACGGATCCTGAATGTGGGTGAAGAATCTTCTTTTGATCTGCCGATCGTAGCAGATAAAAAAGAAAGCCTGTACTTGCATTGTATTCGCGCGATTGAACATGGGCTTCGTTTCGGCGAACATGGACTGCCGTTTATCGGCTCGGGCGACTGGAATGATGGTATGGATAAAGTGGGCGAACATGGCAAAGGCGAAAGTGTATGGCTGGCATTTTTCCTCTACAATGTGTTGGAGCGCTTTGAGAAAATAGCTCTGAAGAAAAACGACCACGCGTTTGCGAAAAAATGCGTGGAAGAAGCCGATCGCTTACAGCAATCGATTAACCGGAATGCCTGGGATGGCAACTGGTTCCGCCGGGCTTATTTCGATGATGGCACCCCACTTGGTTCAGCCAATAATGAAGAATGCCGGATCGACTCTATTGCACAAAGCTGGTCAGTGTTATCGCAGGCCGGAGAAAAAGAAAAATCTGCCGAAGCGATGAATGAAGCCTACGGGCATTTGGTGCGTAAAGATGATGGTATGATCCAGTTGTTTGATCCGCCATTTGATAAAGGCACAATGAACCCCGGTTATATCAAAGGCTATGTGCCGGGCGTGCGCGAGAATGGCGGTCAATATACCCACGCGGCGATCTGGCTGATCATGGCTTTTGCAGCATTAAATGATAAGAAGCGTACCTGGGAATTGCTGCGCATGATCAACCCCCTGAACAGGAGTAACAACGAAGCGCGCATCGAACAATATAAAGTGGAACCTTATGTGATGGCGGCTGACGTATATGCCGTTGAATCTCAGAAAGGGCGCGGTGGCTGGACATGGTATACCGGTTCTGCGGGCTGGATGTATCAACTGATCCTGGAATCATTTGTCGGTTTTAAACGCGAAGGCGACAGCCTGAGTTTCGACCCATGTTTACCGGAAGACTGGCCCGAAATGAAGATGACCTACCAGTTCATGGATACGACTTACGAGATCCGTATCCTGCAAACCGGTGAGGGAACATCGTCTATTGAAATGGATGGCGAAAAGCATGATAAGATTCCCCTCACGAACGACGGCAGGACGCACCAGGTCACCGTTCAAATATAAATACACAAACAAGCCGGGTTCGCCCGGCTTTTTTAATGCTATCATCCAGCTACCTGGTAGCTGACTGCTATTACTCTGGTAGGGGTCATCCGTGTCATTTCACGCACTTGATAGCTCTCAGAGTAATAGCAGAGTGGTAGGAGGTGGCTGGTTGGTTAGTTGAATGGTTGATTAGTTTATTAGTTGATTGGTTGGGCAGCATGCAATGGAATTGGGGATTGGGGATTGGGGGGTGGATAGTTGAGTGGTTGGTTGGAGCGTTGGAGGGGAATTGGGAATTGGGAATTGGGTGGTGCGGTTGAATGGTTGAGTAGTTGATTGGTTGGGGCAATTTCGGGAATTGGTAATTGGGAATTTGGGGGTGCGGAGTTAAGTTGTTGATTGGTTTAATAGTGGAGGGGTTGATGGGGATTGGGAATTGGGGGTGCAGTTGAATGGTTGATTAGTTTATTTGTTAGGGAACGTGCGCCCCCGTCTGGTCTCCTGACCAACGGGTTTCAGGAACGACATTGCGGGCAATTTGCAATCCCCTATTTATGCTGATCTCCCTTCTTTTAATAATCGTTGGATGTTGGCCGCTGGGCAAGCGAGATTTTTGCCATTCCTGTCCGTGGCAAGCCTTCCTTCATCATATATCCTCGTCCTTTCCATGTCAATTTCCCCGATCTTATTATGAATGTCTTCCAACCGTTCAGGACGAATAACTATAAGATTGATTATAAATCACGGATCGTTGTTATCGGAAAATCAACGCCGGTCTCTAGCGCACAGATGGCGAGCAACTTTTCCTGCAGCTTCACATCATTTGCCTCCGGTAAATAATGATCTTCTTTCTTATGGTGAAAATAGCGGCCACTAACGAGGGCTTGCTGGTCATTGCTGGCAGCCAACCACACCTGTGTTTCATAACCTTTGTCCAGGTCATCGGGAGCCGCGTTGCCGCCCATTTTTGTTGGCACCCAGCCCGGATCAACTGCATTGGCATATACGTCGGGCCAGCAACGGCACACAGCCATAGACAGCATCAGGTCATGCAGTTTGCTATCTGAATAAGTGTACCTGTTTTTCCCGGCATCTGCCCTCCCCTGGCGATGCATACCGGAGCTCAGGTAAACAAGACGTTTCGGTTTTTGTATGAGGGAAGTGAGGATATAAGGAGCAAGTGTATTCACTGAAAAGATGACTTCGCCCGGTGCCTGGTACACACCTGCATTATGAATGATCGCATCAAAACTTCCGAGGGCATTTACCCTGGCAGCCAGTTCTTTCGTTTCGTCCATATTGGAAAGATCTGCAGTGAGTACATCCTCTGCACCGGGGTTCTTAGCCAGGGCTTCCTGTGAGCGTTGCGCATTACGTGCATGAAGGACAACCGCATGCCCCTGGCTGATCAATGCTTTCGCTGCTAATTGTCCAAGCCCGTCTGCCGAGCCTGTGATGAAAATTCTTGCCATGACTATTTATTTTTTGAATTGCCAGCAGGCTACTCCATCCCTTATTTTTTCGGATCTTCTTTTTTATAAAAATCATTAGAGGTTGGCTGATGCAGCCGGATTTTCTGGCTATAGGCAGCCCTGGCAAGCTTTTCCTCACTAAACATTTTATGCATATCGGCTTCATTCTTTTCAAAAGACATACTGTTGCTGATGGACAGGGATAAGGCAACTTTTTCTACGTCATGATCGGTCCCGATATAGGTGAAGGTCCAGCGATGTAGTTTAAACTCTTCTATCATTTTTTTGATACTGGCACCGGAATATTCCGTTGAGGCATTTTCCTCCCCGTCGGTGAGGATCGTAACCAACACATTGCAATCTTCCCTGTTACCTAAAACCTGTTTTAATTTCGAAAGGCTATAGCCCATTGCGTCATACAATGGCGTTGTGGCCTCTGGCCGATACCTGCTGTCGTCAATGAATTCCAGCTTGCTCACCGGATCCATAAAGTGCAATATTTTTCTGCCAAGTCCACTAAAGGAAACCAGGGATATGAAATGCTCCTGTTCGGGAAATTGTGTTTGAATCCCTTTAACGGTTTGCACTATTTCATTGAAGCCCTGGATAATTGTTTTTTTGATTGATTGCATAGACCCACTTTCGTCGAGGATGATCAGGTTATGCACTTGATGTTTGCTGTCCATTATAGTTTGATTTAGGGTTAAGGAAGTTGTCGTGACTGCCGATCCGGGGAGGACCGCCAGCACTTTATCCGAAGTTATTTAATGTTTTTAAAATCTCCCGATTTACCAGACTGATTTTAGAGAAATTGGTTACTCAATCATGCCGCTACGGCCACCGTGCTGCCGAAATAATTGACGTTATCAGCACTGTGATCACCCTATCATTCCTGGCGGCCAGTCAAAAACAGGGTCGCCTTCCTGGCTGTACCTATTTTATTCCCTCATTTAATTTTGCATTTTGCCCCGCTAAAATCAGCCAAACGCCCTGATGCTTTGTAAGCAAAATGGTTCTTCGGAACTCGAAGGTTTGACCGGGAAACCGGCTATCACCGGTGAGGCCTGTGCGTACATGTGCAATGGCGACATCCGCCTTTACGAAGCTGATGTCTTCGATCGCGCGTGTGTAATAATGAGAATCTTTGAAATAGGTTTTGTGAACGGCAGCGTAATGGTCCAGGATATCCTGCTTTCCAATATAGTAAGCACCGAACCAATTCACCCAGCTGGCATTGCTATCATAATTATCAGCAAGCCCTTTCGCATCATGCCTGTTCCATGCATCTGCATAATTAGTCACGAGTTGCCGGATCGCATCTTTATTACTGCTGTCAGTTTCCTGGGCAGCAGCCTCGCCCGCCGTAAAGATGAGCAGGATACCAGTAAAGAAAATGGCAAATAATTTTTTCATAAAGTATTGATTAAAGTTAATGAGCCCGAACCGGCAGACAATCGGATCACGACAACAGTAGTACCCAGCCGGCAGTTATTTATCCAGCATCTTAATCGTTCGCAACCACCTTTCCACTAGGCGTTCCCAATCAGCGATGGGCAGTGCTGTCCAGCCAGGAATTTTTTGCGCTGATTCATTTAACCCGAATGCATGTCCGCCTTCGGCGTAGATATGATATTCAGCAGCAACGCCTGCTTTTTTTAACGCGATATAATAGACCAGTGAATTCTGGATGCTATCGACATTGTCATTCCCTGCCTGCAGGAGAAAAGATGGCGGCGTGTTTTTGTCAACAGGCAGTGTGCGGTTGAGGCCGTATTGTTTGTCACTGTGGAAAGTCATGTGGCCCGGAAACATCAGCAATCCAAAAGCCGGGCGGCAGACTTGTTTATCGATCTCATCCGTTGGGGCATATACCCCTGCCCGGTAGTTGGTACTGATGTCTGCCACCAAATGGCCGCCGGCGGAGAAGCCCATCACCCCTATTTTGGCCGTGTCGATCTTCCATTGCTTTGCGCGGTAACGGACGATGCGCATCGCTCTTTGCGCATCTTGCAATGCGAGAGGTTTAATTGGATCTTTTTCACAATCGCATGCCGCATCGTAATGCGGGCCAGACGCCGGTACCCTGTACTTCAGCAAAATTCCGGTGACGCCAATGGAGGCAAGCCATGTACAAATTTCAGCGCCCTCTAAGTTTATCGCCAGTTTGTTGTATCCTCCGCCCGGGAAGACGAGGATAGCCGTGCCGGAATTATTGTGGGTGGGCGAGAAAACGGTAATCGTTGGATGAGAAACATTTTTAATGATGCCATAGTCATAAGTCTCTTCGCCGGTGACGAGGTTCGAATCGGGGATGATATTCCAGAGGGGATATTCTTTTTGGAGGAAGCCCGAATCCGCTGCGGCAACTTTCGCAGCATGATCAACTGGAGGACCGGACTGCTGCTTACAGGAAAGCAGGATGCAAAAAAGCGGCATGATGGCAAACCCGATAATAAATCTTTTCTGATGCATAGTACCCTCCATTTTTAAAGGGATATTTTCTGTTGGTATCAATTTACAGAAAAGTACCAAGAGCGCAGAAAGAAAATTCGGGACTTCAATCAACCACTCCACATTGTTCCCCCGGTTTTTGAAAATGGTTGAGGATCAACTTTGTTATCCACTTCATGAGAACCAGGCGCAGATTTAGAGAGGCCTTTTAGCAGCAGCGCCCAAACGAACGGCACTAACCAAATCATTATTTGATGAAATATTCTAAGCCCTTTTGAGAAGATTTCATTTTTGCGCAACACCCGATTATAGCGAATGGTAAAGACTGCGTAAGCAACCAGCAATGTTGTCAAAATAACCGCCCTTACAATGTTTATTGGCTCCATTTCTTGTCAATATTTTCTACGACTCCTGTTACTTTAGTTTAGATGCATAGGACGCTTTCGCAATGCATGGTTGTATGATACTTTTTTATGTATGGGAAAATTTTGTTCAGTATACAATAAAACTAAACCCTTCTGCAAAGCCCGTACTGCCATTTTTCTCTTTATAGCGAATGTCGTCTACTGAAATTCTAAATGGAGTTTTTGCATCTGCAATCCGGCTATCATAAACAAACCCTAACCTATTGCCGGTAAATATTTGCTGTTGTACATTCCTAAACGATCCCTGGTCGAAATATGCGACTGCATGAATTATCTTGATTTCTTCTTTTGTAAATCGTATGACATTATCCTGCAATAAATCGGTCCTGGATATGGAGTCAAGTCCTATTCTTCTGATATAAGCTTTTACTACCGGGGAAGACTTCTGATTTTTTTTCGATGGCCTGCAAGAAACTGATGCCAGGATTACCATTAGATAAAAAATAATCTTGGTGATCATCGACACGATAATTTATAAATGGATAGCATCTTAAGTAAGAGCAGGGCTTTATGCCGCTTTGGGATTAGCATTCCGCCCACTATACCTACTGTTGATTAAAAATATATTGATGAAGTTAAGTATAAACGCTGGCAGAAATTCATGTGCCGGAAGGAAAGCTGGGATTTGCAAATTGCTAATGTTCGAAATAACAATCCTGGCTACATTTTTTAATCGATCAATCTTTTGTATGTTATCGTGTCTGTCAAAATGGGGTTTGTCCAACCTTTTGAAGTGTCTGTGTCTTTTTGTTCCAAAATAACTCTCATGTCGTCCCTAAGCTGAAAGGGACATAATTGGCATAACTCCTCGTCAATTCCATTTGTAAACATTCTATTTGTCGTGTCTAACAAACTAAATGTAAAAGTAAATGTATTTGGTACAGATTTTTTGAACGGAATTGAAAAATGGAAGCCATACGAGGAGTCTAAAATTCTCTCTCCCCCTTTGTATGTAAAGCTAACTTCTGTCCAGGCTGTATCGGTGGTTAATGTTGTGCCGTCTAACAATTTGAAATTATTTTTGTCTGCCACATATAAATAAACTGGTGAGCCGTTGCTCAACGCTTCCTGCCTTGTTTTGCTATGTCCAAATAGTCTATCGCCCTTATGAAAAAAGTCACACGCTGTCAATAAGCCCAGGATAATTATAAAAAGAAGTTTTAAAAGTTTCATTTGGAAACGGAGGTCTGTTTAAGTTTTTTTTTTAGGAAGCCGGGGCTGTTAACAGTATTGAAAATCGCCAGCCCTTAAGTGCGGCTAAATGTATCAATAAAATTTGGTTAGAGTGAATGCCTGCAAGTGTTGTTAAAGGAGCCTTTGACATTTTTGGGGAACGGCTCACCTTCTCCTCAGGCAATTTTGAAAGATGTAAAGATGAGTCTAATGTCAAAATGAAGTATATGTAAGCCTTATCCCGATGCGGTAAACTCCTGTAGATGGAGGAAATATGAATTGTCCTCATTTGTACAGCCATTTCTTTAAGAACTTCGAGTAATTCGGCATGACAACATATACCATCAGCAGAACAACCGTTGCCGAAATAAAGAACGAATTGATATAGCGGTTTTCCGGAACATGTATACTTCTTAGTATCGGTAAAACGGCCAAGGGAATAAGCACGGATAATGGGTAAATGGCCGACCATGTTACCAGATACTGTTTCCAGCGGGGAGGAACCTGCTGCTGCTCGCCGTCTGGCCTAAACAGGAAATCCAAACCACTCTTAATGATATATTGATCATCCTGCGCAAAGAGAGGTGCGGCTTTTTCAATCATGTTTTTTCTCTGCGAAGACTCCATCCAGGTTTTAAGACTTGATACGCTGTTGAAGCGAATGATCATCGTAAACACAAAGGTCAACCCTGGTATCGGCCGAATGATTTGCCAGTCAACAAACCCTTCGGAACTTTTACACAACGGACTGATTTCGTTAAGCCACTTTTCGTAAGCCTTTTCCCTGCCTTTTGTGATATGATGCGTGATCACTACCGATGCGCCTTCTTGTTCCATAGATACTGTTCTTAATTTTTAGATATAGCAGTTCGCGTTCGTCCCGGGCATGGCTTGAAAAGATGAGGAAATAAAGGATAGTTTACGGCATTCGGGTCCGGGTGCTGATTGCATTTATACTATCAATTGATCGCAATTATTTGCCGGTGGATTTCTTGCCTAAGTTTCATCATCCGGATGCGGAGCTTCCAGTCTCCGTATCTTTTGTACCAGCCCGATCTGGCCAAGATGATAGGCATCGTGTTCTATCAGGCCCTGTAAGAGATAGCCGTAAGTATTTTTTCCATCATACAATTCTTCCAGGAAATCATCCGCTTTGCCGGCCAGCAAATCCACGATACGTGTTTGTGTTTCGGCGAGGTCCTGCAATAAAGATGGCCAGCCTTTTTTATGCAATTCCGCCAGCGGCAAAAAATTAAATTCATCCACCGTCCGATCGCGGTAGCCGGCATCGCCTTCCAGCCTTTTGATGAAACAGGTGCGCCAGTAAATTAAATGCCACACAAGTTCCGCCACCGAATGCACGCCTTCCAGCGGCTGCGTAAAAACGGTTTCTTCCGTTTCTGTCTCCAGCTTTTTCAGGAGCGTTTCATCGAGCCAGTTCTCGCCTTCATACAATTTCATGAATTGCTTGCGGGACCTGCTGATCATTGATTGAGACATAAACTGTATTTTAATGATGATCAGGATGCTTTCCCATCAGTGAATGCCACACTTTCTATCCAGCCCCGGATATGTTCGGGTTCGCGTTTCATCTTAGCTGCGAGGCGGTCGATTAACGCCTGCTCGTTTCCATTTTCGTAATGCAGGTCCGCATCCGTGAGCTCAGGATTTGCCTCCTGTAATTTTTCTTTCACGGCGGGCCAGGACTGGGTTAAATCTAATTTATTTTCCATAAAAATTATATGCTCAATTTACGGGCCTTAGTTTACATAAAAGATGGCATCGTTTTTATATCTTTAAAATAATACCATCTAAAATACGATTATGGAAACAAAATACAACGAGTCTACGCCAAACCGCCCCGATGGGGAACGTATCCTTGATGCAGGGTTTGTGGTGAGCGATCTCGACCACTATTACAACCAGCTCATCTCAGAAGATGCCTGGCAAAAAAATGACCGCAATGCGATCACGATCTGTAAAACAGATCATTTTACCCAGGTACTCAGTTTACTGAAAAAGGATGCGCAAATGAAAGAAAGCATTTCAGATAACCTGATCAACATCCAGGTAATCAAGGGCGAGATCAACCTGCATATTGACGGCAATAATCTTACCATGGGCGAAGCCAATGTGGTAACGATTCATCCAAATACCGTCCATACGATTGCCATCAACACAGACAGCCTGTTGCTGATCAGCACAACGAAATAAAAACTTGATTAGTCTAAAGGCTGGCGTTCTTCGGTCTTGATTTTACCCTCATTTAAGCCGGGTGTTGTATCTGCCGTATTTTTTGTCGCGTCCGTTTCCGCGCGTTTTACGGGCGCTTCATCCAGGCTTTCCTGCCCGGGTATTTCTTTCGTTGGTTGTTCGGTAGCCGGTTGATTTTCTGCAGGTATTTTATCCGCATGCTTATCTGAAGGTTGCATCATGTTTCCTTTTTAGTTTTAAAATCAAGAAGCATACCACGGAACAACCACACGCAGATTAATTTGTAATCGTTAGCTTAACGCCTGTCTTTACCGTTACCTGCCCGGATGGCCTTTCTATCTTTACCGACTTGCAGGTAGCGTTTCCTGTTATAGTTACACTGTTACGAATGATCACATTCGCATCGGCCGGCGGAACAATCGCCCCTACCCATGTGCCCGGGTAATCCCAGTTGCCATTGGTCGTACTGATATAAGTTGCTTCCAGTTGTCCATCTTCCAGGAGCTTGGATCCGTAAATATCGGGCGCGCTCGCAGTATTGCGGTAATCTTCCCAGGCCACGATGATCGCCCCGTTATCAGAACGTACTGGCCTTGGTGCAGAAGGATAAGCATCTGTAGCATTACACACCATCGCACCGCTGGCAGGAAATTGTAATGCGCCGGCTAAGGATAATTTTTGTGCCTTTAAATATTTTGCTGCCCCTTGTGCTTCAAATAAATACATGAATGTTGACTTTGCCGTATCCCGCAACAGGCGTGGATTGTAAGAGTAGTCGGCTGCACCGGAGATTAATACGCCGTTGGTTGTCCATGACGCAATGCCATTAACCAGCATGCGCTGAGAATAGATCTTTCCATTCTCGTCTTCCCATGCGGCTACAACACCACCGAGGCCATCTGCCATCGTAGATTTGATAGACTGGTTACCCGGCGACAGTGTTACGGGCAGTCCGTTAGCCACCCATTGCCTTACGCCTGCATTATTAAACCGCTGACTGTAAATATCGATATTGGTTGGAGCGCCGCCCGCATCGGGTAAGTCGTTGCGCGCATCATTAAAAATAAAGAGGGCGCCGTTCGCATCTGTTACGGTACTGTTGGCCCCGGCGGCCGTTTGGTTGGAGATTGCCGTACAAACCGGTGTTGCATCACTGCCCCAAACATAATTTCCGCTGCTATCGAACTTTTGCGCAAATACGTCGAGGTTGGTGGGGTTTACCTGGTGATAATTATAATAATCAAAACCGTTCGGGTCATTGCGTGTATCCGTGAACAAGATCACTGCACCAAAATTTCCATCACTCACAATACTGCTTGCCCAGCGAAACCCGTAAGCATCTGTTACGTAAATGCCATCCTGTGCCCATTTTATTGCGCCGTCAGCATCAAGCCGCTGTGCCATCACCTGGATGCTATTGTCATAGTCGTCCCAGTTCCAGCCCACGATCACGCCACCCTTACCGTCTCGGGTAAGAAAACTTTCATAATCGTCGAATGCGGGTGAGTTGGAAACGTTGATGCCATTGAACGTCCAGAGGGATACCCCATCGGAATTGATATGCTGCATGTAGATATCACCGAACGTTAGGTCATTGCGGTGATCGCTCCAGGAAATAAAAACGCCGCCATAACCATCCGCAATGGCTGTATGATGGGAGGTAGCAGATGCAGCATCCGAAATGATGACCGGGCTTACAGAATCTCCCCAGGCAATGGTGCCGTCTACCGTAATCTTTTGAGCGTGAAGACTATGGTCGTTAAGATCCATAAAAACGACGATCGTTCCGCCGGCCGCATCAGACACGGCAATGGGTTCAATCTCAGATATCGTCGTACTTCTGCTGATCGAATTATTTTCGGCACTGTTGTCCTTCCATTGTGCACGGGTAGTAAGGCCTGTAAAAAGGAAAAAAGAGATCAGGTAGAGTTTATTCACTGGTTTATTTTAATGCTGACACTGTAAGGCAAAGTTAAGGCTAGAAGTATTACTACAACGGCCTGATATTCACATACAAAAACCGCCCCAAAAAAGGAGCGGTCTTAAAATGTAGATAAGTTATATGTTCAGCAGGCTTCTGCCGGTTGATTACTGGCCGATTCCGCCGCCGCCACCCTGTGTGCGTTTGGCTTCTTCTTCCAAAGCACTCTTACGCTGGCGGGCTGCTTTCACCTGGCTGTTGCCAAAGCGATAACTAAAATTTAACTTGAACTGCCGGCTTTCCCAGTTACCATAGGCATGAGTGTACTGCCCGGCGAAGTTACTTTCCCCACTCCAGCGCATTGTTTTGAATACATCACTCAGCGATGCCTTCAGGTTTCCTTTGCCTTTGAGCACTGTTTGTTGCAGGCCGATATCTATGCCACCCATTCCGATGCTTTTAAACGTTCCCTGCCAGATGGATGGTGCGGTATAGAAACCACTTAACTCCGCACTGAGTGTCTTGCTCAGTTTCAGCCCGTTTTGCATATATACGTTGAAAGAAAACACATCCAGGTTGATCTTCCGGCTGGCTGCTGCGCCAAGATCAGCTTTGTATTTGGAGTAATAGCTGTTCAGGTTGATGAAAGAACTGAATTTTTTATACTGGAAAGGATAGCTGATGTTCAGGCTCACGATATCCTGGGTAGCCAGGTTTTTCTTGGTGATGAAGGTTTTCGACTTTTCCGTGGTATCCACCAGCTGAGAGAAGATATCTTTCACGTGGCTGTAGTTCAGCGTTGTATTTAATTTGTAATGATAGGTATGCGTTACGCCAAAGCTGTTCGTGTATTGCGGGCGTAACTGCGTATTACCTTTCTGGAAAGTGTATTCATCCAGTTTAAATTCGAACGGATTCAGATCCTGGTACGCAGGCCTGTCTACGCGGCGGCTGTACGTAAGACTCACCTGGCTCATCGGGTTCTTGTTGAACGTGAGGGCCATGCTCGGGAAGAAATCGGTATAGTTGCGCTCGAAGGTAGAATCATAACCTTTGTAAGCATTGTTCACCCGCGTAAACCCGGCTGAATGGCCTTTTGAATCTGTGTTTTCCATACGCAAACCTGCCTGCACCATAAATCCTTTGAACGGGCGGTTGTAATTCACATATAAGGCATTGATCTTTTCTTTATAGTCGAAACGATTGCTGCGCAAGGTATCGAGCTGTTTGCCGCTTCCGTACACATTGTAGCGCTGGAAATCATTATCAGAAGACACATAAGATGATTTTCCACCGATACCGAGGCGCCCTTTTTTATAGTTCTGTTCGTAATCTGCTTTTAAAGAATAGATATCGATACCTGTTGGTGCGATCATGTTATACACAACGCGGCTCAGTTCATTCTGGTGTGCGGCATCGTAATAAATGTTCGGCTGCATCTGGTCGCTGTTGAGGTTGTAAAAACCATAATCAGCATCCACGTTGAGTTCGCGGCCGGATGTATCTGTGTAGCGGTAGTTACCATTGAAGTTGGTATTGTTCCGCGTCATGTGGTTACTGTTATTCGCTTCCAGGATCTTCACCAGCGTATTCGTTGGCTGGTAAGAAATATCAGTCTTACCCCGGTTCATAATATCCGTTGTGCTGCTTCCGCCATTGATCACAAAACCAAGCGTACTGCGTTTATTGATGAACACATCCATGCCTGCTTTATAACTGTGGTTGATGCCATCCATGATCATGCGGCTGCGCTGATCGAAGATCGTATCCACTGCAATACGGTAAAGGTTAAATGCATTGAGGTTTTTGCTGTCGTTGTAGTTATAGTTCCCAAAAATGTTGGTGCGTTTGTTCCGGTTATTTAAGGCAATACCTGCGTTGTATTTCGGGTATGTACCGATCGCCCAGCCTGCATTTACCGAACCATTTGTTCCCAGCGATTTATTTTTCTTCAGGCGGATATTGATGATACCGGCATTACCGGCAGCTTCATATTTTGCAGAAGGATTGGTGATGATCTCCACTGCTTCAATGTTGGCAGACTGCAATGATTTCAGGTAATCGCTCAGGTCTTTGCCAGACAAAGGCGTCGGGCGGCCATCCACGTACACCTGCACCCCGTTTTTGCCACTCAGGCTAAGGTTGTCGTCTTTATCTACCAGAACACCCGGAGATTTGCGGAGTAATTCCAATGCATCTGTGCCCACAGCATTGATCGTTCCTTCTACGTTCAGGATCATTTTATCCGCCTTCACTTCCACCATGGGCTTTTTGGCTGTAACCGTTACGGCTTTCAGTTCGGCAGAAATTTTATTTAAGGTGATTGGTGGCACGGATACATCGCTTCCCGATAACTGGATCGCTGAACTGTATTGCGGCGTATAACCAATATGGCTGGCGCTTACCAGGTAATTTCCGGCGGTAATACCGGAGAATTCAAATTTTCCGTCGTCTTTGGTAACGGTATATTTTACCACGCCGGAATCTTTCGCACGAAGCAAGGAAATGGTTGCGCCGTTTGATGATTTTCCATTGTCTTCTTTAATTGATCCACTGATCTTTTGTGCGTTCGCCGCAGCGAATACCATAGTGCAAAAAAGGCAGGATAGTAACTTTCTCATAAGTCCGTTTTTTTATTATGGACGCGAAATTACAGCCGTTGTTACAAAACTGTGACAATTTTATAACCCAGTGGGCAGATTGACTGAAGAGCGGTAAATGCCTATACCCTATAAAGGTTATCTCCTTGCTTCACCGGTGAGTAACATCAGCCTTTTATAATTCCCGACAATCCAGATGATATCATTTTCAAGGATTTGCATCGTTCCGGGGGGATTCAGTATCCGTTCTGAACCGCGCCCGATCCCCACGATAATTCCCTTTGCATGTTCTCTTAAACCGGATGCGCGGATGCTTTGGCCGATATAGGGAGAACCGGGATGAACCGCCAGGTATTTCAGTACGACCTCCTGTTTTTGCTGGCGGCGGTTATCTGTTCCCAGGGCTGCATCTGCAAACATGCGAAAGGCCTGTAACTGTTCATCCGTACCGATCGCGGACAGCCTGTCGCCGGGGAAAACAAATTCATCCTTTCCGGGCGTACTGATCAGCCGGTTGCCCCTTTCGATCATCGCGACATTTACACCGAATTGCTCCCTTAGTGACAGCGCTTCCAGGCTTTTGCCGGCGAGCCCGGAATTGGATGTAATATCAAACTCACTGATATGCGCATCCCAAGGCGCCAGTTCTCCTGCAGGATTTTTTTTCGCCTGTTCCTGTTCGTTTAAATTTTTCAGGAACCGTTCTTCTATTTTGATATAATAGGATTGCAGTTTGCGGGAAAAGACGATCAGCAAAGCGACCATCGCAATGGACACATATAAGGCGATATGCTGAGAAAAAAGCCTGTCGCATAAAAACCCGATGAAGAAAACCGCGAGCCCGATGCGCAGTAATTCCAGCATGACCAGCGGCCCGCGGAATTTCTTTTGCTGCCAAACCCGGGCATGCGCTTCTTTCTCCGTGCGGCGAACCGTAAGAGCCCATAAGAATGGTGAAAGAAACAACAGGGTAATCGCCACCGTGATCAGTGCGCCCCAGACATTGGATGCAAAAACCGGTTGCAGGTAACGCAACGCGAGAAAAATAATGCTTAAAATAATGACGGCGTTTGTCAGCGTGTTGAGCGCGTAAGAACGCAATACTTTTCGCCAGTCGCTTACCGAGGTGATCGTTTGGGCACCCGCGCTGTAGCGTTGCAATCCTTCTTTCCATTTCACGGGCAGCATTTTTTCAACCAGTAAATGTAACGGGCCGGACAGCCGGATCATGTAGGGCGTTGTAAATGCAGTAATAACAGAAATGGCCACCGCGATCGGGTAAAGAAAATCGCTGGTTTCTTTTAAAGTAACACCGAGCGTAGCAATAATAAAAGAGAACTCTCCTATTTGTGACAGGCTCATCCCTGCCTGGATGGAAGTTTTAACCGGTTGCCCTGAAAGGACTGCGCCTAGTGTTACAAACAAGGGTTTTCCCAATAACAACAGCAGTGTACCGGCGATGATCGGCCAGGTATGCAGGACCAGGATCTGCGGATCGATCAGCATCCCCACCGATACAAAAAAGATCGCTCCGAACAGGTCTTTTACGGGCATCAATAAATGCTCGATCTTTTTTCCTTCCATCGTTTCTGCCAGGATAGATCCCATGATAAAAGCGCCGAGGGCCGAAGAGAAACCGGCTTGTGTAGCGAGGATTACCATGCCAAAACAGAGTGCCAGGGAAACGATCAGCATCGTTTCATCATTCATTAATTTCCTCGTACGTTTGAGGAAAGTGGGAATAAAAAATATCCCGGACAAAAACCAGAGAATTAAAAAGAAGCCGAGTTTAAGGATAGAGCTGATCATTTGTGCACCTTCAAACTGGCGACTAACGGCAACGGTTGAGAGCAGCACGAGTAAGACCACCGCAACAAGGTCTTCAATCACGAGTACACCCATCACAACACCCGTAAACTTCTGGCCTTTTACGCCGAGTTCATCAAACGCACGGATGATAATCGTTGTGGAGGCAATGCCCAACAATCCTCCCAGGAAAATGCAATCCATAAATGCCCATCCTAACAACTTACCGATCAAAAAACCTGCACTGATCGTTGCGCCCACTTCAATGATGGCCGTAATGGCCGCGGTTCCGCCTACTTTCACCAGCTTTTTAAAACTGAATTCAAGGCCTAAGCCAAACAACAAAAAGATGACCCCGATATCTGCCCAGGTGCGGATATTATCGGCTTCGGTTATTGTTGGAAACAAATGAAAATGCGGACCTACAAAAAAGCCGGCGATGATATAACCGAGCACCAGAGGTTGCTTAAGTTTTTTAAAAATTAAGGTCACCACGGCGGCGGCGCCCAGGATCAGGCCCAGGTCAACGATCAGTGGAGGAAGATGAAGCATAGATATTTTTTTTTAAACGGTGCTATAAGTTTCAATAATGGTTTTCCAATGGCCGGCTTGTTCCCGGAGGTATAACATCTGGTCAAATGAGTCCAGGCCGAACTCGTAAAAAACCAGCGTCGCCGGAGCTTGCAAACGGTCGGTAAAACGCAGGTTCAGTTCCACCGATTCGATCAATGTATCGGACTGGTTATTGTGATCGGTTGTTTTGCGGGAATGGGTGATCACCTGTGCGCCTGCGGCAGCGACGAGGTCAACAATGTGCATTTTTACCGGCTGAATATTAAAATCTGCATACAGCAATTTCCCCTTGCGGTCGTCACAGCCGATCAGCCGCTGGTTAAGCCGTTGCTGCTTGTTGATGTGAAGGCCATTGGCTGTTGCAAAGGCATTGAATTCATGCAACTGCATTTGCTCGTGGCGCCGTTGCTTTTTCCTGGCAATAAAAACGAGTAAAAATATAAGTCCGCAAACAGCCAATACAATGGCCGCTGCAAATACGATCGTATCTGACATAAAAAGTAATTAATGAAAATGAAAAATCAGCTGCGGGTTATGCGCAGCGATAAAGGACGAATCAGGACTGTACTTAGTGAAAGAAGTGGTCAGGAAAAAGTAGTTGCTGTAACTGTGGATGATGCCAGCCGAATGATGGCTGTTGCATACGCGAGGCATACACGCTGCTGCGAAACGCTGCTGCGTGTACCAACAAAAGGAGCTTATCTGCAAGTTGCCGGCGAAAAACAGGATTTGCCGGCAGGGAAATATGCTGCCCCCCGGTAAGGGTCAGGTGCAAATCTTCTGCCTGCTGTTGAAGCTCGTTTTCTGCAGCCAGCGCTGAGGCGATGGACTGAACAATGGGCGTTTGCTGCCTGGTTTTGGCTGCAGGTTTCAGGCCAGCATCCCCTGCTGCACAGCAGGTCGCCAGCAGCATGAAAAAAGCCATCAATGAAAACCTAGAACGCGATAACATTCGTCAAAGGTACAACATCAGTGGCGGAGTTCAGGCTGCTGGCTGTTCTTTGACAAAACAATGACTCCATGCAAAACAACCCAAACAGGTGGCTTATGTGGATCAGGCTTCTGTTGCTTTTGTGAGAAAGTCGTTAAGGGTTACTTCTCCCGGCACCTGTAATTTTTTGCGCAGGCGGTAACGGCTGATCTCCACACCACGTAAAGAAATATTGGCCAGTTGTGCAATCTCTTTTGAGGAAAGATTGAGTTGCAGGTAAGCACAAACTTTCAGATCATTGTTGGAGAGATTAGGAAATTTTCCTTTTAATTTTTTCAGGAAATCATTATTTACTTCATCAAAATGGGAAGCGAACTGGTCCCAGTTGGAATTGTTTTTTTCTACGTCATTTAAAAACTGGATCGTCTTTTTTACGTCGTGGTTATTACCGGTATTCTTATATAATTTCTGCAGTTCTTCTTTTACTTTGGCCAGCGCATCGCTCCTCTCAACTAAATGCATGGTAGCATCTGCCAGCTCCCGGTTTTTGAATTGTACATCATTGGCCAGTTTTTCATTCTGCAGTTTAATGATCTCCTTCTCGTTTTTCTCCAGTTCCAGTTGATGGATGTATTTCAACCTGGCTTGTTCTTCATCAAATTTTTTCTGCTGCCGCTGGAGTTTTTGTTGCTGGTATTTTGCGAGGTATTGTATGCCAAGCGCGAACAATACAACATAGAGTAACCATGCCCAGTTACTCCGGTACCAGGCCGCCCGGATACTGAAAGGATACAATACGGGCTCTGACTCATGCCCGAGATTATCGTGCGCCTTTACTTTAAATACATAATTGCCATGGGGCAAATTGGTATAATCTTTTTCAGTCCTGGCCGACCAGGCCGACCACTTATCATCATAGCCCTCCAGCATATAACTGTATTCGATGCTGTTCTGGAGGCCAAATGCAGGAGAACTGTATTCGAAATGAAAAGAGTTAAAGCCATGTGCGAGTTCTGGTTTTTTGCCACCTAAAAGCCGCGCGTAGCCGCCGGAAAGAATGGTATCATCACTACCCATCGCACGCACCTGCCCCAGCATTACCGAAAGCTTCAGGTCGTTACGGAGATACTTTTCGTAGTCGAGGTGAATCATCCCTTTTTCAGAACCAATGAAAATATTTTCTTTATTATAGGGATAAATATTTTCGAAACCGGATAAGATCTGTCCGGTTAATTCGGGGAAATAGGTGATCGTATACGGGTTTCCGTTAGCAGGCTTACCAAAGTTAACAACACCAGGTTTTTTACCGCTGCAAAACCAGATATTACCATCCGCATCTTCATTGAGGTAACGCAGTTCCATCGTGCCGAAGATCTTGCCCAGCGTGGGCGACACGATAAAACGTTTTTTCTCTGCATCAAATTCATAGAGCCCTTTTTCTGTAGCAAACACCACGCGGTTCTGGATTTTAAACGCATAATTTCCAAGCGTTGCGGGCAGCCCGTCTTTCTCCGTAAATAATTGTGAACTGAATTTTTTCTGGTCGGCTGATAACTGTATTTTAAAAATCCCACGGTAAGGATGTGAAGACCATACATCATTGTTATTATCTATTGCCAGGAAACGAAACGACTCAAATATACCGTCGATGCGGCCCTGGTCTTTAAAATTATTGTGCTCATATTGAAACAACTGCAGTCCTGTATAAGTCCCGACCAATACATTTGCTGAAGGAAACACCGGCGTGGAAGGCACGAAAAGCCAGGCGCCTTTTCCCTGCATGATCGGTACCGCTTCATTATCGCGGATCACGAAGGCTCCGTCATTGTAACCCATCAGCAGTTGCTGGTTCACTTCATCCAACCGCCATACCTGGCCGCTGCTGTTTTTTATTTGCGAGAAACTTCCTTTCGAAAAGCTCAGGTCGGTATTATCGCCCTGCAGGGGAACCACATGCGTTCCATCCGAAGTAGCGATATATAATTTATTATTAAAGATGCGGGTGGAATACCCCGCCAGTTCGTTGGTATTGTTTGGCCGGATGTATTTGATGGCAGAATTGTATGCGATAAAACTAATGCCGTTATTCAGCCCTGCCCATAGATTCTGATTCCGGTCGAGGAAGAGGCAGAGGATATTATTGTTTTGCAGCCCGTCGGTGTGGGATAACTTCTGTACGACCTGCCCGTTAAAATTCATCACGATGCAACCTTCAGATGTGGTACCGGCAACAAACTCGTTTTTATTGATCCCGCCGGCGATATAGATCTGGTTACGCTGCAGTTCATCATCGATAGCTGTTGGCAGTTTACTAATGGATTCATTATGCAGGACGAACAGGCCTTTATGCAGGGTGGTTATTAAAAAACTATCCGCAGAGATGGGGACGATCCCGGAGATCAGGTCGTCGCCAAATAATGCTTTCGTGGCAACGGGTAGCCAGGTATGGTTTCGATAATGCAGGAGGCCGAACGTTTTATCCTGTGCAAACAACCGGTTACCGGCCAGTTTTAAAAACCGCCATTCGGAACTGGTGTTGTAAGTCTGGATACTGCCATTCCGGTATTCAAAAATGCGGTCCGACGCCCGGAAGAACACAGATTCGCCAAAAATCTCGGTATCCCATATATCAGCAAATTCAACCTGGTTTTTGGGTAACAGGGGCTTGAGTGAGTTAAATACCAGTGTACCGGTTTTATCAGGGGCAAAATAACCAAATTCGTTTTGGGCGCCGACGTAGATCCGGTCATTCTTATCTATAGCTATGGAACGAAGAATGGTTTTATTAGGGATGCTGTACACTTTCCAGTAACTGCCGTCGTATGTTATCAGGCCATCATTGTTTGCGAAGTACATCAGTCCCTTACTGTCCTGGCGAATATCCCAGGTTTGCACGCCACCATGAAAATCCGTCTTATTAAAATTAATGATCAGGGGCAGGCCGATCGTGTTTTGCGCTAAGGAGGGTAAAATAAACAAAAAGGACAAAAAATAAGCAGCAATCAGCTTCATGGAACAAATGTATTAATAAAACATAAATCAATTTTTATTAAATTATTATTAAAGTTAATGATGATGTAGTATTGACGTAGTAATTATTTATTGATTATCAAATCATTAAGTAAAATTGATGTAGTTATGATGTAGGTTTATTTATTAGAAGGGGTGATTGCGGGCGTAACTTTAGTCCGTCTAAAATTACCAAACCCAGACATTCACCATTAAACGATTGCATATGAAAAGTAAACTTGCACTATTCTTATGTGCATTTATCTTGTTTGCGCTGAGTCAAACATACGCACAAAACATCCAGGTCTCCGGGCGCGTCACGAGCGGGGGCAATTCCAATCAACCATTAGTTGCCGCAACAGTTTCTGTTAAAGGCACGAATACAGCCACCACTACTGACGCTAACGGTAACTATTCCCTTTCTGCACCCAAAAATTCAACACTGGTTGTTTCCTATACAGGGATGACTGCGCAGGAATACCGGGTTTCCGGTAGCGGTGTACACAACTTTGACCTGCAGGCTACCGCCGGAACGATGGACGAACTGATCGTTGTAGGTTACGGTACGCAGAAAAAGAGTGTTGTTACCGGTGCAATCTCCAAGGTTACTGCCAGCGATATTGACAACCAGCCCATCGCAAGGATCGAGCAGTTCTTACAAGGACGCGCCTCAGGCCTGACGATCGCTGCCAGTTCTGGTCAGCCAGGTGCAGGTTCTACCCTGAGGGTAAGAGGAACGACCTCGATCAACAATTCAGATCCGTTATATGTAGTGGACGGAATTCCTGTTGACAATGGCGGGATCGATTACCTGAACACCAATGATATCGAATCAATCGAAGTGTTGAAAGATGCCTCCTCTGCCGCTATCTATGGCGCACGTGCTGCGAGTGGTGTTATATTAGTTACCACTAAAAAAGGCCGTGCCGGAAAAACATTGTTCAGCTACAATGGTTATTATGGTGTACAAGCTCCTTCAAGAAAACTTGACCTGCTGGATGCAACGCAATATGCCACGCTTCGTAACGAAGCTTCCCTGGCAGATGGCGGCAATATCCTGTTTGCTAACCCTGCTTCACTGGGTAAAGGCACAGACTGGCAGGACCTGATCTTTAATAAGTCTGCCCGCATCCAGGATCACCAGATCAGCATCAGTGGCGGATCGGATAAAGCAACTTTCTTTACCTCCTTTGGCATTTTTAACCAGGAAGGTATTGTGGCGACAGAGATCTCTGATTACAAACGTTTCAACTTCCGTACAAACGGGAACTTCAAACTGTCTAAATGGGCAACCATCGGCACCAACTTCGGTTACTCTCATATCAAAAGCAAAGGAATTGGTAATACCAATAGTGAGTATGGTGGTGTGTTGAGCTCTGCGATCAACCTTGATCCGTTAACGCCGGTGGTAGTAACTGATCCTAATACGATCGCTAACTTTTACACCCTGTCAAATGTGAACGGGTTCGACCCGATCATCCGCGATGCAAACGGAAATCCTTACGGCATCTCAAATCTTGTTGGACAGGAGATGTCTAATCCCCTGGCTTATATTAAAACCAGGCTGGGTAATAACGGCTGGTCTGATAACTTTGTAGGCAATGCCTTCCTTGAAGCAGA
The DNA here is from genome assembly GCA_028288705.1 of Ferruginibacter sp. GTDB lineage: Bacteria > Bacteroidota > Bacteroidia > Chitinophagales > Chitinophagaceae > Ferruginibacter. The sequence continues at coordinate 213,145 of JAQBNH010000002.1, forward strand.
GCCGATCCGCGGTTTGAAACTCCGTACGAATATTGGTGCTAAATATGCCTTTTACGGTAGCGAAAGTTTCTCCCCTATCAGTCATTTAAATGCTTCTACCAATACCAATAACAACTCCTTCTACACAGAAAATGACCGGGCATTGAATTATACCTGGGAGAATACGATCTCTTATTCAAACACGATCAGGAACGTGCATCACTTTACTGTTCTTGCAGGAACCGGAGCTTACGTTGATCAGTACACATCCCGCTACTCCGGAGTTACTTACAGGAACTTACCTGTAAATACATTTAAAGAAGCGGTGTCGATGAACTTTAGTGTGTTACCTGCTGATGTACTGGCTTTCGGTTCACAGGCTACACCACATAAAGTGAGTTCTGTTTACGGACGTTTGAATTATGATTACGCAGAAAAATATTTGTTTACCGGTATTGTACGCCGTGATGGTTCTACAAGATTTGGTAGCAACAACAAATACGGTTATTTCCCATCAGGTTCTGTGGGCTGGGTAGCTTCTAAAGAGAATTTCTTCCCGCAAAACAACGTAGTTACCTTTTTGAAACTTCGCGGTTCTTACGGTATTACCGGTAACGATAACGCAGCAGATTTCGCGTATGTATCTACGATCAATGGCGGGCGTAACTATACGTTCGGCGGAAGTGACCTGTACACACTAGGTTTCAGCCCGAACAGTTTATCTAACCCGGATCTGCAATGGGAAGAAACAAGGCAGACGGACATCGGTTTCGATGCCTCTATCTTTAAAAACTTCACGGTAGCATTCGACTGGTATAAAAAGAAAACAGTGGGTATGCTTGGCCGCATTAACGTGCCATTATATGTTGGTGTTGGTGGCCCGATCGGTAACGTATCTACGATGCAAAATACCGGTATGGAACTCGAACTTGGCTACACAAAAGTGGTTCGCAATGTGAAACTGGAATTCAAAGGAAATATCTCTCATCTGAAAAATGAGATCATTGATCTTGGTCCGGATAAAACATTCTTAACAGGTGCAGGACTTCAATCCAGCCAGTATGAATTGAGCCGCACGGCTGTTGGTCATGCGATCGGCGCATTTTACGGCTTCCAGTCTCTCGGAATTTTCCAAACACAGGCTGAAGTTGCTGCTTACCGCGACAAAAATGGTGGAGTAATTCAACCAGCTGCAAAACCTGGTGACTTTAAATGGGCTGATCTGAACGGTGACGGCGTGATCGGAGCTGATGACCGTACCTTCATTGGTGATCCAACGCCAGACTGGTCTTATGGTTTTACGGTGAATGCTGCTTACAAAGGACTTGACCTGACGATCTTTGGCCAGGGTGCTGCAGGAAACCAGATCTACAATGGCTTACGCCGCCTGGATATCCCGAACGCCAACTACACTACTAAAGCTTTAAACCGTTGGTCAGGGCCAGGAACATCTAACGATTTCCCGCGTTTAACCAATGTTGATCCAAATCATAATTTCAGCTATCCTTCTGCTTTCTATTTAGAGGACGGCGATTATTTCAGGATCAAAGTTTTACAACTCGGTTATACCATTCCCGGAAACATCCTGACAAAAGCTGCTTTACAAAAAGTTCGTGTGTATGTAAGTGCAAACAACCTGGTAACGCTGACGAAGTACTCAGGATTTGATCCGGAAATCGGTGGTGGCAGTTATGGTATTGATCGTGGCTTCTATCCGCAGGCACGTTCTTTCACAGCCGGTTTAAACCTTACTTTTTAAAAAAACTAAAGATTGTAATATGAAAAAATCATTTAAATATATCGGGATATCACTCCTGGCTATTTCTGTGCTGAACTCCTGTAAAAAGAGTTTCATTGAGGTAGAACCGACGGGCAGCACGCAGCTGGAGTCGAATTACTATCAGACACCACAACAGGTTTTCAATGGCCTGGTATCTGTTTACGATCCGTTAGGATCACAAACAGGAAGCACTTACTCCAATAAAGTAGGTTTGCTAAATGCTGCATCGGATGACTGCGGTGTTGGTGGCGGTAGCGCTACTGATCAGCCAGTATGGACCGCATGGGATAACTTTACGATTACCGTAGGTCAGGGCCCGCAAGGCGATCTCTGGGGCCGTAACTATGTAGGTATCTACCGGGCGAATCTCCTCCTCAATAAAATGAATGGTGTTGCAGGTTTGTCAGATGCGGTTAGAACTCGTTATGCAGCAGAGGTAAAATACCTGCGCGCTTATTATTATTTTGACCTGGTGCGTTTATTTAAGAACGTACCACTGATCACTGCAGCGATTCCTGCTGCTGATTTGTATAACGTATTGCAGGCTGCTCCCGCAGATGTGTATGCGCAAATTGAAAAAGACCTCAACGAGGCCATTGCAGAACCTAACCTGCCGAACATGGTACCTGCTGCTACAGAAGGCGGGCGTGTTACCAAAGGTGCTGCCAAAGCATTGTTAGGAAAAGTATTGCTGTACGAACAAAAATGGGCTGCAGCAGCTACGGCATTATCAGATGTAAACGGTACACCCGGTGTTCAGAATCCAACATACGGTTATAAACTGGTAGCTAATTTCCCGGATATTTTCAGACCATCCAACAAATTCAACACAGAGTCTATTTTTGAAATTGTGCATACCGCACAGGCACGCCAGGATTGGAATTCATGGGGCGCATTCGAAGGAAATATCATGACACAGATGATCGGGCCAAGGAATTATAACGGTCCAATCTATGTAACAGGCTGGGGCTTTAACCCAATCACGCAGAGTTTGATCACTGCTATGAAAGGCGGAAATGATCCACGTTACAAATACACGATGGCAAACATCGACAGTATCGTTAACGCAGCTCCGGGCCGTTCTTACGAAGTAGGTTACCAGAACACCGGCTATTTTGTTGAGAAGTATGCACCAAAACTGGAGTACCGCTCTAACCTCGGCGGACTTGGCGATCTGAACTACCCTGTTGATTATATCGAGATCCGTTTGGCAGATACTTATTTAATGGAAGCAGAAGCCTTACTGCAATCAGGTGGTAATCCAACAAGAGCAGCTGCCCTGTTGAATGCCGTTCGTGCAAGGGTTGGCCTGGCACCAACTACTGCCACTTTGGATAATGTTTACAACGAACGCAGGATGGAACTGGCGACTGAAGGTCACCGCTTCTTTGATCTTGTTCGTACAGGCCGTGCGGCTGCAAACCTTCCGGGTTTTGTTGCAGGCAAAAATGAAATCTTACCAATTCCTTTAGGCGAATTGAACAACACCAAACTTGTTCAGAATCCAGGATATAATTAATCAACACAAAACGCAATCATTATGAAATATAATTTCAGAACAATCGCTTCTTCCTGTTTTGCAGTATTACTGCTTGCAGGTTTCGCTTCCTGCAAAAAAACAGAAGGCGGAGAACTCGGCGCTCTACCAAAAGCAGATTTTGTTGCCATCCCAAGTGCAACAAATCCTAATGATATCACGCTGGTAAACAAATCAAATTCTGCAACGATTCCTTACTGGAGGATCGGCAACTCATCCACCTTAAAAATCGGTGATTCTGCAAAAGTGAATTTTGGTGTGAAAGGTACCTACAACGTTACCCTGTTCGCCGATGGACAGGGCGGTATTGATTCTGTTACCAAAGCGATCGTTATTGCCCAGGATGATCCTACTGCTTGTCTTACAAACCAGAAAGGCCATCTTGCAGGTTGTTCTTCCAAAAAATGGAAATTAAACCCTGTTGCCGGTGCTTATAAAGTTGGTGATGGCGGTCCGGACGTAGGCAACTGGTGGACAAGCCCTGCAGGCGAACCTGCTGCACGTCCATGCGAGTTCAATGACGAGTACACGTTCAACTATACAACAGGTGCTTTTATCTACGATAATAAAGGTGATTTCTATGGTGATGGTTACCTGGGTAACAATACAGGTACCTGCCAGCCTACTTCCAACTACACGCCTGCACAGGCGCCATGGGGATCAGGCACGTTCACGTTTGAATTTACCGAAGGTGCCGGTGTTCGCGGTCTTGGCCAGTTTAAAGTGATCGGCCTTGGTGCTCATATCGGTTTACAAAAAGTAAGGAATGGTGGCGAAGTACAAACGCCGGCAACTTCTATAACTTATGATATCCTCTCCTACACAGCGGCGCCAGGTGGCGATATTATGACTGTAGGCGTAAATATCGGCGGTAATGGATGGTGGGCATTCCAGTTGAAATCTTTCTAAGGCAACTCATAATAGTTTCAAAAAACGAAACTCATGAAAAACATTTGCTGTGCGATATTGATACTCGGGATATTTTCCTGCAGTAAAAAAACAGATCCGGCCGGGGGAAGCGTTTACGTCCCCCCGGTTTTTACTCCGCCGGTAGATAAGGGCTGGGCTTTCGAGGCAACGCCTGTCTGGTCGGAAGAATTCAATACGAACGGGGCACCTGATCCTGCCAACTGGTATTACGATATCGGTGGCTCGGGCTGGGGCAACCACGAATTGCAATACTATTCCAATGATGCGTCTAACGTCGCGATTGATAATGGTATCCTGAGTATCACAGCCAGGAAACAACAATCGAACGGATCTAATTATACGTCTGCAAGACTGGTATCGAAAAACAAAGGCGACTTTTTGTATGGTCGTGCCGAGATCCGGGCAAAGCTTCCGGCAGGCAGGGGAACATGGCCGGCGATCTGGATGCTCCCGACAGACTGGGTATATGGCAACTGGCCGGCATCCGGCGAGATCGATATCATGGAGCATGTTGGATACGATCCGAACAAAGTTCACTTCAGTGCCCATACAAAGTCTTACAACTGGACGATCGGCACGGAAAGAACGGCCATACAAACGATCCCGACCGCGATTACAGATTTTCATAAATACCGGGTTGACTGGACACCCTATGCCGTTCGTGGTTATTATGACGACGCGCTCATCTTCACATTCGTGAATGATGGTAAAGGCTTTAGTTCCTGGCCATTCGACAAACGTTTTCACCTGTTACTGAATGTGGCAGTGGGCGGCGACTGGGGTGGCGCACAGGGCGTAGATGATACCGTTTTCCCGGCAACGATGCAAGTGGATTATGTCCGCGTGTACAAAATGATCGAATAAAAAACATGTATGCTTTTTAAAAGGTGGATAACAGGATATCCACCTTTTTTATCGCCCTTTTTACATAAAATTATTTGAATGCGTTTTTACCTGAGTTTATTTTTATTGCTTTCCGGCCCGGCGATATTTGCCCAGGGGTTTTTAAAAGCCAATGGAACAAAGCTTGAGCATGGCAGCAACAAAAATGTGCTGCTCCGCGGGATGGGCCTTGGTGGGTGGATGCTCCAGGAACCCTACATGCTGCAACTTTCAGGCTACTCCCCTGCTCAATATGATATCAGGAAAAAGATCAGTGCCCTGGTTGGTAAACCAAAGACCGCTGACTTTTACGAAGCCTGGCTAAACAATCACTGCACAAAAGCAGACATCGATTCACTCGCGTCCTGGGGTTTTAATTCTGTCCGGCTCCCGATGCATTTTAACCTCTATACCTTACCGGTAGAAAAAGAACCGGTGGCAGGAAAGCAAACCTGGCTGAACAAAGGATTTGCATTAACGGATAGTTTGCTAAAGTGGTGCAAAGCAAATAAAATCTATTTAATTCTTGATCTACATGCAACGCCCGGCGGCCAGGGAAACGATGTAGCGATTGCTGACCGCGATTCTACCCTGCCTTCACTTTGGGATAGCCGTGCCAACCAGGTTAAAACAATTGCACTCTGGAAAAAACTGGCAACGCGTTATGCGAAAGAAGAATGGATCGGTGGTTACGACCTGATCAATGAACCGAACTGGGGTTTTGAAAACAAGGATGATAAAAATGGCGCAGCAGAAAAGACAAATATTCCCCTGAAAAAATTATTACAGGAGATCACGGCAGCGATTCGCACCGTAGATAAACATCACCTGATCTTTATCGAAGGCAATTGCTGGGCAAATAATTTCAATGGCATCTTCCCGCTTTGGGATAAGAATATGGCCATCAGTTTTCACAAGTACTGGAATTATACAGACGATGCATCGATCCGCGGCTTTATCGAACAGCGCGAAAAATTCAACGTGCCGGTATGGATGGGTGAAACCGGTGAAAATTCCAACACCTGGTTTACCGGCGCAGTGCAATTGTTTGAGCGAAATAATATCGGCTGGTGCATGTGGCCTTTAAAAAAGACCGGTCTGAATAACCCGTTACAGGTGAAAATAAATCCTGGCTACCAGGCTATCCTGGATTACTGGAAAGGCAAGGGTAACAAACCATCTGCGACAGATGCGACCACTGCCTTGATGCAATTTGCCAGGGATACAAAGAATGAAAATAATATTGTACACCTGGATGTCGCCGATGCGATGATCCGGCAGGTGCAGCTCGATGCAGCGCTTCCTTTCAAACAAAACCGTGTTTCGAACGATGTGATCTTATTCGGCAGCGATTATGATATCGGCCGCAGCGGGATGGCATACCATGATAAAGATTCTGCGGAGTACTGGGTGGCGACAACCAAACGCACACCGTGGAATACCGGGGGACTTTACCGCAACGATGGTGTTGATATCGAAAAATGTATGGATAAAATATCCAACGGCTACAATGTAGGCTGGATACAGGATGGCGAATGGTTACAGTATACAGTATTTGCTGAAAACGCGAGTGCCTATGATGTAAACGTTCGATTTGCCGCAGTTCATGATGGCGCTACGGTGCAACTATTATTAAACGATCAGCCGGCGGGTGATCAACTTTCGCTCAATGCAACCGGCGATTACCAGACCTGGAAAACGGCTTCGATAAAAAATATTCCCCTGGTAAAAGGCTGGAATCGGTTGCGCTTACTCGCAGTGCGCGGTGGTTTCAATTTAAACTATTTACAATTCACTGTTCCCGGTGCAACGGCTCAACATCAGCCTGCAACGGAGAAAAAATAATTATATGAAAAGATCAGTATGGTTGGCACTCGCTTTTTCTGTGGCATCAATGGCTGCAGCGAAACAGGTAATGGCACAAACGAAGAAAGATACTTCTGCAATGATCAATGAACTGATCAGTAAAATGACCCTGGAAGAAAAAGTGCACATGATCCATGCATCCTCCTCCTTTACTTCAGGAGGCGTGCCACGGTTAGGGATACCCGAACTCGTTACTTCTGATGGTCCGCACGGTGTACGCCCGGAACATGGCCGCGACTGGAACCTGGATAACAACAGTTTAGACAGTGGTTCCTATTTACCCACAGGTGTTTGCCTGGCCGCAACATGGAATCCGCAGTTAGGCTATGCGTATGGCTCTGTATTGGGAAGTGAAGCAGCCTTCCGCGGTAAAAATGTGATCCTAGGCCCCGGCATCAATATCATTCGTTCCCCTTTAAACGGGAGGAATTTTGAGTACCAGAGCGAAGATCCGTTCCTGGTTTCCAAAATGGTGGTAGGTTATATCAAAGGTGTCCAGGACCAGGGCATTTCTGCCTGCGTAAAACATTATGCAGCCAACAACCAGGAAACAAAACGTTTTACCATTAACGTACAAATGAGTGAGCGTGCGCTTCGCGAGATCTACCTGCCCGGTTTTAAAGCCGCAGTGCAGGTCGCCGGTGTAAATACGCTGATGAGTTCTTACAATAAATTTCGTGGCCAGTGGGCCTCACAAAATAATTACCTCTTAAACCAGATCCTGAAAAAAGAATGGGGCTTTAAAGGCCTTGTGATGAGTGACTGGGATGCTGTTCACAATACGATGGAGGCTTTGTGGAATGGGATGGACCTGGAGATGGGAACAGACCTTCATATGCTGCCAAACCCTGATTACAGCAAATTCTTTTTAGGCGATACCGTTGTGGCACTGGTAAAATCAGGGCGCTTTCCGGAGTACCTCCTGGATGAGAAAGTTCGCCGCATCCTTTACGTGATGTACAAAACCAACATGATCAACGGGAAACCATTGAAAGGCGAATACAATACGAAAGCACATCAGCAAACGGCAGCGAAGGTTGCAGAAGAAGGCATTGTGTTGCTGAAAAATCAAAATAACTTTTTACCGCTGGACCGCTCTAAAATAAAGTCTATCGCGGTGATTGGCTATAATGCAGAACGTAAACAATCCATGGGCGGTGGCAGTTCCCAGATCCGTGCTTTTTATGAAGTCACGCCGTTGGCCGGTATCAGGAATATGGCCGGGAATATTAAAGTGAATTATGCGCAAGGGTATGATATCAAACGGGATGGCGGTGCAAATGATGCCATGATCGCTGAAGCTGTGGAAGCAGCAAAAAAATCAGACGTGGTGATCATGGTAGGCGGCTGGACACATGGTTTCCGTTATGACGTTTGGAAAGACAATGCCTTTGATGCAGAGGATATTGATAAAGTAGATATGCAAATGCCTTTTGGCCAAAATGAATTGCTGAAGGCTGTGATGAAAGCCAATCCAAAAACGGTGGTGGTGCTGATGGGCGGTGGTGCGATCGATATGACGCAGTGGATCGACCAGGCTCCGGCCATTCTGCAGGCCTGGTATGCCGGTATGGAAGGTGGTAATGCGATGGCGAAGATCATTTTTGGCCAGATCAATCCCTCAGGTAAATTGCCGATGAGTTTTCCAAAAAAACTGGAAGATCATGGCTCACAAAAACTGGGCGAATATCCCGGCGATACAACTCATCTCTCTGTTCATTACATGGATGATATTTATGTTGGCTACAGGTATTATGATACTTACAAAGTAGAACCGCAGTTTGCTTTCGGGCATGGCCTCTCCTACACAACATTTGCATACAGCAACCTGCGCTTAACAACATCCGGCAAAAGAGCGACGGCCACTTTTACGATAAAAAACACGGGTAAAACTGCCGGAGCGGAAACAGTACAGTTGTACGTGCACCAGGATAAATCCGCATTGCCAAGGCCCGAAAAAGAACTGAAAGGTTTTAATAAGGTTAGCTTAAATCCAGGTGAAGAAAAAACGATCAGTATCGAAATGGATGAAGATGCGTTCCGTTATTTTAGTGATGTAACCAACCAGTGGGTAATGGAGCCGGGCTCCTTCCAAGTATTATTGGGTTCATCATCAAGAGACATTCGCCTTTCAGGAAAAATAAATTTATAAGATGCGAAAAACGCTGCTAAATATTGTCGTGTACGGTTTGATCGGTCTGATCATTTCTGCGAGCAGTTGTAAGAAAGACAGCTCTGCAGGAACAACACCCATCGTGATCATTCCGCCGCCTGTTGTGACGCTCACAAATGATGTGAGTGCATGGGTTACCACTGCAGACAGGCTGAACCAGTTAACAAAACAAAACGGTATCCTGGGCTTCAGCACAACTGCCAACAGCTTCATGGATATTACCGTTGATTCAACACAACTGTTTCAACCGATCGACGGTTTCGGTTATACGCTCACGCAAGGCAGTGCGCAACTGATCTGGCAATTACCGGCCACAGAACGTGCTACCCTCCTGGCCGAACTATTCGGTAATGTAGATAATAGCATTGGCATTAATTACCTGCGTGTGGGGATTGGCGCTACCGACCTGAGCAGCACAGTGTATTCTTACAACGATCTGCCTGCAGGCAATACCGATCCTACGCTGGCGTCTTTTTCGCTGGCAGCAGATATGAGTTTCATGGTGCCTTTACTGAAAGAAATTGTAGCGATCAACCCGGCCATCAAGATCCTGGCTACACCATGGTCGCCGCCGGTATGGATGAAAGACAATACCAATTCTGTGGGTGGAAGCCTTGTGCCTGCTTACTACACGGTGTACGCGAATTATTTCGTGAAATATATCCAGGCCATGAAAGCCCAGGGAATTACGATCGACGCCATCACCCCGCAGAATGAACCTTTGCATCCCGGTAATAATCCGAGTATGCTGATGACAGCGGCTCAGCAAACAACCTTCGTTAAAGCCAACCTCGGACCGGCATTACAGGCAGCGGGATTAGCCACAAAGATCATCGTGTACGATCATAATTGTGACAGGCCGGATTATCCTTTACAGGTGATGGGCGACGCAGCAGCACTGCCCTTCATCGATGGATCTGCCTTTCACTTATATGCAGGCGATATTTCAGCATTGTCTACAGTACATGCAGCCTTCCCTGCGAAGAATGTTTATTTCACAGAACAATACACTGCGTCTGGCGGTAACTTCGGGGGCGACTTACGCTGGCATATAAAAAATGTCGTGATCGGATCTGTTCGTAACTGGAGCAGGATCGCATTGGAATGGAACCTGGCTAACGACGCGAGTTATGGTCCGCATACACCCGGTGGCTGCACCACCTGCCTCGGAGCGCTCACGATCAGCGGCGGCACCATTACCCGTAATGTGGCCTATTATATCATCGGGCATGCATCGAAATTTGTTCCTGCGGGGTCAAAACGTATCTCCAGTAACAGCAGTGGAAATGTACATTCGGCAGCCTTCCTGCGGCCTGACGGAAAGAAGGTGTTGATCGTGCTGAATGATGACAATGCCGCGCAAAGTTTCAATATAAAATTCAATAATAAGTGGGCAGCTACTGCATTGCAAAGCGGCGCAGTGGCTACGTACACCTGGTAAAAAACAGCTCATGCAAAAGAAAAATATTATGTCGATCAGCCTGTTCCTAGCATTATTCAGCCTTGTTTCAGGCTGCAGTAAAAGCGGCAGTGGCGGTGGCTCTGCAGAAACAGCACCGAAAATTTCGATCAGTGATTTAAGCCTGATGGAAGGTAATGGCGGCTCTACCCCATTCAATTTTGTGCTGCAACTGGACCACGCTTCCTCTCAAACCGTTACTGTTTCCGCAGCGCCGATAGATGGCACTGCTAAAGCAGGTGATGATTATGTTGCTGCCACGCAGACCGTTACTTTTCAACCGAATGAAACACAGAAAACGGTCAGCATCAGTATCGTCGCAGACGATATTAAAGAAGGCCGTGAAGATTTTAAAGTCGTGTTATCCAATCCTGTAAATGCTACGATTGCTGATGGCATTGCAGACGGATCTATTGACAATGATGATACCCGGGTTCCTTTTTCCAACACAGGGTACGACGCGCCGACATCATACCCCGGCTATAGCCTGGTTTGGGCAGATGAATTTAATACTCCTGCATTAAACACGGCGAACTGGAGTTTTGAAAATGGCGACGGTTGCCCGAATGTGTGTGGCTGGGGGAATAATGAACTGGAGTTTTATACTGACAGGCCGGACAACCTTTTTTTCCAGGATGGTAAGATGATCATCGAGGCAAAGAAGGAAGCATATGCCGGTAAAAATTATACTTCTTCCAAAATTCTTACACGTGGTAAAAAAACTTTTAAATATGGCCGCATAGATTTTCGCGCGATCCTGCCGAAAGGAAAAGGCATCTGGCCTGCCTTCTGGATGTTGCCGCAAAATAATGTGTATGGCGGATGGCCAAAAAGTGGTGAACTGGATATCATGGAGATGATCGGGAACGAACCGGCGAAAACCTACGGCACATTGCATTTCGGGCCCGGACCTGGATCAACACAGCTCGGCCGTAATTACAGCCTGCCTTCAGGATTATTCAACGATGCCTTCCACGTTTTTTCGCTGGAATGGAAATTAAACCAGATCAAGTGGCTGGTGGATGGCGTTGTTTATTCCACGTATACATCGGCTGATTTTGGTACGAACAACTACCCTTTCAATGAAGATTTCTTTTTCATCATCAACCTCGCGGTTGGTGGCAACTGGCCGGGCAGCCCGGATGCAGTAACCACCTTCCCGCAATGGATGATCGTTGATTACGTAAGGGTTTATCAATAAAAAATGAATTCACGATAGTTTTTTCTCTTATAGCGTTAGTTTTACCCGGATTTCTATCCGGGTTTTTTTTAAAATTCTTCGGTCTCAAATATATCATGGTGAAAAAGATCTGCAGCCTCTTCCTGTTATTTATTGCGTGTATGGTTAGCCGTGAGGCGAGCGCCCAATTGTGTACCGGCAGCCTGGGTGATGCCATCATCAATACCGATTTTGGCGCAGGCAGCAATCCGGGTCCTGCCCTTGGTGCAGCAACTACGAACTACCAGTACAGCGCAGGTGATTGCCCGAATGATGGGTTTTATACGCTGCGCAGCAACAGCAACAGCTGTTTCGGCAATACCTGGCATTCCCTGGCAACAGACCATACCGGCAACACCGGCGGATATTTCATGCTGGTGAATGCATCTGTACAACCGAGTGCTTTCTACCTCGATACGGTTCGCGGCCTTTGTGCCAATTCAACTTACGAGTTTGCCGCCTGGATCCTCAATATGATCGTTCCATCTGCCTGTAATGGCAACAGCATACGTCCTGATATCACGTTCCGGATCGAACGGCCCGATGGCACGGTACTTCAAACTTACAATACCGGTTCTATCAGTTCCACCGCTACCCCTTCCTGGAAGCAATACGGCTTCTTCTTTACGACGCCGGCTGGCATACCGGATGTGGTGTTGCGGATGATAAACAATTCCCAGGGCGGTTGCGGGAATGACCTTGCACTGGATGATATCAGTTTTCGTCCCTGTGGCCCCAAATTAACGCCATCCATTACCGGCACCAATTCAACAACGGCGCAACTCTGTGCCGGAACGGCCGGGTCTGTTGTTTTCAACTGTACCGTTTCTGCAGGATTTAATAACCCGTCTTTTCAATGGCAATCGCTCAATAACAATAGCTGGACAGACATTCCGGGAGAAACAACGACGACGCTGACGAGGAATTTTCCTGCAACTACAGCGCCCGGTAATTTCGTGTACCGGTTAACGGTAGCCGAAGCCGGCAACATGGGTTCGGCGCAATGCCGGATCGCTTCAACACCTGTAACAGTACAGGTAAATCCATTGCCGGCAACAACAGCCCTGAATGACGGAGCTGTATGTTCAGGCCGGCCGCTGCAACTTACCGCAACAGGTGGCGCCACTTATCAATGGACCGGCCCGCTGGGGTTTTCCTCTAGTTCGGCAGCGCCGGTTATTGCCAATACCACGACCGGTAACAGCGGAAAATATTATGTACTGGTGACTGATGCCAATGGCTGCAGTAAAAAAGATTCCACCGTGGCAGTTGTAAATCCTGCGCCCACCGCCACAGCAACGCCGGCTACAGCCATCATTTGCCAGGGTGATACGTTGCAACTGTCTGCAGCGGGCGGACAAAATTATGCGTGGCAACCAGCTACAATGCTTTCCTCCTCCAGTATCGCCAACCCAAAAGCATTTCCTTTGGATACAACAACATATCGTGTAACGGTCTCCAATAGTTTTGGCTGCAGTTCAACTGCAACAGTACAAATAAATGTGTTGAAAAAGCCGACGGCGAATGCGGGGCCGGACCGCTATATCATTGCAGGGCAGCCGATACAAATTATGGCAGCAGCAGCAGGCTCAAACCTTTCCTACAATTGGATCAATGCCCTGTTCATCAACGACCCGACCCTATTACAACCAACGGTTAATCCTCCGGCCGATCAGCGGTATATTCTTGAAGTATCTACGAGCAGCGGTTGTGGACTGGCAAGAGACACGATGATGGTGAAAGTGTACAATGGCTTACATATTCCATCTGCGTTTACCCCTAACGGTGATAACATCAACGACAACTGGAATATTCCTGCGCTGGGGGCCTATCCAAAGCACGAGATCAGTGTATTTAATCGCTTTGGAGAAATGGTGTTTCATAACGCCGGCGCATTGAAAGCATGGAACGGAAAATATAAAGGCAACCCTTTACCGACGGGCGCCTATGTGTATTTACTGGTTACAGAACCTGGTGCCGTTCCCATTCGCGGCAGCGTGCTGCTGTTACGATGACGCTACCTGGGGTTCATTTAAGGTGATGATAAAATTGGTCCCTTTTCCTGTTTTCGACTTCACTTCTACCCCGGCATTATGCGACTGCAAAATGGTGAGCGTTGTTGCGAGGCCCAGGCCGAGGCCGTTTTTCTTGGCAGTAAAATATGGTTCGAATAAACGCGATAAATTCTCTTCGGGGATGCCACAGCCATTGTCGCTGATCAGCAGCACGGGCTTATGATCTTCATGCTTTAATTCGATGTTTAATTCACCCACGTTTTCATCCATGGCTTCGATCGCGTTGATGATAATATTGAGAAAGGCGATCTTTAATTTTTCAGCATCGGCCATGATCATCACCGCGTTCTCCGGGAAAGATTTAGAAATTTTCATTTTCTTCAACGTGATCCGGTCTTCCGCTGCGGCAATACTTTCATCGAGGATCCTCTGTAATTCCTGCGGCTGTAAAACAATTTCCGGCCTGGATGCACCGAGTAACTGGCTGATCAGGTCTTCGATGCGTTTACTGTTGCGACGGATGATCTGCATGTATTGGTCGAGGGTTTCGTCTTTTAATTCATAAGACAACTGCTCCATGGACAAGTTAATATTGTTCAGCGGGTTGCGCACTTCATGTGCCAGCGTGCGTACCAGCCGTTCTGCCATACCCAGTTTCTCCAGGCGCAGCGTCGCCATTTCGGCCTTTTTTAAATTGGTGATGTCATGAATAATTCCCTGCAAAAAAGCTTTGCCATGAGTGTCTGTTTCTTTCGACAAAGACAACACGCAGGTTTTTATTTCACCGTTCTTCGTGAGCAGGTCTATTTCTTTATCCGCAATATCGCCGGAACGCCCCAGCGTTTTTACCAGCTGGTCCCTGTCCCGCTGGTGCATAAATAAACTGGTTAATTTTTTTTGTGTGAGTTCTTCCTTGCTGAAGTCGAAGAGTTCCGCGGTGGCCTCGTTCACATCTAAAAAATCCAGTGCTTCGGTTGCGAGGAAAACTGAATCTTTAGACCGCTCAAAAATATGGCGAAACTTTTTTTCGTTGGCTTGTAAGGAACGTAATGTCTGGCGACGATCCATGACATGGCGCAGGCAGCGTTCCATTTTATCTGTGTCCATTTCACCTTTTACAAGATAGTCCACCGCACCTGCGTGCATGGCTTCCATATCCAGTGCCGGGTTGCCTTTACCTGTTAAGATGATAATCGGCTCTTCACATTTTTTAGCGATCGCTTCTTTGATAAAATCCAGGCCGGTCTTTATGCCTAAAAAATAATCAACAAAATAAAGGTCATAGCGTCGGCTGCAAATCAGGTCCAGGGCATTATCATAACTGTTACACCAATCCACGATAAAATTATTACCGGGGATGTTTTTGATATATTCATTAGTGATAAAAAAATCATCTTCATCATCGTCTACAATCAAGATCCTGAATTCAGAGCGGTCGAGGAACATAGTCACACTTTTGTTGGATTGTAAATGTATGAAAGGATTTGCTGCCAGAAAATTCTCCTCCCTGAATTACTGGTAAATATCTCCTAATAAAATAGCAGCAAGGGTTTAACCCGGCAACAGCAGCAAATTATACAGGAAAGAAAATCTTAATCCGGTGAAACCGGTTGCAGCAATGCATGACGTGCTCAGGCTTTTGTAGCTTTCGTGATCTTCTCCACCTGCTGGGAGAACAACCGCCCGATCGGGATTTCGATGCCCCCGATCTCCACATCATGATTGGTGAAAGCGGTGACCTTATGAATGGCAACGATATAAGAGCGGTGAATCCTCACAAACAGGTTATCAGGAAGAATATCATCCAGGGACGAGATGGATTGTTTTACGAGCAAAGGCTTGTCATTCGTGCGCACGATCTTAATGTAGTCCTTCATACTTTCTACATAAAGGATATCTGCGTACTGTGCCTTGATCATTTTTCGATCTGCACGAAAGTAAACGAACCCATCGTTGTTGATAATGGCCGGTTCTTCTTTCACTTCTGCCAGGTTAATATCCGTGATCTTATTGATGGCTTTTAACAGGCGTTCCAGCGTGATGGGTTTGAGCAGGTAGTCGATCGCGTTCAATTCAAAGGCATCGATCGCAAATTCTTTGTAGGCCGTTGTGAAAATCACTTTGGGTGGATTTCGTATCGTGCGCAAAAATTCATGACCTAATAATTTAGGCATTTGAATATCGAGGAACATTAGGTCGGCATGGCCGGTTTTTAAAACCTCCATTGCTTCAAACGCATTGTTGCAGGTGGCGAGCACACTGACGGAACCGATACTTTCCAGGTGCGTTTCGAGGACCTTAATGGCCAATGGTTCGTCGTCAACAATGATGCATTTTAATTTCATAAGGCGATGGCTGTTTTTAGTTTTGTACGATCATCGGCGGGTCTAAGCGGAGTTGCAGCGCTCGCTAACGACAATTGCAATTTTAGTGCAGTCATATCTTCTTCCCGGAAAAAAGACAAATCGTATTTACCTGCATAAAGCAACTCCAGGCGTTTGCTGATATTTGCGAGTCCTTCCCTGACATCAACTTTTCTTAAGCTGTTAAAACTATTGCTGATATTCATACTCAATTCCTGTTGCTCCGTATGCAGATGGATATTCACCCAGGATTCTTCACCAGCGCCGGCAGCGGTTTTCAGGCTATGTTCCACAAATGGCAACAACATTAACGGCGCGATCATCACGTCACTGTAATTTCCGGTGCAGGAAAAAGCAATGTCCATGTTTTGCCCGTAGCGGATTTTTTCCAGTTCGAGGTACTTCTTAAGTATCCCGACTTCTTTTCCCAGCGACAATTCTTTTTCATCGCATTCATACAACATATAGCGCAGGAGATCTGATAAATGCGTAATCACCACCGGTGCTTTATCTGAATGAACCACCGTGAGTGCATGCAGGCTGTTGAGTGTCTTAAATAAAAAGTCGGGATGTACCTGCGCCTTCAGCATTTCCAGTTCCACCATATTTTTTTCCTGTTCAATTTTTTTACGCCGTTCATTTTCGCTGTACCAGCTTTTTAATAGTTTGATGGAAGCCGCGAGGCCGGTGACAGCGAGGATGCCAAACAACGGATATTTTTGTGCGCTGTTGAACGTCCAAAGCCAGTCCCAGTGCATGAATGCTGGCCTGCCCGTGCGAAAGGGCAGCACAAAAAACGTCATGGTGATTATAGCGATGTTGATACATAATTTTGTAACGAGCGCGGACAGCAGCAGGTAAGCCAGGAATTTTCTTTGCAATAAAAAACGCGGTATCAGTACATACAACTGCAGGTAAGTGTAGAGGATCATGTTAGGCAGTTGCATCGCGGCAGCCTTCATCGACACAAGCACGGGCTCATTTTCCCGAAACACAAAAAAGAACAGGATACTGAACATGAGCCAGAAACAAATATGTTGGAAGATCCTGTTATGTAGCACACGGTTCATGATCGTATTTTTTGCATGACAGATTTAACAGGATTAGTTTAACCCGCAACCAGCTCCTGCAGTGGTATCGTTTTTTTCGGCTCCGCGGCGCGAGCGATATGCGACGGTTGCGCGAAATCTAAATCGATGACGAGTTGCACCCTGAACTCATCTTTCACCTCGTTAATTTTAAGATCGTATTTCCCCTGGTAAATTAACTCCAGGCGCTTTTTAATATTCTGTTGCCCGATGCCGCCCACCAGTTGATTGGAGGGCTGCCTTACAAAGCTGTTCTCCTGTTCAAAAATTAATCGCCGCCCCTCTGCACGCAGCGAGATGTGTAAATGACAGTGATCCAGTTGCTGGCTTACACCATGTTTAAAACCATTTTCTACAAACGGCAGCAGCAGCAATGGCGCGATCATGAGGGACGAAGTTTGTCCGCTGCATTCAAATGAAATATTGATCCGGTTCCCGTAACGGAGTTTCTCGAGTTCTACGTATTTTTTTAACACGGCTATTTCTTTATCCAGCGGCACCTGTTTTTCATTACACTCGTAGAGCATATAATGCAATAATCCTGTGAGATGACTTACCATGACCGGTGCCTGCTCCGATTGTGTCAATGTGAGGGAATACAGGTTGTTGAGCGTGTTGAATAAAAAATGCGGGTGTACCTGGGCTTTCAGCATTTCCAGTTCCATCAGCGTTTTTTCTTTTTCAATATCCTGGTAGCGATTATTCTCCCCATACCACTTCTTAAACAATTTGATGGAAATGGCCAGGCCGCAAATAGTGAAGAGTGCGAATACAGATTTCATCTGGAGGTCGGTTACCGGCAGCAGCATACTCCACGTGAAACCACAAGAAATAGATTTAAGCGGGTTAATAATATATACTGCCGCCAGGATGGCAATGCTGACGGCGATCTTGCATAAAATTGCGCTGCCTATCAGGTAGTAACCCACCTGTTTCTTTAAAAGAAAACGGGGTATTAAAAAATAGAGTTGGGTGTAGGTAAAAATGAGGTGCGAGGGAAGATAGGCCAGCGTGACGAGCATCCCGATCCAGGGCCGCTCCCTTTCTTCATAAGTAAAAAAATACAGGATCAGCTGAAAGGTCCAGAATAAACTGTGTTGCAACAACCTGCTATGTAATATAGTTTTCATCTTAACAGCTTATCCTTTAAAGTAACACAAAGGAACGACGAAAGCAACAGTGGAATATGATTGTCGACAAAAGACCGGCTTCCGTCGCTGAACGCCGTTTATGCCGGCCGTTTGCGTTCGTGATCATTTTTTCGTTGTCTGTTTCTCCCGGGAGCGGATCAGACTACTTTGCTGAAAAACAGCTTTTCAGAAGGATAGTTTTACATCATCAACAATCACCAAAAAAAAACGATCATGAAAAGAATCTATTCCTTTATCGCCTGTACGATTATCCTGCTCAGCAGTTCCCAATTATGTTTTGCACAAGACGATCAACCTGAAACGTATCCGGTAAGCAGTCCGAAGTGGTTATCTAAAACCGGCTATTGGGTAACGGTCAGTAATATCCATCAACCGGGCCATCACACGATCTATTTCTATAACAATGACAATGTACTGGTGTATAAAGAAACGGTAGATGGCGTGGCGTTAAACCTGGATAAGCGCAAAACAAAAATGCGTTTGAAAAAGCTTGTGGATCAAACCGTGGCAACCTACCAGCAAAAACAGGAACTGACAGAAAACCAACTGCTGGTGATTACGCGGATAAAAAAACAACGCGGCTCTTATTAATCACGCTGCGTCATCATCCTTTAATCAAATATTATGAAACAACTGATCATTAGTATCTGCGCTTTAATCATTAGCAGTGTTGGTTATGGCCAGAGCACAGAAGACGCCATCAGGAAACTCGAAGACATACAGGCGAAGGCGATCCTCGAAAAAGATTCGGCAACACTACGGAAAATCTGGTCGCCCGCATTTATGGTGAATTCACCGAAGAACACGGTCGTAACCGGAGGCCAGGTAGAAATGGTAATGGCAGGCCTGATCAGTTACTCGAGCTATAAACACAACATGGAAAAGATCCTGCTGAAGGGCGACCTCGTGATCACGATGGGCAGTGAAACGGTGGTGCCAACCATAGGAAATCCGCTGGGCGGACAAACCGTCACCAGGCGCTATACCAATATTTACCAGGAAGAAAACGGGCATTGGATGCTGATCGCAAGGCAGGCGACGAATCTGTGTGAATAAGCAAGGCTTCGTTAAAAAGCAAGGCAAGCAAACGGGGACTCCTTTTTACTTAATCGCTTTATTTGCTAATCGCCCGACCTGAGCCGCTACCGGGAGAAGCAACCATTACGTCCTTAATTTTAATGATCAATAGTTGCGTAATACATGATGCTGGCCTGGATCCGGGCTTCGGCATGACCAGGCATAACCCTGCAGGATAAAGTTGCACAAAGTTTGACGAAACGAAAAAGCCTTCCAGATATTAATCTGGAAGGCTTTTTTTTGTGGGAGTTCGCGGGTTCGAACCGCGGACCCTCTGCTTGTAAGGCAGATGCTCTAAACCAACTGAGCTAAACTCCCTTTCCGTTTTCGGACGGCAAAGATAGGGGGAAATGTTTTTCCAAAAAATTTTTAATGAAATATTTTCCATTTTATTTTTCGCCGGTTGCAAACCTCTGCCCCGTCACGGTTTCCGGCTGACTGATGTTTTACCCGGACAAAAGTTATCCTGCAAGCCAGCGTTGATACCGATTAAAAATTCATCTACAGCAGGGCGCATATTCCCTCGCTGATATAAAAAATTTTTTGATATATAGGGTTATAGTGAAAACTTACTAATTTAGTATTTACCCTGTTGATTTTACGGGTGATTTTTTATTACCAACACTAACTGCCTTTTTGATTAGCAGTCATCCTTACGGGATGGCACTGCAACAACTTATTACCGGAACCGATCGGGCAAATGACGACATCTTGCCGGCACAAAATTTAAAACGCTTAAACCCATATATGGCCACTATCAAAAAAAACGGCAGCGCTACAAAGACTGCTGTCAAGCCAAAACCAAAATCCCCTTCTCCTGCAAAAAAAATCGCCGTGGCGCATGTTCCAACGGCATCCTTAAACGGGCATGACGATTTTGATAAAAAAGAATTGCTGCGCGTGCTCACCGATGTGAAGAACGGTAATTTTAATGTGCGGATGCCGCTGGATGAAACCGGTATCAACGGCAAGATCTGCGATACACTCAACGAGATCATCGGCCTCAATGAAAAAATGATGCAGGAGTTTACCCGTGCCGGCAATACGATCGGTAAAAAAGGTAAACTCACGCAACGCATCGAAATGCCTTCCGGCCGTGGAGGCTGGAGAACAGGGGTTGATTCCTTAAATACACTGATCTCCGATCTCGTGCATCCCACGATCGAGATCGCTCACGTAATCAGTTCGGTGGCAAAAGGAAATCTTTCGCAGCAGATGTCGCTCGAGATCGGCGACCATAACCTGCAGGGAGAATTTGCGCGGATCGCCCGCGAGGTAAATGACATGGTGAAACAGCTGAACCTCTTCTCCATGGAGGTAACGCGTGTGGCACGCGAGGTGGGTTCGGAAGGAAAACTCGGTGGCCAGGCGAAAGTAAAAGGCGTAGCAGGTGTATGGAAAGATCTGACGGATTCTGTGAACCAGATGGGTAGTAACCTGACCGCGCAGGTGCGGAACATTGCCGAAGTAACAACGGCCGTGGCAAAAGGTGATCTGTCCAAGAAGATCACGGTGGATGTAAAAGGTGAGATCCAGGAATTGAAAAATACGATCAACACGATGGTGGATCAGCTCAACTCCTTCTCTTCCGAGGTAACGCGTGTGGCGCTCGAAGTAGGTACCGAAGGAAAGCTGGGCGGACAGGCACAGGTAAAAGGTGTGGCCGGAACCTGGAAGGATCTTACGGATTCTGTAAATGGTATGGCGAGTAACC
>JAQBNH010000023.1 GCA_028288705.1 Ferruginibacter sp.
GCGGCCCGCATCGTTGAACGCGCCGAAGATGGACGCCACATTGCCCGTCGCCAAAGAGAGCGCTTGGGGCGCGGACAACTGGCCCTTCACCACCATACGATGGACCGCTTCCAATATGCCGTCCCAATGGCCGCCGGCAAAGTCCGTTGTGATGGTGTCGACCAGCCTTTCGCTGATCAATGCATCGAAGTTTTCAGCGCTGTTGCGCCAATGAGTGGAGATGCAGTCCAGCGTACTGACGTCGATCACCACGCCGCATTCACGCAAAAACTGGGCATGGGTAACGGCTTCCTCAGGTGAAAACGAGGGGTGGTTGCAATGGGCGGCAATGAGGCGGGCCGCGGGAAACGCACGCGCCAGGGCCAGGATATGGTGTGCCGATGGCAAGGCATTATGCAGGATTGCCGGCAAACCCGTCCGCGCCGAGAGCGTCGCCAATTCCCCAAGACCCAGGACCGCGTTCCGCATCGGCTTCAAGACCGAGGCAGCTATCGCCTTGGCCACGTGGTCCGCCGAAGCGTTCTTGAGGAGATCGAGTTCGTCGCACAGCGCGATGAACTGCGCATCTGGCGATGACGGCCGATCTTGCAAGGCCCGTCCGAGCAGGACCTCCTTGAGGCGCCTTGCCGCGCGCGCGTCGACCAACACCCCGGTGACATTTTCGATCGCGCGAGGCAAAAAGGCATAGTCCTGCGCGCCGCCGCCAAGGGTCTGACCCCCTCCCCCTTCCCCCAGCGCAACCGCCCCTTGTTCGATGACGCCCTCAGCCGACACTGCAAGATGTGAAGCTCGCAGCCCGCTGCCATCAATGTCAAAAGCTGCGGCCTTGGAGCTGGGAGAGTGTGCTGTCGTTGAGAACACACGCATAGGATGCCGCACGCCTGATGGATCAGCAATTTCCTGTGGAAGGCAGAGGCCGCAGACATTGAGAAGGGTCGAGGTGCCGCTGAGGAGGTGGCGATTGCGAAAATATCTGACGTCCTCGTGACGAAATGGTTTTGATCCGCTGGGCATTGTCGGTCCAAAAGTGCAGCCATGAGCGTGGCTGTTGATCACACCCGGAAAGCTCGTCGCGCCGCCCGCATCCACAATGGCGGCGCCGTTGAGCGGCAACTCCTCCGAGCCCAAGGACAGGGCTACGATTTTGCCATCGCCAATCCCGATATGGCCCCGGGGATGGACGGTCTTTCCATCCCCGGTAATGATCGCCGTGTTGGTTATGACGAGATTGAAGCGCGTTCCCTCGGCCATTATCCCTGCTCCTCCCGATGACGGTCGAGCGTTTCAAGAACGTACCCGGCGCAGCGTATGGTGCGGATGATATCGCCCCCGCTTTCGCCCAAGGCGTGCCTCAGCCGACCGATATGGACATTGACCGTTTTACGATCGACATAGCGTCCCTGCGGCCATGCCGCCTCGATCAGGGCATCGCGGGAACAAATCGTGCCAGCGTGCTCAACAAGGTGCTGGAGCATCCTGAACTCGATGGGTCCGAGATGGATGACCCGCCCCCTGCGTGACACGCGGTGCAAGTCGAGATCGATATCGATATCTGCGTAGATCAGGCCAGCTCGCCCGTCCCGACGATTTCTTACTCCCAGCGCCTGGCCCGCCAGCGCCTCAAGGAAGTCCAGAAGCTTACTTGGCGTGACCGGGCGGACGAAGCTCTCATCTATTCCCGCCTTCATCAGATCCAAATATTGCTGCTCCGCGCCAGGAGCGATCAACGCCACCGCAGTGATGCCAAATGTTGCAGCCTCATTTTTGAGTTCGAGGCAGGCCTTGATGGCGAGTGGGTCACCCGGCCGCGAGTCAAGCAGGATCGCTGTCGGATTGGTCTGCTGGCTGAGCTGGACGACCTCCGCCACGCTTGAAGCCAGCGACACGACAAACCCCGCCTCCGAAAGGATGTGGGAGAGCAGCAGATAGTAGTCTGCGTCAGTGGATGCGATCAAAATCGATGCCATGTGCCGGCTCCTGCTAGCCCATCGATGTTGCTGGGGCATGCTGCGCAGCCAGCAGTTTTGTCGTCCCAGACCTGGCCTACGCTGCGCAGATCATTTGGGGGATGCGACCGGTAGCGTCGTCGGCACCATAGACCGGCTCGGAAAGCCCAAGCCGCGCACGCATGGTTGAGAGCACGTCGGAGCAAACTTCAAAGGCTCCGCAACAAACCGGGGATCGGCCGAACCCGTCGGCGCGGCCGAGTTCGTGAACGCGTGCCCCTGACCGCGTGTAAATCCGCTTGAAGTGCGGCTCATAATTGGAAATCATCGTATGAATGTTGTGAGACAGACAAAATTCGCAGAGGGCCACAAGCAGCAAACTAAAAGCGCGGCCCGCCGGCATGCCAGGATGGTCGTCTCTTAACGCCTGCTCATCGAGACACATCCGGGTGCCTTCCCAGATTCCTGGCGCCGTTAGCGCCGCAGCATCCGGAAAAGTGCGCCCAAAGACGTCGTGAAGTAGGGTCGGGCCCGTGGTCGGCATCAATCGGATGCTTCCATAGTGGCGCGACCGTTCGCGATCGCACCAGACGAGATAAACCGGATTGAGCGCGTCATACGCGTCAACCTCTCGGTCCCCCTGGATGTTGACATCCCACCTGAGCGTGTCGAAAAAGACCTGCTTGCGCGTTTGAAACATCTGCACCAACACATCGCGGTACTGCGCGTGCTCGAATGCTTGTATTGAGGTGATCATCGTTGCTCGCTCCCCTGCACGTTGGTCCGGAACCATGCGTTGGGAAGAGCGATTGCGGTATCCCGCCGATTGACCCCTCATTTTAGGGGGGGCACGGCCAGGGATTGATGATGCGAAGATGCCCGGCACGTGTAACTGCAGCGGACAGGGTCGCGCATCCCAGTTTTAATCGGGCCGATTTTGTATAGTCTCGCACTGTGTGCTCAGAGAGGCCCAGAATGAGCGCGATGTCTTTGTGATCTTTCCCCAATGCGGTCCAATGGAGACATTCAATTTCCCTTCGCGCCAGCGTCGGGACAGGATCGTCTGCACCATAGAGCTCCCCAATTGCGATCCGATGGACCATTAGGGCAAGTTCGGTCCACTCCTCACCAAAGCGCGCCGTTAGAACTTGCCAGCTCGTCACCGGAAGGTGCGAGTTGACCGACAGGAGCGCACGCCGCATGGCCTTGTCAGTGATAGGAATGGAATACCCCTGTCCCCCAATGCCGTGTCGTGCTGCATCATCAAGAAATGCCCGGTCTGACGAGACGATCTCGACCTCATTCCAGTCGAAAGGCAGTGATCGCGCAAAGCCGGCGCGAACGATAGGATCGTGCGCGACATACCCTTTGAGAAGGTACTGCGCCACCCATTGATCCGGATAGGTCGTGCGCACAAAGGGAGAGTCGACCTCACCGACGACAGTCTGGGCGAGGTGATATGTGACATGTGTCAGGCCATAATAGTCCCGCATAATATGCAAGGCCGCGGAAACCATCGTCGT
>JAQBNH010000028.1 GCA_028288705.1 Ferruginibacter sp.
CAGCGCCAGCGCATCTGCATCGCCCGCGCGCTGTCGCTGGAGCCCAAGGTTATCGTCGCCGATGAATCGGTTTCCGGCCTCGACGTGTCGATCAAGGCGCAGGTGGTCAATCTGCTGCTCGATCTGCAGCAGAAGTTCGCGCTGTCCTACCTGTTCATTTCTCATGACATGGCCGTTGTCGAGCGCATCAGCCATAAGGTGGCAGTGATGTATCTGGGTGAGATCGTTGAAATGGGCCCGGCCGCCGCGGTGTTCAAAAGTCCGCAGCACCCCTATACCAAGCGCCTGATCGCGGCGGTCCCGGTCCCCGATCCGTCGCGGCGCAACGAGGTTCGCGCAGTTCCCAATGACGAAATCAAGAGCCCGATCCGTGCCGCCGATTACGTCTCCCCACAGCGCCAATACCGCAACGTCTCGCCCGGACATATCGTGCAGCAATGGGGAGAGGATTGGGCAGTCTAGCTTAGCGTAAAAGGAATGTCGCCGGGCGGGGGTACCCCGAGCGTGCCGTTCCGGTCGGTGCTGCCCCGCTTGACGACCTCAAAGCCGAGATCGACGATCCGCTCGCCCACTGGCTCGCCATTGAGCTCGTTGCGCACCGCCTGCATGGCCTGATAGCCACACTGCCAGCGATGGATGCGCACCGATGACATCGCCGGCTGCGCAGCCTCCATGTAGTCGAAGTCATTGAAGCCCGCGATGCCCATCTGGCGCGGCACCTCGACTTGGCAGGAAGCGCATGCGAACAGCGCACCCAGCGCCAGCACGTCATTGTTGCAGAACACCGCGTCGATGCGGGGACCGTTCTCCAAGGCGCGCAACATGAGTTCGCGACCCATCCGGGCGGTGGAGAACTGATGGTAGTCCTTGATCGAACCCTGGCTGGCCGAGGGCTTTTCATTGCCCATCTCGCAGATCAGCTTTGGATCATAGATGCCGGCTTCTTCAAGCGCTTCCACGAAACCCGCCAGCCGCCCCTGGGACCGCGAATTCATCCAGCCGCTGAAAAAGGCAACGCGCTGATAGCCCACATCCAGAAGGTGCTGGGTCATCGCTTTGCCGGCGTGAAAATGGGAAAAACCAATGACCTTGTGGATCGGATCATCGGTAATATCCATGATCTGGATCACCGGGCATCCCGCATTCTCCAGCATCTTGCGCGAGGCAGCGGTCTGCTCGGTGCCGGACACGATGATTGCCGAGGGTTCGTGGCGCAAGATCTCAAAGATCTGCCGCTCTTCCACCTCAACATTGTAGCGCGTATTGGCGATTTCGATCCGCAGCCCGCTATCTTCGACGCCGTCGTAAATGCCGCGCAACACGTCGGAAAAGATGTTCTGAGTCAGCGAGGGCACGAGGACCGCAACGACATTGCTGTGGCTCGACGCCAAGGCCCGCGCATTGAGATTGGGGACATAGTCCAGTTCCCGTACCGCATCGCCAATGGTTTTGCGCAGTGCCTCCGAGACTTGGTCGGGATGGCGCAGTGCGCGCGAGACGGTAATAGCACCCACACCTGCCCGAAAGGCCACGTCGGCTATGGTCGGGCGGCCATTGGATTTACGTTTGCGCATCAGGCGTTGTCGTCTTTCTCGTGCGCGTTGTCGCCACTTGGCATGGAGCGCTATATCCCGGAGCAAGGACGGTCAAGTCCGCTTTACCGGCCTTGTCATCAGGTCTGTCCGCGCACATTCAAACATTGACGAGCAAATTTGGTAGCGCTACCATCTTACTCTGGTAGCGCTACCATAGAACTATGGGAGTGTTAGCATAATGCCAATACTTGGCCAGCGTAGAGCCCGGATTGGCGGCAAGGGGAGAATTTCCGCGATGCGGAAACCGACCCGTCAATGCGGAGGAACGAAAATGGAAACCAATGAGCTCCATGGGCGCGTGCAATCCGTTGATCGGGCAATGGTCTTGCTTGAGGCCCTGAGCAATAACGAGCACGGGCACCGGTTGACGGATCTGTCGCGACAGACCGGTCTGTCGCTGACCACTGTCCACCGGTTGCTCACCACCCTGGAGCAGCGCCGGTTCGTACAATTCACCACGTCGGACAATCTGTGGCATATCGGTCGACAGGCTTTTGCCGTGGGCTCCGCCTATGTGCGGGACCGCAATTTCGCCGCGCCGGCTCTGCCCTTCCTGCGGCGGCTGCGTGATCAGACGCGCGAGACGGCCAATCTGGGCATTGTCGAGGACGGCGAGATCGTCATCATCAACCAGATTGAAAGCCGCGAGATCATGCGGGCCATTTCGCGGGTTGGCGGTCGTACCCCCATGGTGGCCTCTGGCATGGGTAAGGCGGTGCTGGCCAGTTATACCCACGATGACGTCACTTCGGTGGTCAGACGGTGTAGCCTGCGCAAGATCACGCGGACCACGCTGACCAGCCGCGACGCGCTGGATGCGCAGCTGAAGGCGGCTCGCCGCGATCGCTACACCGTTGACGACGAGGAGTTCGTATCCGGCCTGAGATGCGTTGCCGCGGCAGTGTATAACGACCAGTCCGAAGTGGTGTGCGCGATCTCCATTTCGGGATTACTGGCCCGCATGACCTGGGATCGCATTCCCGTGCTCGG
>JAQBNH010000018.1 GCA_028288705.1 Ferruginibacter sp.
GATTGCACTATGAGTTCATACTTAAGGAAATCGTATACGACTATCGGCAAAATTTATTTCTGGACCGCTACGATTCATCAATGGCGCCATTTACTGTCCGGGGAATTCAACAAGAAAATCATTATAGACTATTTAAAAGAACTTTCCGATGCGGGGCTAGTTACAATATTTGCATTTGTGGTAATGCCAATTCACGTCCATTTGATCTGGCGTCAAAATAAAATGAATGGAAAGGAATCTCCGTTTGGGAGCTTCTTAAAATATACTGCTCACAAACTGTTGAGGGGCCTTAAATTGTCAGGGCATGCCGCAAAGTATAAAGTCGAGGCATCAAACAAACTCCATGAAATTTGGAAACGGGATTCACTGGCTATTGAAATTTATAGCAGGGAAGTCGCGAGACAAAAAATCGATTACGTACATGTCAATCCTGTTAGCAGATGTTGGAAATTAGCAATAGATGATCTCCATTATCATTACTCTTCAGCGAGATTTTATGAGAACGGGACAGATGAATTCGGATTTCTTACAAATCTGTTTTTTATATTCGATGGAGAATAAGGGTTGGTAATTCGGTGCGTGTACGACGCAACAAGGCGAAGGATTTCGGTGTCTGTCTCGCATCGAGGCGTGGGATTTCTTCAAAACCTGTTTTTAATATTCGATAGGGAATAATGTACGCAGTTGCGGTGCGTGCGTCACGCACCAAGGCGGCGGGGGAAGCCGATTAGCCGGCAAGTAAAAATTACAAGTTGATTTCGGTGCGTGTGCGACACCAAGGTGAACGAGAAATTGCAAGTTGATTTCGGTGCGTGAGTCACGCACCGAGGCGAAGATATAAGGCAAAGGATAGCTATTGGGTCAAAGACTGTCTTTGATAAAAGCGGCAGAAAAACTTTTAATCTCCTCCCTAACTTCTCTAAAGGCCTGTTTAACTTCTTCAGCGCTGCCCCGGATTTTTGAAGGATCACTGAAATTCCGGTGAACCTGTTTCGCGGTTGAGGGGAAGATGGGGCAACGTTCCTGCGCATGATCGCAGACGGTGATCACAAAATCAAACCGGATATGCGCATATTCGGTTACGTTATTTGACGTTTGCCGGGAGATATCAATGCCGTCTTCTTTCATGGTTTCGATGGCCAGCGGATTTACGCCATGCGTTTCAATACCGGCGCTATATAGCTCTGCCTTGCCGGCGGCATAATGACGAAGATAGCCTTCTGCGATCTGGCTGCGGCAACTGTTGCCTGTACATAAAACAAGGATCTTTTTCATACTTACAATTTGATCACGTTGATAAATATCCAGAGCAGGTTAATGATCGTAAAACGCGCATCAAAGCCATAGATCATGTTCAATGCAACGATCCCGATAAGAATCAGCAGAAACTTCTTATGCTGCCGGGAATAATTGAATATTTTTTGTCTCATAAGCCAACGATTTTACTTCGGCGTTCCATTATAATATTGTCGCGCCAAACGCCATTCATTTTTCCGATTTTTTCCCTGAACCCGATCTGCCGAAACCCACAACTTTCATGCAGCCGGATACTGCCCGTATTTTCCGGGAAGATGCCGGATTGTAAGGTCCAGGTATTATTGGCTTCACTGTCAGCGATCAATTGTTGCAGCAATGCCTTGCCAATCCCTTTTCCCCTGTAATTGTCTGCAATATAAACACTCACTTCAGCAACGCCCTCGTAAACGCAGCGGCTGCTTACCGGCGAAAGTGCAGCCCATCCAGCCAGGTCATTGCCGATAAAAGCCGCAACACGGGAATGCTTCAAATGGCTGCTATCCCAGTCGCTCCACGTGGGCGCTGACGTTTGGAAAGTGGCATGACCGGTCGCGATGCCCTGCAGGTAGATCGCGGCGATCTGCGGGTAATGAACGGGTTGTATGGAAACTATTTTCATAAAGTTTTAGCAGCCCCCACCCGGCGTGCAGCAGCTGGTATTTTTTTCCGTAAGATCTGCCAGTTGAATTGTTGGCCTGGATGCAGGCACCCCGCATTTTTCCCTGGCTAAACAATCTGTTTGCTTCGCTACGAGCCGGAAGTTTTCACCGGTAAATTCAAGTCCGTATTTTCCAATGGTATCCGCCTGGTATTCCACTTCAATGTCCAGGTTCCCGATGCCAAGCTTTTCTTCGGATAAGGAAATGATGTGTAACAATTTTGCAGGCTTCAGGCGATGATCGGTATCGTTGGCATTCCATAGCTGGAAGTTCACGACCTTCTCAAAGCGTTCCGTGCCACCACAATCGATAAAATGTTTGGTGACCAGCCCGATCTCCGTTACATGAAAATGTTCCGGCACGAAATCACCGGTGGGCAATTGAAAGTTCACGGCTTCAAGATGGCTGAGATGCGTTTTAATTTCTGAAAGTTTCATGATATTCGTTTTAATTGATCAGCAACAATTGTTTTTCTTTTCAATTTTTGTATTGATGCGGGTAAAGAACTGTTGCAATTTTGAAAATGTTTTTTGATTGATGCAATAACAGATGGCGTTGCCTTCGATCTCTCCTGTTATCAGCCCCGCGTTCTTCAGTTCTTTCAAATGCTGAGATACGGTCGGTTGCGCCAGGGGTAATTCATTCACGATATCGCCGCAGATACAGGCATCTACTTTTAACAGGTAATCAATGATCGCCACCCTCGCAGGATGGCCAATGGCTTTCGCCAGCACGGCCAGTTCGTTTTGCTTATCGGTGAAATGTTCCGTTTTTGTTGCGCCCATACTCTAATTTAATATTGCAATATTACGATAAAGATTTTATAAAACAACTTTGTACTCAAATTTATCATGATGAGTTGAGCGTTCCGGAATTTTCGGGGAGAATCGCGGAAATTGATCTGCCTTATCCGGCAACCAGTTGAAAAATAGTTATCTCCGGGCGTACGTTAAACCGGACCTGGTACAAGTGCCCTAAAGCGCGGTTGACGTAGAGCGTTCTGCCATTGGTTAGATCCACTTTACCTGCAGCATATTTTTTATTTTTCACCGGAAGCATTGGTGCAGGAAGAAACGGTGGCTTGCATTGGCCGCCATGGGTATGCCCGGATAAGATCCAGCCCTGGTGGCCATTCCATACATCCAGGTCGCAAACATCCGGGTTATGGCAGAGCACAATATTCGCTTTTGTCGGATCATAATGTTGCATTACAGCTGCCGGGTTAAAGTTCATTCCCCAGTAATCATCGAACCCAATAAAATTAAGCCCGGCTATTTCTGCCTGCTGATTTCTCAACACCGTTATGCCATTTGCCAACAGCATTTGAGAAACAGTATCCGCAATTTCCGGCTGCATCCATTCCCTGCCATAGTCGTGGTTGCCCAGGATACCCACCGTGCCGGATTGCCCTTTAACAGCATGGCTTAACACTTCCTGCAACTGGGCCGTGAGAATCCCGCCATCCTGCTGCGTTACATAATCGCCGGTATACAGCACGAAGTCTGGGTTAAAGGCTTTCGCCTTTTGAAAAGAATCGATGATATAATGATAATTGAAACGGTTGCTGATATGGATATCACTGATCTGCATGATCGTTTTACCGACAAGCTCAGCAGGTAAGTTTTTGACCGGCATCCTGACCTTCACGAACTCCAGCCAGAACGGTTCGATCTGCCAGGCATAGACTCCGCTCAATACTGAAATACCGGTTAACCCGATCAGGCTCTTTTTAATAAAACTCCGTCGTTGCATAATAATATTTAACCCCTGGAAAGTGTTGGCTGCACAAATTAAGTTGTAAAAGCTCGTGACCGATTTTCAACAGGTTGTTTCAATAGCATGAATGTTTCGAGTATCTCGTTTAGCTGCTGAACAGTGAAACCGTCCTTGCTTTTGCTTATTCGTAATTGTTCAGTTTTCGCTTTTAGAAAGGCAAGCGTTGGCTCTCCCATCCACCTGAATGTAGGCCTGGCGGGGAGAAGTTTTACCTGGATATCAAGAATCCCGAAGGAACAGGATGTTACTTTAGATAACAGGGTTTTACGAAACAATGTTATGGAATCAGCGTTCTGATCAAATCTTACCTCAACCACCCGGGATGTAGCAATTTCATCCATAATTCTAAACAAGAGGATGCCAAATGCACTCCAGGTGTAGCCCGTCCTGACCTCCCCTGGAAAAAAAACATGCAGCCTGCCGGTATGGAAAGGAAAGCTAAAGTGATAAGAACCTCTTTGATTGCAAAAGTTAATGCCTGCCTGTTGGTTTCGTAAACGGTCATACGTTAAACTAAAGATAAGGGATGCCTGCAAACGAATAGCGGGAACAAAGACTCCATACTCGCCAAAAAAAGCCCACGGTTTATTTCTTTAATATCCCTTTTTCCACCGCCTCGTCCAGCAATGCGGCTGCGTATTTCCAGAGCGGTGTGGATCCATCCCCGATGATTTTTTTCTTCTCCACCACTTTTTCATAAGGCACATTAAATTCTTCCCAGGTCCCGCCCTTGTTGGAAATATTTTGTAACAGGGGTTCAAACCGGTCCATCGATCTCGCAAATTTTGCTTCATCTGTTACGCCTGCTTCAAATTCCTCCCACACCGCAATCAATGATGCAGCCTGCGCCTCCGGCAACATGCCAAAGATGCGTTTGGCCGCGAGCAGTTCCGCCGCTGTATTCGTATGGCTTTTTGTTTGATCGTAAATAAACGTATCGCCGGCATCGATCTCAACGATATCATGGATCAGCAGCATTTTCAATACTTTCAATAAGTCGATCGTCGTGTTTGAATGTTCCGCCAGCACGATCGCCATCATGGCTAAATGCCAGCTATGCTCTGCATCGTTTTCGTGGCGGTCGCTGTTAAACAATTTCGTCCTGCGTTGAATGTATTTCAACTGATCGATCTCTTTGATGAATGCGACCTGTTTGAGTAAATTCTCGTTTGACATGACGGGCAGCTTTTAAGGCGTTCTTAAATGAAGTCAAATGTATCGTTTGCGTTTCAGGGAAATAAAGTTTACATCAAAGTTATTTCATTTCCTGGCTTTGCTGTTAATAAGGAATTCACTAACCCAACTATTTCAGACAACTGGTGCGCGGGAATATCCGTTTGCAGCTGAAGGATTTCTCCATTTTTCATCTCGAAAAATATGGATCTCTTATGCGTTTTATTCAATGTCCTCACCGGAAGCACAGCAGCCAGTACTGCTGCAGCTGCGATGTCTGCAGGCTTCGACGCCGGCCGGGCTTCCAGATAGGCCAGCTTAATTTCGGCTACCTGGATCGTCGTGGCCCTGCTGTTGAAAATGAGTGAGGCAAATGAATTCGTCGTCAGGCTGATCCTGTCATCGTAAACAATCAGCTGGTTATTTCCGAAAATGATAATGCCTGAAATCAGTACTACGGACAGTACCCTGATGACTGGTGGGTTCTCGGCGTAATTGGATAAAGCAACGATCAGCCCGATTACACAAATAATACGAAAAACGAGGGACTGGATAAACTCGTACAGTGAAAAGCCGATGTATAAGGGTTTATGCAATGGGTAGAAATTAGGTCAAAATAGGATCGCCAATTTAAGTTATCCTGCCGAGGCGGCAAAAACCGGATCATTCGCCAGACATCCAAAATATTTGATACTCTCTAAACACAACAAAGCCGGATCAGGAACACCTCGATATTATCGTGCTGCAGAGAAATAAAAATCCCCGCCAGCAGGCAGGGACTTTCAAAAATAATTTTGCTATTGACCCAATCGATGGGTCCAAATCCTACACGACATTTTGTTTCGCATGCGAAAAAACGTTAGTGAGGTGATGCGACTTCGGCTGAGCTACGGGCGCAGCCGTGGCCTTACGGCGATTGACATGTTTTACAAATGCTGTTATCAATGCAGCTCCGGCGGCTGCGGCAGTGGCTACTAATATTTTATTCTTCATATCTTTTTTTATAAAAGCGTTGCAATGAGTATGCCATGAAAAACTCCGACAAAAAAAAATCTCTACCAGCGGGGAATAGACGATGACATGTTACGATAGCATCATGGTCGTATGTGGACGAATTTTAAATTGTTGATTATTTTCAACAACCATCAGCTAAAATCGGGATAGCAAGCGTAGCCCGATCCTCATCCTCATTGGCCATCATCCATTCAGTAAATAAAATCTTTACCATTACAGTAACAGGAATCTATTATTAGGTAAATAGCCTCCATGATCTGTTGCCGGATCGTATGGCATAAAAAATGTAGAACAGTCTTCGAATTATTTACCTTCAACCCTTAAACAATTAATATGACGACAATTTGCCGCCTCGCAACACTTGCCCTGCTCCTATCTGTAAGCAACAGTTATGGCCAGGACAGTACGAAGATCTTAAAGAAAGGAGACGTGAACGTTTCTGCTACCGGGTCTTCCCGTACAAATGTTCCAAAGAACCAGCGTAACCAGAATGTGCCGAGCAAGTATCGCCCGCAGGACCCGATCGGCAACGATCAACCTGATGTATTGCTCGATATCCCTAATCTTTCTGTAGATGAAATTGGATTGGAAGTAGACAACCTGAAAGCAAACTTATCCCTGGATGCACGCGTAGCGAATCTTGTTCAATTAAAAGCCGGTGTTGACCTGGGTATCGACCGGGTCAAAATTACCATCAAAGGTGTACAGGCTTCTGTATTATTGATCGTGCGCCTGGATAATGTTCGCGAGATCATCAGCCAAACATTAGAAACATTAGATAAAAATCCACAGATCGTCGACAAATTACTCAGCACAGTGGACAACGCCGTGAATACGGTAGGATCAGTTGCCAACACGGCGTTACAGCCAGGTGGTGTGATCAGCCAGACGGTTAATTCTTTAGGCCAGACGGTTTCCCGCACGATCGATGCTGCAGGGAATATCGTGGAAAAAACCGTAGATGCAACCGGCAAAGCGATTAGCAGCAATACCGTTGGTAAATTATTAGATCTACCTGTTGTGAGCCAAACAACCAATGCTGCCGGACAGGTGGTTAAAAAAGTTACCGACAATTCCGGTAAGGTGCTGGAACTCGTGATCGACAAATCCGGTAAACTGGTGAGCACTTCAGTCGTTAAATAACACGGATTAAATACAACGAATTACATCATTCAAAAAGAGCAGGACAATATCCTGCTCTTTTTATTTTGTTACAACCTGTCTCTATCTTAACAAGTCGGCTTATTCCTCTTGCTTCGCCAGCAATGGAATAGTGAAAAAGAAGGTACAACCCTTGCCATCGCTGCTTTCCACCCAAATTTTACCCTGGTGCCGGGTGATGATCTCGTAAGCGATAAAGAGGCCAATTCCGAGGCCCTGTGAATAGTTGGCAGTCTCGGCGACCCGGTAGTATTTACTAAATATGTTTTTAATATTTTCCACAGCAATACCGATACCCTGGTCCTTTACCGCAACTTTTATAAAGCCGGACCTGAAAGTAGTATTAATTTCTACCGGGCTATCTTTTGGCGAGTACTTTATCGCATTGGTGATAAGGTTAATGAGCACCTGTTGCAAGCGGTCGGCATCACCCCTCACCATTTTTTTAACCATCCCTTTTTTCGTGATCGTACCTGCAGGTAAGGAATGTTGCAAATCGTCCACGGTATCCGTTACCATTTTGTCGAAATCAAATTCCGCCATGTTATAATTAAGTTTGCCGGACTGGATCTTACTTACATCAAGCAAATCGCCGATCAGGTTATTCAATTTAATAATGGAGCGACTTGCCTTCTCCGCGTATAGCCTGGCAGTGGGGTCGGCCTGCACGTACGCAGATTTTTCCAGCAATTGCAGGTAAGACTTGGCGGTAGTAAGCGGCGTTTTCATTTCATGACTGGCGATACTGATGAAGTCATCTTTTTTTTGCGCATGTGCTTTTCGCAGCGTAATATCATCCAGGGCTACAACGATCAACTGGTCGCCATTCTCTTTTTTGATAGGCTGAATATTGAAACAAATTGTGCGCTCCCCGATAAAAGGAAACGTAAAGGTTTTTTCGGTTTCGATCAGCACTTTCTGCTGTGTTATTATTTTTTGAAGCTGGTTGCGCAGCCCCGGGATTTCCCAGCCGTTGTCCTGCAGCTCAAACAGTACTTTCCCGATTGTTTCGTTTGGACTGAGGTAAAAAGTTTTATAAAATGCTGCATTCGCAGTAATGATCTCGTAATATTCATCCAGCACCAGCAAAGGTTCGTGCAGGATAGCAACGGTTGATTCTGCAAACTTGCGCAGGTGACCCAGCTCATCATTACGTTCATTCAATTCCTGGTTTACCGTGATCAACTCTTCATTCATGCTTTGCAACTCTTCCTTGCTGCTTTCCAATTCTTCATTCAGGCTCTGCAACTCTTCGCTTCCGCTGAGCAATTCTTCATTGCTACTTTGCAGGTCATTGTTGACGCTTTCCTGTTCTTCCGTGATGAGGCGCATATTGTCCCGCAGGAGCGACAATTCCTTTTGCAGGCTGATCACCTGCTTTCGCTGATCACTATCTGACGAGGATTGATCTCCGCCTTTCTTACCTTGTACCGGTGCTGTTGCATTGATATATGTTGCCAGCGGCGGGTGAAATAACACCAGGTAATATGGGTTCATAGAATCCTTTAGCGGAACCACTTCCAGCGTAACAGATGTTTTTCCTGCATTAAAAGGAATATTTTCCGAACTAAAACTGATACGGGAAGTTTTGGCCTGGTGAATTGCGTTTCTTAATTCAAACGATAATTCATCTTTTGCCATCCTCAATACGTTGAGGCTCGCCTTTCCCGGAGCTGGTGAGAGATATTCTGCGGTATTGCCACGGAACTGAACAATATCCAGCTGATCATTGATGATCACAGCAGCTGGTGTATGTTTGGACAATAACACGGCATCTGCGTTTCTTTGAAAATGTTCCCTGTCATCTGCAGTAAATACATCGAGGGGCTTCCCTACCGGCGGCGTCTCGGCGAGTTCTGTGCCGATATTAGTAAACCTTCCGGCTACTGCACGACGGATGAAGAATTTTTCTGTTTTATCAAACGATAAAAATAAGTTGGAAGCATTGCCCGGTGTTTCGGATCGGCCCAGCCACAAGATACCGTGATCGTTCAGTGAATAATGCAGGATGCCAAAAGCTTTTTTCTGTAATACAGGCTGAAGATAGATCAGCACATTGCGGCAACTCGCCAAGTCTATTTTTTGAAAAGGCGGATCTTTTAAAAAATTATGCGTCGCAAAAATGCACATATCCCGGATCGTCTTTTTTACCTGGTAGCGCGTGTCGGTTTTTGTAAAAAAAACAGCAAGCAGCTCTTTCGATACCGAACTGGTTTCTTTGGTTGTGTACAACCCGGCCCTGGCTGTCTGAATTGCAGCAGGTGAAACATCCGTGGCAAATATTTGTACACGAAGATTCAGGTTCAGGTTACGAATATGTTCCTGGCAGCAAATGGCGATGGAATAGGCTTCCTGCCCTGTAGAACAAGCTGCTACCCAGATACGCAGGAGGCGCCCCTCGGGCTTCTTTTTGATGATTGCGGGCAACACTTTAGAGCAAAGAAATTCGAAGCTGGAGCTGTCCCGGAAGAAGGCCGTTACGGGAATAAGCAAATCGCGGAACAGGTGTTCCAGGTATTTATAATTCTTTTGTAGGAAAAGGTGATAATCAGCAATCTTCTCAAATTTGTTAATGGCCATTTGCCTGTCAATGCGCCGCCGGACAGTTGTTTGTTTATAATAACTGAAATCAATACCAAACTCTGCTTTTAATAAAGCAAAGATCTGTTGCACGTGCACGTCATCTATTTCGCTTTTGGTTGTTGATTTATTTCCCGAAAAACTAATGGCGGAAGAACGGCGCATTTGAACCAGGGCATGGATGATCTGGTCAACGGGCAAAACAAAATCAACAAGGTCTGCATCGATCGCGTGCCTTGGCATCGAAGGATAATCCGTTGTTAGTGGATCCTGGGCAAAACTTAATCCTCCCTGGTCCTTAATAGCTTTTAATCCTTTCGTTCCATCGGCACCATTGCCCGCCAACACTACACCAATGGCATGAGAGCGATGAACATCCGCAAGCGAGGAAAAGAAAATATCGATGGGCAAATTGGCACCGGAATTTGCCCGGGGCGATAACTGCAACACGCCGTCGTTCGCAACAAGCATTTTATTTGGCGGGATCACATAGATATGATCCGGCAACACTTCCACGTTGTCGTTGATTTCTTCAATCGGAATTGCCGAAACTTTTTGCAGGATCCCGGCAAGAACGCTTTCGTGATCAGGATGCAAATGCTGAACAAGAATAAAAGCCATTCCTGAATCTTTGGGTATTGCCCTAACCAGCATTGTAAACGATTCGAGACCGCCTGCAGACGCGCCGATGCCAACGACCGGGAATAAATTTTCGGAAAGAACGGTAGGGTGTTTAATTCCTGCTTTTCGCATGATTGTTACCCTTTGGGCAATTGATAATGAAACAAGATAACCTTATTGGAGCAGCAATGCTGTACTCGTTTGGGGTTTAACAATTGCCGGCGAACAGTTGATTAGATGGACTAGTGTTCGGTCTACCAAGTCAGCTGGTCAATAAGTCATTGAGTCAGTGGGTTGGGAGTCATGGGGACAGGGAGTCATGGGTCATTGGGTTGGGGAGTCATGGGGGAAATGAGTCATTAGGTCAATAAGTCATCGGTTTATAAAAATATGGGAGACATAATCCGGGCAATTGCTATTTTGCCCGCAATTTTTTTTCCAGCATTGCTAAATAATTTTTGGGTTCTTTTTTTTCCTGCGCTCACAGGCATAATCAGAACAGCCGTCCGGTTGGGCGATTCTTAAAATAAAGTTGTTGGAAATTAGGGCATATTTTCCCGGCAGGGCGAGCTGGCCGTGTGTCTTGTCCCCGTATTCTGCCAGCGTTTCCTGGATGAGGCTGAGGCGGTGATGCAGGTTGGAGATCGTTCTGATCGGCAGAATGATGATATGTTCTAGCATGGAAAAAAGTTTGTGCAATTTTTCGCGGCGAAAAAATTCTGCAGCGGTTTTTGAAAAAGTTTTAAAATTATTTTTTATGTGCAGTATTTTTTTGTGCAGTTTTTCCTGTTGCATATTTTGATGTAAAGAAAAGTGGAGGAATTCTGCAGGCGAAATAATATTCGCTTTCGCAGCTTTTGCGAACACGCCCGTTTTATCATTTGTATATCCGTGAACAACGATGCCGGTCGCGACGATGAGCGCCAGTTTAAGTAACAGTAGCATCCCGGCCAAACCAGCAGCAGGCCAACGTTCTACCCGGTTGATTTTGTTTGCAATGATTTGTATCGTTGTTTGCTGTTTCATATACCAAAGCAGCGCCTTATTTTTCATACTTCAATAGAACTGATTACAATTGACTACAATTGATCACTTTTGACTACTTCTTTTGGGAGAATGCATGTCGGGCCGCTCTGCAGGAAGGAAATTCATGGAAGTTTTTCCAGGGAAGTTGATATCATTTAATCCTGGAGACTAAAAATTACACAAGGCCTGAAATGCAATCCTTAATCAATTCTCTGGTTTTGCCAGACAAGAGCCTTAAATGTTGCATTCCGGTTCTACTTTTTACTTTTAAATTTTGAATTCAGTCTTTGCAAAAATCCCGTTTCCATTTTCTCCTCCCAAAATCCACATAATAATGCATCTTTGACAAATGCCTGACCCGTCGGAATTTTATGCTGCTAACCTCGAAAAACTGCGTGCAGAAAAAAAACGCCTGCAACGCCGGAAGTCGGTCTTCGGGATGCTCCGCCTGGGTAACATCTTTGCCCTGGTGATTGTATTTTATTTTCTTTACAGTTTTGGCTGGGCCTATGTTGCCGGCGCTTCTATTTTGCTGCTGATCTTATTTACCCGGCTGGTTCACCGTGATTTGTCAAACCGCGCCAGCCTCATACATACGAGTCATTTAATTCGCATCAATGAAAATGAAGGCGAAGCCTTAAACGGGAACTACAGCACGTTTCCCAACGGAGAAAAATTTCAACAAAAGGAACATTATTATGCCAACGACCTGGATCTTTTCGGGCAGGCTTCGCTTTTTCAATTTTTAAACCGCACATGTTCCGACATGGGAGCAGCAACGTTGGCTTCCTGGCTGCTCGCTCCTTCCCAACCGGAAGTTATTGTAAAACGACAGCAGGCCGTAAAAGAATTAGCCGGTAAGATTCCCTGGCTGCAACACTTACAGGCTGTTGGACAAGAGAGTAATATCCGGCAGGCAACGCTGGACCGGTTAAATGACTGGATGGAATCGCCGTCCGTTTTTATCCAGTTTAAGCATTGGCGCTGGCTGCGATTCTTTTTGCCGGCCATCGTGCTGTCCTGCGTTGGCGCGACAATCATCGGCTGGATGCCGTTGAATTCGCTTTACATTATCCTCTTTCTTTTTGCCGTAATCGCCTTCCAGTTAAATAAGCTGATCGGCCCGATCCATGAGCAACTTTCGCGCATGGTGGATGAACTCGATACACTTGCACAAAGTATCCGGATGCTGGAAAATGAACAATTTAACTCCGCACTTCTACAGGATATGCAATCGGGATTCAGCAGTGAAGGGTTGCCGGCATCAAAAAAAATTCAGCAGTTAAAAAAATTGCTCGACCGCCTGGATATCCGCTATAACATCGTTATTTCTTTCCCACTTAATATCCTTTTGCTTTGGAATCTGCAACAGGTCCTGAGCCTCGAGCAGTGGAAAAAACAAGCGGAGCCGGATCTGCAACATTGGTTCGCTGTTCTCGGTGAATTTGAAGCCCTGAATAGCTTTGCCGTACTGCATTTCAATCAACCATCCTGGATCTTCCCGGAACTGGCCCCTAAACACTTTTACCTGGAAGCGACCGAACTCGGTCACCCGTTGATCGCTCAAAAAAAGCGGGTAAATAATTTTATCCGCATGGAGCATAACGCAGATCTCATGTTGGTTACGGGAAGTAATATGGCCGGTAAAAGTACTTACCTGCGGAGTGTGGGTATCGCGGTGATCATGGCGATGGCGGGTGCACCGGTTTGTTCCCGAAGATTCATCGTATCTCCCGTGTTGCTATTGAGCAGCATGCGCATTGCTGATAACCTGGAAGAAAGCACGAGCACTTTTTATGCAGAACTTAAAAAATTAAAAACGGTGATCGATAAAGTGAACGCCGGTGAAAAGGTTTTCGTGCTGCTCGATGAAATTTTACGCGGCACCAATTCACTCGACCGGCATACGGGTTCTGTAGCGCTGATGAAGCAACTCATTCACAAAAACGCTGCGGCCATTATTGCTACACACGATATCGCACTTGCAGATCTTCAACAGGAGTTTCCCAACAATATCGAAAACTATCATTTCGACGTGCAGGTGAACAATGAAGAATTGTATTTCGATTATAAATTAAAACCAGGCGTTTGTACAAGTATGAATGCATCGATATTGATGAAGAAGATTGGAATTGAACTGTAGTTTTTTGCATCGAAGCATGATGAGTCACCAGTCAATCGTCAATGAGTCATTTACAGCTTTTCAAGACAAGCAAGTTTTAATAAGTCAAAGGTCAATAAGTCAATCACATCCCGGCAAAAACAGTTCTGGTGCAGTAACTAAAAGACCCATGACCCAGTGACCTAATGACAACTGACCAATGACCAATGACCAATGACCACTGACCACTGACCAAATTACCAATTCCCAATTCCCAATTCCCGATCACTCCCCAACCCTATTTCCCAAACTTCATCTTCAGCGCAGCCAGTGCATCATTCATCGTTGCAGGCGGCGCTTCTTTTTTCGCTGGTTGAAAATTTTGTGCAGGGCGGGATCGTTGTTGTTGCGCCGGAGCAGCCTCCGTCTGTTTAATGGATAAGGCAATTCTTTTTCGGGCAATATCTACTTCAGTCACTTTTACTTTCACATGCTGGTTTAGCTTCAATACTTCACCAGGGTCCTGGATATATTTATGCGAGATCTCCGACACATGCACCAGCCCGTCCTGTTTCACACCGATATCTACAAAGGCGCCGAAGCGCGTAAGATTCGTAACGATACCCGGAACTTCCATCCCTGTTTTCACATCTTCTATTGAAAATATCTGGGCGAACTCAAACAATTGCGCTTCACTTCGCGGATCAAGTCCCGGCTTTTTTAATTCCTGCAAAATATCGTTGATCGTATGTGCGCCAAATTTTTCCGTGATGTATTTCTTACTGTCGACTGTTTTAAGCAAGGACTCATTACCGATCAGTTTATCCAGGTCAACAGCCAGGTCTTTCGCAATCTGCTGAACTAATTCATACGCTTCCGGGTGAACGGAACTATTGTCCAGCACATCTGACGCACCGGGAATTCGTAAAAAGCCCGCACATTGTTCATAGGCTTTCCCGCCAAGGCGCGGCACTTTCATCAGTTGCTGGCGGCTGGTAAATTTTCCTTCTGCGCGACGGAAATTGATAATATTATCAGCCAGCGTGCTGCCGATTCCGCTGACATAACTTAATAAATGTTTACTCGCGGTATTGACATTCACACCGACACTGTTTACGCAGCTCATAACGGTTTGGTCTAGCCGCTCTTTTAACCGTGGCTGATTCACATCGTGCTGGTATTGGCCCACACCAATGCTTTTCGGATCGATCTTCACCAGTTCTGCCAGCGGATCCATTAACCTGCGGCCAATGCTCACAGCACCACGCACCGTAATATCCTGGTCTGGAAATTCCTGCCGTGCAATTTCGGATGCAGAATAAATGCTGGCACCATCTTCGTTCACGAGGTATACCGGCAAACCAAGACTTAATTTTTTTACGAATTGTTCTGTTTCCCGCCCGGCGGTACCATCACCGATCGCGAAGACTTCGATGCCGTACTCTTTTACGAGCGATTTTATTTTATGTTCTGCATCATAGAGGCGATTGTTATTTTCATGGATATATACCAGTTCTGTTTTCAGCAACTCCCCTTTCTCATCCAGGCAAACCACCTTACAACCGGTGCGATAACCCGGATCGATCGCAAGAATCTTTTTACTGCCCAACGGCGAACTCAACAATAACTGGCGCAGGTTTTCTGCAAATACATTGATCGCCTCTTCATCAGCTGCGGTTTTTAATGCCGTGCGAAATTCAGTTTCCAGGCTGGGCTGCAACAGCCTCCGATAGCTGTCACGAACGGCTTTCCGGATTTGATCACCGCAGGTACTCATGCCCGTGATATACAGGTTTTCCATCGTCTCCAGTGCATGCTCTTCCTGTGGTTCGATAGCAATGCGTAAAAAACCTTCGAGGAATCCGCGAAGCACGGCCAGTGTGCGATGCGAAGGAACGGTGGCAATGCGTTCACTAAAAGCGAAATAATCTTTGTACTTCGCAGCGGCGGTTTCTTTGTCCGCGATCACCGTGCTTTTTAACAATGCCTCCTGCTCAAATAACTTCCGAAGTTTTTCCCGCACTACGGTATCCTCGTTCACGGTTTCTGCAATGATATCACGTGCGCCCTGCAACGCCGCATCCGTTGTTAATACCGTTTCGTTTAA
Organism: Ferruginibacter sp.; assembly: GCA_028288705.1. Lineage (GTDB taxonomy): Bacteria > Bacteroidota > Bacteroidia > Chitinophagales > Chitinophagaceae > Ferruginibacter. The sequence goes on from JAQBNH010000018.1 coordinate 15,515, forward strand.
AAATACGGCAGCTTCTTTCTCCAGGTCAATATCGTTTTGCGCGAGCAGTAAATCGGCCAGGGGTTGCAATCCGTTTTCCCTTGCGATCACCGCTTTCGTTTTTCGCTTTTGTTTGTAAGGGAGATAGAGATCTTCCAGTTGCGTGATCGTTAATGCCGCATTGATCTTTTCCTGCAGGGCTTCCGTCATCTTGCCTTGTTCGGTGATGGTTTTTTCAATGAAAGCTTTGCGTTCGGCAAACTCATTCATCAGTTTATTTTCATCCTGGATCTGCTGGATCTGCACCTCATCCAACGCGCCGGTCATATCCTTGCGGTAACGCGCGATGAAAGGAATGGTGGACCCTTCAGAAAGCAGTTGCAGCACGGTGTCTACCTGTGAAGCTTTGATGGATAAATTTTGTGCGATTCGTTGTGCGAACATATCATGAGGTTTTTTATAGTAAAGTAATGCCTTCAAAAAAGGGCTGCGAAAATACAGTTTACACGTGGAGTTGACAAAGATTTGGCGGCGGATGATAACTTCCCGCTCCCGGAAAACTTGAAAATCTATAGAGAATTTTTTGGATAGATATTAGCGCCTGTGAATGTTGAGGTTACAATCAACATAAAAAATATACCGGGTGATGTTGCGCTGCCGCCTGCCGACTGGTGCTTTTTAATTGTTGACCTATGACTTATGGTTTATGATTTTGTCAGGCAAACGCCATCTTCTTCTCCGGATTGGCCTCCGCATAGGAATAAATTGAATTCCGGATGAAGTCATTGTCCGCATAAGGCTGCAGGATCTCTTTCAGCTCAGTCATATTTTCCGGTTGATGATGTGCTTCCAGGTAACCCATGCCCCAGAAATTCCCGCGATCGATTAATAAACACAGCCGCTGACTTGCTGTTAACCCCTGGTCCACAATGGCGAAACTCGGCAGTTGTTGCTCGAGGCTATATAAGGCTGCTTTCACTTTCTGATTGTAACTATCGGGCGTTTCTGTAAATGGCGCATCAGTATCCGCAAAAGGGGTTTTGTCTAAAAAACAAAGTTTCTGATGCAATTCAAACTCTTCTACCATTCGCTTTAATAACACCAGGCCTTCGTGCAACATGTTAAACTGGTAATGCGCAGGTAAATGCTTTTTCTTTTTATCGATCGCCAGGCGCAGGAAGCCACGATTATCTTCAAAACTATATAACGCATATTTTTGCGCCGGTTGCTTCTGGCTGTAATTATATTTGGGCCAGAGCCTTTTGATCTCTGTACTCTCCAGCAATAAAGCGTGCAATTCATTGGCGCATTCGGTGTGCTTAATATCAGCGACCAGCCGCAAAAAATGTTGCCGCTTTTTTTCACCATCATTATGTGTAAAGTGGCTGCTTACACGCTTTTTAATATTGATCGCTTTGCCTACATAAATTACTTTGCCTTTATTATTGTAGAAATAATATACACCGGGTTTTGACGGCAATTGGTTGATCACGGCCTTATCCAACTGCATCGGCAGCCATTGTTCAGCAGACGAACGTTTCAACATGGCATCGATATGCTGCTGGCCATCTGTTGCGAGGATCTTATCAAATAAAATACAGGTAGCTTCCGCATCACCATGCGCGCGGTGACGATTCTGAATATCAATCTCCAGGCTGCGGCAAAGATTACCGAGGCTATAAGATGGCAACCCGGGAAAAGCTTTCCTGCTGAGCCGCACGGTGCAAAGTTTCGGCACATTTAAGCTATAGCCGCTGCGGCTTAAATGGTATTTTAAAAAAGAATAGTCAAAGTTGACGTTATGGGCGATGAAGATATTTTTTTCCAGGATCGAAAAAATTTCTTTGGACACCTCATCGAAGGTTGGCGCCGCTGCCACCATCGCATTATTGATGCCCGTGAGTGCCGTGATGTAGACCGGGATTTTCACTTCCGGATTGATCAGTGTGTGGAAAGTCTCGGTGACCTTTTTTCCGTCATGCACAAAAATCGCCACTTCCGTGATCGCGCTGCCTGTTGCATGGCCGCCGGTGGTTTCTATATCTACAATGCAATACAATTGCGCGAAATTAAAATGGTAAAATGATGCGGGTTGAAAAGTAAAAAGTAAAAATTTAGCTCCCATCCCCTGCACACATCTCCTACCCGTTTTAACTTTCGACCTTAAATCAAAATTACTAATTTTTTTAGTTTACAAAAGAACAATTTTCCATATAGCAGAAAATCTACAAGCAAGTGGCAGCAGGCCCTGCACCCGCGGCAAAGTTGGCGACCAAAAAATAACCTCGTTTTTGTACCTTCGCCAACTTGTAAAAAGCAGCAGACCAATGGAACTTTCAAAAAATTTTGAGCCGGGAACGATAGAGAATAAATGGTACCAGCACTGGCTGGATAAGCAATATTTTAAAAGTGTGCCGGATGAGCGCGAGCCTTACACGATCGTAATGCCGCCGCCAAATGTTACCGGGATCTTACATATGGGCCATGCCCTTAATAATACCATCCAGGATATTTTGATCCGTCGTGCCCGCATGCAGGGAAAAAATGCCTGCTGGGTGCCGGGAACCGATCATGCATCCATCGCCACGGAAGCCAAAGTGGTGGGCATGTTACGGGAAAGAGGTATTACCAAATCCTCTTTGAGCCGCGCCGAATTTTTAGACTATGCCTGGGAATGGAAAGAAAAATATGGCGGCATCATTTTGCAGCAGTTGAAGAAGCTGGGTTTTAGCCTGGATTGGGACCGCACCAGTTTTACAATGGATCCCGATTATTATGAGTCGGTGATAAAAGTATTTATCGAACTGCACAAAAAAGGCATGATCTACCGCGGCAAACGCATGATCAACTGGGATGTAAAAGCTTTAACGGCCCTCAGCGATGAAGAGGTGATCCGCAAAGAGACCAAACAAAAATTGTATTTTTTACGCTACGAAATTGCCAGCGCCGACGAGCAACAGGCGCTGAATATTGCTGCTATCGAATCAGCAGATGATCATATCGTGGTCGCAACAGTACGCCCCGAAACGATCATGGGTGATACCGCGATCTGCGTTCACCCCGATGATGAACGTTACAAACATTTGCATGGAAAATTTGCCATCGTTCCGTTAGTGAACCGCCGTATCCCGATCATCACCGATGAATATGTATCGATGGATTTTGGAACGGGTGTATTAAAAGTTACGCCGGCGCACGACATGAACGATAACCAGCTCGGCCAAAAGCACGGGTTGGAAGTGATCGATGTATTTAATGACAACGGTACCCTGAGTGATGCCGCACAGATTTATATCGGTCTCGATCGTTTTGAAGCCAGGAAAAAAATTGCTGCGGAATTGTTGGAGAAAGGTTTTTTAATTAAAACCGAGGATTACACAAGTGAAGTAGGCTACAGCGAACGTACGGATGCTGTTGTGGAACCGCGTTTAAGCCTGCAATGGTGGGTGAGCATGAAAGACCTGGCCACGCCGGCATTGAAGACGGTGATGGAAGAAGAGATCAAATTTTATCCGCCGAAATTCAGGAACCTTTACAGGCACTGGATGGAGAATATTAAAGACTGGTGCATCAGCCGTCAACTCTGGTGGGGACAAAGAATCCCGGCCTGGTACGACGAGCAGGGAGACGTAGTTGTTGCCGCAACGAAAGAAGAGGCGATCGAACAATTCAAAGCAAAAAATCCTGCAACAAATCCGGATGCGATCCGGCAGGATGATGATTGCCTGGATACCTGGTTCTCTTCCTGGCTCTGGCCTTTTGAAGTGTTTAAAGGCTATAGCCACCCCGGCAACAAAGAAGTACAATATTATTATCCTACCAACACATTGGTGACGGCACCTGAGATCATTTTTTTCTGGGTAGCGCGGATGATCATGGCGGGATTTGAGCTGATGGAAGCAAAACCTTTTGAATCTGTTTATTTTACAGGCATCGTGCGCGATAAGCAGGGAAGAAAGATGAGTAAAAGTTTGGGCAATTCGCCAGACCTGTTGGGATTGATCGATCAGTATGGGGCCGATGCCACAAGGTTTGGGATCATGATCGCGTCACCTGCCGGCAACGATATTTTATTTGATGAATCCGCATTGGAGCAGGGACGAAATTTCAATAACAAATTATGGAATGCGTTGAAGCTGCTGAAGATGTGGGAGGCGCGGCAGAGCGCAGAAGCACCTGCAGAAAGCAATAACCAGTTTGCCATCGAATGGTTCGCGCAACGCCTGAACGAAGTGAAGCAGGAAGTGAATGAGATGATGGAACAGTTCAGGCTGAGTGAAGCGTTAAAGACGGTTTATTCACTGATCTGGGATGATTTCTGCAGCTGGTATTTAGAATGGGTGAAGCCCGGATTTGAGCAACCGATCGATCCGGCAGTTTATAAAAAGACCACGGAATATTTTACAGAGCTGATGCAATTGTTGCATCCGTTTATGCCATTTATTTCCGAAGAGATCTATCATTTGCTGGAAGAGCGCCAGGATGATCTTTGTATGAAGCAATATGCCAACGCAGAACAAGCAGACAAAACAATGCTGAATGCCGGGCAAATTTTAAAAGAGCTGATCTCGGGCTTGCGGGACGTACGGAATAAACAACAGATAAAACCCAAGGAAGCGATCGCCCTGCATATTCAAGCTGCAGATGAAACCGTATATGAAAATATCCGCGGCATTTTAGCCAAACAGGTGAATGCGAAATCGATTGTGTTTACCAGCGAACCGGTTGCAGGCACGATCACGTCAGTAATAGGAAAGGATAAATTTTATATCGAAACGGAGCAGCCATTAAATACCTCCGGTCAAAAAGATGATCTGCAAAAAGAATTGACGCACCTGCAGGGATTTTTAGTGAGCGTTGAAAAGAAACTCGGCAATGAAAAATTCGTTGCGAATGCAAAGGCGGAGGTGCTGGCTTTGGAGCAAAAGAAAAAAGCAGATGCAGAGGCGAAGATCAGGGTGATCGAAGAAAGTTTAGCGGGATTGGGTTAATCGCCGGGGATTTTACCCCAGAGGCAACGGAGTTTGACACAGAGTTACACAGATGTTTCGCCACAAAGACACGAAAACAAAGGGCTGCAAAGGTTTTTTTTACCACAAAGTGGACAGAGTGTTATACAGAGTTGCATACAACACGAAAACGATCGCGCATAGAGAATTTTGTAACCAGAGAGGAACAGGGGTTAAACCAGATCAAGTGAACCATAGTCTTTGGCAGTAAAACACTAAAAAAGTAAGTCCCAGGTAGAAAAACAATATGTAGCTTTTAATTTTTACTGCAAAGTTCTCCGATAAACAGTGAATAAGAAAACTCCGTGAAACTCTTTTGTTACACTGTGTCCTCCTATGTTTGCGATCTACGGTTTTTTGTGTTAACTAGCTACCGATAAAATTAATTAATGGAGTGAAAAAAGAGTGAGAGCAGTTCTTGTCCCTAATAGCATTTTTGCATATTGACACAGAGATAACGCCTCACTTTTTTTAATCTCTTCGAGTTTGAACAGAATGTAAGGAATACTGCTCAGCGGTATATCCAGAATATCCAGCCAGGAGTCAAAACGAAGAGAGATTTTTTCACTTTATCATTTATTAAATGAATGGTATGAAAAAAATCGTGAAGCAAGTTGCCGGTATCGATGTGGCTCAAAATGAGCTGGTCGTTTGCCTTGGCAAAATGGATGAAGATTTTGATTGCTCATTGTATGCATCAAAATCTTTTCCAAATGATCTCAAAGGTTTTAAGTTGTTGGTCCAGTGGATAGACAAGTTAACAGATCCATCCATTGCTGTACGTTTTGTTATGGAAGCCACAGGAGTTTATCATGAATCACTGGCTTATTACCTGGATGATCAGCAAAGGGAGGTTAGTATTGTGCTGCCCAATAAGATCAGCAATTACTTCCGGACGCTGGATGTAAAAACTATAACGGATAAAACTGCTTCAGAGGCGATTGCAGGTTTTGCATTAGAACGCAAAATGCTTCGATGGAAGCGTCCCAATAGTTTATATAAAAGATTAAGACAACTGAGCCGGGAACGCGGACAACTGGTACAGGCAAGGACTATAGCGAAGAACCAGTTGCATGCCGAGCGGTCAGAAGCAGAGCCCAACGCTGCTAGCCTTGGGCGTATTAAAAAGCAAATAACGTTCTTTGATCGCCAGGAAATAGAAGTCAAAAAAGAGATGGCGGAACTGACAAAGCAGGATAAGGAAGTGAAAGCATCCATCAAGCTGCTATGTACAATCCCAGGTGTTGGTGCCTTAACTGCGGCATCGGTTTTGGCAGAGACCAATGGCTTCGATTTGATAAAAAACAAAAGACAGCTGACCAGCTATGCAGGCCTTGATGTGAAAGAGAAGCAGTCAGGAACGTCAATTAAAAAGAAGCCTAAAATATCAAAACAGGGCAATAAGTATCTTAGAAAAGCAATGCATATGCCGG
>JAQBNH010000025.1 GCA_028288705.1 Ferruginibacter sp.
AGCACAGCTCGTGACGGCATCAGCGCTTCAGGTGGCAAGGATAGCGCCCGCTCAACGGCGTCGAGGACTGATTTCCCCCCCGGATGCACGGCCCACAGGTCGATCTCGGCGACGCTCTTGTTGCCCAGGATAATGCCAATGCCGGCGTTCAACGTGTCATGGATTGCCGCCGGCACCTGGCCCGACAGCACCATGTCGAAGCCATCGTCGCGCACGCTCCAGGTCATCAGTTCGCGACTGTCTGCCGCTACGATGGCGCGGAAACTGTTGAGGCCGAAGCCCACGGCATCAGCACTGACGATCGAAGCGGCGCAGCCATCGCCCCACAGGCAGAACGACAGCAGCTTTTCGAGGTCGGTAGTTTCCTTAAGATGGAGCGTGCACAGCTCGATATTGACGATCAGAACGCGGGCGTCGGGTTCGGAACGCACGATGTGGCGCGCCTGCTTGAGCGCATTGATGGCGGCATAGCACCCCATGAAGCCGATGATCGTCCGCTCGATCGAACTCGACAGGCCGCACAGGGCGATGACTTCAAGGTCAATGCCGGGAGCGGAAAACCCAGTGCAGGTGGTGACTATCAGGTGCGTAATAGTGCTGCGGTCCTCGCCATCCAGAACCTTTTCGACAGCTTGACGCGCCAGTTCCGGAGCGGTTGCGGCAAACATGTCCATTCGTTTGGCCGTCCCCGGAAAACCGCCCCGCGCGAAAATCCCGGCGCCATCTACGATAGGTCCCTCCGGGTCGCCCGCAGCCTCGAAGCAGGAGAACCGGTGCTCGATGCCGCCCTTGTCGGCCATGCGGTTGAAAATCGCCCTTCGACGCGGGTCCTGGCTAAGTTGAGAGCTCGCAAACCCAATGAAGAACTGGTGGACGTCATTTGACGGAACCGCGGTGGCAATGCGATTCAGGTAGGCTTGAGCGGGCATGTGCAGTCCTTCTTGGGCCGAAATCGGCCACCGCTCAGCGGGCGGGTAACCGGCCAGCCTGAAATATCTGTGACTCTACCAGTAGAACCTGACGTCAAGCTGAAGGCTAAACGACTTTGCCCATCGGTAGTTCCAGAAGGTCTTGCTTCCTGCCGGAGCTTGCGGCTGAAATACGGCGCTCAGCGCCGGTTCAATCCCAGCAGATTGGCGCCCACCCAGCACAGCAGGGCCCAGGCCGCCCCAAGCGACCAGCCGGCAATCACGTCGGTGGGATAATGCACGCCCAGATAGACCCGCGAGACGCCGACCAGCAGCGTCAGGAAAATACCGGCGACGATGCAAAGCGTTGCCAGACGGCGGTCGGCGCAAAGGGGCGCCAATAGCGCCGCCAGCGTTAGATAGACCACCGCCGATACCGTCGCGTGCCCGCTGGGGAAGCTCGAGGTAAACACCCGCATCGCCTCCAGCATGGGCGGCCGGGGCCGATCGTAAATCTGCTTGAACACCGATGATAGGACGGTGCCACTGAGCACCGCAAAGGTGACATAGGTTGCGGTCAAAGGACGCTTGATCAGCACCAAGCTGATCAGCACCAGGATGACGATCAGGCCAAGTATGGAAAAGCTGCCCAGCGAGGTCACGTCGCGACCAGCCTCTTCGAGCCATGCCGGCCCAATCGGATTCATGATGTCGCCGTTGTCGCGCAGGACCATGGTGACGGCGGTATCGAAGACGACGGTGTCGCCCTCGATGACCTCATCGGCGACGAAGCCGAAGGTTCCGAGCAGCACCGCCAAGGCCAGGGCGGCAAAGAGGATGGGGCGGCGCGAAGCGGGAATGACTGGCAATTTCATAGCCTTGCTATGCCATGCCACGCGGGCGGTGTCTCCCGCCCGGTTGAATTCTTACACCGATGTAAGGTCGCTGACAGGCTGGCGTGACCCGGCCCTGATTATTGTGAGCACCAGCCAATCCACGCTTTGGAGCCCACGATGAGACTTTCGCACCTTGCTCTTGCCACCTGCCTGTTCACCCTGCCGATAGCGGACGCCGCGACACTCCCCGCCTTCGCCGCGGTCACGGTCACGGTCACGGTCGGCGAGTTGGGCGACCTGTCGGTCCTGCACACCCTCGTGGCCGATACCCAGGCGCTGGTGGCTTCCAATGACCTGGCCGGCGCCAAGGCCAAGATTACCGAATTCGAGACGGCTTGGGATAATGCCGCCAGCGACCTGCGCGCCAGGAATGCGCAAAAATGGGATGCCATCGACGCCGCCTCCGATGCCGCGCTCGAAGCGGTACGGGCGGACTCGCCGGCCGCTATTTCGGACACGGCGCTGAAGGCGCTATTGGCGCAACTCGACAATCCGGGCGCGGCCAATGCAGAGGGCGTCGTCACCACCGATACCTCCGGCAAGCCCCTGCCCTGCGAAGATATGCTCGCCAAGTATCGCGCCGTACAGCCGAATGCGGCAAGCCTCGACGATGCCACCAAGGCCAAGGTCGTCGAGCTGGAAGCCAAGGGGCTTGAGCGCTGCAATGCCGACGACGACAAGCGTGCCGATGACTTCTTCGGTCAAGCCATTCAACTGATAGGTGCATGATGGAAGTCGCCAGCACAACACGTTCCGGACCGGAAATGGCCACTATAGACGGCGTCGAAGCCTATAACCGCGTGCCCCGCGTCACCGTCGATTTCTGGCTGATCAAGCTGATGGCGGTCACGGTCGGGGAAACCGCAGCCGATTTCCTCGCCCTTAACATGGGGATAGGCCTGCAGACCACGACCATCATCATGATGGTCGTACTGGCCGTGGCCATCGGCCTGCAGTTCAGCCGCAAGCGCTATGTGCCATGGACCTATTGGCTGGCGGTAGTGCTGGTGAGCGTCGTCGGCACACTGATCACCGACAATCTGGTCGATACTTTCGGCATTCCGCTGGAGACCACCACGATCGGCTGCACCATCCTGCTCGTGCTGACCTTCGGTGCCTGGTACGCCAGCGAAAAGACGCTGTCGATCCACACCATCGTCACCACGCGGCGCGAGATCTTCTACTGGCTGGCGATCCTGTTCACCTTCGCGCTGGGCACGGCTGTGGGCGACTACATCGCCGAGACTCTCGGTCTCGGATATCTGGCCACCGGCGGGCTGTTCGCCGTCGTCATTGGCCTGATCGCCATCGCGCACTTCGTGTTCAAGGCCGACGCCATCCTGACCTTCTGGCTGGCCTATATCCTGACCCGGCCGCTGGGCGCCTCGTTCGGAGACTTGCTGTCGCAACCGATGGAATATGGCGGGCTGGGGCTCGGCACGATCATCACCA
>JAQBNH010000014.1 GCA_028288705.1 Ferruginibacter sp.
AAAAGAACCGGCGCAATGGCCACGCACAAAAAAATATCTCTAGCTCTTTGGGGAGCTTCGATATTTTTTCCCCACGCGACCGCAACTCCAGTTTTGAACCTCAAACAGTTGGTAAACGCCAGCGTGTAATCAGCGAAGATATTGACCGTAAGATCCTGAGCCTTTACGGATACGGTTTGTCTTACGGTGATATCCAGAAGCACCTCAAAGAGATGTATGATTTTGATATCTCAGATGGCACGCTGACCGCAATCACCGATCGGCTGTTGCCGGAGATCAAGGAATGGCAGTACCGTCCACTGGATAGCGTTTATCCGGTAATCTGGTTAGATGCCATGCACTTCAAAGTTCGCCAGGATGGAGCTGTAAAAAGCAAAGCGGTTTACTCGATCCTTGCAGTAACGACTGAAGGTCAGAAGGAAGTGATCGGTATTTATTTTGGTGAAAATGAAGGCGCATCTTTCTGGAGAAGTGTTTTAAATGACCTGCAAAGCCGGGGTATTAAGGATATCTGCATTGCATGCATCGACAATCTTACTGGCTTTGCTGATGCGATCGAAGATGTTTTTCCTAAAACCGATGTTCAGCTGTGTCTTGTACATCAGATGCGCAACTCGATGAAGTACATGGTGTGGAAAGATCAGAAGGCCTGTGTAAGAGACCTAAAAAAGATATACAATGCAGTGAATGCCGAGATGGGATTACACTACCTGGATGAAGCAGAAAAGGCATGGGGTAGCAAGTATGCAGTGATATTTAAAAGCTGGCGCGCTCACTGGGACAGGCTGAGCCGCTTCTTCGATTACCCGGTGGCGTTAAGGCGAATAATCTATACCACCAACCCGATTGAAAGCTATCACCGCATGGTTCGTAAGGTCACTAAAACCAAAGGATCCTTCAGTTCTGAGGGCGCTATCGTAAAACAAATTTATCTTGCAACTATCAATGCAAATACCAAATGGGAAGGCCAAATGTTCGGTTGGGCTACAGTACGATCAGCACTGATCAACCAGTTTGGAGAACGTGTATTAAAAAATGACACACTTAATTGAGCAGACCCGTGACTAGTTGAATAGTTAACTAATTGACGTGGACTATTGAGTATTCAGATTCTCCAATCATCGTGAGCTTTAACGACCAATTCCAAATTCCCAATCCCCCTTTACCACTCAACTATTAACAGTAATATTATGAACCCTGTTTTGGCAGGCCCATGATTAGCCTGTATTTTAGGTGTCGAAATCTATATATGAACAAACCATTCCGTGGCCTGCTGGCCCTATGCTCCCTGGTCATTTTTTTCAGCACATCCCTTTCCGCACAAAAGACCGTGCAGGGACTGGATGATTTTTTAAAGAACATCCAGGCCAATTCCAAGCTGCCCGGCTTTGCTGTTGCAGTTGTGAAAAAAGATGCGATCCTGTTTTCAAAAGCTTACGGGTATGCCGATAAGAAAAAGAAAACCCCTTATACGCCGGAGACGATACAGCCCGTGGGTTCTGTGAGTAAAACATTTATCGCGCTGGCGCTGATGCAGGGCGTAGAGAAAGGCTGGTTCACGATGGAAACGCCGGTAAATGATATCCTGCCATTTAAAGTAATCAATCCAAATTTTCCGACGGAGCCGATCCGGATCAAACACCTGGTGACCCATACTTCAGGTTTGCTCGATAATGAAGTCTGTTATTCCAAAACCTACACCGCCTCTAAAAAGCCGAGTGCGGAAATGAACAATTTCTTAAAAGGTTATTACACGCCCGGCGGTACCTATTATGATACCGCGAATTTTAGTCATACCGCGCCCGGTAAAAAATATGTGTACAGCAATATTGCGTCGGCGCTCGCAGCATATATCGTAGAGATAAAAGCGAAGGTTTCGTTCCCGGCCTATTGCGCCACTAATATTTTCAACCCCCTCAGGATGACCGATTCGCATTGGTTGTACGATGAAAGTAAAGCAGGGAAATATGCTACGCTGTATGAAGTGAACCGCCAGGAACAAGCCATTTACAAAGACCTGGTGAACAGCGACGGCTCCGTAAAAAATTATTCCTGCGTTACCTACCCTGATGGCAGTTTAAAGACATCGCTGAACGACCTGACCAAATATCTGGGCGCGATGATCAAGGGTTATTCCGGCGAGGGCGTGCTGCTCACGAAACCCTCTTATGATAAGTTGTTCATGAAACAATTTACGCCGCAGAATATGCCGGCCACGATGGACCCGCGCGAGCCGAACCGCGCCGTGTTCTGGTCGTACAACCGCAAGGGCAGGATCGGACATACAGGAAGTGATATCGGTATCGCCGCTTTCATTTCCTTTGATCCCGTTACGAAAACCGGGCGTGTGGTGATGATCAATACCGAGCTGGAAGGCATGGATAATATCACCGTGATAGAAGCCTTTGTGAATCTGATGAAAGGGTTGGATAATTTTGAAGCGGGGAAGTAAAAAATTAAAAAGTAAAAAGTCAAAAGTCAAACGTGCTGCCGCCGTCTGGTCTCCCGACCAACGGCGTTTAAAAACGAAATTTCTTTTTGTGTTAAAACACTCGCTGCTCAGGCAGCTATTCCTTCCATGCTCCGGTCTTGCATCAAACCCGTTCCCGATGATCAGATATTTTTCCCTGGTATTCCTGGTTGGCTTAGTTGCCTGCGATCCCTGTGAAGGCCTTGATTGCGTGACTTCGGATTATGACGCGCAGTTCAGGTTACTGGATAAGGCAAACGGGAGCGACCTGCTTTTTGGTCCGGGGCGGAGGTACGATCAACATCAACTGAAATTTTATGCGTTGAATGGCGCGGATACAACCTTCTTTGTGTCGCAGGTCAGGAGCGGCGCTACAGGCACAGACAGCATTTTGTCGGTGCTGTTTGTTCCCGCCCCGGAGCTGGCCTATCTCCGGCTAAGTAACGGTGACGTGGATACGCTGAACATTACTTATGACAGCCGCGAAACAAAATGTTGCGGCACCATCCGTAACTTCAGTACTTTCAGATATAATCAATTACCCGCTGCGCCCGGCGCAGACCGGGTTACGGAATTAAGAAAATAACCCATATCAAGGGGCGAAATTTAACGGATCCATTTTGTGAATGCACTTCCAACCGCACTTATTATGAGACTGGTATTGTTCATAGGTATTGAATTTATTCTGTTCGGATGTAAACCTATCAATAACATTACCGGGCGTTATGTGAACGGGAATACTATTGAGTTTTCGTTTAAAAATCAGCCAAATGAATTTGAATATTTTTTAAAAAGCGAAATGGGTACCCTGCAATATTCTAAAGGAAGCTGGAAGCGTGACCAGAACAATCTTTACCTTTTCGGGTATACGCGCACTGATATAAATACTTTAGCTGTTGAAAGTTCCACCCATAAAAATCCGGGTGATAGTGTTAACAAAATTGAAATCCATTACCATACAGAAAATATCCCGTCTTCCATAAAATGTCTCATGGTCATCAATGATACATCGGAGTATCCATTCGCCAGTGATACCGTGATAACTCCCGTTTCAAAATTGGAAAAAATACAGGTTAAGTCTTACCTGGCTTACACAGGATTATTGTCCTCAAAGCCCGGTGTCGATACGTTGTATGCTGATATTCCCGGCGTTGGGAAAGGCTTAAACAAGGGCGAAACCCTTGTTCTGAATTTTACAATTTCTCCGTACGACTTTCAACGCATTCCGTTCACGGATACCCTTACACTGAAAAACAGGAACACTATTTACGCTGGCCAAACGAAATTGAGCAAGTCCTCTTAAAAATTGTTGCTCTGTCTCCCGAATGTGCTGTGGCCTCACTAAATCGATCTTACATGAACGAAATACGCTGATCACGACCTGCTTTATTTTTTTTTATTTTCTTTTCGTTCACTGCTCGCTCGCTTTGCAGTAAACGCACTATCTTATAACTTCTATGGCAAGTAACATTTCCCGAATATCTATCAATGCCCCAATGAAAAACGTCTGGAACAGCCTCACAGAACCCGCACAGGTTAAGCTTTGGCAGTATGGCAGCGATCTGGAGACAACCTGGGAGCCGGGAACGCCGATCCGTTTTCGCACGGCGTTTGGCGAGAAGGTATTTGAGCAATGGGGGACGGTGAAACTCTTTCAACCACCATCGTTGTTGGAGTACAGCTTATTTGCTCCCGCTCCGGGGAGAGAAGACAATCCCGAAAACTATTTTATCATGCGCTATGAATTGCAGGAGGAAGGTGACAAAACAATGTTGACGATCACACAGGAAGATAACCGGCCAGGGGCTGTGCAGGAAGCGGAGCAGGGAGAAGAAAATCCGGTGTTGAAAGCGTTGAAGGAATTAGCAGAAAAAGACAAAGCGTAAACGACATTGATCTTTTCGCATGTATGAAAAACAGGAACCCCGCTGCTGCTAAAGTTCCTGCTGTAGTTTTACATAGATGAGGAAGATACTCTATGGTTTCGTTGCAAAATGGCGGCTGTAAAATTGATAATATTTAAAGGATGGCGAAGTGAAATTTCACCGTGAATGCTGTTGGTTTAACGCGCACTTGTGGATTGAAACACGCACTTAGCCAGTGGGCGTTTGAATAAGGCCGATTGACCCGGCATTTAGCCGAATTTATTGATGAAAAGTTGTTAAATTTCAACATAACTATAGTTCGTGAAGGATGTATAATTTAGAAGAAACGATAATAAAATTTAATGACATTGTTGCGGGTGAAATGGAGGAGAATCAATTTTTTCATAGAAACAGTATTTACAATTTCTTAATTCATTTTGATGAAATAAGAAATGATCAAGACAAGAATCAGGCATTAAGGCTAATAAATGAATACTTGGACTATAGTGTTACTGAAGAGTGCACTAGTAAAGGGGACTGCGAAAAAGCCTTTTTTGAATTTATTCTTCCTGTAGGAATAATTTTCAAAGGAGATGCAAGCTTTAATATGATATTCGGTTATCGCGGTATCATACTTTTACTCGTTTTGGTCAATGTCGTGTTATTTGCTTTCCGCATAAATATATGGTGTATAGCTGCAGTAAATCTAGCGGGGTTACCAATAATTTTATATTTATTTAAGAAATCTAAATCAACTCGAGTTTATGGTATTAATTGGTAATTCCACTGCATTGGTGTCGCACACGCACCAACACTCACTCTTCTGGCGCAAGTCGTCTGAAAGATTTGATTGACCCTGGGAAGTGTAAAAAATCATTGGAGGTGGAGGACCTTTGCGAAAGGAGATTAATATGTGATACGTATTATTATTTTTATTATCAATGAGCATAGGAAAGTCTATGGCACAAAAAGTTGAGTTCACCCGGGAGGGTTTAAATTTAGTTGCTTTTGGCGAATCATTTTCTAACGCCGGCCAGGCATTTAAACCTTTAAAAAGCCATCATAATTCAAAAGACATTCGGGTTTGGTTTGAAAAGGATTTCGACTATTTCTATTTGGACAGTGATACTCTTTTTATAGAAAGGGTAGGAATTGTGAACGCCCTTTTTATCGCCGTGGATAAATTGGATAAAGTTGCCGGGATATTTTTGGTTATTGAACCCCCTGCTTTAGCTGTGGTGGAAAGTCTCAATATTGTGTATGGCGAAAGTACCTTACAATCTAACTTATCAATTGACAATAATGATCTTGGAAAAAAATATTTCTGGTTTGCCAGCCAAATGTCTATATCGATTAATAGAAGGTCAGGTTCAGAGCTTTTAATTGTCTCCTATTCCTCTTCTTCGATGGAAGACAGTAAGGCTGGGATAAATATGTATTAAATCTCTCTTACTCAAATCTTCTGAAAGACGACCGTGCCTTTCCAGGGCGCCAGTCTGTGACTGGCTATGCGATTTCAATTTTTAACCACAGGGCATTTACTCAAACCTCTGATCAATTTCAACTATCCCTATATTTCGCCCCAAGGGTTAAAGATTGCGGTGCTGTGTCACGCACAAAGGCGGGAGTAACAGGCAGTATGTCTATGAAAGTTTAAATAATTTTGGCCCGACAAGTCAGTGTGTAATTTTAATAGGTTTAATTGTAAACCTGGGTAATGGAATGGGCTTGTTGTTGTCATCTACCAACTTGCCGTCCTGGTATTTTGTTCTTGCATAAGTACCTTTCACATCAAGTGTATAGCTGTAAACTAAATCATGGTCGTTGGAGTAACGTAGTAAATCGCGCTTATTTCTTCCTATAGCTTCTATATTTGTTTTTGGAGATTCTTTATAGAAGGTGAATCTCACCTGTGTCGTATTCACAGGATAGGACTTGGTTCGGACTCGATCTATGACAAAGCTGTCGATCTTCAGCGCAATGTCTTTTTTGTCCTGGTAGTTTGATACCAGGAAGAAATCATCAAACACGAAAAATTCTTTACCCAGTGAAGAGTCTTTATAAACCTCTGATAAATCTTCGAACTGGCGGATAACGATGGGCTTGTCAGCAGTACAGCTTTCGAACAAAAGCACTATAGCGAAAATAAAACACTTCATAGGTGAATTTTTTAATTCGTGGTTAATAACATAGAGAACTTAAGACGGGTCTTGAGGGTTTATATCCCTTCCCAAGGCGCCAGTCTGTGACTGGCTTACGAGATTTCAAATCTAAGCGTTGGGTTTTACCCAAACAAGTGCTCAATTTCCACCAACACTTTTTTAATAATGTAATAATCTACGGCACTGCTGTAAAGATAGTGCTCAGGCAGCATCACGATACTTGCACGAACAGCATTCATCTGCAGGTATTCCAGCTTTTGATTTAATATTTCAGGCGTGAATAATTCAATGGGATGATTATCCTGCTGCCGCCGTGGTTGGTGTTTTTCACCAACCACTTGGGAGAAGAGGGTGTTTGTTTTCTCTACGACTCGGTGAATTCTCTTTTATAATCCGTGCCAATATTAGAGATCATATTCCTGCTTTCCAGAAAAATATCTTTGTAAATATTTCGTGTAAAAACATCTATCCAATCAACAATGGTAGGGTTACAAAGTGTGGCAACTGGTTGTCTCCTAGTTTATATTTTCCGGACATCGTTGGATATTTTATGCTGCAGTAAATTG
This sequence comes from Ferruginibacter sp., assembly GCA_028288705.1. Taxonomy (GTDB): domain Bacteria; phylum Bacteroidota; class Bacteroidia; order Chitinophagales; family Chitinophagaceae; genus Ferruginibacter. The sequence goes on from JAQBNH010000014.1 coordinate 7,064, forward strand.
GTGAAATGAGCTCAACCTGAAATGATGGTAACTACAGTTTTGATTGTTTGTTTTCCTAACTTCAATTAAAGATGGTAGACAGGAGATTGACATTGCGATTATCCAAAATCCAGTCACAGACTGGATGCCTTGTAAAGGCACAAGTGATCCCAGGTAATGTAAAATAATTGTTGGAGCGTGCTGGGAACACTTGCGCCAGTTGGATGCACAACGGTGGTAACCAACGCACTTAATGCCGGCAATTTAAAAAATGGCAAAACTAATCCAGATATTCCTATACCCCCTGTTACAGGTGGAGGACTGATTCGTATTAACACGTTACCAATTGATAAACAGCATGCAGTTGAAAGGCTGAATAACGGAACTGATATTGACGCAAAAATAAAAAGAACGCAATAAGATGGGAAAAACGTTAAAATATATTTTTTTTGGTTTACTGGCTTTGCTTTTTATCTACATCTGTTTGAGTTGGTTTTTACTAAATGGAAAAATTGTATACACAACATCATTTAATGAAAATACTATTGAAGCGTCTAAAGCAAAGGACGTGTTTGTTAGTAGTAATTTAAAGGTATTCACGAAAGGAGATAGCTTGGCGAACTGGCAAAACATTTTTGATATTTGGACAAATAAAAGGTATGAGATTACATACTATGGCTTTCTTTTTCACCGGACATTCACTAAATCTGATTGGCGATATTTAAATGTAAGATTCAAGGATGGAGCTAAAAAAGAAGATTGGTGTGTTAAAAAGGATTCAGAAAACTTTTGTTCTGAATGTTGTAATAGAATTGGGTGTAATACCTATGATACTATAACAATACCCTTTTTTGAGTTTAGAAAAGATGTACCGATTGGTGAACTCAAAATAATAGTTGAATAAATAGTAAAAGCTTTTTTGCCTTGTGATGTGATAAAGCCATATCAATAAAATAATAAACTTTATGCCAACGCCTCGGTGCGTGATAAACGCACCGAAATACTTCTTTTCCCGGGTGCCGGAAGAAATCACCCCTCTGGCGCATTCTATGATAAAAAACAAATTAAAATCTATTGCTAAGCTGCGAACTTCTGAAGATTTACGAACGGACTTTTCCGCTCTATAACGGCAAACACCCTGCTTAATATCTTACACCTTATTGCATTCATCACAAGCATTTTATTTTTACCTTCTTTCACTTTCCGATCGTAATAGTCACCCATTTCTTTGGCGACCCGTTTTGCACTCAGCGCGCCTATATTTAAAAGCGTTTTCATCTTCTTGTCTGCGAGGTGGTGTACTTTCGTTCGCCCTTTAATGCTGCTCCCTGAGCTATATTCGAAGGGGGCAATTCCGGCATAACAAGCAAGTTTCCGCCAGTTCTTAAACTTCGTAAAGCATCTTGTTTTAATAATTAAATAAAGTGCTGACTGGGTACCAACGCCTGGAACTGATGTTGCTAATTTGAAGCAGCTGTTGATCTTCTCATTCGACTTTATTTATATCCATACTAGACTCCTGCGTATGTGAGGAATAAGACGATAAAATCAAAATAATGCCCCTTACTTTTTTTTAGGTGGGGGAGCTGGCAAAAGGAACTTTTTCTTTTGTAACTATCGCCGGATCAGCCTTCTCATAGTCCTTTTTAGTGATGAATCGACCATTGTCATCGTCGCGATTAATCGTCTTTTGCGGAGGTTTAGAAGTTGCCATAGTTTTTTTATGAATTATTTTTCAAGCCTAACTGAACTAAGCTAAAATATTGCAAGTAATTATCTTAACCCGTGAAAAAAAACAATTCTCCTCCAGGAAAAAAATCAGCGATGCCCCTCAACGTTGCAATACGGTTGGACAAAGCCAGTAGAGGCTGTACTTTTTCAATAGGTATTGTTTGCTTGTTAGTAAAGTTTAATGATAATATACCAAAGATTTTCCCTTGCTGTATTAAATGGCGCATCCAGGCCTTGGAATGTTCTGCATTTCTTAAATCAGCAAGTAAATCAGCATCTGGCCTCACCGGGGATTGAGCTTTATTTTATCCAAGCCCTGTTATGATCGTAATTTTCATCTAGGGTGATTTCTATTGTGAGGCAGCGTAATTGATTCCTTATTTCTTATTTATGCAATAAATCACTTTTCTCGATTCTAATACTAATCCCCCGTATATATCATCAAGTTGGCGCTTCACAGCATCCAACATTTAGGATTAGTCCTGTTGGTATCTATAGTATCTAATCCGGTAAAAATTTGGTTGAGTGTCCCCCGCCTCGGTGCGTGACACACGCACCGAAACTTCCGTTGTAAGAAGAAAGATCACTTGTATACTTGAGTCTTACCCTTTCTAAAATAAGTGCTCGTTAGTAAGATTGCGCTGTGAGTACATACTTAAGGAAATCCCATAGGCCGATCGGCAAAATTTATTTCTGGACCGCTACGATTCATCAATTGCGTCATTTGTTGTAGGGAGAATCCAACAAGAAGATCATTACAGATTATTTTAAAGAAACTTAGCGATGCGGGGCTAATTACAATATTTGCATTTGTGGTCATGCCCAATCACATTCATTTGGTCTGGCGTCAAAATACAATGAATGGAATGGAAACTCCGTTTGGGAGCTTCTTAAAATATACTGCCCACAAACTGTTGAGGATTCTGAATTTGTTCGATGGCGAATAATGATGATGATTTTGGTGTCGGTCACGCACCAAGGCGGGGACCCAGGTCGTCCTTCGGAAGGATTGCGCCGGTTGGTTGAAATGGATGCGTGTGGCACGCACCAAGGCGGGGGGAGTATAAATGTTGTGAAGCTGTTGTGAAGTCATTAAAAAAGGGTTTCAGTCAAATCGGCTGAAACCCTTTACTGTTCTGAGTGGGCCCACCTGGGCATGATCCAGGGACCCCCTGATTATGAGTCAGGTGCTCTAACCAACTGAGCTATAGGCCCTTTCTTTTGCAAGAAAAATGTATAAAAACTGCGTACTGCTTAAAGCAACTGCAGCGTTTTTCAACAATCGGCACGAAACTAACCGTTTAATTCCGGGCAGCAAAACTACATAAATTCAGATATTTGCCGAAACGTTTTCAAAAATACATGAGTAACCTCAGGAATATCATCTTCGACCTCGGCGGCGTCCTCCTTAATATCGATTACCAACAAACCAAATCCGCTTTCGAAGCCCTGGGCTTTAACGAATTCGACCTGATGTACAGCCAGTACAGCGCCGACCAGCTGTTTGCCGACCTGGAAACAGGCCGCATCGAACCGGAAGCTTTTTACCAAAAACTCCTGGGTCGTAATCCGAATATCAGCCGCGACGAGATCACCCTCGCCTGGAACAAAATGTTATTGAATTTCCGCGTCCCCAGCCTGGCTTTCCTGGAAGAACTGGCCAAAAAGTATAACCTCTATCTCCTCAGCAATACCAACGCCATTCACCTCGCGGCTTTTAAAGAACTCTTTACCCGCGAAACGGGCGAGGCTTCCTTAGATCCCTTTTTCACCAAGGCCTGGTACTCGCATTTGATCAACCTGCGTAAGCCAAACGACGATATTTTTGCATTTATCTTAAAAGACGGGAATATAAAAGCGGAAGAATCGCTGTTCATCGACGACAGCTTTAATAATATCGAAACCGCCGCCCGGCTTGGGTTTCGTACGCATTTATTGAAACCGGGGGAAACGATTGAAGGGCTCGCTTACGAGTAAAACCTATTTGATTTCTTCGTACTCGATATAATCTTCGTTGCTGCTGCGTTTTTCGGGAGATTTGGGCACCGTTGGCTGCTGCTGCGCCCTTGCGGCCTGCTGTTGCTGCTCGTACATCCGCGATTGCAGGTCGTTCATCTTCCCTTTCATCTGCTTCGTTGTGCGGTAGATCGGTACGATAAAATCAAATATGACCTTGTACAAAATATAGAGGACGAACAACTCAAAAGCCAGTCTTAAAATATTCATGCCGCAAAGTTAATTCGCCGGCAACTATCCCGCTGTTAAAATTCATCGGAATCACGCCTGTTTCATTTGGCAATTATAGTTTGCTGTCGTATATTTGCAACCGGAAAAAGAAGCAGGAAGAAGGGAACGGAAGCGTTCCCTTCCTCTATTTTAAATAACTATGAGCGCGGAAACACAAATAGAAACGGTAGAAAAATTGTTGCAGCCCCTGCTGTTCGACGATATTTTTTTGGTGAGCATCAAGGTAAAACCGATCAACAATTACAAGATCTACCTGGATGCGGATTCCGGCCTGGGCATTGAAAAATGCATCAAGATCAACCGCGCCCTCTACAAGATCATGGAAGAAATGGGCATGTATCCTGATGGGGATTTTTCCCTGGAAGTTTCCAGCCCGGGTATTGAAGAGCCGCTGAAAATGCACCGCCAGTATGTGAAAAATATCGGCCGTGATGTGGAAGTAACGTTAAATGACGACACGAAGAAAGAAGGCAAATTGAATGAAGTAACTGAAGAAGGCATCACGATCCATACCAGCGAAGGCAAAGGCAAGAAACTGGTGGAAGCTGATGAAACATTCGCGTTTACGGATATCAAACAAACGAAAGTTCAGATCAAATTTTAATAACAAGCAAAAACCCCTGCCGGCGGGGATACCCGATCAGTTGATCGGATGTAAGACCGGTGAGGAATATGGCAAGCATTAACTTAATAGACTCGTTCCAGGAATTTAAGGAAGCAGAAAACATCGATCGTCCAACGCTGATGAAGGTGATGGAAGATGTGTTCAAAACCCTGATCCGTAAAAAATATGGCAGCGATGATAATTTTGATGTGATCGTAAACGATCAGAAGGGTGATTTGGAAATTTTCCGTCGCCGTACGATCGTGGAAGATGACGATCTGTACAATACCCTGACTGAAATTGAACTGAAAGACGCGATCAAAATTGAACCCGATTACAGCGTTGGTGAAGAATTATACGAGGAAGTGGACATCCAGAAAGAATTTGGCCGCAGGGCGATCCTGGCGGGTAAACAAACGCTGGCTGCAAGGATCAACGACCTGAAGAAAAATATCCTGATCAAAAAATACGAAGACCGCGTCGGCGAGATCGTGAGTGGCGAGGTTTACCAGGTCTGGAAAAAAGAAGTGCTGATACTGGATGAAGACAGTAACGAAATGTTGCTGCCGAAATCCGAACAGATCCCGTCTGATTATTTCAAAAAAGGCGAAACGATCCGTGCGGTAGTGAAGAAAGTAGAGTTGAAAAACAGCCAGGCAGTGATCATCCTTTCCCGTACCAGCCCGTTGTTCCTGGAAAAATTACTGGAAATAGAAGTGCCGGAGATCTTTGATGGCCTGATCGTTGTTAAAAAGATCGTACGCGATCCGGGTGAACGTGCAAAAGTTGCGGTTGAAAGTTACGACGACCGTATCGATCCTGTAGGTGCCTGTGTGGGGATGAAAGGTAGCCGGATTCATGGTATCGTACGTGAACTGAAAAATGAAAATATTGATGTGATCAACTGGACGGCCAATACGCAATTGCTGATCCAGCGCTCTTTAACACCGGCGAAGATCACGAGCATTGAACTGGATACAGAAAAGAAACACGCCAATGTTTACCTTAAGCCCGACCAGGTTTCCCTGGCCATCGGCCGCCGCGGGGTAAATATTAAACTGGCCTGCGAATTAACCGAATACCAGATCGATGTGTTCCGTGATAATGAAGGCGAAGAAGATGACTTTGATATCGACCTGGAAGAATTCAGCGATGAGATCGAACCATGGGTGATCGAGGCCTTGAAAAAGGTTGGTTGCGATACGGCCCGTTCGGTACTGGAATTAACAGACGAAGAGCTGGAACGCCGCACCGACCTGGAAAAAGAAACGATCGCCGAAACAAGAAGAGTATTGCAGGAAGAATTTGAAAAAGAATAAAATTCAGGCCATGCGAATTAATTAAAACAACAGAAAACAATCTAGCTTTACAGCCAGGCTGAAAGCAGTAAAAACAAAGAATGTCAGAAGCAAACACACCCAGGTTGATGGCTGCGGCCAAGGAGTTCAATATCGGTAAGGATACCCTTATCGACTTCCTTGTGTCCAGGAGTTTTAGCCCCGATGACCTGAAACCGACCGCGAAACTTACGGAAGATATGTACCGTGTTTTGCAGGGCGAGTTCCAGCAGGATAAGGCTGCCAAAGAAAAAGCAGAAAAGATAGACCTGCCAAAAGGCGCAGGTGGCGGCGAACCGAAGAAGAAAAGAGATGAAGAAGATCTTTCCATTAAAAAGAAAGATGAGAAGCCAAAGCCGAAAGAAGAGCCTGTTGCCCCGGTAGAAGCACCTGCCCCGGAACCGGTGAAAGAAGAGAAGCCGGTAGAAGAAAAACCGGAGATCGTTGCTCCCGCACCGGTAGAAGAACCCGTGGCACCTGCAGCCCCTGTGGCAGCAGCGCCTGCGGAAGAACCCACTGTTACGAAAGTAGAAAGCCAGGAACTCGAAGGCCCGAAAGTATTGGGCAAAATAGACCTGGACGCGATAGATTCTTCTACACGCCCGAAAAAATCGGCGAAGAAAAAAGACGAACCGGAAGCGGCACCTGCAGCAGCACCCGTTACTGAAGCGCCGAAAGAAACGCCGGCTCCTGAGCCTGTGAAAGCAGCAGCTCCGGAACCAACACCTGCACCGGCACCCACGCCGGAACCAGCAAAAGATACTGCTCCCGTGATTGAAAATATCCAGGCCGTTAAACTAACGGGCCCGAAGATCATGGGTAAGATCGACTTGCCGGTAAGTAATGATACACGTCCGAAAAAAGACGACGAAAAACATAAGCGCAAACGTATCCCCGTTGCGAAAAAACCAGGCACACCCGGCACCCCGGGCACAGCATTGCCGGGCCAGAACGGTCAGCAGCGCGCCCGTGCGATCAACGATCCGCGTGGCGGACCAAACCGTGGCCCCGCACAAGGCGGATCCGCCACCGGCAACAGGTTCCAGCGCCCGGGTACAGGCACGCCGGTACGCAGGGAAGATAAAGTGATCGATGCAAAAGAGATCCAGGAAAAATTAAAACAAACACAAGCCAAGCTTGCAGGTTCCGGTGGCCGCGGTAAAAGCCTCAAGGCGAAATACCGTAAAGCCAAACGTGAAGAAATGGCCGAGAACCAGGGCGGCGAGGGGATGGAAAACAGCAAACTGCAGGTAACAGAGTACATCTCTGTGAGTGAACTGGCAGGTTTGATGGATGTAAGTTTTGCCGATATCATCAGCAAGTGTATGAACCTCGGTATCATGGTGTCGATCAACCAGCGTTTAGAGGCTGACGTGATCGAACTGGTAGCGAGCGAGTTCAACTACGAAGTGGAATTTATCGGGGTGGATGATGCCGCAGAACTGGAAGAAGATGAAACAGAAGATGCACCGGAAGACATGAAGCCACGTGCGCCGATCGTTACGATCATGGGCCACGTAGATCATGGTAAGACTTCCCTGCTCGATTATATCCGTAACACGAATGTGATCGCAGGTGAGGCCGGTGGTATCACGCAGCATATCGGTGCCTACGAGGTAACCTTGAAAGATGGCCGCGCCATTACCTTCCTGGATACCCCGGGTCACGAAGCGTTTACCGCGATGCGTGCACGTGGTGCCAAAGTAACGGATATCGCCGTGATCGTGGTAGCTGCAGATGATTCTGTAATGCCGCAAACGAAGGAAGCCATCTCGCATGCCCAGGCAGCGAATGTGCCGATGATCTTCGCGATCAATAAGATCGACCGCGACGGAGCGAATCCTGAAAAAATTAAAGAACAATTAGCCGGGATGAATATCCTCGTGGAAAGCTGGGGTGGTAAATTCCAGAGCCAGGAGATCAGTGCCAAACAAGGCCTGAACATCGACCTGTTGCTGGAAAAGATCCTGTTGGAAACAGATATCCTGGAACTGAAAGCGAATCCTGTTAAAACAGCTTCCGGTACCATCATCGAGGCATCATTGGATAAAGGCCGTGGTTATGTCGCCACGATCCTTGTACAAAACGGTACACTGAACCAGGGCGATATGATCGTTTCCGGACAGTACTTCGGAAAGGTGAAAGCCATGTACAATGAGCGTAACCAGCGCATTGAAACAGCACCGCCTTCTACACCGGTATTAATGCTTGGTTTAAATGGTGCACCGCAAGCGGGTGAAACGTTCAAGGTATATGCGGATGAAGCAGAAGCCAGAGAGAAAGCTTATTCACGCGGACAGATCCTGCGTGAGCAGGGGATGCGTGCGAAGAAACATATTACGCTGGATGAGATCGGCCGTCGTTTGGCGCTCGGAAACTTTAAAGAACTGAACGTGATCATCAAAGGTGACGTGGATGGTTCGGTAGATGCCCTGAGTGATTCCCTGCAGAAATTATCTACAGAAGAGATCGTGGTGAAAGTGATCCATAAAGCCGTTGGTGCGATCACGGAAAGTGATGTTACCCTCGCGAATGCATCGGATGCGATCATCATTGGTTTTAACGTTCGTCCGTCGATGAAAGCCGGTAAACTGGCAGAAACAGAATCGATCGAGATCAAATTATATTCTATCATCTACAACGCCATCGAAGAGATCAAGAGCGCGATGGAAGGGATGCTGGAACCAGCGGTGGAAGAGAAGATCCTCGGTAATATCGAGATCCGCGAAACCTACCGTTTTGATAAGGCGACCGTTGCCGGTTGTTTTGTCCTGGATGGTAAGATCGCCCGTAACAACAGGATCCGCCTCGTACGCGATGGCATCGTGATCTTTACCGGCGAACTCGCCAGCTTAAAACGTTTCCGTGATGATGCGAAGGAAGTAACGTCCAGTATGGAGTGCGGACTCGTAATCAGGAACTACAATGATATCAAAGTAAACGATATCGTGGAAGCGTTTGAAGAAGTGGAAGTGAAGCGAACATTATAGTTGACTGGTTGATTAGTTGATTGGTTAACTCAACTCTGTGTTCGACTCTTTTTACTCTGTGGTTAAAAAAACTCTGTGGTTAAATTACTCCAAAATTGTAGCGCGTAACTGCCCTACAATTTTTTGTTAAATGACCTTAATAAATAATCTGCAGGCCGTAACAGGCCTAAATTTGACAAGCATGCTGTTCCTAAGAACCGCGACTATATTATGATGAGAAATAAAGTATTACTGACTGCGCTTTCCCTTGGCTGTTTTTCAGCCGTTTTTGCACAACCACAAAAAGTTTCAGCTGATAAAATTGTTGCCGTTGTTGGTAATAAGATCGTGCTGAAAAGTGATATCGATAACAGCATAACCGATATGCAACGCCAGGGGATGGAAATTCCGGCGAATGCACGTTGCATGGTGCTGGAGCAGGCATTGAATGTAAAAGCCCTGGTGTTACAGGCAGAAAAAGATTCCCTTCCTGTCACAGATGAAGAAGTAGAGATCGAGATCGACAACCAGATCCGCAACTTTATCGGCGCCTATGGTTCAAAAGACGAGCTGGAAAAAGTGGCGGGCCGTTCGGTTTACCAGTTGAAAGAAGATTTCCGCGAAGGTTTCCGCGATCGCAAATTATCTTCTGCGATGCGCGATAAGATCGTGGGTGATATCCGCATCACACCCAATGAGGTGAACAGTTATTTTCAGCGTATCGCGAAAGACAGCCTGCCCTATTACGAAAGTGAAGTAGAAATTGGCCAGATCGTTTCTTATCCAAAAGCGAGTCGCGATGCAGAAGAATACGCGATCGAGCAATTGAATGAATACAAGACCGCGATTGAAAGCGGCAAGAAAGATTTTAAAACATTAGCCGCATTATATTCGGAAGATCCGGGGTCGAAAGACCAGGGCGGGATGTTTGAATTCAACCGCACGCAGAAGAACGTAGACCCGACATTTGTGTCAAAAGCATTTACCTTAAAAGAAGGGCAGATCACGAACCCGTTCAAATCGAAGTTTGGTTATCATATCATCCAGATGGTGAGCCGCGCCGGGGATGATATCGTCGTGCGTCATATTTTAAAAATCCCGCAGGTAACGAATATTGAAACAAAGGGCAGCCTGGAGAAACTGGATTCTGTGCGGTCGAAGCTAATCGCCGGCACGATTGATTTTGGTGCAGCCGTTTCCCGTTACAGTGAAGACGAAGCGAGCAAGTTTACGGCAGGGATGATCCAGGGACCGAACGGTAGTTTTTTAACGATCGACCAGCTGGACAAGGACATGATCCCATTATTAAAAACATTAACGGTTGGCGCATATTCGCAACCGGTAGAATACAATGACGAGCGTGGTAAAAAAGCTTTGCGCATCATTTATTTAAAATCTCAGTCTGCACCGCACCGCGAGAACATGAAAGATGATTACAGCAAAATTGCTGCGCGTGCACTGGAAGAGAAAAAAGAAAACGCCCTGGAGACCTGGTTTTTGAAAAAGATCAAGACCTATTACGTGATGGTAGACCCGGAATACCAATCCTGCGAGTCGATGCAGAAATGGGTGGAAGCGGCGTCTGCGAAGAAATAGAGTTGGGGTTGAGTGGTTGAATAGTTGATTGGTTGATTGGGAATTAGGGATTGGGAATTGGGTGGAGGAGTAGAATGGTTGAATAGTTGGTTAGTTGAATGGTTTAGTGGTGCCGCCGTCTGGTCTCCTGACCAACGGCAATATGTGAGTCAGGAGGTCATTAGTCAGTAAGTCAATTGTCACAAGGTCATTTGATTTCCACACGTCGCCGCCCTCTGGTCTCCCGACCAACCGAATTTGAAGTGATTAGTAGAACAGTTCAGTGGTTTAAAAATATTCAGGTCAGTATTCGCGGTAAAGCGTACTGACCTTTTTCTTTTGGACCTGGTACGCCCGGCCACCAGGCATATTTTAAAAAAACCAAACTCCGTGAAACTCTGCGTAAACCTCTGTTTAACTCTGTGGTTATACCTGCCAATCAACTAACTTTGCCGCCGTGGTTAGTGTTTTCACCAACGACTCCAAGGTTAAAGCCGGCCACGAATACAACCTCCTCCATAATAAACTCAGTGATACTCAATTTTTCACTTAGTGAAACTCTGTGGTTATCTTCCTCCGTGGTTCAACTCCTGTGGTTAGTCTTTTTCACCAACCACACAAGGTTAACGCCGGCTCCCAAACACAAGCATGCTTCGGTATAAACTTTGTGAAACTCCATTTAAACTCAGCGGAACTCTGTGGTAAAAACTGCGGTTAATACAACTAACTTTACACACACAAACAAACAACAATTTGATAGAGAAAAAAATACAAAGCGAAGGCATCGAGAACGCAGTGCTGGTCGGCGTGATCCAGAAGGAACAAACCGAAGAGCAGGTGAACGAGTACATGGATGAGCTGGCGTTTTTAGCAGAGACGGCAGGCGCTGCCACCGTAAAACGGTTCACGCAACGCATGGCGCGGCCGGATAGCAAGACCTTCGTGGGGAAAGGAAAGCTGGAGCAGATCAGGGATTACCTGTTGCTGAAAGGCGACGTGCATATGGTGATCTTCGATGATGAACTCACCGGATCGCAGCTACAGAATATTGAAAAAGTACTGAATGTAAAGATCATCGACCGCAGTGACCTGATCCTGGATATATTCGCCAGCCGGGCCAAGACCGCCCAGGCGAAAACGCAGGTGGAGCTCGCGCAGTACCAGTATATTTTACCAAGGTTGAAAGGCATGTGGAAGCATCTGGAACGCCAGGGAGGCGGTGTGGGAACAAGGGGTCCGGGTGAGACGGAGATCGAGACCGATCGCCGGATCGTAAAGGATAAGATCAGCCTCTTACGGAAACGCTTAGCCGAATTTGACAAGCAGGCCGTGACGCAGCGCCAGGAGCGCGGGGAATTTATCCGCGTCGCACTGGTCGGTTATACGAACGTGGGAAAATCAACATTGATGACCGTGTTGAGCAAGAGCGAAGTATTTGCAGAAAATAAATTATTCGCCACGCTGGATACGACGACAAGAAAAGTGGTGTTTGAGCAGACGCCGTTCTTGTTAAGCGATACGGTAGGGTTCATCCGCAAGCTGCCGCATCATTTGGTAGAGAGTTTTAAAAGCACATTGGATGAGGTACGTGAAGCAGATGTGTTGCTGCACGTCGTGGACATGTCGCACCCGCAGTATGAAGAGCAACTAACGGTGGTGAATAAAACCCTGGCCGATTTGGGCAGCGGCGATAAGCCCACGATCACGATCTTTAATAAGATGGATAAGTATAAGGAAGAAGTGTTTGACGAGTGGCTGGAAGAAGAAGTGAAAGAAAACATATTAAAGGAGCTGAAAGACAGGTGGCAGGAAGAGACGAAAGGGAACTGTGTATTTGTGTCGGCCACGGAGCGGACGAACCTGGATGTATTGCGGCAAACGATCTTAAATAAAGTGCGGGAGATGTACCAGATCAGGTATCCCTACCGCGCAGAATATTTTTACTAGATGGGGGAGCCATACCAGTGGGTAAAGATCGCGGCGTCGCTGGCAGAGCTGGCCTTTAACGAGGAGGGCCTGCTGGAGTTGGAAGTAAACGGGAAGGCGGTATGTATGTCGAAGATCAATGACAGCCTGCATGCCTGTACGGCGAAATGCCCGCATGCGGGCGCGAAACTGGCGCAGGGTTATGTGGATGCGCTGGGCAATATCGTTTGCCCGCTGCACCGCTATAAGTTTAGTGCGGCCAATGGCAGAAACGTCAGCGGCGAAGGCTATTATCTAAAAACCTTTCCCGTACGCCAAACCGGGGACGGTATATATATCGGAATGTAAACATCAGTGCGCGCATTTTAGACTGTTTCGCCCCCCAAATAAACTCCGTTCCCTCCCTGCTTTCCTGCCTTAAAACTCCCTTAACTCTGTGCGGCACTCTTTTTACTCTGTGGTTACCCTTCCTTCTCAAAAATTCTTTTATTTTTTTGCTGTGGAAATTTCAAAATCCCCTATTTTTGCAACCCCGAAAGGGATATTCCTCCTTAGCTCAGTTGGTTAGAGCATCTGACTGTTAATCAGAGGGTCGTCTGTTCAAATCAGACAGGGGGAGCGAAGGCCGGCAGAAATGCTGGCCTTTTTGTTTGATGAATTTGTCCGACAAGACCATCCCATGGCTTCCCATCACCAAGCCGAAACTAATAAGAGGCGACTTTAAGGCATAAAAAAAAGCAAAGCCGCTACTTATAACAACTTTGCTTTTTATATCGGTATCGTGTTTACTTAATTCTTTTTTTGCCAGATCATCGTTGGCTCCGCAACTCGTGCGGTCTGCAAAATTCCGGCTTTAATCAGGGGAACATCTTCCACCCTTATGTCGCGGAAATTTTTGTAAGTAGCTGGAAATCCTGTAACCGTAACTGTAGACGATCCACGGGTGGAAACAATCGTATAAGTTGGTTCGACCAGTACATCTGCAGACACATTTTTAACAGCTACGCTCACCGCTTCTGCCTTTAAAGTTTCGATATTACTTCCTTCTTTACCCGTAACTGTTGCCGTTACTTTGGTTTGTTTTACATCCAGTTCTACAATCACTGGTTTTTGGATGACGCCTGATCCGTAAATACTTAATGTTTTTGCTGTATTCGTTGTTGATTTCATACTACTGCAAGACACTATAGTAATCGATATCAATAGAATGAATGCGTTTTGAATTTTATTGCTCATATTTTATTTTTTTAACGATTGAGATTTATTATAAACCAGAAGCTGCTATTGCTCCGCCTGCAAGGATTAACGTGAGGATAAGTAATCCTGTTTTACTTTTTTTCTTTACAGCTTGGGCTGCAGGTGTGGCACCGGGGCCGCTGTTGTAATTCATGATGCCGGCGTCAACCAATAGCGAAGTGTCAGCACCTGTCAACTGGCGAAAGTTTTCATAGCTTCCTGCATAACCAGTCAGAATAATACTTACACTTGATCCAGAACTCGTGATCTCATAAGCAGGTTCGATGATAACATCTGCCTTGTTTTCCATCATAGCTTTTGCAACAGCCTGGCTTTTGTGGTATTCCAGTCCCTGGGTTTCATTGGATGCATAACTACTGCTGAATTTCTGAGGATTCACTTTAAGATTGGTGAGTACGGGTTTTTGAATAACACCTGCTCCGTAAATGCCCAACGTTTTTGCTGTGTTGGTCGTTCGTTTCTGGAGAGAGCAGGAAGTTAGGGCAGCGACCACCGTCGCTGCCAGGATAACTTCTTTCATGTAGGGTAATGTTTAGGGTACGGTTAAAACTGGGCAGACTGAATATTGATTCATCTCCCTTTTCAAAAGTATTGGTTGAATAACTTTAAATTTTACGGGAAACCGTTTTCAATCCTGTGGAGCAAAATCATTCCGGAATAGCAATGGGATAGTTATTTATTTGTAACAATAGCCGCATTCGCGCCGCTGCCGGGATTTCGCGGTAGAGAGATCAGTCGTCTCAATATCGGTTGTACATTTTCGGAGGCCCTTGCAATGATTTGTTTTATGGTAAACTTCGGACGAAGGCCCGTTGCAAAGGTAAACTGCATCCGCACTGTGGCAGCTACATTGCGCAAGCAGCATGATCAGGAGCAGACGGGTCATATTCCTGGCGGAGTAGTTACCGTGTTTTGAAACAGGCTGCCTATAATATCCCCGCATCTTTGCAGAAAAGTAAGAGTTGCTCATTTTTTACAAAACCCAGTTCGTCGCGCATTTGCTTCAGTCTTTTTTCAATCATACTCAGGCTGGATGGGCGGATATTCCGCTCATGAAAATAGCCGGATATTTCTTTTTGCTGGTAGCCCTGCGAGAGGAGCTGGATGATATTGATATCAAATTCTGTAAACTCGTAGGTGTTGGATTGTTTGATTAGTTGCGCCAGCGCCCTTGGATAGTAGGGCTCGCCTTTGGCAAGGGTGACCATCGCCAGTTTTAATTCCCGGGCGTCATGGCGGGCTTTTCTTACATAGCCATCGATCTGGTAATTCTTAAACAGCAGGTCGATCGTGGCAGGACGATGTTCTGCAGATAAGATTAGGATCATTATTTCGGGCTGCACCTGCCGCACGGCCGGGATAAGCTCAAAACCGCCATTGATCTGTTGGTGATTGCCATCAGATTCAAAATAGAGGTCCGTGATCAGCAAGTCGTACGGACTGCCTTTCTGTTTTGCTACGGTGATTTTATGTAACGCATCGTCACAATAAAATGCATGATCGACGGCTGCGATCTGCAATTCCTCCATCGTTCGTTGAACGGAGAGGTTGGCAATTTCCTGGTCTTCAGCAATAATAACCTTATCAATCATGGGGTGTCATTTCGAGCGGAAAGCTGATGGCAATTGAAACCCCTGCTCTTTCGCTTTTTTCAAAATTAATCTCCCCGTTCAATGATTTAATACGGCTAACCGTATTGTTGAGGCCATTTCCAAAAGCCGCCTCGGATGGCATGCCGACACCATCATCTTTATATTGAATCATCCCGTTGCCGGCATCCTGTTTAAAATGAACCAATACATTCCCCGCGCGGCTATGTTTCTTCATGTTGATCATGAGTTCCCGGAGGATCAGTTGCAGTTCCTGCTTTTGCGCGGCGCTGATATTATTCCAGAATGTTTGCTGGTTGCCCACAACGATCAGTTTGGTGGTTTCATTGGAGAAAGCATTCAGCAGTTGGTGAACCTGCTGATCGTAATTGCTGTTCTCCGCTGCAGGTGCATCTTCGTAAGAGATATTCCGCGATTGTTCATACAAGCCTTCGATCCTGTTGATCAACGGTTCGCGCTGGATTTGGTCCGTATGTTCCAGTTCGTTCATGATCCCATACAGCCCGTTGGCCACCACGTCGTGCACCTTCTGCGAAGTTTTCAGCCTGGCGTTCCGGATCGCATTTTCAGAATCACGGCTGATCTTTTTCCTGTGCCTGTTATAGCTGGACCAGAGGCCGATGATAACGAGAATCGCCGTAGCTATCAAGGCATACATCAGGAGGCGCTGCATAGAAATATGTTGCTGCAGCTGAAGGTTATCCGCCTTACCTTTTTGCACATCGTAGCGGATGAGGGCGAAGCGATTCCTGGTAGTATCCCTGGAAAGCTGGAGGCTGTCGTTGATGGTGCGATATGCTTCATACCAGTTTTCCTTTACTGCAGTGTTGCTGTTTAGCCTGATTAGTTTGTCAATGGCCTCGAGCATATCATCCGGGTTTTGATTTTTACTTGCCTGGTCGTGCATCTGCCTGGCGTACCATAAGGCGGAATCCGGGTTTGATTTTGCATAATAGTCGGAGAGGTGCGCATAGCTGGCGATAAATCCTGCCTCGTCCTGGATATCGGTTCGGATTTTTAAAGCCGCATGAAAGTCGGGTAAAACGCCGGACTCGGGATCCTGCAGCCACTTCGTACGCGCCCTATTGTCGATGATCCGGGCAAGAAGGGATTGATCGGCAGGTTTGACTGTTAGCATGGAATCGTACATGGCAATAGCGACGGCATAGCTTTTTTTCTGTTGAAACACTAACGCTTTTCCGTTCGTTATCTCCAGGGCATAGGGCGAGTCTTTAAAAAAATGAATGGCACTATTGTAAAAATTTATGGCTTCGTCATATCGTTTAAGATCCTTGCTTAGATTTCCTAGCAAGTTGTATGCATATCCAAGGTCTGTACGATGCGCGGTATCAGCCGGATCCAGCGTATGGATAACGCCGGTGAGACTTTGCTGGGCGCCATAAATATCACCGATAATCCATTGCATCTGCCCCATGTAATTATAGGCTTTTGCTTTTTCCAGGCTGTCGGTGGGATGCTCCAGGTAACGGTTATACATGAGGAAAGCAGAATCCCATTTTTGATAATAATAGTAATAGTTGCCGCGATCGTAATCAGAATATTTTGCCGGGGCTTTCTGCGCCTGGCAAACGGAACAGCAAAGCAAGATGGAAATGACCGTGAGGGTTAAACGAAAGTGCGAATTCAAGCAGGTGATTTTTCTTCAAGATAAATAAAGAAAGGCAGAGTAGTGTCTGCCTTTCTTCGGAGCCCTTAATTGCCGGGCGGCGTTGGAGGTGGCGGCGGAAAAGGCGGTTTTGGAATTCCTCCGGTTTCACCGCCGGTGTCTTCGGTGTTGGCCGAGGATGTCATGTGTAGGAGCGTGCAGCTTCCGTGATTTTCGGAAGTATGGTTCGGGTTTGGGCATAAGAATGCTGCAAACCAGATAACGATGTTGATCATTGTCTGTAGATTTAAATGGTGTGAAAAAACGGACAGGCAGGCGCGAACCTGCAGGTTGATGTTGTAAGAAGCGCTTCTTACGGTGGGAAGAAAGCGCGTAGATCGGGGCGGAGTTAACAACTTCCCTTGCTGGTTAACCCGTAACGATCTTCGCGATCAGCAGATCATCCGGTCGTGTACGGCTAACTAAATGATCATGGAGCAAAAATAATAGCCGGTACAAGCCTGACTGGTATTGGTTTCCGCCAATTCCGATCATTCCGGTAATTCCGTTTCAATTCAACGAATAAGAGCGTGAAATTTTAAGATTTTTCCTTGATCGTTTTTCAAATTCCGCTTATTGCGTACTTTAGATTTAAGCAAACACATGAGGCTAAAACATTTTGAGTATATTAAACTGGTTAAGGAGGAGTATCGCCGGAAGCGGAGCGGGAATCTGTTATCACCATTATTAGCCCAGCCCACACCAGGTAATATCCGGCGGGAGTGTGCGAATGTGTATCAGGAGCGTTTAGAAAATAGAGACGAGCCCGCACTTAGGGTCTTTTTCGGGCCTGCGGAACCGGGAAGAAAGTTCCTTGCTGTCATACAAAGGTTTGATGTAAACAAGTTTAAGCCACTTAATAATTTTTTAAAAGAAAACGGAAGTCATCAGCTCAGTGACCGGAATCTTGAATTGCTTGCATGGCTGATCGATTTTAGACATCGCCCATATAGGTCAGATAACCAGGTATTATTGAGTGATGAGGAGCTAATTCTTTTAGAGAAGACTGGAGATGTTATAATCGGGGGTACCGGATCCGATGAGTTACCAGGAAATCCAACGAAACACGGTGGTAAGGAGGATGATATAAAACGGGGAGGTCGAATCTCGCTATTAAAGAGTTGGTGGAGTTCCTCTGCAATAAAGTATGGGCTGTTACTATCGATAATCACAGCGTTTAGTGGGTTTGTATTTAAAATCTTGGGGGACAAAAAACCTCCACAAAACCTGATTAATACATCGATTCCTGCTTGTATGTATTGGGCAGATGATCATTACACGCAAACGCCTTGTAACCCGCCAAGGCAGGGTACTATTTTATTACCTCTTGATGAGGATAAAGTAAAAAATTTCCGCCGGATCACGCTGCCGGACACGATCACAGTAAGCTCGATCGGCAAAATTTATTACATAAAAGATGGTGGAAGCATCTATTATTTCACTAGCGGCGGGACATACCCGAAAGATGTCAATCGTTCCTTAAAAGTGCTGTCCCGGTATATGTTTGAAAAATATTTGGGACAAAATAAGGTGACAGTGCCCTAAACGTTGTTAGTCGCGGTTATCACTCTTTGTGCTCCTTCGGGTTTTTCTGCCTTAGCGGCGAAAAGGATTAATTAATTAAGATGCTTTCCCATCCCGGATATTCTTTTGCACTGCCACCGCTGCAAACAAGCTCAGGATAAAAGACATCGCGTAAAAACCTTTTTCGCTTTTTTCTAAATCGGCATTCCACAAGCCGATGGTGAGCAGGACGAGTGCACTTAAGGTAGAAAACCAGGCGAGGCCATAATAGATATTGGTGACAGGGATGCCTTCGAGGCGGTCGCGCACGGCTTTTTGTACAGAGACGGAAGCGAAGAGGCCGAATAATAAGATCGTAAAATAGTAGCCTTTTTCATTCAGTTGCATTGCTGCATTGGAGAGGCCGATCAGGTACGCAAGCATACCGATAAATAAGGCTGCCCACGACGCGGCGGTAAAAGCCGGAGACGGAGCGTTTGGTTGTTGTTCCATAAAAATGTTTTAGGAGACAAACATATCCGTCAGAAAAACAGCATCGTTTGATAATTATCAAAAACAGGAATATGAATTGTTAAAGGATCATTTCATCGCTCCTGCTCTTACCCGGCTCAGGGTTTCCTGGCTGATGCCGAGGTAGGAGGCGACCTGCCCGAGCGGTACGCGGTTGATGATATGCGGATGGGTTAACAGCAGTTCTTCGTAGCGTTCTGCTGCTGTTTTGAATTGTGCGTTCACAAAACGTTCTTCCAGGCGCAGGTAATATTTTTCATAGGCGATGCGCACCAGCCGTTCGATCTCATGAAAGCGGTCGAACAATTCATGCAGGGTGTCTTTCGGGATCGCCCAAAGCACCGCACCTTCCAGGAACTGAATATTTTCTACCGCGGGTTCGCCTGTGATAAAACTGTGGAATGAGGTAACGAAATCATTTTCAAAGGCAAACCAATGACTGATCTCTTTTTCTTCGGTATGATAAAAGCCACGCAGGGCGCCTTTTTCAATAAAATAGATATGCCGGCAAACCTGTCCTTTGCGTAAGAGGAAATCATTTTTAGCGTAATGATTTTTTTGCAGCGCTTGCCCGATTGCTTCCTGCGCATCGGTGCTTAACGCAGCATACTGATGGAGCTGGGCAAGGATCTTGTTCATTAAGATGAAGATACGCTTTCGGGGGTAAGGCGGTGGAAGATTACGGCTCCTGGCCTGGCTTCAGAACGGCTTAAAGAAAATTTTCGACCGCTTTAATCATTTTCTAAAACGAAACTGGTGAGCTTTACCCGAAAATTATTTTTCGTAAATGCTAATAAAATTAATTTTAATCAGACCAGATGAACAATATGCGATTATAGCTGTTTTATCCGGCGGATGTACCTGATGCAAAATTAATTTCTACAACAGATAAAGTCTACGGTTTTTATGGAGAAGTCTTTCGCAAAATCTATCGCGCTGATTGGCGGCGGTCCCGCGGCACTTTTTATGCTCAAGCGCATTTTAGAAAACCCCGGCTTGTGTAATTCCGTTTTTATATTTGAAAAGTATAATCAGTTAGGAGTTGGCATGCCTTACGGCACCCACGGTGCATGTTATGAACATATCACTAATATATCTGATCGTGAGCTACCAGAGCTTGAAACGACGATAAAAAACTGGATAGCGTTTGCGCCGCATGAAATGCTTCAACAGTTTGGCATCGACCAGGATTCCTTCAACGAAGATAAAGTGGTACCTCGCCTGCTTTTTGGCAAATACCTGGAAGAGCAATTTGACATCCTGCGTAAGAAAGCCCGACAACAACATCTCCGGGTGGAAGTACTTTTTAATACTGAAGTTACTGATATGGCTGACCTGCCCGAAACAGGTAAGATCATGATCACCGATCACAACAACAACAGCTATGAATTTGACAGTGCCGTGGTTTGCATCGGGCATCGCTGGCCTAAAATTTATGAGGACAAAATCCCCGGCTGGTATGATTCTCCATATCCACCCTCAAAACTTAAAAAGATTACCGATTTTCCTGTAGCCGTTAGGGGGGCCTCTTTAACTGCCGTGGATGTTGTAAAAACGCTTTCCCGTGAGAACGGTGTTTTCAGCCAAAGAGCTGATGGCATGCTTACTTATAAAGTCCATCCCGGATCTTCAAATTTTAAAATAGTGCTGCATGCTTTAGGCGGATTATTGCCTGCGGTCAGATTTCATCTTTCCCAGTCTGCACTGTCTACAGAATTAGCCCTCCCGGAAGAAGAAATTCGCGTTTGTAAAGAGGCCAATAACGGATTTGTTGACCTGGACTATATATATCAACAACACTTTCTTGTTCCACTAAAAAAGAGTAAGCCTGAACTGTACGAGACAGTTAAAAATTTGAGCCTGGAGGATTTTGTAGAGCATATGATGGCGGTTCGGAGAAAGGTAGAACCATTTAAACTATTAAAGGCAGAATACACGGAAGCACAAAAATCAATTGAGCGGCATGAGTCAGTTGTCTGGAAAGAATTGCTGGCTTCTTTGAGCTACACCATTAACTATGCTGCCAAACATTTTTCTGCGGAAGATATGCTGCGGATGAGAAAAGTTCTGATGCCATTGGTATCGATCATCATTGCATCGCTCCCGCAAAGTTCTTGTCGTGAATTCCTGGCAATGCACGATGCGGGAGTATTGGAAATGGTGGCCGTTGGGCCGGATAGTGAATGTATTCCAAATGAAAAAGGCGGAGCGATTTATCAGTATCGTGATGAAAACAATATGGAGCAAACAACATATTATGAATTATTTATTGATGCGATTGGACAAGCGCCCATGCCCTTTCAACAATTCCCTTTTGAAGGCCTGAAAGAACAAGGCGCTATAAGTGCAGCACATGTATTATTTAAGGATGACAAGATTGGAGAAAAAGCTTTTCGGGCAGGAGATCCAACGGTACGGGAAAATGGACACGGAAAATATTACTTGCAGGTGTCAGGAATTAGTATCAATGATTCGCTCCAGATATTAGACAGGTACGGGGCAATCAATGACAGGATTTATATCCTGGCTGTCCCATATATCGGCGGGTTAAATCCTGATTACTCGGGGTTAGATTTTTGCGAAGCGGGATCATTACGTATCATCGAAGCGCTCAGGTTATTACATCACTAAATCAGCGAATTCACGGGAGCTTGTTCGATCCATGTTAGGTTTAATGCTTACCTGTCGAAGCAATTACCTTAAAGCTGAGATTTCCTCCCGGGGCTGTTTGCTATGAGACGCGATTGTTAGCGGGCGACGGCTTCGCCTGCTGATCATACGACAAGTCTCCGGGAGGAAAGCTATTTGTCTGCAGCTTTTGCCTCGGCGTGTTGTTTAAAATTATTTAAGATCATCTGCCAGCCGTCGCGCTGCATGTCTACCGGGTTTTCGGTTTCCGGGTCAAAGGTTTCGGCGATCTCTGTCTGGTCCCCTTTTGCGGTGAATGTGATGGACACTTTCCTGCCATCGGCCAGGCTGTATTCGATGAGTTCATGCTCTACAACTTTGTCGTATACGCCCGCAAAGTCGAAACTAAAACTGCCATCTTTCGCCGCCATGGTTGTTTTAAAACTGCCGCCTGTTCGTGCATCATTATCGGCATAAGGAGCATGCCAGTCGTCTCCTGCATGCGCCCACTGCATGATGTCTGCAGGGTTGTTCCAATCTGACCAGACTTTCTCCACCGGTGCATTTACCAGGGCCATAACGGTGATGGGTAAAGGTTTTCCTGTTTCCATTATTTCTGTTTTTATTCCTACTAAGATAATACAGGAATAACTGCTGGTTCTATTTGTGGGAAATTTCTGTTGTGCTTCCTAAACATAACAACCGGTCATTCTGCAATAGTGGCGAAATCATCAGAGTTTGAGGGGCGGGCCAACTACCACCATTTCACATTTATCAAAAATGCCTTTCATTTCAGCCGGTGTAGGCTCATGATCCAGCCCGGCCATTATTACAAAAAAATCTTCCAGCTTACCTGCGGGTTGAACAGTGACAAGCATTTTGCCTTTCGCCGAACGCTGCGTCCAGGCATGAGGCACCTGGCGGGGAAGAAAAATGCTATCTCCCGTATTCAGGTCAAATTCTTCATCGCCCACTTTGAAGCGGTAGGAGCCGTCGATCACGTAAAAAACTTCGTCCTGCCCCACATGATAATGTAAGGGTGTACCGCGGCCCTGTGACAGGGATGTCTGTTCAAAAATGGCGAGTCCACCCTCGGTATCCTTGCCGGAAATTTTTACATCCTGGATATTGGCGTTTACACCTTTGAGTTGCAGGTGACCGTGATAACGTCCTTCGCCGGCAGGGATCCGGAAACCTTTGGCGCGGTCGCTGATGTTTTTCGCGAGCTGCGAGAAACCGACAAATGGAGCGGCGGCAATAGTGGTGATTACTGCAAGAAATTTATTTCTTTTCATAAGGGGTATTTAGTTTCCTAAGATAATCAGGGATGCCGGTAATTCAAAGAATTAAGTACTGATTAACCACAGAGTCACGCGGAGGCAAACCAGCGTTTTGAGAACAGTTTAAAAGGGTTAGGTCAGGAGTTTATCCAGAACTTCTGGCGTTTGTAGTAAACAAATTCCGCAAGGACAACAGAGTGGCTATAAAAAAAATTGGCTCCTCCGTAGAAACGGAGCAGCCTTTTCGATTGCTTGCCATATGAAAAAGTTCACAGTTGTTTAGACTGTCTGAGATTTTTTACTAAATTGCGCGGGTATCAGCGATACGAGCCTTTTCGATTATCATTCCAACTTGCTTATCGGTTGCCTGCCGTATGATTTTCACTTTCTTCCCTTGCGCAGATTAAAAGTACTTCAACGCCTGCTGCTATTTATACCAACATTTAAGAAGATATTGTACGCGTAACGCAGGAACAGTTTCATGGAACCCTTGCAGGGCGGCTGTTCCAGGGCATGGCTTTGATGATGTCCAAGGCGATTTCACCGGTTAAAAAAATATTTTTTTCGCAGGTGCGCTGCGGATTAGGATGCGTAGCGCGCTTTTATCAGCCGTTCCTGGTTTCGTACGATCATTTATTGCACCGTTTTTGTGACTAAACAAACAGGTGGCCACTTATCTTTGCCGCTGCATTTAAAGCCATAGGAATGATCAAAGAAAAAATACTGGTGATCGGCGCTTCAGGCCAGATCGGCGTTGAATTAACGCTTGCCCTCCGAAAATTATACGGCAATGCCAACGTGGTGGCATCCGATCTTCGGGAAGAAAATCCCTTATTACACGGCACCGGCCCGTATGTATCACTGGATGTGATGAACAAAGAAATGCTGCACGTGCAGGTGATCCGGCAGGGCATTACACAAATCTATTTGCTGGCGGCGATCTTATCCGCCACCGGCGAAAAAAATCCTTCGCTGGCCTGGCACCTGAATATGCAAAGCCTGTTGAATGTGCTGGACATTGCTAAGGAAGAAAAGCTCACGAAAGTCTACTGGCCAAGCAGCATCGCGGTATTCGGCCCTACTTCACCGAAAAAAGATTGTCCGCAGAAGACCGTTATTGAACCTTCCACCGTGTACGGTATTTCCAAATACGCCGGCGAGTTCTGGTGTAATTATTATTTTAATAAATATGGTGTGGATGTGCGCAGCCTGCGTTACCCGGGCCTGATATCTTATAAATCTGCTCCCGGCGGCGGTACGACGGATTATGCAGTAGAGATTTATCATGAAGCGCTGGAAGAAAACACTTACAGTTGCTTTTTAAAAGAAGACACTTACCTGCCGATGATGTATATGCCGGATGCGATCCGCGCGACGATTGAACTGATGGAAGCACCAAAAGAGAAGATCAAGATCAGGACTTCCTATAATTTATCTGCGATCAGTTTTTCGCCGAAGGAAATTGCTGCATCGATTGAAAAATACCAGCCTGGTTTTACGATCAGCTATGAACCCGATTACCGGCAGGAGATCGCCGACAGCTGGCCGCAAAGCATTGATGACAGCGTTGCCCGCGAAGACTGGGGCTGGAAACCGGAGTTCGACCTGGACCGTATGACAGAAGATATGTTGCGGAATTTGAAGTTAGAGCGGGAGGCGGGTGGTTCGGTGGATTAGGAGTTGGAATTCGTGGTGGGGAATTTGTAATTAGTAATTGGATGGGAGCCTTGGCCGTTGCGGGTTTGGGGTGATCGTGGCCGGTTAAACCCGGCGGTTGATGAATTTGTAGTTGTACGTAGCGCGACCGTTCGTTTGTTTTTTAATTTCCCCTGGCATTTCTGTACTGCCTTTATGGCGATATATTTCACCGCCTCAGGGCTAATAATCTTCACATGACCAAAGCCTTTCTTTTTTTACCTGTCTTAGTTTTACTGCTTGCTGCTAACGTGCAGGCACAAACGACAGAAGCACCGTTCATCAAACTGGTAGATCCGTTAAAAGAAACCAGCAATGTATCCGTCTCCCGAAATTTTATTATCGGCAGCACCTGTAAAACCTGCAGCCTGCAGATCAATGAACAGGCAGTTAAAGTATATCCAACCGGTGCCTTTGCTTTCGAGATCAACCTGAAGCCGGGCGATAGTTTATTTACCCTTACTGCAAGTCCGGCGAAAGGCAAGAGCATCACTAAAAAAATAAATTTTTCTTACACAATACCAAAACCTGCAGAACCGGTAACTACGGTTGACATTGCCAGTATCCAGACTTTCCCGGCTGGAAACCTGGTGCTACTGCCCGGCGACATCATTCGGTTTAAAGTAAAAGCCCTGCCTAACAGTAACCTGTCAACGCTGAATAACAGCTTGCTGTATGAAATGCCGCTCTCGCAAACCGCGGGCATGCCGGGCATTTACCAGGGCGAATACATGATTAAAGCGACTGACAGTTTTACGAGCAGAAAATTTCCGGTAACCCTGATGAGCAAAGACGGTCAGCGCATCACTAAAGAAACAGGGAATAGTTTTTCGGTGATGTCGCCACTTTCTTCCGACATCGCATTAACGAAAGGGCGTCTTGCTTTTTTAGAATATGGCCTTGGCGAAGACCGCCTTGGTGGTGCAAAGATTGGTTACCTCGACAGTATGATCCCCTTAAAAATTATTGGGAAGATCGGTAATGATTATAAAGTGCGTCTCGCAAAAACACGTACGGCATATATCCCGGATGACCTGGTGACGCTGATGCCGAAGGGGAGTTTTACACCCGAAGCGCTTTCCGGTGCATGGCGCGTGTCGGGCGATTCTGTTTACGATTATCTCACGATCGGGTTGAGCAGTAAACTGCCTTATCAATCTGCCCAGCTCATCAATCCCTCGCGCATTACCGTGGATATTTTTGGTGCCACCAGCAATACCAACTGGATCACGCAATTAAAGAGTGCAAAGGAAATTGAGAACGTGGATTACGAGCAGGTGGCCGATGATATCCTGCGCATCACGATCCAGTTAAAGCATAGCCAGCATTGGGGCCACCAGATCTATTATCGTGGCAATAACCTCGTGATCAAAATTAAGCAGCAGCCACGAAGCCTCGCGTTGAAAGACCTCGTGATCGCGATCGATGCCGGCCATGGCGGCAGCAATACGGGCGCCGGCGGACCAACTGGTTCTTCAGAAAAACATTTGGCACTTGCACTTTCCCTGCAATTACAACAAGCCTTACAGCAGGAAGGCGCGCGAACGATCATGACGCGCTCTGTAGAAAAACTCGTAGAAAACAAAGAACGGATCTTATTTTACCGCGATAGCCTGCCCGACCTGTTGATCAGCCTGCACCTGAATTCTTCCGGCGACCCGATCCGTGCCGGTGGTACAAGTACACTTTACCGTTATGTCGGTTTCCGGCCCTTAAGTTTTTTCATCAACAAACGCATACTCGAACTCGGCTTGAAAGAATATGGTAATATCGGTTCCTTTAATTTCATGCTGAATAGCCCTACGGAGTATCCTAACGCTTTGGTAGAAACGCTGTTTATCAGCAACCCCGAAGAGGAAATGCTGATGATGGACGAAGCCTTCCGTGCGCAAATGGCTGCGAAGATCGTTGCAGGTATAAAAGATTTCCTGCAGGCAGCCAATAAATAGTACGCTTAACTGCGTATTTGCCGTTCTGTGTATTATATTAGTTTTGTAAACTATGCCTGATTCGCAAAAAATAATCTGTATCGTCGAAGACAAAAATGACCTCCGCGAGGGAATGAGCCTGATGGTGCAGCTCAACCAGGCGTATAAATTGGGCGGGAGTTATGCCAATGCAGAAGAAGCTTTACAAAAGATCCCAAAGGTTAAACCGGATGCGGTATTAATGGACATCAACCTTCCCGGGGTGAGTGGCATCAGTTGCGTGAACGCGTTGAAGGTCATGTTCCCGGAAATGCTCTTCCTGATGTGCACGGCTTATGAAGACAACGATAAAATTTTCGATTCTTTAAAGGCCGGTGCCAGCGGTTATATCCTGAAAACGGAAGGGCCTGCGCGGATCATGGAAGCGCTGGATGATATGATTGCCGGCGGCAGCCCGATGAGCAGCAATATCGCCCGGAAAGTGGTGGCCAGTTTCGTAAGCATGGGCAAAGAAAATACCCTGATCGAGACATTAAGCGATCGTGAAAAAATGGTACTGGAAAATTTAGCCAAGGGATTAATAGGAAAAGAGGTGGCGGATATTTTACAGATCAGTGGCGGTACGGTGCGCAAACATGTGCAGAATATTTATAAGAAGCTCCAGGTAAATACCCGCGTGGAAGCGGTGAACCTCTATTTAAAACGGTAAGCCACAAACCGCCCTGGAAAGCGCATATCTTATGGATTTTAACCATTATTTTTCTTTCTTTATTGAGGCTGTGGTAATCTTTATGTCAGCCTTCTTTTTTATGCAGTACACGATCATAAAGAGGAAAGAGCATTTGTATTATGCTGCCTACCTGGGTGTATTGGCCGTATATTATTTACTGGCGTTACCGCAATTATTTTTTCCTGCCGGAAGTTTATCTGGTGCCCAATCAGAGTTGCTGGAAATGTTTAAGCGGCCCGTGCAATTTTTCAGCAGCGTTTTCTATACGTTGTTCGTGATGCATTACCTGGGGCTGCGGCAGAAATCAAAAAAGCTCTTCCGTTTATATAAAACGATTCTCTGGATTTATGTTGGGCTCTCTGTTACCTGCCTGCTTTGTAATATTTTTCATGTGGAATACAACAGCAGTTATTTCCTGATCGGCGTGCTGCTATTCCCCTTACAGCTTTACATGCTGATCGCGTTATTCAAGGGCGAAATTCTTTATTCACGTTTCATCATCTGGGGCAGTATTATTTTGCTGAGCGGCGCACTGGCCGCATTGCTGTTGTCATTGTATATGATGAAACATACCGGCGCGGGAAATGTCCAAACCATGAACCCCTTTATCCCTGTGCATATTAGTATTTTGCTGGATCTGTTTTTATTCACAATGGCCCTGCAACGAAAAATTGCAGACAATGAAAAGTCGTTGATCAATGCCGCATACACGCGCCAGCAGGCCGTTTTAATAGAAAGGGAACGCATCATTGCCGACCTGCATGATGATGTGGGCGGCGGTTTAAGTACGATCCGTATGATGAGCGACCTGATGGCAGATCATCAGAATCATCCCGAGGCGAGAGCAAATATTGGATCTTACGCGCAGAAGATCTCGTTAACTGCAAAAGATATTGCACAACGAATGCATACGATCATCTGGAGCCTCAATGAAGAGAACGATACACTGCAAAATTTCTCTGAATACCTGCGGCAATACGGTATCAATTTTTTCGAGGATACACCGATCAGTTTTAACAGCAGTATGAGCTGCGATGTGCCCGGGCCTGTGCAATTAAGCGGGGTGCAACGGAAGAATTTATTCCTCATCATTAAAGAAGCATTTCATAATATGCTGAAGCATTCGGGTGGAAACCAGGCTGAGGCTACCATATCCTTGCTGGAAGGCCGGTTAACGATCGTGATTAAAGACAATGGCTCAGGGATCGATAACCATAACCAGTTTGGAAACGGCTTAAAGAACATGAAAAAGCGGATGGACGAGATCGGCGGTACGCTTGGGTTTAGATCCGATGGGGGGACGGTGATCACACTTGCGTTGCCATTAGGAACTTAGTTGCCGCCAAGGCTCGAGTCAACCAGTTGATTAGTCAACTAGTCACTGAACTCTCCACCAAATTCCAAATTCCCAATTACTGATTCCAAACTCCACCACCAATCAACCAGTTGATTAGTCAACCAGTCAATTAGTCAACTAGTCACTGAACTCTCCACCAAATTCCAAATTCCAAATTCCCAATTACTGATTCCAAATTCCACGACCAATCAACCAACCAACTATTCAACTAACCAGTAACTTTGCCGTAAATTATTTTTATGAGCGAACTGGTTAAAGAATTTAATGATTACCGCACGAAAATGAACGAAGTGATCCTGGCAAAAGACAACCTGGTGATTAAACGTTTATGGAACCTCGACACCAACACTTACGCGGAAGGGGCGTTGGATGTTAAGACAAAGGAGTTACTCGGATTGGTTGCGAGCATGGTGCTGCGTTGTGATGATTGCATCAAATATCACCTGGGTAAGTCTGCCGAACTTGGCATCTCCACGGAACAGATGTACGAGGTATTTGCCGTGGCCAATATTGTTGGCGGAACGATCGTGGTGCCACATACGCGACGTGCTGCAGAATATTGGGAAGCACTGCAGGAAGAACCGGCCGCAGAGTAGCCATTGCGGGATCAGAAAATACTGCTTTTTTTACCATAATTTTTCGCTTCACGAGCGTCAAAATCCGCCATCGCTGGAGGATATTGAATAACTTTGTGCATTAATCATTTCATCATGTCTGTAGAAACCATCGAGAAGCCGGCGTTAACGCCCAAAGATTTTGCCACCGACCAGGAAGTACGCTGGTGCCCGGGCTGCGGCGATTATTCTATCCTCGCGCAGGTGCAGAAGATCATGCCCACGCTCGGGATCCCCAAGGAAAATATCGTGATCGTTTCCGGTATTGGTTGCAGCAGCAGGTTTCCCTACTACATGAATACTTACGGTATGCACAGCATCCATGGCCGCGCCACCGCCGTGGCCAGTGGATTAAAAGCTGCGCGACCGGAACTGAGCGTTTGGATCGTAACCGGTGATGGCGACGGACTGAGCATCGGTGGTAACCACACGATCCATCTCCTGCGCAGGAATTTTGATGTAAATATTTTATTGTTCAATAACCAGATCTATGGCCTCACGAAAGGCCAGTATTCGCCCACTTCTGAAGAAAGAAAGGTGACGAAGAGTACGCCGTTTGGGAGTATCGATCATCCTTTTAATCCACTTGCTTTGGCGATGGGTGCAGATGCAGGATTTATTGCCCGTACGATGGACCGTGATCCGAAACATTTACAGGCGATGTTGCTCCGTAGCCAGGCACATAAAGGCGCATCATTTTTAGAGATCTATCAAAACTGTAATATTTTCAACGACGGGGCTTTTGAGATCTTTACAGAAAAATCTTCCAAGCCTGAAGAAGCGCTGTTTTTAGAACAAGGCAAGCCGTTGGTCTTCGGTGCCACGCAAAACAAAGGTATCAGACTCGATGGTTTCAAACCAGTGATCGTTGACCTGGCGGAAGGTGAATCTACAGACGGATTGTGGATCCACGACGAAAGAGATTTTTATAAAGCTCAGATCCTGGTGCGCATGTTTGACGATCCCACTTTACAGGGTCATCTGCCAAGGCCTTTCGGTGTTTTTTATGAAAACGAGCGTGCCTGTTATGAAGATGTGATGGCGATGCAAATCGAAGAAACAATCGCACAAAAAGGCGCTGGTGACCTGGATAAATTATTAAGGGGAAGAGAGACGTGGACGATTAGTTGAGGGGGTAATAGTTGAGTAGTTTATTAGTTGATTGGTTATTAGGAATAGGGAATTAGTAACTAGGAATTCGTAATTAGTAATTAGTAATTAGGTGGGGGGCAGTGCCTAGTTAACTAATAAACTATTCAACTAATTGACTAATTTACCGGTATCCAGATAGATTTCTTTGTGCTACTTTTCGACTTAGTGGCTTAGTGGCGATTTATTCCATTTCCCAGTTGCGGGTTTTGCGCCCTTCATGTTTTACCAGCGCATATTCATTTTTTTCTGCGAGTTTGATCATTTTCCTGCGCAACAGTTGCGGGTAAAAAAAGCTCAGCCATTTTCCAACGCGGCTCCGTTTCTTTACAACGCCGATATCTTCCAGCACATCATAAGATGCAGCAGCGCAGCGCATCCCGAGAAACGCATAATCATAAGGGCTTTTTTGCAGGTACTGATCAAACGTATTCTTCACGTGCGCATATTGTTCTGCCGTAACGGGGATGACAACTGATGTATATTTTTTAGAAACGGTATCTTTTGTCCAATAGGTCTTTTGTTCCGCCTTGAAATAGCCGTTTGCGTTTTTCTTCATGCCGATCATATGGCAGGTGCCTTTCGGCTGAAAACCAAAAATGCTGTCGCCTGCTTCAATCGTAACATGGCCACCCTTTTTTCCGCCAAATACTTTCTTTTCCGTCTTTAGCTGACCTTTAGCAGGTACCGATCCGTACAAAAAATGCACGGTGATATTTTGCTGCGCATGGGTTGCCACTACAGCGAAACTTAAACAAAACAGGAACAACAATTTCTTCATCAGGCCAGGTGATTCTTAATTAAATATTCAGCGATCTGCACGGCATTCGTTGCGGCACCTTTGCGCAGGTTATCACTCACGATCCAGCAATTGAGCGTATTCGGTTGCGTTTCATCGCGGCGGATACGGCCGACAAACGTGGCATCTTTTTCATGCGCCGTTAAAGGCATCGGGTAAATGAAGTTATCGATATCATCCTGTACAATCACGCCCGGCGTATCATTTAGGATATCTTTTACATCCAGCAGGTCGAAGTCGTTTTCAAATTCGATGTTGACGCTTTCGCTATGGCCGCCCATCGTCGGAATCCTTACGCAGGTTGCCGTAACGCGGATGCTTTCGTCTTCCAGGATCTTTTTTGTTTCGCGCACCATTTTCATTTCTTCCTTGGTGTAACCATTGTCGGTAAAAACGTCGATCTGCGGAATAACATTCAGATCGATCGGGTATTTATAAGCCATTTCGCCTTCGATGCCCTGGCGCTCATTCATCATTTGCGTAACGGCTTTTACGCCCGTGCCGGTCACACTTTGATAAGTGCTCACGACCACGCGATGGATGGTATATTTCAGGTGAAGTGGTTTCAGTACCAGCACCATTTGAATAGTAGAGCAATTGGGATTGGCAATGATCTTGTCTTCAGCGGTAAGTAAATGTGCATTTACTTCAGGCACGATCAGTCGCTTGGTTTCATCCATGCGCCAGGCGCTGGAGTTATCGATCACGGTAATGCCGGCTTCTGCAAATTTGGGCGCCCATTCCAGGGAAGTATCTCCGCCTGCGGAAAATAATGCGATGGCAGGTTTCGCAGCGATGGCATCTTCCATGCTTACGATCTTATAGGAGTTGTTGTTGAAACTGATCACTTTTCCAACGGATCTTTCGGAGGCCACCGGGATGAGTTCTGTTACCGGGAAATTTCGTTCGGCCAATACCTGCAACATCTTTGTTCCCACTAATCCTGTTGCGCCAACCACTGCTATTTTCATTGCTTCATTTTATGTCTTAAAAAAATAAACCTCCCGTTTTTGCGGAAGGCGATCAGATAAATATATAATGATGTCTCCTGCTTTAGGCGGGCTGTTTCTTATTCATGTGTTTATTGATCTGTACCATCGTCCCGAAATTAGCCACAAAAACTGATATACAAAAATCTTAGCTGCGCAAGCTGATATCATCTAAATAAAAAGCTGAAAATACAGGACGTGGAGAAGGAAGTCAGCGCGCTGGAAATTATGCAGGCAGCAATTGCCATATTAGCTTTGAATTCATGGGCCGGTCATTATCTATTTTTTTCATTTGCCTGTTTTGCTCGATGCAGACCCGGGCACAACTGCTGGAAACTTTTTCCGACGGTGAATTCCTGCAGAACCCCGTATGGTCCGGCAATACGGCATCCTGGACGGTAAACACTGGTGGCCGCCTTCAATCGATGCATGCCATTACCAACAGCAGTTTTTATCTCAGCACGGCAGTTAATTTCCCTATGGCGGCACAATGGGATTTTTATTGCCAGCTGGATTTTAATCCGTCGGGCGCAAATTACACAGATGTGTTTTTAACCTCATCTCTGGCGGATCTTAGTCTGCCCAATACAACAGGATATTTCGTTCGCGTCGGAAATACAGATGATGAGGTCGCGTTGTACCGAAAGGATGTAAATGGCGTTGTAAAAATTATCGACGGGCAAAACGGCCTGCTGAATAATTCTCATAACGAGTTAAGCATTCGTGTTACGAGCAATGCCAATGCGCAATGGCAACTGATGAGGGATGTGAACACCGGTGTCAATTTTATCTCGGAGGGAACGGCGGCGGATGCCACTTATATCAACCAGGGATTTTTCGGAATGCTTGTGAAGCAGAGTACTTCCGGTTTTTTTCAGCGGCATTTTTTTGATGATATTCATGTGCAGCCTTTTGTGCCCGATATCGTTCCGCCGACCATCCGGGAGCTCACGGTTTTAGATGACCATCATGCAGACCTGTTGTTCTCCGAAGCAGTGACGGTAACCAGCAGCCAGCTTTCAGCAAATTATTTTGTTAGCGATGGAATAGGCTTTCCGATGTCTGCCGTGCGGGATGCGGGTAATTCATCACTGGTGCATTTGGGTTTTGCCTCCGCCTTTCCGCCGCGAAAATATCTTACACTCGAAACCTC
This sequence comes from Ferruginibacter sp., assembly GCA_028288705.1. Lineage (GTDB taxonomy): Bacteria > Bacteroidota > Bacteroidia > Chitinophagales > Chitinophagaceae > Ferruginibacter. The sequence continues at coordinate 40,321 of JAQBNH010000014.1, forward strand.
AGCGATCAGTGATCTGAGCGGAAATATCCTGCAGCAACACCGTGATTCATTGGTATTTTTTATTCCCAAACAATTCGACATCCTCATCACGGAGATCATGGCGGATCCCGAGCCACCCGTTGGCCTGCCTGCTGTGGAATGGATTGAACTAAAAAACAACAGTGGTTTTGATATCAATATAAAGGATTGGCGCGTTGCCAAACGCAACAGCAGTTCCACCAACTTTCCGTCGCTTATTTTAAAGAAGGACAGCCTGTTGATTCTTGGTTCAACATCCGCGGCGACACTCCTGCAGCCTTTTGGCCGAACCCTTGGTATCACGGGATTTCCCGCCCTGTCAAATAATGGCGATACGATCTTCCTTCAGTCGCCGGATAGCAGTTATATCCATAGTATTCCCTATACAGATGCCTGGTATGGCAATGCATTAAAAAGATCCGGTGGCTGGTCGCTGGAAATGATGGATGAACAGTCTCCATGTATCGGCATCAGTAATTGGAAAGCCAGTAATGACAGTCGTGGCGGCTCGCCGGCAAAACTCAATTCAATAAAGCAGGAGAATCGTGATCTCGGTTCGCCGAAATTGCTCAGGGCGTGGGCACCGGATAGTCTGCATATCCTGCTGACTTTTGATGAGCCGGTTTCGCCCGAAAAGGCGATTTCGGCGTCAAATTACCAGGTTGATAACGGCATAGGAACAGCAGTTGCAGCGAAAGCCATTGCTCCCATGTTCACTACCGTTGTGCTGGTTCTTGCGCAGCCCTTATTACATCATACTATTTATACAGTCACCGTAAATGCAGTTTGCGATTGCGCCGGAAACAACATCGCCAATGACCATATTTCCCGGGTTGGATTGGCAGAACCTGCCGGGAAAAATGATCTGATCATCAATGAGATCTTATTTGATCCCCGGCCCGGCGAAGAAGATTATGTTGAAATTTATAATCGCGGAAAGGAGATTGTCAACCTCCGCACAACCTTCATTGCGGGACGTGATGCCGCAATGGCGATCGCAACTATTCATCCGTTTAGCCTGACCGACGTATTGTTATTCCCGGGCGAATTTGCTGTCATCTCTCCCGATACTGCCTCACTTCGCCGCGGATACCTGGTGAAAAATCCGGGCGCTTTACAGGAGACGGATCTTCCCGCTATGAATAACGACAAAGGCCATATATTGATATTGAACCAGGCAGGGGAGATTCTTGACGAACTAAATTACGATGCCCGCTGGCATTTTGCATTGATCAATAACCCGGAAGGTATCGCGTTAGAGCGGATCAATTATGCCGGCATAACACAAGATGAAAGCAACTGGCATAGTGCTGCGTCGGACGCGGGTTACGGAACACCGACATCGAAAAATTCACAGGCGCAGGAAGATGATTTTGGTAAGGGCGCCATCAGTGTTCAGCCGGAAATTGTGAGTCCGGATAATGACGGGTTGGATGATTTTGCCACGATCAGATACAACTTTCCTTCCCCCGGCTATGTGGTAAACATCACGATTTATGATGCGGCTGGCCGGCTGATCAGGAAGCTACAGGAGAACGCGTTGGCGGGACTGAGCGGTTTTTACCGGTGGGATGGATTGGATGCGAAAGGCCAGCAATTACCTGTGGGTATTTATCTGGTGTACACAGAGGCTTTTAACCTGCAGGGTAAAGTAAAGCGCTTTAAAAACGCGATCGTATTGGCGCGACGGCCATAAAAAAACCATCCGGGTGGATGGCTTCATGATACCTGGATTTTGAAAACGGGGTCAAACAAAGTTTGTTTCCAGGAACTGATATGCGTTTGTGAAAAATATTCCGTCGAGTAATTCGTCAACATCCAGGTCCGTTTTTTTAACTGCTAATCCCTGCCAGAATTTCGGGCGCCTGGTCAGGATCTGGCGCAGGTAATTTTTAAACTCCTCGTATTGAGCTACCGTGGTACAACAATCGAGTGCATTGATCAATCCGTCAAAATCGGAGCCGATACAGATACGGCTTCCCGCTTCGCGCACGCTGACGCCATTTCTTTTTGCAACGGCTAAAATATGGAAGACCTGGTTAAGGAAATAGTAGTAATGGTATTCATAACTCATTTCTCCATGCACCTGCGCTTCATCGCCGGAGAGTACATCGTCCTTCGGAATGTAAAACGGAATATCCTCGGGATTGGCAAAACCCCGGAAGAAGATATCGTCCTCCGCATCTGCAATATATTCCTGGTCGTAGGGAAGATCATTTAGCTGGTAAGCCACGCTTTCCATCGGGAAACCCAGGATGCGCTGATCGAGGGAAATGCCGATCAATCCTTTGCTGCGTAAAATGCGCAGGATCTCATCGTCATACAAATTGATACTGCTTAAATTAAAGGCTGTGTTGGGGATGAGCCCGCGTAATTTATGGTGGCGGATGCGCCAGGTTCCACCAGATCTTTTTGGGCGTGTATTAAGGAATTTATATCGCTGATCGCTATGGCAGCCGGTGAGGCCCGCATGCGTGCAGATGAGCGGCATATCCTGGAAACCGATCTGGCTACGCAAAGCCACCAGCTGCGTCCGGGCATAAAAACTCATGTGCTTGAGATCGATGAAAATGCCTTTGTCGTAAAGTTTTTTGATAATGTTTTTGCCCCAGGTGGTCAGGCCGCTGCCGGTTGGATAAAACAATTCTTCTTTGATGAACTGCATCCCGAAGGCGTGGTTTGCGCAGGGGAAATCCTGCATGTGCGGAATGTTTACAGCAAAGATCCGTTTCTTATACCGCTGCATAAAATCGTTGAAATTATCGTCGAGGTCGGCTTCGGCATGAACGCTTGTGGGGTCTGTACAAAAACAATGCATGCCCTCGAGGATCAAAATACCGTGAACCGTTTTCAGGTCATCGCGGTTATATTCATCTACATTGTTGATGAATTTAAAATTGGCGCCGGCTGATGCACCTAAACCCGCCGGCGGCGTTGGATTGTTGATCAGCGCGTCCATGGTCTTTTTCGTCCACGCGTAATAGTTGTTACCGGGTGCTAATGCCTGCAGGCTTTCCGGGTTCATCAGGTTGATCTTACCCGCATTCGCCATTTTTCTTTCGAGGATACCCTGGGCGATTTTGTTTTCGATCGCATAGATCACCACGCCCGCCAGGTTCACCCCGGCCTTCTGCATTTGCTTAAGATTGCTTTGCGAGTTGAACACGCCGTTAAACAACTGGTTGATCCCGATCTCTGTTTCACGCCCGAATAATTTTCCGACTTTCAGTTTTACTTTCAGGTCGTGCCAGGGCGTAAGATTATGTGCCGCAGGTGCAAGCATCTGTTTGAGTGATGGATGGCAATGAAAATCGAAAAAAGGCATAAAAGCTTTTTTAAAAGATATACCTGTCCAGGGTTGCTGGGCGATGATTTTAAAAAGGGGAGGTTAGGGGATTGATCCGCAGAATTGGAATTATTATCTAACCTAAGCACAAAAGATTGCATATGCAAATAAAACGATAAGTGTTTTATGCACAATTTCAAAGGGAATGTGTATTTGGGCCATACCCTTGCGGCCGGATTACAGATAATGCAACGCAGCGGAAGCCCTTTAGTTGAGCGCCGCAATAAAAAACCCTGCATTTGCAGGGTTGGTATTTATAATCCGTTTCCGATATTATTTATGTCGTCATCGAATGGTTCGGGTATTTTTTTGAGTTGGGCGCGTACGATCAGGTAGCCACCTACGGCGCATATCAGGCCGAACATGATGAGTCCGCTGTAATCGGTCATATCGATACCAAAAAAGATAACGCCGAAGACCAGCCCAAGAAATTCTCCGCCAAGCCAGGCGCCAATGGTGTACCAGATCCAACGCGTCGCGCTTTCGCCTTTACGTTTTGCTTCCTGGCCCATATGCCTTGCAAGGAAAAATAAGAGAATGAGGTCTAACATTCGGTTAAATTAAGTCGATATCGAAATTAACCAATTGTACAAATTCACCGATTCGTGCATCGATGTCCTCACGCGTAATTTCTTTCATCCTTTCCGGTCCGAATTTTTCTACGCAGAAACTTGCCATGGCGCTTCCGACGATGATGGCCGTCTTCATATTTTCGAAGCTGATGTCTTTTGTTTTTGCTAAGTAGCCAATAAAGCCGCCTGCGAACGTATCGCCTGCCCCTGTTGGATCGAACACTTCTTCCAGCGGTAAAGCAGGTGCGAAGAACACATGGTTCTCATGAAACAACAAAGCGCCGTGCTCCCCTTTTTTAATGATCAGGAATTTAGGCCCCATCGTCATGATTTTGCGTGCTGCTTTTACGAGAGAAACTTCGCCGCTTAACTGGCGGGCTTCCCCATCGTTCACGAGCAATACGTCAACTTTTTTCAACACTTCTTTGAGGTCATCCAGGGCGATGTCCATCCAGAAATTCATGGTGTCCATAACGATCAGTCTTGGACGCGTTTTCATTTGGTTGATCACGCTCAACTGCAACTTCGGCATCAGGTTACCGAGCATTAAAAATTCCGCGCCCTGGTAACTATCGGGAACGATCGGGTTGAAATCTTCCAGTACGTTCAGGTCGGTAACCAAGGTATCACGGGTGTTCATGTCGATATGATACTTGCCGCTCCAGAAAAAAGATTTTTTATCCGGAACGATTTCTACGCCGTCAAGCTCTACGCCGCGTTTCGTTAACGCGTCCATCTCATCCTGCGGAAAGTCATTTCCTACAATGGAGATCTGTTGAACAGGTTTGATAAAATTACTCGCAGCGTAGGCGACATAAGTGGCAGAACCGCCGATAATGCGGTCAACTTTACCAAAAGGCGTTTCAATTGCATCGAAGGCCATGGTGCCCACTGTGATTAAAGACATATAGTGATTTTTAATTAGGTAGTTTAAAAAACGTGGCAAAAGTAGCGGATAAATTCTGTTTTCTGAGGCTGCGGCATATTTTATGTTATTTTAGCCATATGTTATTACAGGTACATCCACAAAATCCCCAACCCAGGCTCGTGAAGCAGTTGGCTGAATGCCTGCTGGATGGTGGCGTGATCATCTATCCCACAGATACGATCTATGGGATAGGCTGCGATATCTTTTCGCATAAAGCCGTAGAACGTGTTTGCAAAATTAAAAATGTGGATCCGCAGAAAGCGCAGTTGTCGTTTATCTGTAAAGACCTGAGCAACCTGAGCGATTATACGAAGAGCATTGATACGCCTTTGTACAGGATGCTGAAAAATTATCTTCCCGGGCCATATACTTTTATCCTGCCGGCGAGTAAACAGGTGCCGAAGATCCTGCAAAGTAAAAAGTCTACGATCGGGCTTCGTGTGCCTGATAATAAAATTTGTTGCGATATTTTAGAACAACTGGATCACCCGATCTTGAGTGCTTCATTACCGGGTGAGATGGTGGAAGAATATACAGATCCCGAAGTGATCTTCGAACGTTTTGGTGATAAGGTAGATTTCGTGGTAGATGGCGGTATCGGCGGTATTGTTCCTTCTACGATCATCGATTGCACGACTTCCGACTGGACGGTGATCAGGAAAGGTCTCGGCGATTGGAATGAATAAAAAATCCGGCTTACTGGTGAAGCCGGATAAATATTTGACAAACAGGTGTTAGTTCCTGTCGCGGTTATTGTGCTTTGTCCGATAGATGGTGCGGTTGGATTTGCGTTTGTCCTGGCGGATCTCTTTCTTCTCACCCGGGGTAATTATGCCGTCAGCTTTTGCCTGGCGTACATCCTGGCGTGTTTCTTTTTGCTGCTTCACCAGTGTTTTTGTTTCATGGCGCGTGAGTTCTCCACTTTTCACGCCCTGCTTAATACGTTGATGCTGGGTGCGTGAAGCCGACTGTGCAGAAACTGCTGCGGCACTGCATAAAAGGAAACTTAACACGGTAAAAAATTTCTTTGCTTGCATGATCTTGAATTTAGGTTTTATTAATTGCTGTATCAGCCGGTAACAAACCTATGACCTGCAATGAAGAAAAAAGTTTAACCAACAAACGATTAAAATAAATCCAGCTGTGGATTGAGGATATTAAAACTCTTACGGTGGTATTTGCAGAGGCCGTTTGATTCTATGGCTTCGCGATGGCGGGCAGTGCCATAACCTTTATTATTCTGCCAGTCGTAGCAGGAATATTCTGTATGCAATTGTTGCATGTATTCGTCGCGGTAAGTCTTGGCTAATACGCTGGCCGCGGCAATGGAAGTATAGATGCCATCTCCCTGGATAATACAGCGATGGCGGATAGTGCGGTACGTTTTAAAGCGATTGCCATCTACCAAAAGCAATTCCGGTGTTTTTTTGAGTTGATCCAATGCCAGGTGCATGGCTTTAAATGAAGCCTGTAAAATATTGATCTGGTCTATTTCATCGTTGTCAACAGAAGCCACAGCGTAACAAACACTTTCTTTCTCAATGATGGGGCGAAGCAGTTCACGCGATTTTTCCGTCATTTGTTTACTGTCGTTCAGTAAGGGATGGTGAAAATCCTTCGGCAAAATTACGGCAGCTGCAAACACGGGCCCGGCGTAACAGCCTCTTCCGGCTTCATCCAGGCCGGCTTCGCGTTTGGTTTTGTATAAATAAGATTGCAGCATTGGTTGCAAATATCCGCTAAAAGAAATTATGGCTTCAGTAACTTTGCGCCAATTTTATCAACATGCGTGTTATTAAGAATTGGATCCTCGCCACTTTTATTCTCAGCTTCCTGGTAATCATCGCAGGCGGAATCGTACGCACCACGCAAAGCGGCATGGGTTGCCCCGACTGGCCGCGCTGTTTTGGTAAATGGATCCCACCAACAAATGCATCAGAACTTCCGGCCGATTTTGAAAAGTACCTCGGCAAGCAGGATATCGATCATAGTTTTAATGCATACCATACATGGATTGAATATTTTAACCGTTTACTGGGCGTATTGTTAGGACTGTTTGCCATCATACAGGTAGCGCTGATCTATAAAAAAAGAAAACAACTTACCCGCCCTTTTAAATTGGCGCTGGCATTTTTGATCACGGTGATTCTAACAGGATTGTTTGGAGCGATCGTAGTGAAATTGAATTTAGCGCACGTGAGTATTTCTGTTCATTTATTATTTGCACTGCTCCTTACACAAATTCAACTGGCGCTCTGGCTGGATATCAGGGATAAGATACAGGTTCTTCCTGCGGCTGCTTCATTGAGGAAATGGACGATCATTTTTTTGCTGCTGATATTTATTCAGTCTGTTTTAGGAACGATGGTGCGGATGTATATCGATGATATTTCACGGGCGCTGAATTATCAGCAACGCGACACCTGGCTGGCAGATTCACCAACAGCATTTTTAATCCATCGCAGTTTTTCATGGGTAGTTTTGATCATCGGCCTGTTCCTCGCCTGGAAATCAAATAATGTTCCTGCGCTGAAAAATAAATATTTTCTGCTCGCCGCCGTTTTACTAACCAGCATGATCACAGGGGTAGGCTTGTTTTATGCAGGAATGCCTGCGCTTGCGCAACCCCTGCACCTGTTGCTGGCCAGCCTGGGTATTACGCAAACGGTTTCCATTCTATTGCAGTTAAGAGCCACGGGCAGCAACAGGGCCTTATCCTGATTTTTTATAGTATTTTAGTAACGCTTATGAAACCGTTGCTAAGAAATATTTACCATTTTTTCCCGGTACAACTTTTTATTCTCCATTTCAGGAAATACCAGGTGTTGCTGCTGTTCTGGTATTTGTTGTTCAGCACGATCGACAGCGGCTTCATGAAAAACTTCGGCGCAGATGCCTTGTTTTTTTCTCCCGAATATTTAGGAACCGTAAACCTTTTAGGCGCTGTGATCACTGGGGCAGCGCTGGGTATTTTTATGATGAGCTGGAATATCACCACGTTCATTTTACACAGCAAACGATTCAAATTTCTCGCTACCACAGCTAACCCGTTTCTGAAGTACTGTATCAACAACAGTTTGCTGCCGCTGATCTTCCTGGTATTTTATTTTACGAAATTGTACAGGTTCAATGATTATAAAGAACTCATGGCGGCCAGGGATATTTTTACAGAAGTGCTGGGAATCCTTTCCGGACTGGTGATCATCATACTTCTATCGTTTGGTTATTTTTTTGGTGCAGAAAAAACCATCGCCCGCACAATGGCACCGATCATTTCTAACCCGGAGTTATTTAAAAAGACTTTTACCGGGCGCGCGTTATTTGAAGATGAATTTGGGTTACGTGTTACGCATTACCTGAATGCCACTTGCCGGATTCGTAAAGTGCGGAGCGTAAGCCATTACCGCCAGGATTTTATTGACACCATTTTTAAGCGGCATCACCTCGCTGCCATCGCGAGTATTGTACTTGCATTTATTTTTTTAGTCTGCATTGGCTTCCTGCTCGATCACCGCGTGTTTGAAATGCCGGCAGCTGCGAGCATCCTTATTTTCTTTTCACTGATGATCGCGCTTATGGGCGCACTTACTTACTTCCTGCAAAGCTGGAGCCTGCCCGCCTGTATCGTGTTGTTGGTTATCATCAACTTCCTGTATAAACACGAGATAATTGATCCGCGAAATAAGGCATACGGACTTAATTACAACAACAAAGATCTTCGGCCGGCGTACAACCGCGCCTCATTGATGGCACTTTGCAGCCCGGATAAAATTGCAGCGGATAAAAAGAAAATGCTGCAGACACTCAACAACTGGAAGGCACGACAACAGCAGGAAAAGCCCCTGATGATCTTTATTAATGTGAGTGGCGGTGGCTTACGCAGTGCCGCGTTCGTGATGAATACGTTGCAACAGCTGGACAGCATTTCTTCCGGTGAACTGATGAATAGTACGTTCCTGATCAGCGGCGCCAGTGGCGGTATGTTAGCGGCTACTTATTACCGTGAGTTATACCGGTATAAGCAAAAAGATTCCAGCATCAACCTGCATGATCCGCGTTATACCGATGATATTGCCGGTGATTTATTAAACCCTGTTTTTACTTCCATGATGGCGCGCGATATGTTAGCGCCTGCGCAGAAATTTTCAGTCGGGGAGAATAAGTATGTAAAGGATCGCGGTTACGCGTTTGAAAAAAAGCTGGGCGATAACACGCATGGCATGTTGAATATTCAATTCAGGGATGTGGCAGAAGCCGAAGCAAAGGCAACCGTTCCTTTGATCATTTTTAATTCGGTTGTGCAAAGCGACGGGCGTAAAGCGATGTTGTGCAGCCAGCCATTAAGTTTCCTGATGAAGCCGCAGGTGTTGCATGCAGATACCTCGTTAAGTCCTGATGCGATTGATTTCGCGGCCTTGTTTCATCAGCAGCAACCGATGAACCTGCGTATTCTTACAGCGTTACGCATGAATGCCACCTTTCCCTATGTGCTGCCAAATGTGTGGCTGCCCAGTGAACCGGTTATCGATGTAATGGATGCCGGGTTACGGGATAATTACGGGCAGGAAACGAGCTTGCGTTTTATTGATAATTTTCGTGACTGGATTGCAGCGAATACCAGGGGCGTATTGATCCTGCAGTTACGCGACAGGCTGAGTGATAACTGGGATCCTTATGAAACGAAATCTGTCACCGATATGATCGTAACCCCGGCCACGATGCTGCAACACAACTGGTTTAAGCTGCAGGATTATTTCCAGGCAGATCAGTTCAGTTATTTTAAACAGGCGAATGACAGCACGATCTCTAAACTCAGTATCATGTATATGCCAGAAAAAGAAGACCGCTCTGCCGCGTTAAATTTTCATTTAACCGGCCGGGAAAAAAGGGATGTGATGCAGTCGTTTTATAACCCGTTAAATCAAGTGGCGATAAAGAAGATCATGGCCCTGATGGACCGCTAGGGTTGAATCAGGCGAAAAGCATTTTCCACGATTGCTATCTCAAAATGTTTTGTGGTTTTAGCGGGGTCGCCATCAATGTGCAGCGGTGCGTTGCCCGGATTTTCAATCGTCAGCTTTTTGGTTTGGAAATATAAGATGTCTTCCTGGTGGTATTTTTTTTCGCTCACAGTCGTGATCTTACCCAGCCGGATCTGTTTCAGTAAACTATATAACATCCGCATCTTACTCATCTTTCCTACCACGACAATATCGAGCAATCCATCGCAGATACTCGCCCGTGGCGCAATCGTTACGTTATTGCCGAACTGGTTGCTGTTGGCGATGCTGATAAAAAAAGCTTCTGAATTTATTTCTTTATTGTTGATATGTAACTTGAACGGATAAGGCTTCGCTATAAAGAAATTTTTCAACGTTTGCTGAATGTAAGTGCTGAGGCCCCGGCTGCTTTGCTTTGCGAAATCGTGCGCAACCTGAGCATCAAAACCCAGTCCGCAGAGCATGCAACTAAATTTGTTGTTGATATAAAAGCTATCGATACAACCGGCGTTACCTTTAAAAATTATATCGAGCGCCCTGGATGCGTTCGCGGGAATTCCTGCAGCAAGGGCAAGCCCGTTGCCCGAACCCATCGGGATGATGCCAATATTAATTTTGGTTCCTAACAAGGCCAGCGCAATTTGGTTCACGGTGCCGTCGCCACCACAAACAATGATGTCTGTTATTTTTTCGCTGGTGATTTTCTCTTTTAAAAAATCATAGATACCGTTTTTTCTTGTGTGGATGATTTCAAAAGGGATTCCCTGTGCCGAAGTTTTTTTTTCGATCGTCGCAAGCAACTTGCCTTTATCTTTTGTTCCGGAAATGGGATTGACGAAATATAGAAATTTGCGCTGCATGAATTGTTTAAGTGGAAGGACTGTATGATTTTCTGTTACCATCTTAACAAGGCGCTTCCCCAGGTGAAACCACTACCAAATGCAGCCAGACAAACCAAATCGCCATTGTTTATTTTACCCTGTTCCCAGGCTTCGCATAAAGCAATGGGGATAGAAGCTGCTGTGGTGTTACCGAATTTGTCGATATTATTAAATACCTGGTCGTCGCGTAACTGGAGCTTTTGCTGCACAAACTGCGCGATCCGTAAATTGGCCTGGTGCGGAATCAGGGTGCCGATATCTTTCGCGGTTAGATCATTTTTTGAGAGGGCTTCCATGATCACTTCAGGAAATTTCACGATGGCTTTTTTGAATACGGCAGGGCCGTCCATTGTTGGGAAGTTCTGTGCCTTGTCGATCATGGCATGGCTCATAAACATCTCGCCGATCTCCGCTTCGTCAAAATCTGCCACAGCCTCGGGCATCCAATGATTGGCATGTGTGCCGGGATTAAACATCGCCAGCATTTCCGCGTTGGCACCATCGCTGTGTAAATGAGTGCTTAAAATTCCGCGATTCTTTTCCTCCGTTGGTTGTAAAACCACCGCCCCGGCACCGTCCCCAAAGATGACAGAAATATTTCGGCCGCGTGTACTGAAGTCGAGGCCAAAAGAGTGCTTTTCGCTTGCCACGAGTAAAATGTTTTTATACATGCCGGTTTTTATGAACTGGTCTGCAACCGACAAGGCATAGATAAAACCACTGCATTGGTTGCGGATATCCAGGGCACCAATTTCTTTCATATTCATCGCGCGCTGCAACAAAACGCCGCAACCGGGAAAATAATAGTCGGGGCTGATCGTCGCAAAAATGATGAAGTCCACATCGTCATTGGTAATACCCGCTCTTTCGATCGCGATCTTAGCTGCTTCAACACCCATTGTTGTGGTGGTTTCTTCTGTGCGGTGTGCGTAACGCCGTTCTTTGATACCGGTTCTTTCCTGGATCCATTCATCAGATGTCTCCATATGTTTAAGCAGATCATTATTGGTTACAATATTTTCCGGAACATAATACCCGATCCCTGCAATCTTTGTTTGTGGCATGCCATCTGTTTTGCGGCAAATTAAGCTTTTTTGAACGAAGCATTTATTAGGGAAAAGCCAATAAAAAAAGCTGCACGAGGCAGCTTTGCAAAAAAGTTATCGGAGATGTTACCGATAGCCGTACCAACTTTTCGTTTTGGTATCAAAAAGAAAATAGAGGCCATTGCAATAAGTAAAGCACATGAAGGTTTCTGTTGGTGCGTCCAAGGGGAAATACAAGGCTTTAGAATATTTACCGGTTGCCTTGTCGAATAAATTGATCTCGCGGTCATCAGCATTCAATAAGCCAAATTCGTTGCCCGGAATTCCTGTATAAACTACCGTGCTGCTGTTCATAAAATCCGGCATCGCTTCGCCGGGTTCGTCGTATTCTTCGCTCACAAATAAATGCCTCTTGCCTGTTTCTTCAAATGAGCTGGCGTTGTAAATGATCACGTCCTGGTTTTTTAAAAAATATACTTCGTTGCTGCGCGGATTATAAAAACCGACACTGTGTTCTTCCGGCTGGTTCATGTATTCTACATCGTGTTTGATATCCGTTGGAATACCGTTTTTGTCGAGTACATAAGTGATCCAGCCATTGTCTTTATATCCGTTTGCACAAAAGGTTTTCAGTGTAGGGTTGTACCAGATACCGCGGATATCAAATTTAGTCGTCAACCCGGACGGGGAAATTAAGTTTCCGGCCGGATCGAAGATGGCCATGGAGAAGGAAGCATTACCTGATTTTGGCGCATAATACCTTTTTAATGTAGGATGCCAGGCGATTGCAGAGGCACGTGCACCAGGATCATCAGGCATTTTAAGGGTGAGCACTTTTTCCATTGTGCGGCTTTGTGCCTGCGTAATAAATGGGATGCTGACTACAATCAGGAGTAGGGAAAGAATTTTTCTCATGTTTCGGGTTTTCGCAAATAAATAAAAATAAATTGATATTTTCTATACCGGCTGCCGGGTATTTTCAGGCCAGGCGATGTGCGATAAGTCCGGCCAATTCCATCGCCCATGCGATGCCGAGATGGATGAGTAAACCACCGCGGATACTTTTTGTGTGATAGCTGACCAGGCCTAATAAAATGCCTCCGAAGAAACTACTGATTGCTTCGCCAAGCGGTTTGCCTAAATGAATACAGCAATAAAAACAAGCTGCAGGAATGATACATTGCATACCACAGAGCCGCATAAACGCTACAATTAAAAAACCGCGGAAGAAGATCTCGATGCTGATAAAATCAAATCCGTAAGCGAGCTCATAACATAGATATGTGAACGTTTTATATTTTATCGGGAGGGATTCCAGTATTTGTGCGCGCGGGTAGCGGTGGAGGAAATCCGGTTGTGTTGCTGCTATACAAATCAGCGGAACCATCATAAGTAATAACAACAGGTATGGTTTCCAGGAGCCGGGAAGCGAAGCCGTACCATAGAATTTTTCTCCATGGCGGTCTTTGATGTGCCAGATGATCCATACCAATGCAATTACCAGCATCGCCCGTACAATCCAGTTGATACAGGCATTCCAGGCGATGAGTGCGTCGCCGGAAACGAATCTTGTAACCAGTTCCTGCTGCAAATGCATGTTCACCCTGAGCGCGAAAAATGCCGGTGCGAGTAAGACGAGGGCAATAAACCATGGGTTTTTAAAAAATGCCTTATGCGCAAAGAAAAAATATTGTAGTATAAAAGCTGCGGCGAAAGGAGTGAAATAAAGAAAGTACGACGTTGAAAAATCAGCGCCCCAATGCCCGTATGTTATGCTCTTCTGACTAAGCGGAAATTGAAAATAGTTGACGTACAGCAATGCCGACATCATCAGTACAACGATGAAAAAATACCAGCCTTTAAAAGCGGTATGATAAAAGGAATGCAGGTATTTGAAGAAAACAGAAAGACTGTTCATTCTTAAACCATATTTCAGGAGGAAATTATCTGCCTGTATTCAATGTATTCCAAAGCATATCTTTTAATGGAGACAAGCCGAAGCCTGTAACGGAAGAAATAAAGATGGAAGGAATATTTTTCGGCAGTTCTTTTTGAATCGCTTCTTTGAGTTCATCATCAAGCATATCGGCTTTACTGATAGCGATCACGAAATCTTTTTGCAACATTTCCGGGTTGTATTGTTCCAGCTCTGATCGCAATATCTCAAATTCAGCAGCGTGATCTTTGCTATCTGCAGGGATCAAGAACAATAAAATAGAATTTCGTTCAATATGACGCAGGAACCGGTGCCCGAGTCCCTTTCCTTCGGCAGCGCCTTCAATGATGCCCGGAAGATCAGCCATACAAAAACTTCGTCCATCACGATATTCTACCATGCCCAATTGCGGCACCAGCGTCGTAAATGCGTAATCAGCAATTTTTGGTGTAGCAGCCGTAATGCTTGAAAGCAGTGTTGATTTTCCCGCGTTTGGAAAGCCCACTAAACCCACATCGGCCAGAACTTTTAACTCAAGAACCTTAACGCCTTCGATACCTTCTTCACCAGGCTGCGCATATTCCGGGGCCTGGTTGGTAGATGTTTTAAAATTGCTGTTACCTAAACCTCCGCGGCCACCTTTCATCCAGATGATCTCTTCACCATCGTGCAAAATCTCGGCTTCCTTTTCACCCGTCTCTTCGTCACGTGCGATCGTTCCAAGTGGAACTTCTATGATAATATCTTTACCGTTCTTTCCTGTAGAATTGTTGCTGGCACCGTTTTCACCATCTTCTGCGAGTACATTTTTAAAATAACGCAGGTGTAATAAAGTCCACAGTTGCGCATTACCTTTTAAGATGATATGTGCACCACGTCCGCCATCTCCACCATCCGGACCGCCTTTGGCAGTAAGTTTGTTACGTAGAAAATGTTTGCTGCCTGCGCCGCCATGACCGGTACGGCAAAATATATTTATCTGGTCAACAAAATTCGATCTTTCCATTGCAGCAAAGGTCAGTATTTTTTAATCATTATCCCGAAACATAAATAAGCATGAAAAATTTCCTTCTGATCTCTTCCATTGCTGTTGCAAGTTGTTGCGGCAGTAAAAATGCTACCGTACCTGCAACCACGAGCACTGATGTGCAAACGGAAGTGACGATCGAGAATGATCCCGGCATTCCTTTATGCATCAAAAAATTGGTAGTAACCTACAAAGCTGAGAAAAAGCAAAATCCCCCACGCAGTATTTACAGTTATTTGTACAATGGTAAAACGGTGTATTATGTGCCCGCGATCTGTTGCGATTTTTTCAGCGACCTTTATGATGCGAACTGCAATATCATCGGTCATCCCGATGGTGGATATACCGGAAAAGGGGATGGCACTGCCGCTGATTTTTCCAAAACGAGAACAGCAGAAAAGTTGATATGGCAGGATGACCGGAAATAGTTAGCCGCCCTGTTTCGTTTCATTCCAGGTTTTATAGCCGGAATCCATCTCAGGATAATCTGGCGGTAATTCGCGTAAAGGTTCACAAGGTTTCCATTTTGAGCTCATCTCAGCGGGCAAAGCCTGGTAAAACTTAGTGCCGGCAGTTTTCCATTCCAGCATGTCATCGGTGACGGATTTAACAATTTTCCCCGGATTACCTACGACAACTGATCGTTCCGGAATAATCGTATCAGCCCGAAGCAAGGTGAGCGAGCCGATAATACATTCAGCGCCGATTACACAGTTGTCCATGATCACGGCATTCATTCCTACCAGGCAATTGCGCCCGATGGTTGCACCGTGAATGATGGCACCATGCCCGATATGCGCGTTTTCTTTCAGTGTAACAGTGATACCGGGGAACATATGAATGGTACAATTCTCCTGAACATTACAGCCATCTTCGATGATGATCTTTCCCCAATCGCCGCGGATGGCCGCACCAGGTCCGATATACACATTCTTTCCAATGATGACAGCGCCAGTTACCGTTGCATTTGGATGGATGAATGCAGATTCATGAATGACAGGACGAAAGCCTTTGAATTCGTAGATCATATCAGCGGTTTTGTGGTACGGAAACAAGTGCCTTTAAACATCGCGACAACATGACCTTTCTGATTGCTGATGCTGATATGGTAGAGACCAGTTGTTTTACCGTTATGCAATTCTTTTGATTCGGCGGTTAGTTCGTCACCAACATGCACCGGTTTAATAAAGTTGATGGAAGTATCCAGGGCAACAGAAAGATTATTGCGGTTGTTACAGGCAAAGGCGAATG
This sequence comes from Ferruginibacter sp., assembly GCA_028288705.1. Classification (GTDB taxonomy): domain Bacteria; phylum Bacteroidota; class Bacteroidia; order Chitinophagales; family Chitinophagaceae; genus Ferruginibacter. The sequence continues at coordinate 56,326 of JAQBNH010000014.1, forward strand.
CGCTGTCTGCCAGTGAAAATGCCACGCCGCCATGAACGATACCGAACCCGTTGATCATCTCGGGCCTGACCGTCATTTTTATTTTGCTATATCCTTCACTGATGTCCAATACAGAAATACCGAGCCATGTGCTGAAGAGATCGTCGCGCATCATTTTGTCTACGACATTTTTTGCAAGCAGGTTATTGTCCATGATAATAGTTTATACAAATGAGCGGTTAACATTATTTGCCTTTGAAAACCGGTTTTCGTTTTTCCATGAAAGCGGCTACGCCTTCCTGGTAGTCTGCAGTGTGTGCTGCATTGTATTGTAATTCGTCTTCACGTTGGAGTTGTTCCCCAAGTGAATTGCTCAATGAATCGTTCAGGGCCTGTTTGGTGAATGCAAGTCCTAATGTTGGCAGTTGCGCCAGCGTTGTGGCGATGCGGATGCTTTCTTCTGCAAAATTTTCATCAGGAAATACTTTATAGATCATACCCATTGCCTCGGCATCCTCAGCGGAAACTTTATCGCCGAGCATCATTAATGCGCTGGCTTTTTGAAAGCCGATCAGGCGCGGTAGCGTAAATGTTCCACCGCTATCCGGGATCAAGCCTATTTTGCTGAATGCCTGGATAAAACTTGCGGAAGCTGCTGCAACAACCACATCTCCACACAGCGCAATATTTGCTCCGGCACCAGCCGCCACGCCGTTAACGGCGCAAACAACAGGTTTTGGTAACTGGCGGATCTTTAAAACGATGGGATTGTAATGTTCTGCCAAAATAACTTCGAAGCCTGGCGGATTTTCACCGGTTAATTCGCCAAGGTCCTGGCCGGCGCAAAATGCTTTTCCTTCACCGCTGATATGTACGGCACGAATGTCGGCGTTAGTTGCACAATCATCCAGGATCTGCTGTAGTTCGAGCGCCATCGAACGATTGAAAGAATTGAATTTCTCCGGCCTGTTTAGTTTGATGAAAGCGATGTTGTTGTTTATTTCGAGCAGAACACTTGACATAGATGAAGATTTGAGCTGCAATTTAATTGATGTTTTAAGAATCCGGCAGAGATGTTTCTACCCAGGCGTGGCAAGCAGACAGCAGATCAATGACACTTGAAATAATCAAACGGCTCTTTACAATCCTGGCATTGATAAAGGGCTTTGCATGCCGTTGAACCAAACTGGCTTAACAATTTTGTGTGGGATGATTGGCAACGCGGGCAAATGATTTCTTCGTCTTCATCGAACAACATTTTACGAACACGTTTTTCCTGTGGAGGTGCGATGCCATATTCCTGTAATTTTTTCTTACCGGATTCAGTCATCCAATCAGTCGTCCAGGCGGGGGAGAGCTGGTAGCTGACGCGAATGTTTTTATAACCTTGTTCTAATAACTTCAGGCGGATATCCATGCTGATCATATCCATTGCGGGGCAGCCGCTGTAGGTTGGCGTGATAATCACTTCGATGAGGTCATCATAAATTTTTACTTCGCGAACAATGCCCAGGTCGGGAATGCTGAGCACCGGCACTTCGGGGTCTTTTACCTCTTCCAGTAAAGACCAGATCGTTTGCAGCTCTGGGATCATATCGTGGCTGCTTACCATTCAGCGCCAGGATAAGTTTTTTGCAGGTGTTGCAGATCGGTGAGGATGAAACCAAGATGTTCGGTATGGTGACCAGTCTTTCCGCCGGTTTGCATGAAACTGGCAGGTGGAACCGAGAGCGTGGCTTCCGTAAATATCTCCGTAATTTTTTCCAGCCAGGCTGACTTTAAAGCGTCGAAATCAACATGCGGCAAAACATCTTTTTCATAAACTGCCGGAATAAAAAACTCGCCGGTGTATGTCCATAAGTTGTGAATCGCATTTATCATACGCTGATGGCTTTCTTCTGTTCCATCACCCAAACGAATTACCCATTCGCTGCTCCATTTTACATGGTAGGTTGTTTCCTTAATAGATTTTTCTGCGATCGCTGCTAATTGTGCATCGCTGCCTTTTTGCAATTGTTCGAGTAAGCCAAATTGAAAGACACTGAAGAAAAACTGGCGCAGGATCGTATTTGCCCAATCGCCATTTGGTAATTCTGTGATCAGTAAATTTTTATATTCGCGTTCTGTACGCAGGTATGCGAGGCTGTCTTCTGTTGCAGGTTCCGCCACGGCTTCGGCAGATTGATTGATCAGCGTTGCGGCATATTGGTAAAAATTCCTCGACTGCCCGATCAGGTCCAATGTGATGTTTGTGATCGCAATATCCTGTTCCAAAATGGGGCCATGAGCGCACCATTCCGCGTTTCGCTGTGCGAGGATAAGGGTGGTATCTGCGAGGTGGAGGGAGTAGGTGATTAGTTGATCCATCATATTATGTACAAGTAATTGGTAATTAGGAATTGGGTGAAGACATTTTATTTCTTAGATCTATCTAAATAACTGATGTATCCATTGATTAGTTTAAAAACGGTTTCGCAAAAGTCTTCTGCATTTTCAATTCTTCTGCTGTGATATAATTTTCGTCGAATGCTGTAGTTAATTGTTCCATTGTTTCTGTCACAGAACCGCGCGCAACTATAAAGAAATGCCTAGTATCATTATATGAATATCTGCCATAACCTTCAGCAATATTTCTCGTTATTGAGCGGGAACAATCAATTACCTGAGCGCACAGCAGATATTTTTCTTTCGCGGGAAACTTCCCCGCCAATGTTGAAATATAGATCCGTAACAGTCGGGCCTGCTTATAACAATCAAGCTCTTTGTATCCTTTGTAATTCATCTTGAAAGGCTTTACATTTTCAATCTCCTCAATCTCTCTCAGCCTGGAATTTCGTAAAGGGTAAAGTTAAAAAACTGCTGCACCCAATTCCCAATTACAGATTCCTAATCACATATGCTTCACCTCATCAGGCAGATCATAAAACGTTGGATGACGGTAGATCTTATCTGCTGCGGGTTCGTAAAGGCTATCCGCATCATCAGGATTGCTGGCGTGAATATGGGTGCTTTCTACTACCCAGAGACTAACACCTTCCTGGCGACGGGTATAAACGTCGCGGGCATTTTCGATCGCCATTTGAGCATCAGCTGCATGAAGACTTCCTGCGTGTTTATGATCCAATCCCTGCTTGCTGCGAATGAATACTTCCCATAGAGGCCAGGCATTTTGCGCACCGGAATCTTGTTGAGGAATGGTGGAGCCTCCGGTATTTTCTTCCGGGATATCGCCGTAATAAAATTTCCTGATCTGGATATTCATAATATTCTTTTAAATATGGTTAGGCTACAGCCAGGTCTTGTTTGGCTAATTTGTTCTTTCTTTTTTCGGCGTGCGCTAAAGCTGCAGCCCGAACCCAGTCGCCCTCCTTATGTGCTTTATTCCGCGCTTCCAGGCGCTGCCGGTTACATGGGCCATTGCCTTTCACCACGTTCCAGAATTCTTCCCAGTTGATCTCGCCAAAATCATAATGCTTTGTAGCTTCGTTCCATTTCAGATCCGGATCTGGCAACGTCATGCCCAGTAGTTTAACCTGCTCGGCGATCATATCCACGAAATTCTGGCGTAGCTCATCATTCGTTTTTCGTTTGATCTTCCATTTCATGCTTTGGTCGCTGTTGGTGCTTTCGCTGTCCTTCGGACCAAACATCATCAGGCTTGGCCACCACCAGCGATTGATCGCATCCTGGCACATGGCTTTTTGTTCCGCTGTTCCTTTACTCAAAACGATCAGGCTTTCAAAACCCTGGCGCTGATGAAAACTTTCTTCTTTACAAATGCGCACCATTGCGCGGGCATAAGGTCCGTAAGATGTACGGCACAACATTACCTGGTTAAGGATCGCAGCACCGTCTACCAGCCAGCCTACGGCACCCATATCCGCCCATGTAAGCGTTGGATAGTTAAAAATGGAAGAATATTTCGCTTTGCCACTATGGAGATCATCTATCATTTGCTCGCGGCTTGTGCCCAATGTTTCTGCAGCAGAATAAAGATAGAGGCCATGCCCGGCTTCATCCTGCACTTTGGCAATGAGGATGGCTTTTCTTTTTAGAGATGGCGCGCGGCTGATCCAGTTTCCTTCAGGTAACATACCGACGATTTCGCTATGCGCGTGCTGACTGATCTGCCGCACATTCGTTTTTCGGTAAGCTTCCGGCATCCAGTCTAAAGGTTCGATCTTTATTTCTTTATCGATCTTTTCCTGGAATTTTTTTTCGAGATCTATCAGTTCCATAGCAACATATTTAGAGCATAAATGTACATAAAAAACTAACAACTGTTAGTATCGGTTATGGATTTAACAACCGTCGCGTACGGCGGTTTGATTCGTTCGGAGCCTTATTTCACATCGAAATCAACTTCCACATTTTCCGTCCTGGGATGGCTCTGGCAGGTTAAAATAAATCCTGCAGCTACTTCTTCCGGTTCCAGTGCGTAATTCACATCCATATGGACCTCGCCCGAAACCAATTTTGCCCTGCAGGTACAACATACACCGCCTTTGCAGGCGAATGGCAGATCAGCACCCTGTTGCAAGGCTGCATCTAAAATACTTGCACCGGTTTGGGCCAGGTCGAAATCAAATGCCCGGCCGTCCAGTTTTACCGTGATCTTACTTTTTGGTCCGGCAGCCAGATCAGTTTCTGTAGCAACTTTTTGTTGGCGTTCCGCATCCTGTCCCGGTGTATTGAATAATTCAAAATGAATTTTATTCCTGCCAATGCCGAGGTCGGTCAGATAATCGCGGGCTGCAAAAATGATTTGCTCCGGACCGCAGATATAGATGCTGTCGAAGGCTTCATAATGGAGCAATTTATCCAGGCTTTGCAGTTTTGCACGGTCGATACGGCCGTAGTTGATGTCTGAATCTGTTCGCTCGCGGCTGAGAATATTCACCATATTAAACCGGTTGATGAATTTATTTTTTAACGCTTCCAGTTCTTCAAAGAAAATAATTGATGCGCGGCTTCTATTGCCATAAACGAGGGTAAAGGTATTTTGCGGATGTTGTTGCAGCGTATGTTTGATGATAGAGATCACAGGTGTAATGCCACTGCCTGCAGCGATTGCTAAAAAATTCCCTGCTTTTCCTGCTTCCAGTTTCGCATTGAATTTTCCGCTCGGTGGTAGCAACTCCAGTTCATCCCCTTCCTTTAAAACCTCGTTTGCAAACATCGAAAATGCTCCGCCTTCGATGGCTTTCACCGCCACTTTTAAAAGATTTTCGTGAGGCGCTGCGCAGATAGAATAGGAGCGGCGCACTTCCTCACCGTTTATCTCCTTTTTCACGGTGATGTTTTGTCCTTCTTTAAAAACAAATTCCTGTTGCAACTCAGGGGGGATATCGAAACTGATAGAAACACAATCTGCTGTTTCCTTTTTTATCTTACTCACTTTGAGTTTATGAAAATGTACCGCCATAATTAAATTGTTAGTCCGTTTAATAAATGTTGAACCATATTATTTTCCAGCACATCGGTACTGATATCTTTTTTATGTCGTTGCCAGAATTCCAGCCCGCGTACCGCAGATAAGATTGTGAGTGCTGCCACATGCGGATGCAGATTTTTCAATTCTTTTTCCGTAATGCCTTCGCGGATCAGTTGCACCAGCTTTCCTTCGTACAATTTTCTTTGCGCTAAAAAATTGCTGAGATGCGGCTCTTTTAGATGTTTCCATTCATGATTGGAGACATACACTTCATCAAAAGATTGCAGCATCATCCTGACGTGAAAGCGGATCAGTTGTTCAATTTTTCCGGTATTGCCGGCGGCAGACGATTCTACTTCGCGCAACTGGAGAGTGAAATCGTTGGCCACTTTGAAACAGATATCCTGCAGCAATTCGCTTTTACTGCCGATATGATTATACAGGCTGGGCGCTTCCACCCCGATACTTTCTGCAAGTTCCCGCATGGAACTGGAGGCAAATCCTTTTTTCCGAAAAAGGCTGGCTGCTTTTTTCAAGATCGCGTCCTTTTTACTGCCATGCGTGGCCACCTTAATTTTCGCCATAATGAGAACGCAAAACTAACGGATATTAGTTTTTTATAAACAGTTTTTTACCTGCAGGAGGTTTTTAAATCATTAATTTTGTGCAATTAAAAATTTTGCCATGCAATTACAACAAGTCGATAAGGTAGCTTCAATTAGTCCGGAAGACTTTAAGAAAAACTACTACGACCCAAAGAAGCCTTTAGTGATCACAGATCTGGCAAAAGCATGGCCGGCATATACAAAATGGGACTGGGATTATTTCATTAAGATGGTGGGCGAAACGGAAGTTGGCGTGTATAATAACATTAAAAGTGATTCTTATACCCCGATCAACACCGCAGATGCTTATATGAAATTCGGCGATTACCTGCGGAAAGTGAAAGCGGGGCCACTGGACCTACGCATTTTCCTTTTCAATATTTTTCAGCATGCCCCGGAGATCACGGCAGATTTTACCTGGCCGGATGAATATATGGGTGGCTTTGTAAAAAAATACCCGATGTTATTTGTTGGCGGGCAGGGATCTATTACGCATATGCATTTCGATATAGACATGAGCCATATCCTGCATACGCAGTTCGTAGGGAGAAAAAGGGTTTTATTATTTCCCCATGAAGAACAATACAAGCTCTATCGTAAACCATGGGAAGTGCTGAGTTTGGCTAATTATGCCAATTATCGCGAAGAATTTGACTATGAAAATTTTCCTGCTGTTAAGCTCGCGAAAGGTTATGAACTGATCCTGGAACATGGTGATACCTTGTTTATGCCGGCAGGTTACTGGCATCATATGGAATACCTGGATGCGGGTTTCGCGATGAGTTTGCGGGCATTACAAAGCAATCTGGGTGGAAAGATCGAAGGTTTATGGAAACTTTTCGGCATGCGCGGCATCGATACAATGATGAAAAAAACTGCTCCAAAGTGGTGGTACGACCGGAAAAAGGGCCAATTAATGCAAAATGCTGCTAATGAGTTATTAAAAAATTCAATAAAACAGTAAAAAAAATTATGATAATAACATAAAAGTATTATTTTTACGCCCTGCACATCAATAATTGCCTCTCCAATTCTATCTTATTTAAAGCTCACTAGAAAATTCTGTTTTTCTATCTCCAATCGTCCGGTCAATCACCCAGTTATTTATTTAGCTCACATCCATTAGTTCATTTGTTTTTTAAATTATAATTATACGCCTCAAACGTTTTTTCTTGTGGTTTCAGAGGTAAGCAAGGCCGGTGATTTTTATCACTGGCCATTTTTTTTAATCTAATGCCCGGTTAAGAAAATCTGACAAAGGCTTCGTTGCTTCCAGCATTTTTCCTACTTTTTGCAGGAAGCCAGGCGTTGTTACTTCTTCATCAGTGAAACTTCTGCTGGCAATAAAACTTTTCATTTTCAGGTATTCGATGGCAGGATCATCTTCGGTATAACCCTTGGGCGGACGAACAAGTTTCTCTGTGCTTTCCAATCCTGCCGGGATCTGCTTTTTAAAATTTTTATTTTCCAGCAGCGACCGCCATTCTTCAAAATTGTAATCTATCTCCTGGCGGATTCGCGCGAGATCTGCAGGTGGCGGCATCCAGATCCCCGCAGCAGCAAAGCAGCGCCCCGGCTCAATATGCACGTAATACCCGGCGCCGTTCGCCTTTTTGCCGCCCTTGTTGAAGTAAGCTGATACATGATTTTTGTAAGGACGTTTGTCTTTACTAAAACGTACATCCCGGTTGATTCGGAAGATACATTGCTTCGCCTGGAGCTCGCCAATCGGCGGATCAAACTGCGCGATCGTTTTTACGAGTTCATCAGTGAATTGTATGAATGCTTCTTTCACATTTTCCCATGCAGGCCGGTTGGCCTCAAACCAGGATCGGTCATTATTTTTTTCCAGTTTTGCCAAAAATTTCAAAGTCGCCGGTTGTATCATCTTCCTGTTTTTAGAACACAAATTTACCCAATAAAAAAAGGAAGTACCGGTGACGGACTTCCTTTTTGTGACCCGTGTTGCAGCAACTGCGGGTAAGCGAGGCGGTTATTTTACGCGGCTCCAGTTTTCTCCGCTTTTTATGCGATACATCGTCATTTCACTCACGCCATATTTTTCAGCCATTTGTTTGTACGTGAGCTTTCTCCTCGGATTGTTCAGCGCTTCCTTGATGGTTTTTACCTGTGTGGCATTGAGTTTCAAACCCTTGGTGCGACTAGCCTGGCGCTGCTTATAAGCAATTTTCTCAGGGCTCGCCTGCTGGTGATCACTTACTTCTGTTATAGTAGCCCATTTCAGGTTCTTGGAAAGATTGTCCGTTTTTTTATGATTCGTATGGATAACATACTTATGCTTGGGTGATTTCTTGGGGCAGAACAATTTTGCCACTTCACGATGAATATAGATCGTGCCGTTGCCTGTCTCGACATGAAGATTGAGGGTGCGATAACCTGAAGTAAGGGAACCGTTTAATAATTTGCCGTCCTTGACAATATCTTCTGCATAACTCACAGCACGGCCATGATTAGATACGGCATATTTTTTACGAAGCTGTTTATGTCCGTTGAACTGGATTTGTTTCCAGACTTCTCCGGGATTTTTTTTAATCATAGCAGTATGATTTGATGGGTATGAATATGAGAAACTTACAACTGCTATAAATATAATAATTTTTTTTACTAAGTTTTTGTCATTTTTAAAAAATCTTCTTCACTCAGGATTTTTATGGCCGGAATTTTTTTAGCTTTTTCCAGTTTACTGCCGGCATCTTCACCTACGATTAAAAAATTAAGCTTGCTACTCACACCGCCAAGAATCTTTCCACCAAAGCTTTCCACCATTTCCTCTGCTTCACTGCGCTTAAATTTAGTGAGCGTACCGGTAAACAAAAAGGTTTGACCTTCCAGCGTTCCGCCGCTTCTTTGCTGTTTTTTTGCCTCCATTACAATGCCGGAATCCTGGAGCCGCGACAGCATTTGAACATTATCTTCATTCTGGAAAAACTCGTAAATACTTTTCGAAACTTTTACACCAACATCATCCAGTTGTTTCAATTGTTCTTCACTCATTTTAGCCAGATCGAAAATATTGTCTACCGCCTGGGCAAGCGCTTTAGCTGTAGTTTCCCCAACGTACCGGATGCCAAGTCCGTAGATCAACCGGTGCAGGGGCTGCTTTTTCGATGCTTCAATCGCTTCCAGCAAGTTAGATACAGAGCGCTCCCCAAAACCATCCAGGCTGCCCAATTGGTCAGCAGTAATATGGTAGATCGAAGGCACATCAGTGATAAATCCGGCGTCGTAAAAACGGCGCACATTTGCTTCACCAAAACTGCGGATATCCATCGCATCTTTACTTACAAAATGAATGATCCGTTCTACAACCTGCGCTTTACAATTGATATTGACACATCGCCATACTGCTTCATCTTCCGGCTTAAATAACTCATCGTCGCAAACCGGGCAGGTCTTCGGGAACACGATCGCTGCTTCTGTGCCCGTTCTTTGATCAGGTAAAGAACGAACGATTTGCGGGATCACATCTCCGCTGCGTTCAATCAGGATCGCATCTCCGATCTTCAGATCTTTTTCACGGATGTACTCTTCATTATGTACAGAAATACTGGTGACCGTCACCCCACCAACCTGCACGGCGGCAATTTTTGCTACCGGTGTTACTGCACCGGTGCGGCCTACCTGGAATTCCACACCGAGGAGTTTACTTGTTGCCTGCCTGGCTTTAAATTTATAAGCAATTGCCCAGCGGGGATGATGAGAGGTCATACCCAGTTTATCCTGCATCGCGAGATCATTCACTTTTACCACGATGCCATCAATTTCATAAGGCAAATCATCGCGCTGCTGTTCGAATTCATGGATATATTTCAACACAGCCTTAATCCCTTTTACCACTTTCATTTCCTGTTTCGGGCTCCTGAAACCAAGCTCCCATAGCATGTTGAGCATTCCTGCATGTGTTTCCGGTTCCGGTAATTGCTGCGTTTCTGCGTTGCCGCTATGATAGCTTACATGATAAAGAAATGCTTCTAAATTTCGCCGCCCTACCTCTTTACTATCTTTAATACGAAGGCTTCCGGCAGCGGCGTTACGTGGGTTAGCAAGTGGTGCAAGGCCCTCTTCCGCAAGTTTATCATTGTATTTTTTGAAATTATTTTTATTCATCAGCACTTCCCCCCGAATCTCGATTTGTTGCATACCATACTGGCTGAACGCTGCTGACAATGGCAGTGATCTCACCAATCGCATGTTAGCCGTGATCTCATCGCCGGTTTCGCCGTCGCCCCTTGTTGTTGCACGTTCCAGATGATCGTCTTCATAAACCAATGAAATACTGGCACCATCAAATTTTGGTTCAGCACAATATTCTACTTCTTCCAACCCGCTTAACTCGCGCACTTTCCGGTCCCAATCCAGCAGGTCCTCTTCATTATAAGAATTTGCCAGGGAAAGCATAGGCACCAGGTGCTGGCGTTTGGGAAAATCTTTGATAAGCCCGGCACCCACGCGTTGTGTGGGTGAATCGCGCGTAACCGCTTCCGGGTGTTCGGCTTCAAATTTTTCCAGTAACTTATACAGGCTGTCGTACTCGAAATCACTGATCAGCGGATTGTTCAAAACATAATAACGATACTCGTGAAAGCGGAGGATATCGCGCAATTCTTCCAATCCCGGTTGAATGTTTTTATCCATTCCCTCACCGGCATCTTGCGCAAGCCATTTGGCTGTGGTTGATTGGAGGGATTTCGTTTTTTCCGTGTTATACATAAGTCAACTTGTTGCTGCCAAAGGTAAATAAGAAACGCATCAAGTTTCCGAGCCGGGTTATGTGCACACCGGATCCATGCTGATTAATTCACCTATTTTTGAAAAAACTTTCGAATGAGTACCAAACTATTTGCGCGTGTTTTTTCCGCCTCCTGTTTCATGATATTATTTACGACATTCTCTTCCTGCAAATTCAGGGAGAAAGTGAGTATGGTGGTTCATCATGCGAAAATCTACACCGTGGATGAAAAATTTACAGTCGTTGAAGCGATGGCCATTAACGATGGGAAAATTATCGCAACGGGTACGAATGATGAGATCCTGAAAAAATATGAGGCGGGAGAAGAACTCAATGCGGGTGGCAAGGCTATTTTTCCGGGCTTCATTGATGCGCATTGTCATTTTACCGGCTTTGCCACAGATATGTGGAAATGCAGTCTGGTGGGCACAGGGTCATTCGAAGAGATCGTACAAAAAATGCAGGATTACAGCAAATCTGCGCCCATGGAATGGTTGTACGGGCGTGGCTGGGACCAGAATGACTGGACTGTAAAGGAGTTTCCTGATAAGAAAATATTGGACAGCCTTTTCCCTTCCCGGCCTGTGTTTCTGAAAAGGATCGACGGGCATGCAGCATTGGCCAACCAGGTGGCTTTGGATCGGGCGGGAATTACAGCTGCAACAACGATCACCGGCGGAAGTATTGAGTTGAAAGGTGGCCGTCCTACAGGTCTGCTGATTGATAATGCTATGGACATGGTTGAAGCAAAAATTCCATTGATCAATGACAGCCTGGCGAAAAAATATTATGGGGATGCGCAGCGGCTATGCTTCGCCGTGGGATTAACCGGTGTGCATGATTGCGGGATAACAGAACAAACGGTTTCGTTGGTGGATGCTGCACAAAAAGCCGGTGAGCTGAAGATGAAAATTTTCGCGTTACTGGCGGATGACAGCAGTTATTATGATCGCTGGATCAGCAAGGGGCCGTACATCACCGATCGTTTACATGTGGGAGGATTTAAATTATATGCTGATGGAGCACTAGGCTCCCGCGGCGCCTGCCTGTTGAAAGATTATACCGATAAAGCCGGATGGAAAGGATTCCTGCTGAGTGATCCTGCCTATTTCAAACGCATTGCAGAAAAGTTAGTTGATTCCAAGTTTCAAATGTGTACACATGCCATAGGCGACAGCGGCAACCGCCAGATCCTGGAAACCTATGCGGCAGTGTTGAAAGGAAAAAATGACCGCCGCTGGCGGATCGAACATGCGCAAGTGGTGGATGCCAACGATTTTCATTTTTTCGCAGATTACAGCATTATTCCATCGGTTCAGCCAACGCATGCCACGAGCGATATGTATTGGACCGAACAACGCTTGGGGCCTGCGCGTATGAGCAATGCCTATGCTTATAAAACATTGCTGCAGGCGAATAGCTGGATGCCATTGGGAACCGATTTCCCGGTAGAAGATATCAGTCCGTTTAAAACATTTTTTGCCGCCGTGATTCGTAAAGACGCGAAAGGTTTCCCTGCCAATGGTTTTCAGCCGGAAAATGCAATCAGCAGGGAAGAAGCCATCCGCGGCATGACCATCTGGGCCGCAAAAGCCGCATTTGAAGAAAAGCAGAAAGGCAGCCTGGAAACGGGTAAAGCAGCTGATTTTATCATGCTGGATATGAACCTGATGACCTGCACCGAGGCGCAAATGCTGAAAGCAGGCGTATTGGCGACATATATCAATGGGGAACAGGTGTTTAAAAAATAAATAATCTGTCCGGAAGTTTTTCTCCCTCTAAAACCCGGACATATTTTACGCGATATGAGCCGTTAAGGGGTTTCTGCATAAAACCAGCGGCTGTTCAACTTAACTGGCGTACCTTCATAGAGAATGGTTTGTCAGAATAACTGCTGAAATTATTCGCTGGTCGGGAAAATTACCGGGCAGTATCATCTACAAATTAACGATCATGTTTAGCCAGGCCTGGAAAAAATATCTACCAGTTATTATCATTCTTTTAAAGCGCTCCGCAACCGGTGATCAAACACTTAAACTAAGTGGAAGCGATTTTGAACGGGCAGCAGGTGGCCGAAAAATGAAGTATAGTTTTAATCACCTCACCTTCGTGAATGGACGATTGAACAGTCTCACGAAACAATTGCCATTTGCAAAAGAACTGGCATACCTTCTGCAAAACGATCCTGTAGCGTCGCAATTATTAAAGGATAAGGAATTTGAGTTTTCAATGGGAAACGATTTCAACCTGATGATAAAAAACCTTTCAGATACTGTGGTTCCTGAAGAGCAAGCTGCCACTGTGGTTGAATCGGAAGAAGAGCCCGTGACTGCAGATGGAACGGAAGAAGAAACGACAGAAGAAAATTAAGCCGCCTTTTGCTATAGGTGCACAACGCATAAATAATCAACACCAGATTGGAAAAAGAAAATGCCGGGAATCGATCCCGGCATTTTATTATTTATCAATGGCTCCCTTCACCCGGCTCATAAAACTATTGAGTGCCTGGCTTTGCGTTTGCCCCTCGTGCATTAATTTTTTTACTTCCAACGCACCGTAGATGTTAGAAATCAGCTCACCGATCACATCCAGTTCGGCATCTTTCAGTGAATCCGATTCTGTGAGTGCTTCCAGTGTTTCCACTGTTTCTGTCAGATAGTCTTCGTCTTTTTCTTCGCTGAAGCGAACAAGGTCTTTAATTAGTGGTAACCGCATTGATCAGTTCAATTAAGTTTTCAGTTTTGTTTGTCTGAACCTGGGTTAATAATTCGCCTCCTTTAAAGCCGGCGAATGTAGGCAGGTTATCAACAGAAGCCAGCTTGCGCGAAGCCGGAAATTTTTCTGCGTCTACCAGAACGAACGTCGTACCGGTATGTTCTGTTGCGAACTTTTTAAATTTCGGTTTCATGATGCGGCAGTTGCCACACCAGCTTGCAGAATATTGAACCACCACGGTATCGTTTGCCGCAATGATCTCTGCCAGGTTATCATTTTCGAGTTCTACTAACATAGGATTAATTTGATGAGGTGAAATATTCTGCTACGCCAACGCGGGTAGCTTTCATAGCTTCTTTTCCTTCTTCCCAATTTGCCGGGCAAACCTCGCCATGTTTCTGAACGTGCGTGTAGGCGTCGATCAGGCGAAGGTATTCCGCAACGTTTCGGCCAATCGGCATATGGTTAATGCCTTCATGAACTACGGTTCCTTCTTCATCAATAATATAAGTAGCGCGATAAGTTACATTATCACCTTCCAGCAATGTGCTGCCATTTTCATTTGTCGTTGCGGTAGCATCAAGGATGCCCAGGATGTTCGCCAGATTGCGGTTGCTGTCTGCGATCAGCGGATAGGTAATGCCTTCAATACCGCCATTATCTTTTGCCGTGTTCAACCACGCAAAGTGCACTTCGGCAGTATCGCAGGAAGCGCCCACCAATAACGTGTTTCTTTTTTCAAATTCATGCTGTGCATCCTGGAAAGCGTGCAATTCTGTAGGGCATACAAAAGTGAAATCTTTCGGGTACCAGAAAAGTAAGATCTTCTTTTTCTCTGCTATGGCTTTTTCAAAGATGTTCAGTTTAAAAGTGTCGCCCATTTCGTCCATTGCGTTCACCGCGATGTTTGGGAATTGTTTGCCTACTGCTGTCATATCTATTCAGTTTAAATGATTAACGTATACGAAAAGCTTGTTTTCGGGCCGCAAAGGTAAACCATTTAGGAGCGGATCTGGCGCTCAAACTGTTAAGAAACAATAAAATGAGATTGAAATGACACGGGCAGGTTTATTAGCGCGCTTTCGATGTAGCGGGAAAAATCAGCGGTAGAATTTTAAAACTTTATCCAGGGCTTTTTGCAGTTTTTCCTGGTATTTCACGTCTTCGGGAAGCGGCGCACCGATATGGAAAAAGTAACCTTTGCCTGTTTCGTGCAGCTCCTCCTTGTTGTTTTCGGATTCATAATAAATGACCTGGTCGTCCTCTGAGCGGAGGATGATATAAAGATCGTAGGCTACTTCCCTGATTTTATTCATGGGAACCACCATGCGGGAGCGCGTATAGCCTGTATCGGAATGGTATCGGACAGTCAGGGATAACAGCCCGTCGCGGTTAATGGCAAATGTTGAGTCTACGGTCATTTTACCCTCAAATCCCCAATGTTGTACCGCGGATTTTTTTAAGATCTGGCTCAGCTGCTGTAAGAATTCCCGCTCAGCCTTTTGTTTTGATTGCGCCGCGGCTAAGAGGGTAAGAGTGCAGCAAGCCAAAAGCAACCATAATTTTCTCATGTTTTCCGGGATTTGTTCTAGTTGTTAGTAGAATAAGCTGGCGAAACTCCAATCGCCCATTTTCATTGGTTCACAGTATTACAAACATAATAAAAATCAGTTTTCCTTAAGATTTACATCTATGAATCAGCAGATCTAAACTTTAAGAGCAAAATATTTACTGATTATCAATTCATTGCAAATGGCCGGTAAAAATTAGTGCTGAAATTTCTTGGATTCAAAGGCTGAGGACACTTACCTTTGCACTCCAATTTAAAAACCTGCGGGGATAGCTGCAGGGTCATCTAAAAATTTGAACAATGAGTAAATTACATTTCACTACAAAACATGCGAACGAGGCTACTGTACAGCGTAACTGGTACGTTGTTGACGGTACTAATCAAACCGTTGGTCGTATGTGCGCAAAAATCGCTGCTGTTCTTCGTGGTAAGAACAAAGCTTATTACACCCCACACGTTGATTGTGGAGATTTTATCATCGTTACCAATTGCGATAAAGTAAAATTTACCGGCAATAAGATGGAAGATAAGATGTACCTCACTTTTAGTGGTTACCCGGGTGGTCAAAAAGGCGAAGCTGCTAAAAATTTATTGAAACGCAGGCCGGAAGCAGTTATTGAAAGAGCTGTAAAAGGTATGTTACCTAAAAACCGTTTAGGTCGCCAGATGTACAAAAAATTATTTGTATACGCCGGTGCAGAACATCCTCATGGTGCTCAGAAACCTGCAGATTTAACCTTCAATAAAATTAAATAATCAGTTAGCAACGCAATCGCCGCGCATAACCCGAAACAATAAATAAATGGAAAAGCAAAAAAACGCAGTTGGCCGCAGAAAAGAAGCTGTAACACGTGTTTTCCTTAGCAAAGGAGACGGTGCCATCACAGTTAACGGCAAAGACTATAAAGTATATTTCCCATTGGTGTACCTGCAAAACCAGGTAGAAGCGCCTCTGAAAACAGTTGAAGCTGCTGACAAATTCAGCATCGTGATCAATGCTACCGGTGGTGGTGTGAAAGGTCAGGCTGAAGCTGCTAAACTGGGTATCGCCCGTGCACTTCTTGAAGTGAGCGCTGATTACCGTCCGGCTTTAAAAGCTGCTGGTTTATTGAAACGTGATCCACGTAGTGTTGAGCGTAAAAAACCAGGTAAGAAAAAAGCAAGGAAAAGCTTCCAGTTCAGCAAACGTTAATATCATTTTAGCGTTAACGGCTGAAAGTTTATGGGCAGTGCCTTTTACAACCAGCTTTGCAGCAACAACATTCAATACATAAATTACTTAATAATAAACAATGGAAAATAACACTTCCTTACAACAGCAACTTTTAGAAGCAGGCGTTCACTTTGGTCACCTGAAGAAAAAGTGGAACCCGAAAATGTTGCCTTACATTTTTGCTGAGAAAAAAGGTATTCACATCATCGATCTGAACAAAACCGTAGAAGGTTTGCAGGAAGCTGCTTCAGCAATGAAAGCAATCGCCCGCAGCGGTAAAAAGATCATGTTTGTTGCCACTAAAAAACAAGCGAAAGAAATCGTAATGGAAAGCGCAAAACGCGTGAATATGCCATTCGTTACCGAACGCTGGTTAGGTGGTATGCTTACCAACTTCAACACGGTTCGTAAGAGCGTGAAGAAAATGCAGAGCATCGAAAAAATGCTGGGCGACGGTAGTGCAGAAAGCCTGACAAAAAAAGAACGTTTAACGCTGACACGCGATAAAGATAAAATGGAGAAAGTACTGGGTGGTATCGCACAGATCAGCCGCGTACCAGCTGCTTTATTCATGGTGGATATTGGCCATGAGCATATCGCTCTTGCAGAAGCAAAACGTTTAAACATCAACACTTTCGGAATGGTGGATACCAACTGCGATCCAAACAAAGTTGATTTCGCTATCCCGGCAAATGATGATGCAACAAAATCTATCGCTATCATCGTAAACTACATCACCGCTGCAATTGCAGAAGGTCTTGCAGAACGCCAGGCGAATAAAGATGATGATGATTACAGCGATTCAGAAGAAAGCGCAGAAGCTAAAGCAGCTCGTTTCGAACAGAAGCAAGGTGAAGGTGACGATCGTGGCAAACGTGCCCGTGGTGCAGCTCCAACCAAACGCCGTGTTCCGGGACCAGGTGCAGGTGGACGTCGCCCGGCAGCTGGTGGACCAGCAGCAGGCCCGCGCTAATGATTAACTGAATTCTTAAATTACAATTAGTATCAAGATGAGTGTAACAATAACAGCAGCAGATATCAATAAACTACGCCAGGCAACTGGTGCCGGCATGTTGGATTGCCGCAAAGCCTTAACTGAAAGTAACGGTGACTTCGAAGCCGCTATCGATTGGTTACGCAAACAAGGACAGAAAGTTGCCGCAAAACGCAGCGACCGTGAAGCAAAAGAAGGGGTGATCCTTGCTAAAACAACAGCAGATCATAAAGCAGGTATCGTACTTTGTATCAGTTGCGAAACTGATTTCGTAAGTAAGAATGCCGATTTCGTGGCATTCGCTACAAGCATCGCTGATGCTGCAGTTGCCAACAACGTTAAATCTGTAGACGAACTGAACGCAGTTGAAATCAACGGCGCAAAAGTATCGGACATGATCAACGATAAACTTGCTTCAATCGGCGAAAAAATCGAAGTGTCTAAATTCGAAAGAGTAGAAGCACCATTCGTTGCCAGTTACATCCATGGTTCAAACCGTATGGGTGTTTTGGTAGGCATGAGCAAAGAAGCAGAAGAAGCAGGTAAAGATGTTGCGATGCAAATTGCAGCGATGAACCCGCTTGGTGTTGATGAAAATTCAATTCCTGCTGATGTGATCGAAAGAGAAAAAAATATCGCAATCGATGTGGTAAAAGCAGAAGGTAAACCTGCAGAAATGGCTGAAAAGATTGCCATGGGTAAACTGAACAAATTCTTTAAGGATAACACACTGATGGCCCAGGCCTTTGTAAAAGACGGCAACAAATCTGTAGCTGACTATTTGAAGAGCGTGGACGCAGACCTTAAGGTGACTGAATTTAAAAGAGTTGCTTTAGGTTAATTCCAAATCATATTATTAAACCCGGTTATTTACCGGGTTTTTTATTGCCCATTTTTTAATAAGCACTTAAAGCAACGCGGTTCTTACCGCCTGAGCAACAAAAAAAATATATCTTAGTAACCATAAATCTTATTATGCTTCCAAAATATAAACGCATTCTCTTAAAACTTTCCGGCGAATCTTTAATGGGCGATAAAAATTTCGGCCTGGATTCTGATGTTATTGCACAATATGCGCAGGAGATCAAACAGATCACCGAAATGGGCGTACAGGTTGCTATCGTAATCGGTGGTGGAAATATTTACCGCGGGATGAACGAAGCTGAAACAGGCATTGAACGGGCGCAGGGAGATTATATGGGCATGCTGGCGACTGTTATCAACGGGATGGCTTTACAGGCCGGGCTGGAAAAAGCAGGCGTATACACCCGTTTACAAAGTGCGATCAAAATGGAACAGATCGCTGAACCTTATATTCGTCGCCGTGCCATGCGCCACCTCGAAAAAGGCCGTGTCGTGATCTTTGGTGCCGGCACCGGGAATCCTTATTTTACTACGGATACCGCCGGTTCTTTACGGGCCATCGAGATCAAAGCGGATGTTATCTTAAAAGGAACAAGAGTAGACGGTATCTACACAGCGGATCCTGAAAAAGATCCTTCAGCAACAAGGTTTGAAAAAATCTCTTTCGCAGAATGTATCTCTAAAAATTTGAAGGTAATGGACATGACGGCCTTTACCCTTTGCATGGAAAACGAATTGCCCATCGTTGTATTTGATATGAACAAACAAGGCAATTTGATGAGCGTTGTTACCGGCGAAAAAGTGGGAACACTGGTAAGTTAATTTTAATTCTCTCAAGATGATTTCATAAAAAAAGCTGCCTAAATCCAGGCAGCTTTTTACTTTCCCCAAAGTAAAAAAAACTATAGACTGTTCAAATAATTAATGATCGTGGTTAATGGCGTTTTCACGGGCGTTATATTTACCAATTGTGGCAACGTAGAAGCGCCCAAAGGCACTGTTACTGCGGCCTGCTGTGCAAAATAATAATCATTCCCTTGTTTTGACATAACAATAATTGTTACAGCTTTGTTCACTGGAACTGGCCCGGATGAAAACCTGCGTAAAGAAGGCTCCGCATTTAAAGCGACAACAGCGTTCACATCATTGAAAGCGAGATAAACCATCGTGTTCGCATTGGTATAATTTGAAGGCAGTTTCGTTACGAGGCTTGTTTGAGAAAGCAAAGCCGTGTCATAAAACTGCGCGGCGTTGATCCAGCGTAAATGGTTCGTGAGGATCTCGTAAGATGTACTCGTCACAGCCACTTTGTTATTTGCCGTATCCGAATTTACATTCCAGGAGATCGCTGCTGCTGTTTCTTCCCCATTAAATATTTTTAACACAGAACTTACGGGCGTCGTATTAAATTTCAGGTTAATCCTTTTGCCTTGTAGCAACTGGAGGTCGGCGGAGTCTTTCCTAAAATTGAGGTAGATCGCGCCGCCCGAAATTAGGGTACGGTTTGCAGCCTGGGAAGGCGTGCGCATCCTGATAAAATCACCCTTTGTTTTTAAAAGCAAAGACTGAACAATTATCCTGCCTGTGGCAACCTGGCCGTTAGCTGTGGTTAATGAACCAGCCGGAATTGTTCCCTGTAAACCGCGAAGCGTTAAAAAGCTGCTATTGTTAGCCGTTAGTTCAACGCTGTCAACGTTGAGCGGCAACACCAGGCTGTTACGCAACGCAGACACAGGCATTGCAGAACTGATCGTGGCCTGCCAAACCGTATCAGCGCCGGCAGCCTGCCCGGGATCAGGCAGAAAATATTCTACGTCTTTCTGGCAACTGCTTAAAGCTGCTGCAATAAGGCAAAGCGATATGATGTTTTTGATGCGTTGCATAATTATTCTCCTGTTAGATTCTGTTCATGAAGGTTATGTTGCCTGCGCTTATAAATCTACCCGGATCCCTAAACGCAGTCCGGCTATATTGTTATGTTGTTTGAAGGTGATTTCTGGTTTACTTGCCGGCGACACATTGTAGCGGAAATACGGCTCAGCCAGAAGATGCAGCTGCTCATTCAATTTATAATACACAGAAACAGCGCCCATAAATCCTACCCCGATATTGCTTCGGAACTGGTAGGGTGAATTATTTTTTCCTGTGCCGATCGCCGCCAGGTCATTATTGTAATCCGGCAAATAACCTTTCTGCCAGCTATGAATATTTACTACCGGCCCTGCATTGATATTCGCATGTAATCTTCCATTCCCCAGTTCATAACCGATCAGTAACGGAATATCTAACGTCCGGTATTTATTCGTGCTGCTTTTATATTGCGTTCCTGTTATGGTATAACTTCCGGTGGTGTCTCCTGTATTGCTGATCAGGTAAACAGTTTGCACGATGCTTCCGGATTTATATTCCAGCTTCTCATTCACCTGGCTATAATTAATTCCGGCGCGAACACTCATGCCATTATTAAAAACTTTCGTGTAACGCAGGCCCACGCTGTATGCCAGCGCAACACTGGTGAACTCTTTCCGTTTTTGGGCATAAGCAGAACTGCCCGTGTCTGAGAAAGTACGGAAGATATAATCCGGCCCGGCATATAGCTCAAAATACCTTTTGTTACCTGCGGCATTTTCTTCGATCGTTGGACAAGGAATGAAGAAATTCAAATGCTGCTTTTCGCGAAGTTGCAGATCATGGCGTGTGGCAGACTGAAGATGAAAATATCCGGCGCTGTCTTGTAAATAGAAAGCGCTTGATAGAACCCGGTCAGTATTCATTTCGGTTTTGATATCATCGTCATCTTTCACATATGAAACTGTGCTTTTATCAGTTGAATTCTCCCTTGCAATTGTTGAAGTCCTTTTGCTGCGACCCGGTAGCAAATTATTATCATCCAAAACAGGGCTGGTAGAGTTTGATCCAGTCGTGTTATCGGGCTTCAGATTTTTACCTGTTTCAGCAATTGTATGATCCTCCTGGTTAACCGGCATTCCTATCGCCAGTTGATCCGCAGGGGTTTTATTGGTTCCTGTATTTTCATTTGCAGTAGTGTTCGTTGTCGAAGACGGGTTGCTAAGCCTATTTGAGAAATATAGCGCCGCACCGCCTCCGAGGATCGCTACCAAAGCAATAAGGGCTGCGGGCTTCTGCAACAGCTGAAACCAAAAACCGAAGGGCCGGCGTTTTTCTTTACGCGCCATGATCTTCTCCCAGATCTCGGGGGGAACTTCCGGCTGGTAACCGGAGAACTGGCTTTTTATATGCTCATCGAAAGAATGTTGTTTCATACCGCCACCTTTTGTAATTGTAATAATTGTTTTTGCAATAAATGCCTGGCCTTCACTAACTGGCTGCGGCTCGTCCCGGGTTGAATGCCGAGCATTTCGGCGATCTCTTCATGCGCATAACCTTCGATCACGTACAGGTTAAAAATTAACCTGTATCCATCCGGCAAATTATTGATCAGCACGAGCAAATCCTTTTCTGTAAGATGACCGTAAGCGGGTGGTTCCGAAAGATCGCCGGGCAGATCTTTCATCTCCTGGCCGGTTAGCTCTTTGCTATACCGCGTGAGTGAATATTTCTTCAACGCTGTATTTACCACAACCCGCCGGATCCAGCCTTCAAAAGACCCCTCAAATTTGAACTGGTGAATCTTGTTAAACACTTTGATAAAAGCATCCTGCAAGATATCCTCGGCATCGTCAGCATTACGGGCATAGCGATGGCATACGCCAAGCATAGGCGCAGCAAAGCGGCTGAAAAGTTCTTTTTGGTAAGCCGCTTCCTCCCTAATACAACCCGTTATCAGTTCTGTTTCCGTCAAATTGAAGCCAGATTAGTGCAGCGTTGACTATAAGACGCCCGCAGGTTAGTTTATGTTGCCCGGCCGTATAAAATCTCTGGAAGAAATTGTTGCTCCGGCTGGGTAAACAAGTTAATTTACCGGCAATTAATAAAGATATGCTATCAGAAAAGCAAATACAACAGTTGAAAGCGGAGAATGAACTGCTGGTTTTGCAACTGGAGGATGTGAACGATGCCATCTCCCGGCGGGAGACCGAACTGGCAGGGTTAAGAGAAACTGCCGTGACAGCAAAGCAACTTAAAAGTAAACTAGACCTTAACCTCTTCGAGTTTGAACAGATGCAGGACCATATCGGCCGGCAGCAGCAGGAAGAAGCGGGCAGTAATGAACGGATGGAGGAGATAGAAAAAGAGTTGCTCCAGACCATGAAAGCAGAACAGCAATTTGCCCTGATCAGCGAAAAATACCAAAGCCTGCAGGCAGATTTGTCTGACACCAGCAATGAACTCGATGAAGCGGCACGGTTATATAAAAGAGTGAGCGAACTTAAGGCAAAACTAGCCGCCTGTGAAAGTGAACTGGAATTAACTAAGCTTGAGGTGGAAAGCCTGCGTGATGAATTGGGTGAAGTTCGGGCACTAAACTCCATGTTGCTGAAAAACAGGTAGGCTCGCCTTCGGACAAATATTTTTTTTATCTTATCTTTTATTTTTCTACCCTTAAAAAGCAAATAATGGAAAAGCAACGAAAATTAATACTATTGACCGCAATAATTGGCGCAGTCGCGGTTTTCCTTCCATGGATCAGCATTTCGGTTTTCGACCAGGTGAACAGTATCAACGGCCTGCACAACCGGGGAATCGTTGTTCTGATATGTTTTGTAGTATCAGGCATAACGGCTTTATCCGGCAACCGTTCGGGCATATTCAGTAAGCCGCAATGGACAATGTGTTTGCTTTCTGCGGTACTGGCAACACTCCTCATGGTTATATTTTTTACACAGATGTTTGAAGCGATCGTCTTTCTGAACATCGGGTTCTATCTTGCTTTGCTTTCATCCATCGCATTATTATGTACCGTCTTTGCCTTTCGTCCGGCAGGATACAGGATCAGTGATGGAATACAGGAGCTGCTTTCGATGATCAATGGCAAATCTGCGGGTGATAGTCCGGCTAAATCTTAACCATTTGTGAGCGATGATCGGGAAACTTTTTTATCCCGGTTTATTCAGTCAATTTTGCTAAAAGAAATTTATGGAGTCGATCGCGAATATCAGGCAGGATTATAAAATGCAAACTTTAGATGAGACAGATGCTCCGGCAGATCCGTTTGCTATGTTTGATAGCTGGTGGCAACAGGCGGTGAGCAGTGATATCAACGAGGTGAATGCCATGACGCTTGCAACGGCCACGCCCGACGGAAAGCCTTCTGCCCGCATTGTTTTACTAAAAGGCTATACCAAAGATGGGTTTGTTTTTTTTACCAATTATCAAAGTCATAAAGGAAAGGAGCTCGCAGAAAATAACCAGGCATCGATCGTATTTTTTTGGAAGGAACTGGAACGGCAGGTGAGGATTGAAGGAACGATTGAAAAAGTTGCGGAAAGCGAAAGCGATGAATATTTCCGCTCGCGGCCAACCGGGAGTAAAATCGGCGCCTGGGCTTCGCCGCAAAGTGCAGTAATTCCGTCCAGAGACATACTCGAACAAAATGTTACGGAGCTGGAAAAAAGTTTCGATGGAAAAGAGATTGACCGGCCGGAACATTGGGGCGGCTACAGGCTTATTCCAGATATGGTAGAATTCTGGCAGGGGCGGCCAAGCAGGTTGCACGACCGGCTGGTTTATAAACTGGAAGAGAAGGAATGGAAACTGGTGCGTCTTGCACCTTAATTTCCCCGGGCAATAAAGGCTGATAAGTTGAAAGCCGCTATGAATCACAGTCTTCTTTCAACCTATCAACGTTATCACTATTTAGTTTTAGCAGGTTCTGCCTTTTTCGCAGCAGCTGCTTTTTTTGCTGCTACTGGTTTTGCAGGCCTTGATTTACCAAATGATCCTGCAGTAATTTTTCCTTTTTTGGTTTTGATATCGCCACGTCCCATGATGTATAATTTAATTGATGAAGATTATAAAAAAAAGCAAGATACATGCCGCATCTTGCTTTTTTAATGATTTGATGAAGCTTAGATTTTCGCTGATAATTCTTTACCTGCTTTAAACTTAGCAACTTTTTTTGCTTTGATTTTGATAACCGCACCAGTTTGTGGGTTACGGCCGTTACGAGCAGCTCTCTTAGATACTGAGAAAGTACCGAAACCTACTAAAGTAACTTTGTTACCACTTTTTAAAGTCTTTGTAACCGCTTCTACAAATGAATCTACAGTTGCATTAGCTTGTGTTTTTGTGATGCCTGCGTCGTCAGCAATCTTTGCAATTAATTCAGCTTTGTTCATAATGATTTTTTTGAAAATTTATAGTGGAACAAATATAGAAGGTTTTTGATTGCAACAAAATTATTTTTGATGAATCTAATTTCACGTAAAAACCCTACAATTCAATGTTGGCAAGGATTTTCGCCGGTAAATCTTCCAACTGATAAGAAAATAATGAAGAGGCCTGATCGCTGGAACCGTTGATGGCAAAGGGTTTCAGGGCATGTTTCGGTGAAATCCTTTATTCATGCGGCTTCCGCACTATTACACATAATATTTTTATTTTAAAAGTGCACGCTTTTTTTATTTTGCACATTTAGTTAATAACTTCCATCAGCGAGCGGAAAGCAATAAATTTATTACCCCATTTATCAAATGTTTCCTGCCGGAAAGCTGCTGCAAATTTTTCGATATAACGATTATACAAGGCCTTGCTTTCAGCCTTATACTGAATAGTAAATGTCGGGCCTTCACTATCGTCGGTTTCTAATAACCGTAAAACCTTGGCTTTGGTAAAACATTCTGTTTGCAGTATCGCCGGAATATGTTCGGTTTGGATCCATTGCAACCACGCGTCTGCAATGCTGTGATCTACTTTTGTTGTTACATTGTACATGATCATAAGAATAGTGTTGGGGTTTAGGTGGTAAGTTCTAAATAGATCGGACAATGATCACTGTGCTTTACATCAGGAAATATCTCCGCGGCTACCAACTGATCTTTTAAAGGTCTCGTCACCATAAAATAGTCGATCCGCCAGCCTTTGTTGTTCAGCCGAACACTCGGGAAACGCTGGCTCCACCAGGTATAATTATGTGGCTCTTTATGCAGTTCACGAAAGCTGTCGATCCAGCCGCTGCCGAGGAATTTAGTCAGCCAGGCACGCTCTTCCGGTAAAAAGCCGGTTGATTTCTTATTGCCTTTGGGATCATGAATATCAATTTCTTCATGGGCAATATTGTAATCACCACAGAGAATGATCTTTGGATTCTTCTTCTGCAGTTTTTTTAAATATCCATGCATCTCCTCCAGCCACTGGTATTTGTATTGCTGCCGGATTTCACCTGCAGTACCCGACGGGAAATATGCATTGATCAATTTAATATCGCCGAACTGCAGTTCAATAACTCTGCCCTCGAAATCACTCATGTCAAAGCCACAACCCCCCTTTACGGCATCAGGTTTAATTTTAGTAAAGACAGCCACACCGCTATACCCTTTTTTCTGCGCACAAAACCAATGATGTTCAAAGCCGAGCTCTTCAAACATTTTTACATCAATGTCCGCCTCTGATGCTTTTATTTCCTGCAGGCAAACGATATCTGCAGGGTTCGTTTTTAACCAATCAATAAAGCCTTTTTTTATTGCGGCCCTAAGGCCATTTACATTATAGGAAACAATTCGCATGTGCTTCATTTTAATTATACTTGTAAAAATAATAAACCCTTATGGATAATCGGTGCCGGGAAAACCATCCAAAGCAATCATCAAAAGAAGGCATCTTTACGGGCATGAAAAGTTCTTCAGGAAAATATGGTAAATCTATTCCCCCGGTGCACCAGACAATCCTTGCGATTGGGGCCCTGGTTATTTTATCATCACCGGATTATGAATATTTCTGGCTGAACTGCATCATCTGGGCGGTGCTTGCTGCGTGCTTTGTCGCGCTGGGGATCTGGGCGAAAAAGAAACCTTACCAGGCAATTGTTGCTGCGCTTATTTTATACATCGTTGTTATCGGTTTGAATGGCGTGCTGGATATTACTACCTTATCTAAAGCTCTTTTAATGAAAGCGATTATTATAGTTCTGCTGCTAAAGGGAATTTACGATGCAAAGAAAATGCAGGAGCTGTAATCAAATTTTGACAGATGGTAATTCACGATAAAAAAAAGCCACTTTGTGAGTGGCCTTTTATTTATGAACTTATTCTAACACGGGCCGTAACCAGCGTCGCATATCTTCTTCATCCATCTGCTTTCTCTTGGTATAATCCAGCAACTGATCTTCACTGATTTTCCCCACACCGAAATACTTGCTTTGCGGGTTGGCGAAATACCAGCCACAAACGGAAGATGCAGGATACATCGCCAGCGATTCAGTTAAATGAATACCCGTGGTTTCTTCTCCACCCAGCAGTTGAAATAATTTATATTTCTCTGTATGATCCGGGCAGGCCGGGTAACCGGGTGCCGGGCGAATCCCTGAATATTCTTCCTTGATCAGTTGCTCATTACTCAAAGTTTCATCAGCAACATAAGCCCAGTATTCGGTGCGCGTTTTCTTATGTAGTACTTCTGCAAATGCTTCCGCAAGCCTGTCGGCCAATGCCTGTAAAATGATCTTGTTATAATCGTCCAGGTTACCGTTGAAACGTTTGATATGCGGTTCAATACCATCGATCGTTACCGTGAAAGCACCAATATAATCCTGTTTATTTTCTTCAACAGGGATGACGTAGTCTGCCAGCGACTGATTGGGCTGGCCCGGTGCTTTTTTAATTTGCTGGCGCAGGAATTCGAGGCTGACCGGCGGATCATTTTTTACGACGATGGTATCAGGCGCGGTTTTATCTGCTTCCCAAAAACCGATCGTTCCTCTCGCTGTTAACCATTTTTCGCTGATGATCTGTTTCAGCAACGCCTGCGCATCATTGTATAATTTGGTCGCCTCTTTCCCGATGATCTCATCGCTCAAAATCTGCGGGAATTTACCATGCATTTCCCAGGCAATGAAGAAGGGCTGCCAATCGACAAAATCCACCAGCTCCTGCAATGGAAAATCAGCAAATATTTTTGTACCCGTAAAAGTTGGTTTAACCGGCGTGAAATTTTTCCAGTCGAGCACCGAAGCATTTTTTTGTGCATCGGCGAAACTTAAATATTGCTTGGCAGATTTCTTATTGCCGAAATCAACTTTCAGTTTATCATATTCGGTTTTAAGATTGCTCAGGAAGGCCGGTTTCGTTTCTTTATTCAGGAGGCTACCCGCAACCGTTACACTACGGCTTGCATCGAGTACGTGTACCACGCCATTGTCGTACTCCGGTGCAATTTTTACCGCGGTATGCATCCGGCTTGTAGTGGCGCCGCCGATCATCAGCGGGAGATCCATTTTCTGCCTTGCCATCTCTCTTCCGATATGCACCATCTCATCTAAAGACGGTGTGATCAGGCCACTGAGGCCGATGATATCTACATTATGTTTTTTTGCTTCCGATAAAATTTTATCCGCAGGCACCATCACACCGAGATCGATGATATCGTAGCCATTGCACCCCAGCACAACGCCCACAATATTTTTACCGATATCATGCACATCGCCTTTTACTGTTGCCAATAAAATTTTCGCTGCCCCTGCCCCTTCTTCATTCACCGTTCCGGCAGCAATATGCGCGAGGCGTTTTGTTTCTTTTTCAGCTTCAATAAACGGCGTTAGTACGGCTACGGCTTTTTTCATCACACGCGCACTCTTTACCACTTGCGGAAGAAACATTTTTCCCGCGCCAAACAAATCGCCTACAATGTTCATCCCGTCCATTAAAGGGCCTTCAATCACATCCAGGGGTTTTGGATATTGCAACCTTGCTTCTTCTGTATCCTGGTCGATATAATCGGTGATACCATTTACCAGCGAATGCGCGATTCTCTTTTGCACAGGTTCGAGGCGCCAGGTTTCGTCTTTTACGATTTCTTTACCTTTTGCTTTTACCGTTTCCGCGAACTGGATCAGTTTCTCGGTGGCTTCATTGTTATCATTGTTGCGGTTGAGAATCACATCTTCGCAGAGTGCCTTCAACTGCGGCTCAATTTCATCGTACACCACTAACTGACCGGCATTTACAATACCCATGTCCATGCCTGCTTTGATCGCGTAATAAAGGAACACACTGTGAATGGCTTCGCGTACATGATCATTGCCGCGGAAAGAAAACGATACGTTACTTACACCGCCACTTACTTTGGTGAGCGGCATGCGGTTTTTTATTTCGCGCGTTGCTTCGATAAAATCAACGGCATAATTATTATGTTCTTCAATGCCTGTTGCGATGGCAAAAATATTCGGATCGAAAATGATGTCCTGTGGTGCGTAACCAACTTGTTCGGTCAGAATTTTATAGGCTCGTGAGCAGATCTCGATCTTGCGTTCTTTTGTATCTGCCTGTCCTACTTCATCAAAGGCCATCACGATCACGGATGCGCCGTAACTTTTGCAGATGAATGCCTGCTCAATGAATTTAGCTTCGCCTTCTTTCATTGAGATGGAGTTCACGATGCATTTTCCCTGCACGCATTTTAGTCCGGCTTCAATAATCTCGAATTTACTGCTGTCGATCATGATAGGGATCTTCGCAATATCAGGTTCTGCCTGAACGAGATTTAAAAAGGTTGTCATGGCGCTTACGCCTTCGAGTAAGGCATCGTCCATATTGATATCGATCACCTGGGCACCGCTCTCTACCTGCTGGCGGGCAACAGAGAGTGCTTCTTCGTACTGGCCATCCCGGATCAGCCTGGCGAATTTTTTACTGCCCGTTACATTTGTGCGTTCGCCAACGTTCACGAAATTCGTTTCGGGCCTTACGATCAATGGTTCCAGACCGCTGAGGCGGAGAAAAGGTTTGATATGTGTTGTTTCGTTCATGATAATTAGTTTCGCCACTAAGACCTAAAGACGCTAAGCAGCACAAAGTTTTAAAGTATCATTCTCTTAATCCCTTGCTTTATCAAAGGGACAGAGAAGTTGATTATATAACCAAGTTTTTTACCAGACAGGCGCAAATAGCTTAAAAGTTGTGCCTCCCAGACAGGATGATAATTTTCCTGAGCTTTTAATTCTACAATTATTAAATCGCTGATCAATAAATCTATTCTTAACCCATCCTCTATCCTCAATCCATTGTAGATGATTGGAATTTTTTGCTGGGCGCTGAATGTTATGTTTCTTCTATCCAGTTCATAACAAAAGCACTTTTCGTAAACACTTTCCAATAGCCCGGGGCCAAGTGTAGAATGGACTTTAAAGGCGATGTCAACTACCTCGTTGCCTAATAATTCGCGAATTGCATAATCAGTCATAACAGAAAATTGCTAAATAACTCACACATCCAGGTGTTGTTTTTCTTAGTGCATCTTCGTGTTTTACTGCCTTAGTGGCGATGCTAGACTAAACTTTCTTCCACTACAGGCCGTACCCTTGGTTTATACTTCGCTACTTCTTCTGCAATATGTTTTATGTGATCAGGAGTAGTGCCGCAGCAACCACCAACGATATTTAAAAACCCTTCTTTAGCCCATTCTTCAATGATATGCGCTGTTTCATGGGGTTGCTCATCGTATTCTCCAAATGCATTTGGTAAACCTGCATTCGGATAGGCAGACGTAAAGCAACCTGCGAGCTGGCTCAGCTCTTCTATATGCGGACGCATTTCTGCCGCACCCAACGCGCAATTCAAGCCAACGCTTAATGGATTGGCATGCATCACCGAAACATAAAATGCTTCAAGCGTTTGCCCGCTTAAAGTGCGGCCACTCGCATCCGTTATGGTACCACTGATCATGATCGGAAGCTCGGGTAAATTATTATTCCGGAAAAAATGTTTCGCTGCGTAGATCGCTGCTTTTGCATTCAACGTATCAAAGATCGTTTCGATGAGCAGGATATCAACACCACCATCAACCAGTCCTTTGATCTGTTCGGTATAAGCAGCTGCTACTTCGTCGAACGTAACGGCACGAAACCCGGGATTATTTACATCGGGCGATAGCGATAAGGTTTTATTCAACGGGCCGATCGCACCGGCAACAAATCTCGGCTTATCCGGGTTTTGCGCCGTGAATTTATCTGCCGCGTTACGCGCGCATTTCGCAGAAGCAATATTCAATTCATAGGCGAGGGATTGCATATCATAATCCGCCTGCGCGATATTGGTGCTGCTGAAGGTATTTGTTTCGATAATATCTGCACCGGCACTAAGATATTCGCCGTGGATCGCTTCGATAATTTGCGGTTGTGTGATGCTGAGCAAATCATTGTTGCCTTTTACATCGCTATGCCAGTCTTTAAAACGATCGCCCCTGTAATCTTCTTCTTCCAGTTTATAGCGCTGGATCATCGTGCCCATCGCGCCATCGATGATCATGATCCTTTCCTGCAGGCATTGTTGTAATGTTTTCATGTTATAGTTATTATGCTGCCAGGATGCATGGGCCGAACGTGAACTGATGTACAAAGAGTGCGACGCCACTGCTGCCGGGTAAGCGGTACTGTTAATGACCAAAAACAAAACTGTAAAACGAGGAGCAAATCCTGGAGGTGGGAAATGGCATCGTTTATTAGTTCAGTTGAGAAATTCCAGGGCCTGAACAATAAACAAATCCGGCACCTGAACAGGCGCAAAGTTAAACCATCAGCGCCGAAACACAAAATCTGCCATTAACGACCGGAGGATATATAATTTTCAACCGGAATGCGGTTGCTTATGCTTTTCGCAAGCGTCATCTCATCAGCATATTCCAGTTCACCCCCGAAAGCGATGCCGCGGGCGATGGTGGTGATCTTCACCGGGATACCCTTTAGTTTCCTGCCGATATAATAAATGGTGGTATCACCCTGGATATTCGGATTCAGAGCGAAGATGATCTCCTGCGTTTCTTCCGGAACTATCCGCGCCACAAGTGCGTCTATTGTTAGCTGTTCCGGACCAATTCCGTCGAGCGGTGAAATGATGCCTCCGAGCACATGATATACGCCGTTGAATTGCTGCGTACTTTCAATGGCGATCACATCGCGGATATTTTCTACCACGCAAATGAGTTGCTGCTGCCGCATCGGGTTGCTGCAGATATTACAAATTTCTTTGTCGGAAATATTATGGCAGCGGGAACAGAATTTTATTTCGCTCCGCATTTTGGCAATGATCTGGCTGAAATTTTCTACTTCCGGAACGTCCTGTTTGATCAGGTGCAACACGAGGCGCAGCGCGGTTTTTTTTCCGATACCCGGCAATTTTGCAAATTCATTCACCGCATTTTCCAACAGCGCAGAAGAGAAAACCATTTTGAAATAATAAGGTATTAATAATAATAAATTGATGCCAGCACTACACAAATGTAAACAGATTAAGGTCGTTACACTTGTTTAATCAGTGTTCGCTTTTCTCCATTTAATTGTCGATGATAATATCGCGTTCATTATCCCAATCCGGACGGATGCCTAATTTTTGTGGTAAAGCAATCACTCTTTCCGGCTGCAGTTTTTTACTGTAGTTGCCCGGGTCCCATTTGCCATTTTTGTTGGTATCATATAAGATCCTCAGTTCATATTCTCCAGGTGGAAACCGGTTGTTCGTCCATTCGGAGGAAGTCACCGGGTAAGTATATTTTACCAGTTCCCCTTCCATGAATTGCAGCACGGGTTGCCGGGTAAGATCGAGATTTTTAAAGCGCAGTACAACATTTCCGTAATCTTCCACGCGTTTTGTTTTAAACCGCAGCGTGTCATTTTTGCTGAGTGTTCCACCGAGGCTATCCCGCACAGCATTCTTCGGGATGATCAGGGTATAGTCGGTTTCAGGTTTCCAGGCAGCAGTAACACGAAGGATCTTTTTGCTGCTGTCAATTGAAACAGCGGCCATATTCAGGGGCAGATAATTGCTGTCTGCCAGTATGATTTTAACTGTATCATTGAGGCTGATCTTATTATTAAAAGTCAGCTCGAGGCTCGTCAGCAAATCCTGCGTGCGTTGAATCAGCGAACTGCCGTAACGTAATTTTTTCTCCACTGCAGGTTTCGGCGTGCCGGTTAGGGAAGCAGCTTTTTCCTGTACATAAGCCAGCAATTTTACCGGGTTGTTATTCGCAGTTATGACCACATTCGTATCCCGGAACGCAAAGGCTTCTGACAACGTATTATAAGTACGGCCACCATCACCATCCTTCAATGCATAGATTTTAAACGTGGCTGCAGGGAGGTTTTCAAAATGAAAATTTCCGCTGCCATCCAGCCTGGCAAGATAATCCGGGCGCCGCTTCAGCACGCTGCTGTCATCGGCATTGCGATATAATAGAACCGATACCGTACTGTCCACCTTGCCTGTTTCTGCCATCGTTACCTGGCCGTCGAGCGTGAGGGAATCAATCGTATTGCCGGTAGAAAAAATATAGGTAAAACTTCGGAGCGTATTGTTTTCATTCACATCGCGGATGGCGTCTCCAAAGTTGATACTGTAAGTGGTATTGGGCAAAAGGCTGTCGCGAAGGCGGATCGTGATCGTTTTAAGATTACTGGTAATAACCGGGTTTGCTTTTTGAACCGGTGATACAAGCAGATTTTTTTGCAATTCCTGCAGTTCGCCAATGTATTCATCAAACGTAAGCGTAATGCGGGTTGAGGTAACGTTCAGCGATTTTTCTGCAGGACTGGCCTTTACTAAAACCGGTGGCAGGCTGTCGCGATCGCCACCTGTTGGCATACTGATCTGTGCGCAACTGCTGACAAGGCTGATCATAAATGCGATCAATCCCGTAGTTAGGAGAAGCAGTGTTGGCTTGTTTGTGAAAGAAAATCTCATGAGGGCCAAAGTTATTGCAAGCCCACTGAATAATTGCGGGCTGATTGTTAAGACTATCGCTGAGGCGGAAAATTTTCGCGTACAAACCCGCACCAGTAACAACCAGACTTTCCGCAACCCGTATGAAATTCATGCTGCTGAATTTTATACCAGCTGCTGATGATTTGCTGTTTCACGGTTTCCGTATCTGCGGGACTGATCAGTAGTTTTTCTTTTCGGTATTGTCGTTGTTGGTCTGGCTCGATAAAATCAAATTCGGTGCTGACAACACGCCATTCTTTTTGCTGGTAATGGTCAATCAGGATTTTGTAAAAAACCGCCTGTCGCCAATAAGCGCCACCATCCGGATCATCTTCGTTGGGGCCGCGCATTTTCAACAACGCCTTTTCCACATTGCCGGATTTATAATCCACGACATTGATCTCTTTGCCGTTGAATTCCAGTTTATCCAGTTTACCTTTTATCGGAACGCCGCTAACAGCAGCGCGGATATTTCGTTCTATCGCCACCACTTTATTCCAGCCGGAAACATTTCGATCATAGTACTGTTGCAGCACGTCAATGCCATAATGCAGGCGTGTTTGCCAGCCTTCCTTCGTAAAATTCGCACGCTGTTGAAGCATGGACTGTTCAAATGTTTGGAGCAGGAAATCCGCTGGCGGAAATGCTTCTTTACCGCCTTCCTGCATTGCACGAAATAATTTTTCCAGTGCATCATGTATGGAGGAGCCGAAAAGCAGGGCATCGCTTTTTGCAAAAGGAACGCGCAGGATGTATTGAAAATAGAATCCCAGCGGGCAATCAAGAAAGCAGTTCAAGGCGCTCACGCTCATCACGAACTTTGAAAGAATGGGGCTAAGGAAATCGGCCGGCGGTAAGGATATTACGGGCAGGTTGGGAGGAAAGGTTGTTGTAGCTATCTCGTTTCCTACATCAAATCTTCTCCCCAGATCCCTGGTGGTAAAGGGTTTCAGCAAATGCAACTGCACGGACTTATGTTTAGCCGATTGAAAGCTGCTCAACATCTTATCCAGCGTTTCCTGATTTGAAACAGATGCCAGCACCAACTGTTCCGGACAATCTTTTCCAAAATTGTCTATTGACGCAATCCTGATCCCCGATGGGTTTGCGGGAACCAATTGCCTGAGCAGAGGATGTTGCTCCTGTAGCGCGGATGCTAACCGGCCGGTGACTTCAGTCAATTTTAATCCTGGGTCTTTTTTCAATTCCTGCCGGCAAAAATCAACAATACATCTAATCGTATTTTGTTGCAACGAACTGCTTACAGTAAGCTCTGAAAAGAAATTTTCTATAAATATGTCCAGGCTGGATTGAGGGCTTGCTGCCCCTGCGTTCTCTAACAAGGCGGAAACCTTCTTCAACGCAATATGTAGCTCGGGATCAAATAAGTCCTTCGCCGGCTGGCCGGCTTCTATCGCCAACAATCTGCGAAGCGAAACTGATTGCACGCTATAACGCTGGCGGCTCCAGTTAACCGTTAGTTGCAGGATGGCCTCATGGGGAACCGCAAAAAAATCATAATGCAGTAATTCGTAAAGCAGGGCATCGCCACTACCCGGAAAATGTTGTTCCTGCTCGATATAACGCAGCAGCCGCAATAGTTTTCCCGAAAAAGCGAGGTTATTGCAATCGATAAGATGATCGTGGAAAACAGGAATATTTTTATTGAAAAAATGGGAAGCCAATTGTTGCACACGCTGCTCATTTTCGCACACGATCATAAAATCGCCTGATAAAATGTCTTCCATGAAAATAGTGGAACACCGGGCCGCAAGCAGGTCGTATTCGTCGGCGATCGATTCAAATTCATATGCACTAATGATCATATTCTTCTGCTCCTTTCCTGATGTGCTAATTTCTTTTGTAAGTTATCAGATTGCTTACACAGGGATACATTGTCCGCACAAAAAATATCCCGTCGAATATTTTATGCCATTCTGCTTCCTGGGTTGCATGATGCACACCCACGGAACCTTTCATTTTAAAACGCTCGCCGTAACCAGGGTTAGCGAGGTTGAACGTTTTAAAATCGGTAAAAGCAAATGCGTAGTCTTTATTGATCCAGTTTTCAAAACTTTTCTTCGCCGGCTTCGGTACTTTATATGGCTTCGTGCTTAAGCGACCTGCAGTTCCTTCGTAGGAAGTAAAGCCGAGCGTATAGGTTTGGCTCGAAAGATCCGTGGCATCAAAAATAGTTCCCATCGTGACAGACCTGTCGCGGAAGCGCTGTTCGTAATGGCCGGAATATTTTGAGATATGATAGTTGTGTGCCCAAACAATTATTTTTTCCTGCGGGTATTTCTTCTTCGCTAACCATTCCAGGTTTTTTGCCATTTGCAGGTCGCGGGTGTTGGAGCGGAAGATATAATCTTTGCTGTCTCTATACTGGATATTTTCCGAGATAAGGTTGTCGATGATCATCATCCAGAAATCATCTGCGGCCAACTTTGCAGACAGTTCTTTTTTGATCCGTAATAAGTATTCATATTGCGGCTGGTATTGCGTTGTATCAGCCATTTTATATTTTTTCAGCGAGTCGATCAAGGGTAGAATTCCTGTTATGTAATTCGCTTCTTTTGTAATGGGGAGATCGTACAAGCGCAAGATGCTGTCTACCTGCTTTGATAAGTTTTTGCCGGAATACGATAAAACCATTTGGTTGTCAAAACCCGTCATTTGGATCGGCGTTGTTGTTTGCTGTGTTGCCGGAATATATTTGTAAAAGAGATCAGCGCAGGCATCGCAAAACGTCCAGATAGGAAAAATGTTTTTCATCAAAAAGCTGTCGGTTAGCCGTTTTTCTTTGGGCAGTTTATCCCAACCTTTATTCAATCCAAAAAAATCACTTTCAAATGCCAGCACATTAAATCCTTTTTTCTCATGCAGGTATTTGATGAGCCTGGTTTTCGCCAGGAAAGCCGGGGCATCGCCATGATCCTGTTCGCCCAGCATGATGATTCTTGAATTGCCAATTGCGTTTCCAATTACGTCCAGGTCGGTGAAGTCCAGCGAATCCGGCTGATTGCTGCGGATAGCTTTCGTCTCCCGCTGAACGTACTGCTTCAATAAATCCTGCGCGGGAAGTTGCTGAAGGGAAAGCAATCCGATCACGAAAAGCCAGCATTTGACCATAAACTTGCTGATGAGGTTGAATAAAGATTTACATTAACGCCTGCGAAGTGCAGGGTTTACACAACAATTTATTTGAAACGTTGTTATCTAAGGTAAAATAAAAATATGAGCAGGGTGTACAGTTTTAAGAAAGTGCAGGTATTGCCGGTCAGCCTCGAAAAGGCCTGGTCGTTTTTCAGCAATCCTGCTAACCTGCAACAGCTTACGCCGGCGAAGATGGGCTTTACAGTCATCTCTAAATTTCACGGTGAAACCATGTACCCGGGGCAGATCATTGAATATACCGTACGTCCCTTGCTGGGCATTCCGCTGTATTGGATGACGGAGATCACGCATGTTAAGCCAGGAGAATATTTTATAGATGAACAGCGCTTCGGGCCATACAGCCTTTGGCATCACCAGCATCATTTTAAAGAAGTAGAGGGCGGTGTGGAAATGACCGATATCGTTCATTATAAAGTGCCGTTCTGGATCTTCGGCGATATGGCGAATAAGCTTTTTGTAGAGAAGGAATTGCAGGGCATTTTTGATTACCGTTATGCTGCCGTTACAAAACTCTGGCAGCGCCCCGCATTGAAGCCGATACAGGAAGGAAGGTCGCTGATATAGCAATTGGGCGCAGAGACTTAGAAAACAGGGAAAGGCTGAAAAGTTTTTCGTTACTTTATTAAAGCTTCACCCCTCCGTTTTCTTATCATGCACCGGGCTAACTCTTCAAAAACATATCGCCGTACGGCCCTTTTTTTTATCTGGGCATTTGTATTGTTGCTGTTGTTTCTACTGTTTAACAATAACCGCAAAACATCGCCGGTAGAAAATAAAAAAGTCGCTGTTGTGCAGCGCGACGGAAAATATATGCTGCTCAGAAATCAGCAGCCATTCTTTATTAAAGGTGCGGGCGGAGCGGCCAATCTTGCAGCAGTGCATCGCGCCGGCGGCAATTGTATCCGCATCTGGGACACCACGGGCATTGATCAACTCCTTGATTCTGCTGCCTTTTATCAGCTTGCTGTGGTAGCTGGAATTCATATCCCCAACAGCGATGCAAAGGAATTTTATGATGATTCCCTGAAAGTAAACGCCCAGCTGGCTGCTATCCAACGCTTGGTTAACCGCACTAAAAATCACCCCGCTTTACTGATGTGGTGCGTGGGTAATGAGCTGGCCTTTCCTTACCGTTTCAAATTCAATAATTTTTACAATGGCTTTAATGCGATCGTAGCAATGATTCACCGCGAAGATCCCGATCACCCGGTAACGACGACGATCTTAGACTTCAACAAAAAATATATTTTCAACCTGCACCGGCGCTGCGACGTAGACCTGCTCTCTTTTAATATTTTTAATCGCCTGCGGGATCTTGCGGAACAACGTGACCAATTTGCGTGGTTTTGGAAGGGGCCTTATTTAATCACGGAATGGGGGATAGACGGGCCCTGGGACGGCACAGAAAAAACTACATGGGGCGCCTTTATCGAAAACAGCAGTACAAAAAAAGCCGAGACATACCGTGAACGTTACGAGCAATCCATGCCTGTTAATGATGCCGGATTTCTTGGTTCCTGTGTGTTTTACTGGCAACAGAAGCAGGAATACACCCATACCTGGTTTAGTATGATGGATGAATATGGCCGCCCGACCGAAGCTGTAGATGCAGCAACGTATTTATGGATGGGCAAAAAACCGTCATCGCTGCCACCGCAAATCAATTACCTGCTGCTCGATAAAGAAGGTCCGCGTAAGAATATGATTTTTGATCCGCGCCAGCATGTAGCAGCAAGCCTTGTCATGCTGAAAAGACCGCAAACAGATTCGGTAACCTGGGAAATTTACCCGGAGGATTGGTATAAAGAAAACGGTCATCCTTCCACAAAACGACCTCCATTATTGGAGCGTGTGCAGGCAGGGCTTGACATCAGCTTTGAAACACCCGCCGTTCCCGGGCCTTATCGCATCTTCGCGACCATTGCCGACCGGCAGGGACGCATCGCCACGGCAAATTTTCCATTTTATGTTGTTAGCCCGGAATGAAGAATAACATCACGATATCGCCCCCCACCAGAGGAGAACGTTTCACGCTCCGGCTGATCATTCTATTGGGTATTACAGCGATGTTCTTTTTCCTCCGTTACCTCTTAAGCCCTTCGCATTTTGAGGCTTCAGTGGTGTACTGGTTACTGCTCATTACCATCATTTTTTCCTGCCTGAAAGTATTGCATGAATGGATCCATTATTTCAGCATCAGTATTCCTGAAACACCTGTTGCAGAAAAAATATATACCGTAGATATCTTCACAACGCATTGCGCAGGAGAACCGATACCAATGCTCGAACGTACGCTGAAAGCCATTCTCGCGATCAGCTATCCGCACGAAACCTATCTCTGTGATGAATCTGCTGATCCATACCTGCAGGAGTTTTGTGAGCGGTTAGGCATTCATTACGTAACGCGCACCGATAAGAAAGATGCGAAGGCGGGCAACATCAACAATGCGCTTCAGTTATCTCATGGCGAGTTATGCGTGGTGCTGGATCCGGATCATGAACCAACGCCTGAGTTTCTCAACCCGATTGTTCCACATTTTAATGACCCGAAGATCGGCTTCGTCCAGATTGTTCAGGCCTACAGTAATTACGGAGAAAACCTGATCGCTAAAGGTGCAGCGCAACAGACATTCCAGTTTTACGGGCCGATGATGATGTCGATGAATAGTTATGGCACCGTGCCCGCCATCGGCGCCAATTGCACGTTTCGGCGTACAGCCCTGGAATCGATTGGCGGGCATGCAGCCGGCCTTGCGGAAGATTTACATACAGCGATGCAACTGCACGCAAAGGGTTGGGAGTCGGTTTATGTTCCCAAAATACTCGCGCGCGGGCTTGTCCCTTCCACCTTGCATGCTTACTACCAGCAGCAGTTGAAATGGTCTCGCGGCGTGTTCGAACTGTTTGCAACGTCTTATCTCCGGTTGTTTAAAAAATTTACCTGGCAACAAAAACTGCATTACGGAACGATCCTCGTGTACTATCTCTCCGGCCTCATCTACCTGATCAATTTTCTTATTCCTATTATTGCCGTGTTGTTTAATGCAAGTCCGGCGCGCCTCGACTTCTATGAATTTGCTGCGCTTGGATTTCCATTGGTTTCAGCAATTGTGTTCATCAGGCATTATGTGCAATGGTGGGTGATGGAAGAAGAAGAGCGCGGGTTTCATGTTGTGGGTGGATTGTTGATGATGGGCACCTGGTGGGTTTTCTTAAAAGGATTGATCTACACCATTGCGGGAAAGAAAGTCGCATATCTTCCTACGCCAAAAGATGCACGAAATGCAAAGCCGGGCATCCTCAATCTTCCCAATGTATTGGTGTTGCTGCTTTCTTTATTTGCGATTATTTACGGCCTGATCACCGACTGGAATCCCTATAATATTGTCATGGCAGGTTTTGCTTTTCTGAATTGCTGTATCATGGCCTTTACCATCATGGCCAGTAAGCAACTGCAGTTCAGGAAATTTAAAGACGACAACCGCGCCGTATCCGTGCCGATGTCCTTTGTGAGTGAATTCAAAAGGAGATTCTGGTTAGTCCGCCACCGCATTTATTTAGGCCTGCGGAGTACAGCCACTTTTCTAACGATTTGTGCGTTGTTTGCTTCGCTGTTCCTCCTTCGTTATAATACTGCTGCAAAAATTCCGGACGCACCGCAGCAGAAGAAAGATATTTTTCTCAACGGTATTTTTGCGCCGGGATCTGATAACGGGCTGACGTCATTGGACAGTCTGCAGCATTACAAAGCGGGTTATCATTACCATCCGCAACTGGTTTCACTATATCTTGCCTGGGGCGACTTACCTGCAAATAAATGGCCGGTTAGTTTGATAGATTCGATTTACCAGTCGGGCGCGATACCGTTACTTACCTGGGAGCCCTGGCCAACTTCATTTCAAAGCAAGGATAATAGTCAAAATAATATTTTAAAAGAGATCCGCGCCGGCAGGTACGATAGTTTTCTTGTTTCGTTTTGCCGCCAATTACAATTATCAGATCGCCCGTTGTTCTTACGCTTCGCGCATGAGCCGGGTAATCCTGCCTATCCCTGGACAAGCAATGACGAGCATGCAGGAACTGATTACATCGCGGCCTGGCGTTACGTGCATGACTTCTTCGCTAAAGAACAACTGTTCAATATCACCTGGATCTTCAATCCCTGGAAAGCAGAAGATACTGACCGTTATTACCCGGGAGATGACTATGTAGACTGGCTTGGGGTAAATATTCTCGATTATAATAAAGAGAGATCAGGTTCATTCAAAGACTTGTACCGGCACTTTCATCAGCAGCCCGTTTTTCGTGCAGGCCTGCCTGTTATAGTAACCGAAATGGGCACATTGCAAACCGGTGCGCAACAACAACGCTGGCTCTCTTCAGCGCTGGATTCCATGCGGCTCTGGTTCCCGGAGATCAAGGGAGCGGTGTTGTTTAATTCTGCCTTCGACCAGAATAATTTGCCGGGTGATACGGGTATGTTGAAATGGACAGCCACAAATCCCGCTTCAGTATTTAAGGCTTTTACAGATTTATCAAAAGCATCCGGGCAATTACTCCCGCTGCGCGCTGCTGCTTTTCAAACAGGCCTGGATAATCCTGGTCATAGAGCAGCAGGATTACCAAAGCAATTTTTTAAGGGAACTTATTATGCGCGGGGTGAACACTGGCAGGGCAATATTGTTCCTTTCACCCGGGAAGAATTACGTAAAGATTTTAAAGACATGAAGGCTGTTGGCATCAGCACAGTGAAACATGTTGGTCCGGGTGTGTACGATTATAATGTTCTGCGCGCCGCAAAAGAATTCAGCCTGGGTATTCAATATGCGTTTGTGTTTCCTGCCATGGATTATGTCCTGGACAATAAAGAAAAAGAGCGACAAATAGCCATCGTGCGGAAGACCGTCAGGCAATTAAAGGGCCATGCAGTAATCACTTCCTGGCACCTTGCTACCACTGCCATACAGGATATCGATGAAATGTATTACCCGCCCTTTGGCAGGCAGCAAAAACAAGCCTGCGCATTGTGGTTAAACGACGTTGTCAAAGCCATTGTTGAAGAAGACGCAAACCGACCTGTAACGCTCGACGTGATGGCAGGAAAGACGATGGCTGCCACTGCATCGCTGATAAAAAATAGTATGCCAGGATTATCCGGAGTGGGCATCATCATACCGCATCCTTTATCCCCGTTAATGGATGCTGCAGGCCCGGGCATCCCCTGGTTTTACAGCAGCGTTAATGCAAAAGCTGCCTATTCATTGAGCGCAGGCGATCATCCATTCTTCCTGGAAAGCTGGAAAGATGAAGCAGCGGCGGGAAATATGAAATGGAATGGATTGAAAGATGCCAACGGAAATGATAAGCCAGGTTTTACACTGTTGAAGAACAAATGGGAATCAACAAATATTCCGCTTGCGTTACCATTACTGCGTATTTTAAAACCTGCGGAAACAACCTGGCCTGGCGCGAAGCTGACTTACTATGCAGTCACCAAACAAAATGGCCGCTGGATGCCGGGAGAGAACCCGTCCGCAGATATACGGTACGAGTGGTTTTTAATAGAGTATGACCGCTACCAGAAAGCCGTGGATATCAACAGCGTTGGAAAAGGCAGCAGTGTCGCGCTGACAATTCCTGATCATCCCGAACGATTTA
This sequence comes from Ferruginibacter sp., assembly GCA_028288705.1. Taxonomy (GTDB): domain Bacteria; phylum Bacteroidota; class Bacteroidia; order Chitinophagales; family Chitinophagaceae; genus Ferruginibacter. Next base: position 98,116 of record JAQBNH010000014.1, read on the forward strand.
AATTGCAACTGGTTTGTACAAATACCCGCGAACATCAGGTACTGCAACTGGAAACAATACTTAATACGCCGTTGGGGCAATGAAGGGATTAAAAAGTAAAAAGTAAAAAGAAAGCTGACTCCTTTTTCCTTTGTGGTCCTTTGTTCCTTTCTGCCTCGTGGCGACTATTGCGCGTCTTCGTGGCGAAATTTCTCTAAAAAGAAAACTTTGTGAAACTCCGTGACAAACTCTGGATTACTCTGTGGTAGATAAAAAATGTGGTCCCGCCAAGAATCGAACTTGGATCTAAAGTTTAGGAAACTTCTATTCTATCCATTGAACTACGGGACCAGCTAAAAGGAAACGGGCAAAGCACCCGTCCTGAATTAGGTCGGCAAAAGTAAGGCATTCCGCCATTTGTTCCGCCCGCATACTTAAGTTTTTGCCATCGGCTCTCGAAAAGCACCTGTACGGGCCTGTATATCCGCTGTTACTGCTCAACTATACCCGCAACAACCTATCTTTGCGGCCTAATTTTTTCGACCATGAAATGGATGAATACGATCATCAGGTACAGGCTTTGGATCGGCCTCGTGTTATTGGCTTTAGCCATTTTTGTTAACTACCAGACGAGTTTCTGGCCATCCTTTATCATCTACCTCGTGGCAGTCATTTTGATCGTAGGGCATTTCCTTTTCGGACCAATGCGCCTCATCCAGTCTTATATGGAAGAAGGGGATATGGAAGGTGCGAAAAAAGTGGTGGAAGGGATTAAGTTTCCGGGCCTGCTAATCAAACCAATGCGTTCTGTGTATTATACCATCCAGGGAAACCTGGCGATGGTAAACCAGGATCTGGATGCTGCTGAAAAGCATATGAAGAAAAGCCTCGACCTCGGTGGCGGTTCCTTAACAAAGCAGGCGGAAGGGCCGAATAAATTACAGTTAGGAATGATCGCTTTGCAGAAAGGCAACCAGAAAGAAGCAGAAGCATACATTCGCCAGGCGATCCGCGCCGGGTTGCCGGATAAAGAAAACCAGGCTGCCGCTTACTTGCAGTTATGTTCTATCATGATGAACAAACGTGAGTTCCGTGCTGCGAAAGAATATTTCCGCAAGGCAAAAAGCTTTAAGGCTACCACGCCACAAATCGTTGACCAGATCAAACAAATAGAAAAGTATATCACCCGTATGCCGGGATAAATTATCTTATTCTTATTCGATCAAAGACAGCAACATTTTTTCGCTGTCTTTGTTGTTTATGGCCATGTTGCTGTTCCGTAGCTTATCTGTATTTCCGCTGATCCGCTTAGCCAAATGCTGCGTACAGGATTTTTGCAGCGGATAATTCACTGTTGATTTTTACAGCTCCTACTACAATCGACAAGCAGAGCGGCCGTCCCGGCGATTCAATTTCAATAGTATGACCGGAGATCAGCGCACTCGAAATATCCAAACCCAACTGTTCAATCTTCGAATGCATGATCACCCGATTATTAACGTCGATCCGAACTATGGCGATCAGGTATTCCTGCGCTTCGTTTACTGAAACATCGGCCGCGGGGCCAGCGGGAGAAATTGTTGCGACAAGCTGATGATCATTTAGAGGCGATACGGTGAAGCCGGGCGGAAAAGCATGGCCCGATACATGACCAAGGGAAAGATCTGCGAGGTGATTTAAAGGCTGATCCTGATGCGGGGCCGATGCATTCAACCAGCGATAAATGGCCGTCCGCAATCCCCGTTGCATTACGATGTCTTTTGGATTAGGCAGGAGCGGCGCAAATGCCTGCCGCAATAATTTGCCACTGCTGTTCGCCAGTCCCCAGTGGCCGCTCACTCTTTTTGTTGCGGGCGTTTGTCTAACCGTTTCAGGCCAGCTGCGCACGAGATCCATGTTCTGCAAGCGATAAAAGATGACGGCCGGATGATCTTTCTTTTGTTTCATGTGACGGAATAACGCTTCAAGATAAATGTCGATCGCGGTATTTGCAATACCTGCACCTGGGATGTTGACAGCCTTCAAGAGGCTACCTGCTATATACCTGCTATTACTCTGGTAGGGGGTAAGTGCGTGAAATGAGCATAGCGTTTCGAAGGAGTTCCGGTAGAGAGTTAAACCTGTTTCGTAGAGGCAGCCACAAAGGCAGGAAAAAGCAAAGAACCACAAAGATGCAATCTGGCTTTTTTGACTTTCGACTTTTTATTTTTTACTTTATTATATTTCAACGCTTTATAAAAAATATGTTCTCTTCTAGAGAGCAAAAAAGGCCCATTTCGTATATTTGTATAATAAGACATGCTACCGATCCCATTCAGGCTGATTAAAAATTATAAGGAACACGAAAGTTGTTACCAGCACCTGGATAGATTATTAATGATTAGAAAAAGGACGGAGGAGGAGCAGGACGAAGTAGATATACTGTATGTGCTGCTGGAACATTTTGAACGTAAGCATTTTCCAAACATGGGGAAATTGCCCCAGTCAAGAATTGCGGATTTGATGAAGCGCGAAAACATGAAGCCGGCAGACCTGGCAAGGCTGCTGGGTATGAGCCGGGGTTATATTTCAGATTTGCTCAATGGGAAAAAAGAGTTCTCTAAAAGGGTGATTCAAAAACTGGCGCTGCATTTTAATATCCGGCAGGAAGATTTGAATTAACAGGGCCGTGGTTGATCTCCGGGTAAAAACAGATCCCGCAAAGATTTAGCAAAGACAAACGAATGCCAAACCCCTGCGGGATACTGTTACATCAACGGGAAATCTATACCAGCTATCCTGGCAAACACGAAATTTATTGCTTGATCAGCTGCCCGCGTATTTCGCCGCCGGGATATGCTGCACTATGGACGTTGACATAGTATTGGTTCGCCATCAGGTCTGCCTCCTGCGTAGCATCCAGCGCAACACTGGTATAACTGATCGGGGAAGCAACATTTGAAAAACCGAAAATCACGGGCCCGGATACAGTGGTTGCGCCTTTGTGAATATGCGCAGCTGTTGCCGTAACTCCGGTATAAGTTGTCGTGGCCGTCAGGATTTTTGTCTGGCTGTTAAACGTTACCATGGACATACCGGAAGCGGTAGAAGGATTTGCAGGAACTTCTGAGGCGCCGGTTAAGTTCGCCATAAAGTTCACGTTGTAATTTGGTGTAGGGGCGGGATCATCGCTTTTGCTGCAGGCTGTCTGTGTTAACAAGGCACTGATGATCGTCATAGTTAAAAGAATACGTTTCATAACAATAGTTTTTTTTGATGAAGGAATGGTGGGTCGCTAGTAGAAACGGGAGGCATTTTGAAAAGGTTGCTTATCCCGGGATATTTTTCAGGGCTGGGATGTGCCAGGAATTATGTGTTGAAAAATTGGTCCGGATCAAAACTACCGCTTAGGGGTATTGCATTTAGGGGTTTCATGTTGTATTTTAGGAAATGCCTGCTGTGCTTGTATTTTGGCAGCTGGTCATCTACCCCAAAAAATAACTGCCATGAACAACCCGGAGCTCATTAAGCCCACGCTGTTCGCATTGTTGGTGGGCATTGATGATTATCATAATGAGATTTTATTGGAGAAGGAAAAGATCATTTTTCCAAAGCTGAAAAGTTGCGTAGCCGATACTAAGAAGGTCCGCGATCAGCTTTTCCGCGAAACGGGTTTTAAGCTTTCGGTGAAATGCCTGTTCAATAAGGAAGCAACAAAACAAGCTATTGCGGCAACATTTCAAACACACTTGTCGAAGGCGACAAAAGAAGATACGGTGGTTTTTTATTTCTCAGGGCATGGTACACATGAACATGCCGACCCCAGATTATTTCCTTCGGAAACAGACGGCCGCCTGGAGGATATGGTTTGTTATTTCGATCAGCAAACCGCGAATGATTTTTTATTGGCAGATAAAGAACTGCGCTGGCTGATCAGCAACCTTGCGCAGCATCAGCCCCATATCGTCCTGTTGTTTGATTGCTGTCATTCGGGAGATATCAGCCGTAACCTGGTGGATAGTTTTAATGAGGTAACAGAAAAAAGAATTCCTTATGTTTTTCCGCAACGCGCGTATGAACATTTTCTTTTTGCCTCATCCATAAGTGCCGGAACGATCAAAGAAAAAGGGCTTGCCGCTGCGCTACCTGAAGGAAGCCATTTTCAGCTCAGTGCCTGCGAAGCCAATGAATCTGCGGTAGAGATCAGCGGTGAAAGCGTGTTTACCAAAACTCTGCTGAAAGTATGGCAGCAAACGACGGGCACTATTTCTTACCAGCAACTGGCTGCACGCATCCGACAATATATGCGGAATGTGTATGAACAAAAACCAAAGCTATACACCCCCGGTTCGGCAGGAGACCTTTTTCTGCCATTCCTCAATAAATCGGGAAAGCGGGGCGCGACGGCGGTTGCAGAGGCTACGTTCAATGAATCGAGTGGCTGGCAGATTGATAAAGGTGCTTTGCAGAATTTGCAGGAACGGCAAACATTGCAACTGTTCGATCCTGATCATAAAACAAAAACATATCCGGCGCGTATCGAAAAGGTCTATCTCGATCACGCCGAAATACAGGCGCTTGATTTGCAGAAAGACAAAGTATACCAATGCCTGTTGACTGGTTCACCGGCATCGGCTATCCCGCTGTATTTACATTTCGGTCAGGCACCGCGTCAACAGGCGAAAAGGATAATCGATCATTTGGAAGCGAATGCCAGCGCGTACCTGCCGGAAGATGATGTGGCGAGAGCACGCTACGGATTGTACTGGCTCGCGGGGCAATATTATTTTGCGCAGCCGGGCGATCTGTACCGGCCGCTTACAAAACCTGTGGCTGGATCAGATGAGACGGCGCCGCAGGTGATCGCAGAACAGCTGCAGCAAATAGCCAATTGGGAAACCCTGTTGCATATCGGCAACAAGGATCCACGCACGACGATTTCGAAAGATGAGATCATCGTGTCAATCGCTGAAGGGATGCCGCCTGTTGCATGTAAACCGGTAGCGCACAAAGAAACCATACGCATCAATTATTTGCAAGATAACCGCGAATGGAAAACAGGGTTGCTGATCAGCCTGAAAAACAACGCTTCAGCATCCCGCTACTGTTGTTGCCTGTACCTGTTCTCCGGCTTTCAATCCTTTACCGGGTTTTTATCGCCGCCGGTTTATTTATTGGAACCCGGAAACCAGGTTTTTTTATCTGTTAATGACAACGACAATATACCGGTAACTGTGGATCCGGTTGCGCGCTGGTATAATTGGAAAGCGCAAACAGACCGGCTAAAAGTTATTGTCAGCAGTGAGCCATTTGATGCGGCCTTCCTGGAACTAGCCGCAATTGAAACAGCGGTTATCCCTGGTGGAAATTTGGATCGCGGGGAGGGTGAGGTCTTTAAAAGCCTGGGAAGTGCCGTTCCTCCTTTCGTTACAAAAGGCTGGACTGTCATTGATATTGACCTGGAATTGGTCAATCCCTTTTACAACAAATTATCCGCATCGGACAAAACATTGATGCTCGCCGATAGCAACACAGCGCCTTTTGCGGACGGGCTGTACATGAACAAAAACCATCCATCAGTCGTATCAACATCTTCATCATAAAAAATTAATATTATGCAACAGGAGGATCTAAAAGAATATGTAAACAGCCTGCCCTTGCTGGAACCTGCGGCCGAGTTCCCCGGCGCAAAAGGCGCTAACGGCGATCTTGCATCAGAAGGCGTGGAGCAATCCTTTTTAAATGCCAAAAGCCTGGTATCGTTCGTCACGGATGTACAGGGACAGCGGCGTAATGACGTGCTCAATTCTGTTTTGTTTGCGCAACTCGCGGCCAATAAACAGTTCCCCAACGACGAGCAAATCATGGACTGGTACAAGGCATTCATTCATGTGCTCAATACATTGGGTTGGGTGATTGAAGCAGCGGAATTTTCTACTTTCAAAGCGTCGAAGGATATTTTTGAAGTGGAGAACGCGATCATCGATATTCTCACCACCGCATTCGGCGGCAGTTTTATGACTGTCATTGCAAAAACGATGAGTTCGATCAAAGACCTGAGCGATGGCAACGGCAGCATCACGGCGTTTGAGAAAAATACCCACTCTTTGTCAAAGGGCGCATTCCAGATTGGCGTTGCGATGGAAGAGAACGATACGGTGTCTTTGCAGCTCGGCACTTTCCTGCTCACCTCTTCCAATGAAATTAAAAAGATTCTCTTCTTTAAATCGTCGAAAGATAAAACGCGCCTGGATTATTGTTCACGGAAAGGCACGCTGAATGAAGATGTGTATGGATCGATCCGCGAAACGGTGAAAGCGCGGCTGGGCGAAAAAACCAGCCAGTTTATCGCAGAAGTGGAGATCTGATTTTAAACCAATTATTACTTATGAAAGTTATTTTCCTGGCCTTTGCTCACAGCGCGCAACAACCATTGCCAAGTCTTACGGAAGAAGACAAGTTCATTTACGAATTGCTGGAAGATCGTGCAATGAAGAAACATTTTTTTGTACACAGGCAATCTTTTGCGACGATTGAAGACATAAACGCAAAGCTCAAAGATTTCCAGGATGAGCTTGCGATATTTCATTACAGCGGTCATGCGGATGCTGCGCAATTGCTGATCAACAATGAAAATATTTTAGCAGAAGGCATCGCCGACCAGTTGAAATACAGTGCGGCGAAAGGGGTGTTAAAACTCGTGATCCTGAATGGCTGCGCCACGTACGGGCAAGTGAAAAAATTAAAAGAGAACGGCGTGCCTGCGGTGATTTCTACCAATGCGAAAGTGGGTGATAAAGCGGCTACCGCATTTTCCTGCCGCTTCTGGCTCAACCTGGTGAAATATCATATGGGTATTGAAGAAGCCTATATTGACGCCATTGGCCCGGCGAAAACGGTGAGTCAGCAGGATTTGTCCAGTGCCGCGGAAAGACACCTGGGAACGGGCGCCCCTGTGGCGATTGATGAAACGAAGCCCTTATGGCGCCTGGACGGGATGGAGGAAAAAGACCTGCTCCTGAATCCCATTCCGTTTGAAGATTATGCCAGTGTGCCCGAGCCGGTGAGTAACCGGATTTTGATCGAAACTTTGTACGCTTCCTTTTTAAAATATGCCGACCCGGAAACATTGGCTGAACATGGACATGCAGTTAAGGAAAGCAGTAAAGCCATCGCGATCGTAAACAATATTCCAAACCCGATCGGCATTCCGCTCCAACGATTGATTTGCCCGACCATCGCCGGAGATACAAGAAGTCCGCAGGATAAGCAACTGGACCGGTTGAAGGATATGGGGCAATTGTATCAAACGACAACTGAATTTTTAGGTATCGTGATGATCGCCCAAGTGTGGGAACTGGCATTAAGGTTCCAGGAAAAGTTTATCATAACGCCGGAGCTTAAACGCGTACTCAATGAATACCTTGATCTCGACGAAATTTCCCGTGAGCAATACAATTATATTCCGCTGATACAATCGGTCAGGCAGTATTTGAAAGAGGTGGATACGATTGACGACGTGGCGATCAAATCATTTATTGATGAACAGGATATCCTGCAGGACCTGTTCCGGTTTGGCGACGATTTTAGAACGGCCTGTGCTTTTTTATTTCACCTGCACACGCGGCCTGTAGATACTTCACGCTTGAATATGATCTCCTCGGAAGCAGAACAACACCTGCTTAATTTTTTAAAACCGCTGAACTTTATTTACAAATACCATTTAACCAGCGTACAAAATATTGACATCCTGAAATTCCGGCACACGATGTTAAAAGACACCAGCTACAAACACCGGCTGGCGCGCTGTATGCAGGCCGTTGGCGATAATGAAACCGGCAATTATTATATGACATCATTCCTGGATAACTGGAGCGTGATGCTGATCAAATCGAAAGTTGAACGAATGTTTCCCGACGATCCGGATAATGATAAAGAACGGGCGACGGTGCTGGACGCATTGAGTTTATCGCCGTTCATGATCGACAGAAATTCTTTTATCAAAAATACGACGCTCTCGTACCTGATGTTTTATAAAGGATTTAAGAAAACAAACAATAACCTGTTTCTTTCTTTTAAGCGAATGATGAATCCTTCCAGCGAAACATTTGATATGCAAAACAAAGATGCGTTTGAGCCGATCCGGCAACAGTTTGAAGCCTTTCAGAAAATGATCACCAGTTAATATCCAGCATGAAAACAGCATCACCCTTTAAATTTCTCGACCCATATCTTAAAAAAGATAAGGGCATATTTTTCGGCCGTGAACGGGAAGTGCAGTTGTTGTACGATTGCGTAAATAAAAATCGCATCGTGCTCGTGTACGGACAATCCGGTACGGGTAAAACAAGTATCATTCAATGCGGGCTAGGGAACTTGTTTGAATCCAGCGACTGGCTGCCCTTTTACATCAAACGGGGCGAAGACCTGAATAAGGCGTTGTTAAGCGAACTGGCGAAAAATACAGAAGCTGTGGCTCCGGAAGAAGTACAGTTGCTGCAACACAAAATGTTCCATGAGAAAGAAAGAAAGTTTGCTGCAGGGAATAACAGCAATTCGGCGCACGAGATCATTTATGCAGAACCGGAGGCGAACATAGAGCGGTTATCAGATGACGATAAAACGCATATAGCAACAGTGCTTTGCCAGGTGCAGCAGATTACGGAATTGTACCTGCGGCCGGTGTACCTCATCTTCGACCAGTTTGAAGAATTGCTGATCCTGGGTTCGAAGCAGGAAAAGCATTTATTTATTGAAACGCTGAAACAATTATCAAGCTCAAAGGCGGTGGTTGGTTCCCACATCATCATCGTGATGCGCGAAGAGTATTTTGCCTGGCTTGATTTATTTGAGAAAGAATTACCCGAGATCACGGACAGGCGCATGCGCGTGGAAGCGATGAGGACCGGCGAGATCAAAGAAGTGATCCTGCGTTCGCTGGAAGCTTTCAACATTACACTCAGTGATCCTGAAAAAAACATTCCGCAGATATTAACGGCTTTGTCTAAACGCGGGGAAATCGCGTTGCCCTATTTGCAGGTCTACCTCGATCAGCTCTGGCGGATAGATTACGACCGGACTTATCCGCGTGGCTATGCCGGGGAGCAGCCGGCACAGCTTACATTCACAACGGAAGAGATCAATGAATTTGGCGAGATCGATGATGTGATGCTGCGCTTTCTTACAGAACGGCGAACGTTTATCCAGGGCGACATGAAATTGAAATATCCTGAACTGGCAGACGACTTTATCAATCGCGTGCTGGACCAGTTTGTGAATGACCAGGGAACAAAAAGGCCGATCTTCTATTTTGTAGAGAATAACTATTACAGTTTCAACAGCCTGGCGCCGCGTATCCTGCGCGAATCGCCGAAGGAACTTGTAAAGGATGTGTTGGATACCTTAGATGACAATCAATTGCTGCGCAACACCGGGACGGCATTTGAATTGTCGCACGATATCCTGGCGAAATTTATTGATCAGCAACGGGATTCGAAACAGCGCAGGCTGAACAATATCCGTGTGATGCTGAAGATCTATAAAAAGCAGGAAGAGACGATTCCTTATGACCTGATCAAATCCTGGGAAAAAGACCTCCCGGAAATCGAACTGAAAGAAGAGGAAAAGGCATTGGTTGACAGGAGCCGGAAAGAAGGTTTTGAAAAAGAAAGTCAGGCGTATTTTAAAGATGCGCTGCAAAAGGAAATTGCCCGCCGGAAACTTAGGCGCACTATTCTATTACTAATCTTATGTCTTTCCTTTATTGGATTACTGGGTTATTTACTCGCTAAGATACTGCGGGACAGCAATTCAAATTATGCGGTGGAATTGGTGTATAAAACGGATCGAATTTCAAACAAACAAGATGCTCTTTGGTTAGCGAAATATGCATATGATTTTAAAAAATATGACTCAACGAAAATGAAGATTATTGAAGAAAAAATTATGGAGATTGCGCATCAACCCGAATTTGTTTCCGCACTCACGAAATTCCCTCCTGTAATTCTGAAGTCCTCATCGCGCCTTTTAAATGGACTCGAGGTTGATATTTCAGCTGATGGGTTGTTTATCTGTATTAAGAACGATTCAAAGGAAAGTCCTGCAAATTCATGGGAAATTTACAACACAAAGACAGGGGAGATTCTCGGCAAGTATGACTCTTTAGCCTATGCCTATTTCTTAAATGAATCAGACACGTTGCTATTGGCAGCAAATCGGGTGAAGGACAAAAAATATCCGTCATTCATTACTTTGTTTGATTGTAACGCCGGGAAGGCATTTGATAGCATTAACCTAGATGTACCTTCCTCAAAAGGGGATTTTTTGTTCGATCTAAATTTCATGAATTCCAACACTTTCACAGATTGGGATTCCTATAAAATACGATACACTTCTGCCGGCGACCTGGTAATTCCTTACCAGCACCTGCAGGATCAAAAAGTTGGCCCGCCGGTTGCTTCTAACAAATTAAAAATAGTCTCCCCGGATCGCAAGATCGTCGCCAGCAGTCAATCGGATTTTTCAGTGAGTAGCTCCAGGACATACGACAAGATCATGTATGCTTATAGCAGCGCGGGAAATCTTTCTTTTGAAATCTTTACGAGTAGTCGGAAAAAATACGTCCCTTTTTCCAACGCTGTATTTTCCGACTTTACGGAAGACGGCAAGATCGTATATGGAAGAAATAGCATCCTTGAAGTCTGCGATGACAACGGCGGTGTCATACAGCGCATGACATTGCCAATAGCAAGTAATTATGCGTACGTTAATAAAAAAACTGACAGGGCAGTCGTGCGGCTGATAGATGGGTCGATGGGTGTGGTAGATTTTATCAAACAGAAATACAGGGCAATTGCCGGAAGTTTAGTCTCGGCTGACTTTATTTCAGGTATGATAATTTGCCGTTCTATACAAGGAGAAGATCATGCATCGGCAAAAGATTTTCTAACTGTATTTAATATGGAGGGAGAGACTGTTCGCAAAATTGAGCCTGCATATGGGATTGAAAGCATACGATATAATCGTCCCGCGCGCAGCACTTTGTTATTAAGTAAGGCTATCCCGGGCGTTAATTTGCAAATACTCTATTTGCTGGACGATACCCTCGGCATCAAAGCATCCTTTACTTTAACACCGAATGACAGCTACGGGTTTTCAAAAGATGGTAAAAGTATTTTTTATGTGCGCGACAATCAACTGGCGGTTTTTGACAATAAGCCGCTGATGAACGTGGCAGATTTTAAGAGCGTAAACGGCTGGCTGGAAAAAGAGAAATTACGATTAGGTAAAAAAGGCTACGGACTTTTCTCTGATAGTTTAAAAACAAAATACGACAGTGAGTTTCCATCAAAGCGGTATTTTCCATTTTGATCGCCACAAAGCTGCTAAAACACCGGGACGCCCTAATCGGTAACTTTACGGAAAAGCCTTTTCTTCAGTTTTTTTATTTCTTCAAGGTTCTTTCTGACTTATTTTCCTTGTGGAGATGTAATAAAATCTAACTTACTTCAATAAATTATTCTGATGTTTTCTATTGAAGAAAAAACTGAGGCAGGTATCGGTCTTATCATGTTGTCGGATACAACAACTGTTGTAAAAATATTGCCGCGGTACGGCGCATTGCTGCATGAATTTTCTGTAGCGCATCATGGGAAACAAGTAAATGTTGTGGAACCATATGGAAGCAGCGAAGCATTAAGCACTGGTTTCGAAAACGGCGGTTTTAAATCTGCGAAACTATCCCCTTTTGTTTGCCGGTTAAAGGATGGGCGCTATCATTTTGGCGAGAAGGATTATGAAGTGTCGAAATTTTTTCTGGGTGAACATGCCATCCATGGATTATTATACGATCAGCCATTTACTATAATGGAAAAGGCAGCAACTGCTGATGAGGCAACTGTTTTATTAAAGCATCAATACCGCGGATCAGACCCCGGCTATCCTTTTCATTACGACTGTGACATTCGTTACCGGCTTGGTAAGGAAAACCTGCTCAGTATTGAAACGACGCTGATCAATCGTGATGCGGGGATCATCCCCGTTGCTGATGGCTGGCATCCCTATTTTAGTTTCGGCGGAAGCATCAACGATTTGCAACTGGAATTCCAGAGCAAGGAAATGCTTGAGTTTGATCATGATCTTTTGCCAACGGGCAAACTCATTCCCTACCAGGAATTTGGCTCGTTAAAACAGATCGGCGACGCAGCAATGGACAATTGTTTCACGGTGAATTTTGCAGAATGCCAGCCACTGGTTGTGCTGCGCGACAAAGCGATGGGTCTTCAGTTAGCCATCCGTCCGGCTAAATCTTATCCTTACCTGCAGGTATATACGCCGCCGCATCGCAACAGCATCGCACTGGAAAACCTTAGTTCCGCGCCCGATGCTTTCAATAACGGCATGGGATTGATCAGCCTCGCGCCAGGCAGTTCCACCAGTTTTTCAACGCAATACCAACTCAGCGCATTGTAACTTTACCGCCTTTCCGCAGGTTAAAATCAGTGGGATAAAAACAGTTAATCTTATGACGACGGCAATCATCAATGGAAATATTATTGGAGGAAATCCATCGGATGCAAATCATATCATTCTTGTAAAAGACGGAGTTGTTACCGGGCTTGCAGCCGAAGTCCCTGCCGGTGCGCACATAATTAACCTGAAAGGACGAAATATTTCCGCCGGGTTTATAGATATCCAGTTAAACGGCGGTTACGAATATTACTTTATGCAAACGCCTGCTGCGGCTGCATTAGATGATATGGTTGCGGCCAGTGCCGATTTTGGAACGGCATTTATTTTGCCCTGCCTGATCTCATCATCGAAGGAAAATATATTGCAAGCCATTGAAACGGTTCGGGAATACATGCAGGATCATCCTGCAGTGTTGGGCATGCACCTCGAAGGCCCATTCATTAACCCGGCGAAGCGCGGAGCACATGTTAAAGAACTGGTGCGAAAGCCAACGAATGCTGAACTGGAAGAAATTATCCGCTATGGTAAAGATGTGATCAGGGTAATGACGATCGCACCGGAATGTTTTGCAGACGAACAACTGCAATTATTAATCGAAAGCGGAATCACGTTATCTGCCGGGCATACAGAAATGGATTATACCGCAGCGCAAAAGGTATTTTCAAAAGGCATACAGCTGGTTACACACTTGTATAACGCGATGACGCAAATGGGCCATCGATCTCCGGGGCTTGTGGGTGCGGTGCTGGATAACGACCAGGTATATGCGCCAATCATCCTGGATGGTGCGCATTGTGATTATGCCATGGCGAGGATCGCATGGAAAGCAAAGCAGGAGAAACTGATCCTGTTGAGTGATGCGGCTTTTTTAGGCCGGCAAAAAACATCTTTTGAATGGAACGGTTTTACGGCGAGACTTCAGAATGGTTTTTATCGCAATGAAGAAGGTAATCTTGCCGGTGCGGCTATATCCATGGTGGAGGCTATTCAAAACGCCATTATGCATGTTGGAATTCCTTTATCAACCGCTATTGATATGGCAACGATCCGTGTGGCGCAGGCAATTGGTATGGAAGATAAAATCGGGAAGATTAAAGCAGGCTACCCCGCGCGTTTTGCCGTTTTTGATGATCGTCTGGAGCAAATAGAAACGCTGGTATTATGAAAGGAAAGATGATCGCACTGGGCATTGCATTTGCCTTTTTCTGGGCCTCAGCATCAACAGCGACTAAGATCGCTTTGCAGTCGGCGCAGCCCTTTGTAATTGCTGTAAGCCGGTTTTTTATTGCAGGCCTGATCATGTTGCTGATTGCCCACGTGATTATGAAAAAGCCCTTGCCGGCTAAATCGGACTGGCGCAAAATCATGATCTATGGCTTACTGAATGTTAGCATTTACCTCGGTCTATATATCATCGCGATGCAACATGTTTCTGCAGGTCTGGGCACATTGGCAGTAGGGGTGAATCCCGTGCTGATCAGTTTTATGTCGGCATTCTTTTTCAAAAAACGGATTACGGTCTACGGATACGGCAGTTTGCTTTGCTGTGCTGCCGGTGTTTGTATTGCGGCCTATCCGTTGTTGTTAGGCAGCTATGCCAGCGTGGAAGGGATCGCGATTATTTTACTCAGCATGCTCGCGTATTCCGGTGGCGCCATTTATTATGCAAAAAGCTCATTGAACAGACTGGATATCTTAACGGTGAATGGCTGGCAGACGATTTTCGGATGTATATTTTTATTACCGTTTCTTTTTTATTCTTTCCGCGCAGATGCCAATCAGTTTGATGCAAAATTTTGGGGTGGTACATTATGGCTCGCAATACCTGTATCGATAGGTGCGGTGCAATGCTGGATGAGGCTATTAAAATACGATGCGGCTAAAGCAGCGTTCTGGTTATTTCTTTGCCCGTTGTTTGGATTTTTTATTGCAAAAATATTGCTGGCGGAACCGCTCAGTTGGTTTACCGCGCTGGGCGTATTGCTCGTGATCGCCGGGTTGTGGATGGCGCAGCGGTTTAAGATTTCAAAGTAGAAGTTTCAGGCAAAGTAAAAAGTAAAAAGTAAAAAGTAAAAAGTCAAACAGGTGCAGCGATTCTTTTTAACTGAGTATTTATCTGCCTGTCTTTGCGGTAAAAACTCTGTGAAACTTTGTGCTGAACTTCTTTTAACTCTGTGGTTAACCTTCTTCCCTTATACCCGGATGTAGATCTTTTTACGATCCAGTAACCAGGCGAAGAACCACATCATTGCAATAAAACAAAGTGCATACAGGAGTGAACCATTCTTCAAATCGGAGAACAATGGTTTCGTGGCATGTTCATAGAACCAGTTGAAAGGCGTTGTATATAATTGTTTACCGGCAGGACTAACAGTTGTCGGTATCCGTATCAATGCGAGCAACCTTGGCAACACGCCGCTCATGACGAAAATGAATAATGCATTTTTTCCAAACACATCAAAGAAGCGGCTCCAGGCCCCACGCCAGTTTTTGAATTCAATAATATAGATCATCACACTCAGGATCAGCAATGCAAGACCCGTTGTGTAAATCGTGTAACTGCTCGTCCAGATTTTTTTATTGATCGAGAAAACCATATCCCAGCAAAAGCCCGCAAATACGAGTACGCATCCTGCAACAAAAAGTCCGTTCACCATCTCGTGCGTTTTGCCTTTTGTTAGGATGTACTGTCCGGCCAGGTAACCAAACACGACCTGTACGATCGCAGCGAATAAACTCATCAAACCTTCGGGATCAAATGCGATGCCTTCGCCATGGTACATATGTTTTTCACCAAGAATGGCCATGTCGACTTTTGTTCCGAACCAGCCATGCAGGCTAAAAGGATCTGCGGGGTTACCGGCAATGCAAAGGAACCAATAGGCGAGCAGGATAAATGCCGAGAACACAAATGCGCCGCGAAGTTTGAAATAATAAATGATCACAGACGCAAAGAAATAACAGAGTGCGATCCGTTGCAACACGCCGAGGATGCGCAGGCTTTCAAAAGGCTTCGCCACGAAATTCCCTGCGTCGTTGTATTTTATAAATGGAAACCAGTTGAGGAAGAGGCCGATGAGAAAGATCAGGAAAGTTCTTTTTAAAACTTTCTTCCAGAAAAGTGCCGGGCCGCCGGCTTCCAGTTTCGGCATCACGAATGCCATCGCATTACCCACGGCGAAAAGAAAAAAGGGAAAGACCAGATCTGTTGGTGTACAACCATGCCATGCCGCATGTTCGAGTGGCGGATGAATATGCGCCCAACTGCCCGGGTTATTCACAAGGATCATCAGGGCAACGGTTGCGCCACGAAAAACGTCAAGCGAATAGAACCTGGCAGCTGGTTGTTGTATCATGCAGGGAAGATAATAAATGCCGCTTAAATGAATGCGCGAATTTGCTGACCGGTAAATTTACAGCTCCATTTTTCTTATGCCGGGCGTTCACTCAATTCCAGCCAGCGCATTTCTTTTTCATCCAGTGCGCTGATGATGCTGCTGATCCTGTCTGCGGCTTTTTGCAATGCTTCATAACCGGATTCTGTGGCCATTTTTTCTTCGAGTAATTTTTTTTCTGCCTGTAATGCCGGCATTTCTTTTTCCAATGTTTCCAGTTCGAACTTTTCTTTAAAGGATAATTTTTTTCCGGCGGCGGCAGGGGCTACAGGTTTTGGTTCAGCAGGTTTTTGTTCTGCAGTTTCGTTCCTGTCCACCATGATCTGCTGTGTATTTTCTGTGAGCAGGCCTTTGGAAACAGCCTCACGATATTGCGTATAGTTGCCGGGATAATCACGGATCACGCCATCACCTTCAAAAGCAAATAAGTGATCCACCATGCGATCCATAAAATAACGATCATGGCTTACGATCAAAATACAACCGGGGTATTCGAGTAAAAATTCTTCGAGCGTACGTAACGTCTGAAGGTCGAGGTCATTCGTCGGCTCATCCAGCACGAGGAAATTAGGATTCACGAAAAGCACGCTCATCAAGTGCAGGCGGCGTTTTTCACCACCGCTTAATTTACTCAGCATTGTGTATTGCTGTTCGGCAGTGAAGCCAAACTTTTCCATGAACTGGCTGGCAGAGATCTTCGTACCATCATTCAGCGGAAAATATTCCGCCATATTTTTTACATATTCTATGGCGCGTTTGTCTTCTTTGTAGATCAGTCCATCCTGGCTGAAGTTGCCAAATACAACTGTATCGCCATGATTGATTTTACCACTATCCGGTAATTCCTGTTGTAATGCGATCTTTAAGAACGTGGATTTACCAACGCCATTTTTACCAACAACGCCGATGCGTTCGCCGCGTTTGAACGTATAGTCGAAACCTTTCATTATGGTGAGCGGACCGTAAGCTTTATTTACTTTTTTCAGTTCGAGGATCTTTCCGCCGAGCCTGGTCATTTTTACCTGGAGGCTGACTTCAGCAACATCTTTCTGTTGCTTAACGCGGTCTTCCACTTCGGCGAAGGCGTCCTGGCGGCTTTTACTTTTGGTGGTGCGGGCTTTAGGTTGCTTGCGCATCCATTCCAGTTCTTTGCGGAAAATATTTTTGTCTTTTTGTAATTCGCTTTGCTGTACTTCCAGGCGCAGACTTTTCTGCTCTAAGAAATAATCGTAATCGCCTTTGTACACGTATACTTTTTCTTCATCAATCTCGATGATCTCGTTACAAACAGCATCCAGGAAATAGCGATCATGCGTTACCAGGAGGAGCGTAATTTTTGCAGCGCCCAGGTATTCTTCCAGCCACTCGATCATACTCACGTCCAGATGGTTCGTCGGTTCATCCAAAATAAGTAAGCATTGCCCTTCGTGCAGTTGTGCTTCGATCAGCGCCTGCGCGAGTGCGACACGTTTTTTCTGTCCGCCGCTCAGGTTCCCGACTTTTTCATTGAGGTGATGCAGGTTGAGTTTACCGAGGATTTGTTTCAGGTCGCTTTCGAAGGTCCAGGCATTCAGGTCATCCAGGCTCGCCATCAGGTCGCCCAGTTTATCGTGGTCATCAGAACCCTGTTCCAGGAACAGTTCATATTCTTTTACCACTTTCACTACGGGGTTGTCGAGGCGGAGCACATTATCCCAGATGGTTTTCGCGGGGTCGAAGTCGTTATCCTGCTGCAACATTACGGTCCGGATGTCTTTATGTACCCAAACGGTACCGCTGTCGGCAGTGTCGAGACCGGCGATGATCTTCATCAAGGTACTTTTTCCTGAGCCGTTGCGTGCCACGAGGGCAATTTTGTCACCTTCTTCTATATTGAGGCTGATATTTTTAAAGAGTGTCCTGATCCCAAACGATTTGGTCAGATTTTCTACTGAAGCATAATGCATAGCGGCAAAGGTAAATCAAGCGCTACCCATTAAAGGCAACGGGCACGATTTATGGCTTGTTTTTACAAGTTTTGATGCCCAGAGCTGGTTTGGATAGAGAAAACGTCTATCTTTGAGTAGTTATTTTACTCAATCACTAATGATAGAAGCCCTTATTTCATCTAAAACACGGATCAAGCTACTGCTGAAGTTCTTTCTGAACAGCAGCACGCGTGCTTACCTGCGGGGGCTGGAAGAGGAATTTGGCGAAAGTTCTAACGCTATCAGGCTGGAATTGAATAAGTTAGAGAATGTGGGTATGATCACCGGGGAGGTAGAAGGCAATAAGAAATACTTTAAGGCCAATACCGGGCATCCGTTGTTTAAAGATCTCAACAGTATCGTGAAGAAATTTGTGGGGATAGATACGATCATCGAATATGTGATCTCAAAACTGGGGGATGTAAGCCGGGTTTATATTTGCGGAGATATCGCGAAAGGGTTGGATAGCAGCGTAATCGACCTGGATGTTGTGGGAGATGTGAACGTGAATTACCTGGCCGAACTCGCTAAAAAAGCAGAACCGCTGGTAAAAAGGAAGATCAGGTTTGCAGTGTATAGTCCGGAGGAGTATGACACCATTCTTCAGAACATCGTAAAGGAGAAT
Organism: Ferruginibacter sp.; assembly: GCA_028288705.1. GTDB lineage: Bacteria > Bacteroidota > Bacteroidia > Chitinophagales > Chitinophagaceae > Ferruginibacter. Next base: position 116,532 of record JAQBNH010000014.1, read on the forward strand.
TATAAATTATTAATCTGGAGTAAATAAATATATTACGTATGATTTTTTTTGCACATGAATCGGCCATCATAGATGATAATTGTGAGATTGGTGACGGAACCAAGATTTGGCATTTCAGCCATGTAATGAGTGGCTGTAAGATTGGTAAAAACTGTAACCTTGGCCAGAACGTGGTGGTTTCACCAAAAGTTGTGCTCGGGGAAAATGTTCGCGTACAAAACAATGTAAGTATATATGAAGGCGTGATCTGCGAGGATGATGTATTTCTTGGCCCGAGCGTGGTCCTTACAAATGTGATCAATCCCCGCAGTGCTGTGAGCCGGAAAAACGAATATCGTACCACCCTGATTAAAAAGGGTGCGAGCATTGGTGCGAACGCCACTATCGTTTGCGGATATACGATTGGCAGTTTTGCTTTCATCGGCGCAGGTGCAGTGGTTACGAAAGATGTTCCTGATTACGCACTGATTGTTGGAAATCCCGGAAGGCAAAAGGGTTGGATGAGCGAGTTTGGGCAGAAATTAATTTTTGACTCGAATAACGAAGCCATTTGCAGTGAAAGCGCTGAGAAATATTCTTTGACAGAAGGGCGGGTAACAAAAATTGTTCAATAACCAGGATATGCTAAAAGACAAGCCCCGTGTTTTTTTATTCGGAACAAATCCTGCCTCCGTGCTAAACAATCTTGCGCTGGGTTTGCGGGAAAATGGCGTTCCGGTAAAAGCGGTCAGTTTTGATTTCAGGCGGAGCGGTTACAACAATTATTCTGCGATTGAATTGATCTGCAGTGATAACCAGCCGGGGAGATTCAAGATTTATGCGTACAAACTGAAAGGGCTGTTCCTGCTGATTCGTTATTTGTTATGGTGCGACGTCGTTCATGTGTACGGTAACATCAGCAATATTTCTTACTGGCTCATGTCTAAACTGGCAAGGAATAAATTCATCAGTTTCGTCGGATCTGATATTCGGGTGCCCGAAATTGAACTGGCGCAAAATCCTTATTTCAAATATGCCTACGAAGATGCAGGCTATGAATATAAAGCTGAAGCAAATAACCGCACCAGTGAAATGCTGCAATACCTGCGGAAATTAGGTTTCAAGTTTATCGTGTGGGATGTGGCGATGTTTTTTGACGAAGACTTGCAGGAATTTATTGCGCGTGTGCCGCATTCGTCAGCAAATGCAGCATCAGCGAAACACACTGACAATGCGGTTCCGCTGCTTATTCATAGTCCGACCGCACCCGTTGCAAAAGGATCTAAGTACGTATTGGCAGCAGTGGAAAAATTAAAAGAAAGAAAAGTTGAAATAGATTTCCGGCTCCTGCAAAATATGCCGAATGATGTTTATCAGCAGGCGTTGGATAATGCAGATATCTATATCGATCAGTTGATGTGGGGTGCTTACGGTGTAGCAGCCCAACAAGCGATGGAAATGGGGAAAACGGTCGTGGCTTATATTACGCCGCAAAATGCGGAGTTGTATGGTCCCGATTGCCCGATACAGAATGCGAACATTAACGACCTCGCAGACGTTTTGGAGAAGCTGGTAAAAGATAAAGCGTTACGTGAAAGCATCGGGAAACAATCTGTATCCTATTATAATAAAATGCATAAGCCGTCTGCGGTAGCTGCTAAAATGCTGCAGGCATACCGGGAATTATCAAGCAAAAACTAACTGACCTAATTGGCTAACGCCAGGTTAGATTTAAATAAACATGATGACAAATCCTTACATAATTAATTTCCCCCGCATCGGGAATTCTGCGCTGGGTTATATTTCTGTTTCAGAAAATGACCTGATGCCTTTCGAAACAAAACGTGTTTACTGGACGTACTATACGCCTGAAAGTATTCGTCGCGGACGGCATGCGCATCATGCGCTGGAGCAAATTCTTGTAGCCGTTGCCGGTAATATCACGGTGGAAACAGAAATGCCGGGTGGCCTCAAAGAAAAGTTCATCCTTGATTCGCCATCAGTTGGTTTGTTTATGCCGAAATACTGCTGGCATGAAATGGAATATTCTCATACGGCTGTACAAATGTGTATCGCCAGTATGGTATATGAAGAAAGCGATTATATCCGCGATTACGAAGCGTTTAAAAAACTGCAGCCATGATCCATGCTCTCGCAGACGTACAATCGAAAAACATTGGCGCAAATACTTATATCTGGCAATTTGTTGTCGTGTTGAAAGATGCGGTGATCGGCGAATTATGCAATATTAACTGTCATACATTTATTGAAAATGATGTGCGTATCGGTGACCGTGTAACAGTAAAGTGTGGCGTGTTTTTATGGGATGGCATGATCATCGAAGACGATGTGTTCATCGGTCCGAACGTGACATTTACGAATGATAAGTATCCGAAGTCGAAGCAATATCCGGCTGCATTCCAGGCAACCCGAATCTTAAAGGGAGCTTCACTTGGTGCGAATGCAACGATTCTTGGCGGAGTTACCATTGGTGAATTTGCGTTGATTGGTGCCGGCGCTGTTGTTACAAAAAGCGTTGCTCCGCATGCGCTCGTTGTTGGCAACCCGGCACGTCAGAAGGGATGGGTGAGTCATAGCGGGCAAGTGCTTTCCTTCGATGAAAAAGGCGAGGCCTTTTGCGATCTCAGTAAGAAAAAGTATACGCTTATCAATGATGAATTAATTGCTTTCCCTACAAATGATTAACCCGATTTAAAGAATAAGCTTACAATATTAAAAACAACATAATGGTCCCTTTTCTTGATCTGAAAAAAATAAACCTCCGGCATGAAGAAGCGTTTAAAAATTCTTTTGCTGACTCTTTAAACAGTGGCTGGTATATCCTGGGCAGCCAGGTAAAAGCATTTGAAGCAGCATTTGCAGCCTATTGTGGCACGAAACATTGTATAGGTGTTGCGAATGGTTTGGATGCGCTGATCCTGATCCTGGAAGGATATAAAGAGATGGGTGTGATGAAAGCCGGTGATGAGGTGATCGTGCCTTCCAATACATACATCGCGAGTATTCTCGCAGTGTCTAAGGCCGGACTGGTGCCGGTTTTAGCCGAACCATTACTGGATACTTATTTACTGGATCCTGCTGATGTTGCAGCGAAGATCACAGCCCGTACGCGTGCAATCATGCCGGTGCATTTGTACGGCCAGCTTTGCGATATGGAAGCGATAAATGCACTGGCGAAGCAACATCATTTAAAAGTGATTGAAGATAGTGCCCAATCACAGGGCGCTGAAAGAAATGGAAAGATCAGTGGCGGTATCGCTGATGCCAGCGGCTTTAGTTTTTACCCGGGCAAAAATCTTGGTGCGTTAGGTGATGCTGGTGCGATCACAACGAACGATGACGAACTGGCGAAAACTTTGCTGGCCCTGCGGAATTATGGCTCACATGTAAAGTATCAAAACCTTTACCAGGGCGTGAATAGCCGCCTTGATGAAATACAGGCGCCGATTCTTTCTATCAAATTAAAAAGCCTGGATACAGACAATGCTTACCGCAGGAAGGTAGCCGCTTTCTATATGCAAAATATCAGCAACCCCGATGTTGTATTGCCAGTAGCATCTACAATGAAGGTGCTGGAAGATACTGCGCACGTTTGGCATGTATTTACACTTCGTGTGGCATCGCGTGATAAATTTGAAAAGCATTTATCAGACAATGGCATACAGACGGTAATTCATTATCCGGTTCCGCCACATAAGCAACCTGCTTATAAAAAATGGAATGATATGAGCTTCCCCATTTCGGAGAAAATTCATCGTGAAATTATTTCTATCCCAATCAGTCCGGTTATCACCGAAGAACAATATCGGCAGGTGGTTGATGCAGTAAATTCTTTTCGTTCGTGAACTTAGTTAAAACAAGTTTCTATACGTCTATTTCAACAGCGATCACTTTTATCAGTGGCTTTGTTGTTACAAAAGTTGTTGCTGTGGCAATTGGCCCAAAGGGTATGGCTTATGTGGGGCAGTTTCAAAATACGACGGCGATTTTCGCGATGCTTGGTATCGCTGCCATCAGTGCGGGCGTAATTAAATACCTGGCGGAATACAAGGACCAGCCGGAGAAACAACAGCGGGTGATCACAACGGCTGTTACCGTCATCTTAACATCATCAGGACTGGTTTCGCTGGCGGTTTTGTTATTCAGCGGCCGGCTTTCGATGATGAGTTTTCATAGTACGGATTACACCATCATATTTGTAATCTATGGTATTTTCTTAACGATCATTTCGCTCAACTCTTTGTTCATCGCGGTGTTCAACGGGTTAAAGGAGATAAGGAAATATACGATCATCAATATCAGTTCTTCGCTTATTGGCTTGTTATGTACAGTTGGTTTTGCAAAGGCATGGGGATTAAAAGGCGTTTTAGTTGCAGCGAGTTTCTCTGCGTTAGCCATGTTTCTCGTGAACCTGTTTTTCCTGAGTAAGCTGAAGGGATTTAGCTTTATTCCCAACTTCAGGAACTGGGATAAGCAGATTTTAAAGATGCTCTTCGCCTTCAGCCTGATGAATGTGGTGAGCGGATTCCTGGGGCCATTCGTGCAGTTGTCGATCCGTGATTATATGATTCAACATGCGTCGGTTCAGGAAGCGGGTTACTGGCAGGCCGTGACAAAAATATCTGATTATTACTTGAGCTTTATCACGACGGTATTAAGCGTTTATTATCTGCCGCGCTTGTCGGAATTGCAAATGAAACATGAACTGAAAAAGGAGATCTGGAAAGGATATAAAATGATCTTGCCGGTAGCGGGAATTTTAGCACTGGGCATCTGGATAATGAAAGGACTGATCGTGAAAATATTGTTCACAGCAGACTTTATTCCGATGCTGCCCTTGTTTAAATTCCAACTGATCGGTGATTTTTTAAAGATCGGTAGCTGGCTGCTGGCATTCCTGATGTTATCAAAAGCGATGACAAGAATGTTTATCATTACAGAGATCGTGTTCAGTTTTTCTTACCTCGGCCTAAGTTACTGGATGATGCCAAGGTATGGTGTAATCGGCGCGACGTACGCCTTCGCCATCAACTATGGCATTTACTGGATCGCTATGTGGCTGCTGATGCGCAATAAAATAAACAATTAAAGGGTCAGCTCCTGGCGGAACGGCTCAACAAAAAACATTAACTTTTAGTCATCAAAAAAATACATTTACCGTGAAAAATTTTGTACTGATCGGCGTGGGTGGATACATTGCTCCGAGGCATTTAAAAGCCATAAAGGATACGGGCAACAACCTGCTGGCCGCTGTTGATAAACACGATTCTGTCGGCATCATGGATAGCTATTTCCCCGAAGCTGATTTCTTCACAGAGTTTGAACGTTTCGACAGGCATGTAGAAAAGTTACGCAGGCAGGGAACAAAAATTGATTACGTGACGGTGTGTAGCCCGAACTATTTGCATGACGCTCATATCCGTTTTGGATTGCGGATTGGTGCGGATGTGATCTGCGAAAAGCCGGTGGTGCTTAACCCATGGAATATTGATGCGCTGATGGAGATCGAGAAAGAAACCAACCATCATGTATACACTATTCTGCAACTAAGGTTACATCCTGCCATTATTGCGCTGCGCGAAAAAATACTGAGCAGTCCTTCAGCAACAGCACATGAAGTAGATTTAAATTATATCACTAGCCGCGGCCATTGGTATCATACCAGCTGGAAAGGTGACGTACAAAAAAGTGGCGGTATCGCAACTAATATTGGCGTTCATTTCTTTGATATGCTGCATTGGTTGTTTGGTGATGTAAAAGAAAATATCGTATCGGAACATACTGCTGAAACTGCCGCTGGTAAATTGCGTTTTGAAAATGCAAATGTCAACTGGTCGTTAAGTATCGATGCAGGCAGGTTACCGGAAGATGTTCGCCTTGCAGGAAAAAAAACGTACCGCACATTGAAGATCGATGGTGAGGAATTTGAATTCAGCGAAGGCTTTACAGAATTACATACGCGCAGTTACGAAGAGATCCTGGCAGGAAAGGGCTTCCCGATCAGCGAGACAAAACCGGCCATTGAGATCGTTCAAAAGATCAGGAATTTTAAATAATTTTTACAGGCAATAACTGCCGTGATTTTTACAATTTTATTTTATGTGTGGCATTTCAGGAATTATTGCAAAGGATACCAGCTCCGTTACAACCATGCGTTTGCAGGGCATGACGGATTGTATTGCGCATCGCGGACCGGACGGCGACGGACACTGGATCAACAATGAGGGTAATGTTGGCCTTGGCCACAGGCGTTTATCTATTATCGATTTAAGCCATGGCGCTGACCAGCCGATGCATTACCAGGATCGTTACACGATTGTTTTTAATGGAGAAATATATAATTACGTCGAGCTCAAAGACGTGCTCTTAAAGCAAGGCTATCATTTCAAAACGGAAAGCGACACAGAGGTTTTGATGGCGCTGTACGATCGTGATAAAGAAAATTGCCTGCAATTGCTGGACGGGATGTTTGCCTTCGTAATCTATGATGCACAGGAAAAAAATGTTTTTGCTGCCCGTGACCGTTTTGGTGAAAAGCCTTTTTTCTATAGCTATGAGCCGGGAAAATATTTTGTGTTTGGTTCAGAAATGAAATCTATCAAAGCATTTACCGGGGACGAAACCATCAACAACCGGATGATGTATAACTACCTCTCCTTTGGTAGCCTTGATAATAAATCCGATCCGGCTGAAACTTTTTTTGCAAACATTAAAAGGCTTCCGCACGCACATTATGCGAAGATCGACCTGCAAAAACTGGAGATCAGCATAAATAGATACTGGGATATTTCCGTAAAAGAAACGAACCGGAATATCAGCCTTGAACAGGCAAAGGAACAACTGCATGAATTGTTCTACACTTCGGTGAACAGGCGGTTAAGGAGCGATGTAAATGTGGGCAGCAGCCTTAGTGGCGGCCTTGATAGTTCCCTTATCGTTTGCGTAATTGATGACCTGCTGAAGAAGAATAAGGCAGAGCATAGTTTTGAGACGTCTTCTTTCAAACAAAAAACATTCAGCGCACGTTTCCCGGGCTTTAAAAAAGATGAAGGGAAATTTATGCAGATGGTAATTGATAGCACCCGCGTAGAGCCGCATTTTGTTTTTCCGGATGATAAACAATTAGTAGATGATATCGACCATTTAATGAAATTCCAGGAAGAACCGTTTGGCGGCGCGAGTATTTTGGTTCAGTATGAGGTGATGAAACTGGCAAGGCAAAATGATGTAACGGTTTTATTAGATGGCCAGGGAGCTGATGAAATATTAGCTGGTTATCATGGTTATTATAATGCATTTTTCCGCACCATGGAAAAGCAGGATAAACAAAAATATACAGCAGAGTACGAGGCCTACCGCGAAATTCATAAGAACAACGAAATAAATGCGCTGCAGGAAAAAAATCTTGAATACCGGATCAGGCAATGGTTTCCCGGGCAGATAAATAATATTAAAAGGCTGAAGGCTTTTGTAGATCAGCGGCGGAACAAATCATTGAACAGGGATTTCTACGCCGCCAATTCCGGCAACTTGTTTGATGCGGATACCACATTTAATGACCTGAACCAGGCACTTTATCGAAGTACGATGGGTGGCGACCTGCAGGTACTGTTGCGCTATGCAGACCGGAATAGTATGGCTAATTCACGCGAAGTACGCCTGCCATTTCTTTCTCATGAACTCGTTGAGTTTTTGTTTACACTGCCGGCAGATATGAAGATGCATAAAGGCTGGACAAAATATATCATGCGCGAAACATTCCAGGAAGTGTTGCCGAAAGAGATCAGCTGGCGAGTTGATAAGATCGGTTACGAACCGCCACAGAAAAAATGGATGGACTCGCCCGCGATGAAAGATAGCATAATGGCTTCCAGGGAAAAATTAGTACAACAGGGTTTTCTCGACAAGCGCACACTCGACAAAGCTCCCGGGGCTTATGGTGCCAATGAAAAGGGTGACAACAGCTGGGGGCATTTAATGGCGGGGAAACTGATCAAATAAAATCATAATGAAAAATAAGGTCCTGGTATTTGTTGATCTCGTTGCAGCAAAAAATAAGTTGCAACTGGATGTGGTGCAGGAAATGGGCATGGAAATGACCTGGTTCGTTAATGTATATAAACCGGGATCGGATAAATATTTTAACGGTGGCGGGCAGGTAAAACTGGAAGGCGGATTCAGAGGACGGTTTCGACAGGTGTATGCTTTTCTCAAACAAAATAAAAAAACGATTCATCACCTGGAGATCTATCCCGGCGGACGTTTCTCATTTATCTACCTCTTCCTTGGCAAATGGTTTGGCATAAGAACGATCTGTTCCGAAAGGGGCGACTTGCTCTATTACAATACGGCGGGTTATGATAAGCTGGTTCGTTTCTCGATGTATTGTTGCTACAAATTTGCCGATATCGTATGGTACCGCGAACCTTACATGATTGAAACATTGAAGACTATCCGTTCTAAAGGGTTGTTCTTTTTGCATAATGCTATTCACATTCATCCGCATAACATTGATATAAAAAATAAATCAATTGACTTTCTCTGGCTTAACCGCGTGATACCGGAAAGAAAGTCGAAGTGGTTTTTATCTGTTCTAAAAACATTGCCATTTACAAAAACCAACAATCTTCTCGTGGGGATGCAGGAGGATACGGCCTGGAATGAGGAGGGAGACTTTGTCCGGGGTAATTGCCCTGTTAATCTTAGCCTGGCGCCTTACAGCCCGGATCCGATACAATATTTTAAACAGGCGAAATTCTTCGTGTTACCCGCTGATGTTGTTTTTGCCAATCATGCCTTACTGGAGGCGATGAGCTACGGGCTGGTGCCATTGATTTCAGATACGCCCGGTTCGGCATTGATCGTTGATGACCATGTGAACGGATTTCTATTCGAACACACAGAGGCCGGTTTTCAACAGGCAATGGAAGAAGCGGTAAATATGGATGAAAAGACCTATCTGCAATATGCTCAGGCAAGCAGAGAAAAAGTGATGCGCGAATTTTCTGTTGATAAATACCGGGACCGTTTAGCCGAACTCTACAAACTTGCCAGTTAACTCATTTTTACACTTAGAAAAGGACACATGAAACCGAAATTAATTTTCTTCATCAACACACTTAATTTTGGGGGAGCAGAAAGAGTGGTATCGCAGTTATTGCAGCATCTGAATGAGGATTATGAACTTCACCTCGCCCTTTATGGCAACTTAATAAAATACCCTATTCCTGCTAACGTAAAAATTTGCGACCTCGGCGAAAGTATTCAATCTGCAGGGCTAACCACGTTGCTTCGCCTTCCTATCGTCGCCCGAAAACTTGCTGCTTACTGTAAAAAAGAGCAGATATTAACTTGTGTTGCTTTCTTAAACCGTCCTTGTTATGTGAGTGCCATGATGCGGGCATTCTGGGGATTTAAAGGGAAGTTAGTGATGTGCGAACGATCATATCAGAGTTCGATTCTCAATTTTCTTGGCGGCGGTTCGGTTTTATATAAAAAAATCACAGAAAGATTAATTCACTGGTCTTACCAACGTGCGGACCTGGTATTAACAAATTCCGAAATTTCAAAACTTGATTTAAAAGAGAACTTTGGAATCAGCACGCCAATCAGGGTGATATATAACCCAATAGACTTACAGAGCATTGCTGAGAAAATCAACGAACAACACAATATCATTCCGGATGGCAGATTTAATTTTATCAGTACCGGAATTTTCCGGGTTGAAAAAAATTTCCCGGTATTGCTCAGGGCTGTAGCATTGCTGAAGCACCTTCCCATTCGATTGTACCTGATAGGCGGCGGTGCTTTGGAAAAGGAATTAAAACAGCTGGCAACGGATCTGGGCATTTCTGATTATGTTGTTTTTCCTGGCTTCCTGCAAAATCCTTTTACCTACATGGCTCACGGAGACTGCTTCGTCCTTAGTTCACATACCGAAGGTTTTCCAAATGTTTTATTAGAAGCGCTGGCTTGTGGCCGTGCAGTTGTCTCCACCGATTGCAAATCGGGTCCGCGGGAATTATTAGCGCCAGGTACGCCCATTACCAAGGCCGCATCGCAGATCGAAGAAGCCGAATACGGGTTACTTGTACCAGTGGATAATGCTGAATTGCTCGCCAGGGCGATGGAAGAGATGTATAACAACAGGGAGTTGCGGGAACGTTATGAGGGGAAGAGTAAACAATATGCCGACAAATTCGATGTCGAATATATCAAGCATTTATTTATCAATGCTTTTTCAGTTTAGAAATACCCGAACGGTATAAAATCATCAGCAGTCCCATCAGGTAAAAAGGAATTACAGGGATACGATACCTGGCGAGCGTGCCAAAATTGGGTGTAGATAATCCTACAAGACCGGCGAAAATTATTGAGAAGAAAATACAGAGAAAAGCGATTGGGTCTGTAAAGATTTTTTTGATAAAATTGAATAGCCCGGCTTTGAAGATAACGTACAAAGTAAACAGGCTGATGAACAAACTTTCGAGTGCCGTAAACAATACAAAGATCTTCCTTGCTTCCCAGAGGAACGGCCGGTAAAGCGTCGCCACAAAACCTGCAGGCATTTTTCTTATCATACCTCCAATGCTGGGATCCATTGCACCGATACTAAAATTGGAATCGGCATTATCATTCATTTTTGCATATTCACTTTGCAGGTTCTGCATTTCATTCTGCATCTGTTCTGCAGATTGTATGCCGAGCGTTTGCATAATGCTTTCCAGCATTACGAAAATAATGCCGATACCCAGCAGGAAGATCAGGATAAACGATATCGTTCGCAATGCCGCAGATTCGATCCGTCGGATCACCTGGATGACAAGAAAGATCGCAAAAGGTGCCAGGAATGCTGCGAGGATATAGGATTTTATAACAATGATAAAGTAAGCACAAAGAACAATCATAGCGGCATAGCGCAAAGAATAGATCTTACTGATAAAAAACTGGTAGCTGTAATAGAACATGAAACAGAGGGCAGTCATACAAACCGTGTCCTTTAAAATACCTGAACCATACATAGCGATGGACGGAAAGAAGATCGTGAAAAATGCCACCATCCCGGTGAGCCTGGGAATCTGCCGGGCAAATATTTTGAAGAGGGTAAACAGCCCTGCATATGCGATCACAGAAAACAACAAGGTGGTAATAAGAAAACGCGAAAACCCGAGATAAGAAAACAGCAACGCGATCTTCGTTACCATAAACCCGTTGTTGTTCACAGATCCGATCAGGTTAAAATTGTCGCGAAAAAAACTGTAATCATACAAAAAGATCTCGGAAAACGTGGTCCTGTTTTGTGCAAGCAGTTCCCGCAATTGTAATACTTCTTTAAAATAAGTAGCAGAATCACCAAAGCCCCAATAGTATACAATCAGTAAGGCATACAAAAGCGCGCCTAATATTTTTACAATAAACCCTTTGATAAAATATTTTTGGACCAGTTCATCCCCGGGATGTTTTTTCTTGTAATAAACCGCCCCGATCATGCAAAGAACGAAATAAACCGGTAGTAAGAAAAGATCAATAAGGCTAACTAAGGGTTCTTCCATGTGCTGATTAAAACAGCAAAGTAATTAAAAAAATGCCAGTGGGGCGCTGCCATTAATTCTACCGGATGAATTAGGTCTTTTTTGTACTTTTGCGCCTTAATATTTTTATGCAAACAATTCTCATTACAGGTGGTGCAGGCTTCATCGGATCGCACCTTACGCGCCTCTTCGTCACAAAATATCCGGATTATACGATCGTTAACCTTGATGCGCTCACGTATGCAGGCAACCTCAATAATTTACGCGATATCGAAAATGCCCCTAACTATACTTTTGTAAAAGGTGATATCACCGATATGAAATTTTTGCAGGACTTATTTGTTCAGTATCAATTTACCGGTGTGTTGCATTGCGCGGCAGAAAGTCATGTAGACCGTTCCATCACAGACCCGCTGGCATTCGTGAAAACCAATGTAATGGGTACCGCAACCTTATTGCAGGTAGCTAAAGAGGCCTGGAAAGGAGATCATGATAATAAAGTTTTTTATCATATTTCCACTGACGAGGTATATGGTTCATTGGGTGAGGAAGGGTTCTTTTACGAAGACACAGCCTACGATCCGCGCAGTCCATATTCCGCATCTAAAGCTTCCTCTGATCATTTCGTGCGGGCGTATTACCACACGTACAAATTGCCGGTTAAGATTTCAAACTGCAGCAACAATTATGGTCCTTATCACTTCCCTGAAAAGCTGATCCCGTTAAGTATCAATAATATTATCAATAACACGCCGCTGCCCGTTTACGGCAAAGGTGAAAATGTGCGCGACTGGTTATATGTTGTAGATCATGTAAGGGCGATCGATACCATTTATCATCATGGTAAGATCGGTGAGACCTATAATATCGGGGGGCATAATGAGTGGAAGAACCTGGACCTGATCGTGGAGCTTTGCCGGCAGATGGATAAAAAATTGGGCCGTGAAGCCGGAACATCGGAGAAACTCATCAGTTTTGTAACTGATCGTGCCGGCCATGATTTACGTTATGCGATCGACGCAACCAAATTAAAAGACGAACTGGGCTGGATGCCATCCCTGCAATTTGAGGAAGGTTTATCAAACACAATCGACTGGTACCTGGATAACAAAGCCTGGCTGGAAGATGTGGTGAACGGGCATTACAAGGCTTACTACGAAGAACAATACAATGCAAAGGCATAGTCCCTATTTTTAGATCAACACCATTACTCGTTTCAACAGCATCATATGAAAGGAATTATTCTCGCCGGCGGATCCGGAACTAGGCTTTATCCCATTACGATGGGCATCAGTAAACAACTTATGCCGATCTATGATAAGCCGATGATCTATTACCCGTTGAGCACATTGATGCTGGCCGGAATAAAAGATGTGTTGATCATTACTACGCCTGATGACCAGGCACAGTTTCAGCGTTTGCTTGGCGATGGAAATAAGTGGGGTTGCCATATTCAATACACGGTGCAAGCCGTACCGAATGGCCTTGCGCAGGCTTTTGTAATTGGCGCCGATTTTATTGGCAACGATAGTGTCGCCCTTGTTTTAGGGGATAATATTTTTTATGGCAGCGGTTTTAGCCAGTTGCTGCGCGAATCATCAAACCCTGATGGGGCAGTCATCTTCGCATATCCTGTGAGTGATCCGGAAAGATATGGCGTAGTAGAATTCGATAAGGATTTTAAAGCGCTAAGTCTCGAAGAAAAACCGGTACAGCCGAAAAGTAATTATGCGGTACCCGGACTTTATTTTTACGACAACTCTGTAGTGAAGATCGCGCGCGAACTGGCGCCGAGTGCCCGCGGTGAATATGAGATTACCGACGTAAACAAGGTATATCTGCAACAACAAAAACTACGTGTTGGGGTCCTAAACCGCGGCTTTGCCTGGTTGGATACCGGTACTTTTGATTCTTTAAGTGATGCCAGTGAATATGTTCGCGTAGTGGAAAAAAGACAGGGGCTCAAGATCGGTTGCCCGGAAGAGATCGCCTGGAGAATGGGTTTCATTGACAGAACGCAATTAGATAAACTGGCTGAAGAACTCAAAAAAAGTGGTTACGGCGAATACCTTAAAAACATAAAATAAGGCAAGCTACGTGGGAGAATTGCGGGCTGCAGAGATAATATTTAGCCGTTGCCGGCGTTATAAGGTTCCTAAACAGTCCTATATTGCCCGGCTCAAAACACAACGGTTTTCTTACTCCGCAAATTCATGCTTATACCTGGTTAACAGCTATGATGCGACCAATAAATTATGTAAAGGGCATTCTGCAAAACAAATCAGCCCGCTCTGTGGGCACTTATATCTTCACTAATTTTTTTGCCAAAGGAATTTCATTCCTGCTGATTCCATTATTTACCAATCCAAAATATTTAACGCCTGCTGATAACGGCCTGCTGAGTTTATTCAACAGCAATATGGTGCTGCTGGCGCCTTTCGTGTCGCTGGGAATGATCCAGTCTTCCACCGCGGATTATTACAAAAAAACTAAAGGAGATTTTGCCAACGCGTTTACGACAAACTTTTTTATCGCTGCCTTCATGGCATTGTTTGCAGCGTTATGTTTGTTTTTGTTTCGCAGTTCCCTGCAGGAGAAATTTAATTTCCCACCCTCATTTGCATTGTTGCTGCCCTTGCTGGCATTCCTGATTTTTTCAGGGGAACAATTGTTTGGCTTGTTACGTAACCGGAATGAAGTACGCAAATTTGCGATCACCGGTATTTCAAAATCGATCGTGGAGTATGCTGTTGCCGTTGTCTTGATGGTCTTTTTGCTTTGGGGTTGGAAAGCGCGTATCTGGGGGATTGCGGTATCGCTGCTCGTACTTAACCTGTTTGCATTTTATTATTATGCCCGTAATGGATATCTGCATTTTGCTTTTAGAAAAAAGCAGGTGTGGGAAGAACTAAAATTTGGTGCACCCATTTTCGTTTTTCAGCTTTGCGTATTTATGCTGGGCACATCCAATAAATTATTCCTTGCCATTTTTGATGTAGATAAGGCAGAACTCGGGATCTATTCCATTGCCTGTGTGCTGGGAACCCTTGTTGGTATTATGTCGCAGAGCATTCTCTTATATGTTCAACCCAAATTGTATGGTTCTATCAGCCGCGGCGAAGCAACACTGTTGTCAATCAGGAAGGATTTTTTCCGCTATTTCAAAATGCTGACTGCAGTGGGAATTTTATGTTTGGGTGTGGGCGTTTTCGCTTATTATTTCCTGATCAATCCAATCTACCTCGCTGGCATGAAATATTTTTTCATTGTAGCGCTTTCATCCTATCTCTGGGGGTTGAATTATTTCTTCTTCCTGTTCCTGTTGTATTATAAAGAGAAGCAGAAAATTCTTCGGGTGGCAGGGATATCGGTTTGTTGTTCTATCCTGGTAAATGTTATCATGGTAAAAAATTTCGGCATCATGGGCGATGCATTGGCCAGCCTGATCAACACCGTTATTTTTTCCGGACTGATCTTTATCTTTATTCGCAAAACGATCCGCACTACTGATGGCGTTCATCTGGTACGCGGTATTGTAGTAACCGATCCCTTATCTGCAGGCATTAAGTAATCAGCATGAACGCAATGGCACCCATAGTCTTTTTTGCATATAACCGCCCTGATCATACTAGGCGCAGCCTGGAAGCACTGCAAAAAAATCCGGAGGCGGCCAACTCATTTCTCCGGATATATATTGATGGGCCCAAAGCTAATGCCAGCGCGGAAACAATAGCGAACATCAAAGCGGTAAGAAATGTAGCGGCAGAGAAGCAATGGTGCGGGCGCGTAGAAATCATCGCTTCGCCGGAGAATAAAGGTTTGTTCAGTTCAATCAGCTCGGGCATCACAAATACTATCAATGAATTTGGGCGCATCATCGTGCTCGAAGATGACGTGCTGGTATCGCCGGGATTCCTGGCTTACATGAATGAAGCGCTTGAGCTTTACGAACAAACGCCAGAAGTGATGCATATCTCCGGCTATTCGCGGCCACAATTCAATAGTGCCGGCCTGGAGGATGCTACTTATTTTTTTTATCATACCTCCTGCTGGGGCTGGGCTACCTGGAAAAGAGCCTGGGATAAATTCAGGCCCGAACCATTGGCCCTGCAAAAGAAGCTGAAAGAAAAAGGCGGCATTTATCAACTCAATATGGACGGAACCTATGAGTTTTACTGGGGGTTGAAAGCGATTGCGGAAAAGCGTTTTCAAAGCTGGAACTATATCTGGCATTCCACTGTATTTCTTAACGATGGACTTTGCCTGCATCCGGCACAATCGCTGGTGTCTAATATCGGCCACGACGGAAGCGGCACCAACTGCAGTGTGGACGAGGGTTTTGCCAGCAATGATCAGCTGGCCGAAAAAATCGTTCTTAAGAGAATTCCATTGAAGCAAAATGCACAGCTTCGTAAAATCTACCGCGATAGTCATTCTGCCAGGTACAAGTTTTTGTTTGCCATCAGGCATTACCTGCGCTTTCTGAAAAAATAATCTTTCCTTCATTTTTCAGGCATACTATTTTATGCTGCTTTCCCGTTTAGTTATAACTTTATGACCAACCATTTTGGTTGATCTTTTAACCAGGCTAAATACTGCAGCGATAATGAAAGAACTTATTTATAAGTTGATAGATGTTTTTACAGGAGGCAAAGGCCTCAAAAAATCTTTTCATAACAAGGATGTTCGCCTTCCGACAAGATTCATCAATTATTTCCCGTCTAATTACGAAGCAGAAAATTTTACGTTCCTCGAAAAGCAGTTGAAGCCCGGCGCTGTCGTGCTGGATATCGGTGCGCATATTGGCTTGTTCGCTGTTGTTGCAGCAAAAATGACCGGCGCAAGGGGTAAGATATACGCCTTTGAACCTTCACCGGCAACGAAAACTATTTTAGAGAAAACGATTGCGATCAATCAGCTCGGGCAAACGATTTTTCCTGTCGCTGAAGCAATGTCTAAAGAAGTAGGTACAATCACTTTTTTTGTATCTGATAATGAAGCCGACAATGGCAATAGCCTGGTATCGTACAAAGACGACCGCAAACTGGAAGGGATTAATGTGCCGGTCAACACGATCGATCATTTTACTGCAGAGCGAAAACTTTCTACTGTTGATTTTATTAAGATAGATGTGGAAGGCGCTGAGTATGATACTTTGCGCGGTGGCGCTGAAGTATTTGCAAAGTACCGCCCAGCCTGTATCTTATCAATTCATCCCATTCCGATAAAAGTAAAAGGCGATAAACTCGAAGACATTTACGATCATGTACAACTGATGAATTACGGCATTTATTACGATGATAAGCCCATGACAAAAGCGGCATTCTGTGCCAACGAGGAAATGATCGATCTGCATATCCTTCCTCTGTAATTTCAAAAAGTGAAAAAGACAATCCTTCATTTTATTCATTCGCTTGGGCGTGGTGGCGCAGAAGTGATGCTCGTGCGTACGTTGCAGGAGTTGAAGGAGTACCGCAATATTGTGGTTACCGTAAAAGATGATTACCGGTTTGGCGATGAACTGCAATGTGACGCACATATCTGCCTGGAATTAAACAGTATTGCAGCGTTGCCGTTGGGTATCTTTAAATTAAAAAAGATCATCAGGGAGTATGACGTAGATCTTGTTCACACACATCTTTACTGGCCAACAATTATCTCGCGCTTTGCTACACCGAGATCTCTTCCGCTGATTACAACGATACATGCCTTTATCGCCAGCTCGGTAGAATATACCCGTTGGTATATCCGCCTGATCGACAAGATCAGTTATCGCTGGCGCAGATCAGAGATCGTGGCTGTTGCCGCCGGAGCGCTGGATGATTACTTTAATTTCCTTCACCTGAAGCCATGGAAAAAACATGTGCTTTATACATTCGTCGACCTCGAAAAATTTCAACATCAAAAGCAACACGGCTTTCCGGCGAAGCCATTACGTTTGGTGAGTACAGGGGCATTACGCGTGCAAAAAAATTTCCCTTTTCTCATTCGCGCATTCGCGTTATTGCCCGCCGGCCAGGTGGAACTCGATATTTACGGGCGCGGGCCATTGCAACAGGAATTGCAGGATCTGGTAGACGAGAAAAAAGTACAGGTGAATCTGAAAGGAGAGATCAGGAATATAGAAGAACTATTGCCGCAGTACGACGCCTTCGTGCTGGCTTCAACATTTGAAGGGTTTTCGCTCGCCGTGCTCGAAGCTATGGCGGTGAAACTGCCGTTATTACTCAGTAATATTGCTTCGTTCAACGAACAGGCGGCTGACACTGCCCGTTATTTTAAACTGGACGATGAACAGAATCTTGCCAATAAGATCCTTGAATTGGTAGATGCCCCAGGCGAAAGCCTTCGCCTTTCAGATGCTGCATTTGATCGCGTGCAGTCGTGCTACACATTGCCTATTCATATGCAAAAGCTTCGGTGGATCTACAGTTCGGCATTTAAAAACTAATTAGGGATCAGACGTTAATTTTTTTTAAAAAGCCTGACGCTTGGCGTTCTTTTGTTATTTTTGCGACTCAAAATAATTTCCAGTACATGTGCGGTATTTCAGGCTTCGTAGACTTTAAAAAAACAACATCCCAGGAGGTTTTAGAAAAAATGAACCGCATGATGCCGCACCGCGGTCCGGACGGCGAAGGATATGGTATCTATGACAATGCAAAGGCTACTGTTGCCCTTGGACATCGCCGGTTGAGTATCATCGATCTGTCGCCGGGCGGAAGTCAGCCGAAAACACTGGATACGCTTCACATTACTTTCAACGGGGAGATTTATAATCACGTAGAAATCAGGATCGAACTGGAAAAAAAAGGCCATGTTTTTCATAGCCACAGTGATACGGAAGTGATCCTGCATGCTTACCAGGAGTGGGGAAGTGAATGCCTGCAGCATTTTATCGGCATGTTTGCATTTGCGATCTACGACGAAGCAAAAAATACATTGTTCACCTGCCGCGACAGGCCGGGTGTGAAGCCCTTTTTTTATTACTGGAAAGACGGGCTGTTTTTATTCGCATCGGAATTAAAGGCGATCATCCAGCACCCGGAATTTACAAAAGAAATTGATCTCAATGCTGCAGCTGCGTATATGCAGTATGGTTATGTACCAACGCCGCATTGTATTTTCAAAAACACGCATAAACTAAAGCCTGGCCATTTCCTGGAACTGGACCTCGCCACAGCAACTTACACAACCACGCAATACTGGAATGTTTATGACGGTTACAATAAGCCAACTTTAAAAATTGATCTGCCGGAAGCGCTGGAAGAAACGGAGAAACTACTGGTGAATGCTTTTCAGTATCGCATGGTAAGTGATGTGCCCGTTGGTGTTTTCCTGAGCGGTGGTTACGACAGCAGTTGTGTAACGGCCTTGCTGCAGAAGAACAATACAGAAAAAATAAAAACATTCACGATCGGCGTTCCGGATGCGGGTTTGAACGAAGCGCCTTACGCAAAAGATATTGCCACTCATTTAGGCACTGATCATACAGAATATTATTGTACAGAAAAAGAAGCCCTCGAGATCATCCCGGAATTGTCTTTTTTTTACGATGAGCCTTTTGCTGATAGCAGCGCGATCCCCACATCGCTGGTGAGTAAGATTGCCCGTGAGAAAGTCACGGTGGCGCTATCTGCTGATGGCGGCGATGAAGTATTCGCAGGCTACAACCGGTACGATTACGTGATGAACTACGGTAAACGGTTACAATCAATTCCCGGTTTTATTCGCAAAAGCGCGGCTGCATTGATGAATACGGTGCCGGCACAAGCGATCCCGGTACTTAACAAAAAGCAATTCTTCAGCAACCGTTATGAAAAAATGAAGTCGCTCTTGAAAGATCCGCGCGAGAAAAATATTTTATTGACGCTGACCAAGCAGATGAATGAAGGCAATATTGCTGATTTGTTTCAACAGCCTGTCGGTGGTTTGATTACGGGTTTCGATAGTGAAGAACTGAAGCCGGATGCCCATTCCACGCTCGGTTATATCATGGCGATCGATTACCAAACTTATTTGCTCGATGATATTTTGCAGAAAGTTGATCGCGCGGGGATGAGTGTAAGTCTCGAAGGACGGGAGCCGTTCCTGGATCATCGCATCATTGATTGGGCGGCACAGTTGCCAATGGATTATAAATACAACAATGGCAATAAGAAATTTATTCTGAAAGAGATCGTACACAAATATCTTCCTAAAGAAATGATGGACCGCCCGAAGATGGGCTTTGGAATTCCATTAGGCGATTGGTTAAGCACGGAATTGAAGTCGTACGTAGATACGTATCTTGATGAAGCATTTATTACAAAACAAGGTATCTTTAACAATACCGAGATCCAGCGTATCCGGAATTCATTTTACGTGAATAAAGAAGAGCGCGCAGAAAAGATCTGGAGCCTGCTGATGTTCCAGATGTGGTACGACAGGTGGATGAACTAACCGGTAGATAACCAACCATGCTTTTTTTTTCAAAACATGAAAGTGCGATCTTCCTCTTTCACCGGGTATTGCCTGAACGCGACCCGATGTGGGATCCTACAGATCCTGCATTGTTTGAAAGATCGCTAAAATACATCTCCAAAAATTTTCATCCTGTTTCGCTGGATGAAGTGATCGCCAATAAATCGGCATATCGGTCAAAGCCGCTTGCAGCGATCACCTTCGATGATGGCTACCGCGATTTCATCGACTATTCTCTTCCAATTTTACAAAGGCAAAAGCTGACTGCCTCCATGTTTATCGTCACGGATTGTATTGAAAAAAATATTCCCGTTTGGACATACATTTTTGATCAGCTTTTCTTCCAGACCAATCAACTGGTTTTAACCGGGATTAATGAACAAGGCGTTACTGATGCATCAAGCCGGGTGATTTGGGCGCACAAATCGGCCCGCATGGCTTTTGGGAAGAAATTAAAGCAGGCAATAAAATACATTCCTTCAGCGCAGCGTGATGCCGTCATCCGTGAAGTAAATCGCAATTTTAAGGACGTTGTGTTGCCGGCAAACCTGATGATGAGTTGGCAGGATATTAAGGATATTCATGCTGCCGGGATCCAGGTCGGGGCACATTCAGTAACCCATCCTACACTGGATACTATTGAGGCCGAAGAAACGTTATATGCTGAGTTAAAAGAGTCGAAAGATAGCATTTTGGACAACAGCGGCATTGTTGCGGACATTTTTTCCTACCCCAATGGAAGCTATAATCAACAGGTAATTGAACAAACAAAAAAGGCGGGTTATCGTGCAGCTTTGGCCGTTCACAAAAAGCCCTTTCATCACTTAAAAGACGATCCTTACGCTATATCGAGGATTGAATTATACAATGAGTCGTGGATGAAAACGAAAGCCAGTTTAAATGGAATGACAAGTTTTGCAAAGAAGATGTTAGGTCGGTAAAAAAGATCAGCATAATACATATCCGCTCACTAAACAACACAGATGGAACCCTACCGGATTGAAAAAATTGGCAAAGAAAATTTCCAGCTCCTGCTTCCTTTAATGAAGGATTGTTTTGGGATGGATGTAGATACCGCTTATTTTGAATGGAAGTATACAGCCAATCCCGCCGGCAGTTTTATCGGTTTTATCGCGATTGATAATTCCACCAATGAAGTTGGCGCATCCTACAATGTAATACCACAAAGGCTATTAATCGATGGAAAGGAAAGCGTGGTGTATCAATCCTGCGACACGATGACACATTCTGCGCATCGCAGGAGAGGGCTGTTCAAGATGCTGGCTTTGGAATGTTACCGGCAATTACGGGAAGAAAATAAATTATTCGTGATCGGTTATGGCGGCGCAGATTCTACGCCAGGATTTATAAAGTTTGGCTGGAGGCATGTTACTGACTTCCGTTACAGTTTTAAACTCAGGTTATTTTGCCGGCTTTCTTTGCCAGGTAAATCTGCCGCACAACACTTTTTCATTGGATTTAATGAAAAAAAATTACGTGAAGTGATTGATACAATTCCCGGAACAAATGCTATTCATTCTCAACGTACAGCAGCTCATATCGCCTGGCGGATAGCAAACCCGCGGTTTAATTATGAAATGGTTTTGTTCGACGATCAAAATGGCCATATTGGGTATATCATTTATTATGTTACGAATAATAAGTTGTTGATATTCGATTTTATTTTCAATGGCAACAAAAGCCGGCAGGCATTAATCGGTTATGTGAGCAGGGAAGTCGTGAAGAAAAAATACCAGGGATTGATCGCGATCTGCCAGGAAAATGGCTGGCAGGAAAAGGCGCTGGCAAAAAACAATTTTATGCGCAATCCTTTTAAAAAAGGTCCCCTCTCTGAACGTACGCCCTTTATTTTTTATGCTGAAGACGGGCCTATGGAAAAATATAACAATTCCTGTCAATGGGAGATGACAGCTTATGATCATGACGCACTTTAATGCGTTGATAATTACATTATGCAACAAGTTCCTCCGAAAAATATATTGTTTATTTCCTATGATGGGATGACGGATCCACTCGGACAAAGCCAGGTGATTCCCTACCTCGCGGGGCTGACAAAATATGGTTATCGCTTTACGATTTTGAGTTGCGACAAACCTGCCAAATATGCTTCCGGAAAGGATTACGTGGAAAAATTGCTGCTGCCGTATCCAATCAAATGGCACAGTATTCCTTATCATAAAAGTCCACCGGTGCTGTCTGCAGTATATGATATGATGCAGCTGAAAAAGCTCATCAGGACCTTGCAAAAAGAAGAGGTGTTTGATATGGTGCATACAAGGCCTGGCGTTCCTACCTTGCTGGCGCTTTGGATGAAGAAAAAATACGGAACCAAATTTTTCAATGATATCAGGGGTTTTTGGGCAGATGAACGTGTTGACGGTGGGATGTGGAATCTAAAGAACCCGTTGTTTAAAAAGATTTACAGCTTTTTTAAAAATCACGAGAACGAATGCATCCGGCTTGCTGATCATAACAACTGCCTGACCTTTGCCGCCAAAAAAGAAATACAGTCTTGGCCGCAAATTCCTAACCAGCCGGTTCCGATTGACGTTATTCCCTGCAGTGCTGATCTTAATCTTTTTGATCCTGCTAAAATTGATCCTGCGCAAAAGGAAATTTTTCGCAGGAAGTTAGGCATTGAAAAAACTGATCTAATTATTTCTTATTTGGGTTCAATTGGTGGCTGGTATTTAACCGATGATATGTTGCGATTTTGTAAACAAATCGCTGATCGTATCCCTGCTGCTAAGTTTCTGTTTATTTCACCGCATCGCCACGAACAAATCCTGGCAGCAGCGGCTAAGTATCATTTGCCGGAACAGCGCATCCTTACAACGCATGCCGCAAGGCATGAAGTGCCTGTGCTATTATCTTTCAGCGATTATTCCATTTTCTTTATCAAGCCCTGTTATTCAAAAATCTCCTCCTCTCCTACAAAGCATGGAGAGATTATGGCCATGGGAATTCCGGTGATTACCAATAGTGGAGTTGGTGACGTGAAAGAGATCGTAGAGAAATACAATGCCGGCTTTGTGCTCGATGATTTTTCGGACGAAAGCTATTTACAAGTAATCGAAAAATTGAAAAATGACGTACATTTGGACGCGTTAAAAATTCGCGCTGGTGCGCGGGAATTCTATTCTTTAAGTAATGCCGTAGAACTGTACAAAAAGGGATACGACAAGGTGTTGCGTTCTTAATATTACATTAAAATATAAATTGGTATGGTGAGTACTGGAGGAAATTTTGTTATTTCTCTCGATTTTGAAATTAAATGGGGTGTGCGTATCATTGATCAAAAGGCATTAGATTCCTATAAACAAAACCTGCTGGGTGTTCAGCAGGTTATTCCAAAAACACTGGAAATTTTTAATCGCTTCGGTATTAAAGGCACTTTCGCTATTGTGGGATTTCTGTTTTTTGAAACCAAGGAGGAGTTGCTAAATCATTTGCCAGAGAATCAACCTCAGTACCGCAATCCAACGATGTCGCCATACGGCGCATACATTGAGGTAGAGTTAGGTTCCAGTCAAAAAGATGATCCCTACCATTTTGCCCCGCATTTAATAGAGATGATACGCCAGGCGCCAGGGCAGGAAATTGGTACGCATACCTTCTCCCATTATTTTTGTTTGGAGGAAGGTCAGACAATAGATTCATTTAGTGATGATATAAAGGCTGCTATCGCGGTGGCTGGTAAATATGGTTTAAAAACAACTTCAATCATTTTTCCGCGCAATCAGTTCAATGAATCCTATCTGCAGGTATGTGCCGACTTGGGAATTATTACCTACCGCAATAATGAACATTCGTGGTTATATGCGCCAAGGAATAGTGAAGAAGAAACCTTGTTCAGGCGCTCGTTGCGACTGGTAGATTCTTACTTAAATATTACCGGGCATCATTGCTATAACAACGACTATATGTCCGCCTCAACACCGGTTAATATCCCAAGCAGCCGGTTCTTGCGTCCATATCCCGCCAAACTTAAAACCCTGGAGTGGCTACGTTTACGCAGAATTAAACGGGGTATGACACATGCGGCGAAAAATGGCCTTACTTATCATCTTTGGTGGCATCCGCATAATTTCGGCATCAATCAAAGAGAAAACTTTTCTTTTTTAGAAGCTATCCTGGATCATTATAAAGATTTGGAAAAAAAATATGGGTTTACCAGCATAACCATGACGGATCTTGCAAAACAATTGCTCAATCATGGAACATAAAACGATCGTACTGCTTGCTGTTGATTGCCTGCCAACGCGCGCGGTGTATCATGCGGTTGATAAACGTTTTGGCGTTCATAAGGTGATATTGGAAGAAAAGGAAAGCACGAAAGTCTTTATCAAACGCAGGATAAAACGACTGGGTTTTCTTAAAGTTGCCGGCCAGGCAATTTTCCAGGTGTTGGTTGTGCCTTTTCTGAACCGTTCGTCAGCTGACCGGGTTGCGCAAATCATCGCCGAAAATAAATTAAACACTGCTCCTATCCCGTCTGAAAAAATTATTCAAACGCTGTCCATCAATGATGCGTACGTAATTGAAGCTTTACAACAGATGAAGCCGGACCTGGTGATTGTGAACGGTACACGGATTATTTCAAAAAAAGTATTGGCAGCAGTTTCTTGTCCTTTTATCAATATGCATGTCGGTATTACGCCTATGTATCGCGGCGTACATGGTGGCTACTGGGCATTGGCAAATAATGATGCAGAAAATTGTGGCGTCACCATTCACCTTGTTGATGCCGGCATTGATACAGGGAAAGTATTATACCAGCAAAAGATCAGTGTGAGTCCGGAAGATAATTTCAGCAGTTATCCCGTACTGCAATTTGCAGCAGGGGTGTCACTCATCCTGAAGGCAGTGGAAGATGCACTTACAAACAATCTTCGTCCATACCAAAGCATTGGCGGCTCAAAACTGTGGTATCATCCCACCATCGGCGAGTATTTAGTGAATCGTTTTTCTAAGCGGGTGAAATAGGAGGCAAAGGGCTTTCTGTGATTGTCTTTTCACTTTGCAGTCCCACCTTTTTCAGTTTTTTATTAAAGTATAAAATAAAAAACATCGATACCAGGTAGAAGGGAATCGCCGGAATTTTATAGCGGATCAGTGTGCCAAAATTTAAAGTTGTTGCCCCAACGAACAAGGCGAACACCAGTGAAAAACAAAAGCAATACAACACGATCGGTTTTTGCAAGATGGTCAGCAGGAATTTCTTCGGGCCGACACGTACGAATACGAACAGCGTAAATAGCATAATGGCAAGGCTCTCAAAAGAAGTGAGCAGTGTAGATATTTTCTTTGATTCCCAGATATAAGGCCGGAACAATGTAGCCACGATAGCTGCAGGCGCAAGCTTGGCAAGGCTCCCAACACTTCCATCGAATTCGACGCCTAGGGAAAAATAGGATCCTTCAGATCGGCCGCCCTGCTTTTGATAGCTGGATTGATAACTGGAAACACTCTCCGTCAGTCCTTCTGCGGCAAAACCGCCGAGTGCGCCCTGTAACGAACTGGCCACCGTTACAAAAGAGAAAATACTGCCCACCACGAAACATAGGATGATCACGACTTTCACCGCTTTATTCTGGATGAGCGTCACATTCTTTAGAATTAAATATAAGGCGAACATCGGCAGATAAGAAACGATAATATAGATCTTGATAACTGTTAGCAGGTATCCAACGATCAGCAATGTGAGGATATGCCGCGCGAAATGATCCTTCTGATAAAATAGATGAAAAGCGGCGTAGGTAAACCAACCCAATGCGCCGATACTGATCGGATCTTTCATCATGCCCGAACTCCAAAAAACAAAAGTGGGCAGGTACAACAACGAGATCGCGAATTGCTTATGCAACTGTGGATATTGTTCATAAAAGAACCGGAACAACCGCCAGATCCCGGTGAAGGCAAACATGGCAAAAAAGAGGTTGATCGCCATGAATTTTCCAAAAGTAAAAAAGCAAAAAATTGCTACGATGCGGATCACCATGAAATTACTTTCGTCTGCAAAATAGCCTGCATTTCCCTGGGCACTCACAAGCCCGTGATCAAAGCTTGCGCCGGGATTAAACAACAGATCCAGGTGCGCTGGGTCCTGCAGGATCAACTGGTATAAATGATGTCCTTCCGGGAAAAACAGCGCAACTGTATCGCCAGGCTGTATGTATAACTGGAATATCGAAAATAAAAAAGAGGCAAATACTTTTACGATAAACGTTGTGCGATGATAAGAGCGCAACATCGGGTTCGTGTATTTTTTCCTGGTGCGCGAAAATATAAATCCAAAAATCCCCACGTAGATAAAGAACATGAAGAAATCAAAAAATGTCATGGGGATAGTAATATTTGAATTGGATCGTTGTGCTGTGCAAACAAATTTATCTTAAAAAACAATCTTTATTTAAATAATATCAAGTTATTTTGTTTTCCTAAAATTGATACAGCGAATGTGTGGAATTGTTGGTTCGGTAAACTTTAAATTGAAGTACGAGGAAGCAGATGCTGTGATGTTACACCGTGGTCCGGATGAACAAAATGGTTTCCGCTCGGAGAACGTTGATCTTTATCATCTCCGTTTAGCAATTCTTGATGTTGATGGCGGCCAGCAGCCGATGCATATAGCCGATCGCTACACGATTGTTTTCAATGGTGAAATTTACAATCACCAGGAATTAAGGCAGAAATTTGCATTGCAAGGCACCTCACATTCCGATACAGAAACATTGCTGTTGCTCTATCAAAAAATGGGTCCTGCCTTTCTTGATGAACTGGATGGCATGTTTGCCTTCGCGATTTATGATCAGCAACAGAACGAGTTGTTTATCGCTCGTGACCGCGCAGGAAAGAAGCCCTTATTCATTTATAACGATGGAAAAAAGATCGTGTTTGCAAGTGAATTGAATTGCCTCAATCGTTTGTTGCCGTTGGAGATAAACCCTGATCATTTCTATTCTTATACGCGTCTCGGGAGTTTTTATCGCGGTTTCACGCCTTACAAGCAAGTAACAGAATTATTGGGGGGAAGTTTTATCCAACTGAATTGTAAAACCCTGCAGATAAAGGAAACGCGCTGGTGGAATATTCATTCAATGTACAAACAGAAGCGAAAAACTTCTTTTGAAGAGAGCTTACAACAAACAGATGATTACCTGGAACTCGCCATAAAACGCCGGCTGGAATCGAGTGACCTGGAAGTAGGATGTTTTTTAAGTGGCGGCATCGACAGCGGGCTTGTAACTGCTATTGCCAGTAAGTATAAACCCAATCTTAAAACATTTACCGTATCATTTTCCGGGGAATACGATGAGGCGCCGCTCGCACGAGAAGTGGCCGCGAAATATGAGACCGACCACACAGAATTAAAAATATCTTTTTCAAATTTATATAACGATGTAGAGAATATTATCGCGAATTATGGCGAACCGTTTTTCGATGATTCTGCGATTCCTTCATTTTATGTTTGCCGCGAAGCAAGCCGCTACCTCACAGTTATTTTAAATGGTGATGGCGCTGATGAATTATTCGGCGGTTATCGTCGCTACATGCCATTTGCACATTACGATTTTTTTAAGCAGAATCCGCTTGTAAAAATTCCTGCGGCCTTACTGCAACGTTTCCTGCCACCGGGACACGAAAAAAAATCATCCTATAATTATTTATACAGGCTCGCAGGGCTCGCTTCTAAATCGGGCGTGGAAAGTTATTTAACTGCGTCTGTAGACATAATGGAAGGCTATGAATCTTTCCTGTTGCCCGGTACCTCAAATGACATGAAACAGTTGGAGCAGGATTTTGAGCAGATTAATAATTCTTCTTTGTCTGGCTTGCGTAAGATCATGAATATGGACTTCGACACCAATCTGTTCAGCGACCTTTTAGTAAAAATGGATATTGCGTCGATGGCGAATTCGCTGGAAGGCCGCAGCCCGTTTTTGTCGAAAGAGTTGCTGGAATACGCGCCATCGTTGCCGGATAATTTTAAGATCCGCGGCGGCAGCACCAAATACCTGTTGCGTCAATTAGCAAAAAAATACCTGCCACCTATCTTGATTGAGCAGCCAAAACGCGGATTTGAAGTGCCGCTTAAAAACTGGATCGAACATGAGTTGAAAGATATGGTTCATGATTACGTTGGCGTGTCGGGGAATTTCAGTTGCCAGTTCATAGACCAAACTTTCATTCAGCAGCTACTGGAAAAAAAGGTACGGATCTCTGACGAGAAACGCGCAAAGATTCTGTGGATGATATTTTGCATGGAAGTATGGCACAAAAAATCTTACAAACAGCAATAGGAGCAAAGCTTTTCTTATCTTGACATATTCTAATCAACATTCTAAAATAATTTAATCCGTGGCAAAAAAATTTCTCATTATTGGTGCCGGCCTTTCCGGGACCGTTTTAGCAAACCGCCTTGTAGCTGAATTGGATTGTACGATTGACATGTGGGATGAACGCAGTCATATCGCAGGGAACTGCCATACCGAACGCGATGAAAAAACGGGCATTATGGTGCACCAGTACGGTCCGCATATTTTTAATACGGATAAAAAAGAGATCTGGGATTTTGTAAATAGTTTCATGGAGTTCAGGCCTTACGTGCATCGTGTAAAGGCGATGAGCAAAGGGAAAGTATATTCACTTCCGGTGAACCTGCATACGATCAACCAATTATTTCAGAAGTCATTTACGCCTGCTGAAGCGAAGGCTTTCCTGGAAGACCTCGCCGATAAAACGATCACCGATCCGCAGAATTTTGAAGAGCAGGCGTTGCGCTTTATTGGCCGCGAATTATATGACGCTTTTTTTTATGGCTACACGAAAAAGCAGTGGGGTTGCGAGCCTACGGAATTACCTGCTTCTATCCTGAAACGCATTCCCGTTCGTTTTAATTACGACGATAATTACCACAATAATATTTTTACCGGCATTCCGGTAGATGGCTACACTGCGCTTATCGAAAAATTTATCGACAACGAGAAGATCAGTGTTACACTCAATAAAAAATTTGATCCGGGAACGGAAGATGTTTCAGCCTACGATCATGTTTTTTATACAGGCCCGATCGATGCATGGTTCGATTTCAAATACGGCCGTTTAGGTTATCGAACTGTTACTTTTGAAACCATTTATGCAGAAGGCGATTACCAGGGTGTAACACAAATGAATTATTGTGATGCTGACGTACCGCATACCCGCATTACAGAACACAAACATTTTACCAACTGGGAGCAACACGAACAAACGATCCTGTTTAAAGAGTTTAGTAAAGAAACTACTGAAGAAGATATTCCGTACTATCCCAAGCGCCTGCAACATGATAAAGAATTGTTGCTGAAATATCGTGCAGATGCGGAGCAACTTGATAAGACTTCTTTCCTCGGAAGATTAGCTACTTATCGGTATATGGATATGCACCACGTGATTGGCGAAGCGCTCAATTATGCTACTGATTTTATCAACTCCGGGAAAACAGGTAGCAGGCCCCCGGTTTTCCCTAATATAGAGCAATAGACAGCTTCCTTTTCAACCGTAGATTTACTGATTTTCAGCGGGTTATTTCTAGACCTTTGCTATTTAAAAGCCGGGAACAATATTTTGTTCCCGGCTTCCGTTATAGGTATATCCAAGTCTGTTTTTTTTTGAAAAACCAAACTCCATTACCATGGAAACCACAATCATGTTGGGTGAGGTTGCCTGTGTGCAAAACTACCCGCTTACTTCTCAAAAAAATAACACCATTCTAAATCGTTGCGCGGCAGCTATTGTTCATCTAAATCCAACGACAGATGCTCAATAACACTACCCCAAAAAAACTCATCCGCATCACCACTGTTCCCATGTCGCTTCGCTACCTTTTACCGGGGCAGATGAACTTCATGAAGGAAAATGGCTACGATGTTCTAATGATCAGCGCAGACGGAAAAGAACTGGAAGAAGTGATCAGCAATGAAAAATGCCGCCACCAGGTTGTACCGATGACGCGCAGCATTACGCCTTTCCAGGATTTAAAATGCCTGATCCAGCTTATCCGGATCTTCCGCCGCGAACGGCCTGATATCGTTCACTCCCATACACCAAAGGCAGGACTGCTCGGCATGATCGCTGCAAAATTATGTGGTGTGAAGACCCGGGTGCACACCGTTGCCGGTTTACCGATGATGGTGCAAACAGGATTGAAATTCCAGGTGTTGAAATCTATTGAAAAACTAACCTATGCTGCCGCTAACCACGTTTGGCCCAACAGTGTTTCCCTGCTGCGATATATTAGTCAGCACAATTTAACCAGCCATGATAAATTAAATATTATCGCCCGTGGTTCGAGCAATGGGATCAATACAGAAAAATTCAACGCGGCTTCTTTGAATCCTGAAACGCTGGCTACAATTAAATCAGCGATCAATCATGATAAAACAAATACTTACTTGCTTTGTATGGGCCGGTTGGTGAAAGATAAAGGCATCGTGGAACTCGTAAATGTTTTTAACGGCCTGCAAAAAACAGATACAAAATTACGCCTGATCCTCGTTGGCGAATTTGAAGCTGCTTTGGATTCTTTACCGGCCGAAACACTAACGCTGATAGAAAATCATCCTGCAATTATTCACGTGCGCTGGACAAAAGACGTAGAATATTATATGCACCTCGCCGATAATTTCATTTTTCCGTCCCACCGTGAAGGTTTCCCGAATGTATTGCTGCAAGCAGCGGCGATGAACCTGCCGATCATTTGCAGTAAGATCATGGGCAATGTTGACATCGTGCAGGATAACCGCACGGGGCTCATTTTCGAAACAGGAAATGAACAACAGATGCAAAGCCTCATTAGTACTGCATTGCAGCAAAGAGATCGTATGAAGCTGATGGCAAAAAATTTACAGGAAATGATTTGCAGGGAATACCCGAGAAATTATATCTGGCAAAAGATCTTACATCAGTACGAAGTGATCCAGTTGCCGGCTCCAACTCCTTACAGGCCTTTCCATAACATGTTGCAAATGATCCAGGATATATGGCGCCATTCAGGTTCAGTACTGGAAGAAAGTACATTACAATTGCAAGGCAGAAGAAGATAATATAATTTATTAACCCGGCTAAGTATCCGATATGGAAAAAGTGATCGCAGTAGTTGTAACCTATAACAGGCAAGCCTTGCTGGCTGATTGCCTGACTGCTTTGCGCAACCAGACAAGACCGTTGGATGCGATTCTTGTCGTAAATAACGGGAGTACAGATCATACTGCTTCCTGGTTGTTATCGCAAAAAGATTGCACGGTCATCAACCAGGAAAACACAGGATCGGCGGGCGGATTTAGTACTGGTATTCAATGGGCTTATGCTAATGGTTATACCTGGACCTGGTGCATGGATGACGATGGTTATCCAAAACCAGATGCGCTGGAAAATTTATTGAAAGCCGAAGACGGGACCCTGCGCTTATTGAATTGCGCCGTGCTGGATATTAATGATAAAAAAAGTATGGTGTGGAAGACAAAAGATTTCACGACCGGCGAATCTATAAAAGATAAGATAGTGGATGAAGTTGCACATCCGTTCAACGGCACCTTGATCCATCGTAATATCATTGAAAGAGTAGGCGTGCCTTCTGCAAAATATTTTTTATGGGGAGATGAAACCGAATACCTCTATCGCATTATCAGTAAAAATAACATACCTGCAAGAACGGTAGGGAATGCCATTCATTATCATCCCGCAACAAGGTTTTCTATAAAGCAGGACTGGGATCATTTTACAGCGTGGAAAATGTATTTCTATGTGCGCAACAGGCTGCCTGTTTTGCAGGCGAAAGCCAACAATCGTTTTCTTGGAATATGCAGCTACGCCTGTTTTCTCGTAGCATTCGCAGGCATCATTCTTTTCTTTCAGAAAACGGACAAATTGCGAAAACTGAAGTTTATGTTCTGGCCTGCCTTTCATGCCCTGGAACAAAATTACTCAGCAACGCCCGTGCTGGTATTGCAGCAGTTAAATAAAACGACATCCTCGTTAAAAGATAATACAGACGCCGGCATCCAACAAGTGAATGAAGGTATTAACCGGCTTTTTTCGTTTAACCATAAGCGTAAGGCCGCAGGTTTTTAAATTTTTGCATACCACTCTGAAACCCCGCAGCCGGCTACCTACCGGCTGCTTTTTTATTTCCACGCCGCTGATATCTTACGATAAACCCGCTAAAACCTGATTTGTATTAACGCAGTTATGCAGTTACTTTTGCTTTTTTATCAATATCAGCACACTTGCCAGGCGACATTAAAAAGACGAAATTAATCAGGATTGCAACTGTACCCATTACATTGGCCTACCCTTTAAGTGGCCAGCCATCCTATATGCATCAGCATGGATTTGATGTGATCATGATCAGTGCCGACGGTAAAGAACTTCCACTTGCATTGGCTAATGAAACTTGTCCGCATATTATTGTGCCGATGACCAGGAAGATCACGCCATTCCAGGACCTCAACTGTATCTGGCAGCTGGTAAAGATCTTTCGCAAAGAAAAGCCCGATATCGTTCATACGGAAACGCCGAAAGCCGGCCTGGTAGGGATGATCGCAGCGTGGATCGCAGGTGTTAAGATCAGGATTCATACAGTGGCTGGCCTGCCTTTGATGGTAGAAAAAGGATTTAAACTGAAAGTACTGGAGTTTATCGAAAGACTTACTTATGGCGCCGCTACCCATGTTTGGCCAAACAGCGACTCGTTAAAGAGTTTTATTCTCGGGCATAAATTTACGCCTGCAAAAAAGGTCAGTGTTGTCGGACTTGGTTCTTCAAACGGTGTAAATACGGTACGATATAACGAATCAAATCTTGACCCCGCAATTCTTGACGAAGTAAAAGCATCAGTTAAATATGATCCGAATGCGATATACCTGCTGTTTATCGGTAGGCTTGTTCGGGATAAAGGAATTATAGAACTGGTAAATGTGTTCACCAGCCTGCAAAAGACGAGGCCCGAATTGCGTTTAATCCTCGCTGGGAAATATGAGCGATCGCTCGATCCGCTCCCGGCAGAGATTGAACAACAAATTGAAACAAATCCCGGTATTGTTCATATCAGCTGGACCGATAAAGTAGAATATTTTATGGCCGCTGCGCATTATTTCGTTTTCCCTTCTTATCGGGAAGGCTTTCCAAATGTATTATTGGAGGCTGCTGCGATGAATCTCCCGATCGTTTGCAGCAGGATTGCAGGAAATGTGGATATTGTAAAGCACCAGGAAACAGGATTGATCTTTGAGAGCCAGGATGAAAACGCATTGCAGGAAATGCTACCCCAGGCATTAGACAATCGGGAACGATCTGTAGCTATGGCGGCAAAACTTCACGAGGTAATCACCACCAATTATCCACGCGAAATTTTCTGGGAATATATGTTGCAGGCCTACCGTAATTTAGTAAACAGGTAAAAATTATTTACATGATCCTCATCGGATATAGCGGGCATGCGTTTGTTGCATATAGTATCGCAATGGCTATGGGTAAAACTATTGCCGGCTATTGTGATAACGAGGAAAAAGAATTTAATCCTTTCAGCCTGGAGTATGCCGGGCCTGAATCAGGAGAAAAAGCTATTTCTTTATTTGCTGTACAGGAATTCTTCATTGCTATCGGCAACAATCCAACGCGAAAAAAAATCGCTGAAATGCTTGCCGGTAAGGGTTTTTACGCTGCTAACCTGATTCATCCTACTGCGGTCGTTTGTCCAACCGCGTCCATTGGCATACATGGCGTAATGATCGGGTCACAGGTATCGGTAAATGCGCTCGCCATGATAGGTAACGGCGTGATCTGTAACACATCTTCCGTAATCGAACATGAATGTATTCTCGGTGATTATGTCCATCTAGCACCAGGAGCAGTGCTCTGTGGAAACGTAACTGTCGGCGAAGGAAGTTTTATCGGCGCAGGATCCGTCATCAGGCAAGGTATCAGCATTGGTAAAAATGTAACGATAGGCGCAGGTTCTGTCGTGGTAAAAAATATCGCCGATAATGAAATTGTCGCCGGCAATCCAGCCCGGACTTTTTCAAAATAACTCTATCATTCAACTCCCCGTAGGACCCAAAACCGGGCTCCTGATTAACTTCCTGTTAGCTTCCGAAGCGCCTTAAAGCAGCGCTTTTTGCCTACATTTGCAACGAAAATTTTAAAAGATGGTTTTACTTTCCGGCCCCAATATGGGTGGCAATGAATTGAAATATGTAACAGAATGCATCACAACAGGTTGGGTAAGCAGTGTGGGCGCTTACGTGGATCAATTTGAAAAAATGACCGCAGCTTTTGCGGGAACAAAATATGCCGTAGCTACGAGTAGCGGAACAACAGCTTTACATACTTGCCTCGTCATGCTGGGCGTTAATAGTAAAGATTATGTGATCACGCAGAACATCACGTTTATTGCCACCTGCAACTCGATCAAATACACGGGGGCTGATCCGATCTTCATCGATACGGATGAAAATAACTGGCAGATGGATCTGAACCTGCTGGAAGAATTTTTAAATGAAGAAACAGAACAACGCGATGGCGCCTGTTATCATAAAAAGGATGGCCGCCGTATCCCGGTGATCATGCCGGTTCATGTGCTGGGAAATATTTGCGATATGGATCGCCTGTTAGCCATTACGAAAAAACATAACCTGCTGATGGTAGAAGATAGTACCGAAGCATTGGGAAGTTATTACAAAGGCCAGCACGCCGGAAGTTTCGGGTTGATGGGAACATTTAGCTATAATGGAAATAAGATCATTACAACCGGTGGTGGCGGAATGATCGTTACCAATGATGAGGCGCTGGCAAAGAAAGCCAAGCACCTGACAACCCAGGCGAAGAGTGATCCGTTTGAATATATTCACGACGAGATCGGCTATAACTATCGGCTTGTAAATGTAGCAGCAGCAATGGGTGTAGCGCAGATGGAACAATTACCGGCATTCATCGAACGAAAAAAAGAGATCATTGCATTTTATAAAAAAGAACTGGAAGGCATTGGCGATATAACCTTTCAGCAGGTAAGTGATGATGTGACACCAAACTGGTGGTTGCCAACAATTAAAACATCTAAACAAAAAGAAGTTTTAGCACTACTCAACAGCAAAGGATTACAAAGCCGCCCTTTCTGGGTACCTATGAATCAACTGCGAATGTTTACCAGCGACATCTACGTCAATAAAACAGATCGCTCCGGTCATTTGTACAGCAACTGTTTGAGTATTCCCTGCAGTACCAACATTACTAATGCAGATTTGCAATCTGTTGCAGACACCATCAAAAGCTTATTTTAAAAACAACAACAGTGAAGATTTTTAATATAGAAAAATTCATCGCAGAGAATATCAGTAATCGTAACAGTTCGCTGTTTGCGCAGGATATTGCAGATAACAACGAACAACTTTCTGCAAAAATCAAAGGTAAGTCCGTGATGGTGATTGGCGGTGCCGGCTCTATCGGCAGTAGTTTTATTAAGGCAGTGATGCGTTTTTCACCGGCAGAGGTGTATGTGATCGATATCAATGAGAACGGCCTTACCGAACTGGTACGCGATGTCCGCAGCGACAACACGCTCTCAGTTCCTGCAACGTTTATCACTTACCCAATCGATTTCAGCGACGCGGTGTTTAAAAAAATATTTCAGCAACATGGCCGCTTCGATATCGTTGCCAATTTTGCCGCGCATAAACATGTGCGTTCAGAAAAAGATCATTTGAGCATCGAGGCGATGGTAGAAAATAATGTGTTCAAAGCAAGGGATTTGTTAGACCTGATGCTGGAATACCGCCCGGATCATTTCTTCTGCGTGAGCACTGATAAAGCCGCCAACCCGGTGAATGTTATGGGCGCAAGCAAGAAATTGATGGAACATGTGGTGCTGGCCTATTCAAAAGAATTACATGTTTCTACCGCACGTTTTGCAAATGTAGCTTTCAGTAATGGCAGCCTGTTATTTGGCTTCATGGAACGCTTACTGAAGCGGCAACCACTCTCTGCACCTAATGATGTAAAAAGATATTTCGTTTCACCATCAGAAAGCGGTGAACTTTGTATGCTGGCCTGTATGCTGGCAGATGCAGGCAATATTTTCTTCCCGAAATTGCCGGAAACAAGTATGCTTACTTTCTCTGCAATTGCCGACCGGTTCCTTGCCGAGCACGGGCTGACAGCTGTTGAGTGCAAAACGGAAACAGAAGCCAAAGCCATGGCTGCAGCTTTGAAAGACGATACGACTGAATATCCTGTTTACTATTTTTCTTCAGACACCTCAGGCGAAAAATCTTTCGAGGAATTTTATACAGATACGGAAGATATCGACCTGGAAAGATTTAATAGCCTGGGCATTGTGCGTAACAACACCGTTAAGTCAATCGCAGAGATCACGGAGATCATTGATAACCTCAAAAAATTATTTGACGATCCTGCGACGAATAAAGCGACGATCGTAGAATCGATCGGACGTATCATTCCCAATTTCACGCATATTGAAACCGGGTTAAGTCTCGATCAAAAAATATAATACCCTAGTAAAATTCCATCATGTACCTGCTTATCAAAAGGTTTTTCGATATTATTTTTTCATTGCTTGCCATGATCATCCTTGCACCATTCATGATCCCCATCATGATCCTGCTGCGCTTTACTGGTGAAGGAGAAGTTTTTTACAAGCAACCGCGCATCGGTTACAAAAACCAGGTTTTCCTGATTTGGAAATTCGCAACAATGCTGAAGAATAGTCCGAACATGGGTACAGGCGAAATTACTTTACGTCACGATCCGCGCGTAACGCCCATGGGTGGCTTCTTACGCATGAGTAAAATAAATGAGCTTCCTCAACTCATCAATATTTTTAAAGGAGATATGAGTTTTGTTGGTCCGCGGCCGTTGATGAAAGTAAGTTTTGATAAATACATTCCGCAGGTTCAGGCAGTGATCTATAATAACCGTCCGGGATTAACGGGCATCGGGTCAGCGATCTTTCGTGATGAGGAATTATTGGTTTCCAAATCATCGTTGCCGTCTGCTGAATATTATGATAAGATCCTGATCCCAAGCAAAGGCAAACTGGAACTGTGGTACCAGGGCCATGTCTCATTCATTACTGATTTCAAGATACTCGTCCTTACCGCGTTTTCGGTTGTCAAACCTGACAATAACCTGGCTGCCAAATTCTTTCCCTCCATCCCAAAATTCGAACTTTAGCCTGTTTAATCATTTATTGTAATCCTTAAACATTTATTTCGTTTATTCGTTATAGAAATAAACGGGCAATATGGATGCATTTACAATAAAAGATCTGGAGAACCTTTCCGGCATTAAAGCGCATACCTTGCGTATCTGGGAGCAGCGTTACAGTTTCCTGAAACCTGGCCGGAGCTTCACCAACATTCGCTATTACAGCAATGAGGAATTAAAAACGATCCTCAATATTTCCCTGCTCAATCGTTACGGTTTTAAGATTTCCCATATCGATAAAATGAATGCGGAAGAGATCCGCGAAAAACTGCTCTCTTTAACCCAGGCCGGAGCGCAGCAGGATCGGGTTGTGCATGAACTGATCCAGTCTATGATCGACCTTAATATGGAAGCCTTTGATACGGTTTTAGATAATTATATTCTCGCCCGCGGCATCGAACGTGCCGTAACCCAAATCATTTTTCCTTTCCTGGAAAAGATCGGTATCTTATGGCTGACAAATCACATAAACCCGGCACAGGAGCACCTTGTAACCAATATTATCCGGCAAAAGCTTATCGTCGGAATCGAAGCAGTGCGCCCGGCTGTACTGGTAAAAAAGACAGTCTTATTATTTTTACCCGAAAACGAGCACCATGAATTAGGATTGTTGTTCATGTATTACCTGTTGAAAAGCAGGGGGGCGAAGGTGATTTATCTTGGGGCGAGTATTCCCATAAAAGATGTTCAGTACGTAGTGAATCTTAAACAGCCTGATTATTTATATTGTCACCTTACAACTGTAGGCCAGAATTTCAATTTCGACAAGTTCCTGCAACAGATGGCTAAGCATTTTCCAACCCTTCCCGTGCTGGTATCAGGGATGCTCACCCAGACATATGAAAAAAAGATACATCCGCCGATCCAATTTAAACGTTCATTTAAAGAAGTGATGGAATTTATCACGGCCTTATAACTTTTCGCCAGGGTCATTTAGGTTTGGTTTTTAAAATAAATATTGTTTAACTTTGTGGTAGTAAAAATTAAACAGAATGTCTAACGTAGAATTTAACCAGTTGCTCGTAACGAATGCAGATTACCTGCGCCCGTTTGCTCTAACGCTCACGCGTGACAATGAAACAGCCAATGATTTATTGCAGGAAACGATGTATCGGGCCTTGGCCAACTGGGAGAAATATAACGTCGGGACAAATATTAAGGCATGGATGTACACGATCATGCGAAATATCTTTATCAATAATTACCGCCGGAAAGCAAAGCAGCAAACGATTTTTGATAATACATCAAATGAATTTTTACTCGACCATAACCAATCTGCTATTTCCAATAATGCAGAAAGCAGTTTGTATCTGAAAGACATCCAGGCGGCTCTGGAAGCGCTGCCAGACATTTTCCGGCATCCGTTCGTTATGTACTTCGAAGGGTATAAATACAACGAGATCGCTGATGTATTAAGAGAGCCATTAGGTACAGTAAAAAGCAGGATTCATTTCGCACGTAAATTATTAAAGAAGCAAATTGCCCGTTATTAAGCGAAGGGGGAATTATCCCGTTTTAAATTCCAATAACCTTATTTTTAGTTTGTGAAAAAAGCAATCGTCATTGGCAGTGGTTTCTCCGGGCTTTCAGCCGCATCTTTCCTGGCGAAAGAAGGCTGGGAGGTAACAGTTCTGGAAAAACATCGCGGGCCTGGCGGTCGCGCCCGAAAATTCCACGCGGCAGGATTTACTTTTGACATGGGGCCGAGCTGGTACTGGATGCCGGATGTATTTGAAAATTATTTTCAGCAATTCGGCACTACTGTGGCAGAGCAATACTCTTTGAAAAGACTGGATCCTTCTTACCGAGTTTACTGGGCCGACGGACCGGTTGACATTCCTGCGGGATATGAAGAACTGGAACAATTGTTTGAATCGCTGGAGCCGGGATCTGCAAAAAAACTCGCGGCTTTCCTGAAAGAAGCGGCGTATAAATATGCAGTGGGCATGAATAAGCTCGTGTTCAAGCCCGGCCGCTCGTTGCGCGAATTTGCAGATATCGACCTTGCGAGAGGTGTATTGAAACTCGACGTGTTTACTTCTATGAAAAAACACGTAGGCAAATATTTCAAGCATCCGAAATTGCTGCAACTGATGGAATTTCCGGTATTGTTTCTCGGCGCTTTGCCTGAAAATATACCAGCCTTATATAGTTTGATGAATTATGCGGATATCAAACTCGGCACCTGGTATCCAGAAGGTGGAATGTATGCTATTGTTGATGCGATGTATGAATTGGCTAAAGAACTAGGCGTGCAGTTTCATTTTGAACACGAGGTGACGGGAATTCATACCCGGGCCGGCAAAGTGAATAACGTGGAAACCAAAAACTGGGAGTTGCAGGGGACGAGAAAAAGAAAATTATTTGAGGCAGATGTAGTGGTGGGTGCCGCAGATTATCATTTTATAGAAACGCAATTATTAGTAGAAGCTGACAGGGCATATACCCCTGAATATTGGGACAGCAAAGTGATGGCACCATCCTGTTTATTATATTTTGTCGGGTTAAATAAGAAACTAAAAAATATCCGTCACCATTCCTTGTTTTTTGATGTGAATTTTGAACAACATGGAAAGGAGATCTATGAAGATCCGCAGTGGCCAAAAGAACCATTGTTTTATGTGAGCGCAACTTCTGTTACGGATCCGGCAACGGCGCCGATAGGCCATGAAAACCTGTTTTTTCTTGTACCTGTCGCGGCGGGGTTAACGCATGACACAGATGCTTTGCGTGAAGAATATTTTCAAAAAATTGTTCATCGTTTTGAAAAACAAATCGGCGAACAGATAACGGAAAACATCATTTTCAAAAGAAATTATTCAGTTTCCGATTTTGAAAACGACTACCATGCCTTTAAAGGAAATGCTTACGGGCTCGCCAATACGTTGCGTCAGACCGCGATCTTAAAGCCTTCTATTAAGAGCAAAAAAATAGAAAACCTGTTTTATGCCGGCCAGTTAACA
Organism: Ferruginibacter sp.; assembly: GCA_028288705.1. Classification (GTDB taxonomy): domain Bacteria; phylum Bacteroidota; class Bacteroidia; order Chitinophagales; family Chitinophagaceae; genus Ferruginibacter. Next base: position 156,769 of record JAQBNH010000014.1, read on the forward strand.
GTTCCAGGTCCAGGTGTGCCGCCGGCACTGATCAGCGGTGAAGTGGTCGCGCGAGAGATCATAAAAGAATTTAGTAAGAAAAAAAATGAAGTACATGATGCATCTTTTTCATGATGTGAGCCGCGAGTGCAGCCGCATAACAACGGAAAAATACAGCACTTCCTTCAGCAGTGCCATTAAGCTTCTGCACAAAGACCTTCGTGCGCCTATCTACAATATTTACGGGTTTGTACGTTTTGCAGACGAGATCGTTGACACTTTTCATCAGCATGATAAAGCTGTGTTACTGGAAGAATTTAAACAACAAACCGCTGAAGCACTAGAACGCAAACTCAGCCTGAATCCGATTCTACATAGCTTCCAGTTAACAGTGCATGAGTATGGCATTGATCGGCGCCTCATCGAGGCATTTTTTAAAAGCATGGAAATGGATCTGGATAAAACACAATACGATCCCGAGGGTTACCGAGAATACATTTATGGCAGTGCTGAAGTGGTTGGATTGATGTGCCTGTACATTTTTTGCGAGGCAGACAAAACGATGTATGCCAAACTAAAGCCCGCTGCTCAAGCACTTGGCGCTGCATTTCAAAAGGTGAATTTTCTGCGTGATGTGAAGGCAGATTACGAGCAATTAAACCGTACTTATTTTCCAGGGGTAGATTTTGGCAATTTCACCCAAACGATGAAAGATAAGATTGAAGCGGATGTAGAAAATGATTTTAACGAAGCTTATCGTGGGGTGCTTGAGTTGCCGTTGAAAGCGCGTTTTGGAGTTTACGTTGCTTATAAATATTACTTATCGCTTTTCCGAAAAATTAAAAAATCGCAGCCTGCCATGTTATTGGAAAACAGGATCCGCATCCCGAATTATTCCAAAGCAATGATTGTTATGCGTGCGGGATTGCGCAGTCAATTTAATATTCTTTAGTAAAATCAATAACAGATTGTCACAGGTTATTTTAGTAAACGGGCAGGATGAACCCATTGGGGTGATGGATAAACAGGAAGCACATGAAAAAGCCTTCCTGCACCGTGCGTTCAGTATTTTTATTTTTAATGATGCGGGCGAAATGCTGATGCAGCAGCGGGCTGAAGGGAAATATCATAGTCCGGGCCTTTGGACAAACGCCTGTTGCAGCCATCCCGCTCCGGGCGAAGAAACAATCGACGCCGCGCATCGCCGACTCAGGGAAGAATTGGGTTTCGACACTCCGTTGGATTATTGCTTTTCTTTCACCTACAAAGCAGTATTTGATAACGGGCTCACTGAGCATGAATATGATCATGTTTATACCGGTAAATTCCAGGGCGAATTTTCCCCCGATCCGGCTGAAGTGCAGGCGCATGCCAGTTATCCTACAAGCTGGATAGAAAACGATTTACAGGAATATCCTGAGAGATATACCGAATGGTTCAAGATCGCTTTTCCAAAGCTCCTCCGCTTTATGAATAATCCTTCAAACGCTTCCAATTAAATACTGAAACAATTATCTTGCGGGTTCAGTAATGAAATCATCAAAAGCGATTATAATAGGGTCTGGCATTGCAGGAATGGCAGCGGCTATCCGCCTGTCTTTAAAGGGGTTTGAGGTAACGGTTTTTGAAAAAAATGCTACTCCCGGCGGAAAACTCTCCGCTTTTGAAAAGGATGGGTTTCATTTTGACGCAGGTCCGTCACTGTTCACACAACCCGTGAATATTGAAGACCTGTTTGAATTAGCGGGAGAACCGATCGCGGAATATTTCAGTTATAAAAAACTGGATAGTGCCTGCCGGTATTTTTTCGCTAATGGCCAGCAGTTAGATGCATTTACAGATCCTGAGGCTTTTGATGCCGAGATCGCCGGAAAATTAGGGGAAAAGCCCGGTGCTGTAAAAAGATACCTTGCAGATGCAGGAAAATTATATCAGCGCATCGGTTCAGTCTTCCTGAATTTCTCTTTGCACAAAAGGTCGACCTGGTTACACCCGCGAATTTTTAAGGCCCTCTCTGCAACTAAATTCGGATACCTGGCAAATAATTTACACAAACATAACAGCCAGCGTTTTTCAGGTAAAGAAGCGCAACAATTATTTGATCGGTATGCCACATACAACGGGAGCAATCCATATAAAGCGCCGTCGATGCTTAGCCTCATCCCGCACCTGGAACAAAAAGAAGGTGCCTTTTACCCCGAAGGCGGCATGATCAGCATCACAAATGCGGTGTATAAACTTGCGCTAAAAACCGGCGTTAAATTTCGCTTTAATGAACCTGTAGAAAGGATCATTCATCACGAGGGCAAGGTGCATGGCGTGTTTGCTGCGGGTAAAAATAATTTGTCGGATATCGTGATCAGTAATGGGGATGTATATTTTACCTACCGCAATCTGTTACGCCATGATAGAAAGGCATCGAAGATCGGCCGCAGGGAACGCAGCAGCAGCGCATTGATTTTTTATTGGGGGATCGGCCATTCCTTCCCGCAATTACAATTACATAACGTTTTTTTTAGCGAAGATTATCAGCTTGAATTTACAGAGATCTTCCGGCAAAAAATTGCGCCTTCAGATCCAACCATTTATATCAATATCACTTCAAAAATGGAAAATGGCCTGGCGCCGGAAGGAAAGGAGAACTGGTTCGTGATGGTGAATGTGCCGGCTAATACCGGGCAGGATTGGGAAGAAATGATAAATAAGGTAAGAGAAACCGTGATCTTAAAGTTGACAAAGTTGCTTGGGCAAGATATTCGCAGCCTTATTCAAACCGAAGAAATCCTGGACCCGATACTTATAGAAGAACGAACAGGAAGTTTTCGCGGATCTTTATACGGCAGTAGTTCCAATTCAAAGCTGGCGGCTTTTTTCCGGCCGGCAAATTTTTCTTCTTACGCCAAAAATTTATATTTCTGCGGCGGAAGCGTTCATCCGGGCGGTGGTTTACCCCTTTGCTTTAAAAGTGCAAAGATTGCCACTGATCTTATTTCAAAAGATTATAAAAAGATACAGCACTAATATTGAATTCCTATTCACGCAACGATATCGCCACTGCTATTGCCCTGCTCTTTCACCTGATCGGGCTGATCGGCATCCTGTTTATCGACCAAGCGTTGTTTGCAAAACTCACTCCGCTGAATCTATTGCTCATGGTCGCTTTGCTCGTTTATACACAGCCGCGGCCCCATAAACATTTTTTAGTTTTGCTGATCCTGTGTTTTTTCATGGGAATTTTTGTTGAGATGATCGGAACAAAAACGGGGTTGCTTTTCGGCGATTATGCGTATGGGCAGGAACTGGGATTTAAACTGGAAGGCGTGCCACTGATTATTGGAGTTAATTGGTTTATCGTTATCTATTGTTGCGGTATCAGTATTCATACATTACTCGATAATATTATCCGCAGGCTAAGTGAAGAAACAGGTCGTGACCCGATGCCGGTAAAGGCTTTATCGGTGATCGTGGACGGTGCAATCCTGGCTGTTTTTTTCGATTGGCTGTTGGAACCTGTCGCAATGAAACTGGGCTACTGGCAATGGGCGCACGACCGCATTCCTTTTTTTAACTACGCTTGCTGGTTCGGCGTTAGTATGATTTTCCTTGTCGTCTTCTATTATGCGCCTTTTTCGCGACAAAACAAATTCGCTGTAAATTTGTTACTCATTCAGGCAATGTTCTTTTTGCTATTGCGCACTTTTTTATGAACTGGTTGATCTTTATACCAATTATGCTGGGCACATTCCTGCTCATGGAAGTTATTACCTGGCTTACGCACCGTTATGTGATGCATGGCTTTCTTTGGTATCTGCATGAAGATCATCATCAGCCATCGCCGGGTTTGTTTGAAAAAAATGATGCGTTCTTCCTCATCTTCGCTATTCCAAGCTGGTTATGTATTATGTTCGGGCTGCAACAACAACGGTATTGGTTAGCCGCTGTCGGTTTTGGTATCGCAATGTATGGCCTTGCGTATTTCCTGGTGCACGATGTGATCATTCACCAGCGCTTTAAATGGTTTAGCCGGAGTAACAATATGTACGTTCGCACGATCCGTTGGGCTCATAAAATGCACCACAAGCACATGGGAAAAGAAGACGGTGAAAGTTTCGGGATGTTATACGTTGCTAAAAAATATTGGGAAAAGGTCCGGGCTGATAAACGACGAAAAGCCTTTTAACGGTCCGGAAAATCGGTACCTATCTTTACAAAAATCGCAATTGTTTGAATGCTCACTACACTTACGCGCTCATCATGTGTTGTTCTCTCGCAGGGCCATTATTGCTGAGCTTTGATAAGAAAGTAGCGTTCTATAAGAAGTGGAGATATGTTTTTCCGGCGATGATTTTTCCTGGCATCTTTTATATCGTGTGGGATGCTATTTTTACGGCAAATGGCATCTGGCATTTTAATAACGATTACATTATTGGAGCCAAGTTATTCGGTTTGCCGGCGGAGGAGATCGCCTTCTTTTTTATCGTGCCTTATTGCTGCAGTTTTATCTACGAATGTATCCGCTGTTATTTTCCGCGGTTTTCCGGACCAAAAAATAATTGGGTATATCAATTCCTTGCAATCACGTTATTTTTTGCAGCCATCTTCTTTCACGACCGCGATTATACTTTTTACACCTGTCTGTTTACTGCAGTCTTTCTTTGTTGTTATGTTGTTTTTAAAAAACATTTTACTGGTTTTAACCCGAATGTTTTTTTAATAGCCTACCTGATTATCCTCCTGCCTTTCTTGATTGTAAACGGACTGCTCACTTCCATCCCGGTCGTGATTTACAACAATGCTGAAAATATGGGAGTGAGGATCTACACCATTCCTGTAGAAGATGTTTTCTACGGCATGCTACTGGCTTTCATGAATATTGCCGGCTTTGAAAAGTTGCGCAACCGCTCCGTCATTTCAAATTCCTAAGCACCAACCAACTTGGTTTCGTCTGATTGCAGGCGAAGATTAATTTTTCATTTACTAAAATAATTAGTAAATTTATACTAAATTAATTCGCAATCTAATTTTTGAATCTCAATCGGATTTGTATGCAGGAACTATCGATGATGCCCGGAATGAAATTGTTTGAATACCTCGTTGTGCTCAATCCGCATGAAGCATTACGCGAGAAGATCATACATATTAAACAACATTTTTATGACAGCTACAAAGCAACTTCAGCTTTATATGGCAGGCCACATATCGCGCTCGTGAAGTTTACCCAACGGGAGATGGCAGAAGAACGCATTGTTCACCGGCTCAAAACAATTGCCATGGGTTATCACCCCGTAAAAATCGAATTACGTGATTTTGGCAGCTTTCCGGCACATACGATTTTTATTAATGTGTTATCGAAGGTTCCAATACAGGAATTAATTAAACATATCCGGACAGAAGCGCAGCAATTGATGAAACCCGATAATGAGCACAAGCCACATTTTATGCTGGAGCCCCAGATGCTCGTCGCCGGGAAATTAAAGCCCTGGCAATTTGAAAAAGGTTGGCTCGAGTATAGTCATAAGCATTTTACCGGTCGCTTTATAGCTGATGCGATGTTGCTGTTAAAACGGCCGGTGGGCGAATTTAAATACCAGATCGCGGGGCGATTTGAATTTGAGAATTTGCCTGTTGCAACAACCCAGGGCGCGTTGTTTTAAAAGGGGTGACCCGTTTTGCCCATATGTTTATTGAAGAAGACAATATTTTAAAAATTTCTATGAGCTCTTTACAACAGGATCATCATAAAGTGCTGGCAGAAGAACAGGCCGATGAACAACAGTATCATCATGGCCGCGGTGCGCAATTCAATACAAAGAATCGCTTTATAAAAAATGAGGTTACACAGGAACATGTTGAAGGTATTGATGATTGGGAAGAATCGAACCTGCGTACGCAGTACATCGAACAGCAATCAAAAACGATTGTAAATAAAGTGGAAAGCCAGGATGTGGGTATGGGCTACAGTATGAACCCATACGCAGGTTGTGAACATGGCTGTATTTATTGTTACGCTCGAAATGTGCACGAATACTGGGGTTATAGCGCCGGCCTGGATTTTGAACAAAAGATCCTCATCAAAAAAAATGCACCGCAACTGCTAAGGAAATTCCTGATGCATCCAAAGTGGGTTTGTTCTCCGATCATGCTGAGCGGCAATACAGATTGTTACCAGCCTGCCGAACAGAAATATCGGCTTACGCGCGGGTTGCTTGAAGTCTGCAATGAATTTAATCAGCCGGTGGGCATTCTCACCAAAAATTCCTGGATACTAAAAGACAAAGATGTATTACAGGAAATGGCAAAGAAAAATATTGTTTCTGCTATGGTGTCGATCACCTCTTTTAATGAAGACCTGCGGCGGATCATGGAGCCGAGAACTACAACGGCGAAGCAAAAATTAAAGGTGATCGAAGAATTGAGTAAAGCGGGCGTACGCATGGGTGTAATGATGGGGCCGATGATACCCGGATTGAACGAACATGAAATGCAGCGGATTATGAAAGCTGCTGCAGATCACGGTGCCACATTTACGGCCTATACCTTCATCCGGTTAAATGGTGCGATTAAATTTTTGTTCCACGATTGGCTGTACAAAAACCTGCCTAATCATGCGGATAAAGTCTGGCATTTAATAGAGGAAAGTCACGATGGCAAGGTAAACGATTCGCGTTGGGGCGTGCGGATGCGCGGCGAAGGAAATATCGCGCAGATGGTAGCACAGCAGTACAAAAAGTACGGGCAGCTATATAACATGAATGCCGAACGCTGGGAACTGGATTGTACGCAGTTCAAACGACCGGGCGCACAGGCTTCCTTATTTTAAAACATACAACCATGAAATCAATCACGAAGATTTACCTGGCAGAAATTATTTACCGATGCATCAATGAAACCATCAGCCTGCATCGCGAAGCGAAAAGAAATAGCTTTTATGTGACGGCTTTTCCCACGGCCACTGATGAAGAGGTGCTGGATTTCGTGCATTCTATTCCCTATTTCGATGTGCGGCTGAAGGATTTTTTACTCGGGCAATTGATAGAAGATACGATCATTATCAGCCAATCCTGGGAGCTGGAATTTATGAAGAAAACCCGCTTGTGGGCCGAAAGTTTTGAATGGTTACATGGCAGTTACTATTATTTAAGTGATGCGCATCTTGATAAATTAAGAGCGAAAAAAATGTCGTTAAGCCTGCCATATTAGGCTGGGCATTTTGGAGTTGTACCACTGTACGACGCAATGAAGGCGGATGTTGAAAATGCCCGCTGATAAATTTTATAATTATGATCGATCGTATACAGGAAAAACTGGCCATCCTTTCAGATGCAGCGAAATATGATGTGAGTTGTTCCAGTAGTGGCAGCAAGAGAAAAAATGACAACAAAGGCCTTGGTAATGCCAGCAATGGAATTTGTCATGCCTACACAGAAGACGGGCGTTGCGTTTCGTTGCTTAAGATTTTACTGACGAATGTGTGCATTTTCGATTGCGCTTATTGCGTCAGCAGAAAAAGCAATGATATTAAACGAGCTGCGTTTACCGTTCAGGAAGTGGTCGATCTCACGATCAACTTTTATCGCCGAAATTATATTGAGGGATTGTTCCTGAGTTCCGGCATTTTTACCAACCCGGATTATACCATGGAACGGCTGGTTCGCGTGGCGAAAAAATTAAGAACAGAGCATAAGTTCAATGGATATATTCACCTAAAGACGATTCCTGGTGCAAGTGATGAATTGATGAAGGAAGCAGGTTTATGGGCGGATCGCCTCAGCGTGAATGTGGAAATGCCGACGGAGAAAAGCCTCGCTTTGCTGGCACCGGATAAAAAGCGTGCAGATATGATCCGGCCGATGCAGTATCTGCAGGGCGCGATCATCGAGAACCGGGAAGAGAAAAAGCTGTTCAAAAAAGCGCCGTTATTTGCGCCTGCCGGACAAAGCACGCAGATGGTCATCGGTGCTACGCCGGAAACAGATCATGAAATATTATACCTGGCAAATGGTTTTTACAAAAAAATGGGGATGCGTCGCGTGTATTATTCCGGTTATGTGCCGATCAGTAATGACAACAGGCTGCCGGCAATAGGGACGCCTGTGCCGATGATCCGCGAAAACCGTTTATACCAGGCTGACTGGTTGCTGCGGTTTTATGGATTCGGCGTGAATGAGATAGTAAACAAGGAGAACCCGCTCCTGGATATTGATATTGATCCGAAATTGAGTTGGGCATTGCGAAATACAGATATTTTTCCCGTCGATATCAACACGGTGGATTATGAATTATTGGTGCGCGTACCCGGCATCGGGATTCAATCTGCAAAGAAAATAATTGCGGCGCGAAAGTTTGCACGCATCGGTTTTGAGCATTTAAAAAAGTTGGGCATCGCGATGAACCGCACGAGATATTTTGTTCATGCCGGAAATGATTACGATGTAAAAGATTATCAGCCCGGGCAAATAAAACAAATGATCCTTGCGCAGGGGAACAGTAAATACAAGCCGAATTTTTCTCCGCAAATAAAATTATTCTAATGAATATCGTTTTGTATGACGGCAGCTTCGAAGGTTTACTGACAGCCGTTTTCGAGATATATGAATATAAAATTGAACAGCCGAAGATCTTTCGGTCAGGTGCTGCACCCACGAGTTTGTTTGGGAAGATGCATGAGGTGGAAATTAACAGGACAAAAAGCAACAGGGTGTTTAAGAAATTGCAGGATAAACTTTCTCCAGCTGCGAAAATGCAATTGTATAAAACCTTTTTATCTGAAATTAAAGACATTGAAAATGTTTTGTTGCGCTACATACAATATGTGATTAATAGCGATCGTGCGGTTGAAAATGACTTTAGCAATCCTGATGTATTATTGTTGCAACAGCTTAGCCGGAAAGTGCATCGGGAGAAACATCGCATGGAAGCATTTGTACGGTTCCAGCGCACGAAAGACGATTTGTATTATTGTATTATTCAGCCCGACTTCAACGTGTTGCCTTTGATCAGCCGGCATTTTGAAAAGCGGTATGCCGATCAGTGTTGGTTGATCTATGACAGCCTGCGGAAATTCGGATTGTATTATGATAAGGAAAAAGTAGAAGAAGTATCAATGAATTTTGACACAGATTTACAAAACCGCGACGCATTGAAAGCATTGTATGATGATGGCGAGGAATTATACCAGCGGCTCTGGCAGCAATATTTCAGCAGTGTAAATATTACCGCGCGAAAAAATATGAAATTGCATATTCAACACATGCCCCGGCGGTACTGGCGCTACCTCGTAGAAAAACAGGGCCGCCTTGAGGATTTGTAATTATTTTTTTTTAGAGATTGGTTTTACAGAGATGTCAGTCACTAATAAGTACTGCTCCATATCGACGCCTTTAACGGTAACAGATTTTCCTTCAAAATTTTCGAAGTAGTCATCGTAAAAAGGGTTGCCACCATCGCGACGCAATTTGATCGCCTGAGATTTTTTCTGCAGGACAAATCCTGTGTGTGCGTTTTTACTATTCCCGCCCATTTCAGCACGGGCGATCTTTCCAGTCACTTCAATATTTTTAAATTCATCGTCTGACATATTCTTTTACCTCCAGAACTTTATTGTCTACTTCCTGAATTACCAGCACACGTAAAGTGTCAACCACAGGCCCGGCACTCAGGCAACTGTACAAATGATATTTGTAATCAGAAGGCGCACCTGCTTTTTTAAATTGCGCAGCCTGCCTTTTTTTGAACCCATAACTGAGCGTGCATTCATTGTTAAAATTATGATGTTTTAAAACAGCGTCGATCTCTTTTTTTACCGTGCCGCGAACCGTTGTGCTGATCTTCACCGGCGTATCACTGACAGCATTAATGAAGACGGCTTTTTGCGACATTTTTTCACGGCGCTCCTTTCTCTCCCGCAATTCGTTTTCGCTGCGATTTACTATACTGGAGACAGGATTTTTCGGTGAGTTTTCTTTTTGCGGTTCTTCCACCGGTGATAGGCTGGGATCGCCAAGCAAAATAAACTGGATGATTGTTTTCAGGTCCATCGGATCCATTTTCACATCACCCTTTTCTACGAAACGCTGCTGTGCTTCCAAAAATGCCCGGCCGCTGGATGCTCCCTTTCGAATCGCGATCAGAAAATACTGTGTGATATAATCCGCGGCTCCCTGGCTATCTGCGGGGCCGTATGCAGCGGTCGTACTGCCTAAAAATGCCAGCGCACCATTCAATAAATATGTATTGCAAATCGGTTGAGGAATAAGCGTCGGGCGTAAAGCATTATAGAGGTGCGCGCCGTAACAACATTCGGCTGCGATAACCGTTCCAAAACTCACGCTGTTTTTTAGCATATCGGTGTGATAGCAGACAGGATAACTGCTCGAACTGCCATTGGGCTGGCCATAAAATTCGGGCGTTCTTAAACCGCCGTGGCAATTAAAGAAATGCATGCGTGCGCCCAGTTCCTTTTTTGTGTAGTCCTTCAGACTCGGTGGTGCCATTTTTAATTTGCTGTTATCCTGGAAGATATTATCAAGCGAGAGCCGCGTAGACTTCTCCCACCATTTTACGCTAAGAGAAAAATAGTTATTATACTCGGTTGCTTTTAAGGGCTTCCACTTTACAGCGTTATCTACGAGTTTAAGAAGGGAACTAACATCATTACTTCCGGCGAGATCAGGCAAGCGTCCCAGAACGCGGGCCGGAGCAATAAAATCGCCGGCATTCCGGCTGAAAGCTGCTTCGCAGGCATAAGGAACATCGCTGGGGACAAAGGCATCATCGTCGCCGGGGATCGCAATTTTAAATTTACAGTGTGGAATAACATCCGGTGCACCCAGCAAAAGAAAATAGTCGGGGCGGTAATAACGGGCGAAAGAATCGATGGCATTTTTGTTTTGCTCCGCATCTGTTGAATCAGTTACCTGTTTGCCTTTAACGCGTTTCATGTGTTGAGAATCATCCAGGAAAACAAACATGGTTTTCACTTGCCGCTTTTTATCATTGCTGATCATTTTTTTGATAGCGGACTGCACTTTCGTTAACCCGCTGTTTCCATATTTTTTTAGCAGGACAGAACGGTTGCTGATCACAAGTTTATCGATGTGCATAATGGTAATTTTAGGTGCGGGATATAGTAAAATATAAAACATGCAGGAGCTTTGCAAGCAGTATTTAGGGATTTGTTCATCTTGCTTTGAAAGCAATCGCTCTCTTAATTTGTAACTTGCCTTAAATTAATTGTATGAAAACCTTTTGCCTGCTGTTTTTTTCTTTTATCGTTGTGAATACCCACGCACAAACCTTGCAGCAACTTGATGCGCAGCGTCTTACATTACCTAACGGCTGGAGCCTTTCACCGGTTGGGAAAAGCCTTCCCCTTGGTGATCTTCCGTTGAATATGGCGGTAAGTTCCTCAGGCAAATACCTGGCAGTTACTAACAACGGCCAAAGCACACAAACTATCCAGTTGATCAATAGTAAAAAGCAAATACAGCTTGATGAAGTTGTAATCCCCAAAAGTTGGTATGGGTTAAAATTTTCTACAGATGAAAAATCTTTATATGTAAGTGCTGGTAACGATAACAGGATCCTGCGCTATACCATCGAAAAGAATAAATTGTTGTTAGCAGACAGTTTCAGTCTGGGCGCAAAACCGAAAGAACTGGTGTCACCCGCTGGCATCGAAATAGATGAGTCGCAGCGGCTACTCTATACCGTTACAAAAGAGAATAACAGCCTGTACATCTTTAGTCTTGATACAAGGCAAGTAACAGCAAGCTATAAACTCCCGGGAGAAGCATTCACCTGCTTATTAAATGCCGCGAAGCAGGAACTGTACATCAGCTGCTGGGGATGCGATAAGTTATTGGTTTTTGATACGAAGTCCCGGACTTTTAAAAAAGCGATCAGTGTGGGGGATAATCCGAATGAAATTTGTATGTCAAAAAATGCTGATCGTCTTTTCGTTGCCAATGCCAATGATAATAGTGTATCAGTGATCGATTTAAAAACCATGCTGGTTGTGGAAACACTTAATGCCGCACTCTACCCAGACGCACCTTCAGGGAGCACAACAAATGGCCTGGCGATCAGCAGGAATGGTAAAACACTCTATGTCGCCAACGCAGATAATAATTGCCTGGCGGTATTTGATATAAGCACGCCGGCCAAAAGTTTTTCAAAGGGTTTTATACCAGTCGGTTGGTATCCCACGAATATAAAACTCATCGGCAAGGATATTTTTGTTGCAAATGGAAAAGGATTTTCTTCGATGGCGAATCCTTACGGACCAAACCCTGTGAAGAAGAAAGAAGCTGTTCTTCATCACGAGGGCGACACGAGTAAACCAATTGCAGTTCAATATATTGCCGGATTGTTTAAGGGAACGTTGAGCATCATCAGGGAACCCGGTGATAAGCAACTGGCTGTTTTTTCAAAAGCAGTTTATGCCAACACACCTTACTCTAAAAATAGAGAAACGAATACAGATGGGCTTGCGGGCAATCCGATTCCAATGAAAGTGGGCGGTACTTCACCGATTAAATATGTGTTTTACGTGATCAAAGAAAACCGCACCTACGACCAGGTGCTGGGTGATATGCCGCGCGGCAACGGCGATACGTCGCTCGTTTTGTTTGGAAAGAATATTACACCCAATCTTCATAAGCTCGCTGATGAATTTGTACTGCTCGATAATTTTTATGTGGATGCGGAAGTGAGTGCAGACGGGCATAACTGGAGTATGGGCGCTTATAGCACAGATTACCTGGAAAAGACATGGCCAACGAGTTATGGTGGCCGAGGTGGGAAGTATGACGCCGAGGGAAACCGGTCGATCGCCAACAACAAAGCAGGTTTTATCTGGAATCATTGCCTGAAAAACAATGTGAGCTTCCGGAGTTATGGCGAATTTGCTGATAATGGAAAGGCGAATATCACCGTGTTGAAAAATAATGTGTGCAGAAATTTTGCCGGTTATGATCTCGGTATCAGGGACCAGGACCGTTTCCTGCAATGGCAACATGATTTCGATTCATTGCTCGCGATCGACAAATTGCCGCAGTTAAACACCGTCCGTTTTGGCAACGATCATACAGAAGGTTTACGAAAAGGACGGCCCACGCCTTTTGTTCATGTGGCAGATAACGATCTGGCTGTAGGCCAGTTTGTCGAATACCTGAGCCATTCTTCCATCTGGAAAGAAACGGCCATTTTTATCCTTGAAGATGATGCACAAAACGGCGCAGACCATGTAGATGCGCACCGGAGTACAGCTTATGTTGCCGGTGGGTTTGTAAGAAGAAATGTTGTTGATCATACCATGTATTCTACGTCCTCTGTTTTGCGTACGATCGAGCTGATTCTGGGCATGCCACCCATGACGCAATATGATGCTGCAGCCACGCCAATGTTCCGCTGTTTTACAAATGTTGCAGATGCGTCAAAATTTGTTTCCGTTCCATCTACTGTTGATATGACAGAAAAAAATACGGCAGTCAATGAATGGCAACGTTTATCTGACAGCTACAATTTCGCAAAAGAAGATGCGGTACCCGATGTTGATTTTAACCGCTTACTCTGGCATGCAGTTAAAGGAAATGAGGTTGCTTTTCCCGGACCGAAGCGCGCCGCATTTTTAAAACTTCATACCGTAAATGAACAGGATGAGGATGACTAATTGCGATTTTTTTAAGCGGCACTTTTCTTGAAAGCGTTGATTTTACTGGCACTTACAGGGGGCAGAAAAAAAGTAGTAAAAAAATATTTCTAAAATATTTGGTGAATTGAAAAAAATAAATTCATCTTTGCATCACAAAACATTTAAATATAAATAACGTGCAACGCTTTAGTTTACATATCAAGACAAGGACATGCGACTATCCGGGAATGGATAGTTCATCTTCGGGGCCTGCACTGCTGTTTCAATAGTTTTACCATAACCAACTGATTACAACAACAAGACCCCGACCCAGCGTTGGGGTTTTTTATTTTCATGAACAGCAACCAATGCGCAACAACAAAATAATTGAACAGTCATTCTCAGCGATCAGCGACTCTATCAATGTAGTGGCCGCTCCGCGAAGTAACGACCGTGACAAAAAAATCATCAGACCGATTAAGTGCAAACCGTAAATGGTTTGCTTTATAGCGCAGCGCCCGGTCAGATGAAAGTCTTACCGGGCGTTTTAACTTTGGAAAAGCCTGATCAAAACGAATGAAAAAAGGAAGGATTCACCACCGTAGCAGGAAGTTGCTCTTGTGCGGGCTGCAGTAGCGGAGTATCGTCTCCGCTACTTTACACCAGGAACTTCCACAAACAAATAACCGGGAAACCGAAAAAAAGCTACAATGAGACAACGAAATACTTTTGATGCCAACAGCATCTTCTCCAATTCTTTCCTCGACGGGAAAGCCTTGTATATGTTCAATTTCAATAAAATACCCAGTTCAAATTATATGGGTAGCATCGACGGGGAGAAATCTTTCCATGCGATACGGGAGAAATTTGCGCGCCAGGTAAAGTCTGTACATCAGTATCGTTACTTTGATTCACAGGTAAAGAAATATAGTTTTGGTGAAACACATCTGGTGATGAAAAATAATTGTATCCTGGAATTCGATGATGATTATTGCGAGATTTATCACGATGGCAGCGAAGAACAGTTTATTGCAGAATGTTCTGGAATTATGAGAACGTTCATGCAACGATCGCGACGAAAGCCCCTGGAGATCAACCTGATTACGCAAACAAAGCAGGGCCTCAGTTTGAAAGGCATGGAGATCAAGAGAACAAAACTCGATATCGCCCTTTTTTACGAAGATGATTTTGCAGCAATCGATTCCGTGATCTGCAAGCGGTTGAATAAACAAAACGATAAAGGCATCGTGTTACTACATGGGTTGCCTGGCACAGGAAAAACGACCTACCTGCGTCATCTCGTTGGAAAAATTAAAAAACGGGTGATGTTTGTATCACCGGCAATTGCCGGGAATATTATGGACCCGGATTTTATCCAGTTGCTCATCGATCATCCCAATACAGTCCTGGTGATCGAGGATGCGGAAAATATCATCATGGATCGAAAGATCAGTGGTAATGCTTCGGTATCAAACCTGTTGAATATTTCTGATGGATTGCTTGCAGATTTTTTAAATGTTCAGTTGATCTGTACGTTTAATAGTCCGCTCACAATGGTCGATAGCGCATTGATGCGTCAGGGAAGATTGATCGCGAAGTACGAATTTGGAAAACTTAGCACTCGCAAAGCACAACGACTGTCGGATCACTTTGGCTTCAATAATGCCATCGATCGACCGATGACGATTGCCGAGATCGCGCATCAGCATGAAACAATTACGCAGCCCGAACATCTGCCTGTTATTGGTTTTAGAAGGACTGCCATTCAAATGAATTAATTAAAAACAATCGCCGGAAACCGGTTTATAAAAAATGAGCAAATTAAAATTATCAGGAAAACAAATACGGGCGCTGGGTTACCCGGAAGGACCGGTAGTGAGCGTAGCCATGCATACAATGGGTACGCATTACAAACACCTGGCGGAAGAAGCAGCATTACAAATTCTTTCAAATATTCTTTCAGCACCTGCAGATTACGCAACTAACGAAACGTTGGGAAAAATTGCAACACTCCTGATTGAAAAAGAAGAAGACATTAATGCAGAGATCGCGTTGCGTAAAGAGGGCGTCCCTTACAATATTTTCGGTGCAGAATTTATTGAAGAAGGTGCGTTGCAACAGATGGCAACAGCGAGTAAATTACCTGTGTCGGTTGCCGGTGCTTTGATGCCCGATGCGCATCATGGTTACGGCCTGCCGATTGGCGGAGTACTGGCAACAGATAATGCGATCATCCCTTATGCCGTTGGTGTGGATATTGGCTGCAGGATGTGCCTGAGTATTTTCAACATCAGCCCGGAACAACTGGAGAAAAAAGCTTCTTCATTCCAGCGGGAACTCGTTGCCAATACATTGTTTGGTGCGGGCCGGGATTTCAACACGCGCGAAACAAGGGCGGGCGCAACAACGCATGAAGTGCTGGAGCGGAAAGAGTTTACAGAGATTCCATTCTTACGGAACCTGCAAGGGAAAGCCGCCAATCAACTGGGAAGCAGCGGCAGCGGAAACCACTTCGTGGAGTGGGGGATCGTGGACATCAATTCCGCAGAAAATGCGTTTGCCGTTCCGGAAGGAAAATACCTTGGGTTGTTATCACATAGTGGAAGCCGTGGACTTGGTGCTATGATCGCTGCTAATTACACACAACTGGCAAAAAAGAAAACGCTGTTGCCGGAAGAGGCAAAGCATTTGGCGTGGCTGGACATGGATAAGGAAGAAGGAATCGAATACTGGCTGGCGATGAATCTCGCAGGTGATTATGCAAGTGCATGTCACCATACGATCCATGAGAAGATTGCGGATGCAATTGGTGAAAGGCCGATGGCGAGGATCGAGAATCACCACAACTTTGCCTGGAAGGAAATCCATGAAGGCAAAGAGCTGATCGTTCACCGGAAAGGTGCAACACCTGCCGGAAAAGATGTACTGGGAATTATTCCCGGAAGTATGACAGCTCCGGGCTTCATCGTAAAAGGAAAAGGCCAAGCGGCGAGTTTGAATTCGGCCAGTCATGGTGCGGGAAGGAAAATGAGCCGGACAAAAGCTTTGGCCAATATCAGTCATGAGGCGCTTAAAAAAGAACTCGCCAATCATGGCGTAACGCTGCTGGGCGGCGGATTGGATGAGGCGCCTTTTGCTTACAAGGATATTCATGAAGTAATGAAAAGTCAAACGCAACTGGTGGATGTGCTCGGTGCTTTTTATCCGAAAATCGTTCAGATGGATGGCACAGCGGCAAAGACGTTCAGGAAAAAGAAACGTCCGTAAATCAATACATTAAGTACAGCATCGGAGAAATCATTTCCGATGCTTTTTTATTTCCCGGAGCGTCTGGCGACGGCTTTTCAATCCGTAACTAAAAACCACTATTTTTACCGTCCATTACATTTATATGCAGTTAGAAATAGACGCGATCTCGGAAGAGTTTCAGAAATTCAAAGAGGAAAAGATCACCAGCATTGATAAGTTACCTCAGGCGGGGAGTGAGCGGCATTACTACCGCATCAGTGCCGGTAAGAAAACCTATATCGCCACTTACGGAGCGAACGTTCCGGAGAACGAATCTTTCATTTACTTTTCTCATCATTTTAAGACGAAACGTTTGAGTACGCCGGAGATCTTTTATGTGAGTGAAGACAAAACGATTTATTTCCAGCAGGATTTCGGCGATGTGTCTTTGCTGGATCGTTTAGAAGGTGATGGCTTTGTAGAAACTGTATACAAGTTGTATAAAGAAAGCCTCACGCAGTTAGTAAAACTGCAGGTGAAAGGCGATGCCGGACTTGATTATAGCAAATGCCTGACAAATGCAACCTTTGGCAAACAGGCCATCATGGCGGATTTGCTGTATTTTAAATATTATTTTTTAGATGCGTTACGTCGTCCATACGATAAGCAAAAACTGATCGATGATTTTGAAGCGCTCAGTAATTATCTGTCACATACCGAATACAAATATTTCATGTTCCGCGATTTTCAAAGCCGGAATATTATGGTGACGGATGACAACCATGTTCACTTCATTGATTACCAGGGCGGAATGAAAGGAGCACCGCAATATGATGTGGCATCGCTGCTTTCCCAGGCACGCGCCAATCTTCCCGAAGGCTGGAAACAACAGCTGCTCGAAGATTATATGGATGCCTTTGAAAAGATGGTAAATAAAACCATCAACCGCGACATTTTTAAAAGCCAGTATAATGGTTATGTGCTGATTCGTATGTTGCAGGTGCTTGGCGCATATGGCTTCCGTGGCCTGTTCGAACGTAAGGCGCATTTTCTTACCAGCATTCCTCTGGCATTAGAAAATTTAAAAGATTTTATCAATACGCAAAATGTTGGTATCGCCGTACCCGAATTTTTAAAAGTGCTGGAACTCTGCGTGAGCGATGAAGTTGTTGCAGAATTTACGCACGTGAAAGCAACAGATAAAACACCACTCGTGGTAAAAATCAACAGCTTCTCCTATCTTAAAAGCGGTTATCCAAAAGACGTTTCTAAAAATGGCGGCGGATTCGTTTTTGATTGCAGGGGAATTTTAAATCCGGGACGCATCGAAGAGTATAAACAACAAACCGGCCGCGACAAACCCGTAAAAGATTATCTCGAGCAACAAACTAAGATGCCGGATTTCCTCAACAGCATTTATAACGTTGTCGACATCGCAGTGGAAGATTATATCAGGCGTGATTTTGAAAGCCTCATGATCAATTTTGGTTGCACCGGCGGGCAACACCGCAGTGTATACGCAGCTGATGCTGTGGCGCGGCACCTGCGAAATAAGTTTGGCGTAAAAGTTCAGCTGCACCATGTTGAGCAAGGCATAGAAGAATAAAGAAAGGACCGCACATGAAAGCAATGATTCTCGCAGCCGGTTTAGGAACCAGGCTAAAACCTTTTACAGATAAGCATCCAAAGGCACTCGCACCTGTAAACGGGAAAACACTACTACAGCGGAATATTGAATATTTAAAGTCGTACGGTTATGATGAGATCATCGTTAACGTACATCATTTTGCCGACCAGATCATTGATCTCGTCAACCAGCAAAATGGTTGGGGTGCTAAGATTACGATCAGCGATGAAACATCCGCTGTGCTGGAAACAGGTGGGGGAATAAAGAATGCTGAAAATTTTTTCGTTAATTGTTCCCAACCGTTCCTGGTAATGAATGCCGATATTCTAACAGATCTCGACCTGGATCAAATGCGTGACTATCATGCCGCGCGTTCACCACTGGCAACCTTGGCAGTAACGCATCGCAACACGTCCCGTTATTTGTTATTTGATGAAAACTTAAAACTCTGTGGCTGGAAAAATGAAAAGACGGGAGAGCAAACAGGTCAGCCCGGGAAGCCGTTCGCATTTAGCGGTATCCACCTGATCTCGCCTGAGATATTTCCGCTCATTTCGGAACAGGGAAAATTTTCGGTGATCGATTTGTATGTACGGCTTGCAGCATCTGAGACGATCATCGGTTTTGATCATAGCAACAGCCTTTTAATGGATGTTGGCAAACCGGAAAGCCTTACCGCTGCTGAAAAAATATTTTCCTGATCAATTCGTATTTTCTGCAGGTGCATCAAAGCTTGTCTTGGTTTCTTCTTTTGGTTTGATGCCGAAGTTATAACGCAGGGTTAGACCGATCCGCCGCGTATCGTTTATGCGGCTACCTGTTGCCGTTATACCCGCCTGCCTGATTTTAAAATCAACTTTATTTGTTTTCAAAATATCATTTCCCGAAAGAATGATATTCATTTTTTTCTTCATTACTGCTTTGTTGATGGTTAGGTTGAGTGCGCCGAATGATTTCAGCTCATAAAAATTCTGCAGGCCGCGCAGGCGCATGAATGCATTTAACGTAATATTGAGCGTGGGCGATGCCTTGTAGTTGTGGAACATGAAAAACACCCAGCTGCCATATTTATATTCCAGCGGCTTATTATTATACAGCCCACTGTAATTACTAAAATTGTGTTGCGCCCCTGCGTAAAAAAAGTATTTCCCCCCGGGAGGAATTCCCCCGACAAATCGCAGGTACGTTTCTTTATTTCGCCCAAGATTGTCAAACGTCCGGTAGGCAATTCTTGCAGAATCATTCGGATCAGTGTAAGTAACCTGTGTAAAAATATCCCTGATATCATTTCTGCCAATCGAGAATATAGGAAAATCATCGGCCATGATATTAAACTCATAATTCGTTGTAAACTGCGGGCGCAATTTCGGATTGCCCACCTCATACAAATATTGGTCGATGTATTTTGGATAAGGATTCAGCGCTTCATAATATGGCCGCGAGATACTTCTGCGATAAATCGCATTCCCGGTGAGCGTAAAGCCAAATATCTTTACGAGTTTATGCCGGAGGTAAACATAAGGGAAGAAGTCGGTACGATGAATGCGCAGCGATGTGTCTTTGGGAAATAATTGTTGCCCGTTAATATCCGTTGTTTCCATGCGCAGCCCGGGTTTCAACGTAAATCCGTAAAATGTTTTTGCCAGTTGCAGGTAAGCCGATGCAATACTTTCTTTATACCTGAATTTATTCGATTGGAAACTATCAAGAAACTTTCCGTTGTTGCCTTCTTCCAGGAAATAGGTGGCATTGTTGCGGCTGGACGATGCTGTTATTTTCCCACCAAGTTCCAGAGTGTAGTTGGCTTTAAGTTTATAAACCAGGTCTGCCTGGGCGACAAAAATATTTTTACGGCCACTGATATCTCCTTCGCCCGTCCGCGTTAGTTGTTGTGGCAAAATATAACGGTTGGTATATTGTTGATCATTGTTACTGCGATACAAATTGTAATCAACGGAAGCACTTATTTCACTCCCGGTAGAATCGATCTTGTATTTCATAGAAGCGTTATTCCCTAAGTAAACAGTGTTGCCATTGTTGCTGGTGATGGAATTATTTTCACCGGAAATTACCTGGCTGCTGATTGAAGAAAAACTATTCCCGTTTTCTGCATAACTCGTATTATGAGTTGTGCTCAGTCGGAGGTCGTAACCAATCGTCAGTTTATCATTTACCGCGTAATCAATTCCGGCGCCTGCGTAATGATTGCTGCCCGGATATTTTGTATACGAATGTTGCGACAACACTGCTCAGCATTTAAATATCTTTTTGATGAAAGATCTTCAAGGTTGTTGCGTTTCGTGAACTGGTAAGAGAAATATGATGTGATTTTATTTATCGATTTGTTCAGGTTCATTCCAACAGATGTGGTACCATACTTTCCCTGGAAATGCGCCAGGTTAACGCTTCCGCTGGTACCGAGTTTAATGCCTTTTTTCAACACGATATTTACGATGCCACCGCTACTCGCTGCATCGTATTTCGCTGATGGATTACGCAGGATCTCGATTTTAGCAACACTATTTGCAGGGAGACTTTTTAATAATGATGCAAGATCCTGCGATCCTAATTTTACTTCGCGACCGTTAATAAATATCGTTGCGGGAGTTGCACTATTGAGGTAAACATTACCGTCCTGGTCCACAACAGCGCCCGGTGTTTTTTCTAAGACTTCATATGCATTCGTACTGCTGTTTGCAAGTACTTCCGCATCAACAATGGTTTTATCATCTTCCTGTTTTACTAAAGGCTTCCGTGCGGTGATGGTTACGTTCTGTAAATCATTTGTTTTTAATTTCGGCTCCAGCAAAATATTTAAAGGAAGGTTACCAACTTTCAACATGCGCCTGATGTCCTGTATATTGACAGCTGTTACTTGTAAAAAATAATCTGAATGCTGCTGCACATCAAAAACAATCGTAGTGTTCATAGTTTTCGTGTCAACCAAAATACTATCAGGCAAGCGAAATAATTGTGCCGTTGCGTTTTGTACGGGAATTTTATCCTGCGTAAAAGCAACTGTCAGGCTTGTTTGCTGTGCCCAGGTTGTAAGGGAA
Organism: Ferruginibacter sp.; assembly: GCA_028288705.1. Lineage (GTDB taxonomy): Bacteria > Bacteroidota > Bacteroidia > Chitinophagales > Chitinophagaceae > Ferruginibacter. Next base: position 178,292 of record JAQBNH010000014.1, read on the forward strand.
AACAAAAGCGCGGAAAGAAAGACGGAATATTTTTTAGCCAAGCGTTAGTTTTAAAAAGATGTTTTACAAAGAAAATAATTTTATTCGCAAAGAGCGCTTAATGTTTTTTTCAACAAAAAAGGCACCCGGTTATGGATGCCTTTTTTGTTGCAGTTGCTGCATGTTATTCTTTTTTCTCGAAGAGTTCTTTCTTATCTACCACCTTTACCTTGGTATCTTTTTTCAATGTTTTACTCACCACATCATAAGGCCCGGTAACCACTTCCTGGCCGGGGCGCAAACCGTCAGTGATCTCGATGTAATTAATATCCTGGATGCCGGTTTTAACTTTAACCGGAACAACCGTATTGTTCGCATTTTTTACGAATACAACAACGTCGAGGTCATCCATCGTCGCTGTAGCTTCCGTTTTCTTTGATTTCAGACTATCGGCTTTTTCGCGCGTGGTAACCGCATTGATTGGAACGCTGATCACGTTTCTTTGGGTTCTAGTCTGAATATCTGCACTGGCGCTCATTCCCGGTCGGAACGGAAATGTTCCTTTACCCAACAGGTCTACATAGCTTTCCTGCAGCAAGCGGATATACACTTTATATTGCGTAACATCATTGCTCGTTGCTGCCAACGCGTTTTGCCCGGCTGCACCGTTATTACTGCTCGCAATTTGTGTTACAATGCCTTTGAATTTACGATTGCTGTACGCGTCGATTTCAATCAATGCGCTGTCACCGAGTTTTACTTTCGGTACGTCATTTTCCCCAACATCTACGCGTATTTCGATCCTTGCCATATCTGCGATACGCAACATTTCCGTACCCACATTAAAACTGTTACCCGCTACTTTCTCACCTTTTTTTACACTCAGTAAACTGATCACACCATCCATTGGAGCAACAATCGCTGTTCGCCCGAGATCTGTATTCGCTTTTGCGAGGTTATCACGTGCACTTTGAACACTGGCCTGCGAACCACGGATACCAGCCGCTGCAGCCGCGTAGTTTGCTTTAGCGGTTTTATAATTGGCATCTGCCACATTAAATTCACTCAGGCTGATAACTTTATCATCGAATAACCTTTTCTGCATATCATAAGTGCGTTTCGCCTGTTCTTCCTGCGCTTTTAATGCACCGAGAGCAGCCTGTGAATTCGCAACCTGCGCCTGGCTTTGCACAACACCGCTTGCCGCCTGGTTGCGCTGGATGCTGTATACATCTGCATAAATGCGCGCCAGCAGTTGCCCTTTCTTAACCGTATCGCCTTCCTGAACAGTTAATTCTGTAATCTCGCCACTAATATCCGGGCTGACCTTCACTTCAACTTCGGGATAGATTTTGCCACTGGCATTTACGGCTTCAATGATGGTTCGTTGCTCCACTTTTTCCGCGGTGACTTTTAAGCCTTCATCTTTCCCAAAAGCACCCATTTTAGAAAGTACGATCAGGATCAGCAATAAAATACCAACGATCGCGAGGATCCATTTTGTTTTTTTACTCATTTGTCTAAGAATTCAATGGTTAAAAGTCAGCTTAAAAATTATAATTTCAATCCAAGTCCTTTGTAAAATTCCAGCACTTTCATTTTGAAAACATAATCAAAACGGTTCAATGTATATTCAAGTTTGGCACGCAACACATTGTTTTGTGTGGTGATCAGGTCGTAAGTGCTCAGCATCCCTACTTCAAATCTTTTATTTGCGTAATTAAATGCGCGTTCGTTAATCTCCACTGATTTTTTGCCCGCATTAAATTTTTCGAGTGCGATCACCGCTGCGGTGTAGGCGCTGTAAATGTCCTGTTTTAATTTCTGGTCATCCTGTTCTTTCTGTATCTCCAGGCTGCTTGTATTGAGTTTTGTTTTCTCATAGTTACCGCGAAGGTTTCCACCATTGAAGATCGGCACGCTCAGGCTAAGTCCGATTGATTGACGAAAGTTGTCTGATAACTGGCTGGGGAAATTTGTTTTGCTATAACTGTATTCTGGACGCGGAGTAACCACATTGTAATTAACACCGTTCACATTCACTGTTCCTATTTGTGAGCTGGTAGTTCCTGTAATTCCGGTGATTTGTTGCACCTGGTTGTTATATCCGCTACCGAGGCTACCGAAGGCCGATAGCGTTGGATACATAAAAGCTTTAGCAGCGGCGGTACTTTTGGCTGCAGCTTTCAATCGTAATTCATTATAACGTTGCAACGGCTGATTGGCCATCGCCAATGCATAAACGTTATCCGGCTGAAGATCAGCGATCGCTTCCAGCGGGATCATTTCAACTGGCGGAGCATCCACTTCAAACGGTGCAGCTGCGTCAATATTCATGTACGATTTTAAGGTCAGGATCGCCTGGGTAACATTCCCTTTTGCTGTTAAATAATTTACGCTATCCAGTGAAAGCTGTGCTTCCAGTTGGGCGGCATTCAATTCCGGCAAAGCCCCTGCATCAACTTGTTTGCGGGTGTTGTTTAATTGTGCTGAGGTTTGTTGCACCTGCACCAGCGTGATCTTTTCCTGTTCTCTTGCCAGTAAGATCTGCAGGTAAGCATTTGCCGCAGTAAGCGCAATGTCATTCCTGAGTTTATCCGTATTCGCTTTTGCGGCCTGCAACTCCCATTCATTGGCAGCGATCGTATTGCGTTTGCTGTAAAAATTAAAGATATCGGCGCTGGATTGTAATTGCAGCCCGGAGGATAAATACGTTTCTGTAATCCGGTTGAAACTGATCGGATCCTGGTTGCTGCCACTGTTCAGACTTAAACTTCCGCTGAATGAGGCCGATGGGTATTGCGATAATTTGCTTTGATTGAGTGTGATCGCAGCAATTTTGGCTTGTACCTCGCTGAGCTTTACACCCGTGTTATGGGTCATAGCATATTCAACGATCGATTTCAAATTCCAATTTTGTTGGGCGTGGGCAGAAATGCTGAGACAATACAAAAAAGCAGCAGTGAATAGTTTACGCATGAAGCAAAAATATAATTATCTCGGGTAACCCATAAGATTGATTTGTATAAGCGGTAAAAAACCGGATCAAGGCTCATTCCCGGAAAAAATAGCCGGCCGGCGAAACTAATAAGCAATTAATTCTTCGTTTCCGTGGGGAAAACAACAGAAATAACAACGGTTATTTCCATATTTTAGATCATTAATCCCTCCGTATGACCAATTATAAATTTCTTTTTACCGGCATTTTGCTGCTTGCAACGCTTCGTGGTATTTCCCAGGGATCACTGGATTCCTCGCTGGCACGCTACAACCGGCTTTATCCGGTGGAACGAATGCATCTTCATACCGATAAACAGACTTATTTGCCAGGTGAAACAGTCTGGTTTAAAGCGTATATCTGGAGCGACGAACCAGTGAGCAGCACTAATTTATTTACTGATGTGATGGACGCTGATGGCCGCGTAGTGAAAAGGTTGGTCTCCCCGATTTTCGAAGGTACGGCAGACGGACATTTTGTTTTGCCCGATTCTGCGGCTACAGCTGCGTATCTCTTCCGCTCATATACATCGGTGATGCTAAACCATGATTCCACAAATACCTATCAAAAATATATCAGCGTTTTTAAGGAAGGCCGTTCGCAGTCGGTTCGCGCATTGCCGCCCGCATCACTGCAATTTTTTGCAGAAGGTGGAAATCTGTTGGCGGGTGTGTTCAATACGGTCGCCTTCAAAGCCACAACAGGAAGTGGGTTGCCGTTCGAAGTCACCGGCGCGATCAAAAATGCAAAGCTGCAGCTTATCGACAGCTTTTATTCCCGGCATAACGGGATGGGCCTGTTTAAATTTATTCCCGAGGCGGGGGAAAAATATTTCGCGGAGTGGAAAGATGCGAACAGCGTAGTACATAACGTCGATCTTCCCGAAGTACAGGCTCAGGGTATTGCCCTTCATGCAGAACAATTGAAAACAGACCTGTATTATTACATTGCGGCCGGAACAGGGAATGCAGGCAATGTAAAAGTATTGGCAACTATGTTCCAGAAGCCGGTGTACCAGGCAACATTAAAGGCCGTGGAAAAGACCGCCGTGGTAACTAAATTTTCTACTGCGGACTTTCCATCGGGAATTTTACAGCTTACTGTTTTTAATGCGGATGATCAGCCATTGGCAGAACGGATCGTTTTTATCAACAATCACAACTACGCCACAACGGCGGAAATTTCGCTGAAAGAGAAAAACCTGCAGAAACGCGGCAAGAATACAGTGTTGATAGATGTGAAAGATAGTGCAACAACAAACCTGTCCTTATCAGTTTATGATATGAGTTTCGAAGATGATGGCTACGATGCTAATATTTTTACAGACTTGCTGTTGACCGGTGATCTGAAAGGATACGTTCACCAGCCAGGTATTTATTTTACACCTGGCGCCGACCCGAAAAGCCTTGATCTTGTTATGCAAACAAACGGCTGGCGCAGGTACAACTGGCAAAGAATATTGGCTCCTCAAATTCCCTTCCCGCGCTATCCGAAGGACAATTATTTGAGCCTGACAGGTCGCGTGGTTAACGCTAAACAGGAACTGATGCCACTCACGAATATTTCCCTGACGCTGGATGCAGACAGTGCGAAACAATGGTATTTATCAAAAACCAATGAACAGGGAATTTTCCGGGAAAGCGGAATCGTATTTACAGATACGGCCCAGGTATATTACAAAGTGGTCAATTCGAAAAGCCCGGGGTTTGTCGGCCTATCGCCACTAAACGGCTTGCCTTCGCTACAACCCGGGATTAGTTTTGTGACTCCCGAGTTTGTGTTGCATCCGCAGTTACAGGAAAAATCGCTCGCCACAATCAGCACGTCGGCGAGGGTTGCTAATGCAGAATTTGAGCGGAAGGCAAAATCGCTGGCAGCCGTTGTTGTCGTGAATAAGAAAAGTTTAAGGCGCGCCGAATTGTTGAAGATGGATCAGAAGTACAACACGCGTTTTCGCGGCAACAGTGGCCCGGCTGTAGACGTACTTAATGATCCCGAAGCGGAAAACAGCACAGACATCTACAATTACCTTTATGCTAAATTGCCGGGTTTAACGGTCGTTAATAAAGGCTTTCAAAAAACATTTACAACGATCCGCGGTGAAACACCATTGATTTTTGTAAACGAACAACAGGTTGATGCAGATTATCTGGGCAACATCAACATGAGCGAAGTGGCTTATGTGCGTTATATCGACAGAGTGGCATCTGCACCCGGATTACCGCCAGGCGTAGCGATCTATCTAAGAAAGGCCGGAGATGTAAGTATCCGCGACGGCAAGGGCTTAAATGGCTTACCTAAAATGAAAATTCTGGGCTATTCGCCGGTGAAAGAATTTTACGCCCCGGATTATGATATGCCGGACGAGCGGCATTTAAGGCCGGATATGCGCACCACATTACATTGGCAGCCATATTTATTGAGCACGCCGCAAAACCAGCGAATCTCTCTGTCATTTTTCAACAATGATTTTAGCACAAGATTGAAAATTGTGCTGGAAGGAATGAATACAGATGGGAAATTAATTCATGTAGAAAAGATCGTGGAATAGATTTACTGGTTGCTATTGATTTGAATCGGCCCTAAAAGCCTGGTCGAGATCCTGGATAATATATTCCGGTTCCTCCAGACCAACATACAGGCGCAACATCCGGTGTTCCTTATTTGACGCATCAAATTGTTCCCGGTGCATACTCGCGCAACGCGGAACAATCAGGCTTTCATGTCCTCCCCAGCTGATCGCGATGAGGATATGTTTTAGCTTTTCGCAAAATGCTTCGATCTGCTCCGCAGTATCAGCCCGCATTACAAAAGTTACAAGGCCACATGCACCACGCATTTGTTCTTTTGCCAGTTCATGTTGCGGAAATTCAGGATCAAAAGGAAAAATAACTTCTTCCACCAGTGGCTGTTGTTTCAGGTAATCAATCACTGTAATGGTGCTCCTGCTGATGCGTTCCAGGCGCATCGGTAACGTTCTTAATCCGCGCAATAACAGCCAGGCATTAAAAGGTTGAATGCCACTGCCGATATTTAAATATTCACTGCTGAAAATGCGATGGATCATTTCTGCCGATCCGCTTAACACCCCCGCAACAACATCACTATGGCCCCCGATATACTTGGTGGCTGATTGCAGCGAAAGATCAATTCCCAGGACAACAGGTTGCTGGTAAAGTGCCGTGCAATAGCTGTTATCACAGATCGTGATGATTCCTTCTGCTTTTGCCAACTCCGCTACTGCAGCAAGGTCCTGTAATGCGAAGTCCCAACTGTTAGGGCTTTCCAGGTAAATAAGTTTTGTATGGGGTAAGATGGCGCGTTCAAAATTTTCTATCGAACGGCCATCAATGTATGTTGTTGTGATACCAAAACGTGGGAGTATCTTATCAAACATATGTTGCGCCCAGCCGTAAGGTTTGTTAACGCTTACGATATGATCCCCACTTTTTACATTGGCCAGAACTGAAGCAAATATTGCCGCCGCGCCGCTATTGAATACCAGGCAATCTTCTGCAGCATCCAGCGCAGCCAGTTTTTTTTGAAGAATATGAAGCGTTGGGTTTCGTCCGCGGCTGTAGATAAAGGTTGAATATTCATCGGCAAAAGCTGAACGCATCTCGTCCACTTTATTAAACGCGAAATTGCTGGTTTGCATGATCGGCGGAGCGATCGCATTAAAATAGTTTTCCCTGTCTTCTGCCAGCTCATTAATGATAAACGAGATATCCATCAGGCTTTATTTTTTGCAGTGAAACGTTGCATGATAAAATATAAAATAATAAAAGCTGCGAGTACCGAAATACCCGTCAGCGCGGCATTGTCATTTTTTTGATAATCAAAAGCGATGCTGATCGCAACAAAAATATAAGCCGCAATAAAGATCAATGGCATCAGCGGGTAGAGTTTCATCTTGTAGATTCCGGTGCCATCCAGGTGTTTGGTTTTTTTGCGCAGGATAAAAATAGTAGCCGCGGATAAAACCATCCCGAAGCAATCCAGGAATATGGTAAAGCTCAGGATCGTGTCAAATTTCTTCGCCCAAAAAACGATCAATGCGCATAACGAAGCGAAGACACTGAGGGATGTAAGTAACACGTTACTGTTGACCGTTCTTTTGGAAAAAACTTTTGGCAGAACGCCTTCTTCGCTCATGGCTTGCATCACGCGCGGGTTACTCATCAGGAGCACATTTACATAAGCCAGTACCGAGAGGAATAAAAGCACTGATAAAATATTTCCGGCAGCAGCTCCAAACACATGACCGGCAAGAATCGCAGCGATATTGGTCGACGTTTTCAAATTGTCAAAACCAATCACCCTGACATATGCGAAATTGATGGCGAGGTAAAGAATGATGATGATAACGATGCCGATAAAGATGCCGCGTGGGATATTGCGCGCCGGATCCTTCACTTCTTCCCCAAAATTGATCGTTTGCTGGTAACCCCCGTACGTAAATGAAACTGCCACGAGGCCAAGTCCGAAGGCCTTGATATATTCCATCATCGTTGGCGAAACGGCACTGGCCAATGTTGTTGAGGCTGGCGCAATTCCGGTAGTGAAGAATAACGGGGTGATGAGCAAAAGAATCATAGCTATTTTAATCAGCGTAAGAACATTTTGCGTGCGCGCGCTCATTTTCAAGCCAAGTAAATTCACACTGTAAAAAAGAAGGATAGAAAAAATGGCGATGCCGATTTGTATTTGCTGCGCATTTTCAACAGTTGGCAAGATCACCCGTACGATGTATTCCGCACCGATTAAAGCTACACCAGCAAGTGAAGCAGCATTAGAGATCAGGATAATGCAATTGACCCCAAAAGCGATTGATGGATGGTATGCGTATGAAAAGATCTTGTAGTAAGCGCCTGTTTCAGGAAAGCGGCTACCGATCTCTGCATAAGTAAGTGCGCCGCAAATTGCGATTAGTCCGCCCGCGATCCATGCCGCAAAGAAAATCGCAGTTGAAGGAGAATTGGCTGCAACATTTACCGGTGTACGAAAAATTCCCATGCCAATCACGAAGCTTACCATGATCATGGTAAAATCAAAGAGGTTCAGTTTTGGTTTTGCTTGCATCCTGAAAAGATACTGAATGACATTAAATAAAAATCTCCAGGCATCCTTTTTTACAGGCATAATGATAATTTCAGTTTCGCCCTGGTTTATTCCCATTTAAAGAACCAACTTCGCGGTATGGACCAGCCCATACAAAAATATTGCCCCCGTTGCCAGCAACCATTCCACTGCAATGCGGCAAAGATCAGTGCCTGCGCCTGTTCAGGCGTTATACTCACGGCCGCTATTCAGCAACACATTTCCAAAGAATTCCATGATTGTCTTTGCGCGAACTGCCTCAGGCAGATCGCTGATCAATTTTCTTTTGATAGAAAGCAGCAATGACAGATACTTTTTCGCCTTGCTTACGTTAATAGTGTATAGATAATCCCAGGCATGAAAAAAACGGCCACTATTTTTTTATTATTCATTGGTTTGATTTGTCGAGCGCAACAACCGCTCAGCGGCGTTTTGTTGAATGAAGAAGGCGATTTGTTGCCGGGCGTTGCAGTTCGTAGCAATGGTTTCGTGGTTTACAGCGATTCTGCCGGCAGATTTTATCTCCCCATTGGAATATTTCCCTTGAGGTTTTCCTTGTCAGGCTATGAACAATATGTCGCGCGGAACTTGTCGGAAGCGGGCAAACCTATCGTAATGTTTCGTCCCGTTCCACTTTTGGAAGAAACCATCGTACGGGCTTACGAACAACATGCGGGGCTTAAAGATTTGCCTGCTGCGGTCTCCGTGCTAACAAAAACTTCGCTGGAAAGATATGGCAACCAATCCCTGGTGCCGGCCGTTAATACGATCGCCGGTGTGAAAATGGATGAACGCAGCCCGGGTAGTTATCGTCTCAGCATCCGCGGAAATCTGTTGCGTTCTACCTTTGGCGTTAGGAATGTAAAAGTTTACTGGAACGGTTTGCCATTTACTGATGCGAATGGGACTACTTATATCAATGAAATCAATTTTAATAACATTGATAAGATCGAAATTATCAAAGGGCCCGCGGGTAGCATGTATGGCGCAGGTACGGGCGGTGTGATGTTGTTGTCGAATGCATTCGCTGCGCAGCCCAGGTCCGCGATCGACCTGACTGCTGCCGTGGGCAGTTACGGACTTTTCGCAACCGGCGTTTCCTATAAGCAAAACACGCCCAGGTCAAATGCGCTGTTATCTTTTAACCACCAGCAGTCACAGGGTTATCGTGATCATGCGGCCATGGATCGTAATGTGTTGCATTTTACGAGCAGGATGTCGATGAGTAAGAAAAGTGAGCTAACAACAAATGTTTTTTACAGTGATCTGTATTATCAAACACCAGGGGGTCTGACTGCTGCTGAAGTATCAGCAAATCCACGGCAGTCGAGGCCTGCAAGTGGTGCGTTTAAAAGTGCTGAAGCCCAGCGGGCAGCATTATATTTGAAAACATTGTATGGTGGTTTTTCTAATCGTGTAAAAATGAACAGCCGTTGGTCTAATACAAGCGGTATTTATTTCTCGGCAACGAACTTCTCTAATCCGACAATTCGCAATTACGAAAAAAAGGTAGAATCAGGAATCGGGATGCGCAGCTTATTTCAATATCTCCTCGGAAATTTCACCGGAACGGTTGGCGGCGAATACCAGTACGGTTTCACGAACACGGCAACATTCGGTAACCGGTTGGGAGCCCTTGATACACTGCAATACCGGGATAAAATTTCTGCCAGTCAATACAATATTTTCGCGCAGGCCGAGTGGAAGATGCCCGCAGGTTTGGCTTTGACTGCCGGCATGAGTCTGAATCATTTCTTCTACGGTTTTGAAAGGCAAAACACCTCTCCCCATGAAAAGCGAGGTAGCAAGTTTAAACCGCAGCTGGTGCCAAGAGTCGCGCTGAACAAGACTTTCGCTAAGACGCTCAGTGCATACTTTTCTGTAAGTAAAGGATTTTCGCCGCCTACAATCGACGAGATTCATGCCAGCGACGGCATCTTTAATACAAACTTACAAGCGGAATCAGCCCTTAATTATGAACTCGGGTTTAAAGCAAATCTGCTAAAAAATAAACTATGGATTGATGTCGCTTACTATCAATTACAATTAAAGCAAACGATCGTGAGCCGGAGAGATAGTTCCGGTGCCGATTATTACGTGAATGCCGGAAGAACGAAGCAACCAGGGTTTGAGGCCGCATTAATTTACAGGATAATTGACCGGAGATCAGGACTTCTTCAACAATTGAAGTGGACCACATCATATACCTATAGCAAGGCACGTTTTATTAATTATCAGCAAGCTGCATTGAAGTACGATGGTAACAGGCTAACAGGAACATCGCCTGTCATTTTTTCTGCAGGACTCGATATTGGCTTTGCACATCAGTTATCATTTAACCTGGGTTTTATTCATACCGATGCGATGCCATTAAATGACGCTAATAGCTTTTATGGCAATGCTTACGATTTGGGCACAGCGCGCATTAATTTTAAAACAACTTTTGGGAAAAAACTCACGGCCAGCTTTTTTGCAGTTGCGGAAAAATCATTTGATGATCCTTATAGTTTAGGCAATGATCTGAATGCTGCCGGAAACCGCTTTTATAATCCTGCCGCAGTTTGTACGTTTACCGTTGGCAGCAGGTTCTCTATTGTCTTCAGGTAAACTGCCAGCGGTAAGTTCGGCAGGAGCTTTCCTATATTTGCAAAAAGAATTATTGTGGACATCGCGCATTTAGCCATAAAAGAAATCCTTACGGTCACATTTACTTTATTCGCCGTCATCGATATGCTGGGTTCGGCACCTGTATTGATTTCCCTGAAAGCAAAAATGGGTGGTCATATTAAAACCGGCCAGGCCACATTTGCATCGGGGGCATTGATGATCCTGTTCCTTTTTTTAGGTAAAGAATTTTTAAACCTCCTCGGGCTCGATGTGCAATCTTTTGCTGTGGCCGGTAGTATCGTGATCTTTATTCTAGGATTGGAAATGGTATTGGGGCTGGAATTTTTTAAGCCTGATCACAATTCAAAAAGCGGCAGCGTTGTGCCGATCGCTTTTCCACTGATCGCCGGCTCCGGAACACTTACAACGATAATGTCGTTAAAAGCCGATTTTCATGATGTAAATATTTTATTAGGCATCCTGATCAATTGCGTAATTATATTTCTAGTTTTGCACTCCCTCAAATGGATAGAGAAAGCACTCGGTCCGAACGGGCTGGCTGTAGTGAGAAAGTTTTTTGGTGTAATATTGCTGGCCATTGCGGTAAAAATATTCGGTGCCAACATCGTTAAGTTTGGCAGGTAACAATTGGCCTCGTAGTACAATGGATAGTATAAGAGTTTCCGAAGCTCCAGATCCAAGTTCGATTCTTGGCGAGGCCACATTTTCTTTTCCACCTGATAACCCTTGCTGATAAAGGCTTCCAGCGTCGCCGTTTATCTTTTCGCCTCCAATTTATAATTTACTCTAAACCGCTTCCGGAACTCCGGCGCAGCTTTTTTATTGCCCGGAAATGAAAATAAAGTCAAAATAAACAGGCACATTTTCTTTGCTGCCTCCCTCCACATTCATATTTTTAAAATTCATTATCTCATAAAAAACCACAACTATGAAAAAAATCGCCTTTGCGGCCATTATCGGCACAATGCTATTTTCCTGTTCAAAAACAGAAGTACAATCTCTTGTAAAAGAAAACGACGTCCTGCCGATTGATGCTGGCAGAATTGACGAAGGATGTGTTCCTACAACAAAAACGGTAGCGCTACTTGCAGGCCAAACCATGAATGCCGGTGAAGTTACTGTTACCAACGATGGTGTTGATTTGACGGTTACTTACAACTGCCTTAACGGCTGGAAAATTTCCGAAATTCATTTGTATGTCGGAGAGTTTGCTTCTGCTCCGCAAAACAATGGCGGAAACCCGATCCCGGGCCGGTTCCCGATCAAAGAAACATTCAGTACAGGCGTAACAACCTACTCGAAAGTGATTCCGTTGGCATCATTGCCAGATTGCTTTATTGTTGCCGCACATGCGGTAGTAAAAAGCGGCACAGGCACAACTGGTGGAACGCAAACAGGCTGGGGCCAGGGAACACAGTTTCCAGGCAACAACTGGGGAATGTATTTCGACTACTGTGTGACGACGTGTCCATAGAGAAAATAATAGTTCTTATAAATAAAAAACCGCTCAATAGCGGTTTTTTTATTTTCAATTATCGGAAATAATCGTACTAAATATTATAAGTATTCGCGAGCTCTTTCATTTCCAAAATATTACTCACTTTTAGTTTATCAAATATCCTCGCCTTATGCGTGCCAATTGTGGAAACCTGCAAGTGTAAGGTATTGGCGATACCGCTGATCGTTTGTCCGTTCAATAACAAAGAAGCAATTTCAAATTCACGGGCAGAAAGGGTATTGAATAAATTATCATCTTTATCCTTGCCGCTGCTTTCCGCCAGCATATCGATCATCGCTTCACTGATGTAACGGCTGTTGTTCAATACGAGATTGATCGCTTTCTTTATTTCTTCAAGCGGCGCATCTTTGCTGATAAACCCGCGGGCCCCGGCTTTTAAAAATCTTTTTGCATAAATATTTTCGGGGCTCATAGAAAATATCAGCACCCGTAACTCAGGATATTTCACCCTGAAGTATTCCATTAATCCAAAAGTATCCGTATTCGGCATCTGGATATCCAGCATCACCAGGTCGTAGGAATTTTCCCTTACTTTAGATAAGGCACTATCGCCATCATGGGCTTCATCAATCTGGGAAGGTTTATAAATCTCTGACAGGAGAATTTTGATGCCCGACCGTACTACAACATGATCGTCGATCAATAAAAACTTTTTCATTACGGTACTTTTAAAGATAATATTAGAATAAATTCTAAAGCAAAAAGTTTATCCTGCTACATCACGAATCTGCAAAAAGGAAGAATTTTACTGCCTTTACAAAGTTAATACAATGAACACGCATTACCCTAGATTTAAAAACTACGCTGATAACCAGATTATTGATAAAAGTTTCAAAGCGCTATTCTCTTTAACCGGGAAGTCAGCAAATCGTTAACTTGCAGTCTTATATCCCGTGATGGACTTTACGAATACTCCAATAGACATTCTTATTGTGGAAGATAATATGGGCGATGTGTTCCTGCTAAAGGAATCGTTGCGCAGTACTTCTGTCAATATCGGGGATATCACGCATGCCCCCAGCCTGCAGGCCGCCATCGACCTCATCGCAGAAGAAAAGCCCAGCATCATTTTCCTGGATCTGTCATTACCCGATAAATGGGGATTAGAAACCTTTCTCACGATGCAGTTGCATTCGAGCCAGGTGCCTATCGTTATATTAACCGGCCTGGATGATACACAACTGGCATTGGAAGCCATTACAAAAGGCGCCCAGGATTTCCTTGTCAAGGGCGATGTAGATGATAAACTACTAACGAAAACTATTCTATATAGTATCGAAAGAAAGCGGATCGCGGAATCATTACAACTGAGTAATGAACGATATAACCTCGTTTCCTTTGCAACAAATGATATGGTTTGGGATTGGGACCTCACAAACAACACCGTCTTCCGCAGTAAGTCGGGATGGGCAAAATTGTTTGGCGATGAGGCGAGCGGAGAGACAAGGTTCCCCGACAGCTGGTGGGAAAGGGTGCATCCCGATGATAAGGATAATACGAATGCTGTCATCCAGGAAGTACTTGACAATCCCGGGATAAATAATTTTGAAATAGAATGCCGCATTGATACGGGCAATGGTGAATATGCTGATATTGTTGACCGTGGCTATGCGATCCGTAATGATGCCGGCACGGCAATACGGTTGATTGGGGCCACACAAAACGTGACCGAAAAAAAACGTGCGCAGGAAGAATTGAAGCGCCTGTCGCTGATCGCAAAAGAAACGCAAAACGCAGTGATCGTTACCGACACAGAAGGCAGGATTCAATGGACGAACGAAGCCTTTCATGGCATCACCGGTTATGCACTTGACGAAACCATCGGCCGCAAGCCCGGCGATTTTTTGCAGGGTGAAGAAACCAATCCTGTTATTAAAAGATACATGCGTTTAAAGATCAGGACGGTAAAACCATTCGCCTGCGACGTGATCAATTACAAGAAAAACGGACAGCGTTACTGGATCAGGATCCAATGCCAGCCGCAGTTTGACGAGAAAGGGAAACATACCAGTTTCTTTGCGATGCAAACAGATATTACGCGGGAAAAAGATGCAGAAGAGCGCCTGGTTACCAGTGAACAACGGTTCCGTTCGATCATCGAAAAAAGTAATGAAGGGCTTTCGCTGATTGACGCGGAAGGAACTGTGTTAGATATTAGTCCTGCCGGTAAAAAAATTCTTGGCTATACACCGGATGGATTTATGGGTTATGCCTCTGATAATCTTGTTTATCCTGAAGACGTGGAAATGGTGAATGCCGCTTTTGCGCAAGTGCTGAGTGCTTATAATAATTCTACAATTATTGAATACAGGTATAAGCGAAAGAATGGTAATTATATCTGGCTCGAATCTACATTTCACAACCTGTTGCATGAGCCGGCGATCCGCGCTGTTGTCATTCACTTTCGTGATGTGTCTTCGCGCCGCGTTTTTGAAGATGTGCTGAAAAATTCAGAAGAAAAATACCGGAGTTTATTTAATGTAAATCCGTCTTCGATCTTTATCTGGGATCCAAAAACCTATGCGATTATCGAAGTAAATGACGCAGCGGAAAAAGATTACGGTTATGAACGCGCAGAATTGCTCAAGTTAAATATGACCGACCTGTTGCGTTATAAAAACAACGCTGACTTTAGAAAGCTTGCCGGAAAAGTGTTGGAAGATGAGCATCATAAATCCAGTGGCATCTGGCAGCACGAACGAAAAGATGGCACGTATGCCTTCATGGATATCACATACCAGGCGATCGACTATTATGGCAAGAAAGCTTGCATCTCCATCATAACTAACATCACCGATAAAGTTGTACTGGAAAAAAAGCTTGCTGAAGAAAGACTGAAAAAACAACATGAGATAACGGCTGCAGTTATCACAGCGCAGGAACAGGAACGCGGTGATATTGGAAAAGAATTGCATGATAACATCAACCAGATCTTAGCCACGACAAAACTCTATATCGAATACGCAATTACAAATGATGAGATGCGGCCGGCGTTACTCGAAGGCGCCCGCGATTTTATCAGTTCGGCGGTAAAGGAGATCCGGAGTTTGTCAAAAGCACTTTCACCGCCATCATTGGGTGAAGTTGGTTTGTTGATGGCTCTGAATGAACTGGTGGAAAGTATCAAAGTCGTTAATAAATTTACGTTCCATACTTCCTGGGACGACCTCGACGAAGACTTACTAAGTGAAGAACTCAAGCTCACTATATTCAGGATCATCCAGGAGCAATTGAATAATATCATCAAGCATGCGAATGCAAATAATATCTGGATTAAAATAAAAACCCGGAATAACCGTTTAATGATTGACGTAAAGGATGATGGCATCGGTTTTAATATGATAAATAAGAGTGATGGTGTGGGATTGAAGAATATTACCAGCCGGGCGGCATTGCATAATGGAACGATGCAAATGAAGTCGGAAGAAGGAAATGGATGTGAATTAAGCCTGTTATTCAATTTGTAATGAATTGAAAAGTTTTTGAATACCTCTTACCCTGAAGCACCTGAATATGGAAAAGATCTTATTAGTAGATGATCATAGTATCATCCGGTCTGGCCTGAAAATGCTGCTCAGCAGCGATCTTGGTCACTACCAGTTTGAAGAAGCTGCCAATGGCGAAATGGCCATGGAACAAATCAATTCTGAAGAATTAGCCCTCATTGTTCTGGATATCAATATTCCCGGTACCGATACTTTCGCACTTGTTGAGGAAACGATCAGGTTAAAACCGAATTCCCGCATCCTCATTTTCAGCATGAATTCAGAAAATATTTATGCGAAGCGTTTTTTAAAAATGGGCGTTAAAGGCTATGTCCGCAAAGATGAACCAGCGGAAGAAATTAAGAATGCAGTCTTCACCGTTTTAAATGGCAAACGCTACATCAGCAAAACACTTGGTGAAAACCTTGCGCGTGAAATGTTTGAAAAAAATTCGGACAATCCCTTCGATAAATTATCTCCGAAACAATTCGAGATCGTGCGTTTTTTAGTAATGGGTAAAACGATCAGTGATATCTGCAGCTGTATGAATCTCCACAGCTCCACCGTTAGTACACAAAAGAACCGCATTTTCGAAAAATTAAATGTGGCCAACCTGGTTGATCTATACGCGTTGGCGAAAATGCATTTGAACGCATCTACCGCGGCATAATTACATAGCGGGCTGTTCCAGGATGTCTGTCATTGGAAATTCTATGTGGAGGCTCGTACCCTTTCCCTCTTCGGAAGAAATAATTAACTGACCTTTGTATAAACCCGCACGGCTGTTGATGTTGCTCAGGCCGATGCCTTTCCTGCGTGCCTGTGTATCAAATCCAATTCCGTTGTCGGTGATGATCAGTATGATCTGCTCGGCTGTTCTTTGTAACAGGATACGGGCCTCAGATGCATGCGCATGTTTCATGATGTTCGAGATCTGTTCCTGGATGATCCTGAATAAAGTGAGTTTAAAATTTTCATCCAGTTCCTTTTCCTGGAAATCGTTTGTTTCAACGATGATCTTAGTTGTGTTTACAACCATCAGTTCTTCTGCAAGATTTTCAATCGCTTCGCATAATCCGAGTTCATTGATCAGCGGCGTATTGAGTGCTTTAGACAAAAACCGGATCTCTTCAATGGCATTCATGATATATCCTGATGCCTGCGTCAGCAAACCGGTGCCATTATCCTGGTCGTTTTTCGCTGCTTCGATATAAAGCCTGCTGGCGCTGAGCAACTGGTTCACGTTATCATGCAATTCTTTCCCGATCTCGGTACGTTCTTTTTCCTGTGCCGTTACGATCGCTTCCGCTAATTGTTTTTGCTTCAGACTTTTTTCGGCTTCCAGCTTCTTTTCCAGTGCTACTTTTTCTGTAATATTTTTTGATAAAGCAATCACTGCAGGCCGGCCTTCATAAGTAATGCCATAAGATGAAACCTGCATGAGCATTGGTTCCCCGCTTTTGTTGATATGCGTCCAAGTGAATTCCTGTTTCGTGTTGTGTGCATCTTTTAATAAGTTCAGGCGGACCTTAAAGTTCGGCACGTCTGCAGTAGGTCGCAGATCGAGTACCGAAAGTTGTAAAAATTCTTCCCTGCTGTAACCGTATTCTTCCACCGCTGTTTCATTCACTTCCAGGATTTCAAAATTATTGATGTCCCAGATAAACGTCGCCAGCGGGTTATTATCAAACAGGCTTTTGTAATTTTTCTGCGAAGCAATACTCGCTTCCTGCGCCATTTTTTTGGCCGTGATATCTTCCATCGACCCGATCATGCGCACTGCCTTTCCATTATTGTAGATGATAAAGCCGCGGTCATAAATGATCTTATAATTCCCGTCCTTTCCGCGGAAACGATATTCATCTTCCCAATTGGTTGAGGTGGCTGCCGCGAAGATCTGCATGAGGTTATTTACGACGCGCTCCCTGTCTTCGGGATGTAAGTTCTCTTCCCAAAAATCTGTATTAACTACGATCTCCTGCACATCATATCCAAGGATAACTTTTAGTCCATTGCCAACCCAGTATGCCGAACGCCGCTCCAGTTCCCAATCCCAGACGATATTATTGGTGGCCTTTGTGAGCAAATCATAGCGCTCCGTTGTTTCCTGCAACTCTCCGGCCAGCCGGATCTTTTCCATATTGCTGCGCACGATCTTTTTTAGGGAAGCCGTTGTTGACGTTTCAATCGATAAATAATCCAGCGTGATCCATTCCGCACACTCCTGGATCGTAGCCGGTGTTATATCGTCGTGTTCGTTTTGAGAAAATAGTATAACGGGAATATGCTTTTTAATTTGCTTCAGCATCTTCACCAATACATCCATGTCTGTCGCTTCCGGAACTTCGAGCAAAATAATTTGCGCATCAAAATGTTCCGGTAGACCTGGGGCCGCTGAACCGAAAATATAAGTTTGAATCAACGCATCAGGAAACGCTTCCTGGAACATACTGCGCAATGATAAACTTCCTTCCGCTGAGACAGTTGCCAGAAGTACCCGTAGGTTTTGGTGAAAAAATTGCATGTATTTTTTTTGCCCCCTTCCTGCCACGGGATTGGGGGTGTCTGATGCCGGCAAGCTAGGTATTTTTTTTAAGTATTTGAAGGGATGATGGCCCTTATGCCAGCTTTGAAAAAAAAAAACGTAATTTATCCTTTGCTTCATCGCCGCTGCTCATGAAAAAACTACTCGCCATTAATAAGATCCGCTTTACGTTCATTGCAGCGTTCGTGTTTATTGGCATTTTTGTTTTTACCACTTACAGTAATATGCGCCGCGTGGAGCAGGAGAGCCGCAATGTAAAGTCTGCGCTTGATGTATTGCTCTGCATGGAAAATATCCTGGGCGATATTCGTGCCATTGAAACAGGCCAGCGCGGATTTACAATTTCAGGTGATGAGAAATTTCTCTCATCATACGATTCCGGTTTGCATCATATCCGGCGGGATACAACGATTCTCGCGCAACTAAAACTGGCGGATTCCACCAACGCTGTGGAGCGTACCCAATTGCTGGAGATCGTTAATAAAAAAATCGCCTATTCTAAAAAACTTGTTGAAGCCAGACGCGTTTTTGGTTTTGATTCCACTGTGAATATGATCAAAGCAGCGGAAGGATTGTCATTAATGAACGAGATCACTGCGCGGGTAAATAATATCGAAAATAAAGACCGTATCCTGTTACAGCAATCCAACATCCACAGGGAGCAGTATGCGCGCCGCACCACGATGGAGTTTTTTATCCTGGCGATCCTGTTTTACTGCCTGCTGGGTTATAGTTTTATAACGATTCTCCGGGATTTTAAAGAACAGGAGAAGAGCAGCAGAATCCTGCGTTTCAATTCTTCACTTATAGCCAATATTTCAGATCCGATCATAACTACAGATGCCAATTTTAAGATCACCAACTGGAACCAGTATGCTGAAGAATTATACGGCTACAGCGAATCTGAGGTGTTGGGAAGGTCGATCAGCGATGTATTGAAAACAGAATACCTGCATGTGAGTCTGCCGGAAATAATGGAAGAATTTGCACGTAAAGATTATTGGAAAGGTGAGGTGATCCATTACCATAAAAACGGTATCCCGTTGGATGTAGAAGTGAGTACATCCGCGATCCGAAACCAGGCGGGTGGGGAGGGCGGAACAGTAGCGGTGATCCGGGATATCACCAGCCGTAAAAAATTAGAAGCGCAACTACATACCCTTACTGAAAATCTTCAGCAACAGGTAAATGCGAAGGCGGCGGAACTGACTTATGTATTCGAAAGAATAACGGATGCATTCATCGCCCTCGATTCAAATTGGAATTATACTTACCTCAATAAGAAAGCTGCCGAATTGCATGGCAAAAAAGTAGAGGAGTTGTTGGGCAAAAATATCTGGGATGAATTCCCGGATGTTGTGGACGAGCCCTTTTACGCAGCTTTACGCAGGGCACAGGAAACGCAGGTAGCGCAGCGGCTTCAGCTATTCCATTCTACAACCGGCCGCTGGTATGAAGATTTGATCTATCCATCTTCAGACGGGATCTCTGTTTATTATCATGATATCACCGAAAGGAAGAAGGCAGAGCTGGCCCTGGAAAAAGTACATGAACGATTGAATTATCATATCAACAATACGCCGATGGGTGTAATTGAATTTGATAACGAAATGGCAATCATCCAATGGAATGAACAGGCAGAATCAATTTTTGGCTGGCAGGCTTCCGCAGTGCTGCAGCGGAGCATTGATGACATTAACCTGGTTTCTGAAGAAGATAAAGGACTGGTTAAATCTGCCATAAAAACCCTGTTAACCGACGAGCTCACCAATAATGTGGTGCATAACCGTAACATAACAAAAGAGGGCAAATTAATTTACTGCGAATGGTATAACTCTGTTTTCCGCGATGATGATGGAAAGCCAATTGGTGTGATGTCCATCGTGCAGGACGTAACAGCGCGGCGTACAATCGAACTTGAATTGCAGGAAGCTGAATCTAAATTCAGGAACCTCGTGGAGGAATCTATGGTGGGGGTGTATATTATCCAGGATGAAAAACTCGTGTACGTAAATCCTTGTTTTGCTGAAACATTCGGTTATCATGGGGATGCTATTAATGAAAATTTTCCGCCTGAAACGATCGTGCATCCTGATGACCGGCCGCGGGTACTCGAACATATACGCTCACGCATTGAAGGTAAATACCGCAGCATGAATTATGAATTCACCGGTATCCATCGTGATGGCAGCCTCTTGTACCTGGAAGTGTTTGGTACGTTTACATTATACCGGGGTAAACCGGCGATCATCGGAACACTTATTAATATTACGGAGAAGAAAAAATCCGTGGCCTTGCTGGAATTTTCAGAGCATGCCCTGAAGATTTCGAACGAACGTTTTTCTTTAGTGGCAGAAGCAACAAATGAGGCCATTTGGGATTGGGATCTTGATAACGACCAGATCTGGGGTAATGAAAGTTTCCGGCGTATTTTCAATTTAACGGAAGGGGAATTGCTGAATTACGAAAGTTTTCTCGCTGTTGTTCATCCTGATGATAGGGAAAAGATTGTAACTAATTACGAAGCGGCGATCCGGGGAAACCAGAAGTTTGTCACGGAAGAATTCCGCCTGCAAGACAAAGATGGCGATTACAAAAATATTTATGATCGTGCTTATATTCTGTATGATGGGCAACAGCGTGCATTCAGGATGCTTGGTGCGATGCAGGATATCACCGAGGAGAAAGAATTTGAGCAGCAACTCATCGTAGAAAAAGAATTATCCGATTCGGTGATCAACAGTTTACCCGGCGTTTTTTATCTCTACAATAAGCAAGGGCAGTTTTATCGCTGGAATAAAAATTTTGAAACCGTAACAGGTTATAGTGCTGAGGAAATTGCCGGGCTCCATCCGCTGGATCTGTTCACCGGGACGGATAAAGAACTACTGCGCAGTAAGATCAACAGCGTATTTACAAATGGGGAAGACCAGGTAGAGGCGATGTTTATTGCTAAAGATGGTTCAGGCCTCCCTTACTTTTTTACGGGCAGGGTGATCCGTTATGAAGGTGAAGATTGCCTGTTAGGCGTTGGCATCGACATTTCAGAACGGGTTCGGTCACAGGAAAAATTACAGCAAAGCGAAGAAAAATTCCGTACTCTTATCGAGCAGGCGTCAGATGGAATTTTTATCAGCAACCGCGAAGGGCAATATCTCGATGTAAATTCAAGCGCAACAATTTTGACGGGTTATCGGAAGGAAGAATTGCTGCGCTTAAGCATCTCCGATATTATTTGTAAAACAGATGAGGAGGATAATCCTTTGATGATGGATGAATTACTGAGCGGCCATGTGATCATTAACGAACGTGTGATCAAGCAAAAAAATGGCAACCTCATCAATGTAGAGATCAGTGCCAAATTATTGCCTGATGGCCGTTACCAGGGCATTGTGAGGGATATCACCGCAAGGAAAAAAGCGGAGGAAGCCCTGCGCCTGTCCGAAATTAAATACCGGTTACTGTTTAACCAGAACCCGATGCCGATGTTTATGATCTCTGTACCGGAACGCAGATTTTTGGACGTAAACCCGGCTGCCCTTTCATTTTATGGGTATTCACGTGCGGAGTTTTTACAAATGGATGCGTACGCTATTCGTTCGGAAGAAGAAGCAAAAAAATTGCGCTATTACCTGAAGGCAAACGGCAAAGGGATCAACGATGCGGGTATCTGGGAACACCGCACAAAAGACGGGAGGTTAGTGAAAGTAAATATCATTACTCATAACATTATTTACGAAGGGGAAAGTGCCCGCCTGGTGCTGGCGATTGATGTAACAGAAAAACTGGAGGCAGAAGAAAACCTTAAAAAATCTCATGAGGATCTGCGCCAGCTGGCAACGCATCTGGAGCAAATCCGTGAGTCCGAACGAACGCATATGGCGCGCGAGATCCATGATGAACTGGGGCAGCAATTAACGGGGCTAAAAATGGATATCTCCTGGCTGAACAAGAAAATAAAATCAGACGACCAGGAAGTGAAGGATAAGATCCGTGATACCATTCAGCTGATCGATAAAACAGTGATCACCGTTCGCAGGATCGCGACTCAGCTAAGGCCGAGTATTCTTGATGATCTCGGGCTTGTGGCGGCAATGGAATGGCAAAGTGATGAATTTGAAAAAAGATCCGAAATTACTACTATATTTAAATCGAATGCGCCCAACGTTACAGTGGATAGTGAGGTGGCCACCGGTTTGTTCAGGATCTACCAGGAAAGTCTGACGAATGTTTTGCGACATGCTGCAGCTACGAAGGTGAATGCTGAATTAAAGCTGGGCGAAAAAAGCCTGGAATTGGTTATTAAAGACAATGGTGTTGGGTTTAATACAGATGATATCGAACATAAGAAAACGCTGGGTTTACTTGGCATGAAAGAACGGTCCTTACTAATGGGCGGGCAGTATGAAATAAAAGGCAAGCCCGGCAAAGGAACCTGCGTAAGAATTATAGTACCTTTAAAACCGGATTAATCTACCAGTATGGCAATGATCAGGATACTAATTGCAGATGACCATACCATCGTAAGAAGGGGGCTAAGGCAGATATTGCTTGAAGGATTTCCTGCGGCCCTGATCGAAGAAGTTGGTGACGCAGAGGAGATGGTAAAAAAAATTATCCAGGCAGAATGGGATGTTGTTATCAGCGATCTAAGTATGCCGGGCCGCAGCGGTCTGGAAGCCTTGCAACAGATCAAGCAATTGCAGCCCAAGTTGCCCGTTCTTATTCTAAGTATTCATCCTGAAGAACAATATGCGTTGCGTGTGCTTAAAGCGGGTGCATCCGGTTACCTGAGTAAAGATCTTGCACCCGATGAACTCGTGAATGCGGTGCAGCGCGTGATGCTAGGTAAAAAATATATCACCGCATCTATTGCCGAAAAACTAGCTTCTGTTCTCGACCAGGACAATGATAAACCTGCCCATGAATTTTTATCAGACCGGGAATTCAGCGTGTTGAAATTACTTGCATCCGGTAAATCCGTTTCCGAAATTGCCGAATCCTTGTTTTTAAGCGTCACTACGGTGAGCACTTACCGCGCAAGGATCATGGCAAAAATGGGCATGAAAAACAATGCCGATCTCACGCTGTACGCTATCCAAAATAACCTGCTTTGATAATGTAGTATATCCACTACAAGCATCTTGTAAAGTCGATTACAGTGGCTGGAATGGTCATAGTATATTTTTGCATCAACCGTTTTAAACGCTGATATTCAAAATGAAAGACCCAGGCATCAAGGTATTGATCGTAGAAGATGCCCAACTAGTTCTTGACAGGTTGTTTGAAATTATTAATGAATTACCGTGCGTTGCGGAAGTTTTTACCGCCATCGGTTATCATGAAGCGATAGCGCTGATTGAAGAACAGGAACCCGGGTTAGTGTTGTTGGATATTCATCTGCCGGAAAAAAACGGGATAGAATTATTGCAGTTTTTAAAGCAATACTATCCTGCAATAAAAACGGTGATGCTCACCAACCAGGCAACTGACAATTATAAATTGCTTTGTGAAAAGATCGGTGCAGATCATTTCATTGATAAGTCAAGCGAATTCGAACAAATCACCGGTATCATTGAATCTTACCGGCTAAAAACATAAATCTATGAAAGATCGGGAGTGATCCCGCCAGGAGAAATTCTGAATCGATATATCCTTCTTCTTTTAAAAACTTTTTCTGTTCAAGCATTCAGCCCCGGTTATTCCCGGGGTTTTTTATTGGTAGATCCTTTCGATCGCAGGCTTGAATTTTTCCATGATTACCTTGCGTTTAAGCTTCAGCGTTGGCGTGAGTTCGCCGGTTTCGATTGTCCATTCTTCAGGGATCAGTTCAAACTTTTTTACCTGTTCAACATGATTGAAGAATGTATTGAACGACTGGATAAGGTCTTTATATAACTGCAGCACCTTTGGATGATGAACGGCATCCTGCGCCGTTGTAAAAGGAATATTTTTCTGGCGCATCCATTCCTGCAGGTTCGGCATAGATGGTACGATCAGCGCTCCCACAAATTTTTCTTCTGCACCAACGATCATCATTTGTTCAACAAACGGTGATTCCTTCATTTTGTTTTCTATGGGCTGCGGCGCTACATATTTTCCGCCGCTGGTTTTAAACAATTCCTTTTTACGATCCGTTATTTTTAAGTATTTCCCATCTTCAAATACACCGATGTCACCGGTATGTAACCAGCCATCGATGATGGCCTCCGCGGTGAGATCAGGCCTTTTATAATAGCCCATCATAACACTAGGGCCTTTTACGCAAATTTCTCCATCGGCTTCCAGTTTTACTTCCTGGCCCTGGATCACGGGGCCAACCGTACCGAATTTCATCCCGCCTTTGTAGCGGCAGTTTACGCTGATCACCGGGCTGTTTTCTGTGGGGCCGTAACCCTCATACACGGGGATCTGCGCCGCATTAAAAATACGCAACAACCTCACCTGGCAGGCGGCGCCGCCGGTGATGATATATTCAACATTATTTCCCAGCGCGTCCCGCCATTTATTAAAAATGAGTTTGTTGGCCAGCGCCAGTTGAATGCGGTAACCCGGTCCGCCAGGCTTAAGGCTGTCGTAGCGGTTGCCAAGATCTACCGCCCAGTAAAAAAGTTTTTTCTTGATGCCTGTGAGCGTTGCGCCTTTCGACATGATCTTTTCATACACTTTTTCCAGCAATCTCGGAACGGTGCAAAATACATTTGGACGAACTTCTTTCAGATCTTCTGCAATCGATTCCATGCTCTGCGCAAAATAAATCGAGATACCGCTATAAATGAAAATATAAGAAGCCATCCTTTCGAAAATATGATTGAGCGGAAGGAAGCTCAATGACTTTGCCTGTGGCGCGTCGCTAAACGGAAAACTTTCTTTCCCGTTGATTACATTGCTTACGATATTACGATGACTCAGCATCACCCCTTTCGGCGTTCCTGTTGTGCCTGAAGTGTAAATGATCGTTGCGCAATCCGTTGCCCGGATCGTTGCTTTTATCGTTTCCACGCGGGCAAGATCGTCTGCTGAAATTCCTTCAAAAATTTCTTGCCAAAAACCGGCGCCTTCCTGCTGATCAAAACTAAAAATGCGCTCCAGGGATGGTACGCGGCTATGGATTGATTGTACTTTTTCAAAAATGTCGTGGCCACTTACAAATGCATGTTTTACGGTGGCGTCGTTGAAAATAAATTCGAGTTCGTTGATGTTGGTTGTGGGATAGATCGGGCAGAGGATGGCACCGATCTGCTGGCAGGCCATATCCAGCATCAGCCATTCCGGGCGGTTCTTTGATATCAGCGCGATCTTATCCTGCTGTTCCACTTCCATTGTTTTCCCACCAACACCCAATTTTAAAAGTCCCGCACTAAGTTTATTAACGGTCTCGGCTACTACTTCCGTAGAAAGCGGCTCCCATTTGCCGTTCTGCTTGCCGGTAAACATATCCGGCTTTGGAAAATTTTCAAGTTGGCTGTATAAAAAATCAAATATCCGCGACTGTTCGTTCATATGCAATCATTCAGGTTGGTGAGTTCCGGCTAGCCCCGGAGGGTTAGCTTTTATTTTTTAATTTATCATATTCTTTTTGCACCAGGTCGTTTCTTCCACCACCGTAGGCATTCATGTATTGGAATAACAATCCGAGTCCCCAGCCGACCATTGGCCAGACAGGCCAGGGTAACCCGGTGTGCCCGTTACGACCCGCGGTAAACCACCAGATCAGCCAAAGGAAACCATTAACGATAAAATAAGACGCAAGGCTGCGTTGAAAATCAGCACGTTTTGCTGCTAACTGCCAAAGTTTATCATCGCGTTGTTCGTCCATAAAAATGATTTGGCTTCTAAGGTAAATAAAAATAACCCAAAGAAAAATATCCGCGCTGCTGCTGAAAGCGCACACATAAAAAAAGCCACCCGGTTGAATGAGTGGCCCTGTATTAACTAAACAAAACTATTATTTTTTATGCGCTGTGATTGCGAGTTTTATGCCCACTTCTTTACTGATAAACCAGTCCTGGGGATTGTTAGGTCCTTTATAGTTCATACCCCATTGGGTACGATCGATTGAAAAATCGGCGGTTGCAGAAACGGTATTTGCATCGATGGTGATCGTCGCCGGGAAAGAAACATTTTTAGTGCTGTCTTTCAATGTAAGATTTCCTTTGATCAGGTGTGTAGCGCCGGTCTTTTTGCTACTGTCTGAAATACTTGGCTCAACTGAAGTGATTTCAAATTTAGCTGTTGGATATTTGGCAACGTCAAAGAAATCCGGGCTTTTCAAATGGCCTTCCAGTTTACCCTTATTCTCAGCATCCCCAGCCAGGTCCTGGTTAGTTAAAGATGCGATGTTGATCAGGAAACTTCCACCTGTAAGGTTATTATCTTTTACAAATAAAGTGCCTTCTGAAAGAGTGAAAGTGCCGGAATGTTTACCCGTTGGTTTGCTGCCTGTCCAGGTTACCAATGCACTGGAATCAATGCTGTAGGCAGTTCCGTCGGTTCCTGCTACTTCTACTTTTTCTGCAGTGGCAGCACTATTTTTTTCAGATGAATTGTTACAGGCTGCAAACAAGATAACTGCGCTTGCCAGGAAGAATGTTTTTTTCATTTTTAATTTGTTTTATAACACAAAGATAATAAACAATGTTTAAACATCAAATATTTATTTTAATGGTAGTATTGTCCTGCAGGAATCTTAAAAATGCGACCGCGCTGAAAGTTGGTAAAAGCTGTTTGTTCTTCATTGTGCATATTCGTCCAGTTTTGGTAGGCCGGCAGATTTTGCACCGAACCAAACAGCCATTGATTATAAGCATCGAACATGCCTTCCTTCAATAATTGCTGTTGCTGTTCGAACAAACGAAAAGGATATTTTGCAGCTGTTGTATTAAACCAATCCAGGATAAACCTCGTACGAAGCATAGTTAATGTTTCGGTTGTGAGCCCTGTTGCGGCGACTTGCCCCTGCCGGCTCATAGATTGCAGGTAGGCTTTTGCAAAACCATTTTTGTCCTTACTGTTATTTTCCAGGTTAGCTTCAGTAAACAGTTTTTTGTATCCGTCGAGCAACAGTTGTTTTACTTCCGGTGCCTTGTTACTGAGCGGTTCCATATTAAGAAATATCTCGCCATACAATAAGCTCCATATTTTATCGGGGCTGAGAAAATAATAACGGGCAGCATTGTAGTAGTTTTTACTGTAAGAGGGGTCAGCTTCGATGCCTTGTTCCCATTGTTTGATGGCGCTGAAATCTTTTTGTGCCCATTGCAGTTCTCCCAGTTCGTTGTACAGCGGACCGGAATCAGGGAATTTCTTTATGCCTTTTTTATACAGTTTTTCGCATTCCTTAAATTGTTCCAGTTGCTTGTAAATATTTCCTGCAATCTGGAAACATTGATCATCGGCTTCATCGCGATCCAGAACGGGTTTTATAACTTCTAGCGCATGCGTTAAGTCCTTCTGGTAATAATAACTCAGCGCAAGGTCTTTTGCCATGCCAATATTTTGCGGCTCCAGCAAAACAGCGCGGTTTAACACAAGAATCGCGTTGGCGTAATCGGCCTGTCGTATAAAGGATTTGGCGGTTTCATGTAATTCGGCGGCGGATTGTGTTTGTGCGGTCGCCAGCAGTGAGCTGAAAAAACAACAGAGCAGCGGAAGGAATCTTTTCATATCTCGTAAAGATAAAAAAAGAGGCGTTGATAAAACGCCTCTTCGATGCTCTGTATGTTAAATTCTTAATCGATCAGGTGTGTGAGTAACCCATCGCGTAGTTTCGGTTCAAACCACGTGCTTTTCGGCGGCATCACATCCCCACTGTCAGCCACAGCGAATAATTGCTCCATACTTACCGGGTATAAACTGATGGCCAGGGCCATCTCTCCACTGTTCACGCGGGTTTCCAATTCGCCTAGTCCACGTATTCCGCCAACAAAATCAATGCGTTTGTCTGTGCGCTGATCTTTAATTCCGAGGATCGGCTCCAGGATATTTTCCTGCAGGATGCTGATATCGAGAATCCCGATCGGGTCATTTTTATAACTGCCTTCTTTAGCGGTCAGCTTGTACCATTGGTTGTTCATGTACAAGCCAAAACGGTGTGCCGCGTCCGGTTTGTAAAGACCAGCTTCTTTTTCTACCAAAAATTTTTCTTCCAGCTGTTGAAGCAATTCTTCCCCTGAAAGCCCATTGAGATCAGTAATAACGCGGTTGTAATCCAGGATCGCGAGTTGATCGGCCGGGAATAGGGTGGTCAAAAAATAATTTGCATTTTCAGGTGATGCTTCTCCGAGCTCGCCACGCACTTTTGCCGCTGAAGCAGCACGGTGATGGCCGTCAGCGATATAGGTAGCCGGAACCAGTGTTTTAAACAGATGGGTGATAGCGGCTATTGTATCGTCGTCGTTCACGATCCAGATGCTGTGCTGTACACCGTCTTCAGCAACAAAATCATACTGGCAGTTTTTTTCCGCCATCCATTTGTTGATCAATTGGTCGATCTCTGCCACATTTTTATAGGCAAGAAATACATTGCCGGTTTGGGCGCCCGTGGTTTTAATATGATTGATACGATCCTGTTCTTTTTCAGGGCGCGTGAATTCATGTTTTTTGATCAACCCGTTTTCATAATCATCGATGGAACTTCCGCAAACAAGTCCGGCCTGGCTGCGGCCATCCATGGTTAACCGGTAGATATAGTAACAAGGTTTATTCTCGCGAAACAACAAGTTACGGCTGATGAAGGCCGTCAGGTTTTCTTTCGCTTTGTCATACACTTCCTGCGAATGGATATCTGTATTTTCAGGCAGATCGATCTCGCTTTTCGTAATATGTAAAAACGAGGCCGGATTTCCCTGCGCTGCTACTTTCGCTTCTTTGCTGCTCAACACATCATAAGGTCGTGAAGCCACTGCCTTCGCATGTTGTGGCTCGGGGCGCAGTGCTTTGAATGCTGTAATATTAACCATGTTCAAAATATATAGTAATTAAAACCGGAGGCAAAAATAAGCAATTTACCACGGGAGGGATGTTTAGTTTAAACTGTTACTGAAGTCCCGCATTGCCTGCACCAATACCTCTACGCTGCTTAATGGAAGCGCATTGTAAAGGGAAGCGCGGAAACCACCAACGCTGCGGTGGCCGCGAATGGCAACAATTCCTCTTGTTCTTGCGAACGCTTCAAAACGTTCTTCCATCAACGGGTCTTCCATTACGAAGCAAACGTTCATTTTACTGCGATCCTCCTTTGCAGCAGTGCCGGTAAATAAAGGGTTTTCATCAATCTCCCTGTACAACAAGGCCGCCTTTTCTATATTTCTTTTTTCCAGAGCAGCTACGCCACCCTGGGCCTTTACCCAGCGCAGGTTCAACAGGCAAACGTAAATGGCGAACACCGGCGGTGTATTCAGCATGCTGTCTTCCTTAATGTGATTTCGATAATCCATCATTGTCGGGATTGCGCGTTTGATCTTGCCGAGAATATTTTTATTCACCACTACAATATTTACGCCTGCGGCACCGAGGTTTTTTTGAGCACCGGCGTAGATCAGGTCGAAACTGTTGAAATCGAGTACGCGGCTGAGGATGTCGCTGCTCATATCGGCCACCATCGAATTACTGGTGCGGGGAATCTTTTGCCACTGCGTTCCGTAAATCGTATTGTTGGTGGTAATATGTAAATATTTTGCATCGTTGGGTACGGCAAAGTCTTTTGGGATAAAGTTGTAATTCTTTTCTTTTGATGAACACACGACATCTACCTTTCCAAAAAGCCGGGCTTCTTTGATTGCTTTTGCACCCCAGACATCAGTATCCGTGTATGCTGCAGATTCTTTCGCATCCAGGAGGTTCATGGGCACCTGCATGAACTGGGTAGAAGCGCCACCATGTAAAAATAATACCTCGTGATTTTCGTCGAGGTGCATCAGTTCGCGCAGTAGTCCGCGGGCCTCTGCCATCACGGCGGTAAATTCCGGCGTACGATGCCCGAATTCCAAAATGGATAAGCCTGATTGTTCAAAATTAAGAATGGCCGCAGCAGCCTGTTCAAATACAGTTTTTGGTAAAATAGAAGGGCCGGCGTTGAAATTATGCAGCAGCACGGGCTGTTCTTTGGTCGCAGTCATTACTCGAAAAATTAAGCTGCAAATGTAAGCAATTAAAAAGCCTGCAGTTATTCTTCGCGCCCGATCATTTTGGCAGCCGCCTGCCATCCTTTGTTCAGGTCATCAAATTCTTTTTGATCGTTATCGGAAAAAGTCTTGCCGGACAAGTGTTTGAGGTCGGGCTGCCCCGCATTCACCCACGCGGTATACCAAAAAGAAGCGATGGCAAAAATTGCCTGACGCATTCTTCTTTCAACCATTCCATTTAACTGGCGGTTATATTCGGTGCTGAATGCGCTGCTGAATTGTTTTAAAATAAGACCATTGCGGGGTTCAAAAGAATATTTTTGATCAGCGGGAAAGCTCCTGCTTAGATTTTTCTCGAGAAGCAAAACGGTATCTGCTGCGCGTGCGCTTTCCAACAACCGGTTCCAGGTGAATACCAAAGGATCTTTAATGTAAGCAGCCTGGCCAATAAAAAAATCAAATTCTTTTTCAGCCAGCAACTCGGGGATACGGCTCTCCCAAAATGCATGAATGCCTTTTTGCCCCGTCAATTGCCCGTTATGGTTACTGCTCGCATGCAATGGTACATGGGCATCAGCAATATAATGTCCGAGCTCAGCACTGTTTTTCAAAATTCCCGAAAAGTTTTGCTCTTTGAAAGCTTTTGTTAACCTGGCAAGCATGGTTTGAATATGCCAGGGCACGATGCCGTATTTTTTCAAGCTGTCTTCAGAAAATTTTTCCGCTGCTTCGCTCCATTTTTTTGGAAGGCTGTCATAGGGATAATTTCCGTAATGATCAATATCCAGGTAATGTCTCGGCGCTTCATCAGTCACTGCATATCGACGTTTATCCGGATCTACGGCATGTTCTTTTAAAAATTCGATCTGTGGTTTGTAGAGAACGAGCATCTCCGGAGGTAGGAGAAAAACCGCCAGGTAATTAATCTGCTGATGCGCCCAGAAGCCCCAGCAAAATGCCCGGCAGCTGAAGAAACAACACAGAGATAATAGAAATATTTTTCGCGTTACTGCGGACATCCGTACAGGTTATCTGTAAAAATATTTCCATTCGCTTCAATACTAATGTTGTTTGCGTCGTTAAAGGAAGTTGTTATTCGTGTTCCGTGATGTCCGTTACACCACCGCTCACAGCGAATTTCATCGTCTGCGCGCTGGTGATATGCGTTATCGCCTTGATGCGGCTCTTTGGAATTATGTAAACATTTCCGGCAACAGAATAAGCCATTGGGATATAAACGGCCACATAATCCAGCAGGCCGAAATCACTCATGTCGTCCTGCGTGATAAAGCCCATCCGCCAAACCTCGTTGTCATCTACATTCGCCAGCACGTTCTGCGTAAATTTTTTCTTGTCGCCGGCAAAAGCCTCAAAAAAATCACGGGTAGTAGAATAAATATGTTTTAAACCCGGCGTCTTTTGCATGAGTTTATCCATAAAACTGATAATACGGCCCGTAATAAAGAAGGAACTGAAATACCCGATCAGTACGATGCCCGCGAGGATGATGAGGAAGCCGAGGCCATAATTTTGTACGTGAACCCGCCCGGTTTCATCTGTATAAGAGAAGATCGGCAGCCAGCCGTCTATTGTGGAAACGACGAAATAAAGGGCATACAGTGTGATTGTAACAGGTGCCAGGATGAGCAATCCCTGCAGGAAATACTGCAATAAGCGCTTGAAATCGAATTGTTTTTCCATAAAATTGTATTTACGGGTCAAAGATAAAAGATTGGCAGCGGGCAGCAGAAGAAATGAACGGCGGCTCTACCAGAAAAACTTCTGCTTTAACACGCGCTTTCTCAAATAATGAGATATTTTCGTGATTACAAATCATAACTTATGAAAATGAAAAGTTTGCTCTCTCTTGTATGCCTGGTAGTGATCGGCTTAACGGCTTGCCAAAAAGAATTAAGCCAGGAAAATGGTGGCGGTGGAGCAGTTGCTGGACTAACAGGAGATTTCCGTGCTAAGATCGACGGCGTGCAGTGGGTTGCTAACCAGTCTTCAGGTGCGATCCGGAATGGCGGGTATATTATGATTAACGGGCAAAGCACAGACGGTAAAGTGCTGGTGATCCAGGTTGTAGATTCCGGCGTTCATGCTTATACCTTAGATGAATTTGGCGACAACGGTGCAGCATACGTACTAACGCCCAACGGAAGCAGCTTTGGCTTCACGAGTAACGCATCAGGTGATACCAGTTTAGCCGGTGGTAAGGTAAGCATCACGTCAATTGATACCACAAATAAAAAGATGAGTGGTACCTTCAAATTCCGTGTGCTCCGTGATATTGATACAGTGAGTCATGCGTTTACTGAAGGCAGTTTTACTAATATTAGCTATACAACATCTAATGGGATTCCTCCGGGTAATCCTACGGATACTTTTCGGGTGAAACTCAACGGTGTAGACTGGGTGAATTACAACGCGACCGGTATTTATACTAATCTTCTTGGTCAGACCAATATCTCCATCATTTCCAGCTATGACGCTAATACCGATAAAAATATCGGGCTCGACATGAGCGGAACGATAGTGCCGGGAAGTTATTCCTTTAGTGCCATTCCATTTCCTGGCGATCCTTCTGCGTTATATGATAACGGTGCCACACCAGACACTTCATACAGTGCTGATGGTGGAAACCTGACGATACTGGAGCATAACACGACGACCAAGCGAATTAGGGGAACTTTTAATTTCATTGCTACACCAGTTAGCGGTGGAGGAACTCCGATAACTTTCACTGCAGGCTATTTTTCTGTAAAATATCAATAGAAAAAAGAAAATAATTTTTGAAACAGGCGTCTCAAACGCCTGTTTTTTTATGCCCCTGCATTAAATAATTGTTACGAATGGCAAAAAAATATGATGGAAACTTTGGCAACGTTATAAGTTTCCGTAGTTTTGCGTCCCAATGACAGAATTATCAGACACCCATAAGCGGATTAGCGAAAAAGCATCAGAATTGTTTATGCAATACGGGCTGCGTAGCGTAAGTATGGACGATATCGCCAATAACCTGGGCATCAGCAAAAAGACGATCTACCAGTATTTCGCGGATAAAGATGAACTCGTAAACGCGGTCGTAGGATCTATTATCCAGCATAACCAGCAAATCTGCGATTTTGATCGTAGTGAAGCCAAAGACGCGATCCATGAGATATTCCTGGCAATGGACCTTGTTGTTGCGATGTTTCGTTCGATGAACCCTTCGCTATTGTTCGACATGCAAAAATATTACCCCGGCGCTTTTGCGAAATTTGCCCAACATAAGAATGATTACATCTACGGAATTATCCGCGACAATATCACCAGGGGCATCCGCGAAGAATTGTACCGGCCGGAAATCAGGGTGGATGTGATGGCCCGTTTCCGCGTAGAAAGTATCATAATCCCTTTCAACCCCGAGTTCCACACTAAAGTAAAAGAAGGGCTGGCAGATATTGAAGAAGAACTTACCTATCATTTTTTATATGGCCTTATCTCTCCTAAAGGCTACAAGCTCACACAAAAATATCAACAGGAAAGAATACAAAAATTACAAGCGAATGCGTAGAAACAGAATTATGAAAACAGGAATATTTACGGCTACGCTGTTGCTAATTGCAACCATAGCTACATCACAAACGGTAAATGAATTCACGGTACAGCAAGCCGTTGATTACGCCCAAAAGAATTCGATCCAGGTACGCAATGCCCTGGTAGATCTGAATATACAAAAGCAGACTAACCGCGAAGTGACGGCTTCTGCCTTTCCGCAAATTTCCGGAAGTGCTGCGGTTAATTATTTCCCGAATGTGGCCGTTCAGAGCTTTCCAAACTTTATCGCCCAGGCAACTTACGGTGTGCTGCAAAATGAAGGCGTGAAAGATGGAAGTGGCAATCCCATCGTATCGCCCTCAGATTTTGGTGTGGTGCAGGCGCAGTTCGGCACAAAGTATACAGCCAATGGCGGGATCGATATCTCACAGTTGTTATTTGACGGACAGGTTTTCGTTGGGCTCCAGGCGCGAAAAGCAACGCTGAATTTTTATGAACGCCAGATCGATGTTACAGAGGAAATGATCAAGGTGAATGTTCAGAAAATTTACTACCAGCTCGTTGTCGGCCGCCAGCAACTTACCTCTATCGATGCCAATATCGTGCGCTTCCAAAAATTACTGGATGATACAAAGGAAATTTTCAAACAGGGCTTCGCAGAAAGGCTGGACATTGACAAAGTAAACGTTCAACTGAATAACCTCAAAACGGAAAAGATAAAACTGCAGAATCAACTGGATGCGGGCAATGCAGGTCTGAAATTTTTACTCAACATGCCGCAAAAGGATAAACTGCTGCTGAAAGATTCGCTTACAGAAGACATGCTGAAAGAAAATATCCTCGACCAGAATTACGATTATAAAAATCGTAAAGAATTTCAACTGGCAGAAGCGGGTAAGCAACTTAACGAATATAACATCAAACGATACAAACTGAGCTACCTGCCAACACTGGCGGCATACGGTAATTATTATAAAAATGCGCAGCGTAACAAATTCGACTTTTTCGGAAAAGGTCCATGGTTTACGAGTTCCCTGGTTGGCGTGAAATTATCTGTTCCTATTTTCGATGGTTTCGCAAAAGCCGCACGCGTAAGCAAAGCAAAGCTGGAACTGGAAAAGACCAACAACAATATCGAGCAGTTAAAAGCTTCTATCGACAATGATGTAGAGCAGGCAAAAACGCGGATTACTTCCTCTATTCTCACAGTAGATAACCAGCGTCAGAATATGCAACTGGCGGAGCAGGTGTACAACAGCACGAAATTAAAATATGAGCAGGGCCTCGGCAGCAACCAGGAGATCTACACTGCGCAGGCAGAATTGAAAGTAGCACAGAATAATTATTACAGCGCGCTCTACGATGCCATCATCGCGAAAATTGATTTCCAGAAAGCCACAGGAACACTGTAAAAAAACCAACCACTAATTAATATAAAAGACAAATAAAAGGAACATGCAAAAGATCACAAAACTAAGTTTAGCATTTGCGCTTATCTTAATCACGGCCGTTTCGTGCAGCCGTAGCAAGAAAGATGTGGATGCCAACCTGACGGAGAAAAGAGTAAAACTGGAAAAGCTGAAATCAGAGAAGGCGAATAAAGACCAGGAGATCATCAAACTCCAGGAAGAACTTTCCAGGATTGACACGAGCAGCAGCAATCCATCCAAAATAAAGTTGGTTGCCCTCGCACCGGTTGTTCGTCAAACATTCGAACACTTCATCGATTTGCAGGGTAAAGTTGATGCAGAAAATATTTCTTATATCTCGCCGCGAATGGGTCCGGGACAGGTGAAAGCGATCTATGTTCAGCAAGGTCAGATGGTGAAAAAGGGCCAGTTGTTGTTGAAGCTGGATGACGCGATCATGCGCCAGCAGGTTGTTGCATCACGCCAGCAACTGGAAGGTATCCGTACGCAATTATCGTATGCAAAAAATATTTACGAACGCCAGAAAAATCTTTGGGAGAAAGGCATCGGGACAGAAGTACAGCTGATCACTGCGAAGAACAATGTTCAAAGCCTGGAGAACCAACTGCGCGCTGCCAACGAAAGTGTGAAAGTGGCCGTAGAGCAACAAAACACCTCTAACGTGTACAGCGATGTAAGCGGTATTGCAGACGTTGTAAATATTCGTCTCGGCGAAACATTCCAGGGAATGACGGCTTCAGGTCCGCAGATAAAGATCGTGAATACGAGCAGCCTGAAAGTGGTGAGTAATATTCCGGAAAATTATTTAGGCAGCGTGAGCAAAGGAACCGCAGTAGTGGTTCAGTTGCCGGATGCACATCGGACGTTTAATACTACCGTTAGCTTTACCGGAGCCTCGATCGACCTGATTAACCGCGGCTTTGTTGTGGAAGCGAAACTTCCTTCAGATCCGTCATTAAAACCCAACCAGATCGCCCTGATGAAGATCCGCGATTATTCTTCTCCTAACACAATCTCTATCCCGCTGAACATTTTGCAAAATGATGAAAAAGGAAAATTTGTGATGGTGGCAAGCGAGGAGAAAGGAAAATTATTCGCGCGCAAACGCCCGGTAACAATTGGTATGCTGAGTGGTGCAATGCTGGAAATTAAAGGCGGATTGAAAGACGGCGAATCGCTGATCACTGAAGGATTTGCAGGCGTGTACGAAGGACAACAGCTCACGACAGGAAAATAATCAAACCGAATCAACAGATACGTTGCGGCCCAAAACCAAAACAACCATCTACAAAGTAATTGTATGAGTGTATTAGAAAATGCCAAACAAAAATTCAAGGAGTTTAAACCAACATCCTGGAGTATCGGTAATAAAACATCGATCTATCTCCTCATGTTGTTTTTTACCCTGGCTGGTTTATACCAGTTCACGACCTTACCTAAAGAACAGTTCCCGGATATCGTGATCCCGACGATCTATGTTCAGACGATTTACGTGGGTAATTCCCCGAAGGATATTGAGAACCTCGTAACGCGCCCGATCGAGAAACAGATCAAAGGAATCACAGGTGCCAAGATCAAAAAATTCACGAGCACCTCGCAACAGGATTATTCTGCGATTATCGTGGAGTTTGATACGAAAGTGAAAACAGATATCGCACTTCAGAAGGTGAAAGATGCGATCGATAAAGCCAAGCAGGATTTGCCAAATGATCTCACGCAGGAACCAACAGCGCTTGAAGTAAACCTGAGCGATCAGCCCATCATGTATGTGAACCTGAGCGGAGATTACGATATGTCGCGGTTGAAAAAATTCGCGGATGACATGAAGGATAAGCTGGAAGAAATTCCGCAGATCAATCGTATTGATATTGTTGGTGCACCGGAACGTGAATTCCAGATCAATGTTGATAATTACCGGATGCAAAGTGCCGGGATCACATTTGATGATATCAGCAATGCCGTTGCCCGTGAAAATATGGACATCTCCGGCGGGTTGCTGGATGTTGGGAATATGAAACGTAACCTGCAGTTGAAAGGACAATTTCGAACGGCATACGACATAGAAAAAGTGATCATCCGTAACACAGGCGGTTCACCGATCTATTTAAAAGATATTGCTGTTATTAAAGACACCACGAAGGAAACAGAAAGTTTCGCCCGCCTGGACGGAAAAAATGTGGTGACCTTAAACATCATCAAACGTAGCGGTGAAAACCTGATCGAAACAAGTGATGCGGTACAAAAAGTAGTTTCCGACAATAAAGGAATTACGTATCCTGAAAATCTGAAAGCCGTTATTACCGGCGACCAGAGTATTAAAACAAAAGCTTCTTTTAATGAGTTGGTAAATTCGATCATCATCGGGTTTATCCTCGTGCTGATCGTCCTAATGTTTTTCATGGGCGTAACCAATGCATTTTTTGTGGCATTGAGTGTGCCCTTGAGTATGTTCGTTGCTTTCGTATTCCTGCCGGGTGCAGACCTGATCGTTGGCTCGCATGTGACTTTAAATTTTATTGTGTTATTCGCCCTGCTTTTCGGGCTAGGAATTATCGTGGATGATGCGATCGTGGTGATTGAAAATGCCCATCGAATATTTACCGAAGGACGCGGTAAGTTGAGTTCGGCCACTGCAACAAAAATGGCGGCAGGCGAGGTATTCATACCGGTTCTGGCAGGTACATTAACCACGCTCGCGCCCTTCTTCCCGCTGCTTTTCTGGCCCGGCATCATCGGGCGCTTCATGGTGTATCTTCCAACTATGCTGATCTTTACATTAGCCGCATCATTGGTGGTTGCTTTTATTATGAACCCGGTTTTCGCGGTAGATTTTATGAATCATCCGGAAGGAGAAAAAGAAAAGAAATCCGCCATTTTCAAAAAGCCGTTTTTCTGGATCGTGATCGCGATCGGGCTGTTGCTCGACGTGATGGGTGCGCCATTCCTCGGCAACCTGCTCATCTTCTTTATGCTGCTGATTTTGTTGAACCGATATGTATTGGAAGATGCGATCCATAAATTCCAGCATAAAGTGTTGCCATGGATCATGGACCATTATGAAAACCTTCTTCGCTGGGCATTGAAAGGCTGGCGCCCTGTTCATCTTTTGCTGGGAACCGTAGGTTTACTGATCGTATCAGTGGTCATATTTATTATATCTGTAACCACCGGTCGTGTCGGCGTTGCTTTTTTTCCGAAAGGAGATCCCAACCAGATTTATGTATACCTGAAACTACCAGTAGGGTCTAGTGTTGAATATACAGATTCGATCACGCGCACCCTGGAAACAAAGGTGAATGCGGTGCTGGGTATCGATCCATTAAAGAACAAGAAAAATCCTGTGGTAGAAAGTGTGATCAGTAACGTGGCAATTGGTGCCAGCGATCCTTCCGCCGGAGATCGGAGTACGAGGAGCGAACTTGGGCGTATCCAGGTATCCTTTGTAGAATTTGAAAAACGGCATGGCGTGGATACGAAGCCTTACCTCGATCAGATTAGGAAAGCCATGACGGGCATTCCGGGTGCAGAAATAAGTGTTGACCAGGAAAGTGGCGGTCCGCCAACAGATCCACCGGTTAATATCGAAATTGCCAGTGAAGATTTTGATAATTTGGTGAAGACATCGGTTAATCTGAAAAATTACCTGGATTCTATCCAGGTGCCCGGTGTGGAAGAATTGAAAATGGATGTGGATCTGAATAACCCCGAGATCACGCTAACGGTTGATCGTGAACGCGCGCTGATACAAGGAGTGTCTTCCGCTCAGATCGGATCTGAGATCCGTACGGCATTATTCGGTCGGGAAGTATCGAAAATTAAAGAAGGTAAAGACGAATATAAGATCCAGCTGCGCAATTCAGAATTACAACGGAAAGATTTATCAGAGTTGCTGAATATGCGGATATCATTCCGTGATATGGCCAGCGGCGGGGCGGTAAAAAATATCCCGATCAGTGCCCTGGTAACGGTTGAGCCTACCAGCACTTTTGGTAGTGTGAAACGTAAAAATCAAAAACGCCTGATCACCCTTCGTTCAAATGTTTTAACAACACAGGGTTATAATGCCACGTCGGTAAACCAGGTGATTGCAGGACACATCGCTTCGTTTACTAAAAAAGCGGACGGCGTTACGATCAAACAAACAGGAGAGGGCGAACAGCAGGCAGAAACAGGCGCATTCCTTGGTTCAGCATTATTGGTTGCACTGGGATTGATCTTACTGACGTTGGTGTTACAATTTAATTCTGTGAGTAAATCAGTGATCATCCTAACCGAGATCGTCTTCAGCGTGATCGGTGTGTTACTGGGCTTCTCTATTTTCGGAATGGAAGCATCTGTATTGATGACAGGTTTGGGAATCGTGGGGCTTGCAGGTATTGTTGTGAAGAATGGTATTCTCGTAATAGAATTTGCGGAAGAACTGCGGCATCGTGGAATGAAAACACGTGAAGCGGTGATCCAGGCTGGGAAAACGAGGATCATCCCGGTATTACTCACTGCGCTGGCAGCGATCCTCGCGTTTATTCCCATAGCAGTTGGTTTCAATATCAATTTCGTTACGTTGTTCTCAGAATTGAACCCGCATATCTTCTTTGGTGGTGATAACGTCGCATTCTGGAAGCCATTAAGCTGGACGATCATCTTTGGTTTAGCGTTCGCGTTCTTCATGACGTTGATCATTGTGCCGGCGATGTACCTGATTGCAGAAAGATTGCGCAGGCCGATGCGGAGAATGTACGGCGGAAAATGGATCAGTTTCTTAGGAATTCCTCCGGCGATCCTTTTGTTCATCCCGTTGATGATTATTACCATGATCCGTCATCGCGCTGAAGTGCGCCGCAGGGAAAGAAAATTAAAAGATGCGCCAAAAGCCTGGACTGGAAGTTGGTTTTAGCGAAAGATAGTTGGTTTGTTTTTTATTTTTGATAATGCCGCCCATTTCCCGGGCGGCATTTTTTTTTGATAGTTAACTTCGTTGTTAATGCGTTTCTGTCTCTGCGATTGTTTCTTTTATAGCCCGCAGCTTTTCAATGATCGCCCTGGTTTTTGCATGTTCTTTTCTCACTGAGCGCTTTCCAATCCAGAGCATAGCGATCAGCATCCAGACGACATAAACTGCGAGGAACAGCCATTTCCAGCCAACGCGGATGGGCGCGAGCGCTACCGTTTCATAAAAGTATAAGGCGAAGGCAATGTTTAAAAAAACGGAATACCAAAATGTGCCGGTTGTATTTACCCATTGCTGGCGACGGTGAAAATCTTCAAATGAATTCAGCAATGATGCCGGCGACTGGGAGAAATCTGCACGTTTTAAAAACCGCGATTGCCGGAAGCGAACTACCGCAAAGCTGATCATGCAAATGAACATCATTGCCAATCCAAGGTAAGTGATAAAATAGTGAAAATGCACGGCGCAAACAACATACACAAGAGAAGCGATTGCCAGTAACATGCAGGATGACTGGATAAAAATCTTACGCGCCACCTGGTTTTTTTCCCGGGATGCTTTTTTAATAATATCCGCGACATCGGGCAAAGGCTCCGGCGCTGGTGCTTTCCAAAGCGCGGCGAGGTCATCAAAGTTGTTCATACTTGAAAAATATTTTGGTGAGTTCCTGTTTAATGCGGTGAATCTTTACCCTTAAATTCCCTTCGGTAATATTTACGGTTGCAGCGATTTCATCGTAAGGGATTTCTTCCAGCACCATTGAAATAATCAGCCGGTCGGTTTCGGCAAGCTCATGAATCGCCCGGTATAGCTGCCGGATATTCTGTTCTTTTTGTACGCCGCTTACATCATCAGATTGATCAAAATCATCTTTCAATTCGTCTGGTATTTTGTTTTTTGCAGAACGAATATGCGAAAGGCAAGTATTGACGGCGATGCGATAGATCCAGGTACTGATGCGCGCTTCGCCACGGTATTGTGCCAGGTTCTGCCAGACTTTTATAAACGTTTCCTGCATAAAATCCTGCGCCTGGGCTGTGTGCTCCGTGTAGGCCATGCACATCCTGAGCACCTGTGGTGCATGCTTTTTATACAGGTCGTTAAATAAATTCTTTTGATCGGTTTCGTTATACACTTGAGTTGTTATAGCCCGGTTGTTAATTCTAAATTAGCCTATTCCGTTATTAGATGCACAGAGGTTGCGTTTGTTACAAAAAAAAATGCCACCCGGAGGCAGCATCTTTTTTACGTCCTGTTATTTTTATTTTCGGTTACCATCTGCATCCAGTTCAATGATCTCGTAACCCATTTTTTCCAGGCCAGGAAGGATGGTCGCTTTATCGCCAACCAGCAGGATCGTCATTTTATTTACATCCAGCCATTTTTTGGCCAATGCATTTATTTCTGCGGCGGTCATATTTTTCAAAACCTTATTCTGCGTTTCGATATAATTCGCCGGCAGATTGTATTCCTGCATCCTGCTGATAAAACCTGCTTTCTGTGTGCCGGTTTCATAGGCCAACGCATCCCTCTGCCCTAAAGAACTTTTCATAAAAGCCAGTTCGTCAGGTGTGATGCCATTGGTCGCATAATTTTTTATTTCTTTAATCAGTTCACTTAACGCACTATCCGTTGCATCAGCGCGTATCCCTGAACTGAAAATAAAATTACCGGCATACTTGCTTGCAGAAAATGCGGAACGGGCACCATACGTCCAGCCTTTATCTTCCCGGAGGTTAATATTGATGCGGCTGTTAAAATCACCACCCAATACATAATTCGCCAGGCCCAGTTTGTAATATTCTCCCGCCGCATCATACAATAAATTGGTCGGCATACCCACACGGAATTCTGTTTGCGCCGCTTTCGGTACGTCAATTAAATACACAGCAGTTTTATTTATGGATGCTGCTTTTTCCGGGTTAACAAGGTTGATTGTCTTATTCGGAAGTTTCGTTAAAAACGAAAAGCCCGGAACGATCTCCTGCTCCCTGATATCACCCACCACAACAACACGCGTATTTTGTGAACTGAGGTAGTCGGCATAATATTGCTCAACATCTCTCAGGCTCAGATTTTTGATTGTCGCTTCGGTGCCATTGTCACTCAATCCAAGGATGCTATTGCCGTAATTAATTTTTGCAAATACAGCGCTCGCGATCGATGCGGGCTGCGACCGACGTTGTTTAAATCCTTCCATCGCCTGCTTTTGAATCCTGTCGAATGCCAGTTGTGTAAAGGATGGCTGTAACATCCGTTCTTCTAAAAGCGCTAATGTTTTATTTACATTCTTCTTCAGCGTTGTCGCGCTAAAAATAATACCGTCAAATGCGCTGGAAACAGAAATATTGCTACCAAGTTTTTGCAATTCAACGGCCATTTGTTCTGCTG
This sequence comes from Ferruginibacter sp., assembly GCA_028288705.1. Taxonomy (GTDB): domain Bacteria; phylum Bacteroidota; class Bacteroidia; order Chitinophagales; family Chitinophagaceae; genus Ferruginibacter. The sequence continues at coordinate 220,983 of JAQBNH010000014.1, forward strand.
TATGAAGTTTCGTGTCTTCGTTTAACATTGCAGCTGTAATACCTGCCAGGCCTGATTTTGATGGATCGGCAGCTTCAGCCAGTTGTCCGCCCGGGATTTTAACCGACAGCGTCACCACGGGGATTTCTGTATTTTGTGTGCCGATTATTTCAATGCCGTTTGATAATTGCTTCATCCAGAATGCGGGCACTTTTACGACCGGGTTCGGGCCATTTCCAGGAATTTTCGCGCGGTCAAATTTATCTGTAGCTTTTACATATTTCAATCCTTCGTAACCATAGTTTGGCTTAACATATTTAGAAGGATCGATCGTATAATTATCTGCCATTACAGGCGCAATCGCCTGGCCTTTCACCATTACGCTTACCGTTACACTATTTTTTCCTTTAATGTAGTTGTTATACACGCGAAGAACATCTTCCCTTGTTACTTTACGGTTCATCTCCAATTGCTTGCCGATCATGTTCGGATTGCCTGTGAATGTTTGAAAGCCTGCTAACTGCGATACCTTTCCGGAAACACTTTGCAAGCCATTAATATATTGAGATTCTATACCGCCTTTAAATTTTGCAATGTCTTCATCGGTTACACCACGCCGCTCAAATGCTACAAATGCCTCACTGAGGAGGCTGTCCATCGCTGCTAAAGATTTCCCGGGATATGGAGTGATGGTAAAATTAAATTCACCGGCGAGTTCTGTCAAACGGCTGGAAGCGGAGGCGCTCAGAGCTTTTTGCGTTTTTACCAACTGCTGGTAAAGTACAGAAGTTTTCCCCTGGCCTAAAACCTGTGCCAGGCAAGACAATGCAGCCATATCCGCATTGTAAATTGGCACCGTCGGGAAAGTTTTCGTCATCATCGGAAGCCTTGCATAGTTATCAGTATAAGAAACATAACGGTTTTTTTCCAGCACTACCGGTGGCAAAATTGTCTTTGTTACTTCAGGTCCGCGGGGGATTGCGCCAAAATACTTTTCTACCAGTTTGATCACTTCTGCAGGTTTAATGTCGCCGCCAATCGTAATCGTAGAATTATTTGGGCCATACCAGCGCAGGAAAAAGTTTTTTAGATCCTGTACACTTACACGATTCAGGTCTTCTACATAGCCGATCGTTAGCCAACTGTACGGATGGCCATATGGGTATAGATTTTTGCTGGTGAATTCACCGGTCAGTCCATATGGACGGTTATCGTAATTCTGGCCGCGTTCATTTTTAACGGTACTGCGTTGCACTTCGAATTTCTTTTGCGTAACAGCATCCAAAAGAAAGCCCATGCGATCAGCTTCGAGCCATAACATCTTTTCCAGTTGGTTGGAAGGAACTGTTTCGAAATAATTTGTTCTGTCCAGGTTTGTGCTGCCGTTTAATGTTCCACCGGCAGCGCTGATCAGTTTAAAATGTTGTTCATCGGCAACATGGTCACTCCCCTGGAACATCATATGTTCAAAAAAATGGGCGAAACCACTTTTGCCGATCTCTTCGCGGGCACTGCCCACATGATAGGTAACATCCACATGTACGATCGGATCACTGTGATCTTCATGCAATACTACGGTCAGGCCATTTGGGAGCAGGTATTTTTCGTAGGGGATAACGATAGCATCACCTTGTCTGGTGATTTTTTCCACGAGTTTAGCCTGGCTGAACGCGCTGATTCCGAACAAGCAGAGGGCGCTAAGGCAAACAAAAGATTTCTTCATGCTAAGTGTATAATTTTAAATTTCAATTTAGGTGTAAATTTTTTGATTGCGCTACCATTTATCTATTTTTTGAAAAACGTATAAGCGGATCTCCATTATATTTAATAAAAAATTGAACAATGAGAACAAATCATGAGATCGACTATAAAATTTTCGGGGAAGAACTGCAATTTGTGGAGATAGAACTCGACCCGCAGGAAACGGCCATCGCCGAAAGCGGCAGTTTTATGATGATGGATAACGGGATAGAGATGCAAACCATCTTCGGCGATGGAAGTCAGCAGCAGAACGGCGGCATCCTTGGAAAGTTACTCAGCGCCGGAAAGCGTTTACTAGTGGGCGAGAGTTTGTTTATGACAGCTTTCACCAATATGGGCCAGGGAAAAAAGCGCGTGAGTTTTGCGGCGCCTTACACTGGTAAGATCATCGTGTTCGACCTCCAGCAATTGGGCGGCAAGATCATCGCTCAAAAAGACGCCTTTCTTTGCGCCGCAAAAGGGGTAAGTGTCGGGATAGAATTTCAGCGGCGCTTGGGTACCGGGATATTCGGTGGCGAAGGGTTTATTATGGAAAAGCTTGAAGGAGATGGGTTGGCATTTGTTCATGCCGGCGGTTATGTTGTTGAAAAAGAGTTGCAGGCGGGTGAGATCCTGAAGATCGACACGGGCTGTGTGGTAGCTTATACCGCGGGGGTTGATTTTGATGTTGAGTTCATTCGCGGTGTTCGCAACTTTATGTTTGGTGGTGAAGGTTTATTTTTCGCTGTGTTACGCGGCCCGGGGAAAGTCTGGATACAGTCTTTGCCAATCAGTCGCCTTGCCGGGAAAATGATGCAATACGCTACTACAAACCGCAAGGAGGAAGGCAGCTTACTTGGCGGACTCGGTAACCTCCTCGATGGCAGGGAATAAATAAATCATCCATAAAAAAACGCCCGGTTATTCATCGGGCGTTTTTTATTATATATGAAGATCTTTTAGTTTCTGCTGCTGTTTAGCTTGGAAAGCAAGCGGAGGATTTCCAGGTACAACCAGACAAATGTTACCATCAGCCCAAATGCGCCATACCATTCCATATATTTTGGTGCGCCCATTTCCGCCCCTTTTTCGATCATATCAAAATCCATAATAAGGTTCAGCGATGCAATCGTTACCACGAACAAAGAAAATAAAATGCCGAACATGCTGCCTTCATGAAGAAAGGTCATGTTATCAAAACCCATCATGCGCATCACAAAGACGATCACATAAAATATCGCGATCCCTACCGTGGCGGTCATTACCACAGATTTAAATTTTTCCGTTGCGCGAATGATCCTGAAGCTGTACAACAAATACATCGCAACGCCAACGCCAAATGTCAGCCCCACTGCAGTCATAACAATATTTGGGGCTTTCTCTGCAAACAACCCGTTATACATGGCTGATACGGCACCGATAAAAAGTCCTTCCAGTAAAGCGTATAATGGGGCTAAGTATGGTGACCACTCTTTCTTAAATGCCAAAACTATGGCCACTACAAGTCCGCCGATGGCGCCCGTCAGAATCAATGGCGTGACATTTCCGCCGTCGGAAAATTCTTTCCAGGAATAAAACGACGTGCCCAATAACATGAGGAATAAAAAACCGAATTTTTGCAATGTACCGCGCACTGTCATCGCGTTGCTGAAATCCACCACATCCGAAAGGATCGTGCTGCTGAATTTCTTTTCTGATAATGCCGGGTTGCCTGATTTTAATAATGACATAAGCGTTTGTTTAAGTTATCTAAAGCAACTATGGCAATTTCACCGTCTGCTGCCGGATAAAATTAATAAAATATTCCTAATTGGTTATTGAGTACCCAGCCCCGGATATTTGCTTACCGTTTCAAAATTATATTCATCCAACTTTTTTAATTCAATGATTAACCGGTGCAATGCTGATGAGTCCGTGCTGCTGAAAAAGCTACGATCATGAGCAAGCAGTACAAGCTGGTCTGCCGTCTTTGTTTTTTTGTTGACGAAAACACTGTCGATCTGACGCAGCAGCTGACTGTCTGTTTGTACCAGGCGCTGGTCATTCGTAAAATGCCATTCAAGGTCCCAGCCAACTGCAGTAAATCCTTTAGTTAAAAGACTGTCGGCGGCAGCACTGGTTGTTTTGATATCTGTGCTGCTGATGTTTTTTGTGCGCCAGATGTTTCTTCCCGGTGTGCGCACAATATTTGAAGTCAATTGCAAGCTGTCTGCACAACGTTCAAAATCATTTACAACACTATCGGGTAAATCATAAAACCGGCGATACCGGTTTTCAAATGCGTGCGTAAAGCTGTGATTAGCGATCTCGATAAATTTATTGCAGACGAGGCTATCATAAATATTGTGTTGTTCACGGCTGCCATATACATGTTCACCAACCAGGAACATGGTCGCCGGGATCTGCTCTGCATCAATAATGTTAATCAGCTTTTGTGTACCCTTGTTCGGTCCGTCATCAAAAGTGAGGTAGATTGTTTTCTTTTTCCGCACTTTGATCGCCGGAAGTTGAATGGCCGTAACCGTATCTTCCTTTATCGCCGCAGGCTGGAAGAACTGGAAGGCTTTTTCTGAACGATAAAGATAAATGGTACTGAAGCTGATCGTGAGTAAGGAAGTTTTAAACAGTGTACTGCTGGTAAAATATCCACCTGAGTCGGTGTCCATGTTTTTGTTGATTTGTCCTATGAAGTTAATCGCCCGGCACATCCCTTTATTTTTGCGCTTGTTAATTAATCTTAAAAACACGAAAGATGAATTAGTGAAGCCCGTCTTCCGGATGTTCGGGAGATATTTATGAACCCTTACCTTTGCGCCATGGAACAGCTGGTGGCACAAATTGAGCAATATAAAAAGGAAATTTCCCAGGTAACAGTTGCTAATGCAGCAGATGTGGAAGCATTTCGTATTAAATACCTCGGTACAAAAGGGCTTGTAAAAACGATCATGGGCGAGATGAAAAGCGTTGATGCGGATAAAAAACGTGAGGCGGGCCAGTTGCTGAATGAATTCAAAATCTATGTAGAAGCGCGCTTTGAAGAGATCAGGAACATAGGTGAAGAACATTCTGTAGCAACTACTGCTGTCGATTTGAGTTTGCCCGGTGCTGATTTGCCACTCGGTGCGCGCCACCCGATCAGTATCATCCAAAATAAGATCATTCAAATATTTCATCGCCTCGGGTTTGCTGTGGCAGAAGGGAACGAGATTGAAGACGACTGGCATAATTTCTCCGCATTAAACCTGCCTGAAAACCACCCGGCCCGTGATATGCAGGATACGTTTTATATCAGCCAGAACCCGGATTGGTTACTGCGTACGCATACAAGTAGTGTCCAGATCCGCGAAATGCAAAAAGGCGTTTTGCCATTGCGCATCATCTGCCCGGGACGCGTTTACCGGAATGAGACCATCAGCGCGCGTGCTCATTGTTTTTTTAACCAGGTGGAAGGATTATATATCGCAGAAAATGTTTCTTTCGCTGATCTGAAGCAAACACTGTATTTTTTCGTGCAGGAAATGTTTGGAAAAGATGTAAAGGTTCGTTTTCGCCCTTCTTATTTTCCTTTTACAGAGCCGAGTGCAGAAATGGACATCAGTTGCCTGATCTGTGGCGGTGAAGGATGCAGTGTATGTAAAAAAACCGGTTGGGTAGAAATTCTGGGTTGCGGGATGGTTCACCCCAAAGTGTTGGAAAATTGCGGGATCGATCCCAATAAATATACAGGTTTCGCTTTTGGCATGGGTATCGAACGCATCACGATGTTGAGTTACCAGATAAAGGATCTACGCCTGTTCAGCGAAAACGATACACGCTTCCTGCAGCAGTTCACCCCGGCTACAAGCTAAACTGCGCCGCAATTTCACGCCATCTCATTTGCAGCCTGTCAAATTTGATGAGCAGGTTTTCAAGTCGCCATTTTTTTAATAAATCTTTGGCATCAAAATTGAAAATTTACTGCTACATTAAAACCCCAAGACATGAAAAGACTCAGTATGTTATTGAGCAGCTTGTTGATGATCACGATGCTCGTCTCCTGCGCCACCTCCAAAGAAGCACGTACTTACAAAAAAACAATTAACGGGAACTGGCAATTGCAAACTGTAATCACAGAAGGCATCACCGGTAAGATTAAAGCCCAGGTTTTTAACGAACAGGATTTCAACTGTTTTGTTGGAAGCGCGTGGAGTTTTAACCAGAATAACAGCCTTGGCAGTTATGCTATCAGCAAGAACGGCGGAGAGTGTGTTGCCGTAAAACGCGATATCCGCTGGTCTATTTATGAAGCTGCAGGCGAGCCGAAATTATTACAGTTCAAGAGGCTGGATACTAAATTAAAGGAGATCGATGAAAATGGCGGCGGCTTTCGTTTTACCATTGTTCAGTTAGACGATTCAAAAATGCAATTAAGAAACGATGTTGTTTTTGAAGGAAAAACAGCTTCATTTATTTACAATTTTGTAAGAAACTAATTCACTTAAAAACATTCAACATGAAAAAAATGTTCAATCATATTTTATTTGCTGCAACAGGATTGATGTTAGTGGCTAGCGGCTGTGATGCGACGCGACGCACAAGTAACCAGGATAAGGGCGTGGCAGTAGGTGCAGTCGGCGGAGCGGTAATCGGCGGCATCATCGGTAATAACGTTGGTAAAGGAAATACTGCGCTCGGTGCGATCATTGGTGCTGCGGTTGGTGGCGCTGCGGGCGGGATTATCGGGAACAAAATGGACCGCCAGGCGGAAAAAATTAAAACGGAGATTCCGGGTGCAAAAGTGGAAAGGGTTGGAGAGGGAATCAGCGTTACATTTGACGAAAACAATCCTGATGGAAGTAAAGCCGGTGTTTATTTTGCGACTAACAAATACGATATCACCGCAAATTCAAAGTTAGCACTGGATAAACTGATCAAAATCTTCACCGAATATCCGGAAACAAATATTTTAGTTGAAGGTCATACAGATGATGTAGGAACTGATGCATACAATATGACGTTATCCCAAAAAAGGGCAGAAGCTGTTGGCAATGCGTTACGTACCTCGGGCTTGGCTGCATCAAGGCTTACCACCAAATGGTATGGCGAATCTCAGCCAAAAGTTGAAAATACGAGTGCAGAAAACCGCGCGTTAAATCGTCGTGTGGAATTTGCCATCACTGCAAATGAAAAGATGAAAGCAGATGCTAAAATAGAAGCAGAGAAGCAATAAAATTTTTCTTAGTTGACTGCCGGGCGTTCCTTGTTTTTTACGATCGTAAAAGAAAAACAGGAAATCGACCGGCAGTTTTTATTTTTGTACTATGATACAAAAGATCGGCGTAGTTGGTGCGGGAACGATGGGATGCGGCATTGCACTTGCTGCCGCACAGTATGGCTTCTCAGTTGTACTTGTTGATATTAATCCTGCAACGATCGTACACGCTAAAACCCAGGTTGAAAAAAACCTCGATTTCCTGCTGAGTAAACAAAAAATAACTGCGGAGGAAAAGGTCATTATCATCGATCGGATCGTTTTCAGCTCAGATATCAATGATTGTACTGCGGGGCTGATCATCGAAGCGATCGTGGAAAAGCCGGAGGCAAAAACTTCTCTGTTCAATCAACTTGCAACCATCAACCTTGCGAACACGATCTTCGCCAGCAACACCTCTTCCTTGTCCATTAGCTTAATACAAAAAGAAATTCCTTCGCCCGATCGGGTTGTTGGGATGCATTTTTTTAACCCCGCAAATGTGATGAAACTTGTGGAAGTGGTGATGGGCGCATCAACTTCCCGATCAGTTGCGGAAACAGTGATGGATATCTGCCGCCAGATGAAGAAGTCACCGGTGCTTTGTAATGATGCACCAGGTTTTATTGTCAACCGTGTTGCCCGTCATTATTACCTCGAAGCCATGAAGATGGTAGAACAAGGTGTGGCAACCCTTGAAACGATCGACGCGGCGATGGAAGCTGCAGGTTTTAAGATGGGTCCGTTCCGGTTGATGGATCTGATTGGTATGGATATTAATTATGCAGTGTCCGAATCTATTTATCACGCTTTTCATTTGGCAGAACGATTTAAACCATCACCCGTTCAGCATGAAAAAGTTACTGCAGGGGAACTTGGTCGCAAGACTGGTAAAGGATTTTATCAATATAGTTAATTCAAAAAATACTCCATGATTTTAGTAACGGGCGGCGCTGGTTTGTTAGGAAATGAATTAATTCAAATGTTACTGGCGCAGGGAAAGCCCGTGAAGGCGATATACAATAAAACGCGGCTAAAAGATTTTCACTCCGGTTTACTCATCCAGGTACAGGCAGATATTCTTGATGTGATCGCGTTGGAGGAAGTAATGGAGGGCGTTACAGAATTATATCATTGCGCCGGGCTTGTTTCTTTCGTGAACAAAGATGAGCAACGTTTATATAAAGTAAATGTGGAAGGAACTGCTAACGTGGTGAATGCTGCCCTAAATGCAAATGTTTCCAAAATGGTGCATGTAAGTTCTGTCGCTGCACTGGGGCGCATCCGCGAAGGAAAATGGATTCATGAAAAAATGCAGTGGACTCCCGAAACAAGCAATAGCAAATACGGCCATAGTAAACACCTAGGTGAAATGGAAGTGTGGCGCGGTATTGCAGAAGGGTTGAATGCCGTTATCGTTAACCCGGTGATCATCCTTGGCCCGGCGGACTGGAATGAGGGTTCAACTAAAATGTTCAAATCCGCATACGAAGAATTTCCGTGGTATACAGACGGGGTGACGGGCTTTGTAGATGTGCGTGATGTAGCTGCTGCCATGATCCAATTGATGGATTCGGCTATTAGTAGCGAACGTTTTATCGTTAGCGCTGAAAACATGAGTTACCGCTCGCTTTTTGAAATGATGGCGAAAGCATTTGGCAAAAAACCTCCGTATAAAAAAGTCACCCCCTTTATTGCGTCTGCTGTATCAACGCTTGGAACGATCAAAAGCCTCTTCACCGGCGTTGCTCCCCTTATTACAAAAGAAACTGCCGCAACCGCGATGGCCACAGTTTATTTTGACAACAGTAAATTATTGACAACGTTGCCATCTTTTACATATCGTAGCATGCAGGAAACCGTGTCTGATACGTGCGCAGCATTGCAACAAAAACTTAACAGCTAATGCCTTAATTTCGATTCAACATATTCCATATCCACATGAAATTATTTTTTGTTCTGACGGCACTCTGTCTTTTTTCTTTTAGTTCAAAGTCTCAAAATTATTATATCGTTTCCGGAAAGGTAATAAGCACTGAAACCGGACAGGCGCTTGCCGGCACATCGGTATTTGCTCAAAACACGACGATTGGTACGGCAACAGATGCAGAAGGCAATTTCAAATTGTATCTGCCGAATGGCGGTTATGATCTGGTGGTTACTTACAGCGGTTATACAACCGAAAGCCGTCGCGTGAGCACGGGTGATGAAGGCAATAAATCATTGCTGTTTCAACTGAAGCAGAAGGAAAAAGAAATGGCAGAAGTATCTGTAGTTGCAACAACAGAAGTAAAAGATGGCTGGGAGAAATATGGTAGTTTTTTTATCGACGAGTTCATTGGAAAAACTGGTAACAGCAAAACAAGCCGCCTGAAAAATCCTGAGGCGTTGAAATTTTATTTTTCTAAAAAGCGTAACAGGTTAAAAGTTTTAGCAACAGAAACATTGCAAATTGAGAACCAGGCGTTGGGGTATAATATAAAATATAGCCTCGATTCATTTACACATGAGTATGCCACGGAAACAAGTTTATATACGGGCTATCCACTGTTTGAAGAAATGACAGCAACAGATAGTATGCAAAAAGGTAATTGGATGCTCGCGCGCGAGCAGGCGTACCAGGGATCAATGCTGCATTTTATGCGTTCGCTATATAACCGAAATTTAAAAGACGAAGGGTTTGAAGTGCAGTTTCTTGTAAAATCAAACGACAGGCAAATTGCTGTTTCATTAAAGGATGCATATGCAGCTTTGCATTATGAAAGAGATGACAGCAGTAAAACGGTAGAGATCTTGCCCAACCAGACGGAGGTTGGTATAATTTTCAACAAAGAGAAACCGGCCCCTGCATTCCTGGCTGCCAATCCTGAAGAACCCGCTACATTCCAGTTTTCCGTCTTGAGTTTTAAACCACAGGAGTCCATCGTGATTGAAGAGAATGGCTATTTCTACGATCAGGCAGATCTATCCATCAGTGCTTATTGGACATGGGACAAGATGGCTGATTTGTTGCCTTACGATTACCACCCGGCGAATCATTAATCTTTTTTGGACATCACTTTCTCCCAAAGTTCCGGGATGCGTTTTATCCAGATCAATTCACGTTTCTTGATACCCGCTTCCTCAACAGGGGAACCCCAGTAAACTTTACCGCCTTCCAAATCTCCGGCGACGCCGCTTTTTGCCAGCAACACAGCGTTGTCACCAATGCTTAGTGTTTTGCTGATGCCTGCTTGTCCCCAAACGGTGACGCCATTGCCAATATTTACTACACCGGCGATTGCAGATCCTGCCGCGAACAATCCATTCTTTCCAATAACGGTATCGTGCCCGAGGTGAATATGGTTATCCATTTTTGTGCCTTTTCCGATAATGGTATCATGACTTACACCCCGGTCGATCGTGCAGCCGGCACCAATTTCCACATCATCTTCAATGATCACGCGGCCACAACTCGGCATTTTTTTATACCAGACTTCGCGGTCCTTTTTCGTGTTATAATAAAAAGCATCACTGCCAATAACTGTTGATGCCTGGATGATCACGTTGTCACCGATAATGCAATGATCCATTATGGTAACATGCGGATGAATGATACAATTTTTTCCGATGATCACATGATGGCCGACAAACGCTGAAGGATAAACAACCGTTCCCTCGCCGATTGTGGAAGAATCGCTGATCATTTTGCCAGCGGGTTCGAAAGGGCGGAAATGCCCGATGATTCTTGAGTAAGCTTCAAAGGGCTGATCAACAAGCAGCAAAGCTTTTCCTTCCGGCACATCAGTTTCCTGGTTGATGATGATAAAACTTGCATCGCTGTTGATGCACTTCGCGTAATATTTTGGATGATCTACAAACACGAGATCGCCGGGTTCTACTTTGTGCAATTCATTAATGCCGGTTGCCTGGCCGTTTTGATTGCCGATAATTTTTGCGCCGATAAGGTCAGCGATCCATTGAACAGAAACAGGAGCGGGGAATTGCATGATGAAAATGTTTTTGCAAAGTTAAAGCCCTTTGCCTGCATTTGTGTTGGATTTAAGCCCACGCACGACCCTGTTGTAAAATTTATTTTGCAAAAAAATAAATTGATTTTAGAGCTGTTGAACATACGAAGTTTCTGCAAACGTGAATTCAACTTTTGGATTTCCGGGGCGATGGATCTTTTTTTCGTTCGCTGCAAACGCCCTGTTCATAATAGGTACAGCCCATTGATTTTTTTTATTTTCTGCTTAATGTTATTTCACTGTGGATGAAACGCCTGATGCTGATGCATTTTTCGGCGTTCCTTATCCACAAGAGAAATTAAAATGTTAATAAAATAATTTGAAATATTTTTTATGTTAGGAAAAATTCTTTTTAATATTGTGTAAGGGATTTACGTTCCCGGTACTTACTAACCCATCCATATAATAAAGCTCGGCTCCAAATGCTGAGCTTTATCTTTTTAAAGAAGTCTCCATTTTATTTTTTTCATTGGCGCGTCGTTATACTTTTCATTTTTTTCTTAGGCCTGTTTCACCACCAGAAACAATTATCTTGCAAGTAAATAAAAATGCTTTATGCTAAAATCAATGACCGGCTTTGGAAGAGCGGAACAAACTGTTGGAGAAAAAACTTTCCTGGTAGAAGTGAAAGCTTTGAACGGAAAGCAACTGGAACTCCAGGTAAAACTTCCGCCGCTTTTAAAACCGTATGAGTTTGATATCCGCAATGTATTGCAGGAGCATTTGATTCGGGGTACCATTGATTGTTATATCAACATCAAACAAAATGGCACCACGAAACCTGTGAACATCAATACCGAATTGATCAAAGCATACTATAACCAGATTCAACAGCTGGCCGGCGAATTAAACATCGATACAAATTCCGTTTTAAGCGCGTTGCTGCGTTTACCGGAAGTGGTAACCCCAACCAATGATGTATTAAATGAACATGATTTTAAAGATTTCAGTGCAGTGCTGGAATTAGCCATAAAAGAATTAAATGATCACCGCAGTGGAGAAGGCGCATCTATCGAAAAAGATTTGTTGCAACGTATCGAAAATATAAAAGAGCAGGAAGAATGTATTTTAGCTCTTGAGCCAAATAGGGCAAAAAGGATTCGTGATGAGATCGACCAGTTATTGAACGATCATGTGGGAAAGGAAAATATCGACAATAACAGGATGGAACAGGAGTTGATCTATTACATGGAAAAGATCGACATTCATGAAGAGCAGATCCGCCTTCGCCAGCATTGTGAATATTTTAAAGAGATCATGAATGGTCCCGAAGAAGGGAAAGGCAAAAAACTATCTTTCGTTTTGCAGGAGATCGGGCGCGAGATCAACACTACCGGTAGCAAGGCTTATGATGCCGACATTCAAAAATGCGTCGTGAAAATGAAAGACGAATTAGAAAAAGCAAAAGAGCAGGTACTAAATGTTTTGTAATAAAATGGAAAAGGAATTGCTGGTTTCTGCGAACCAAAGAACAGTAGGCGTTTTACTGCTGCTGACCATTTGTGTAACCATGTTTTCCTGTCGTCAGCTGGATGTATTTGAAAAAAGCACGGCAATACCCGATTATAAATGGCAGAGCAGTTTTGCTGCTTCGGGTGAGTTTAATATCATCGATACTGTGTCTGCTTACAATTTATACATCGTCCTGCGCCATACAGATGCATATCCTTATAATAACATCTGGCTAAATGTTGGATTGCAATCCCCCGGTGATACGATGTTTCTCCAACGGGTGGATTTGAGTTTAGGCAATGATGCCAATGGATGGGAAGGACGGGGAATGAACGATATCTGGGAAGTCAGGAAAAAGCTGAACGCCGAACCCCGCCGTTTTCGTAAAAAAGGAGCCTATAAGTTCGATATCTACCAAATTATGCGCGACAACCCCTTGCCGGAAGTCATGAGTGCAGGCCTGAGAATTGAAAAGGCGAATTAAGTGCTTATAAAATAATTAACAGGTTTGTTATGCTAAACGGTTCAAACCTGCGTTAATAACAAACATTTCTTTAATTTGCATCTCTTTCGACCCCAATATTAAACAGTACAAAACTTTTTGCACACGTGAACCGTAAACTCCTGATAGCCCTTATAGTTGTTATTTCAACAAATCTCTCCGCAAAAGCGCAGTATGAATATGTTCAGCAAGGCGAATTTGGCGTAACAGCCGGCGCTGCACATTATTTTGGCGACCTGAATACGCGCGCGGCGATCAATCGTCCGAAGCCTGCACTGGGCCTGTTTTTTCGCAAGCAATTTGGTAATTACATCGGACTCAGGATAGCGGCTCATTATGCTCAATTGGGGTATAGCGATACCTATAGCAAAAATGATTACCAGAAATCACGTAACCTTAGTTTCAACACAAATATCTGGGAAGTCGCCGTTCAGGGTGATTTCAATTTCTTCAAATTTTTACCGGGCAATCCTGATTATGGATTTACACCTTACGTAACATTGGGTGCAGGTGTGTTTAGTTATGATCCATATGCTTACCTCGGCGGGGAAAAACAATTTCTTCGTCCATTGGGAACAGAAGGCCAGGTAGCGGGTTACAAGGGAAGGAAAGAATACAGCACGATGTCATTTTGTATCCCGTTCGGCGTGGGTATCAAATATAATGTAACAGAGAAATTTAATATCTCTTTCGAGATCGCCCATCGCTTCACCGGCACCGATTACATCGATGATGTAAGTACCACTTATGCAGGTGCGGACAAATTCCCAGCGGGGCCAACAGGTCCTTCAGTGGCAGCATTACTCCAGGATCGCAGTTATGAGATCAATCCGGCTTCACCATTGGGTGTTGAGGGACGTCAGCGCGGCTGGAGTAAGCAAAAAGATCAATATGTGATCGCTGAACTGGGTGTTTCTTTCAATATCAGCAGCTATCGCTGTCCATCTGCGCAGTAATTTCCGCAAAAAAGCACGTAAAAAATTAGGAATTCTCCAAAATGGCCGTATTTTTACGGAACCACAAGCTGATTGTTTATCCCCCGGAAAAACAAATTAGAATTCCTCTTCCTCTGATGAGACCATAGTTTTTCACAAGAAAAAATTAACTATGGCGTTCATTCGCTACTGGATTATTTATACAGTTTACCTCTGCTTATTCCTGCAATCAAGTATTGCGCAAACTGTTGCCTATCCGGTGGCCTCATCTGAGTTATTGAAATCAACCGCGAAAGATGTTGCTGCACAATTGCAAAAGTCCATTCCGGGAAGCATCTTCATTACCCAGGCTTATACCAGCGTTCCTGCTACAGGAATTGTGCTTATTTACGACTCCAGCATCACTGACAACCAGGCTTGCCGTGTTAGCGGAAGAAACAATCAATTGGTTTTTACCGCAGCGGAAGACAATGGGCTTGTCTTCGGTCTCTATCAATATCTCGCCGGGAAGGGCTTTAAATTCTACCAGCCCGGAACGATCTGGGAGAAGATTCCTGCACTAATAACTCCATATGCAACAATTGATACTGTTTACAGTTCGTCATTTAAATATAAAAGCTGGGGCATCAGCGGCGGTCATAATCGTTGGATCATGGACAACGGAAATAATGCTCCATGGGATATTTATTTTGGTGATAACGGTTATAACTGGGCATTATACCAACGCCGCAATGGGATGTTAGGCGCCTATCGTTATGGAGGTCACCGAGATGACATTTCAACAAACGCAACATATGTTGATCAGCTTAAAAATAATCCATGTTTTGTAGCAAATTATAATGGCTCCCGAATAGCCGTGCAACAATCTGTGCCGGATGTAAATAACCAGGCAGCGATGGGTTTATGGAGTAGCAGCATTCAGCAAAAATTCCAGCAATATTCCACGGCGGTGATGGGTAATACTCTTGCGAATGTTAACCTCTACCGGAATTTTTCTTACAATCAAAAATTGCTGAGTATCGAAGTTCCCGATGGAGCACAATGGGGCAATACAAATGATCAGAGCTGTGGCAACGGAATGTATAGTTCTCCTGCCGATCAGCATTTTACCTTAGCTAATTTCACGGCGGCAAGAATTCGTACAACAAATCCAGGAAAGAAATTCCAGGTGTATGCCTACAGTGCACATGCAGGTGTTCCTTCGCCAAATATCAGCATCGACTCCTTCATCGACGTGCAGGTAGTACCAACTGCCTTTCAAAATGAAACAACGCCAAAAGCGCTTGTAAACCGTTGGGCTTCCCGCAAGAAAATTTCAGAATACCATTATTATAATATTGGTCAGTGGGGTGGAGAGACGCCTGTAAGTTCCCGCAGCGAACTCAGCAATACCGTGCAACGTGCCATAGAAAATAAAACTGATGGTATTTTTTGGGAGGCCTCACCTGCGAAATTTGCCAGCCTTCCGTTTCTGAAAGCCGCAAATGATGCAATGCTGAATGCCGGTACGGTCGACGGTAACCTGCGTCAGTTTTGCCTGGATATGTTTGGTGCCGCAGCTCCTGCAGTCAATAAATTATTACTTCAATGGTCTGATGACGAGGTGATCACTTCCGGTGCCTACATAAATGATAATAAATATAAACTTCCCTATTATTATGCGTTATTGTCTGATGCAGTTCAGCAAGTTTCGGCAACAGATACACTCCTGCAAAAAAGGCTGCGGGAATTAAAAGCGTATTGTCATTATATGCGCCTGTATTATGAATGGGCTTATGATACCCGCGTTGACGATTTAAAAAAGGATAAAGCCGCGGCATTGTGTATTTACCTGGCGAAGATCAACCGCATGCAATTGGTGAACAGTTATATCATGATCGGTGCGGTAACAACCAAGTATGAACCAACCGATCCTTTCTACATCGCTTATAATAAATTTACAGGCACTGCATATGACAATGGCAACCTGCCGCTGATCACGGATCTGGAAATTGACCAGGCGTACACCAATGACCGCAACAGCCTGCTGGCGAGCATTCCGGCTTATAATATTCAGGGCAGCGAAACCATTTTAGCTAAACTCGATAACGCGAATATCATCCCCTTGTCGAAGATCAGTGTCGCATTGAGTTACGGCAACAGCACAAATTCATCTAACAAAACTGAATTTTTTATCAGGGCAACACAGGCCGGAAGTTTTACGGTTCAGTATACACCGAAATATAATATGGAAGGAAAAGGGTTCATCAACTTCGTGGTAGAGATGCCCGCTGCAACCCTTGGTATTTTAAAAGACCTCACACTCACCAATCGTGAAGGAGCAGGCTCATTTTCAGTAAATCTTCCTGCGGCCGGGGTATACAAATTATCTGTAATTACTAAATTTCAAACGGGCCTTAACCTCGACATCCTGACCGGCAACCATATTTTTTATAAGAACACAGCCTTTCTCGGAACGCCGACAGAAAACTATCGCGCCAACCTGGAAAGTCTGCCCGGATATTTTTTCGCTCCTGCTGGTTTAAACAAGATTTATTTGAGCCTGAATAATTCGTTAAGTGGCGGCGACTTCCTCAGTCAAAAAAAGATCAGCGATGCCTTCATGTTTAAAGATGCATTTGGAAACAGGGTTGAGCCAAAGCTGGCCAATTCCGCAGATTCAACGCTTTATTATTTAGATATTCCGGAAGCGCAGCAGGGCAACTTTTGGCAGGTATTTAAAATGGAAAATTATCGTTTGTGTTTTGCCAACATCAACAACCTGTTGGTTTATGGTAAAAGAAAAGATTGTGCTGCTGCGGATTTCAAGCTGAGTTTTAAAAAATTGGGCGGCAATTGTATTACCCATTTAACTGCGGTCGGGAAACCGGTAAAATGGGAATTATACGATAACGGCCGCCAGATGAATTTTGGCGCGGAAAAAGAAATCGATCTGCCGGACTACATTTCTCCAAACGCCATGATTAGTTTATTCACGGCTGACAACTGCAGTGTGACTAAAAGGCTGGGCGATATGGACAATTACCTGGCTTTGAAACAGGATTGCGGTGGCGCAGCTGCCCCCACTACATCTCCGATGAAAGAAACAGCGGTAGTGTTTTATCCCAACCCGGGGCCTGGTATTTATAAAATCGGCAGCAGTTCATCCATGGCTGTTGCTACCGACCTGCAGATCATGAATGCACAAGGAACCCTGATGTCGAAAACAAGTAACGTTTCTGGAGTTGATATCAGCCGTTTTGCTGCCGGAATTTTCACTTACAAAATGACGCTCGACGGCAAAGTTTATACGGGCAAACTGGTGAAATTATAGGCTTCAAGTAAATCTTTTTTTAAGCTAAATTTTGTTATTTTTGCGCCCGAAGTCAGGCCCTGTGCCTGACTGCTCATTTTTATATAGTATGAGTTTGCAACAAAATATTGATAAAGACCGTCTTCCCCGCCATATTGCGATCATCATGGATGGTAACGGGCGGTGGGCACAGGAGAAAGGCGAAGACCGGCTTTTCGGCCATCTTCATGGCGTAGAAAGTGTTCGTAATATCGTTGAAGGCGCGGCCGAAATAAATATCGAATACCTTACCCTTTATGCTTTTAGTACGGAGAACTGGGACCGCCCAGAATACGAGGTAACCGGTTTAATGGAATTGTTGGTAGATACGATCCGCAAAGAAGTGCCAACCCTCAACAAAAATAATATCCGCCTTCATGTGATCGGTGATATCGGCATGTTGCCGGCTTATGCGCAACAGGAACTTGCGGAAGCTCTGGCTGAAACTGCGCAGAATACCGGACTCAACCTGATCATGGCATTAAGCTACAGCAGTCGCTGGGAATTGGTAAATGCCGTAAAAGCCATTGCCGCTGATGTGAAAGCATCGAAACTTGATCCGGAGACGATCACGCAGGATACCTTGCAACAATACCTGAGCACAAGTGCTTTTCCTGATCCGGAACTAATGATCCGCACGAGCGGAGAGTTTAGAATCAGCAATTTTCTTTTATACCAGCTCGCCTACGCAGAACTCTATTTCACCAACACCCGTTGGCCCGATTTCCGTAAAGAAAACTTGTATGAAGCCATCCTCGATTTTCAAAAAAGAGAACGCCGTTTTGGAAAGACAGGGGAACAGATTAAAAAAATTACCTAACCGTAAAATCTAGTGTTGGCTTTGCTTTGCGGCAAACCCTTATGCTTCATTTAACAAATAGTTTTCATTAATGGGCTTAATTTGCCGCCACGTAAAAAACATTTGATGCCACGCATTTACCAGAACCTTCTCTTAATTACTGCTTTATTTTTATCAACCCAACAAGCAACGGCTCAAACAGATACGCTTCCGCTATCCGTAAATCCGGCACTTTCCGATATCTATAACTCTAAATTTCCGAAACAATACAGCATTGGCGGCATCACAGTTACCGGCACAAAATCTTTTGATCAAAACCTGATCATTTCTATTTCCGGACTCGCAGTAGGTGACGTCATTTCTATTCCAGGTACAGATGTTTTCAGTAAGGCGATCAGCAAATTATGGAAGCAAAGCCTGGTATCCAATGTAGAAGTTTTCTTAACAAGGCTGGAAGGCAATAAATTGTTTGTTGAACTGGCTATCACAGAACGCCCGCGCCTGCTGGATTTCAGGTTTGTTGGTGTGAAAAAAGGCGAACGTGAAGACCTGGCAACAAAAAGTGGTTTATCCAAAGATCGCGTGCTTACAGAAAATATGAAACTGAGCGCTGTAGAAGCGATCCGTAAATTTTACTATGAAAAAGGGTACCGTAATGTGCAGATCGATATGCGTGAAGAACCGGTGACCGGCGTAAACAATTCTGTGAACATTACTTTCTTCGTGGATAAAGGCAAAAAGGTAAAAGTTAACTCCATCAATTTTACAGACAACGAATCCATCGCCGATAATAAGCTGAAAAAGCAGATGAAAGGAACGAAGGAAATGACTAAAGTCACGTTGTTCCCGGAAAAGATCGTGAGTCCATATGGCGATTCGAGCAAGACGCCGGGCTTCCGCGAATACCTTAAAGAGATGGCTTACCTGTCACCGTCGAAAACAAAAGAATATTTAGATCCTTACTTCCGGTTTAAATTATTCAGCGGTGCGAAATTCAACGAAACGAAATACACCGAAGACAAACAGAAAGTTCTGGAATATTATAACGCCCAGGGTTTTCGTGATGCGCAAATCGTTGCTGACACACAGTTCTACGATCTGAAAGGCAATATCAATGTCGATATTAAAGTATCAGAAGGACGTAAATATTATTTCGGCAATATCACCTGGAAAGGAAATACAAAATATTCTGACTCTATTTTGAATGTGATCCTTGCCATTAAAAAAGGTGATGTGTACAACCTTGAATTATTGAATAAACGCCTCGGCAAACAATTGTCGATGGAAGGTGGTGATATCGGGAGTTTATACCAGGATGATGGTTATTTATTCTTCCGGGTTGATCCGATTGAAACTGCCGTTTATAATGATACGATCGATTACGAGATCCGCATGACGGAAGGTCCGCAGGCCGTGTATGGTACGATCTCCGTTTCCGGCAATGATAAAACAAAAGACTACGTGATCCTGCGTGAATTGCGAACGGTACCGGGGGAAAAATTCAGCCGTGCTGATATTATCCGTACACAACGTGAGTTATCGCAGTTAGGATTTTTTAACCCGGAAAAAATCAATCCGAATGTTGTACCCAATGCAGAAAACGGAACGGTGGATATTGAATGGCAGGTGGAAGAAAAATCAGCAGATCAGCTGGAGCTTTCTGCGGGCTTTGGTGGTGGTATCGGTTTAACAGGAACCCTTGGTGTTACCTTCAATAATTTCTCTATTAAAAATATCGGTAAGAAATCAAGCTGGGATCCGTTACCATCAGGTGATGGGCAGAAATTAAGTGCAAGGATACAGTCTAACGGTAAGGCCTACCGCTCCTACAATTTCTCTTTCACAGAACCATGGCTCGGCGGCAAAAAAAGAAATTCGTTTTCCGTAAATTATTTCAATACGAAATATGCCAATGCTTACGATCCTTTCACGGGATTATATTGTAAAGCATGTGGCGATACATCGTATGTAAAAACAGTTGGTTTTGGCGTCTCTCTGGGCAAACAATTAAAATGGCCTGATGATTATTTTAACCTCATCTATTCCCTGAATGTTCAGCAATACAAACTGCGTAACTATGCAGTTAGTGGTTTCAACGGTTTGAAAGACGGTAATTCAACCAACATCAGTTTAAAACTAACTTTGTTGCGGAACTCTGCCGGCCCGAATCCGATTTTCCCGACAAGCGGATCGAATTTTATGATGAGTGGCCAGTTTACTTTACCTTATTCTTTGTTAGGCATTACGTCTGAAACGGATAACCAGTACAAGTTTCCTGAGTTTCATAAATGGCGTTTCAATGGCGAATGGTATGTTCCGATCGGCCGCGCACGTGGTGCAGATAAAAACAAACAATTTATCCTGAAAGCTGCTGCCAAGTACGGTTTCATCGGCAGGTATAATTCTAAGCTGGATATTTCTCCTTTCGAACGTTTCCAGGTTGGTGATGCCGGATTGAGCAATACACAAGCCTTATTGGGTTATGATATTATTGCACACAGGGGTTATCCTGTTTACAACAATTCAGATCCGAAAGTGAATCCTGATAATATTCAGCCAACGAAATATTTCACGATTTTTAATAAGTACACGATGGAATTGCGTTACCCGTTCAGTACAAGCGCAAGCAGTACGATCTATGGGTTGGCATTCTTCGAGGCGGCAAATGGCTGGTATGATTTCAAGAATTATAATCCCTTTAAACTGCGCCGCTCTGCGGGTGTAGGGATGCGTTTCTTCCTGCCGATGTTTGGTTTGTTGGGCTTCGATTATGGTGTGGGACTGGATCGTTACAACCAGAATACAGGAATAAAAGGTGCTGCGAAGTTTACCTTTATGTTAGGACAGGAACCGGAATAATTTTGTTATCCTTAACTTGTTTAATCCTTTATTTGTAAAAAGTATGCATATGAAAAAGATACTGGTTTTTGGATTTTGCCTGATGCTGATCTCTTTTGGTTCGCAGGCACAACGTTATGCGGTGATCGATTCAAAATATATCCTGGAGAAGATCCCCGATTATAAAGAAGCGCAAAAAAAACTGGATCAGTTCAGCGATGTATGGCAACAGGAGTTGGATCAGAAGCAAACAGCACTGGATAAAATGTTTAAGGATTATGATGCAGAACAGGTGATGTTGCCGGATGCACTAAAGAAGAAGAGAGAGGACGAGTTATATAATAAAGAAAAAGAATTACGTGATCTGCAACGGAAGCGTTTCGGGTTTGAAGGCGACCTTTTTAAAAAGCGCCAGGAGCTGATAAAGCCAATACAGGACAGGGTTTACAACGCTGTACAGAAGCTGGCTACAGAGAAACAATATGATTTCATCCTGGATAAAAGTGAAGGAATTACTGTTATCTTTGCCGACCCTAAACTGGATCGCAGCGATGATGTACTGCGCAACCTGGGTGTTAAATAATCGGTAATTGGATGAATTACAAGCAGCAAAAAATACGCTAAAACGTACTATTAATATCAAACAACAAACTGTAAACATTTAAAAACGACAATGAAAAAATTAATCGTAGCAGGTGTGATGGCATTAGGAATTTTTAATGCATCTGCACAAAACAAGATCGGGTACATCAGCACAGATGAGTTGATTGGTATCATGCCGGAAGCTGAAAAGGCCGATGCAGAATTAAAAGAATTCCAGGCGTCATTGGCGCAGCAAGGCCAGGATTTGATGAAAGACCTGAGCATGAAAGACAGTCTTTTCGTAAAAGATTCTGCAAAGTTGTCTCCAACGATGAAAGAAATTAAAAGAAAAGAATTGATCGAGTTATACCAGAAAGTTCAAAGCTGGCAGCAGCAGGGCCAGGAATTATACCAGGCTGAAGCACAGAAAAAAATTGCCCCATTACGCGATAAAGCAATGGAAGCGATTAAAAATGTTGCTAAAGAAAATGGGTATACTTATGTTCTGGACATCAACTCAGTGATTGTTGCACCCCCGGGTGATGACATCCTGCCTTTGGTAAAAAAGAAACTGGGCATTAAAGATGCGGCAGCGCCACCAAAATCAGCAGCCCCCGCACCAAAGAAAAATTAATCGCCTTTATAGAATTTTTTAATAAAGCCTTCCAACCCGGAAGGCTTTATTATTTTTGGGAATGGATGACAAGAAACCAATCGGCATTTTTGATAGTGGTTACGGCGGACTCACGGTGTTAAAGGAGATTGTAGCGCGACTACCTCAGTATGATTATATCTATATGGGCGACAATGCCCGCGCCCCATATGGTACAAGAAGTTTCGAAACCATCTATGAATACAGCCTCGAGGCAGTTAAGTGGTTTTTCGAACAGGGATGCCCAATGGTGATTCTTGCCTGCAATACCGCATCTGCAAAAGCCCTGCGAAATATTCAGCAAAAAGATCTGCCCGGCCTCGACGCGGAAAAAAGAGTGCTCGGCGTTATTCGTCCAACCGCAGAGGTCATCGGCAACTTCAGCAAAACGCATCATGTCGGCGTACTTGGTACGCCGGGAACAGTTCAATCCGGATCATACCTGATCGAGATCAACAAGTTTTTTCCTCAAACGATCGTTACCCAGGAAGCTTGCCCGCTGTGGGTTCCGCTGATTGAAAACAACGAACAGCATTCCGCAGGAGCAGATTATTTTATAAAAAAGCATTTGGATAACCTGCTGGCAAAAGACCCCGCTATCGACACAGTGTTGTTAGGTTGTACGCATTATCCGCTTCTCGCAGAAAAAATTGAGGCTTACCTTCCCAAACAGATCCGCGTTGTTTCCCAGGGAAGTATTGTTGCGGAAAGCCTGGAAGCCTATCTCGGCAGGCATCCCGAAATAGCCATAAAATGCGCAACGGATGGAAATGTTTCCTTTTACACAACCGATGATTCGGAGGATTTTGACAGGCATGCGGCTAATTTCTTCGGTAAGGCGGTGAAATCCCGTCATTTAGAGTTGGCAGGAGATATGGGCAGATAAATTCGGGAATATTTTACATTTTGGCTCAGCTCGTTTCACATATTTCCTTACCTTTGCCGTCCTTTCACAACAAGCAGGGATGGTGCCCTGCTGCTGAAATAACTTAACAACATTTGTAAAAGGAAAAATTTACTATAATGCCAGGAAAAAAAAGAACCTACCAACCCCATAAGCGTCGCAGAAAATCTGTTCACGGATTTCGTAAGCGTATGCAGGATGCCAATGGCCGTAAAGTATTGGCTAGCCGCAGAAAGAAAGGACGTCATCGTCTGACTGTTTCTGATGAGCACGGTTCAAAAAAATAGAAAAGCTCCGGTTGCCTTAAAAGCAATTGACGGATACTGTATATTAGCTCCCGTTTATGCGGGAGCTTTTTTAATGATATAATTGACCAGTACACCACGATATTTTTTTAAGAAACAAGACCGGCTAAAAAGCCGCAAAGCGATCGACCAGCTCTTTCAAAAAGGGAAAAGTTTCTCGGTGTACCCTTTTAAAGTAATTTGGTTACCTGTTTGCAATGATCATCATTTACAGGCAGGCGTTGCTGTTAGCAGCCGTAATTTTAAAAAAGCTGTTGATCGCAACCGGATAAAAAGATTGATGCGGGAGGCTTACCGGCTACAAAAAGCAGCACTCGCCGATCGGCTTTTTACAAAGGAAAGGAGGTTAAGCTTATTTATCATTTACACCGGGAAGGAATTGCCCGAATACAATTTGGTTGTTGAAAAGATCAGTTCCATTATTGGACGGCTGATAAAACTTACTGATGAAGTGGATCAAAATCATACTTAGTTCACCTTTTATTCTCCTGATTAAATTATACCAGTGGATACTTTCGCCATTGCTTGGTCCGAAGTGCCGCTTTACACCAACCTGCTCCCATTACGGCCTGGAAGCATTTAAGAAATACGGGCCGCTAAAAGGTATGTGGCTTACGGCACGCCGCGTCGCCCGTTGTCATCCATGGGGCGGTCATGGGTACGACCCTGTTCCATAAAAAAACGCCGCAAAATTTGCAGCGCTTTTCTTATTGACTTTTAGTCTAGATAAAATCTAACAGATCCTTATTTAATCTTTCTCTTTCGGTAAACCAGAGTCCGTGAGGGGCGCCTTCGTACACAATGTACTGACTGCCCGCGATCAGTTTCGCCGATTCGTCACCAGTCGCTTTAATTGGAACTGTTTTGTCTTTGTCCCCATGAATGATGAGGGTAGGAACATTGATCTTTGGAACGTCTTTTCTAAAATCAGTCATCGCAAAAGCTTTTGCACATTCAATGGTAGCGATTGGTGAAGCATGCATTGCTTTGGCAGAAGCATTCGCGAGGTATGCTTCAGTTACGGGGTGACTGATCATGCCAACGCCGTAAAAATCTTTATTAAAACCTTCGAGGAAAGTTGGCCGGTCTTCGGTCATTCCCTTCAGCATTTTATCAAACATTTCCTGGGGAACACCATTCGGGTTTGTGTCAGTTTGCAACATATAAGGTACAACCGCACTGATCAGTACTACTTTCGACACCCGGGCACCGCCATATAAAGAAAAATATTTAGCGATCTCGCCACCGCCCATTGAGAAGCCAACTAAAGTCACATCCTGGATATCGAGGGCTTCCAAAACAGATTTCAGGTCACCAGCGAGCGTATCGTAATCGTAAGGGCCAAGTGGCTTATCTGATTTGCCGAAACCGCGGCGGTCATATGTGATGCAACGTAATCCCTGTTGCGGAAGTGCAGTAAGCTGGTATTCCCACATCGTTCCGTCTAACGGCCAGCCGTGAATGAATACAACGTTCTTTCCTTTACCAAGGTCTTCATAATAAATGTTTACAGGTTCAGCACCCTTTTGGGCAGATTGTGCAAATGGCATGGTGGCTTATTTTAAATTGTTTGGAATAGATTGTTACTCACGCAAACTTGTTGCCAGTAAATTCTTAGTAATTACGGGATACAGCCAAAGAGGGTTTCAAATGAATAAGCACAAAAAAAGCCACCCGGTTTGGATGGCTTTGGATAAAGTGTCTTTCTTATTTTGATGCGGCCTCGAAACGCTCCGCAACTTTATTCCAGTTCACTACGTTCCAGATTGCTGCCAGATAGTCTGGGCGTTTATTCTGGTATTTGAGGTAATAGGCATGTTCCCAAACATCGATACCAAAAATTGGTGTTCCTTTTACTTCTGCCACATCCATTAATGGATTATCCTGGTTAGGCGTAGAACTCACTTCTAATTTGCCGTCTTTTACAATCAGCCATGCCCAGCCACTGCCGAATCTTGTTGTTCCCGCTGCAGTCATCTTTTCTTTTAATCCGTCAACAGATCCAAAACTACTGTTGATCGCTTCCGCAAGTTTGCCGGAAGCTGCGCCGCCATTGCCTTGCAGGCTATCCCAGAAAAAAGTATGGTTCCAATGTCCACCGCCATTGTTGCGCACAGCCGGACTGATTGTACCTGCATTTTTAACCAGCTCTTCAATGCTTTTATTTTCGTGTTCTGTTCCTGCGATTGCTTTATTTAAATTATCAACATAAGCCTGGTGATGCTTATCATGATGAATCTGCATGGTTTGTTTATCGATATGTGGTTCCAGCGCGTCGTATGCATATGGAAGCGGTGCTAATGTAAATGCCATAATTTCAAAATTTTAAAATGTAAAAAATAGGAAACTTGTTGTCACAAAATTAAAGCTAATGGCGGAAAGCCTGTCTTTAATAAAGAATATTTCTTATTTCGATAATACAGCTAACGGCGTGCCTTAAAAAAATCTTTCATCAGTTGCGCGCAATTGGCCTCTAAAATTCCACCACTGACAACCGTTTTTGGGTGAAAGGGATTATTTGGCGTGGTTGTTCTGCGATAGCCGTTTTTCTCATCGTAGGCGCCAAATACAATCCGCCCGATCTTGCTCCAATACAAGGCACCGCAACACATCAGGCAAGGCTCCACCGTCACAAATAACGTTGCTTCGGGTAGGTACTTACTGCCGAGGAAATTATAAGCTGCCGTGAGTGCCAGTATCTCAGCATGAGCAGTGCTGTCATTCAACATTTCAACCTGGTTGAACGCGCGGGCAATGATCCGGTCCTGCATTACAACAATGGCCCCAACCGGCACTTCTTCTGCTGCGTAAGCTTTTTTTGCTTCCGCTATCGCCAGCTGCATATATTGCTCATCACTCATAAAATCTTGACTAACTTTAAAACAAAATTACGGTAATGGCTTCTCTAAATGAATTGGAAATACTGCGAAAAACTTTCGGGAGCGGACGTACCAAAACCTACTCCTTTCGCAAGGAACAATTGCAGAAGTTTAAAGCCGCGATTGAAAAATTTGAAGTGGAGATCTACGAGGCGTTGTTTAAAGATCTTAAGAAAAGTCCGGAAGAATGTTGGGTAACGGAGAATGGATTCTTATTAACGGAGATCAATTATGCCATAAAAAAGCTGGAATCCTGGATGCAGCCGCAACGGGTTCGCACGAACCTGCTTAACCTGCCTTCGAAAAGTTATATCATGTCCGAACCTTTGGGTGTGGTACTCATCATCAGTCCGTGGAATTATCCGTTGCAGTTATTATTAACGCCATTGGTTGGAGCTATTGCTGCAGGTAATTGTGCAGTTTTAAAAGCCTCTGAATTTGCACCGGCAACAGCAGCAATCGTTAAACGGATAATAGCTGAAACTTTTGATCCGGCTTATATCCTTTACACCGAAGGTGATGGATCGAAGCTGATAACCGAGATGATGGATGAATTTGTTTTCGATCATGTATTTTATACCGGAAGTACGGCTGTAGGAAAATTAATTTACCAGATGGCAGCAAAAAACCTGGTTCCGGTCACATTGGAATTGGGCGGTAAAAGCCCCTGTATCGTGGAAGAACGTGTAGATCTTACGATTGCTGCACGAAGGATTGCAGCAACAAAATTTTCAAACGCCGGGCAAATGTGTGTGGCCCCGGATTATGTGCTCGTACATGAATCAAATAAAGAAGGGCTGATAAAAACATTAAAAGAAGTACTGGAGCAATTTTTTGGAAGTGATCCTGCCGCAAGTGATAACTATGGGAAGATTATTAATGAAAAACAATTTGACCGGATCAGCGGATATTTAAAGCAGGGAACCATTCACGCAGGCGGAGAAACGAATCGGGAGAAATTATACATCGCGCCGACGTTACTCGATAATATAAAAGCCGATGACCTGATCATGCAGGAGGAAATTTTCGGGCCTGTTTTGCCAATCCTTTCTTTTAAAACCATGGAAGAAGCATTGGCCATCATCAACCGAAATAAAAATCCGCTTGCATTTTATGTGTTTACTTCCGACAAGGAAAAAGAAAAAGTTTGGCTAAATGCAGTTTCTTTTGGAGGTGGCTGTGTAAATAATGCGAGCTTTCATCTCACAAATCACCATTTACCTTTCGGGGGGCGTGGGTTTAGCGGCACCGGGAAATATCATGGGAAATTTAGCTTTGAAACCTTCAGCCATTTAAAAGCGATCATGAAAACACCCACATGGCTGGATCCTTCGATAAAATATCCGCCGTATAAAGGCAAATTGAAATTATTTAAATGGGTGATCCGATAATATGACCATAAGACAACTACTGCTAAAATTCCTTTATCCTGTATTCCGCGGGGTACAACGGCTATTTAAAAGAAACATCAAAATATTTTCATCAACAGAAAATGCGCGGCGTTCTTTTTACGACCTGAAATATCCGGTTAATCATGGAGATGATGTGAGCTTTGAAGACTTCCGGAATAAAAAAATCCTGCTCGTAAATACTGCTTCCGATTGTGGCTTTACCAGCCAATATGAAAGCCTGGAGAAGTTATATGAACAACATAAAGACCAGTTGATTATCCTTGCTTTCCCGGCGAATGATTTTAAAGGACAGGAGAAAAAGGACGACCAGGCGATTGCAGAATTTTGTAAGTCAAACTATCATGTGCAATTCCCTGTGATGAAGAAAAGCAAAGTGATAAAACATTCTTCTCAAAATGAAGTGTACAAATGGCTCACGGATAAAGACCGCAACGGTTGGAACGACCAGGCACCGACCTGGAATTTTTGTAAATACCTGGTGGACGAACAGGGTAACCTGACCCATTTCTTTGAAGCAGCTATAGAACCGCTGGGGCCCGAAATGCAGTCTGCTATTGGATTGGCACCAGTTACATCACCGGGGTTATAACGGGCAATTCTCGTGGTAATTAATGATCTCGATGGGAGTACGCTCGAACTCATAATTTTTATAATGCTCGCTGATCTCCTGCAACACTTCGTTTACAGCTTCCGGTGAGGTTAGCGTAACTAATTTGTAGCGGAACTCCTTAATGCCCGGCAGGCCTTTCAGGTAATTTGTATAATGGCGGCGCATTTCGTTGATGCCAACGATCGGACCTTTCCATTCAACAGATTTAAATAAATGGGTACGACAAACCTCAATACGTTCTTCCAGGGTTGGAGAAGGTAAAACAGTTTGTGTTTGCAAATAATGTTTGATCTCCCGGAAGATCCACGGATAACCGATAGCAGCGCGGCCGATCATAATGCCATCAATGCCATAACGATTTTTATATTCAAATGCTTTCTGGCCGCTATCAATATCGCCGTTACCAAAGATGGGAATATGCATGCGCGGATTATTCTTCACATTACCGATCAGCGTCCAGTCTGCCTCGCCTTTATACAACTGGCAGCGCGTTCGGCCATGGATCGCGAGCGCCTGAACGCCGATATCCTGCATTCGTTCTGCCACTTCTTCAATGTTCTTTGTATTGTCATCCCAGCCCAGTCGCGTTTTAACCGTCACTGGTAATTTCGTGCTTTTGATCACCGCTTCTGTGAGGCGTACCATCAGGCTGATATCCTTTAATACACCGGCGCCGGCACCTTTGCTCACTACTTTTTTTACCGGGCAGCCAAAATTGATATCCACCAGGTCGGGATTCACCGTTTCGCAAATACGCGCGCTCATGGCCATCGCGTCTTCGTCACCGCCGAAGATCTGGATGCCGAACGGGCGCTCTTCTTCACTGAAATCCAGTTTCGCACGGCTCTTGATAGCATCTCGGATCAGGCCTTCGCTGCTGATAAATTCACTGTACATGAGATCGGCACCATTGGCCTTGCAAACCGCCCGGAAAGGCGGATCGCTCACATCTTCCATCGGTGCGAGCAGCAATGGGAATTCGGGTAACTGTATGTTGCCAATTTTGGGCATATCTATTTGTATATTGCGGCTGCAAATTTACATATAATCGGCTTAGCGTATGCAATACAAAACTGTTAAAGGATTTTCGGGTTTCGGTCAGCTGGGAATGCTGGTACTTTTTTTAGGATTGGGTTTTATCCTTGCAGCTGCTGTTCAACTGGTTATAGCATTTCAAATGTTGCCCGCGGGTACATCGCTTGACAAGCTGGATAAAGTGTTGATGAAGGCGATGCTGGATCCTGATAACATCGGCCTCGCCCGGCTTTCCCAGGTGTTAGGTACCTTATGCCTGCTGTTTATTCCTGCAGTTCTATATTCATGGGTAACCAATGGCAGGGATAAATTCTGGCTGGGGTTTAATCCATGGCTGAATGGTTACCAGGTTGTTATTGGCTTCTTCATCATTTTTGCCGCTAATATCATGGCGGCGCCGCTGGCAGATCTTAGCAAAGCAGTGATTGCCCATTTTCCCAAAATTGACGCATCGGCAAAAGAAATGGAACGATTGTACAATGAACAGGTGCTTGCGCTCAGCAACCTTCGTAACTGGCCGGAATATTTGATGGCCCTCGTGATCATGGCATTCTTTCCGGCGATGTTTGAAGAAGTTTTTTTTCGGGGCGCGATGCAAAACCTGCTGGTGCGCTGGTGGAAAATGCCGTTGCTCGCGATCATTTTTACCTCGCTTGTATTCAGCCTCATACATATGTCGGTTTACCTGTTTATCAGCAGGGCGGTGTTGGGCTTTGTGCTGGGATTGATCTACCACAAAACAAAAAATATCTGGGTAAATATCATCGCGCATTTTTTAAACAATGCGATCGCAGTCACTCAACTATTCTGGTTGAGTCAACAGAAGAAAAAAATAGATGTAGATCAGCTTGATATGAAAACAGATTGGTGGATGGCCTTGCTGGCATTGGCTTTCCTGATCTTTATGTTTCGTTTGCTTGATAAATATTCGGTTAAAAACCGAGAAAAAATCATGGCTAAAGAAACGTTGCTCATAGAAAAAGAAGATCCATTCCGTTCGTTCACATCAAAATAATTCCACTTGGCTATAAATGTAGCAACGCTTAAAACAAGGTCGCTGACCGCATTGATATTTGTCCTCGTCATGTTTGCCGGATTGTTTATCAATGGATATACTTTCAGCGCACTTTTTATCATCGTGATGCTGGGTTGCCTGTATGAATTCGTGAAGTTGATGAAGAAGATCTCGCCATCGGGTTATGGATATTATCTCCCGCTTGGCTTGTTGTACATTGTGTTACCCATCCTGATGCTGCTGGAATTAGGCCTGGAAATGAAAATCGAAACGGCAGGCCCAACACCTGATAATGATGTGTTTTATCAGCCATTATTTCCCTGCGCGATTATTTTTTCAATCTGGATCAACGATACGATGGCTTATATCGTTGGATCGTTCATTGGCAAAACCCCGTTCTCGCCCATTTCTCCTAAAAAGACCTGGGAAGGCACGATTGGCGGAGCGATTTTATGTGTTGCCTTGATCGGGTTGTTGGGGTCTCTGATCCCTCCTGCTAAATCGGTCCCGCTAAAACACTGGCTGGTAATTGCTGCCACCGCAGCGGTTTTTGGCACATTAGGCGATCTGCTCGAAAGCAAATTAAAAAGAGTGGCAGGGGTGAAAGACAGCGGAACTTTTATGCCGGGTCACGGTGGATTTCTCGATCGCTTTGATTCGCTGCTGATCGCTACGCCATTCGTTTGGGCATATATTCATTTCGTAATGATCCGCTAGTAACTCTTGCCTTGTTTTCCTTCTTTCCAATGGAGTAAAAACGTACATTTGCGGTTCAATTTTTTAAAATGACGATACACAAAGAAGGTTATAAATCCATCGCTTTAGTTACGCTGATCTTTGCAGCACTGAATGTCCTGTTATTCTGGTTTTTCGGGGCTTCGCTGCTCTGGCTTTGTATCGCCATTTTTATCATCTCCCTCATTTTTGTGCTGTTCGTTGTGTCTTTTTTCAGGATTCCGTCGCGCAGCCATACTATTCATGAAGCTTCCGTTGTTTCACCTTGTGATGGAAAAGTAGTGGTGATCGAAGAAATTACGGACGTTGAATATTTCAAAGACAAACGAGTGCAGGTTTCTATCTTTATGAGCCCTGCCAATGTGCACGTGAATCGCAACCCGATCAGCGGAGAAGTGATCTACAATCAATACCATAAAGGAAAATACCTGGTTGCCTGGAATCCCAAATCATCAACAGAAAATGAACGTCATTCCGTAGTCATCAGAAAAGGAGGCATCGATATTTTAGTAAAACAGATTGCAGGCGCGGTAGCCAAGCGTATCGTGAATTACCTGGAAGTGGGCCAAAAAGTGCAACAGGGCGATGAACTTGGATTTATTAAGTTTGGTAGCCGCGTCGACCTGATTTTGCCCGTAGGAACCAAGATCAATGTTAAGCTGAACGAGGTAGTTCAGGGCGGCGTTTCTGTTATCGCAACGATCTGATGATTGTGTAGAATTTAACAGGGGCATATTTGCAACCGGCAATTTAAAACATAGATTTACGTTTTATCACCAATTAATAAATGCTTATATGAAAAAAGTTTTTTTACTCGCTTCTGCCGCGTTCCTTTTTGCTTCAGTATCATTTGCTGATAATGGCGGAAAAAAGAAGAAATGTGCTAAAGGACAATCTTGCTGCACAAAAACTGCAAAAGCAAAATCCTGCTGCAAAACAAAAACTGCCAGTACAGTAAAAATGTAATGCGTTTTTAGAATTTATTGAACCTCCGTAAAGGAGGTTTTTTTTATGCCTAAAAAATTGCTTCCAGTTGGTTAAGATGAGTGATCGTGTGGGTAGGTTTTATCAACGATTCGCCGGCATTGATATGATTTACGTAAATGCAATCCATACCGGCATTGATGGCGCCCTGGATATCTGCATCAAGGTTGTCTCCGATCATAATACATTCGCTAACTGTTGTGCCAGCTTTCATCACGGCGTAGTCGAAGATTTCTTTTTTAGGCTTCAAGCTGTTGCTGCCTTCAGATGTGATCACGTGCGTGAAAAAAGGAGCAAGGCCGCTATGTGTTAATTTGCTCCACTGTGTTTTCTCAAAGCCGTTAGTGATGAGGTGAAGCTGGTAATTTTTATCACGGAGATATTGAAGGATCTCTAACGTATGCGGAAACACTTCTTTTTTCGTGGGCAGGATCTCCATGAATTTTCCACTGATATCCCTGGCAAGTATTTCATCCGCGATTTTAAAATCAAGCAAGGTTCGCCACATTCTCCGCCACTTTAATTCCTCGGCATTAATAAATCCTTTTTGATAGCGCTCCCACAAGATCTCGTTGTGATAAAGATATTTGCGGTAAAAGTCTTCAAACTCTGCTTTTACTTTTGTCTCCAGTTCAAAGTGCGCATAAATATCAGTAAGGGTAGCATGAGCATTGCGGTCGAAATCCCAAAGTGTATGATCCAGGTCGAAAAAAATATGTTTATAGGAAGGCATTAAAAATGTACTTTATAGATGAAGGGCTAACTTTACGCCAGGTTACAAAGTTACTAATCAATTTTTATCTCCTAACATGAACATTGTTATAACCGGCGCCAGTAAAGGAATTGGAAGGGCTATTGCTGAGGCATTTGCTACAGAAGGCCATACGCTGTTGCTTTGCGCGCGTAACGAAGAAACGTTAACATCAACCGTTGGTGATCTTTCTAAGAGATTTCCGCATTCCAACGTACAATGTTTTGTCGCGGATCTTTCGGTAAAAGAAGAAGTGTACGCATTTGCCCAATGGTGCCTGCAACAAGGCGTGCCGGAAGCGATCATCAATAACGCGGGGCAATACCTGCCGGGTAACCTCCTGAACGAAGCCGAAGGAAGCCTTGAAAAAATGATCGATACAAACCTGATGAGTGCTTATCATCTTGTGCGTAAACTTGTACCTGTGATGAAAGACAAAAAGCGCGGACATATTTTCAATATCTGCTCTGTTGCTTCTCTTCATGCCTACGAAGGAGGCGGCGGTTACAGCGTGAGTAAATTTGCATTGAACGGATTCAGCCAAAACCTGAGGCATGAGCTAAAGGCTTTCGGCATCAAAGTAACAGCGGTATTTCCTGGAGCAGTGCTTACAGATTCATGGGCTGGATTTGATAACAGTGATCAACGTATCATGGAAGCATCAGATATAGCTTCGATGATCGTCGCTGCGAGTAAATTATCCGTCCAGGCTGTAGTGGAAGAAATTATTGTGCGTCCGCAACTTGGGGATCTATAATTAACAGTTTCTTAAAAAGTTTTAGGCTTTAGATAACGGGGGCTGGAAAGCAGTTAACCTATTTTTGCGGTTGATGACGAGTGTTTTATGAATCTAGCTTTAAAAAAAATATGGTTTGCCGTTATCCTGATTTTTTTCGTGCACGCAGTAAATGCACAAACTAATTTTACTGCAACCATTTATCCCACACAGATCGCAAAGGACGAATATGCTACACTTAGGCTGATCGTAGAAAACGCCGCGAGCATCAAAGAAATTCAACCCCCATCTTTTAAAAATTTCAGGGTCGTCAGCGGCCCCACCCAGGAAAGCGGGATGAGTAGTGTAAATGGCGCTACCAGCCAGTATGTGGCCTTGAGTTTTATATTGCAACCAACGAAGACAGGTAAGCTTACGCTTTCCGGTGCGTCTGCGGTCGTTTCGGGAAAGCGGATAAATGCAAAACCTGTTAGCCTAACGGTAACGAATAGCTTAAGCGGTAATGCGCCGGTAAATCCTCTCCTGATGTCGTCGCTTGCAGATGACGACCGCGGAGCTGTTTCTTTTAAAGACTATATCCTTAAGCCTGGTGAAGACGTTGTACAAAAGGTTTCAAAGAACATGCAACTTAGGCTGGCGACCGATAAAACCAGTTGCTATGTTGGTGAACCAATTGTTGCTTCGTACAAATTATATACAAGGCTGAAGAGCGACAGCAAACTTTCAAAAAATCCTTCGTTTAATGGCTTCTCTGTCATCGATCTGCAGCAACCCGATGCAACAACTTATACGCGTGAAACGATCAACGGCCGGGAATTTAATGTGTATACGATCCGCAAAGCGCAGTTGTACCCGCTTCAACCGGGCCCTGTAGAGCTAGAAACTGCTACGCTGGATAACCAGATCGATTTCATCAAAGAAGAAGACAGCCGCAGGCAAAACATTGATGACGGCTTTGGCGGGTTCAATATCAGCCCGGATGCTATGGTCAGCCAGTCTGTAAGTCTCAGCAGCAAGGCTGTAACCATACAGGTAAAACCTTTGCCTGAAGCAGGAAAGCCGGCGTCTTTTGCCGGTGCTGTAGGAAATTTCAGGATAGAGTGGGGATTAGAAAAAAATAATTTTACGACAGATGAGTCTGGTGCATTGCTGGTAAAGATCAGCGGCAGCGGCAACCTGCAACTGATTACCGCACCGGAGATTAGCTGGCCGGCGGGAGTAGATGGTTTTGAGCCGAGGTTGATCGACCAGATGGTCACCACAACGGTGCCGGTTAGTGGCAGCAAAGTGTTCCGGTTTTCATTCGCCGCTCAACAGGCAGGAACTTACCAGTTGAAACCATTGTATTTTTCTTATTTCAATCCTGTTACCGGTGTATATAAGACGGATAGCACCGGGCCGCTTACCGTCACCGTTACACAGGGATCCGGTAAATCGGTTTATGCAGATGATATCAGGGAAAGGCGCCCGGTTTCCTTTCTAAATAATTTTATCAATCACCGTAATTGGGTGATCGCTTTTGTGATTGGGCTTGCCATTTTAGGCCTCGGTATCTGGATCTGGCGTGAAAAAAATACGCCCCCCGTAATTGAACCGGTTAAGACTGATATTGATAATGAAAAAATGAATAAGGTGCTGGAAGTATCGGCAAACAACCAGCAGAATCCATTGGAAGAAACGGAGGCCTGCCTTTACCGTGTTGATTGCATTGATTTTTATGTGCTGCTCAACAAAGAGATCAGGCAATACCTGGCTCATAAATTTTCTTTATCTGCAACCGATATCAGTGCTAAAACTGTGGCAACAGTTATGGACCGGTCCGGGATCGGTAACAATATCGTGTTACAGTTGCAGCAATTGTTACAGGAGATCGAATGGCGGCTGTATACGCCCTTCGAGCAGGAAGATCAGCGGATGGGGTTATACACCAGGGCGCAGGCACTGATCCAGCTCATTAATATGGAGTTTGTTACTGTTCTGTAAACTTGTACCCTACACCCCGTACAGAATGAAAATATTCAGGATTGCGGCTATCCGCTTCAAAATATTTTCTAAAATTTAAAATGAAATTATCGATGGTGCGTGTCGTTGGATAAACATTGTATCCCCATACAGATTGTAAGATTTTTTCTCTCGTTACCACCTCGTTTTTATTTTCGATCAGTAACTTCAACAGCATTACTTCTTTTTTTGTGAGCATGAGTTTTTCCCCGTCTTTGTTGTAACACTCCAGTGCTTTGAAATCGATTTTATTTTTACCAAATGTATAAATATCCGGCAGTGGCTGTTTAAGCGAAAGTTGCTCTCCCTTTTTAATGAGTTTATTTACGCGCAGTAGTAATTCTTCCAGGTTAAAAGGTTTAGTCAGGTAATCATCTGCACCTTTTTTTAATCCCAGCACACGATCAGCGCTGCTGTTTTTTGCGCTGAGAATGAGGATCGGAATTTCGGCATTGGTTAAACGGATCGTTTCTAAAACCGTTATCCCGTCTACTTCCGGGAGCATCACATCTAAGATTATCAGATCAAAATATTCCTGTTGCACCACTTTAAGTGCTTCTGCGCCATCATAACTGCTCGTTACTTCATATCCTTCCATTTCAAGATTTAAACGCAGCGCTTCCTGGAGATTTTCTTCATCTTCCACCAGTAATATTGAGAATGTTTTTTGTGCCATAGAATTGAGTTTAAGCTTCGGCATTTAGCGTAACTGTAAAAATACTCCCGCCCGAAATGTTGTCCGTAATGCTGATCGTTCCTTCATGCGTGCTGATGATCTTATGCGTGAGGTAAAGTCCGAGCCCGGTACCTTTAGAACGTTTTGTTGCTTCGTTGCCCAGGCGGTAAAACTTTTCAAAGACTTTTTTCTTTTCTTCATCGGCGATTCCGGGGCCCTCATCCTGCACCTGCAATACCGCATCCGAACTTTTTTTATCCAGGCGAACTACAATCGTTTTTTCCCGTGCTGAATATTTGATCGCATTCTCCAGCAAATTGTTTATGGCAATCTGGAGAAGAAATGCATCGCCTGTAACAAAGATTTCACCTGTAATTTCTTCCTGTAAAGAACGCTGGGGATACCGGATACTAAAGTCTGTTACGCAGGAACTAACCAGGTCACTAAAGTTAAGTTCTTCGTTCGTAAGGCGATATCCTCCTGCTTCAATTTGGGAAGATAGCAACATATTATTGCATAAAGAATTGAGGCGGTTTGCTTCCTGCAAAGTGTTGTAGATGAGCCGCTGCTGCTGGGCTTCATCGAGTTTCCGTTTTTGAAGCGTTTCCAGGTTTAGCTTTGCAACAGCGATCGGAGTTTTCAATTCATGCGTAATGGCGATCATGAAATTTTGCTGTTGCAGGCTCAATTTTAGCTGGCGGCGTACAGAACGAAAAACAAAAATAGCACCCGCAACGATCAGCAATAAAAAGATTGACCCTTCTCCAATGTACTGGGCGGTCTTGCGTTTTTTTTCCTGCTGAATGTTTTCTTCCTCCGCTGCAAAACCGGGTTGGTCTTTTACGAGGCGCTCCATTTTAAACGCGGTCATCTGGCTGTTCTGCCGGTTTAACGCAATGAACCAAAAGATGAGCGCAGAAATAATATAAGCCAGCAATACCCAATAGATGATAAAGGCGAACTGGATTTTTTTTTGCTTGGCGGGCATGAACGATATTTTAAAAAGAGTGGGTAACCGGCAGATTTAATTACGTTTGTCGAGGCCCCATGATAATTTATTACGCAACGTTTGTAAAAAATTATTTTCATTCAGGCGGATCAGGTTAATGCCGAATGTTTCTTTTTTTACCGCCAGTTGTATTTCTTTCGGAACCAGTTCCCGGCGGCTGTCAAGCGTACATAAGAAACCGTCTGTGCGGCCTTCTACCTCAAAAGAAACGATCGTGTTATCCGGCACAATGATGGGACGAATATTTAAATTATGTGGTGCAACAGGCGTGATCACAAAACTGGCACTATCGGGAAATACAACAGGCCCGTTACAACTAAGCGAATAACCGGTAGAACCAGTTGGCGTTGCTACGATCAATCCATCTGCCCAATAGGTATTTAGAAATTCGCCGTTCAGGTAGGTGTGAATTTTAATCATCGGCGATGTATCCTTTTTATGCAATGAAAATTCATTTAATGCATAAGGCGTTTCATCGAACAAAGAAATATTTGCATCCAGGTGGAGCAGGGTTCTTTTATCCAGCACATATTTCCGGTTTACCAAGGCTTCCAGTGCGCCATCAAGATCTTCTTTACCAATATTTGCCAGGAAGCCAAGCCGGCCATAATTGATGCCCAGCACGGGAATACCGGTATCCTTCACCAGCGTAACGGTATCCAGTAAGGTTCCATCGCCGCCAAGGCTGATCATGCAATCAATACTCAGGTCCATATCCGCACTCGAATTAAAAGTGGAATATTTTCCTTTGATATCTACCGCGCAATAAAACTGGTTAAAAAAATCCTGGAAGAAAACAGGTTCTACACCATATTTCACGAGTTCGCTCAACAGGAATTCAATATCCTCCAGTTGGTTGTTTTCTATTCCCCTGCTGTATATCGCTATTCTCATGTTTTGTATAGCCGTTAAAAGGCGCTGCTGACGTGCAAAAATAATCCGTTTTCGCCTAACTGGTTAAAACTGTATTCCAGTTTCATATTAATATCGTAAAGCGTAAGTATATCCAATCCAAAGCCCCCGGTATATATTAATTTGTTGTTGAGCATACCCGCGAGTTGCGGTTTATTGTAGTTATAACCTGCATCGCCGTAGGTTTTAGCGAAGATAGTCACGGGTATTTTAGGGATAGCCTTTATTTTAAATGGTACGGGGATGTTAAACGAGATGATCTTTTTCTTCAGTGTATATTTAGCGAGCATGGCTGCAACGCCATCAATTACATAGTATTCCAGGCCGCGCAGGTAAAGATCGCCGTAACCAAAAGCACGTTGATTGATATAAGCCTGGGTAAATGGTAATTTTATTTTTGTTGCTACCTGCACAGCGCTATACCAGTTATTTGAGTGGGGAAAATATTTCCAGAGTGCAGCATCTAACTGCAACATATTTATACCGCCTTTAAACCCGAGGCCGCGCTTAAGCACGCCAAGAGAATACGCTTTTCCTTTTAATGGGTAATTAACATTGTTGGTATTTACATATTGAAATCCTGCGATAAAATCCGGGTAGCCTTTAACGGCTGTTGCTTCATTAAAGTATTGCGGATTGTACTTTGCGGTAATGATGGAATCGTCGAGGTTTACCTGCGTGTACACGAAGCTAAAACTATGGCGTTTGTAAAAACCCCGTCGCAGGAAGTAGCTGGCAGATCCAGAGAAAATATTTCGAACAAAAGCATCTTCCTTTCGGTATTGGAGCAGTTTGTTTTTGAGTGAGGTTTTATAGGAGATCTCCCGGTTCTGCGTGTAGCCGGCAGATACCGCAAAACCTTCTGTTAGTGCAGCATTACTGTATGGCGCGCGGTAACTAAAGGAAAAGTTCCTGGCATAACCATTCAACAAATAAATACGCAACTGATCGCCCCGGCCGCTGAGGTTATAATGGGCAAACTTTGCACCGTAGATCACGCGGTTAAAATCAGCATGATAAACTTTCAGCCATTCATTAAAATTGCGGTCTACCAATTGAAACTGCGGCGTGGGATAGATGTACCATTTTTCTTTCACACCTACATTGATAATGACTTCCTGCGGGTTGATATTTTGCGGAGTGATGGTAACTTCGGTAAAGAGCGTTGTGTTATAAATGAGTTGCCTTGATTGTTCTATAGATTTTATCAATTGATCCAGCGTAACTGAATCACCTTTTTTCAGTTTCATTTCACGCTCGATGATGTAAGCTTTTGTTTTTTTATTGCCCGAAATATGAATAGCTGAAATAACGACCTTTCCAACGGAGTCCACGGTTGTTTCCTGGACGACGGGAGGTTGCGGCTGTGCAATGCAAAACGCCGGAATGCAGCAAAGAACCAGGAAAAAAAGTTTCAGAGATTGAAGCATGCGGCCGGCAGGTTTATTAAAGTGAACGGAACGTTCGCCCGTTGCTATCTACGTAAATATAATTGGAAAAGGTTGAAACCGAACAACAGCAACTAGATGTCGAGGTAGTTCATCAGGTGGCGGTAGTTGGTATTGATCTCATTTTCAAAAGTCTCCACACCAAAGTTGTAGGTCACATTATAGTCGTAACGTTCAAAGGTTGCGACAACAGCAGATATTTCCCGTTTGTTGATATGAAGCGTAACGGTCAGAATGCCTGTTGTAGCATCCACCTGCGTATTGAGGTGTAGAATATGGCAATCGTTGCTTTCTACGATCCGGCTGATTTCTGAGATAGCGAATTGCGACCGCTCCATGTCAATCACGATAATTCCGCCGATCTCGTTAGCACCCGCAAAATCTCCCAGTTTTTTCAAAAGATCAGCAGTTGTGATAACACCTGCCAGCTCATTCTCTGCGGTAACTACCGGAACAACATTTGTTTCGTATTGAATACTGCTGTTTACAGCATTTAAGAAATGAACAGAATCGAGTACAGCCGCTTGCTGAAAATGCTTTTGTAAAGCTTCGATAGGAAGTTTGTCATCGTCGGCATCGAGCAGATCATCTTCACTCACCAGCCCCAAAAATTTATCTTCAGAAACAACAGGTAAATGGGAAACCCGAAAGTCGTTGGTAAGCCGGAGCGCTTTACTAACAGTATCCTGTAGCTGCAGGCGCGGGATATTTTTATTGATGAGTTCTCTGGTTAACATCTTCCCGTTTTATGATGGTGTATGGAGGGATACAACTGCACCCCTTATACTGACATTCCTTTTGATCAAACCGTTGCAGCTGCTGTTGTTAATTTTGCAAGAAAGCCGCCAAGGATGCGGTTAAATTCTTCCGGCACTTCCATCATGGGCGCATGACCGCATTTATCAATAAAATGGAGTTCACTGTTAGGTATCAGGCGTTGAAATTCTTTTCCAACAAATGGTGGTGTGATGGTATCGTTATTTCCCCAGATCAGGCAGGTCGGCTGTTTGATCTGGTTTAATTCTTCACCGAGATTATTTCGTATGGCGCTTTTTGCCAGCGCGATGATCTTGATCACCTTCAACCTGTTGTTGGTAATTTCGAAAACTTCGTTCACGAGGTCGTCGGTCGCCATTGCCGGATCATAAAAAGTAAGCGC
The DNA here is from genome assembly GCA_028288705.1 of Ferruginibacter sp. GTDB lineage: Bacteria > Bacteroidota > Bacteroidia > Chitinophagales > Chitinophagaceae > Ferruginibacter. The sequence continues at coordinate 261,604 of JAQBNH010000014.1, forward strand.
CGTTTTATTGCGGATGTATTCTTTATCACCACGTTTTGGATAGGTATCGCCCATGCCGTTTTCAAATAAACCCGAACTGCCTGTAAGAATGAGTGATTTGATTTTTTCCGGACTTTTTAAAATATGCACCAACGCCACATGTCCGCCTAATGAATTTCCCATCAGGTGAATATCTGTATACTTGCGATGTTCGATAAAGCGGGAAACAAATTTTTGCAGGCCGCCAACAGATGTATGTAAAAGATCAAGATCTAATAATGGTAAAAGCGGAACAACAACTTTATTCGTCTTACTAAAATGACCGATCAGGTCACTAAAATTGCTTAGCGCACCAAACAATCCATGAAGCAGCATTAATGGTTCCCCTTCGCCTTCTTCAATAAATTTAAATTTTCCGTCTTGTTTAATTTCGTAGCTCATCCGTAGGTTATGGGTAGTCTGTTTGCAATTTGTAGCTAAAATACTCGATTTAATTTAAAAATACCTTATTAGCACAAAGATAGCGATGACTGAAATGCCTGATGTCAAAAAAAATCAATCCCCTGCATGTTGGTATAAAAGGCTTTTATACCTTTTTTCCATTGGGCGAAAAAATAAGAGGCCGATGACAGAAATACAGGTTATTGATACTGACACGATGATGGTTGGATAATAGAGCCATACCCAGCAAAGCAGGATGATCAGCCGGAAATATTCCAGGTAGAGTATCCATGAACGTTGCTCCAGGATGGCACCTGTGTTTACCAGGCTAACGAAAATAAACAGGCTGGTGAATGCAACCTGCGTGCGCGTGAGCTCAGGATAATAGAAGATCGCCAGGAACAGCAGGATCAAAGAAACGGCTGTTTGCAGGTTAATGTATTTCCGATGGATGGCAGAAGGCTGAAGCCTCGGCTGGTTTCGTAAAAAATATTTTTCTAACCGAACGCGAATGGAAGGGTTTACCGTGTCGGGGCGGCCAAATAGGATTGCGAGTTTGTTGCGTATCCCACTTGTCTTTTTCATCGCGACCCATAATTCCAGCGGGTAATGAAAATGTTGCCAAAGAAAACTATGACTCTTCAAGGGCTTTGTGAGTCCATACACCGGCTGCTCGTTTTCTTCGGTAAATGTTCCGAAGAGTTTATCCCAGATGATCAGAACGTCGCCGTAATTTTTATCGAGGTATTGCGGGTTGGAGGAGTGATGAACGCGGTGATGCGATGGCGTTACTAAAAAATATTCCAGCCAACCCAGTTTCCCGATCGTTTGCGTATGAATGAAAAAAGGGTATAAGCCATGAATCAGCAGTAACACGGAAATCATCGGGGCAGGAAAACCGATAAAGGGAAGAACTCCCCAGAAAAGGCAACGGATCGCGGCCTGGAATACGGTGATCCTTGCCGAAGTTGTATAATTAAAATCTTCACTTTGATGATGAACGATATGCGCGGCCCAAAAGATATTTACCTCGTGCGCGAGACGGTGATACCAGTACCACACAAGATCAGTTGCCAGGAAAAGCAATACCCAACTGAAGGGCGTCGCTTTAATGTCAAACAGTGAAAAATTTGCATGTATGTATTCGAAGAAGTAAAAAAAAGGCAACATGGTGAAAATATCCATCAGGCGTTCAGCAATGCCCACGTTGATGTTGGCAATTGATTCAGCGAAACGAAAGAAATGCTTCCCTTTCTTCCTGGCATATACAAATTCCAGTCCCATAAAAAATAAGAACAGGGGCACCGCAAATGCGAGGTAAGCAGGATGTGTCATAAATATATAGTCTACCTAATAAATAGACTAATCAAAGCTACGATAATTATCCAGGAGAGCGACCCCGAAAATTTATTATTTAGGAGAGGATGTTGTTGCGCCCATCCGCGCGAAAAATGACTGCAGGTCGGCAAACATATTTTTAAAGAAGGGAATCACTGTTCCGAGTGAGTCGATCACTTTGGGGCCAAGTGGTTGGAGGTATGGATAGACCTGTGATGCCGCGATGGTATCAGGTTTCAGGAATTGTAATTGGACGGCGTAGAAGAGAAAAATGCTGAAAAGGATGCAATAGAGTAATGCGTATAGCAGTATTCCGCCCACGCGGTTAGCCCAACCCAGCATAAGCATTTCGAGGGATTTTTGTATCAGTCTTGCGCCGAGATTAACGAGGATAAGCACTGCGACAAATACAAGCAGGAAAGAGAGTAAGGGAAGCCATTTCCCGGAGGCAGTAACGGAAGTGGAAAGTTTTTGGGCCACAACTGCCGACAGTTTTAAAGCGGCAGCGAGGCCAATAATAAAACCAGCTATGGAAAATAAAGCAATGATGAGACCTTTGCGAAAGCCTTTAATAAAAGCCAGCACCATCAATATTGCAAAGGACGCATCAATTAACATGAGATAAATTAAGCAAGTAATTCTTTCACAATTCCGCTGATTGTTTTTCCATCAGCTTTACCAGCCAGTTGTTTGGAAGCGATGCCCATTACCTTACCCATATCCGCCGCAGAACTGGCGCCCGTTTCGGTGATGATTGCCTGAACAGCAGTTTTAATTTCTTCCGCGGTCATTTGCTTTGGCAAAAAACGTTCGATCACTGCCATCTCTTCTTTTTCTTTTTCGGCAAGATCAGCGCGTCCCTGTTGTTCAAAAATTTCTAATGAATCTTTTCGCTGCTTCATCATCTTCTGCAAAAACTTTTGCTCTGTAGCTTCATCGATTTCGCCATTTGCGCCAGGGTCAGTTTTCGCTTTAATGATCTCTGCCTTGATTGCGCGCAGACTGCGCAAAACGCCTTCGTTCTTCGCTTTCATCGCATCTTTCATTTCCGCCATGATCTGTTGTTCGAGTGCCATATAATTTTTTTATTTGATGATTTGTTGAAACTATGCCTGGTCTTTTATCTGCGCAGCACGAAACTTATCGAAAAATAGCTTCGCAAATTTTTTCATGTCTTCTGATAGTTCTTCCTGCTGCGTTGCTCTTTTAAAAGTATCTGCCATCGTCATCAGCATCTGGTAAAAGAAATCGCCCATTTCATCAACCATCATGTCTTTTGTCCAGAGATCTATCCGTAAAGCTGTCTTATCTGTGCCATCCCAAAAGGCCAGGCATAAGGCTTTCGCTTTCTGTGTCATATCGGCTGTACTGTCGCTGGCCTGCCAGTTGATCTGCTCAGGAACCTTATTAGGATCGAGCATAATATCTATTTTGATCGAAGATTGGTGCATGTATTATTTTTTATGCGCAAAGGTAAGTAAATGTTTAAACGCCGGAAACGGCGAGGATCTTTTCCCAAAGAAACTGTGCTGATCGTGAGGGAGTATGTTGCGCTGCAAGGTTTGCAGCATTCGCCAGAAGTTCGGCGCGCCCATGTTCGTCCTGGTAGATCCTGATCATATTTTGTGAAATAGATTTTTCATCAGCGCTGCTATAAAGTATCGCATTGCTGAAGTCGGTTCTGTTCTCAGGAGTATCCAGGCCGATGACCGGGATGCCTGCTGACAATCCATGGAAGAGATGATTTCCGGTGTGCAGTTGATCAGGCTGAATCATGGCAAAAGCGCTGCCGATAATGGCGGCTGACGTTGCATGATCGGTGATGCGGATCATTGACACTTCTTCGCGGAATTTGTACAAGTTGAAATCTTTTACTGCAAGTGATTCAGCAATATCATCCAGCAGGATAACCATGCGAATCCCGGATTTCTGCCACTTCTTAAACCTTGAAAATGCTTTTAACAACGCTGTTGAATAGGCGACTGTGGCTGCCGATGCCACAAAAACGAAGTATTCTTTTCCCAAAGAATAACGTTGCTGGTTGGTTTCTTTTTCCTGCCACGTTAATGGTTGATAGGCTTCATGAATAAAACGCGGCAAACTGCTGATTTTATTTTTTGCTGAAGAAAATCTTGCAGAAAGTTGTTCGGTTACATGTGGTAAGGCCGATAATACAGCCGCAGCTTTTTCAATGAATGCGGGAAAATATTTTGTGATGTAGCGACCGTATTGGCTTTGGGCTTTCCCGGGAAGTTTGGAAACCAGCATCAGTTGAGGTAAAGAGGTGCGCAACGATAAGGCATTTCGTTTACTGATAAATAAAGAGGCTCCGTACCGCAACAATAATTTAGGCAATTTGAAATTATACCAATAGTGAAGCAACAAACTGTTTCTGATTGAGGGATTCGCCGGAACCGGTGTGCAATTTTCAGGTAGTGCTTTCGCCGGGATTCCATCAAAAAATAAAATGAAATGATGATCCGGTTCAGCAGCAGCCAGCAACAACAGTGATGAAAAAAGGGAATCTTCTTCCGGATCTTTTAAAACAGGAATATGCGCTGCGATCGTCATGCTGCAAAATTACCGGTGCAGGATTATTTAAGGACTTTTAATTTTACCGTTTCGATCCTGGTATCGCTGACGCTTAAAATATCAAATTCATAATTGGCAAAAATGATCCGTTGTTTTTGCTGCGGAATTCCACCATTGTGTTGAATGATATAGCCTGATAGCGTTTCAGATTCATCGTCTTCCGGAAAGTGCAGATCATATTTCTCTGTGATGTAATCTAATTCAAGGCGGCCGCTGAAAATAAATTCATTCTCGGAAAGTTGCTTATCAACAAATTCATCTACATCATCATATTCGTCTTTGATCTCTCCAAAGATCTCTTCCAGCAGATCTTCCATCGTAACGATACCCGCTGTGCCGCCAAATTCATCGATAACCCAGGCAATTGTTTTTCTTTCTTTGCTGAATTTATTCATCAGGTCTGTCGCGCTCATGCTTTCAGGAACGGTTGGAATTGGCAATAAGATATCTGCCACAGACGCAGGGTTTTTAAAAAGGTCCAGCTGGTGAATATAACCACTGATCGAATCAATATTTTCTTCATATACCACCAGTTTGCTTAACCTTGTTTCGATAAATATCTGCTTGGCTTCTTCAATGCTGATGCCCTTCTCAATGCTGACAATTTCTTTACGCGGTACGAGGCATTCGCGAAGGCGCGTTTCGCTCAGTGACAGCGCATTCTCAAATAATTCTTTATTCAGCTCCGAATTTTCTTCTTCATTATGCCCTTTATTTTGCTGAACGAAATGCTCCAGGTCCATTTTGCTGAACACTTCTTTTTTATCGTTGATCTTTACATTAAAAATATATTTCAGGATCCATTCTGCAATGTTTACAAACACCGAAGCAACAGAAGCGAACAACCAGTAGAAAAACTGCACCAGGTAACTCACGAGGCCATTGCTTAAAATGCTGTTATTCCTCGCGCGAAAAAATGCCTTGCTTAAGAACTCAATAAATAAAATGATGGCAGTAGACAGGATGGTTTCTACAAACAATTTGATATAGCTGATATTATTTTCGGAAAGCTCCGGAATTTTTGATTTGATCCAATGCCACACAGGGCTTAGAAATTCGCCGATCAGCAAGCCGTAAATCACCATTACAATATTAAACGCCACGAGTACTGTGCCGATAAAACGGGTTGGATGCTCAGAAAAACTTCCCCAGGTTTTACCGCTGTGCGTGCCTTGTTTTTTATTGAGTTCGATGGAGAGTTTATTCGCGGAAATAAACGCGATCTCTATCCCTGAAAAAAATCCGATCAGGAGCAGCGAAACAAAAATGGCAATAAGTGCGGTGATGTCCATGTATTAAAAATAAAGTAAATCTTTTAATCGGTCGCCTGGCCTTCAGCTTCAGGCCTCGCCAGGAAATCGTTCACGAGTTGCCGGGCAGAATTGCAGGCCTGGGTTAAGTCATCATTAACGATCACTTCGTCAAAATGTTCTTTAAACGAAATTTCGTAAGCGGCTTTATTAACGCGGGCTGCCAGTGATTCATCGGTTTCTGTTCCACGGCCCAGCAGGCGATTCTTTAATTCATCTACAGACGGCGGCTCGATAAAAATACTCAATGTATTGATCGGGTACTGCTGCTGAACATGAATCGCACCTTTCACGTCGATATCCAGCACCGGAACCTGCCCGTTTGCCCAAATCCTTTCCAGTTCTGATTTTAAAGTGCCATAATATTTTCCTTCATACACCATTTCCCATTCTGCAAATTCCTTGTCTTTAATTTTCTGTTTGAATTCATCCGGAGACAGAAAATAATAATCTTTCCCGTTTACCTCAGAACCCCTTGGTTGCCTGGTGGCGGCAGAAACGCTGAAAGCAAGTTGCGGAAAAGCGTTCATGAGATAATGTGTGATGGAAGTCTTACCTGCACCGGAGGGCGCCGTGATGATTAAGATCTTATGATAAGTTGATGCCATGTGCAAAGATAAGGTGCATAGCAGGAACGGGAAATTTTACCCGCCTGCATAATTAATTTTTCCGGATGATGTCTGCCCCCAGTTTCCTTAAACGGCCGTCAATGTCCTGGTAGCCGCGATCGATCTGTTCAATATTCTGGATCGTACTTTTTCCCTGCGCACTTAAAGCAGCAATCAATAAAGCCACGCCAGCCCTGATATCGGGGCTGCTCATCGTGATACCGCGTAACTGTTTTTGCCGTTCCAAACCGATGACCACCGCACGATGCGGATCGCAGAGAATGATTTGCGCACCCATTTCGATCAGCTTGTCAACAAAAAATAGCCGGCTCTCAAACATTTTCTGGTGGATCAGCACGCTGCCTCTTGCCTGGATCGCCGTAACTAAAACGATGCTAAGCAGGTCGGGTGTAAAACCCGGCCATGGATGATCGTACACACTGAGGACCCCGCCATCCAGAAACTTTTGCACTTCGTAAAACTCCTGCGCAGGTACATGGATATCGTCATTATGAATCTGCATTTTAATACCGAGTTGCTGGAATTTTTCCGGGATCACTCCAAGTGAAGCGATGCCTGCATTTTTGATGATGATATCGCTTTGCGTCATGGCTGCCATGCCGATAAAACTACCGACCTCGATCATGTCAGGCAACATTTCGTGTGTAGTACCCTTCAGTTTTTCCACACCATCGATCACGAGCATATTGCTTCCTACGCCCTGGATCTTAGCACCCATGCGGATCAGCATTTTACATAGTTGCTGCAGGTAGGGCTCGCAGGCTGCGTTGTAGATTGTTGTTGTACCTTCTGCCATTACCGCTGCCATCAGGATATTGGCGGTGCCTGTCACGCTGGGTTCATCCAGCAACATGTAGCAACCCTTCATTCCGGTCGTTTCCAGTTTGAAGAAACCGGTGTCAGCATCATAATTAAAATCCACACCCAGTTTCTGGAAACCGATAATATGGGTATCCAATCGCCGGCGACCGATCTTATCGCCACCCGGTTTTGGTAAATAAGCTTTTTTAAACCGAGCAAGCAACGGGCCTGCCAGCATAACGGAGCCCCGTAGCCGCGCGCTTTTTTTATGGTAGTCTTCGCTGTGTAAATATTCAACGTTTACATCATCTGCCTGGAACCGGCAACTGTTGCGGTCGATGCGGCTGATCTTCACATTCATTTCGCCTAAAAGTTCGATCAGGAAATTTACGTCAATGATATCGGGAATATTGTTGATCAATACTTCATCTGCCGTAAGCAACACCGCGCTGATAATTTGCAGCGCTTCATTCTTCGCGCCCTGCGGGATGATCTCTCCGGAAAGTTTATGGCCGCCCTGCACTTCAAAAATACTCATGGTAATGGATTGGAATGTTAAAACTCTTCCGGCAAACCTAAATAAAAAACCCTGCGGTTATTGGCCGGCAGGGAAGTATTTTATCGCAGCATGCGGGATTAATATCTTTTTTTAAAACTCCTGTTATTATTATTGTTGTTGTTATTGCTATTGTTGTTCCGCCCGTCTCTTGAACCTCCACCGCCATTTCCATTTGCATTGTTCCGGTTGTTGTTATTCCTGTTATCTCTTCCTGCACCACCACCGTTGTTATTGCGGCCACTGAAGTTTTTCCTGAATTGACTGCGGCCATTGCTTGGATATTCGTCCCGCTCAGGACGGTTATCTGTGCGATGTTTAACGAATGGACGATTGTTGAATTCGAGTTCACCTTTCGTCATGATGCTCAGTTCCTGCTGGATCGCATCATCATGAACCAGTTCCTTATGCCAGTTGCTATACGTGAGTTTCATGTAATAAGCGATGGCGTTCGCGAACCCTTGTTTCTTTTCAGGGTTTTCCTCTTTTAACGCTTTCTGAATCACCACTTCAATATTCTTACCGAGGTGATTGTATTTTGGATGTGATTTTGGATAAGCCAGTCTTTCCGGTCTTGCCTTTAAAGTTTCGCGTGTCGGGATCGGGTACGGACTTTCAACATCAAGGCTAAAATCGCTGATGAGGAAAAGATGGTCCCATAGTTTATGTCGGAAATCTTCTACGTTTTTCAGGTGAGGATTCAAAAAGCCCATCAGTTCAATCACCGCGTAAGCATTCCGCTGGCGTTCTTCTTTATCCTGAATTGTCAACAAGTGCTCCACCATTTTCTGAATATGACGGCCATATTCTTTCATGATCAGATGGTTTCTTGTTGTATTGTATTCCATGTTCTCGGTATTCATCATATAGGCAAATGTATGTTGTAAATGTGTATGAAACAAGCGGGGCGGGCTTTTTAGCTTTTTACAGGCTTTTGGGCGAGCAGGTACTTTTTTGCCCAGAAATAGGCGATTATCGCTCCAATACTATCTGCTACCCAGTCCAAAACGTCGCAGCTGCGGCCGGGAATCCAATATTTCTGGATCAGTTCTGTACAAAGGCCCCAGATAATCGTGCAAAGGGTGATCTTGATGAAAAATTGCTTCTTTTTAGCAAGTGGCAGAAGCGATTTGCCAATCGGGCGCATAAACAAATAAGCGAGCAGCCCGAAAACACCCATATGGATGAGTTTGTCTGAATTCAATTCGTCAAACCAGCTCCCAACTTTCGGAAAGTCGTACCCCGGCGTGCCGATCAATACCAGAATAACAAAAAACCAGGCAATGCCTGGTATAAATTGCCGGCCCCGCAATTGTTTATCGGGGCCAATATTTTCAGTCATGAAGAAAATTTATAATTAGCTCACCAGCGCGGTATAAGCCTCTGCGTTCATCAGTTTCTCGATATCAGCCGGAGCATCTACCGTCATTTTGATCATCCAGCCTTCGCCGTAAGGATCGCTGTTCACCAATTCAGGATTTGCTTCCAGGGCAGGATTTACTTCGGTGATTGTTCCTGCGGCCGGTAAAAAAAGATCGCTCACAGTCTTAACAGCTTCTACTGTTCCAAAAACTTCTTCCGCAGCCAGCGCTTTTCCTTTGCTGCTGATATCTACATAAACGATATCACCTAATTCATGTTGCGCAAATTCTGTAATGCCGATGGTCGCTACATTTCCGTCCAGGGAAACCCATTCGTGGTCTTTGGTATATTTTAAATTGGCCGGGGTATTCATGTCCTTAATTTTTAAAATGATGCTGCAATTTATGGGAATTTTCAACCAATTAGTTTTTGCCTGTTGATTTTCCTGCAGATTTTGTCAGCAGTTCAATCTTCATCCGGATGTCACCGAATGGCCTGTTGTTGCCATCGCGTGGAGCGGTTGAAATTTTATTGATCACTTCCATACCACTTTCTATTTCTCCAAAAACCGTATACTCCTGGTCAAGGAACGGGGTGCCACCTTGCGTTTTGTAAACATTTCTTTGTTCCGCAGTGTATTTGATGCCTTTGCGTGCTTCCATCATATCCAATTCTGCATCGCTGATCTTTTTGCCCTCCACAATATAGAACTGGCAGGCACTGCTGGCTTTTTCAGGATTACCATCCCGGGCAGCTGCGAGCACACCTTTTTTATGATACAGCGTTTTTCTGAATTCAGCCGGAATGCGACCCATATCATCGCCGCCGTTGCCCAGCATACTTCCCGCAGAAGCCGTCTTGCTTTGCGGATCTCCGCCCTGGATCATAAATTCCGGGATAACACGGTGAAACATCAGGCTGTCATAAAAGCCAGCCTTAACCAGCTTCACAAAATTATCACGATGCAAAGGCGTGGAGTCATAAAGTTTCAGGATCATCACACCGGAGTCTGTCGTAATTTTTATACGGATCGGCTGCTGAGCGTTGATCGCAACTTTTTTTACCGGCAGTTTCTTTTTTACCACAGTCGTGGATTTGCGTACAGGGGCTTTCTTTTTCACCTGGGCGCTGATGGAACCGGTAGCTAAAAAAGCGAACAGCATAACAAGGAGGGAAGCGATTGTTCTTTGTGACATATTAAAAATTAAATGTTGATGCGAAAACTAAAAGTCCATTTTGCTAAAATACAACAGCACGTGATCTTTCAAAAAGTTTTCCTGTTCGATCATGTGCAATTCGGGTAAGGCCATCAGCTGGGTAAAATGCGGCCAACCTTCGTCATCGTGCCCTGAGAAAAGGTAATAACCACTTGCTGAAAGTATCGTACAGATAGCGATATGCATCAGGTCCTGCTTCTGCTCTTTACTAAACTCCTGCGGCCCCTGGCCAAGTTCCTGCACGCCAATCAGCAGCAATACCCCGTTCATATCCGGCTTGATTCCGAAACGTTCTTTTAATTTGATCCGCAGTTTTAACCAGCGCACCTGCAGATCTTCCTGGGCATGTTGCATCCTGCAAAAGTAATGAATATGGATTTCCGTTTATCTTTGCCGCTCAACAGTGTTTGTTAAGAATCTATGTTACAGATCAATTATCTCCGCCAACATACAGCAATCGTGAAAGATGGCCTGGCAAAAAAGAACTTTCCTAACCTCGCATTAGTAGATGAACTATTATCTGCAGACGAAGCAATCCGTAAACAAAAAATTACGACAGAGACCCAACAGGCATCTTTAAACTCAGCTTCCAAAGAAATTGGGCTGCTGATGGCGAAAGGCGACAAAGATGCAGCTGAACAGAAAAGAGCCGAAGTAGCTGGATGGAAAGACGATCTTGCAGCAAACAAACTGGCACTTCAAAAACTGGAAGAAGATTTTACCGCAATGCTCCTGCAGTTGCCGAATCTTCCCCACAGCAGCGTGCCGAATGGTAAAACGCCGGAAGACAATGAAGTGGTGCGCGAGGGCGGTACAATCCCCGAATTGATGCCTGCTGCAAAACCACACTGGGAGTTAATAAAGGATTACGACCTCATTGATTTTGAAACGGGCGCTAAAATCGCCGGCAGCGGTTTCCCCCTCTATAAAGGAAAAGGCGCTAAACTGCAACGCTCGCTGATCCAGTATTTCCTGGACTACAATACCGAAGCGGGATATACAGAATACATGCCGCCGCTGATGGTGAATGAAACCACCGCTTATGGAACAGGCCAGTTGCCGGATAAGGAAGGCCAGATGTATCATATTACGGCAGATGGATTTTACCTGATACCAACGGCAGAGGTGCCGGTGACGAATATCTATGCCAATGAAATCGTGAAGGATGATGCGCTGCCTGTGAAGATGACTGCTTATACGCCCTGCTTTCGTCGCGAAGCCGGAAGCTTCGGCAGCGATGTACGTGGCCTGAACCGGGTTCACCAGTTTGATAAAGTGGAGATTATCCAGTTGGTGCATCCTGCTAAAAGTTACGAGGTGCTGGAAGAAATGGTCAATCATATTGAACGCCTGCTCCAGTTTTTAGAATTACCCTACAGGATTCTGCGTTTATGCGGTGGCGATATGAGTTTTACCTCAGCCTTAACCTATGATTTTGAAGTGTATAGTGCGGCCCAAAAAAAATGGCTGGAAGTGAGTTCTGTAAGCAATTTCGAAAATTACCAAACGAACCGGATGAAGATCCGTTATAAGGAGTCAGATGGTAAAACACAGCTTTTACACTCACTGAATGGTTCTTCACTCGCATTACCAAGGATCGTTGCAGCACTGTTGGAAAATAATCAACAGGAAGAATTTATCAGCCTCCCTAAAGTATTGCATAGCTACTTTGGAGCGACGATGCTGGAAGGATAGAGAAGTTGTTTAAAAAAATAATATATTTAGGGTATAACTTTTAAACCTAAACGATGAAATTAATTGGAATCCTCGCTGCAGCCGTTTTATTGATGATAAGCTGTGCACCTAAAACTGTTCCTGTGGCTACCGCGCCAACCCCGCCTGTCACGGTGGTTCCGGTACCTGATGTAGCAAAAATTGATGCTGCAACCGGGAAAGACACAAAAGAAATCGCGGCAGGAATGGAAACATATACGGCAAAATGCGGCCGCTGCCATGGACTAAAAAAAGTAGACGATTTTACCAAAGAGCAGTGGATCCCGATCATGAACAGGATGGCTGTAAAAGCCAGGCTTGATTCTACGGAAAAAGCGAATGTGGTGGCCTACGTTCAGTCGCATGCAAAAGGTGCATAACAGCACTAACAAAAAACTTTATACAAAGGCTATCTCGGGATAGTCTTTTTTTATATCCCACTGTTTAGGAAACTGATAGAAAATTTTAACAAGGATTAAACCTTTAATTAAAATTAGCGTCAATAGCTTGCTTCATTTCTAATATTATTTTATGGTACTGACGAACCGGTTGAAAAATCAACATTTGCTTTGGCGCGCAGCTTTCGGGCCGATGGCAGAAAATACTGCCGCACTGGATGATATCTCTCAAAAAGAACTTTGGCAATTATTATTGAAAACTTCCAGGAAAGCTCCTGAAAAACTGGCTGTTGCCGACAACCTGGTTGACGGCCTGTACAATGGCGTGAAGGAAGTGGCCGACATGCAAAATGCTGCGGCAAAAGCAGAACAGGGCCGTAAACGCAGGGCTCAGGCACGTGAAGATTTAAAGACGATGAATATCATCTGGCTCGATGAGATGATCAACAGCGAAGCGCAACTGCGGGAAAAAATGAGTTTGTTCTGGCATGGACATTTTGCCTGCCGTGTGATCAATAGTTTTTTCCAACAAGAGTTGTTACATATTATCCGTACCAACGCGCTCGGGAATTTTGCCGAGCTATTAAAAGCCGTGAGCAAATCTCCTTCGATGCTCCAGTTTTTGAATAACCAGCAGAATAAGAAAAGTCACCCCAACGAAAATTTCGCGCGGGAAGTGATGGAACTCTTCACCATGGGGCGCGGAAATTATTCAGAAAACGATGTAAAAGAAGCAGCCCGCGCTTTTACCGGGTGGTCGTATAATATTCAGGGCGAATTTATTTTCCGCAGGCAACAACATGATGCAGGTTCAAAAACATTTTTAGGAAAAACGGGCAACTTCGATGGTGACGATATTCTGAATATGTTACTCGATCAGCCCCAAACTGCACAGTTCATCGTAAAGAAGATCTACCGATATTTTGTGAACGACACGCCTGATGAGATACGCGTAAAATCACTGGCTAAAAGTTTCCAGGAGAAGGGGTATAATATTACTTCATTACTCGAAGAAATTTATACCAGCGACTGGTTTTATACCGAAAAAAATATCGGCACGAAAATAAAATCTCCGGTAGAATTGCTTGCCGGCATCCGCAGATTTTTACCACTGAAACTGGATAATGATAATGCGCAATTATTGTTTCAAAAAGTGTTAGGACAGATTTTATTTTATCCGCCAAACGTGGCAGGTTGGGCCGGCGGAAAAAGCTGGATCGATAGCAGTACATTAATGGTGCGTTTACAAATTCCACAAGTGTACAGTGCGCGGGAATCTATCAGCCTGCGGCCCAAAACGGATGACGACGTGAATATGGGAATGATGAACGAGGAGCAGGTTCGTATCCAGCGAAATAAGATCTATGCAGATCGCGGTGGGGCCGCTGATATCGACTGGAGCCTTGTAAATAAAGTGTTTGAAAAAACTTCCCGCGAGCAATTGTCGCAAAAAATAGCCGACAGTTTATTGCAAACGAAAAGCCGCATCCAGCCGGCTTTGCTTACGAAATACTTAAACGCAGAAAGCCGCGAGAATTTTATCAAAAGCGCGGTGATTAATATGATGAGCACACCCGAATACCAATTGTGCTAAGCTGCAGGAAATAAACTATTTATCAGTCCGGAGAAGAGCTCCTTCCCCGAAAAAGATCAGATTATGTACTTCAAACGCAAAGAATTTTTACAGATCGGTTCCCTCGCAACTGCGTCGATGATGATGCCGAAATTTCTGAAGGCCTTTGAAAAAAAGGATATGGTTCCTGCCGGCAATAAAGTTGTTGTGGTGATCCAGTTCAGTGGCGGCAACGATGGTTTAAATACAGTCATCCCGATCAGTAACGATATTTATTATCGCGAACGTCCCAAAATTGCCATTGCGAAAACAGCAGCGCTTGGATTAACCACCGATGTTGGGTTAAATCCTGCACTGGAAGCGTTTAAAGGGTTGTATGACGATGGCAGCCTCGCGATCATGAACAATGTGGGGTATCCAAATCCTGACCGTTCTCATTTTCGCAGCATGGATATCTGGCAAAGTGCAAGTCACAGTAAAGATTATGTGAATACAGGGTGGCTGGGCCGCTATCTGGATGCGCAATGTAAAGGATGTGATAAGCCAACGCAGGCAGTTGAGATAGATGACATGTTGAGCCTCGCACTGAAAGGAAATGACCGGAAAGGATTGGCATTTAAAGATCCACGCAGGTTATACAGCAGCAGCAATGAAAAATTTTACAAGGACATTAATGCCGCTCATGCAAGCTCAGAAGAAACCGTAGATTATCTCTACAAAACAATGAGCGAAACATTGAGCAGCGCTGATTATATTTTTCAGCAAAGCAAATTGCATCCAACGTCGCAATCATACCCGAATTCTGAACTTGGAAAAAACCTGAAGACAATTTCTTCGCTGATCATGTCCGATATAAACACGAAAGTGTATTATGTTTCGCTGGGAAGTTTTGATACGCATGTTAACCAGGAAGCGCAACAAAAAAGATTATTTACAGAATTGAATGATGCTGTAAAAGCCTTTACAACAGACCTGAAAAAGAACAATCGCTTTGATGATGTGTTGATGATGACTTTCTCTGAATTCGGCCGGCGTGTTTCGCAAAACGCGAGTAACGGAACAGATCATGGCACAGCCAATAATATGTTTTTTATCGGTGGCGGACTAAAAGAGAAAGGCGTGTTGAATGCTATGCCGGATCTTGCAGACCTTAACGAGGGCGACTTGAAACATACCGTTGATTTTAAAAATGTTTACGCAACCGTGTTGGATAAATGGCTGGGAACAGATGATAAAATGATCCTCGGAAAGAAATACGAAAAAATGAATTTCATTTAATTAGTTGTTTTGGTTTTTCTAGAGAGTAAAAAGCCCCGGAATTATTCCCGGGGCTTTCTGTTTACCTAAATCCGTTATTAATTTACGCCTTTCTCCCGCATCACGCGGTTCAGCCATTTTAATAATGCAAACAGGAAGATGGCAGCGGCAAACAAGAGGAAAAAATTCAGCCAGAAATAACTTGCCTTATCATCGTATTCATCCCATTTACTGGCCAGGATGCCGCTCAGTTTATTACCAATTGACGTGGAGACAAACCAGCCGCCCATCATCAGCGAAGTGATTCTTACGGGGCTAAGTTTAGACACCAATGACAATCCCATCGGGCTTAAAAATAATTCGCCGATCGTTACAATTCCATAACTGGCGATCAACCACCACACACTCACTTTCTCTGCACCGTTGTTGCCGATTTTTACTGCAGCGATCATCACCAAAACAGATAGCGCAGAAATCAATAAACCGAATGCGATCTTTGTTGGTGTAGAAGGTTCTTTTCCTTTCCTGCGTAACCAGGTAAAAAATGCCACGACCAACGGCGTCAATGCGATCACCCAAAAAGGATTGATCGACTGGCTCAGGCTCGGCACCCAGGCCTTCACGTTAGCGCCAGGTTCTACCGGATCTTTTGCAAAATTCATGTTCTTGAAATACGATGGATAGGCCATCTCTTTCACTTCTTCTCCGCCAATTTTGATCTTCCGGAACTGGTTATCCGTTTTAGTTATCGCAGACATCTGGTATGGAATCGTTTCCGTCAGTTTTAGTGTGGTTAACAGTTTTTCTTTTCCGCCATCTACATGCCGTTCCGTATAACGGCTTGCCCAGGTGTTTAACGCAGAGCCGTTCTGTTTAAAGATTGCCCAAAACAAGATCACCACTGCAAATATCGCGAGCATTGCCCCCATCGCAGGGCGTTCGTCCTTATTACTTTTCAGGAACAACAGCACATAAAAAACCAACACGGGAATACAGGCAAAAATGAATGCGTCTGTAGAATTCGAATCAAATACATAGCCGTCGCCTTTGATAAACCACCCGATCACGCCAAAGACAATAGAGGGTAGGATTACCGTTGCCAGAATCTTCCAAAGCGGCATATCGCCAGGCTGCAAAGGCTTTCTTGTGTCAAACGCAGCATAATGTTTTGTGCCGATGATGAAAATAATAACGCCCACGAACATGCCTACCCCAGCAGCAATAAAGGCTGCACCCCAGCCGATAGTTGTATAGAGGGCCGCGCCAAAAAAGTTGCAGATGAATGCACCAATGTTGATGCCCATGTAAAAGATATTGTATCCTTCATCTTTCCGGGCGCGATACTGGTCCGTGGAATAAACGTTGCCAAGAAGTGTGGAAATATTTGGTTTGAAAAAACCGTTTCCCACGATCACGAACGTCATAGAAATATAGAGCATACTGAGGCTATGAAAGCTCATCATACAATACCCGATCCCCATGAGCAAACCACCCATGATGATAGAGCGGCGATATCCTAAATAGCGATCAGCAATAAGCCCGCCGAGGAAAGGCGTAAAGAATACGAGTGCAATAAAAGTTCCATATAAACTTGCAGAATCTTTCTCATCCATGTTGAATCCATTCACGGAATCTTTTAGGTAAAGGGTGAAGATGCCGATCATGAGATAGTAGCCAAAGCGTTCCCACATTTCACTGAAAAATAAAAAAGGCAATGCCTTCGGATGTTTTTTCCACATAAGATCAAATTGAGGCGGGAAGATAATAAAAAAGGCGACCGAAATGGCCGCCTTTGAAATGGGAAAAAATTGGAATATTTAGCGGATGCCGTGCATCATTTTTTTCAGTTTCGGTGTAAGCAGGAATAATAAAACTGCTGCGATACCGCAAAGCACTACAAACACCATAAAGAATTCGAACAGGTTGTGAATGGTTACGCCCGCAAATGTTGGATTAACCGTTGAGATTTTTTTCTCTGCGAGGATACGCAACTGGTCTGCTGTTGGTGTGACTGTTTTATCCAAAATGCCCTGCAGGTCAATTCCCGATTTTGAGGCTTCTGTAAATTGCTCGCCTGTTGCCGGCAGGATGGAACCCAATGTTCCGGCCAATGCATAACCAGAGGCATTTGACAGGAAGAACACACCGTATAATAAAGATGAAAATCTCTTAGGAGAAAGCTTGCCCACCAATGATAAACCAATCGGTGAGAGACAAAGTTCAGCGAAGGTTTGAATCAGGTAAAGAAGTACTAACCATTTAACAGCCAGCAAACCACTGTTACCAAGGTACTTCACGTTGTAAGCAATGATAAGGTAACTCAGTGCGATCAAAGCCAGTCCGATCGCTTGTTTAACAGGCGAAATGGGCTCACGGCCTTTTGCGCGCAACCGATCCCAGAGCAAACTAAATGGAACGGCAAATGCAATTACAAATATGCCGTTGAAGATTTGCACCATGGATGGTGGCATATTCCAGCCGAAGAAATTACGGTCCGTTTGGTTATCAGCAATGAAGGTTAGTGAAGAGCCCGCCTGTTCAAAAGCCGCCCAGAAGAAGATGATAAAAAACGAAACGATATAAATTACCAGAATACGATCACGTTCTACCTTGGTTAATGAACTATCAGATAAGATCAAACCTGCTAATGATAAACCGCTGGCATAAATGATCGAATAGATAACGTTTTGGCCGAACACATAAAAGAAGATCAATCCCAATACAACAAATGCAGCTACCGCAATACCCAGGGATGTTTTTGTAAATACCGCTTTTTGTGCTTCTCCTTCCTCATAATCAGAAGAGATACTTTTAGAAGGATGCGCACCGATTGGTCGGCCTTCCGGCGTTGTTACATATTTATCTTTCAGCAGGAAGAAAGTAACCGTACCAATCACCATAGCGATCGAAGCGGCGAGATAACCCCATTTAAATGCAGTTACATCACGTACACCGGATTTATCAACCACATCGCCAATCAAAGGGCAGATCAACTGGCCAAGGAACGCGCCGAGGTTAATACCCATGTAAAAGATGGTAAAGGCCGTATCCAGTTTATTCTTCTCAGATTTTGGATACAGGCTGCTCACCATACTGGAGATATTTGGCTTGAAGAAGCCGTTTCCAAGAATGATAATACCCAAAGCGATGTACAGTAATGTTTTTGCCAGTTCGAGGTTAGATCCAAAAATAGAGGCACTAAAGAACAGTGTCAATTGACCGGCGGCCATCATCAATCCACCCAGGATAATACAGAGCCGGTTGCCTAAAAAACGGTCGGCCACAAAACCCCCGAGCATCGGCGTGAGATAACAAAGGCCAAGGAACCCGCCATAAATAATGGATGATTGTTCTTTGCTCATCATCAGGGCGTTTACAATGAACAGCGTGAGGATGGTGCGCATGCCATAAAAGTTAAACCGCTCCCACATCTCTGTTCCAAACAAAACCCAGAGGCCTTTCGGATGCTTTTTTTCTACTGTCAAATCTTGCATAGTGATTTTTTTATTTAGGTAACTGCTTAAAAATTTTTAAAATTAATGGCTCAAAGTAATAAATAATCCGCTTGCAATAATATTTTCAGCCAATTTAAAACTTACATCGAAAATTATGCCCGGGCCTGTTACCGTTCGTATAAAATATTATGGTCCTACATTTGCGCTGGTTAAATTCGTTTCAAGCATCTTACAACCCATTATTTCACATCATGAATATTCTTTTAGTCGGCTCCGGCGGAAGAGAGCACACGCTTGCATGGAAGCTGAAACAAAGCGCCCAATGCGAGCAACTTTATATCGCTCCGGGGAATGCAGGTACACAGCAATGTGGCACAAACCTGAATATCAGCATCACCGATTTTGAAGCGCTTTCCGCAGCCTGCCTGGAGCACAACATCAGTATGCTGATCGTGGGACCAGAAGAACCGCTCGTAAAAGGGATCACCGATTATTTCCGTGAGAATGCTGCGACCAGTCATATTTATATCATTGGCCCGTCAGCAGAAGCGGCCCAACTGGAAGGCAGCAAAGCTTTTGCGAAAGCGTTTATGAATAAATACCATGTGCCAACCGCGGCCTATAAGGAATTTACCGAAGAAAATTTTGAGGAAGGTTTAGCCTATATCCGTTCACATCCGTTGCCGATCGTTTTAAAGGCGGACGGCCTGGCAGCAGGAAAAGGCGTCTTGATCTGCAATAGCCAGCTTGAAGCATTGGCAGAGTTTGAGTTGATGATCATGCGTTCCAAATTTGGTGCTGCAGGAAAGAAAGTGGTGATAGAAGAATTTCTCACCGGAATTGAAATGAGTGTTTTTGTATTGACGGATGGCAGTGAATATGTTTTATTGCCGGAAGCTAAAGATTATAAAAGGATTGGTAAAGGCGATACCGGCCTGAATACCGGAGGAATGGGTGCTGTTAGTCCGTTGCCGTTTTTTGATGAGGCGCTGAAAGAAAAGGTCATCAGCAGGATTATCGAGCCTACGATACAGGGTTTGCGCGAAGAGAAGATGGATTACAAGGGATTTGTGTTTGTCGGGCTGATGGTAGACAATGGTGAGCCGATGGTGATCGAATACAATTGCCGGATGGGCGACCCGGAAACGGAGGTCGTGATCCCGCGTATCAAAAATGATTTGGTAGAACTGCTCGTGGCAGCTGCGAACCAGAAGCTTTCCACGATCCGGATAGCAACAGATGAACAAACGGCGGTAGCGGTTGTAGCCGTGAGCGGAGGTTATCCCGGCCAGCATGAAACTGGCTTTCCTATTTATGGTTTAGATGCCAGTTTACCCGGCAGCCTGTTGTTTCATGCCGGAACAAAGCAGGCCGGCGACCAGGTTGTTACCAACGGCGGCCGCGTTCTTGTAGCAACTTCTTTCGGCGACAATGTTCAGGAAGCTGCAGAACAGTCGGAATACCTGCTGCAACAGGTAGATTATGAAGATATCGTCTTTCGCCCGGACATCGGATATGAGTTTCGCGGGCTGATTAACGGCAAGGCCTAAACGTAGTTTGGTATTGTTTAATTTTTGTATTCGTTTTTGGGAAAGCTAAATAAATTAGTAACCATTTTTCCGGATTAACTTTTCAGCAATTTATTGTGTGAAAAAATAATGTTTTGCTGTTGATAATCCAATATTTTATGTCAACTTTGCCAGCATTGATCTAAATACGATTGTCATTTAATATACTATGGGAATTTTCAATTTTTTCACTCAGGAGATCGCTATAGATCTGGGTACGGCAAATACCCTGATCATCCATAATGGAGAAGTGGTTGTGAATGAGCCTTCTATCGTGGCTCTGGACCGTAACAATCCAAAAAATTTACTGGCTGTGGGTAAGAAGGCATTGATGATGCACGAAAAAACCCATGAAAGCATCCGCACCGTTCGCCCTTTACGCGATGGTGTAATTGCCGATTTTAATGCTGCCGAACTGATGATCAGGGAGCTGATCAAATTGGTTTATCCAAAAAAGCCCTGGTTTGCCCCGAGCTGGAGGATGATGATCTGTATTCCCAGCAGCATCACCGAAGTTGAAAAGCGTGCCGTTAGAGATAGTGCGGAACAAGCCGGCGCAAAAGAAGTTTATTTAATTCACGAACCTATGGCAGCTGCACTCGGTATTGGTATCGATGTAGAAGAGCCGGTAGGAAATATGATCATCGATATCGGTGGCGGAACAACAGGCATTACCGTAATTGCCCTGGCAGGGATTGTTTGTGACCAGAGTATCCGTATCGCCGGAGATGAATTCACAGCCGATATTATGGAAGCGCTCCGCCGTTACCATAGTTTGCTGATCGGTGAGCGTACAGCTGAACAGATCAAGATCCAGGTTGGTGCTGCGATGAAAGATTTAGATTCTCCCCCGGATGATATTCCTGTAAATGGCCGTGATCTTGTTACGGGTATTCCAAAGCAGGTAATGGTAAGTTACCAGGAAGTGGCAGAAGCATTGGATAAAAGTATTTTCAAAATCGAAGAAGCTATTTTGAAAGCGCTCGAAACAACGCCGCCTGAACTGGCTGCTGATATTTACCGTCGTGGTTTATACATTACGGGTGGTGGAGCCTTGCTTCGCGGCCTCGATAAACGTATCGCTGCGAAGATCAAGTTGCCCGTGCATGTTGCCGACGATCCGCTGAAGAGCGTTGTTCGTGGTACCGGCATCGCGTTGAAAAATTACGATCGCTATCCGTTTGTGATGCGCTAAACAATAGCTATGGCTGCAGTCTTCTGCCCTAATCATCATTTGTAACTTTGCCCGGTGCGTAATATCTTTCTTTTCATTCGCCGTTATTTTAATTTTCTCGTGTTCCTGGTATTGCAGGTACTGAGCATTTACCTTATTGTTACGTACAGCAAATACCAGCAGGCGATGTTTGGTAACAGCGCGAACAAATTAACGGGTAAGGTCAATCAGCAATATGACCGCGTCGAATATTATTTCCAGCTCAAACGCACCAACGATTCCCTCGTAAAAGCAAACGAACGGTTGTATAACCAGTTGAAAGTAAATTACGATTTGCCTGACAGCTCGTTCAAGGCAGTCATCGATACCGTGCTGGTGGATTCTCTCAAACAATACCAGAAATATCACTACCTGCATGCTAAAGTGATTTCGAATGCGGTTTCTACCCAAAGCAATTATATCGTTCTTACGGGAAGCAATGTGCGCTTTTTTAAAAAAGGTATGGGCGTTGTTGATGCCAACAATGGTGCTGTTGGTGTGATCACCGAAGTAAGCGGTGATTATGCTGTGGTGATGAGCCTGCTGCACAAAGACAGTCGCATTAGCGGAAAATTAATGAAGGGGGGAGAAACCGGAACATTAAGCTGGGATGGTAAAGAACCGAATATTGTCAACTTCACCGGCATCCCCAAAAGTGCAAAGATTGCAAAAGGAGATACGATCATTACCAGCGGCTTCAGTACTTATTTTCAAAAGGGTATCATCATCGGCCGGGTGGAGGAGATCTTCGCAGAAAAATCTACCAGCAATTTTCATATCCGCCTGCGCACCGCTGTGGATTTCAATAACCTCGAATATGCCTACGCGATCTTAAATGATCACCAGGAAGCGGTAACAAAATTATTGGACAGTCTGAAAAAACAACAATAGCAGCGCGTAGCAATGAGTTTACTTGTAAAAAATATTATCCGGTTTATGTTGTTCATCCTGGTGCAGGTATTTGTACTGGATAAGATTCATGTACACCAGATGGTTACCCCTTACATTTATTTTTTATTTATTCTCTGGCTGCCTTTTAAAATGCAACGTACGTTGTTGATGCTCTGCGCCTTTGCCCTGGGTTTCGCGTTGGACAGTTTCCGCCACCAGCCTGGCTTTCATACAGCAGCATGTGTGTTGATCGCCTATATCAAACCATTTTTAGTAAACATGCTGATCCCCCAGGAAGGGTCGGACACCAATTATGAAGAACCTTCTATAAAGAGTATGGGCGGACTAATGCCTTACTTTATCTTCATCAGTATATTGAGCCTGCTGCACAATGCCTGGTTGTTTTTTCTCGAGGCATGGCAATTCGGCAACATCTGGTATTTCCTCCTCAAAACGCTGCTTTCCACCGCAATAAGTATACTCCTGATCATGATCGCAGAGTTGCTGTTTGTGCGCAAACAAAAATTCCGCACAAACACAATTTAATCAGATAATTTTGAGTTAAGTCATCGCGGGGCGAAACCATTCTTCATCTTCATTCTTCTATCAATTAATGTCTGTTTTTAATCAGTCAAGAAAAAATGTGATCATGCTGGTCTTCATCGGTATGTTCATCGTCATCATCATGCAGCTTGCCAATCTCCAGCTCTTTTCGTCGGAGTACAAAATAATGGCGGATATGCAGGGCACTTTTCGGAAGGTGATTTATCCCGATCGCGGAATTGTGTATGACCGCAAAGGCAGGCCCATCCTGCAGAATACGACGATCTACGACCTGATGGTCACACCCAACAAAGTGCGTGGCATCGATACCGTTGCGTTATGCCAGATCCTGAATATTACTGAAGAGCAATTCAATAAAAAGATCGTTGAACTGATCCTTAAAAACAGCCGTACGCGACCGTCCACTTTTGAAGCGTTATTGAGCCAGGATAAAATGGCAATGCTGAATGAATCGATGTACAAATTTGCCCCGGCGTTTTATTTACAGGAAAGATCTGTTCGTAGTTTTCCTTTTGATGCTGCGGCCAACGTGTTGGGCTACACCGCGGAAGTGGATACGAATTTCTTAAAATATCATAAAGATGAAGGCTATGTTTCCGGGGATTATGCAGGTAAAACCGGCATCGAAAAAATTTATGAAAAAGCCCTGATGGGCGAACGCGGTATCGAATATTGGAAACGCGATAATAAGAACCGGCTAACAGAAAAATCTGAGAACGGCAGGTTTGATACGGTGGCAGTTGCCGGTCAGAATATGCATAGTTATATTGATATCGAATTGCAGGAACTCGGTGAAAAATTAATGCAGAATAAGATCGGCTCCATCGTGGCGATCGATCCCAAAACGGGTGGCATCCTGGCCATGGTGAGTGCACCAACCTATAAACCGACCTTGCTCACCGGTAGTCAGCGTAGAAAACATTTGAATGAATTATATCGCGATCCCGCAAAGCCTTTATTAAATCGTGCCGTGAATGCGGCATATTCTCCAGGCTCCACTTTTAAAACGTTACAGGCGTTGATCGGGTTACACGAAGGTGCGATCACTACCGGTTTTTCTGTTTCCTGTCATGGTGCTTATTATGGTTGCGGGCGGCCGATGAAATGCCTTGATTTCGGCACCTTTGATTTGCGTCATGCGATCACTGTGTCGGATAATACTTATTTCGCGAACGTGATGGAGCGGGTGATCAACAACCCGAAATATCCTTCCGTTGACAGCAGCACGAATGCCTGGAGAAATTACATGAATGCCTTTGGCCTCGGCAAAAAGCTGGGTGTAGATGTACCTACAGAACGGAATGGATTCATTCCGGGTTCTCCTTACTTTGATAAACTGTATGGCGCCAACCGCTGGAAATTTTGCCAGTTATTGTCCATGAGTATCGGGCAGGGGGAAGTAAATACCACACCGATCCAGGTAGCGAACGAGATGTGTTACCTGGCAAATAAAGGATGGTTCATCACACCGCATATCGTTGATTCCATTGAAGGTGGCGATAAGTTTGGTTTGCTCGCTCCTTACAGGGAAAAGCATCACCCGATCGATATTCCCGATAGTATTTTTGAAGCGGTTCATGATGGTATGCAAGGTGTAATGGAACGCGGAACAGGTGCCGGGGCAAAAGTTCCCGGGGTAGTGGTTTGTGGTAAAACAGGAACGGTGGAAAACTATATCCGCGGTGTGAAGCAACCCAATCACTCTTTCTTTACCGCATTTGCGCCACGCGATAATCCAAAAATTGCAATCATGTGCGTAGTGGAAAACAGTGGGCGCTTCGGTGGAACGTATGCGGCACCGATCGTAAGCCTGATGATCGAAAAATACCTGAACGATTCCATCACAGATAAGGCAAGGCTTGCCCGATTGGAGCAACTGGCTAAAACAAACCTGATCCCGCCCAGCATCGCGGTAGAATTAAAGCGGCTCGATTCGCTCGATCATGCGCGCGACACCGGCTATCTCGTTCAAAAAGGTTATATCAATATCTCCCGTGATACATTAGGTATTGAAGAAGATGTAGAAGTAAAAGCTGCAGATGTTGAAAAGCTAAAACAGCAATTGAAACAGGAAGAAGAAAAACGCCGCAAAGATTCTTTGGCAAAGCGCCAGAAGATAGAAGCGATATTGCCCGACAATAAAAAGAAGACCGAGCTAAAAGATTCGGTGCCCCAATAGGTTTATGTATCAAAAAAATCCTTCTATATCAAAAGGCGTAGACTGGCTGGTGATATGGCTCTATGCGATCATAATTATTTTCGGGCTGATCTGTATTTTTTCCGTGGAATATAAAACGGGCGAGGGTGTG
The DNA here is from genome assembly GCA_028288705.1 of Ferruginibacter sp. Lineage (GTDB taxonomy): Bacteria > Bacteroidota > Bacteroidia > Chitinophagales > Chitinophagaceae > Ferruginibacter. The sequence continues at coordinate 286,770 of JAQBNH010000014.1, forward strand.
ACACAAACCTTGCTCGGCTTCAAAAAAAATTACAGTAAACAATTATTTTATTTCGGTGCCTGTTGTATCATCGCGGTATTCATCCTGCTGACTGATAGTAAACTGTTTACTGCAACTGCCAACCTCACCTACCTTGTCGGCATCCTGCTCATCATTGCCACGTTTGTTATTGGTAAAGAGATCAAAGGCTCCAAAAGCTGGATCCCGCTTGGGTTCATGAACCTGCAGCCTGTGGAGCTCTGTAAAATATTTACTGCCCTGGCGCTCTCAAAATTCCTGAGTATGCAGGAAACGGATTTTCGAAAGCCTAAAGCCCAATTGATTGCTGCAGGTATTGCGTTTACGCCCGCCGTGCTGTCTATCCTGCAGGGAGAAACCGGGTTGGCACTGGTCTATTTTTCCTTCCTTATCGCCATGTATCGCGAAGGCTTACCGCCGGGTTACCTGATCGCGGGCGTTGCAATGGCGGTATTGCTCGTGGTGTCTTTATTGTTTCATACCCAAACGTTACTGATCGCATTCGCCGTATTAGGAGCCGTGATGATCTTCCTCAATCGCCGCCAGATCAAACGAAATAAAAATATCCTGATCGTTATTGCCGGCGTCTGGCTCTTCTGCTCCTTATTCGTTGGTGTTGCCGTGCCTTTTGTTTTTAATCACGTATTTAAAAAATACCAGGCAGACAGGATCTTTAGTATGGTGGGCGTAGATAACCCGTTTACCGGCAATAAAACCGGCGGCTTATCCGCAGATGAAGAAAAGCAGAAACAGAAAAAAAACGACCAGCAGAATTATAATGTAAAGCAGTCCAAGATCGCGATTGGCTCAGGTGGATTTGCCGGCAAAGGATTTTTAAAAGGCACGCAAACGCAGGGCGACTTTGTACCGGAACAACACACCGATTTTATCTTCACTTCGGTGGGAGAAAATTTTGGTTTCTGGGGCTGTACGTTGCTGATGGTGCTATACCTCGCATTACTGCTCCGGATCATTCGCATCGCGGAGCGCCAGCGAAGTACGTTCAGCCGCGTGTATGCCTATTCTGTCGCCGGTATTATCTTTTTCCATGTGGCGGTAAATATTTGTGTAACGATCGGCCTCGCGCCGGTAATTGGTATCACGCTGCCATTGATGAGTTATGGCGGATCATCGCTGATCACCTTTACGATCCTCATCTTCATTTTGGTTAAGCTGGATGCCGACAGGCAGATGGTGCTCCGGTAACCAACAACAACCTTTTTATGAAAATTATTCCATTAAGCGAAGGTGCTTTTACGATAGATAAGTCGAAAGTTTTTATTCCTTTCAACAAAGAAAAAGACGACCTGCAAAGCCGGGCAACGGGCAGTTTACTTGTGGAAGTGCAGCCCTTTGTTGTTATCACAAAAAAAGATATCCTGCTGCTGGATTGTGGCCTCGGTTTTAGCAACCCAAATGGCATTTTACAGATCCATCAGAATTTGCTCGATAACGGCATCGATCCAATGGACGTGACAAAGATCCTGGTCAGCCATCTGCATAAAGATCATGCCGGTGGAATAAGTAAAGAAGATCATATCCTGCAGCAGCGGTTCATTAGTTTTCCCAATGCCCGTTATTATGTAAACAAGCAGGAACTGGCTTTCGCCCTGGAAAAAAACAGCCCCTCCTTCATGCCGGAAGATTTCAGCCTGCTGGAGACGGCGACAAATGTAGAACTGACAGAAGGAAATGGAACAATAGATGGCTATATCCGTTATGAAGTAACCGGCGCCCACTCGCCCTTCCACCAGGTTTTTTGGATAGAAGAAGATGGTGAAACGGTATTTTTTGGTGGCGATGTCGCCCCGCAATTGCAGCAAATGAAAAGCAGGTTTATTGCGAAATATGATTTTGACGGGAAGAAATGTATGGAGCTGCGCAGCGAATGGTGGCAACGCGGCCAGGAGGCGCATTGGACCTTCCTGTTCTACCACGATATCAAAACCCCGACGATCAGTTTTTAAAAAAAGAAGGCCTGCCCTAAAAAGAGCTGGCCGTTGCTAACCTATGAAAAACACCTGCCACAAATGTAGAAGAAAATTGATAAGATACAAGTTTTATTATATTTTATTTCCAAGTGTAGCTGCGCTGTAAAATAACCGGTTAGATAAGTTCCGGGCATAAAAAAAGCCCTTCGTGGGAAGGGCTGCCAAATAAGTATTTTGAGTTAGAAATCGTTCTGCTGAAGTTTTTGTTTTTGCTGTCGCATTTTTCTCAGCCGTTCAATCATTTTCTTCCGGAATTCACCATCCTTGCGGAAGAAATCATTCGTTCTTTCTGCACCGATGATCCTGTTAAAACGGTCCTGGTATTTCTTCTTCACATTCAACGATGCCTGCTGCCGGTCAAGTTCATTGAGGTTGGCACCAACCGTTTTTATTTCGTTGTCATATTGCGCGTGAACAGGCCAGAACTTCTGAGCTTCGTCTTCTGTAAGCTTTAATTCCTGCGTGATATAAGCGACATACAAAGCCTGGATCTTTTGCTCCCTTTTTGCCGGATCGCCCGGTTGGGCAACGGCGATGCCGATGGAAGAAACAAAGATGCTGATGTATAGTAAAAATGATTTCATGATTGCTTAGTTTGTTACGTTGATCTGGTTTAAAAATTCATCCAGTGTATTTTCATTCGTCAGGTAATCGGTGGGATCTGGAAGATTGTTATCATCCGTTGCCGACGCTACCAGGGCCGCATTCACATCCTGGCCATGCTTCACTAAATATTGCTCGATATCTTTATCTGAAACGGTTAAGAGTTCTTTTTCAAAGCTGTTGCTGCGTAAAATCTCCCCTGCTTTCGCCATCACCGCGGTATTATCCGGGGCAGGCAGGGCGGGCTGTTCTGTACGGTTATTGAATACAGAGAGTACACTCAGGCCGATCACCCCACTCACAACTGCTGCTGCCGCATATCTGAACACATTGCTTCTTGGCTTCATTTGCACAACCTTCGCCGTCACCGGTAATTGCTGCCTGATCTCTTTCGCCAGGCCATCAAAATATCCTGCAGGAACAGTAAAAGGGTGCTGATTACCAATCGCTGCGAGTGTAGGGGATAAGGTCGCTATTTCTGACAGTTGCGAAGTTTCTGCTTTGATCCTGTTCATTATATTTCCGGCGAGCTGATCAAAATATCCCTCAGGCACGCTGAAATGATTACCCGCCGGCAACTCAAATGAGCTTTCTTCCTGAACGCGACGCTGAAGCTCAACGGGAAGCTGACTGAAATAACCTTCGGGCACACGGTATACATTCACCCGCGGAATAGCGGCCAAATGCGGACTTAATCCGGCTAATTCCCTTAATATGTCATTTTTATTCGTCATTGCTAGCTTATAGACTGTTTTTTATGCCCGAAGTTTAACGGTTAAGGATATAATCTTCGATCTTCTTTACTGCGTGGTGATAACTGGCTTTGAGGGCACCTTCGCTGGTTTCCAGCACGCGGCTCATTTCTTCGTAGGGCATTTCTTCAAAATAGCGCAGGTTGAAGACCGCTTTTTGTTTCTCCGGCAATTGCTGGATAGCGAGTTGCAGTTTCCACTCCAGTTTATTGCCATCAAAATCCTTGTCTGCCTGCAATTTATTTACGACGCTGCTCTCGTCATCACTTAAAGAAGTAGCCGATCTTTTTTTCTGCTGTTCCAAAAAGCTGAGGCTTTCATTGGTGGCAATGCGGTATAACCAGGTATATAACTGGCTGTCTTCGCGGAAATTCTCCAGGTTTTTCCAAACCTTGATAAACATATTCTGCACTACATCGTTGGCATCATCATGATCTGCCAGCATACGGCGGATATGCCAGTACAGTTTTTCCTGGTATTTTTTTACAATGCTCGTAAATGCTGCTTCCCGGGTTGCTTCGTTCTTAAAAAGCAGCAGCAATTCTTTATCATCTGAAATGTCGGCCATAAATAAGTTGAGTAGAACAAATGTAGAAAAACCATCGCTAAGACGGGCGGCTCGCCGAAAAGTTTAATCATTTACTTTCCAACAGGTTAACGGCATAAAAAAACCAACCCGAAGGTTGGTGCTAAAAAAATTATTTTTTTCTCGCCAGCACTTTTTCAGCTGCTGCAACAATATGTTCTGCATCGAGGCCATATTTCACGAGCAGGTCCATCGGCTTGCCACTCTCACCAAACGTATCGTTGGTGCCAATATATTCGATCGGAACGGGCCAGTCACGTGCTGCTGTTTGTGCAACACTATCGCCCAGGCCGCCAATGATATTATGTTCTTCTGCCGTTACCGCGCAGCCAGTTTTTTTAATAGATGCAAGGATCGCTTCGGTATCCAGCGGCTTGATCGTATGAATATTGATCAGGTCGACGCTGATGCCTTTTGCTTCCAGCACTTTTGCAGCTTCCACCGCGATCCAAACCATATGCCCGCAGGCGAAAATGCTGATATCTTTTCCTTCATTTAAAATTTGCGCCTTACCAATGGTGAAATCTTCTTCTTTGGTAAAGATTGGCCAAACCGGCCGGCCGAACCTTAGATAAACCGGACCTTCATATTTCGCTATGGCTTTGGTAGCCGCTTTCGTTTGGTTATAATCTGCAGGAACGATCACCGTCATGCCCGGTAACATTTTCATCAGGCCGATATCTTCCAGGATCTGGTGTGTAGCGCCATCCTCGCCCAATGTAAGGCCGGCATGCGATGCACAAATTTTTACGTTCTTACCGCTATAGGCCACGCTCTGGCGGATCTGGTCGTACACACGGCCCGTACTGAAGTTGGCAAACGTGGTGGTGTATGGGATTTTGCCACCAATCGTCAATCCGGCTGCGATACCAATCATATTGGCTTCGGCGATACCGCACTGGATAAACCTTTCCGGGAATTCCTTCATGAACGGGCCAAGCTTTAACGAGCCGGCAAGGTCGGCTGTAAGTGCCACAACGTTTTCGTTTTCGCGTCCCGCTTCGAGGATGCCATCACCAAACCCGCTGCGGGTATCTTTATTACCTGTAACCTGAATATCCTGGAGCATAATATATATTTAAACTGCTGTCTGCAATTGCCCGCAAAGTAAAAGAAAGATTCGCAGGCTGGCAAATGAGATCAGCAAAGTTGCTAACAAAAATGAGGATGGCCCTAATTAGATATTTCTGAAACGCTGTAAAATTTCATGCCCAGCTCTTTGGAGTAAGCAACTATTTTTTGTAACCGGTCCAGCGACACGCTTAATTTGCCGCCGGTGTTAATATCGTGGGAAACAAACACGGCGCAGTTGTTATTTTCAAACGCTGATTTTATCACGTGTGCGACTACAGCATCGGAACGCTTGCTGCTTTTGTCGATCCCCAAGCCGAAAAGCAGATCGTTGTTTTCCGTTGGTGCGAGGCTTTTGGTAAGATCGTTGGTGCCGTTCAATGCCCGTACACTTTTAAAATAGCGCATCAGCATTTTGTCGTAGACCGCATTATGGGCGCCATAAGGGTAAGCAAACGTGGTGGGATAAAAACCATCGCGGTTCATCATCTTCAACCCATCGGTCACCTCATTCTTCATTAACTCATCCGTAGTATGATGGTATTTATACACGTAATCCATCATGTTGTAATGGTTCGTGGTATGATAGGCAATTTCGTGGCCGTGTTGCTGGAGAATGGCCAGTTTATTTTTCTGGTCAGCCGTGAAGCGGTTGTATTTACAGATGTAAAAGGTGGCTTTCACCTGGGCTGTATCAAAAAATTCGAGGTAATTGTACCAGTTGTCCACGCGGTCATCATCGAATGTAAGGGCAATTCCGGCATGCGTCATATAACCTTCTTTCTGGAACTTTTTACAGCCCGGAAAGAATATACAGATCATGATTGACAGCAATAGCAGCGGGCCTATTTTGGTAAGCATCGGCAAATTTTGGTAAATGGTGAAGGCTGTTCGCGGACTGGAATTGTGAAGATATAGGAAAAACTAATTCAATTCAGATTGTGAAGATTTAAATATTTTCTCATCCTTTTTCAGCTTCAATTCCCAGTTCCAGGCGGTTTCCATCATGTCATCGAGGTTATACGCCGGTTGCCAGCCCAGGGAATTCCTGGCCTTATCGTTGTTGGCATAAATCGCGATCACATCACCCGGGCGGCGGGGTGCTAACGCATAGTTGAGTTTTTGACCGCTCACTTTTTCAAACGTTTCGATCACTTCCAATACCGTGTAGCCGTTACCGGTGCCGAGATTGAAAATATCACAGTTACCGGTATTTTTCTGTTCGATCAGGTAGTTCAATGCTAACGTATGCGCATGGGCGATATCTGAAACATGGATATAATCCCGCACGCAACTTCCGTCCTTGGTTGGATAATCAGTGCCGAATACCTGCATTTGCGGCAGTTTGCCAATAGCAGTCTGCGTGATCGCCGGGATCAGGTTGGCCGGTTTCCCTAAAGGAATCTCCCCGATATTGCCTGACGGATGTGCCCCAACCGGGTTGAAATATCGCAGTAAGATCGCTTGCTGCCCGCTGAGGCTGTTCATCGTTTGCTGAACGATCTCTTCGCCCATTTGCTTCGTGCTGCCGTAAGGCGACTGGGCGGGCTGGAAAGGCGTTTCTTCGGTAACCGGTGTTGATTCGGGGTTTCCGTAAACCGTACAGGAAGAAGAAAAAACGAAATGCGGCACTTTAAATTCAGCAGCACAACGTAAAATATTTACCAGGGAGCCAATATTGTTTTCATAATAACGCAGCGGGTGATCTACCGATTCACCAACGCTTTTATAAGCGGCGAAATGAATGATCCCTTCAATATCCGGGTTTTCCTGGAAGATCGCGCAGGTATCATCGAAGATGCAAAGGTCTACCGCGTAGTTCTTTATTTTTTTACCGGTGATTAGTTCCACGCCGGTCATGATACCCGCATGGCTCCTGCTGTTGTTATCTGCAGAAATTACGTCAAAACCATTCTGAATCAGGTCGACAATTGTATGCGAACCGATATAACCACATCCGCCGGTAACCAGGATTTTTTTCATTAATTGTTATTTTAAAGACCAGTGTTGATCCTGCTGCAAAGAAAACAAAAAATCACTCAGCGATGAGTGATTTCAGTGAATTATAGAAAATTATTTGAGGATCAGATAAACAACTTAATAATATAGAAGATGATCGCGGCGAGGATACCACTCACCGGGATGGTGAGCACCCAGGCCCAAAGCAGGTTCACGGTAACGCCCCAACGAACGGCTGATAATCTTTTTGTTGCACCAACACCGATGATCGAACCAGTGATCGTGTGCGTCGTACTTACCGGGATTTTTAGCATCTCGGTAATAAATAAGGTTAAGGCACCGGCAGATTCCGCGGCCACACCTTCAAACGGCGTCACCTTCGTGATCCGCGTGCCCATTGTTTTAATGATCTTCCAGCCGCCGCTCATCGTACCCAGGGCGATCGCCGTATAACAGGCCAGCGGCACCCAGGTGGGCATCTGCGAAAATTTTTCGATCTGCCGGCCACTGATCAACGCCACCGTAATGATCCCCATCACTTTTTGTGCATCATTACCGCCATGACCAATACTGAATGCTGCTGAAGAAACCAGCTGCATTTTTTTAAACCAGCGTTCCGATTGGGCATAATTGAGGTTACTGAGGAACAGGGAGAAGATACTGAGTGCAATGATGATAAATCCGATCAATACCCATTTAAAATTGTGGGAATAGAACAGGACTTTCAACAGGTAACTATCGTAATGCGTTTTTAATTTCGACGGGTCTGTTTCGATCTGGGTATAGAGAAGGAATATAGTGGCAAAAATGATGACCAGCGCCACAATCTTAGGCAGGATCCCTTTGCGGAAGGAATTTAAAAACCAAACGGAAATGATAAAGGCCATCAGCATACCGAGGATCGGTGCAACAACGATGAACCCGATAATTTTTAACATGATCGGCGTGTTGATCACCGTGAACGTTCCTGTTGAAGCAACGGCTGCGCCGGTGAAGCCGCCGATCAGTGTGTGAGAAGAACTGGAAGGAATCCCGTACCACCAGGTGATCAGGTTCCAGATGATCGCGGAGATGAGACCGGCTAAAATTACATGGAGACCTATGGCACCATTCACCGTTTTGGCAATGGTTTCGCCAACCCCGTGATCTTTAAAAATAAAATAAGCAACGAAGTTGAACACCGCTGCCCAGATCACCGCCTGGAAGGGTGTGAGCACTTTTGTTGAAACGATCGTAGCGATCGCGTTGGCAGCATCATGAAACCCGTTGATATAATCAAAGATGAGTGCGAGTACAATGATGGATATAAGTAAGACGGAAAAGTCTGGCATTAAATTTCTTTTTGATGAACAGTAATCGATGGATTAAGAATACTTCACAATGATGGATTCGATCACGTTGGCAGCATCTTCACATTTATCTGTTACGATTTCCATTACCTGGTAGATCTCTCTTTTCTTGATCACTTCTTTTGCATCAGGTTCTGTTGCAAACAATCGCTCAATACTCATATCAAAAATATCGTCACCCTGGTTTTCGATGCTGTTGATCGCCACCAGTGCATCCGTGATCTGGCGCATATTTTTCATGTTGCGCAATTCCGTAACAGCCTTGTGCACCTGTACGCAACCCAGTGCGATCAGGTCGCCAAATTTCTGGATACCGATATCATCCGGATTAACGCGGTAGAAATTGATCTTTTTTGCAGAAGCATAAATGTAATCCGCAATATCATCCAAAGCAGAAGCCAGGTAGTGAATGTCTTCCCGATCGAATGGTGTAATAAAGTTTTTTCCAAGCTCTGTAAAAATGCGGTGCGTGAGGTCATCGTTCACGTGCTCCATATCTTCCACTTCCTTGATCAGTTTCGCACGTTTCTCGAAATCAGATTCGTTTACGACTTCTTTTAATTTGTCACCCATCTTTACCAGCACTTCGGCAACACTTTCAAAAAGTTGATAAAATACGCGGTCCTTAGGTAAAAAGATTTTGAGGATAGAGCTTACAGACATGTATGATTGATTTTTGGCAAAATTAGAAATATGAGGTCCTTATCGGGCAACAATGTAATTGGTAATAATTTGATAACATAGAAGTAATATTGCTTTGTTATTAACAGCCCAAAATCATACCAGTGGTAAAAAGATGCCTTTTAAGTGTAGCCTTCCTCTTTGTTGTAATGCTGTCGCAGGCGCAGTTCCTGATGGATATGGTAGATACCAGTACAGATATGGGCAAAAGCATGCTGGGCATCTATAAGAAGTTCGATCGTGTTAAATTAAGTGGTTATGTGCAGCCGCAATACCAGGTAGCCCAGGAGAAAGGCCAGCAAAGTTTTAATGGGGGCGATTTTGCCCAGCATGTAGATAACCGTTTTATGCTTCGCCGTGGCCGGGTGCGGATCGATTATATTCATTTTGCAGAAAGTAAAGGCCCGTCGGTACAATTCGTTTTCCAGTTTGACGGTTCGGAGAAAGGATTTTTTACCCGTGATTTCTGGGGCCGCGTAATGGAAAATAGATACCAGCTTTTCTCCCTGACTGCCGGCTTGTTTGCCCGCCCGTTTAGTTATGAATTGAACCTGGGCTCTGCCGATCGGGAAAGCCCGGAGCGCGGGAGGATGAGCCAGATCCTCACCAAAGTAGAGCGCGACCTCGGTGCCATGGTTTCTTTTGAACCGCGAAAAAAAGATCACCCGCTCAGTCACCTGAAAATAGATGCCGGTTTTTTTAATGGTCCGGGTTTAAACGCCACGGCCGATTTTGACAGTTACAAAGATTTCATCAGCCGCGTCGCCTGGAAGCCGGTCGCCCTGTCCAAACACCTGACTGCTGCAGCAGCGGTTTCTTATTTCAACGGGAGCCTGTTGCAGAACACGCGCTATCGTTATGAAACAAAAAATACCACAGCCGGCAAAGCCTACGTGGTGGATTCTTCATTAGATCATTTGAATACAAAAGCTCCACGCAAATATTATGGAGCTGATGCCCAGGTGAAAATTTCACATGGCTGGGGCGTTACGGAACTTCGTGCGGAAATGGTAACGGGAACGCAGACCGGCAGCCGCGTAACCTCAGAAACGCCGGCCATTTTATTTACCGGCACTGATGGGTATTACCTGAGGAAATTCAATGGCGCTTATTTTTATTTACTGCAGAATATCGTGAACAACAAACACCAGCTTGGGGTAAAGTACGACTGGTATGATCCTAACCGGGACGTGGAAAAAATGGAGATCGGCGCAGCCGGCACCAACTTTAATGCAGCAGATGTGAAATACAGTACCCTCAGCATCGGCTATAACTATTATGTGAATGAGAATTTAAAACTCCTGCTCTGGTATGATAAAGTGATGAATGAGAAGACGGCTTTACCGGGCATGGATAAAGACCTTCGCGATGATGTATTTACCTGTCGCCTGCAGTTTCGTTTCTAGTCCGTAACATTCCGGTAACACAGCGGTAACGTTTGCTTAACCTTCCGTTCACATTGCCATAACATCCTTGTTGTCCCTTTGCGGTCAAACAAGAAGGCATGAGATCACTGATATTATTGGTAGCGTTTTTAGGACTGGCATCATTATCATTTGCACAAAAAGGAAAGGTAGAAGGGAAGGTGACTGATTCCAAAACCGGCGCTGCGCTAACCGGCGTTTCTGTCTTCATCAAAGGCACACAAACAGGCGTTGCCACCAATACCGAAGGCCGCTACGTGATCAACGCTGACGGACCGAAAGTGAGCCTCGTATTTTCTTATAACGGTGTTACGCAGGAAGTCACAGATATCGAAGTGCTGCCGGGAAAAATCACGACGCAGGATCTCGCACTCGAACAAAAAGCCAAAACAGAAGAAGGCGTGATCGTTCGTTCTACGAGCACGGCAAGAAAAGAAACGGCCGCTGCATTGATCTCTTTTCAAAAAAATACCAACACCGTTGCTTCGGTGATCTCTTCAGAATCGATTCGTCGCTCTCCTGATAAAAATACCGGTGAAGTGTTGAAACGTACGCCGGGAGCCAGTATCCAGGAAGGTAAATTTATTATCGTGCGCGGGCTGGCAGATCGCTACAACCAGGCGATGTTGAACGGTATTTTATTGACGAGTACAGAACCGGATCGTAAAACATTTTCTTTCGACCTGATCCCTTCGCAGATGATCGATAATATCGTCATCAATAAAGCATTTGTACCCGAATACCCGGGAGAGTGGGCGGGTGGCCTCATCCAGGTGAATACAAAAGATATTCCTGCCAAAGGATTTTTCAATATCCAGGTGGGAACCGGTTACAATACACAAACCACGGGCAAGCGTTTTTTCAAAGATGGCCAGGGCGGCAAGCTGGATTTTTTAGGTATCGATGACGGCACAAGGGCTTTGCCGGATGCCTACACGACCAAGTCGAAATTTGATGCATTAACGCCGGCAGAAAAAACAGCGATCGGCAAATCTTTACGCAACTCCTGGCTGGCAGAAGAAGTGAACGCGATGCCGAACCTTTCGCTACAGGCAAATGGCGGCTTCAATAAAAAATTATTCGGTAAAAATATCGGTGGAACCTTTGGTGTCATCTACAATAAAACAAACCGCATCATCGAATCTGCCAACCGCTCGAATGCGTTGAACAGCGGCACGAATACCTTCAGTGTAAATTATGATTATGCTGATAATAAATACGTACAGGATATTTCTGTAGGTGCATTGGCCAGCCTGAGTGTTCAGCTGAATTCGAACAACAAGATCTCTGTAAAATCCATCATCAATGTGAACAGTCCGAATTCGGTGACACAAAGAGCAGGAACTGATTTTGGTCGCCAGGAAGAAGTGAAAGGATCGGAGTTTACGTTCAAGCAAAATACTTTTTTCACCACGCAGTTAAGTGGCGAACACAATATCGCGAAGCCCTTAAAATTAAAATGGTACGGCGCGTTCAATATTTTAGACGGTTATATTCCTGATCAACGCCGTATCCTGTACACGCGTGCTGCAGGAACACAGGATCCTTATCGTTTGCCGATCGCATTTTCTTTATCGCAACAAAATGGCAGCAGGATCTATCAAAGCCTGAGCGATTATATCTACACAGCCGGTGGCGACCTGAACTATTCCTTCAATTTGCTGGGACGTAAGCAGGCGGTAAAAGGCGGTTACATGTTGCAGATCAAAGACCGCTTATATGATGGCCAGTTCTTCGCGATCTACCTCAAAAATGACAACGATGCATTGAAGCAATTGCCGGCCGGCCAGGTGTTTGCGCCGGAGAATTATGGCAATGGCGAAGACAATAAATTTGGATTTAATTCCATCAACAATAAAAATTTCCGTTACCTCGCCAACACGATTTTGAATGCCGGCTTCCTGCAAATGGATAACCAGCTCAGCACGAAACTGCGTGTGCTCTGGGGCGTTAGGGTGGAGAATTTCGACCAGCTCGTGGGCAGTGTAAAGAAATACGACCCCCGTCATTTCTATTCTAAAGTAACCGATGTATTACCCGGACTTAACGCGACTTACAAACTCGATAACAAAACAAATATCCGGTTATCCGGCTCGCAAACCGTTATCCGGCCTGAGTTGCGTGAATTGTCTGCATTGAACATTTACGATTTTGAATTGAACGCTTCTGTGCAGGGTTACCCAGAATTGAAAAGAACAAAGGTCTCCAATTTTGATCTGCGCTATGAAGTTTACCCGCGTGCCGGTGAAGTCGTAACAGCAGGTTTGTTCTATAAACATTTTGCGAACCCGATCGAACAATTGTTTGATGAAGCGGCCGGCGGTGCAAGCACCTTCACGTATCGTAACCCGGAGAAAGCGATCTCTTATGGCGCCGAACTGGAGTTCAGGAAGAAGCTGGATATGATCGGCGGATTGAAAAATTTCACGCTGCAGGCGAATGCGTCTTATATCTACAGTAAAGTGTCTGACAGTAGCCTGGATGTGAACCGCCCGTTGCAGGGGCAGTCGCCTTTTGTGGTTAACCTTGGATTGTTGTATGACCTGGAAGAAAAAGGATTTAATGCCACCTTGTTATTTAACCAGATCGGCAAAAGGATTTACGTGGTAGGTCTCAATGCCGTTAACATTGGGGGTACACCGGATATCTATGAAGCACCAAGGCCGTTGCTTGATCTGCAGTTAAGTCAGAAGATCATTAAGAGAAAAGCCGAGCTGCGTTTAAACGTTTCCGATATCCTGAACCGCAGGCAGATCTTTTACCAGAATTCCGACAGCAATACCGATCTGAAGAAAGGGGAAGATGCCTATCGTTTCACGCGCCGGTTCGGAACCACGTTCAGTTTAAGTTTCAATTACTCATTATAAAAAGCTCATAAAATAGACAACATGAAAAAGTACATGATATTTCTTGCCGCTGCAGCCGCTCTTGGCATAACCAGTTGCAGGAAAATAGAAACGGATGGCGAGAAAGAGATCATCATCATCACGCAGCCGGGTGGCGGAACCTCCGGCCAGACGATTACCCTGCAGGGAAGGATCAATGCAGATACGACACTGCGTAAAGAGAATACCTATATTTTAAAAGGCCTGGTGTATATGGTAGGAAACCACACGATGAATATTGAAGCCGGCACTACGGTGAAAGGATCGTTTGGTAGTGATGTGGCCGCATTGATCATCACGAGAGGATCGAAAATAAATGCCAAAGGAACGGCGACCAACCCGATCATCTTCACTTCAGCAGCGCCTAATCCACAATCAGGAGACTGGGGCGGGATCGTGCTTTGCGGAAAAGCGGCGATCAATACCAGTTACCTGGGCACTGCAGGTTTATACCAGGTGGAAGGTGGCGTAGACAATGCCAATGGTGATGGCCTTGCAGGATCGGGCGATGCAGTGGCACCAGCGCCTGTTAACAACGACAGCAGCGGGGTGTTGAGCTATGTACGGATCGAATATGCGGGTTATGCGTTTCAGCCGGATAAAGAGATTAACAGTCTGACCATGGCAGGAGTTGGTAATAAAACCGTGATCGATCATATCCAGGTGGTGTATGCAAAAGATGATGCTTATGAGTGGTTTGGTGGCACGGTGAATTGTAAATATTTGATCGCTTATAAAACGCAGGATGATGATTTTGATACAGACAATGGCTTTAGTGGTAAAGTACAGTTTGGGTTGATCATCCGCGATTCACTGATCGCAGATATATCTACCTCGGAGGCATTTGAAAGTGATAACAACGCAACAGGAACAACGGGCACGCCAAAGACATCGGCGATATTCAGTAACATCACGGCGATCGGTCCGAGGGCAACCTTGAATAATGTGGGCAATAGCCTGTATCGTGGCGGCGCACAGATCCGCAGGAATTCTGCGCTGTCTTTATTCAATACGATCATCATGGGCTGGCCTGAAGCGATCTATATTGATGCGACACTAGGAACATCAACGGCGTTGAATATTGAAGACAGCAGCTTACGCTTACGTAACATTACATTAGCAGGAAATAATATTTCTGTAAAATTTGGCGGAACAGCAGGAGCGACGATTAATTCAACAGCAACACTGATGACCTGGTTTACGAATGGCTATTGCAACAACGAGATTTTGACAAATGCCAGCGATGCGAAACTGATCCAACCATTTAATTATTCAGCACCGGATCCAACACCATTTGCGGGATCTAACGGAAACCAGAAAATATTATCAGGCGGAAGTTTCGACGACGCTAAATTTAACGGAGATACGTTCTTCGACAGGACAGCGACCTTCCGTGGGGCAGTGGCACCGGCAGGGGAGAATGCAACCTGGTGGAAAGGCTGGACGAAATACAATTATTAATTTTGTTATCTCTGGTTTATATGCAGCGGCTGTAACAGGCCGCTTTTTTTAGGGCCGTTGCTAATGGTTATTTAAAGATTTGGTAATGCTGAAGACGAGCCATTCACCCGGAAAAATTTGCAACTTACAGGAGCAAAAAGTGGAGCAAATTTTCCTTAAGCAATCGCAGTTTTAATCATGCTACCCGGCGTTATTCTTAGCGCTGGGTTTTTTATGTAGCGGAAACGGGCAGAGCCCAGATTCGATTGAATTATGCAAGAGCCCCCGGCGGCGCAGGTGTTTTTTCATTTATTTAGTGGATGATTTACGGGGTTGCTGCATTTGCCCTGTTTTGTGCCAGGCCGCTTTTCGCCATTCTCATGGCAAGATTGGCCACGCGTTTTATGCGTTTCAATTCCCGGAGAGAAGCTTTGATCGCGGCAATTTTTATGGCGGTTTCTACCTGCACGGGCTCGTGGCAGTTGAGCAGTTCTTCCAGGGCTTTGGTTTTAAAGGTTTCGAAGCAGTTGGATTGCCAGTCGCCGACGGGACCGGGAGCAGGGTTGGTCAATTTACGGTCGATCAGGATCAGCCAGTTTTTTAAGCGTTTGGCCCTGGCCTGCATCGCGGCCAGGTTTTTTTCCGCAGTTTTCAGGGCCTGCATCCAGGTAATTTTCTGCAGGATCATTTTATCGGCAGCTTCCTGCTCTGCGGCCTGAACGACTGCCTGGATATCTGCCGGCAAGGGCTGGGCGTTGGGGGCTTTTTCCATATTCAGCAGGTCCTGCAGGAGTCCTGCTAATAAAATGCTGGTGGAGCTATCGAGCGGTCGTTTACCCAGCTCGAACTGGTTAAGGGAACTGCGGGTGACTTTTAGGAACATGGCCAGTTCTTCCTGTGTGAGGCCGGTTATTTGTCGGAGCTGTTTCATAATTTTTTGCTATTGTTTGATCGCGTACCAAAATCTGCGTACCATTATTTTTGGTACTCGATTATTGGTACGCGGAGTTTTGGTTTATTTTTCGATGATACGGCCGGTTTTACCCGCGATTTTGGCCATAAAGCGACTTATCCTGGCCGAATTCGAGATAAAAGCTAAGGCGGAAAAGTGAGAAATGCAAGTGAAAATGGCAGTTTTTTGGTGCAGAAATGAGGGTAAAAGCGGAGGTTGTGGGAGGGTGAAAGTTGGGTTTTTGGGGCGTTATAGGGATAGATTTGGGTGGGGGAACGGGCACGGGGAATGCTGAAAAAATGGCTTTTCGATTACCTGGATGGATTGATAGAGGCAGAAATCGCAGCTGCATAAAAATGAAAATAAGGTAGGGGTAAATTCGCTAAATTTGGCGTAGTTGCAACATGGGGTTATCTTGAAGCTGCAATGATATCCGTTGACTGCCATATTACGACCTACCCAAATTGACATAGCATGACATGGTTTGAAGTTTGTAGAGACATCGGGGTTTTCGGAGTTGCTGCGTTCATTATTCAACGTATTATTGAAAACTCTTCGACAAGAAATCTCGAAAAGTATAAGCAGGAACTTGACTTCACTATTAGGAGTTATCAATTGACACTTGACACAGATTTAGAACGATATAAATCCGACCTAAATTTGCATTTAACCCGTCAGACTACTTTGCATGACAAGAGGTTGACCATAATTGACGAGATGTACAAAAAACTTGTAACTCTTGATTCAGGTATGAGAGCTATGACAGGAATGCATCTGGTTTACGATGACGCTGAAAAGGAAAGTAAACAAAGAGTTGACACGGCTCAAGAGGCATTTACTGAATACAATAATTATTTTCTTTACAACAAACTTTATTTCAACAAGCAAATTAGTGACCTCCTTGAAAATATTAGAAAAGAATATTTGTCTGCAAACTTTGATTTTTTTGAACCGAAACGACTTCAATCTTTTACAGGCGGACGACCCAGCCGTGAAGGTTATCGAGCAGCAGTGGAAACATCTCAGGCTGCAGCAAAGCGTATTCAAAATGATATTCCGAAAATATTAGAACAACTTGAAGAAGAATTTAGAAAACTTTTGGGTGTGACGTGACAAATACGGAAGCCAACACTGGGTTAGGCAAGATGGGCTCGACATTGTAAAATAGCTATTTGCGAATCCAGCTCCAGTTGTAGGCTCCCCTTATTTTAGTGCCGCCTTCCTTTAGAGTTTTCTAAGTTAATCATCTTTCGTTTTTTCAACTATTTTATCCACTAAACGCCTCTCTTAAATTTTTGAATAATTTTCTTTCGGCGTTTGTGGATAAAGCTGTTGATCGTTCAATAAACCTTTGTAATACTGTTCGGCATATCTTAGTGGAGATTTATATCCCAGCGATTTGTGTGGCCTTTCTTCATTATAATCGGTCCTCCATTCTTCAGTTAAGTATCGTACCTCCACAAGGCTGTTGAACATGTATGCATTTAGTAATTCTCTTCTCATACTTCCATTCTTTCTTTCGATGTAGGCATTTTGCATTGGCCTTCCAGGCTGTATAAACTGTAAGGTTATTTCTTTGCCATTACACCATTCTTCAAGCTTATGGCTGATAAATTCAGGCCCATTGTCGCACCTGATGTTTGCGGGCTTTCCCCTTTGGGATGCCAGGCGATCCAATGTTCTTATCACTCTCAATGAGGGCAATGAGGTATCGACTTCGATCGCCAATGATTCACGGTTAAAATCATCAATGATGTTCAATAAACGATACTTTCTGCCATCCACCAGGCTGTCGCTCATGAAGTCAATACTCCATACCTGATTGGGAGCAGTGGGCACCATCAAGGCTTGTT
>JAQBNH010000009.1 GCA_028288705.1 Ferruginibacter sp.
TGCAAAACGGGTTGACAAAGAAATGGGTGATTATTACGATCGGAAAGTTAAAGAAGGCAAAAATAAAATGCTTGTGATGAATGCAATAAGGTGCAAAATATTAAGCCGGGTGTTTGCTGTTATAGAGAGCAAAAGTCCATTTGTAAATCTTCAGAAGTTTGCAGCTTAGCACTAAATTTTAATTTGTTTTTTATCATAGAATGCGCCAGAAGGTATATTCTATTAGGATACCGTTTCTACCACCGTTCCGTCGAACTCCCACTTGCCCGTAATATTTTTTTTGAATAAATAATAGCCAAGTGAGCCTATAGTAAATGCAGGTTGAAAAGCGATTGACACAATACAGAATTGTCCTTTGCAAAAGAAATATGGTTCGCTGACCGCTAAAACCGGGAATTCTATGACACTTTTTTCTGGGACTTTATGATTAATAATTATTCGCTGCTTCTTAAATTCTGAATTAAAAAAGGATGCACTGATAAGTGGAAATTCCAGCTTAGTGCTGTCAAAGTAATAACCCCTTGTTCCATTAAAGTTTAAGAAACTGTCAATTTCAGCCTTTTTGACTTTTCCGCCTAAATGCTCCAGGAAGCGATCCCTTTGATTTATCTTCCATAAATTCCACTCAGGCATTCTCTCATTTATGAGAGATAGTTTTGCAGTCTTGAAATAGCTTCCCATCAAGGGAACCATTTGGTTCAAGAATTCATACTGGATAGAATCTTTGAAATCAATCTTATCCTGGCACTTAGCATTTACATTAATGAATACCAACAGCACCAGGATCTGGCTGAATAACAGTTGTCCCCGTATTCTCCAAGCTTTCCGCTTTATTATAATTTGGATTTGATTTCTCATCACCTTGTAAGTTTTTTTCTGTCTTTCCGTCCCAGTAATTTTTTCCTTTGACTTTCGTCATGCCATCAATTTTATTTACCAAATCCTGAACATTTTGTTTAGAAATGTGATCCCATTCAAAACTCCAGGTTGCGTTCAACGTGCCGGTGGGGACGCCCATTGAGGTTTTACCCTCGCTGGTTACAATTCCAACCTCGCCCACTATTCTATCCATCACGCCCTCTCCATTTTCATTATGTGTAAATCCGATATTATGCCCAATCCCGTGAACTATAAAATTAGCAAATTCATTTTCTGCGACATTTTTGGGGATCATTGACTTTGATCCATCCGACAAAGTTTCTGACGAATTAAACAAGTCTTTGTTTACAACGACAGCACTATGAGTAGAATTATCTCCAAGCCCTCCAAATAGTGTATAATTAGTAAAATTGGCAACTATTAGGTCATTATCGGCAGTAGCCTGATTGTAATAAGATGGTTTGGCATCTTTTTCGTCAACTGGATGGCTTACAAAATTAATTTCAAATTTAACGGAAATTTTTTCGCCATTATAGGTAATATCACTTCTGTCTCCAAATTTTCTAAACTCCTTTTTTACTAAATTTCTTACAGTCTCAGAAACTTCGCCTTCAATGTAGTGATAATTGGCAGTAATAATCAAGGTTTTCTTCCCATTCTTGTCTTCCACAATACGAGCAATAGCATCCCGTCCATCATTATCTATATAGTAGATCGGATTATTGTTAGAAGATGAATAAGGGGAGTAAAAAGGATATTTCTCTGATAATGGATCCACGCTTATCCACCGGCCTAATCTTGGATCGTAGAGCCTCTCGCCATAATCAATATGATTCCCTTCACCCTTCACCTCATTATCACTCTCCTTTCCATTAAACCCATACCGATACTTACTTGCAGGAGCCGCGTATTTCCTCCCCACCATTCCCATCCCGAACGGATAATAGTCATTTGCTGTAATGACATCCCCAACATAGTAGTCGATAATTCCATCAGGGGTACTATTTGTTTTTACGCCTGTGGTTTCATCATAGGTACCATCATCTACCCCATTCTTCTTGTCTGACAAAGTTACGAGGACATTCCCTAAATGATTCGTCATCTCGTAGACTTTCTTGCCGCGGATGAACTCGCCATTGTAAACAGATCCTGCAACGAGTTGCGGTAACTGTTTCGCATCGGCTCCCTGCGTTGATATACCTAACCTGCTGCTGCCATATATATGCCGTTCAGTAAGGTCAAGCGTAGTCGGAACAGTGGCCGCGTTTCCTGTACTATTGTATACCGCCATTACATTCCCGCTCGCATCGCGTACATACCAGGTATAAATACTCGTTGTAGCGGCTCCGGATGTTGTGCCATATTTCTCCACCTGCTTTCCGATCCTGTTGCCAGAAGCATCATAGCGGTAGCTGATTTTCTTATTCGCATTTGAGATAAAATTGAAATTGATGTCAGAGATCTTACCATAAACGTTCCAGTTGATCAGGTTGATGTTTTCTTTACTGTCCCCAATCAAATTTCCGATAGCGTCGTAGATATAATTATCCGCCAGGGTTTGATTCTCTAAATCAGATACGCCGGTTGCCGCATCGCTTTCATCATAAGCTGCCGTATTTGTAACGGCATCGGTTACGCGCCGTAACTTATTGTTTAGCGGTTTACCTGCAAGCGCGCCCGAAGCGACAAGGTTATAACTATACGCCAGGTCATCCATTAACAACTGGCTGTTTTTATTACCGTTGCGTTTATAAGTAAGGATGTTACCATTGGGATCGTAACTGATCCTCTCCTGGTAATGATCCAAGGGCACCATATTTGCCCAGCTGTTATTAGCCCCATTGAGTCCTTTATACGCGTCCATGGCTTTAAGCCTGTTCAACTGATCATATGTGTAATTATACAAAACGGCTCCACTGGTAGTGCCTGTTCCTGTAGGTTCCGGTAAGCTAAGCTTGTTTATATTTACGACCATGCTGCTTATATTACCGTTATATAGCGGCTTGTAAGCTGCTGATGGTAACCCGTTGGTTATCCCTGACGAGGCAGTATGTAATGGCATCGATGTTGTTCCGGCACCAGCGCCGATGCTGCTGTAATCCCCGTTAAAATAATTCAGGCTAAAGCCGAATTCATCCCGCCCGATATACCGCTTTAATGCGTTTGTTGTCAACCCGTCTTGCCCCATATCTTTTGCCGGATCAAGGCTCGAGCTATTCACGCCTTTCAACCAGCCCTGTATCGTGTAGGCATAATCAATACCCTGCACTTGCTGGTCACCAACTAACATCCGCGACAGCGGTTAATCTTAAAACAAACGCGCTATCGGTTCAATTCGTTTGGCAAAAAAGGTAGCCAGTATTACAAAGCAGTGATGGGTAAACCGGGAGGGAATTGGGAATTGGGATTGGGGGGGGTGGAGTTGAGTAGTTGAGTAGTTGAATAGTTGATTGGTGAGGGAGTGGGTTGGAGCCAGGGTTGTGCAACGGTGGTCGTTGAGCACTTGTTTTACCGCAGGTTGAGTGTTGCAAAACATCAGTACAGCACCACTGCCTCACGCTCCCATTCTACTTTTACTTTTTGGGAAACCAGGGTATCAATGGCTTTGCCGCAATAGTCAGGTTGGATAGGCAGTTCGCGGTTGAACCGGCGGTCTACCAATACACAAAGTGCAACCTGTTGTGGCCTGCCAAAATCCTGCAGGGCGTCTAAGGCGGCGCGGATCGTACGGCCCGTATAGAGTACATCGTCGATCAGAATCACTTTCTTCCCTTCGATGGAAAAAGGCAGATCGGTTTTAGCACCCAAATGCAGTTCCTCGCGCACATCATCCCTGTAAAAAGTGATATCCAATACGCCGTACTGCAGTTTCTGTGTTGGGTGAAGTTTGCGAATGGCAGCACAAATAGCGTCGCCCACCTTGATTCCGCGGGGTTGTATGCCGATAAAGACGAGCTCATCCAGGTTGACATATTGCTCCGTGAGCTCATGCGCGAGGCGCTGAATCATCAATTGCAGTTGTTCTTTATGCAGCAGAATTTCCATAACAGGGTTTACCAAAAAATGGGAAGACCTTTTACCGTCTCCCCATTTCAATAAATTATTTTTCCAGCATAAACGCATAACGGTAATCCGTAGGCGCATTAAATGTTTCTTTGATCGTACGGGCGCTTAACCAGCGATAAAGATTTAATTGTGAACCGGCTTTATCGTTCGTGCCGCTGGCTCTTGCTCCACCAAACGGTTGCTGTCCTACAACAGCACCTGTTGGCTTATCATTGATATAAAAGTTACCTGCACTGTTGCGGAGCCTGTTCGTCGCCAGCTCCACCGCAAACCTGTCTTTCGCCAACACCGCACCTGTTAAGGCATAAGGCGAGGTGGTATCAACCAGTTTCAACGCGTCTTCAAATTTATTTTCGTCGTAGATATAAACAGTCAGGATTGGCCCAAACAATTCTTCGCACATCGTTACGTATTGCGGATCGCTCGCTTCAATGATCGTTGGCTCGATAAAATAGCCATCGGTTTTGTCTGTCTTACCGCCTACCCAGATCTTCGCGCCACTATCCCTCTTCCTTACATTCTTTAAATAACCTTCCAGTTTATCAAAGCTTTTTTCATCAATCACTGCATTCACGAAATTGCTGAAATCCTCTACCGTACCCATCTTCATCGTCTTCACCTGTTCTACCAGTTTGCGTTTTATTTCCGCCGCCAGGTTAGAAGGCAGGTAAGCCCTGGATGCCGCAGAACATTTCTGTCCCTGGTATTCGAAGGCGCCGCGTGCCAATGCGGTAACAACCGTATCAACATCTGCAGATTTATGCGCGATCACGAAATCCTTTCCGCCCGTTTCCCCAACGATCCGCGGATAGGTTTTATACATACTCATATTCTTCCCGATCGTCTCCCACATTTTATTAAATACACCGGTGCTTCCTGTGAAATGTATCCCTGCAAATTCGGGGTGATTAAAAACTACTTCTCCAATTGTAGGACCGTCGATAAAAACCAGGTTGATCACGCCATCCGGCAGGCCGGCTTCTTTCAGAATACGCATAAACATCTGCGCACTGTACACCTGCGTATTCGCACATTTCCAGATAACCACATTCCCACACATCGCTGCGCTGGTAGGCAGGTTGCCGCCAATCGCTGTGAAGTTAAACGGCGTTAAGGCAAAGACGAAACCTTCCAGCGGGCGGTACTCCAAACGGTTATAAACACCCGGACTGCTGATCGGCTGCTGGCGATAAATATCACTCAGAAAATGCACGTTAAAGCGCAGGAAGTCGATCAGTTCGCAGGCGCTGTCAATCTCGGCCTGGTATGCATTCTTACTTTGCCCGAGCATGGTGGTACCATTGATATAAGGGCGGTATTTTGTTGCCAGCAGATCGGCAGCTTTCAAAAATATATTTGCGCGGTTTTCCCAACTCATGTTGGCCCATTTATCTTTTACTTTCAATGCGGCATTGATCGCTTTTTTTACATGCGATGCATCACCCGTATGAAACTGCCCGAGCACGTGTTTGTGCTGGTGTGGCGGACGGATATCGACGGTTTTGCCCGTACGTACTTCTTCTGCACCAATGTACATCGGCACGTCGGCTTTTTCTTTTTTCAATTCTGCCAATACCTCTTTCAATCTTTTCCTTTCAGCAGAACCTGGCGCATAATTCAGCACCGGTTCATTCACCGGCAATGGATAGTAAAAATCTCCGTATTGCATATGTTTAATTTATATGGTATAAAAAGTTGAGCAAAGGTATGCTGTACAACTGAGTGACACAACATCCATCTTATTTCACTGCACTGTCCTTTTCACTCATCAGGTAAGCTTTGATAAAACCGTCCAGGTCACCATCCATCACCGGGCCCACGTTGCCCACTTCATAGTCGGTGCGGTGATCCTTGATCATTTTATAAGGATGGAAAACATAGCTGCGGATCTGGCTGCCCCACTCGATCTTTTTCTTGCTGCTGTTGGCTTCGTCTTTCAACGCATTGCGCTTTTGGAGCTCGATCTCGTATAGCCGGCTTTTCAGCATTTGCATCGCCAGTTCCCTGTTACCAAGCTGGCTCCTGTCCTGCTGGCAAACCACCACGATTCCTGTTGGAATATGTGTCAGCTGAACTTTCGTTTCCACCTTGTTCACGTTTTGTCCGCCTGCTCCGCCACTACGCGATGTTTCCATTTTTACGTCTGCAGGGTTCACCTCGATCTCGATCGTATCATCAATTAACGGGTAAACGTAAACGCTGGCAAAAGACGTGTGCCTGCGGGCATTGCTGTCGAATGGAGAAATCCGCACGAGGCGGTGAACGCCACTTTCTGCTTTAAGAAAACCATAAGCGAAAGGCGCATCAAATTCTATCGTTGCACTTTTAATACCGGCACCGTCGCCTTCCTGGTAATCCACTTCCTTCAGGCTCCAGCCCTGCTTTTCACCGTACATGCGATACATGCGGAGGAGAATTTCGGCCCAGTCCTGGCTTTCGGTTCCGCCTGCGCCACTATTGATCTGCATCACTGCAGGCAGGGCGTCTGAAGGATCGTTTAACGTGCTTTTGAATTCTGCTTCTTCGATGGCCGTATTGGCTTTTTCGTACGCCTCTTTTACTTCTTCTTCCGTAGCTTCTCCTTCTTTCCAGAATTCGAAGAGCACGGCAAAGTCTTCAATTGCGGTGGATACAGCATAGAACATGTCTACCCAGTATTCATTCACTTTTGTTTCTTTGAGAATGGAAGTGGCCCGGGCATTATCGTCCCAGAAGCCCGGAGAAAGTGTGAGTTGTTTGTCGTTGGTTATTTTAGCTTCGCGGTTCCCGACGTCAAAGAAACCTCCTCAAAACCACCAAACGGTCTCTCATATCTTTAAGTAATTCTGTTGTCATAGCGGCAAAGTTAACTGAAAAGGCAATAATATGCGTGGCTACCTGTTACGGGGCTACGAAGGCGCTTTGTAAACATTATACGACGAAACAATATATTAACATACTACAAATTCCTGCCATCTGAAAGAAGATATTTGTTCTATCCAATACTTCTGAAACCACTGATATTCTTCTGAAAGACCACATTCAAGCTATGAAAAGCCTTCGTATGATACGAAGGTTTTTTTGTTTATGCGCATCTTCCCGATTTTGGCCTTGCACCGTATCAATGGCTTAATAATTGAATGAAAGGGATTAAACCGACATTATGCGCAAACTATTTTTTTTACTGGCACTTACATTTACTTCGATTTTTGCAGAAGCACAATCGAAGATTGATATGGTTTTCCCGGCCGTGGTTAAATTCGGCAGTGAATGTTGTGGTGTGCCGGATTCAAAGCCGATCCTCGCATACGTGAAGAAATTCAAGAAACAATATGGCAAAAAATCGATCGTATTATACAAAGTGAGCCCGATGGGACGCGAAGGCGAATATGACCTGGCCTTCCCTTTAAAAGAACTTTCTGCAAAACAGCGTAGCGTTTTCATCCGCAACCTGCAAACCATCGCCAAAAACCTCAAAGGGCAAGGCTATGCTACGGTTGAAAAAAACCTGCGTATCAACAGCGCTGATTTTTCTTCCAGAACGACAGCAACGAAACAAATCCTGTAATTTTAGGCAAAGTATCCCGTTGCGAAAAATCTACCAACTCCTCTTTTTATTATTTCTTGCCCTCAGCATGGCGGCGGGCAAGGCATTGGCCCTAACGGCGGCTGATCCGTTTCCAGCCGCTACGTCAACCAGGGCGGAGGCGATCCGGTATATCGACCAGATCACGAAACTGGATAGCAGTAAATACTGGCCCTACATAAAACCGGATCTTTTCCTGAAAAATCTAAAACTGAATGTGTACGAGCCGCTGAGTTTTTACCCGGGAAGAAGTACCAATTTTTGTGCTTTCGGTGCAGCCTCTTATATTTTTATCAAGGAGGATCCACTGGGTTATGTTAAGTTCCTGATGACCTTAT
Source organism: Ferruginibacter sp. (assembly GCA_028288705.1). Taxonomy (GTDB): domain Bacteria; phylum Bacteroidota; class Bacteroidia; order Chitinophagales; family Chitinophagaceae; genus Ferruginibacter. Next base: position 7,849 of record JAQBNH010000009.1, read on the forward strand.
ATAACAGCGGTGTGGCAACTTACGGCGACGTGAGCTTCAAGCCGTCTGACGGCATTAAAAATGCAGCGGGCAGGCTTCGGTTTAAGGGTGTGCTCGACCTCAGGCACGCAGAGCAAATGTGGTTTCTTGTATTGGCAGATCGCTTTAAAGGTTACCTGAATATTTTCAACCGCACGTACGACCGTGGTGATGAGAACAGGTTTTGGGCGGCGACGAATTATGGCAAGTTTAACCGGATGGTGAAAAAGCTGATGGGCTACCGCGTGCATGCCGTGGGATCAGACCTGCTGCATCCCTGGCTGAAAGATGTTTACAGCTACATCGATGAAAATATGAAAAAAGGCATCGTGGTCCTGTACATCAACAACCGCATCCTGCACAAGAAAAATCATACTTCTGTAAAGCTTGGGATCCCGACGCATTTTATCGTGTTGGAAAATATTTCCCGCATCGGCAACCTGATCACGATGCAGTATTGGGATTATGGCAGCAAAACCCTGATGCAGGTATCGCCGGAAACATTACGCAAGATCACTTATGGGATAAGTGTCTGCACAAAAAAACCCCTGCATGATTAAGCGTCATTTCCATATGGCCCTATTGCTTGCAGCCGCCTGTATGTCGGCCTGTACGGGTAAAAATATTTCGGGAAATTATTACCAGAAACACCAGGCCTCGCTGGATAAAATAGAAAAAAGCTACCAGCGGCTTTCTGCCCAACAATCGTTTACGCTGGCGTTTACCGACAAGGCATTCGACATTATTTCGCTGGAGATCAATACCGATACGATCAGCTATATCTATGAATTTCACATGGACGAGGCGCGCATTTATGATACCATGACGAAATACGGGCTGGCACCCGCGCCTACTTTACAATTGATCAACGACATGAAACTCGTGCGTTGTACCTGGGTGAACAACTTTGATTATTACGTGGATGAAAAAAAGCAGCGGCTAATTTTTATGAGTGTGAGGCCGCGCGGGATCCAGTATCCTTTTATCCCTACGAAATATTATTTGCTCGCTTTCTTTTTCCAGCCACAGGTTTTTGATGATAAAGGCCGCCTCCTGGATAAGAAAGGAAAGAAACGCCTGCGCATGATCAACGATGCCGTATTTCACCGCATCAACAACCGCGTTTGTTACACGATCGGGGAAAGATTCCGCTAATAAAAAAGCCGGCTGTGAAGCCGGCTCCTGATCCTTAAACAAAATTTCTATTTAAATATATCTGCAAAAAATGTTTTCATATCATTCCATGAAGCGCTGTCTGCTGCAGGATTGTATTTGATCGGCATTTTAAATTGTTCGCCTTTTGCCGTCGCCTCCGGGTTAGTAAAAGCGTGCGTTGCGTCGGGATAAGATTTAAACGTATACACGGCACCGATAGAATCCATTTGCTTTTTAAAGTTCGCCACTTCTTCTTTTGACACAAACTGGTCCGCTTCACCATGGCAAACCAGGATCTTCGCTTTCAGTAAATTTTTATCTGCAGGCACACCTGCGAGGTTGCCATGAAAGCTCACAACACCTGCAAGATTTTCCCCTAGACGAGCCATGTTAAGCACCTGTGCACCGCCGAAGCAATAGCCAATGGCTGCAATCCGCGATGTATCTGCCTGGGGATAGGTTTTTATTTTAGCGAGCGCGGCATCAAATCTTGCCTTCGCCATTGCCGGATTTTTGTAGAAAGGTTCTGCCAGTTTACCAGCTGCGGCAGGATCATTTCCCTGCGCACCGTTGCCGTACATATCTATTGCCATGGCAATGTAGCCAAGCTCTGCCAATTGTTTAGCCCTGGACTTCGTATAGTCATTCAGTCCCCACCACTCATGCACGACCAGTACAACCGGTCTTGTGCCGCTCACCGCGCTGTCATAAGCGATGAAACCGTTCATCGTCGTATTATCGCCCGAATAAGTTACCGCCTCCTCTTTAATGGCTTTGGGTGCTACCGTCGCCGACGTATCGGTTGATGTGGTACCTGTTGTTAGCTTTTTATCCGCGTTGTTACAGGCAGCAAAAGCTACAAGAGCCGCTGCGCAAAGGATTTGTTTCATGTTGATGTTATTTTAAGATAGTAGTTGATAAATATATTTACGGCATAACAGCATTGCCGGCAAAAGGTTTACCATCAGGAAGACATTTCAAATATTTCCTTATAATCTGCCCAGAACTCATCGAGTGCGATCATTCCTTCTTTGAAAAAACTGATCATCGCCGGCCAGTCTGCAGTAGAAAAAATATTGGCCGGCTGAAGTTCCATTGTCACGCGGCCGCTCAGACCGCCGAATTCATCTTCAAAATTTTCTGCCCAGGTTAAACCGCCCGGCATGATTTCTTCCAGGGCGGGTTTAAAACTGCGGAGCAGTGTATAGGCCGATTCCCTTTCCTCTGCTGTTTTTCCAGTCACTTCAATCAGGATGAACGCATGGCTGCTATCGGCATCCATTTTAAAACGAATGGCTTTTACACCGGTTTTGTAATTGATCCAATTCACTTTTTCACCGGATGCAGACGGGATTGGGGAAAGGTAAATGCCCAATTTTGTCCAGAATTGCTGGCGGAGTGCAGATGCCTCCTGTTTCGTGTACATAGTTGTTAATTTGCTACCACAAAATCGGGCTTTTTAATAAAACTGCTGTTGTATTTAAATTTAATATTTGTGCTGATCTCCAGTTTCCAGTTGCGCATTTCCTCGTAGGTTTTCCTTGGAAAATAATACCCTTTTACTTCAATAGTGCCGAAGATCAGGTTTTCATTCCTTGTGCGGAAGCCACCGCCAAAAGCAGAATAGCCATTCGTTTTTTCCAGCTCGGCGTGGATGGGTTTTAACAGGCTAAGGTCTGTAAAAATAAATGGTGCGATCCTGAATCCGGAAATTTTCCGCAGGTTATAAAACACGGATTCCAGTTTGATTGTCGTACGGCTATCCGCTTTGATTTCCCCGTTGCGTAAGTACGGAAGCCCGAAGTCACTTTCTAAAAATAAGGGCTGATTCAGGTTTGGGTCGATCTGCCGGGTAAAGGATACAGAAACAAAATTCCTGTTCCGCCAGTAGCTGCCCATGTTCCGCAGTTTGGTGAAATGGCTGATGCCTGCGAGCAGGTCAATATCTTCTGCAGTTTTACGACTGATAAATCCACCGATGCGAAAAGTATAGTTGGTGAAAAATCCTTTTTCAGAATAATGCGTTGCATCATAATCGAAACCAAGATAGGTTCTCTTTCTTCCCTGCTTATTGGTGTAACCACCGACTACGCTGGCATTCATTCCTTCCGGCACATCTTCATTCCGGCCAAACCCATAGATAAAATTCGTGCGATAGAAGTTCTGTTTGTATAAACTGTACGAGATAAGTCCACCATTGATATCTGCGTAATTATAATCGTAATTGGTTTGAAACTTTACAGGCACCTGGGAGAATTTATTGTAAAACCCGCGCAATGCAACAAAGTGGCGCAAACGTTTTTCCGAATCACGGTCCTTGCGATCGCGGGCGCCAAAGTTATAACCACCCCATATGTCGGCACGATGATAACTATATTGATAAAGGGATTCATACATCGTATCGGCGTAAACATTTCGGTTACGGTTATACGAGAGTTCAATGGCGCCCGTCCATTCCGTGTAACGGCTTACAAGCGGCTTTTCTATGGCTGTATATAATTTAGTTTCTTCATAACGATAATTGACCAGCGCATTATTAAAAGTTGTGAATCCTGTTGTCCAGTTTAGGAAAAGCCCCTTGATATTCCGCTTGATAAACTCTCCGCCAAAGCCGAGTACAGGGCGGCGATCGCGATCGTATAGCATGGATGCCGAAAGCCTGTTGCCGGTGCCGGATAAGTTCTCTTCCTTTGCTTCTACCCGCGCCTTCTGTGTATTGCTGATACTGACCGTGCCTCCCAGGGAAAAAACATCACGTGTGAGTACGAGCACGTCCACCGAATCTTTTGTATATGCCGTATTGAAGACCACGATCAATGCGTCCTGCAGGTAAGGCTGCTCGCGGAGAAAACGTTCGTTATCGGCAAAAAGCAAGGGCAACAATTTATCCCCTTCAGCAAAAAATAAATTATTGCGGATCAGATGCGTGGAGGAATTTTTATGGAGCGCATTTGCAACGCGGATCGGAAATGAATTTTTTACTTCTAACGTATCGTTGAGGTTACGGTTAAATCCGAGGGGCGAAATTTCAATGGAGCGAATGATCTTTCCTTTATAGGATATAAAAGGATTGACTGTTTTTACCGGGTCGATTGTTTGGCCATCGCGGGAGATGCTGCGCCCGATGCGTCCCAGGATACCCCGTTTTTTTGCAAGAAAAAAGCTATCCTGGCTGGACGGATCCTGTGCCTGCGCAGAAAAATCGCCCGTAATTACCAGCAAACAACCCATAAAAAAACCTGCCGTAAAATTCTTCATGCAAAAATTAATTTACCAGATAACCTTTCCGGCAATACTACACAATACCTGCCACAATTCGCGCGTAGAGCCCATTTCCCAACTATTGCTTGGTTTGTCAACGCATACATGAAAACGTTCTTACAGGAGATGAAATGTTAAAAAAGGCTAAATTCATCGTATTAGTTCATCGAAAGTTTGTCTGCAAAAGCATTAGCGCTTACCTTTGCGCCCGCAATTCAACTCTACCGCGATAGAATAGTTACAAATAACTGCCGTTTTGCCCTGATCACCCTAAGCCAGACAACCTGCCTGGCCTTACCGGAGTATTTTTACGAGACTAAATAAAGATTATGAAAACAAGTACAATGGGTATTGTTACCCCGATTAACAAAGACGAGATGAAAGAATTATTAAAAGAAACCAAAGAAACGCTGGCAACTGATTTGCTGAAGCAAGCTTCTGAACCTTTTGGAGCAGTAAGCATGTGGAAAGTAAGAAAGAGTTACAGGTCTGCTTCTTCCCTGCGTCGTATCATTTAATTTAATTAAAACATATTCTTTCTTTAACATGGCCCCGGCCATGTTTTTTTTTGTCTATTCCATTTCCTTACCCATGGCCACGTTCTTCATTCTGGCAGCGGTATCATGACCGAGGTATTTCTCGATCCAGTTGTGTACGAAATAGATCACCGGCGTTAGCACGATCGCCACAACGAATTTATAAATGTAGTTACCCGTTCCCGTTACCATCACCTGCGTAAAGCTCCATGGATCTCCCTGGCCGGGCTGAATACGCTTCCCGATGTAGAAGGCGATGAACAACACCACGAAACTGTCGATCAGCTGTGATACAAGCGTAGAGCCTGTTGCACGCAGCCACATATTTTTTTCGCCCGTGATCTTTTTTATGCGATGAAAAACGATCACGTCCAATAGCTGGCTGATGAGGAATGCGATGATGGAGCCGATGATGATCCAGAGCCCCTGTCCGAATATGCCATGAAATGCATTGTCCGGTTTATCTATGCCATTGCCAATAGAAAAATATTCGGAAGGCTTTAAAGCCATGGCGGCGTTATAGATGATGAAGGAAAAACCAATCAGCGCAATGGCGAGGTAAGAAAGGAATTTCACACCCTTTGGACCGTAATATTCGTTGATGATATCCGTCATGATAAAGACGACCGGCCAGAGTAGTACCCCTGCAGTTAAATGAAAACTAAACAGGCTGCCGAAGAGGTGCAGGTTGGCGCGCGGCAGGCCCAGCGTATCTTCCAGCGAAAATATTTTAACCCCGATCACCTCGGCGATCAGCGCATTGGCAATAAAAAAACCGGCCAGTATAATAAAGAGCCGGGTTCCTTTGTTTTTTAATATGCTGTGTATCATCCATACAATTTAAGTAAAGAAGAGATAGTAAACCTGTACCGGGAACATCAGGAGATTAAACCATAAAAGGTTGCGGGGAATACCGGTAGTCCTTTTAAAGGCCATCCTGTATAACACCATAAGAACAAAAACCAGGTTGATTAAAATGGCGCCATACCCCAGGATAACAACCGTGCTTTCCAAAGGTTGAAATTTCAGGGCAAGATTTGAATTTCCCTTTGCGCTGTTTCGCATCTCCACTACCCGTAAAATGGCAGCAATGATAAAACAGCAATTACAAAGGAAGACCAGCTTTGCGAAAAAGCGCATATGATTATAAGGATTTATCGTTTACTTACCCCTGCCCCATCCAAACCAGTCGTTACCATTGGCATACAACATCAGCGCCAGCAGGATCACCATGCCAACGATCTGGGCGTACTCCAGGAATTTCTCGCTTGGTTTACGGCCGGTGATCATTTCAATCAGCGTGAACAATACGTGGCCACCGTCTAAAGCCGGAATAGGCAGAAGGTTCATGAAGGCCAATACAATGGAGAAGAAAGCGGTGATCGTCCAGAAATGCTCCCAATCCCAGCCGGTACCGGAAAACACAGAACCCATTGCTTTAAAACCGCCAACACCTTTGTATGCACCCGTGCTTGGTGAAAGGATCTTTTTAAACTGGTCGATATAAAATTTCAATTCTGCTCCCGCACGTGCAACACCCGCAGGGATCGCAGCAAAGAAACCGTATTTCTTCACGGTATATTTAAAGATACCGAGGCTGTCGAATTGTTCAAATTGCGTGGGGCGATCGAAACCGATCAGCGCATTACGGCCAAGCGTCGTATTCAAGGTCAGTAAACTGTCGCCGCGTTTTACGAATAAAGCAATATGATCACCTTCTTTATGTTTCTCCATTACAGAAGAAAACTCATCAGAGAATTGCGTCGGGATACTGTCTACCTGTAAGATCTGGTCGCCTTTTTTCAGGCCTGCCTTATATGCATTTAACGAATCCGGCACGTCCATCACGATCACGGGTACACGCGGACTGATCATTGGCCCGTCAACAGAACGTTTCTTTTCCACGAGTTGTCCGATCAGGTTCACGGGCATAGCCAGTTTCATCTGTTGACCGCCTCTTTCCACCGTCACATTGCTGTCAACGATCAATAATTTTTTCAACACATCTCCATATTCATCAACGGGTTTGCCATCCACTGCGAGGATCTTATCGCCGTTTTGGAAGCCAAGGCTTTTAAAGATCGGGTCGTTGAAAGCGATACCATATTTTAAAGAAGAAACAGGCACTTTCTTTTCTCCCCATACCATGAGGATTCCGGCGTAAATAATGAATGCCAGCAATACGTTCACGGTTACACCGCCCAACATAATGATGAGGCGCTGCCAGGCCGGTTTGCTGCGGAACTCGTAAGGCTGCGGTGGTAATTTCATTTGTTCTTTGTCCATGCTCTCGTCCACCATCCCCGCGATCTTCACATAACCACCCAGGGGCAGCCATCCAATGCCATAAACAGTTTCCCCGATCTTCTTTTTAAAGATGGAAAACCATGGATCGAAAAAAAGGTAAAATTTCTCTACACGACATTTAAACCATTTAGCGGTAATAAAGTGTCCGAATTCATGCAATACAACGAGGATCGAAAGTGATAACAGGAGCTGCGCCGCTTTAAGCCCTACGCTTGGCCAGTTGATCGCTAATATGGTTTCTAAAAACATTCCGTTTTTTATTTTTTATTTAAGGGTGATGCTGCCGTAATATGCCGTACAAGTGAGTGACACTATGCTGTAGGGTTGAAAAATAAGGCATTATAACTTCATCAGTGAAGCGGCGAAGTTACGGGCCTCACCGTCGGTTTCAAAATATTCCTCCATGGTTGGCGTGGCGATAAAATCGATCTTTTCCATCGTTTTTTCCACGACGGCGGTGATATCGAGGAAGCCAATGCGGTTTTTAAGAAAGGCCCACACAGCCACTTCATTTGCCGCATTCAGCACACAGGCCATGTTGCCCCCTTTCTTCAGTGCTTCGATGGAGAGGCCCAGGTTGCGGAAGGTTTTATAATCTGGTTCTTCAAAACTGAGGTTGGGATATTTCCTGAAGTTGAGCCGCGGAAAATCGTTTTGCATGCGCTTTGGAAAGCCAAGCGCGTATTGGATCGGCAGCTTCATATCCGGCAATCCCATCTGCGCTTTAATGCTGCCGTCCTGGAACTGCACCATGCTGTGAATGATACTTTCTTTGTGAACAACCACTTCGATCTGGTTTGGCTGCAGGTTAAATAACCATTTAGCTTCGATCATCTCCAGCCCTTTATTCATCAGCGTTGCAGAATCGATCGTGATCTTGGCTCCCATGCGCCAGTTTGGATGTTGCAGGGCATGATCGCGTTTTACATTCACAAGGAAGTTGGGCTTCTTGCCAAGAAAAGGGCCACCGCTTGCGGTTAAAATAATTTTTTCTATGGGGTTGCGCGATTCACCAACCAGGCATTGAAAGATGGCAGAATGTTCACTATCCACGGGAATGATTGGTGCGCGGTTTTCGAGTGCGGTCTGCATCACGATATCACCTGCCACTACCAGCGTTTCTTTATTTGCGAGCGCCACCACTTTTCCTTTGGACACGGCTTTCAACGTTGGTCGAAGACCCGCAAAGCCGACGATCGCGGCAAGCATGATATCGTAGGAATCAAAATCTGCGACTTCTTCCAGCGCCTGTTCGCCTGTAAATACTTTTACGTTTGTTTGTGAGAGTGCGGACTTCACCGCCTCATATTTCTTCTCATCACCAATCACTACGGCATTGGGTAAAAATTCCAGTGCCTGTGCAATGAGGAGTTCGTCGTTTGTTTGTGCTGTAAGAATTTCCACTTCGAGCAGGTCGGTATGTGCCCTGATCACTTCGAGCGCCTGGGTTCCGATCGACCCGGTCGATCCCATGATCGCGATCCTTTTCTTATGCTGCTCCGCTCCCGCCATAATTTGAATTTAATCTTAAAAAAAACTTATATGAGCGGCAATTTACTGTAATAAATTGTTGATTGCTGCATTCAGCCTGCTAAAGTTGAAGCCGGCAATGGTTTCCTGCATCAACCGCGCTATGGCCGCATTTTGCAGGTTGTTGATCGAGCCTTCGTGTGTATGCTGCAATTCTTTACTATGCGTAAAAGTCCCGGCTTCAATCGCCTGCCCGACTTGTTTATAGGCATCGCGGAAAGGCATTCCCTGCAGCACGAGCCTGTTCACTTCCTCCACACTGAAGAGGTAAGCATACTTCGGGTCTGCGAGAATATTTTCTTTTATACGGATATTGCTGAACATCAGGCTTGCCATGCTTATGCAATCCTGCAACGTTTGAAAGGCAGGGAACAGGTGCTCTTTCAGCAATTGCAGATCTCGGTGATAACCACTTGGCAGGTTGGTCGTCATCATCGTGATCTCGTTCGGTAAAGCCTTGACTCGGTTACAATGAGATCGGATCAGTTCGAACACATCCGGATTTTTTTTATGCGGCATGATGCTGCTCCCGGTAGTGAGTTCTGCAGGGAAACTGATAAAATCAAAATTCTGATTAAGGTAAAGACAGGCATCCATGCTCATCTTCGCCAGCGTATCGGCAACATTGGCCAGGGCCTGGGCCGTGATGCGTTCTGCTTTTCCGCGACCCATTTGGGCATACACCACGTTATAGTTCAGATCAGCGAAGCCCAATAAATCTGTGGTGAGCGTCCTGTTGATCGGGAAAGAAGAGCCGTATCCTGCAGCACTTCCCAACGGATTTTTATTTACCACGGTAAAGGCTGCACGAAGTGTTTCCATATCATCAACCAGGCTTTCGGCATAAGCGCCAAACCAGAGCCCGAATGACGAGGGCATCGCGATCTGCAGGTGCGTGTAGCCGGGGAGTAAATTGGTTTTGAACGTTTCGCTGCGTTCCTGGAGCAGCACAAAAAATGCTTCTATACTTTGGACCAGTTCCATGATCTGCCGGCGGAGGTATAGTTTTACATCCACCAACACCTGGTCGTTGCGGCTGCGGGCAGAATGGATTTTTTTACCGGTATCACCGAGCTGTTGGGTGAGCAGGAATTCAATTTGAGAATGTACGTCTTCGATGGAATCATCAATGCGGAAACGGCCGGCTTCGATCTCGCTGTATATTTTCTTTAATTCGCTGTGAAGGTCGGCTGCTTCTGCCTTTGTAAGCAATCCAACAGTGGCCAGCATCTTCGCATGCGCCATGTTCCCCAGCACATCAAAAGGCGCGAGCATCAGGTCAAATTCGCGGTCGTTTCCCACCGTGAATTTTTCTACCGCATTATTTACATCTGTATCTTTTTGCCAGAGTTTCATACATTATTTTTAAAGAGTTTCGGTGGGCCATTCTTTTATTAACTCGTTGATCAAGGCCGGGTAAAAATGGAAACCTGCCCGGAGGTCTTCCAATAAAATATATTCATCCGCACTATGACTTTGTTCTGAAAACCCCGGCCCGCATTTTAAGGAAGGCAAAGGGATCAGCGCCTGGTCGCTCATCGTGGGAGATCCATATACGGATTTCCCCAGCGCTATGCCGGCCTTCACGATCGGGTGCGTTGGCTCGATGGCTGAAGGTTTCAGACGCATACTCCGCGGAACACAGTCAATGCCGGTGCCTTCCCGTACAATTTGTAAAACCTCTTCATGCGAATAACATTCATTGAGCCTGATGTCGACCACAAAATCACAACTCTCCGGGATGATATTATGCGCCGTATTTTTTGTGTTGATGGATGTTACCGTCATTTTTACTTCGCCTAAGAGCGGAGAAGTTTTTTCGAAGTGATAATCTTTGATCCAACGGATGGCATCCATTGCTTTGTAGAGTGCATTCACACCGTCGTGACGAGCCGCGTGACCGGGTTTCCCTGTGGCTGTACAATCCAGTACCATCAGGCCTTTTTCGGCAATGGCAAGATTAAGTTGCGTAGGTTCACCAACGATCGCGAAACTTCCGGGATGTTGAAACCAGGAAGCAAATTCCTCATTAGCAAACAACTTTTCCATGCCGTTCCTGCCGCTGATCTCTTCTTCTGCGCTGGCAGCAAAAAGCAGATTAAACGGGAGATCTCTACGGTGATAAAACTCAACAAACGCATTCAACAGGCAAACCAGTGAAGCGCCTGCATCTGTGGTTCCAAGCCCATACATTTTGTCTCCTTCCACTACAGGTTCATAAGGATTGCGGGTATATTGCGCATTTGGCGCGACCGTATCGTGGTGAGAATTTAATAGGATGGTAGGTTTTGATTTATCTGCGCTGGCGTTTACCGCCCACACGTTATTCAATAACCGATTCGCGGGAATGTTACGAAATGATAAAAGATCCTGCAAACAATCCGCAGTTAACGATTCCTCGCGACTAAGCGAGGGCCGTTCCACCAGGAAATGCAGGATGTGCAGGATGTCGTCAAATGCGTAATTGGCAGGATCATTCATCATAAAAGAGTGAAGTTCCGGTTTCGCGCCGGAGAAGTTTTGTTAACTGCAGCGCATGTCCGATACTGATATCCGTCACGCCTGCCGAAAGCGCGTCAAATGCATTATCCAGTTTCGGGATCATCCCTGCAGAAATGGTATTGTCGGCTTTTAAATCTTCATACATGTTCCGGCTGATCCCGCTGATCAGGCTCTCCTCATTCGATGGATCCTGCAACACGCCGTTCTTTTCAAAACAAAATACCAATTTTACATCGAAGATGTGGTTGAGCGCGATAGCGAGTTGCGTTGCGATCGTATCTGCATTGGTGTTTAATAAATTCCCCTGCTTGTCATGCGTGATCGGGGCCACCACTAATGTATGTCCTCTTTTCAACAGGCTTTTTAAAAAGGCCGCATTCACTTCGTCGATATCACCAACAAAGCCGTAATCGATCGTGGCATGTTGCCGCTTGTGCGCTAAAATAGCGTTGCCATCAACCCCTGTAATGCCGATGGCGTTACAATCGCGGGCCTGCAGTTTTACCGTAATATTTTTATTGATATAGCCGGCATACACCATCGTAACAACCTTGAGGGTCTCTGCATCAGTGATACGCCTGCCATCCACGAGCTGTTGCTGAATACCCATCGTCTCTGCCAGTTTGGTAGCCAGCTTTCCGCCGCCATGCACGAGGATCTTATGGCCGGGTATCGCAGCAAATTCATTTAGGAAAGCAGATAAGGAATGCTCATCGTCTATGATATTACCGCCTATTTTTACCAGCAACAAATCTTCCATTATTGATTGTTTTGTAAGATCTCACTTAATACAGCCTGCGCTGCCCAAACGCGGTTGGCGCCCTGCTGACTCACGAGGCTATCCGGGCCATCAAGCAATTCATCAGCCAGTTCCACATTTCTCCGAACAGGCAGGCAATGCATGATCTTCGCGTTGTTTGATACTTTTAATTTTTCATTCGTCAGCATCCAGTTGGTATGATCGCCTGGCATCGCAGCGTAATCCTCAAAAGAACTCCAGTTCTTCACATACACGAAGTCGGCATCTTTTAATGCAGCCTGCTGATCATGCGTTACCAATGCATTTTGTGTATAGGCTTCACTCAGGTTATACCCTTCGGGGTTCGTGATCACGAAATCAGCTTCTCCCCAGGCATTGATCCATTGCGAAAAAGAATTCGCCACACATTGGGGTAAAGGCTTGATATGCGGCGCCCAGCTCAACACAATTTTCGGACGAGGTTTTACCAGCTGTTCTTTGATCGTTATGATATCTGTTAATGATTGCAAAGGGTGCAACGTAGCACTTTCCAGGCTTACAACCGGCACGCCTGCAAATTTTATAAACTGGTTGATCACCGTTTCTGCATAATCTTCTGCGCGATCTTTTAAGCCCGGAAACGTACGGATGCAAAGGATATCGAAATAACTTCCCAACACGGGCGCAGCATCTTTAATATGTTCTACCGTCGTTCCGTTCATGATCGCCCCTTCGGCGAATTCCAATGCCCAGCCTTCTTTGTCAACATTGAAAACGATGGTTTCCATACCAAGGTTCTTCGCCGCAACCTGGGTGCTGATCCGCGTACGCAGACTGGGATTGAGAAAGAGCAGCCCGATCTTTTTATTTGCACCGAGTTGCAGATCCGAGAAAGGATCAGCTTTATAGCGCAATGCTTTTTCTACCAGCGCATCGATATTATTTGTATCGTTTACAGAGATAAAATTTCTCATGCTATCTCTTCTTTTAATGCTTTAATAAAATGGTCTGCTTCAGTTTTACCAATATTGAGTGCCGGCAATAACCGGATCACATTGGGCTTTGCTTCGCCGGTAAAAATATGGTGCTTATGCAGGAGATTTGCTTTCACCTGTTTAAATGCTTCAGGCAATTCGATGCCAATCATCAGGCCGCGTCCACGCAGTTCCGTTATGTTCGGCACATCTTTTAATTCATCCAGAATATAAGCGCCAACCTCTGCCGCATTTTGCATGAGTTTTTCTTCGCGGATGGTTTCCAATACGGCGATGGCTGCCGCACATGCCAGGTGGTTGCCACCGAATGTTGTACCCAGCATGGAATGCTTTGCTTTAAATTTTGGCGAGATAGAAATTCCGGCCACCGGGAAACCGTTGCCCATCCCTTTGGCCATAGAATAAATATCCGCATCTACCCCAGCAATGTCATGGGAATAAAATTTACCGGTACGTCCATAACCGCACTGCACGCTATCGGCGATGTACACGGCATTATGACTGTCGCATAAGTTCCTGATGGCTTTTAAAAAGGAAGCCGTCGCCTCAATAATACCACCCACTCCCTGGATGCCTTCGATGATCACTGCGGAAATTTCATGCTGCCGGAAAGCAGCTGCCAGGGCGAACTCATCGTTGAATGGTAGAAACAAAACATTGCTGGTTTCATTCACCGGTGCAATGATGGCCGGGTTATCGGTTGCAGCAACAGCCAGTGATGTACGGCCATGAAAAGCTTTCTTAAATGCGATCACTTTTTTTCTCCCATTGTAAAACGAGGCGAGCTTTAAAGCGTTCTCATTGGCCTCTGCACCTGAATTGCAAAGAAATAGTTGATAGTCTTCTTTCCCTGAAACTTCGCCTAACAAAGTTGCCAGTTCTTTTTGCAATGGAATATGAATGGAATTGGAATAGAAAGAGATCTTATGCATCTGGTCTTCGATGCGCTGCACCCAGTGGGGATGCGTATGGCCAATACTGATCACGGCGTGACCGCCATAAAAATCGAGATAGCGTTGCCCGTGATCATCCCAAACATAAGAACCCTGGGCCTTGGCGATAGTAATGTCCTGAACCGGGTAAACGTCAAATAAATTCATCTGCTCTTCTTTAAAAATTGTTTGCTTTTAATTTTAGTCCGGAGGTTTCTTCCAGGCCAAACATCAAATTCATATTCTGTACGGCCTGCCCGCTCGCACCTTTTAATAAATTATCCAACGCGGAATGCACGACCAGTTTCGATCCTATTTTTTCCAGCTGCAACAATGCTTTGTTGGTATTCACCACCTGCTTCAGGCTGATCGGATCTGCACTCAGGAATACAAATGGATTATCGAGATAAAAATCGCGATATAAAACCGTCAGCTCTTCCAGGCTAAGTTCAGTCGACACTTGTGAACTTATAAATATACCCCGCGTAAAATCCCCACGCCAGGGAACGAAATTCAATTCGGTTGCTGATCCGGGATGCCAATGCAATAAAGATTCGCCGATCTCGCCAAGATGCTGGTGCGTCAGGGTTTTGTATGCCTGGATATTATTGGCGCGCCAGCTGAAATGGGAGGTAGTAGATAAAGATTGGCCTGCACCGGTGGAACCCGTGATGCCTGTCGTATAAATTTCTTTTAATAACCCTGCTTTTGCCAGTGGCAATAATCCCAGCTGAATAGCCGTTGCAAAACAACCGGGGTTGGCAATATTTGATGCCTGTTGGATCGCTGCACGATTTAGTTCCGGCAGGCCATATATAAATTCACGCTGACCAATCCTGGCGTCTGCCGCTAAACGGAAATCATTCCCGATATCAATAATTTTTACCGCGTCAGGAAAATTATTGCTGGTAAGAAATTTTTTCGCTTCCCCATGACCGGCACATAAAAACAACAGGTCTATATCGTTGTGATGATTAGCTGCGAATGTCAATTCCGTATCGCCCAAAAGATCTTCGTGCACGCTGGCAACCGGCTTTCCTGCATTGCTGTTGCTTTGGATAAATGCGATGTCTGCGGCAGGATGGTTTATCAGGATACGGAGCAATTCACCGCCCGTATAACCTGCGCCACCGATAATGCCGATCCTGATCTTATTGGCCATCGGCATCTTTTTTTACAAGCTGGTAAATGCCGGTCTGGTTACCGAATATTTTTGAAAATCCGCGCACATCTTCACCCGTCCAGCTGCTGTTCATTTCCCCGTAAGTACCGAAGCGGTTACTCATCAGATCATATTTGCTTTCGATGCCCGTGACCATAAAACGGTAAGGCAGCAATTCGACAAATACTTCGCCCGTAACATGCTGCTGTGTACTTTCAAAAAAGCTTTCTATGTCGCGCATTACGGGATCCATAATTTGCCCTTCATGCAGCCAGTTGCCATAAAACTGTGACAACTGATCTTTCAAATTCAATTGCCATTTTGTGAGCACATGCTTTTCCAAAGCATGATGTGCTTTTAAAATAACCATCGGTGCGGCTGCTTCAAATCCCACTCTTCCTTTGATACCAATGATCGTATCGCCCACATGAATGTCACGGCCTATAGCAAATGGCCCGGCGATCGTTTGTAAATATTGTATGGCAGCAGCCGGGTGAACGAAGCTTTCTCCATCCACTTCGCGCAGCTCGCCTTTCTCAAAACGAAGGCGGATATTTTTTGAGGTAAGTGATTTGTCGAGTTGTGTTGGCCACGCTTCTTCAGGCAACATGCCGTTGCTTTTCAATGTTTCTTTTCCGCCCACACTTGTTCCCCATAATCCTTTGTTGATGGAATAGGCCGCTTTTTCAAAATTCATAGCCACGCCATTTTCTTTGAGGTAGCTGATCTCTGCTTCGCGGCTTAATTTCAGGTCGCGGATCGGCGTGATAATTTCCACGCCGGGGATCATACTGTTGATGATCATATCAAAACGCACCTGGTCGTTTCCGGCGCCTGTGCTGCCATGGGCAACGGCCGTCGCACCTAGGCTGAGCGCATGTTTCGCGATGTTAACTGCCTGGCTCAAACGTTCCGCGCTTACACTTAATGGATAAGTATTGTTTTTCAGCACATTGCCGAACACAAGGTATTTTACAATAGAATTATAATAATCTTCAATCGCGTTGATCGTTGTATGCGAGGTTACGCCGAGTTTGTAAGCATGGGCTTCTACCTGCTTTAATTCTTCTTCAGAAAAACCTCCGGTATTTACGATCACAGAATGCACTTCATAGCCCAACTCTTTGGTGAGATATTTTGCGCAATAAGAAGTATCCAATCCACCGCTAAAACCTAAGACAACTTTTTTACTCATGATGCTAACTTAAAAAATTAAAGAAATACCGCAGTACTGATTTCGATTGGCCGCCACCCTTCTGGCTTCTTTTCAGGAAACGCAGGAGGCGGCTTTGCTTGGCGCGCATGAAGCGTTCGTACACCTTCGAATGCTTTTTAAAGTCGTCAGCCGTTTCTTCGGGTTCGTAGTGATCTGCCGGATCGTACAACATCGCCGTGCACATACAGTTTTTCCTGTCTTTGCTCATCAGGATATCGTAGTTCACGCAGCTCTTGCAGCCGGCCCAGAATTGCTCGTCATCGGTTAGTTCGCTGTAGGTCACCGGCTCGTAGCCAAGATCGGAATTGATCTTCATAACCGCAAGCCCGGTAGTGAGTCCGAATATTTTTGCATGGGGATATTTTTCCCTTGATAACTGGAATATTTTTTCCTTGATCTTTTTTGCCACCCCGCTTTTGCGGAATTCCGGGGAAACAATCAGGCCACTGTTGGCCACAAAAGAATCATGTCCCCAGGCTTCGATATAACAAAAGCCCACCCACTGGCCTTCTTCCGTGAGCGCGATCACTGCTTTACCTTCAAGCATTTTTTTGGCGACATAATCCGGGGAACGTTTGGCAATGCCCGTTCCGCGGGCTCTTGCAGAGGCTTCCATCTCATCGGTGATGATACTGGCATATGGCAGGTCTGCATCCACTGCAGCACGAATAATAATGCTTGAATTTTCCAATTTATCTAAATTGAAATGAAATAAAATAATGCTGAGAAGTTATAAGCACAAAGCGTGCAGAAAAGGTCTGGGGGATTTTTTCACTGACAGGGGCATGTTGCTATATGCTCGGCCTATCAGCAACCACGTCGGAGATGGGTCACTAAAACGTATAAAGGAAGAATGTTGTTATTGAAAATGCTTTTTTTCAATGTCTTTTCTTGTTTTGTTTGAAATTAAGGAGACAAAAATACTGTTTTCCACAGAAAATCAGGGCGTTAATGATTAATATTTTGTTATGATCCTGAGCGCCAGCGGTTCTACATATCCGATCCCTGTTTAATAAATGGCAGCAGAGCTTCGGCTATCTTCCGGTCGTTCCCCAGTCGCGCGACTTTATTTTGCCCGCCCAGTTTACCAATGCTTTTCATGTAATCCACGAACCCATTCTTTTGTACCGGGGAGATGCGAAGCGTTTCTAAAATGCTGCCGCTGATCAGGTCGTCGTAATACACATTTTTTTCGCGAAGATTCTGATCGAGTGCCTGTGCAAATTTTGGAAGATCTGCAGGTTCCTGCTCAAATTCTATAAACCATTCATGGTAACTTTTTCCTGCGTCTGAAGAAATAAACGGAGCTACGGTGAACTCACGTATCTGCACTTTCTCTGCTTCGGCAGTCTTCATCATGGCTGCTTCTACTTCTTCCACGATCACGTGTTCACCAAAGGCAGAGATATAATGTTTTGTGCGGCCGCTTACGACGATACGGTAAGGATCCGTTGAAACGAACTTCACGGTATCACCAATATCATAAGCCCATAAACCCGCATTGGTGCTGATGATGAGCGCATAGTTCTCTCCAACTTTTACATCTTTCAATTGCAGCCTTGTTGGATTTTCCTTACCATGTTCTGCAACAGGTATGAACTCGAAGAAGATACCACTGCAGGTGTTTAGCAGCATACCGGGTTCTTTCTGTGAATCCTGGAAGGCAAAAAAACCTTCACTGGCAGGAAACAATTCAATCGTATCGATAGGGCGGCCAATGCTTGCCGTTAGTTTTGCCTTGTAAGGTTCAAAATTTACACCGCCCTGCACCATCACATTAAAATTGGGGAAAAGGTCACCGATCTTTTTGCCGGAACGTTCTTCCAGGCGGTCGAAATACATCTGCATCCAGGGCGGAATGCCACTGATGAGTGTCATGTTCTGATCGATCGTTTCGTCAACGATCTTATCCAGCTTTTGCTCCCAGTCTTCGATGCAATTTGTTTCGTAAGAAGGCAGCTGATTCGCGCGTAAATATTTTGGCACATGATGATTTACGATACCACTTAACCGGCCTGTCGGGATCCCGCCAACCCGCTCCAGCACAGGAGATCCGCTCAAAAAGATCAACTTGCCATCAGCGAATTTCGTGTTGCCGGTTTCTGCCATATAACAAAGCAAGGCATTTCGGGCAGTGTTAATATGATTGGGAATGGAATCTTTGGTAATCGGGATATATTTTACGCCACTGGTCGTACCGCTGGTCTTCGCAAAATAGATGGGAATCCCTTTCCACAATACATTGTGCTTGCCTTCTTTGATCTTATCAATATATGGACGGAAGGCTTCGTAATCACGTACCGGAACCTGTTTGGCAAAATCCTCGTGCGACCTGATCGTAGCGAACTGGTGGTCGTCACCGAACTGTGTTTTTGCCGCAGCTTTTACCAACTGCGTGAGCAGGTTTTGCTGATCGGCCACAGCAGTCGTCATTCCCTTGCGGATCTGTTTATAAATATAATTCGCGAAAGGTTTGGCGAGGAAAGATTTTATTTTCATGCTTTGGTCTAAGGCTTCTTAATATGATTAACCGGGGAAACCGGCTGTGTTTTAATTGCAATTACATGGCCATTCTTTATCCAGGTCAATCACCGTGACCACCACCATTTCGGTTTCATGGGGGGCAAATACAATGCGCACTTTTTGCTTGTCGTGGGTGATGCCTTCCAGCGGGTAAGTGGTGCCTTTCTGA
Source organism: Ferruginibacter sp. (assembly GCA_028288705.1). Taxonomy (GTDB): domain Bacteria; phylum Bacteroidota; class Bacteroidia; order Chitinophagales; family Chitinophagaceae; genus Ferruginibacter. The sequence goes on from JAQBNH010000009.1 coordinate 26,894, forward strand.
TCAGATTCGATTTTGTCGGAATTTATTTCTCCCCTTGCCAGGATCTCTTTCACTTCTGATTCATCAATATGCCGGCATTCCATCCTGCAGCGCGCATGTTTGCTATACACCAGGTTGGTTGTATTGCGCGGAAAATCTGTGGTAGCAACTACCGGTGTTTCAATCGTTGTGGAATGTTTAACAGGATCGCCGCGCTGGTGCTTTTTTACCCAGATAAAGAGCAAAACTGCGGCAATAAGGGCGAGAAAAGGAAAGTATTTTTTGTTCACGCTGCAATTTAATCATTTGTATCTAAGGCAGGTAGCCCATTGTATAAACGGAAACCCGCAATTAATGTTGAAAGCTTCGCCCGGCTTGGCGAAATACATTATTTTTGCGGCGATGAATAAAACGGTGGCCTTACATACGCTCGGGTGCAAGCTTAATTTCAGTGAAACCACTGCGATCGGGCGTTTGCTGGAGAATGATGGCTTTGAGAAAAAAGATTTTGATGAGGTGGCAGATGTGTATGTGATCAACACCTGTTCTGTAACGGATAACGCCGATAAAGAATGCCGGCAACTGGTGCGCAGGATCCAGCGGAAAGCGCCTGAGGCACTGGTGGTAATCACAGGATGTTATGCGCAATTGAAACCTGCAGAAATCGCAGCGATCCCGGGCGTTGACCTGGTATTAGGTGCGGCGGAAAAATTCAATATTGCCAGTCACCTGAAGGAGATCACAAAAAATGATGCTACGAAGATCTGCAGCTGCGAGATTGAAGATGTAAATATTTTTATCCCTTCCCATTCGATCAGTGAACGCACGCGGATATTCTTAAAGGTGCAGGACGGTTGTGATTACAACTGCAGTTTTTGTACGATCCCGATGGCGCGGGGAAAAAGCCGCAGCAATACGATAGATCGTGTGCTGGAAGATATCAAACATATTTCAGCAGGCGGTGCAAAGGAAGTCGTACTTACAGGTATCAACTTAGGTGATTTTGGAAAAGGCTATCCAGGTGGGAAGAAGCACGGCGAAAACTTCTTCGATTTGATCCGCGAGCTTGATGACAACACGGAGATTGAGCGTTACCGGATTTCTTCCATTGAACCAAACCTGTTGAGCAACGAGATCATCGAATTCGTGGCTAACAGCAAGCATTTCATGCCGCATTTTCATATTCCTTTACAAAGTGGCAGCAATACAACACTAGCGGCTATGCGCAGGCGTTATAAGCGGGAGTTGTATGCGGAAAAAGTCGGACTGATCAAGATGATGATGCCGCATTGCTGTATCGGGGTAGATGTAATCGTTGGGTTCCCGGGTGAAACGGCGGAAGATTTTAATGACACGGTGCAGTTTTTAAGCGACCTGGATATCTCCTACCTGCATGTATTCACTTATTCAGAACGCGATAATACGCACGCCCTTTCTCTTGGACCTGTAGTGCCGATGAACGTACGTCATGAACGCAATAAGATCCTGCGCAACCTGAGTTATTTGAAGATGCAGGTTTTTACAGAACAACATATTGGTGAAACAAGAAAGGTTTTGTTTGAAAGCGTGAACAAGAACGGGATGATGGAAGGTTATTCCGATAATTATATCAAGATCACTGCTCCTTTTAAGGAAGAATGGGTGAACAATATCGTGGACTGGAAAATTTGATTTTTGAATGCTCAAATTCCTAATCCCTCATTCTCTACCCCTCCGCATAGGCCCGCATATATTCATAAGGCTCATTTAGTTTTCCGGCTTTCACGATCGTGGCATGATCGATCAGTTTTGTATTGGCCGTCACGAGATCGGCCAGGACATACTTGATCAGTTGTTCGCCAAAATAGCGGCTCGCATCGCGCGGCAATTCATTGGGCAGATTCCCCACTGCCATCACATCAACTGTGTCATCGGCGTAGGGCGTTGCTTTTTCCAGCGTTATTTTATTTACGCCATACACGGGGTTTTCAATCGTGGAATCGCCCAGGTTGCAGGGAACGGAGCCATGCATATCATCCGTGATATCTGCGATCGTTTGAATCCGGAAACCGGGTTGCTGTATGTCTTCCAGCTCAAATAAACGCGGGATGCGTGCTTCCCAGTAAACGCCATTCATCAGGATATCCGTCTCGCCTAAAAAATCGCGGAAGCGGCAATCGTATTGATCAGGGTTGTCGTGAAAATCTTCCCGGTTGTAGCTGCCGGTGATTTTATGCCGATAGAGGTCGGCCCCTTTTAGATGCACATAGGTTGGATATACAAATTGCTTTTTTAAAAAATCTTCCGGTTCTACTTCGTGAATGCCCATCAGGTTCATAATTTCCAATACGCCATGTGCCACACGGCCACTGCCGGTTACGGCGATCTTGATATTCGGCAATTTCAGTCCGAAATAAGTATGAACCAGGTGCTGAAAATTTTTGGAAGAGTTGACGCGGTCGAGCTGGTAAGCGGCTGTACGTTTTCCAAAAGCATACATGCCGTTATGGGCACCCACCACACCTGCAAAAAAGCCAAAACCGATAATGCGCGTGCCGTCTTCGTGTTCGAGACACTCATAATCGATCAGCGTGATATTGTTGGCTATAACGGCCTGCAGTAAACGCTGGTTATAAGGCTGTAATTTTTTTGTATGAGAAAAGAAAAGATAGGTTTTATCGGGTATGAGCATTTCCACCGGCACTTCTTTAATACCCATCAGAATGCTGCAATCCGAAACATCCTCTTTCACTGTCACGCCGGCCATCTGGTATTCTTTATCCGTAAAACAACGGCTGTTGCAGGATTGTACGATCACCTGAATTTCCGGGTGATTTTTATGGATCCATTTGCATTGTGCAGGCGTAAGCGCCACGCGGTTGTCAGCAGGTATTTTGCCTTCCCTGATCAGGCCAATTTTGAGCATATGCAACACCGGTTTTGAGGCAGCAATTTACATTTTAGATTTTATATCGGGCATGCTACATTTGCAGATGAATTATTTTGATCTTTTCGGGATACCCATGGCTCCCGTCATCGACAAGACAATGCTTGCGAAGAAATACTTTGAGTTGCAACGCGCATCGCATCCCGACTTTTTCAGTAACGAAAACGAAGCCACGAAAGAAGATGCGCTTCAGGCGTCTGCCGATATTAATAAAGCCTTTAAGATCTTTCAGCACCCGGACCGTACGCTGGAGTATTTTCTCCGCGAGAAAGGCATCATTGCCACCGATGAAAAATATGAACTGCCCCCCGCATTTTTAATGGAGATGATGGAATTAAATGAGGGATTGATGGAAGATTCCCCGGCTGATTCGGAAGCGAAGATCAGCAGCCTGGCTGCATCGCTGTCAGCGGAGGTTAAACCCATCCTGGACAGCTACGACGCGGATAAGACAACAGCAGCGGAACTGGCGGCATTGAAAGCCTATTATTACAAGAAAAAATATTTGAAACGGATTTTGGAGAGATTGGCTGATTGATGTAATATTGCAGCCCGCCGGAAGCGTCCGGCAAAAGGCCCATGTGGCGGAATTGGTAGACGCAGCAGACTCAAAATCTGCCGTTCGCAAGGGCGTGAAGGTTCGATTCCTTTCGTGGGCACCAATTAAAAAATGAAACCCTTAATAGTGTAAGCTGTTAAGGGTTTTTTAATGCTATTTTATCACTGAGTTAAAGGAGTTTGAAAAGGAGTTTCACAGAGTTTTTCGCCACTAAGTCACGAAAAAACAAGAAGCACAAAGCATTTTTTACAACTGAGTTAATGGAGTTTGAGAAGGAGTTTTTTAGTCATTAAGGCGCTAAAAATAGTTTCATAACCGATTTGATAATTGTGTCATGATTCGTTCCGCCCTGCTTCGGCCTAATCCCTACTGCTCTAACGTCAGAGATAACATTGCTATCGGAGTTTAACCAATTCTGCAATTCGCTAATGTCTGTTTTCAACATTTCCTGTTCGGCGAGGCTGTTCATTTCCAAAGTTTGCCCTGCAATGCCCTCTTGCCTCGCGATCCAATGGCTATCAACAGCCGCTGTTTCGGTGGTCATCTGGGAAAGAATGTTTAACCAGAGGACCGCACTGCTATAGGCTGCTTCCATGTGCTCCAGTTTTTTACGGAGTGTTTGTAATTGGGCTTCCCGCAATAGTCTTTTATCGCGCATCGCTTTCTCCAGGCTGGCAGGATGATCCTGGAGCCCGCCGACTCCTCTCGCCATTGACGCAGTACGCTGATGAGCGACATAATACCAGGTTTCCAATCGGGCAAGATTAAGTGCCGCATTTCCCGGCAGTGTGCGTGTTCCCATTTCCACCATGGAAAGCAGGCTTCGTTTGCACTGTAATAGTTGGGCAAAATCCTGCTGGTTGAGTCCCAGCCGTAGTCGGAAGTCGCGGATATTTTTTATAGGTTCCATATTAAATAAGTTGAAAGAATTAAAAATGATGGGCCGTGGCAAAATTATTTGCCGGCATTTTTTTGCCACAACACTGTGGCAATTTGAATTTATTATTCTTATTTGCCACAGCTCCGTGGCAGGACTGATAGCGTTGCCACAGTTCAGCTGGTTTAAATGATTCCTTTTCTCTTCCCGCGCAGCGCCCCCCTGTTGCGGGACCAGCTTGCAGGATGCCATTAACAGCATGGACAGGATAAACATCGTCGCAAATACTGGCAGCCAGGCTGTAGCTGAAAACAACACACATATAGCCGCCACCGTTATGGTAGAGAGCTGTGCTAAAAATCGTCCTGTTGAAATCGCCGGTTCCTTTGTTAACTGCAGCTGCCTGCGGCACGCCGGCAATGTCATTCCTGGAAAAGCTGCCGTTTAAATTGCCCTGTGAAACAATAGTTGCGTAAAAGTTGATATGGTTGATAGCCTGGTCATTTACTAAAAAGATTAAATCAAAAACAAAGCAGCGATTTATTTTACAGTTTTCCAATTTCCTGATCGAAATTGATCTGAATTGATCTAAATTGATAGAAATAAAACATCCGTTTCTATATTCCTGCTGCCCTCTTGCTATAATTAAAAAACAAAGCAGCGATTTATTTTCCGGCTTTCCAATTTCCTGATAGAAATTGATAGAAATTGATAGAAAATGATAGAAATAAAATCGCTTCCATGCTTGTCTTTGCTGATAAAAAAACAAAACAGCAATTTATTTTTCTGCTTTCCAAATTCCTGATACAAACTGATATAAAATGATATAAAATTCTCGCCACAAAGGCACAAAAAAATAAAGAACCACAAAGGCTTGTTTTACCACGGAGTCAAAGGAGTTGGGCACAGAGTTTCACTGATTTTTTCGCAAAGCAGGCACAAAAAAAATTTTAGGTACGCGGAGTTTTTTGCCACAAAGGCACGAAAAATATCTACCACAGCGTTAAAGGACTTAGGCATGGTGTTTCGCAGCGTATTTCGCCACGAGTCACAAAAAACCAAGAAGCACCCGGCATTGCTGGCGCGCTGACAACGTCCTTTTACTGTTTACCTGGCGTCCCTGCTCCATTGCGGGTTTTGCGAGCAACAGTTTACTTTTCCGTATCCAGTTTTTTTTGGTTCAACTTGATTTGATCATTTCCAACGCCTGTTGTTTTTACTTCCGTTTTTTCATTGCCCTGTACGGTATTTTTCTCTGTCTCTACTTCCACAATTTTGGTTGTGACGGCGTAATCATTCGGATGAATGGCTGAACCATATTTAATCGCATAAAACTTCGTGAACTCCGCTCCAAAATATAAGATCATGGAAGAATAATATACCCAGATCAGCAACACCACAATGGAGCCTGCGGTGCCATACGTACTGCCGATGTCTGTTTTACTGATATAAAAAGAGATCCCGAATTTGCCAATTAAAAAAAGTAACGCAGTTGTGATAGCGCCCGCACGCACGTCACGCCATTTTATTTTTGCATCCGGCAATACTTTAAAGATCACCGCAAAAATTAGTGACGTTACCAGGAAAGTGATGACCAGGTTGAGTATATAAAAAAATACGACTGCCACCTCCGGGAAAATGCGTTGAAGCCGATCGCTGAATCCATCAATAATAGCCGCGATTCCCAGTGACACGAGTAATAAAAAACCCAGGCTGATGATCAGCGAAAAAGACAGGAAACGATTTTTAAGCATCTGCACCCAACCCCGCTTTGGTTTTGGTTTCAGCCCCCAGATCGTATTCACAGAATCCTGGATCTCAGCAAACACGGCCGTTGCGCCAATCAGCAATACAACCCCGCCAATCACTGCTGCCAAAGTACTTTTCCCGTTCAGCGACGCATGCTTGATGATCTCCTGCAATTGTGCTGCACTGGCAGGCCCAACGAATCCCGACATCTGGCGATAGATCCCGCCTTCCACTGCTTCCCTGTCCAGGAATAACGCGCACAAAGAAATAATGATCAGCAACAATGGCCCCATCGAAAAAATGATCGTATAGGCCAGCGAACCGCTCAGTTTGGTAAGCTTGTCATCTAAAAATCCATTGAAGGAATTTTTGAACACCGACAGCAGTCCTTTAACAGTGATCTTCATCTACAATTGTTTTATATGCCCTATCAAAAACATCGCCAGCAAATTATGCCTGCGCAACGACGCTACTTTTGATTTAGTGAAGATGGCATAATTTCAGCAGGAACATAGTTTTCCCATACTTTAAAAACAACAATTATGAACCAGTCAACAGAAGATAATACAAAAGGAAAGGGGTCCGAAGGCAACAGCACAGCAGAGCCAAACTTCGCGGGGGAAGGCGACAAATCGGATATCCTTCGTGGCGAAGAGAGTCCACTTAGCAATACGCCCATCCCCGGTGCAAAGCCGGAGTCAACTGATGTCAACGATTCTCAAGCCCCGCCATCCCGGGAGGAAGCATTGGAAAGGGTCCGCGAATCTGCCAGCGGCGACGGAAATGGCGACCCCGCCAGCAATGAGGAAAAACGGCAGGAGAAGAAAGTGTAACCGAGGATGGAAGCGCTGCAAAAAGCTTTTTTTAAATTGAAATACCTTGGCTTCATTCAACTATTTTTGTCGCGTATCCGATAAACGATACAAGCCATATGACGAATATCGAGTTTAACAAGAATGAAGACAACATGAAACTTGCCTGGAGCGCCGTGCGCCAGCAACTGGAAAAGATCTACGAGGGCGGTGGAATAAAAGCTAAACAAAAACAAAAGGAAAAAAATAAACTTACGGCCCGCGAGCGCATTGCTTTTTTGTGTGATGAAGGCAAGCCCTTTGTGGAGATTGGTGCCTTTGCCGGTTTTGATATGTATGAAGAATATGGTGGTTGCCCTGCCGGCGGAACGGTTAGCGGAATCGGTTATGTGAGCGGCAGACAATGCATTATCGTCGCTAATGACCAAACAGTGAAAGCCGGCGCCTGGTTCCCGATCACAGGCAAGAAAAATCTTCGCATGCAGGAGATGGCCATGGAAAATAAATTACCCATTATTTATATCGTAGACAGTGCCGGCGTTTTTCTGCCGATGCAGGATGAAATTTTTCCAGACAAAGAACATTTCGGGCGCATCTTTCGCAACAATGCGAGAATGAGTGCGATGGGAATTACCCAGATCGCTGCAGTAACCGGGGCCTGCGTGGCAGGTGGCGCCTATCTCCCCATCATGAGCGATGAAACACTGATGGTAGAAGGTGCCGGGTCGATTTTTCTTGCCGGCCCCTACCTTGTTAAAGCCGCGATTGGTGAAGACATTGATGCGGAAACTTTGGGAGGCGCTGCCACGCATAACGAATTGTCGGGCATCGCAGATTACAAATTCAAGACAGAGGAAGAATGCCTGGACCAGGTGAAAAAAATCATGTCGAAATTAGGACGTTCTGCAGATGCAGGATTTGACCGAATTGCTTCTGTAAAACCCGCCGCCGACAAAGACGCGATCTATGGCATCATGAATGTTGGAAATACAAAACCGTATGATATTCTGGAACTGATCCATTGCATCACGGATGCCGGCAGCTTCGATGAATTCAAAAAAGATTATGGTAAAACGATCGTCTGCGGATATGCTCGTGTTGATGGCTGGGCTGTGGGCATTGTTGCCAACCAGCGGCTGATCGTGAAAAATAAAAAAGGTGAAATGCAGTTAGGCGGTGTTATCTATAACGACAGCGCCGACAAATCTGCCCGCTTCATCATGAACTGCAACCAGAAAAAAATTCCACTGGTATTTTTACAGGACGTTACAGGGTTTATGGTGGGCAGTCGCAGTGAACATTCCGGCATTATTAAAGATGGTGCAAAGATGGTGAATGCCGTTGCGAATTCAGTGGTGCCGAAGATTACGATCGTTGTTGGTAATTCTTATGGAGCAGGCAACTATGCGATGTGTGGAAAGGCCTACGATCCGCGCTTTATCTATGCCTGGCCAACGGCGAAGATCGCGGTGATGGGTGGCGAACAGGCAGCGAAAACAATGCTGCAGATCCAGGTTGGGGCAATGAAAGCCAAGGGACAGGAAGTAACAACTGAGGAAGAGAAAAGCATTTTGGATAAGATCATGGCCAAATACCAGAAACAAACATTACCACAATACGCGGCCGCACGGTTATGGGTAGACGCCATCATTGATCCCGGTGAAACAAGGCGCGTGATCTCCGAAGGAATTTCAGCAGCAAACCATAATCCCGATATCGCCGAATTTAAGACCGGCGTTTTCCAGGTATAGTTTTTAATCAGAAGATTTGAATCACATCACGATATATACAGACGGCTCTTCCAGGGGCAATCCCGGACCAGGTGGTTACGGCACTATCCTAATGTACGGCAAGCATATGAAGGAACTCTCACAGGGCTTTCGGCATACGACGAATAACAGGATGGAACTGATGGCAGTGATCGCAGGATTACAAGCACTCACGAAAAATGAATTGCCCGTGATGGTTTTTTCTGATAGTCAATATGTCGTTCGGGCGATCGAGGAAGGCTGGCTGAAGAACTGGATAAAAACCAATTTCAAAGGCGGAAAAAAGAATGCCGATCTCTGGACGACTTACCATGAACTGGCCCGGAAATTCCAGGTAAAACTCGTTTGGGTAAAAGGTCATGCAGATAATCCGTATAACAATCGTTGCGATGAACTGGCCACCCAAGCCGCTGACGGAAAGAACCTCGCGATCGACCAGGGCTATGAAGATGCCCTGGCTTCCCTCTAATAAAAAAGCCAGCATTTCGCTGGCTTCAATAATTTATACCAATGTGGATCAGGCGATTTGCTTCCTGCTCACCACATAATTATTTACCACATAGAAAGTACCAAACAACAGCCCGCTGTAAACAAGGTCAGCCAGGAGGTTTGTGCGGAAGAACGGCAAAGCCTGGATGAAACATTGCTGGAACCCTGCGAAATCCTGTGTGTATGTATGATAAACCGGGTTGTCGATAATGAAAAACGACAGGTTCGATAACAGGTAAAAAATCACGGAGGACATCAGGGAATAACCCAATACGTTTTTCACGCTGATCTTCTTCATGCTGAATGCAATAACCGTGATCAGGGCTAAAATACCATAACCTACCAGTTGACCCCAGCCCCAAAAACCAGGTGCGATATGAAATACCTCAAACATCAGGTCTGACAGAAACATCGAGAAAATCGGTAGGACAAATGCGAAGCGCTTGTCTTTTAAGATCGCGCCGGCAAAGATAGCCATGCCGATGATCGGGCTAAAATTGTCGGGATACATCAGCACGCGGGATGTCGCGGCAGCAAGGATCAATAACACAGCAACTAATATAGAACCGGAGGATTGTTTATTCATATTAAAATTTTATTGCGCAAAAATAAGTAATTAAAACATTAAAAAGCGGGGATATAATCATTGCAGAAAATCATGCCCGGCTTAATTTCAAAACATGGGTGGTCATATTCGTACCGGTAAAACAGGAGAACAACTGGCAGTCGCTTTTTTTGAGGCTGCAGGCTACGATATATTACATACGAACTGGCGCTTCAAACATTGGGAAATTGACATCATTGCCCGTAAAGCGGCCACCATCCATTTTATTGAAGTGAAGACGAGGCGTTCCGCAAAATACGGGCACCCCGAAGAAGCGGTTACAACTGCCAAGATTCGTTATTTATTAAATGCAGCAGAGCAATACCTTTTCCTTCACCCCGAAAAAAACCTGGTGCAGTTCGATGTGCTGGCTATTACTTTTAATACCAACAACCAGCCGGATTATTTTCTTTTGGAAGATGTTTATTTATAGCACCGGCCCTACCCTAGCCATCAGCTTTTCTACCATTTTAAAAGTAGCCGGGCAGTAATCTATATTTTGCTTGTGGATATGGGCGTAATCTTCCCATTTTCTTTTGGACAGATGCGGGAAGCCGGCACAATCTACCGGACGAATGGCGTAGATCGAACATTTATTATCTTCCAAATTCAGGAACTGGCAGGGCTGCGATTTGTTAACCAGGTCTTTATTGCGCTCACGTTTCAACCATTGCTTTTTAAACTGCTCCGGCGTTTGATCAAAATGTGCAGAGATACGTTTCAGATCCTGTGGGGTAAAAGTTGGTGTCATCTTTTTACAACAATTCGCGCAGGTTAAACAATCCACTTCTTCCCAAACTTCGCGCGCTACAATTGGCGTTAGCCGGTCAATTCCGCGCGGCGGAGCTTTCTCTGTTTTGTTTAAAAAGTTTCGGAAGGTTTTCCTGTAGAGCGAAAGCTTTTTTCTAAAGGACCTGAAATTTACCGGGAGCATGCTTGCAGTTGAGTTGAATAATTTATCTGTTGCGAAAATAATGTTTAATTAAATTGTACCACAAAAAATAAACAGCGCGTTTAAATTATGTGGGAACCGTACAAGAAAGGATTCAAAGCCTGGCTGCAACTGGAGAAATCTTTGTCGCCAAACTCCGTGGAAGCCTACCTGCGCGACATTGATAAACTAACCGGCTATTTACTAACCGTTGAAAAAAACATCGCGCCATCAGTTGTAGAATTGAAAGATCTTGAAGCATTTGTCAGGTGGATACATGAACTGGGCATGACGGCAACATCGCAGGCGAGGATCATTTCCGGGCTGAGGAGTTTTTATAAGTATTGCCTGATTGAACAGATCAGTACGACAGACCCAACCGTTTTGCTTGAAGCGCCAAAGCTCAGTCGTAAGCTTCCAGATACTTTATCCTTCGCAGAAATTGAACAGGTGATTGGCGCGCTCGACCTCAGTACGCCGGAAGGACAACGCAATAAAGCGATCTTCGAAACAATGTACAGTTGTGGCCTTCGTGTGAGTGAACTCACGAACCTCAAACTGAGTTGCCTTTACCTCGACGTAGGTTTTATCCGGGTGATCGGAAAGGGCGATAAAGAACGCCTGGTGCCGGTTGGCGCTGATGCTATCAAATACATCAACATTTACAGGAACTCCGTACGCAATCATATCGCGATCGTAAAGGGCGAAGAAGACATTGTTTTTCTGAACCGTCGCGGGAGCCGGTTGAGCCGCGTCATGATCTTCTTAATTCTAAAAGACCTGGCAAAAAAAGCAGGCATCAGCAAAACGATTTCGCCCCATACTTTTCGGCATTCTTTTGCTACGCATCTTGTTGAAGGGGGTGCCGATCTGCGTGCCGTGCAGGAAATGCTCGGGCATGAAAGCATCACCACAACTGAGATCTACACGCATATGGATCGCGAATTCCTGCGGTCTACCCTGCATGAATTTCACCCGGCATTTAAAAAGTAAGTTGATTATTTCCCGCCAACTAAAACATCCTGCTGAGGAAATAAACCATTGGAAGAGCCAACGGCAACGCGGGAGCGGTAATTTTTAAAAATGCTTTGCCAGCGTAAGTTGAGCACACCGAGAATGCCTTCTTTCACGATGCCCTTATTCATTTTACTTGCTCCGAGTTTCCGGTCTTTAAAAGTGATCGGCACTTCAACAATCCGGAAGCCTAATTTCCAGGAAGCAAATTTCATTTCTATCTGGAAGGCGTAGCCGACAAAACTGATCGCATCGAGGTTGATCGTTTCGAGCACTTTTCTTTTATAGCAAACAAAACCGGCAGTAGGATCTTTAACCGGCATCCAGGTAATGATGCGGGTATAAAGAGAAGCTCCTTTTGACAAAGCGATACGGTTGGCAGGCCAGTTTTCCACTGCACCTTCTTTTACATAACGTGAGCCAATAGCAAGATCAGCCCCGTTCGCGCAAGCCTGGTATAATCTTTCGAGGTCCGCAGGATTGTGAGAGAAGTCGGCATCCATTTCAAAAATATAGCGATAACCTCTTTCCAACGCCCAGCGAAACCCATGAATATAGGCTGTGCCCAAACCCAGTTTACCGCGTCGCTCCTCGAGGAACAACTGACCGGGATAATGAGAAAATAAGGAACGCACAATATTCGCTGTGCCATCCGGGGAACCATCATCGATCACCAGGATATGATAATCCAGTTCAAGGGAAATGACCGCCTCAATAATTGCAGCGATATTTTCCTTTTCATTATAAGTTGGTATGATAACTACTTTTTCCACGGCGCGATGTTCATCAAAATTACTGCTTAATACAGGGAGCGGTGCAATTACCGGTTAGCAGCGGGTTTATTTATTTATTTTTTAACAACGCACGATTAAATATCTCCGTGAGTTTTTTCTTGGTGTGCATGGGGAAATCGCCCTTCATCATCCAATCGTAATATTGCGGCTCATTGCGCAAAATATCTGCTACGGATTTTCCTTTATATTTTCCAAAATTAAATACTTCTACATTCTTATCATCATAGCAAAAACGGCGTGCATAATCCACCACTTTATCTTCCCCAATCGTTTGCAGGATGCTGTCTACAGAATTCCCTAATTTTTCATAACGCAACAGTTGAGCATCGAGCACTTCAATGGTTGCATTGATATCCACCTCTGCACTGTGAGCGTTCGCCAGTTCTTTCGCGCAATAATATTTATAAGCTGCTGTGAGGGTACGCGGCTCCATACTGTAGAAAATATGCTGCACATCCACCATACGGCGGTCGCTGAGGTCCACATCCATTTCTGCGCGAAGGAATTCTTCCATCAGCATCGGGATATCGAAACGGTTACTATTATATCCGCCAAGATCACAGTTCTCAAGAAACTGTTTGATTTCATTCCCGGCAACTTTAAATGTCGGGGCATCTTTCACCATTTCATCTGTGATGCCGTGAATATCGCTCGACGCTTTTGGAATCGGCATCTGCGGATTGATGAGTTTTCGTTTTGTCTGCCTGCTGCCATCGGTTAAAATTTTCACAATTGCAATCTCTACAATCCGGTCAGATGTTAAATTAACACCGGTTGTCTCCAGGTCGATGAAAGCAATTGGGCGTGTTAGTTGCAGCATTATCAGTAGTTTATAGTGGTTTAAGAAAGATCGTAGAAATTTGTACCGCTCATTTTAAATAAAAGCAGGGCAAAGGTAACCTATATTCGGTTTTCTCATATACCATCTATAAATTATCTTTGCGCGCTAAAACCAATTCATCCCATGAACAAGTTATTTTTAATGGCATTATTAATGCTCGGTCTTACAGTAGTTGTCTCCAGTTGTGGCGCCAGCAGAAAAACAGGTTGCCCAATGACAGAGCGCATTGTGCATTAATCATCTTTTAAAATTCTCCTATGAACTGGATAACCTTACAGGGCGCAGAAACCCTGGAAAGCATTAAAGAAAAATCGGCGACCAAACCGCAGGTAATCTTTAAACACAGCACGCGCTGCAGCATCAGCAGCATGGCAAAAAGCCGGTTGGAAAGAAGCGTCGCCCCGGAAAATATCGATTTTTACTACCTCGATCTTATTGCAAACCGGTCTCTTTCACAAAAAATCGCTGAAGAATTTTTAGTGGAGCATGAATCGCCCCAGGTGTTGCTGATCCGCAATGGCGAATGTGTGTATGATGAAAGTCATAATGGAATCTCCATGGATGAATTGCAGGAGCAGGCGGAAAAATAACCTCAGTTACTGATTAAGGACCAGGCATTTGCTGAGTGAATTTCAGGATGATAAATTCTGCAGGTCGCGTAGCAGCTAACCCTATTTCCACGACAAGCCGCCCTTCGTTAATATCATTGATCGTCATTGTTTCCCCCAGCCCGGTTTTCACAAAGAAAGCTTCCCGTGGCGTGGCACCCATCAATGCGCCATTGCGCCACTGGAGGATGAGAAAATTTTCAATCATCGCTTTTATTTTTACCCAAGTGGCTGCGCCATTTGGTTCGAAACAAAAAATTAGGAGCGCTTTTTTAACGGAAACTTCTATCATGTTTGCAAACCTGCGCACGGAGATGTAGCGCCATTCATTATCGTTCCCCAATAAGGTTCTCGCACCCCAAACCATCGTGCCCTTACCCGTAAAGCTGCGGATCGCATTGACAGAGATCCCATCAGGGGAAACGTTCATGCCTTCCATTTCCAAGGTAGTCAATGGCAGCGTTGGCCCTTCTACCAGGCTCAGCGGGATATTTGAGGGTGCTTTCCAGCAACCGCGGGTATTGTCTACATTGGCGCAAACAGCAGCCACAGCAGATGAAGGCGGCATAGTAAACCTTATTTGATCTATTGCATTGCGGATGAGCTGGTACTCCGGTAAATGATGATGAAATAAAGATCCAAAGACAGCTTTGCCAGCCGTTTCTTTCCTGAGCACCGGCCTGGCCGGCAAGCCCGTTCCACCTTCCAGCGTGATCGCGATATAACTTTCTTCATTGATGTATGGAGGAAAACTGCTTTTAATATTCGGAAAATAGGCGGCGCCAAAAGCGGAGAGTTTATCACGCATACCGGTTCGGTATAACCCGAGTAAACTGTTTACGGCCATCGGAATTTTGGGTTGGTAAACATCCGTTAATACAAAACCCCTGGTGAGTTCTGCTACTGATAATGCATCTTTAAAAAGCTTGTGATACAATACTGTCTTCTGTTGACGGGTTTCCTGGCTATCTGCAACAGTAATTTCCTCTACCAGTAATCCCGCATCGGGAAAAATAATATTGCAGGCCTCCCCGAGGCCGCCCGCAATGTCGAGGGCGGCATGCATGGCCCGGTAGCGGCGGCCGGGTGTCGCATTTCGGCCGGCCGTAAAAGAACCACAGCTCACGATGTAGCAGGGCCCGCCACCATTGTTGAAATAAAGTGTGATCGCTTCGTACATGTTAAAGCGCCGCGTTGAGATGCTGATGGGCGCCGCGAGACTGTTGTCCGGGTTGAATTGAACATGAACGGATAAATGCTGATCTCTGCCAAATGCGAGTTCAAATTCCTTTATGCTGCTGATCTTATTTACATGATAACGGCTGGCAGCCCCTTCCCGTTTATTTTTTTCAGTATAGCCGATAAACAGCGGCATACTGATATTGGCGGGATAAACTGCCGGGGGCATATGGGAGATTTCTTGCACGTAAACGCCCGGACTTTGGTAGGATGTTGCCATAAGGCTTGATTAGGTACTTTAAATTAATCCTTAATCACATCACCCACAATACCCCATAGTGGTAATAAGTAACACTGTACGGCCCGGATCTTTGTCGTAATTTTTCTATGCCTGTCTATCGGATTCTTCGACATAGACTTCAATATTTTTTTGATTAACTTTATTCTGATTTAACAACCCGCTTTCACCCGATCTCCGATATCCCTTATCAAACCGGCGCCAACTCCGCGTAATACCTGATACCCAACCAGTCTGATCTGGTTCAGGAGTTAGTTTAAACAGTCAACATGAGCGTCAACAGAACGGCTATAACAACATTAGAAAATCTGGGTGAAGAAAATACGTTGCTCCGGAACATCCTGGAAACGATGGGCGAAGCATTCATCAGTATTAATAAAGATTGGAGATTTACCTATATCAATGGCCAGGCGTCAGAACTGAGTGGTATGAAGGCAGAAGATTTTCTTGGGAAGGTTGTCTGGGATGTTTTTCCCGGCCTGGAGGAAACCACCTTCGGCATTATGTATCGCAAGGCAATGGAGGAACAAGTGCCTGTTTATTTCCAGGAAGAATACGCAGCTTTAAATATTTGGGTTGATGTGAGGGTGTTCCCTAATCCCGACGGTATCTCCGTTTTTTACACTGATATTACTGCACAAAAATCAGCTGAAAAAACTTCGGCCAAAAAAGAAAAACGCTTTCGCTCTCTCCTCGAAAACAGCGAGGAAGTATGTGCTATTTTTACACCGGATGCCAAAGTACTTTACATCACGCCAGGCATTGAAAAACTAATCGGGTATACGGAACGCGAGGCGAAAGATTTTGACCTGTTGTCTTTGGTGGATCCCGATGACCTTCCTTTGGCAAAGACGATGCTTGAAGACGTTATGGAAAAACCCAACAGGAAAACCAAACCATTCATTCTTCGCGTCAAACATAAAGACCGTTCCTGGCGGCACCTCGAATCTATTCTCAGTAATAAATTAGATGACCCGGCAATTGGCGGGATCATCGACAATATCCGCGACGTTACGGATAACGTAATGGCAGAAAAAAAGATCCGGGAATCGGAAGAAAAATACCGGCTATTGTTTGATTCGAGCCCGTTGCCTAAATGGATCTACGATGCTCATTCTCTCCGTATCATGGAAGCGAACCCGGCTGCGGCTGAACACTACGGATTTGCCAGGGATGAATTTCTGAAACTTCACCTCCAGGATATTCGCCCGAAATCGGAAGTGCCACAGTTAATGAAGATGGTGGCCACAATAAGAGAAAAGGAAAACCATTTTGCTATTGCTAATCATAAAAAGAAAAATGGCGAAATAATGAACGTGGAAGTGCTGGGCTATCCAGTCACATATCAGGGGAAAACTGCGCGGATGGTGATCGTTAACGATGTAACCGCGATGAAGAAAACGCAGGCAGAACTACTCAAAAGTTATGCGCGTTTTACCTACGTGGCGAAGGCGACATCTGATGCCATCTGGGATAAAAATATTGCGGATGACTTCATTAACTGGAGCGAAGGGTTTTTTACGTTGTTCGGTTATGAGTTGACAGATGCTAATAAAAAGGTAAGTTTCTGGCGTTCAAAAATCCATCCAAAAGATGAATCTTCTGTCGCCGGGAAGATACGCGCTGCTTTAAAAGACCCGGCCTGTTTTTCCTGGGTGATCGAATATCGCTTTCTGAAATCAGATGGCCAGTACGCCTATGTGAAGGATAAAGCGGTCGTCCTCCGCAATGCAGCAGGCCTGGCACTCTCCTGCGTAGGCGCGAGCCAGGATATCACCGATCTGCGTCAGCAGCAGGAAAATTTGCTCGACCTCAATAATCAGCTTAATCAACGGGCAGAGGAGTTAGCGGTATCCAATGCGGAACTGGAGCAATTTGCCTATGTTGCTTCGCATGACCTGCAGGAACCTTTAAGAATGGTAACCGGGTTTTTATCTCAACTGGAAAAAAAATACAGTGCTGCATTAGACGAAAAGGCAAGACAATATATTTTCTATGCGATTGACGGAGCCACGAGGATGCGTACGATCATCCTCGACCTGCTGGATTATTCCAGGTTTGCCAAGATGGATTTTGATGTAGAAGGTGTGGATATTCAGGCATTGCTGGACGAGATCATGGAACTAAATAAAAGCCAGCTGGCAGAAACCGGTGCGATCGTAAAATACCGTGGACTGCCGGTCATCAAAGCCAGCCGCATCCCGATGCGCCATGTATTCCAGAACCTGGTCACCAATGCTCTGAAATACAGATCCCCGCAAAAACACCCGGTGATCGAAGTTGGAGCGCACGATAATGGAACCAACTGGGTCTTCAGTGTATCGGATAATGGCATAGGTATTGAGCCTCAGTTTTACGAAAAGATTTTTGTCCTGTTTCAGCGCCTGCATCACCGGGAAGAATACAGCGGAACCGGCATCGGGCTGGCGGTTTGCAAAAAGATCATTGAAAATCATGGGGGAAAAATATGGGTTGATTCCATACCTGGAAAAGGATCTATATTTTATTTCAGCCTTCCAAAAAAATAAACCTTACCTAAGATGAACCATATGAAACCGATCAACATTCTGCTTGTTGAAGACAATGAAGGAGATATTATGCTGACTACGGATGCATTCCACGACAGTTCGCTGAGCAATAAGATCAGTATTGTTCGCGATGGCTGGGAAGCTGTATTGTATTTGCAGCAGAAAAGCAGTTATACAAAGGCAGAGTTGCCGGAACTCATCCTGCTGGATGTAAACCTGCCAAAAATGAATGGCCACGAAGTGCTGAAATTTGTGAAGACGAATGAGACAATCAAACATATTCCCGTGATTATGCTGACGACGTCCTCATCACAAAAAGATGTGCTGTCTTCCTACCAGAATCACGCAAATTGTTATATCACGAAGCCTGTAAATATCGAAGAATACATCACTGTCGTGGGAGCCATAGAAAATTTCTGGGCTTCTGTGGTGCAGTTGCCCGTTAAAAACTAACATCATGGATCAGCAAAGCCCGGTATTGCAAATACTCATTGTTGAAGACAATGCAGGTGATATGGCGTTGATACAGGATTACCTGCGCGACGAATTCCCGAATATTCAGATCGTACCGGCGCGAAATTATACGCAGGCATTAGCGGCATTAAAAACGTTACAATCACCGGACCTGATCTTACTTGATCTTTCGCTGCCGGATAACAGTGGTGAAGACCTGGTGAACGGCATTATCAGCAACTGCGGGGAATGCCCGGTGATCGTACTAACGGGCATGAGAGATAAACAATTTGGTATGAAGACCCTTTCAATGGGTATTTCCGATTATCTCCTGAAAGATGAACTGACCGCTTCGCAGTTGCACAAAAGCATTCTCTATTCCATAGAACGCAACCGGATATACAATGAACTAAAATATTCGGAACAGAAATATCGCAGCCTTTTCGAATTAAGCCCCACACCAATGTGGGTATTTGATGTAGAAACATTGCGTTTCCTTAGCGTTAATGAAGCGGCAATCAGGCATTACGGTTACAGTGAAGAAGAATTTTTACAGGCAACGCTTGCTGATATCAGGCCGAAAGAAGACCTTGGTATTTTAGAGGATGCAACGAAAGAAATGAAGAGCAATGCAGAGTTCCAAAAAGCTTTTGCGCGGCATCTAAAAAAAGACAACTCGATCATTTTTGTTGATATTCATAGCAACCAGATTGAATTTGCGGGCAGGAAGGCGCGCCTGGTATTAGCCACGGACGTAACAGCCAAGGTAAAGGCTGAGCGCGACCTTAAACTCATGGAATCGGTTATCATCAATACCACAGACACGGTGATGATAACAGAAGCCAGGCCCTATGGCAAGGAAGACCTGGGGATCGTGTATGTGAACGATGCCTTTACAAATATGACGGGTTACACAAGGGAAGAAGTGCTACGAAAAACACCGCGTATCCTGCAAGGATTAAAGACCGACCCGATCGAACTTGAACGGATGCAAAAAGCCATCGCCGCATTGCAGCCTTTTGAAACCGAAGTCATCAATTACAAAAAAAATGGCGACGAATACTGGGTGAATATCGCCATCGCCCCGGTAACTGATGAAAAAGGGGTTTGCACGCATTGGATCGCCATCGAAAAAGATGTGACCGATCGTAAAAAAGAAGATCAGCGTGTAACCAAAGCCATCATCAACGCGCAGGAAGAAGAACGTACGCAGGTTGGGTACGAATTACATGATAACGTAAACCAGATCCTTGTGGGATCCATCCTGGCATTGGGTATGACGAAACAATCGCCGAGTGAAACAACGGCCTGGGTGGCCAAAGCCCGGGGATATATCAGTGATGCCATCAACGAAATCCGCAAATTGTCGCATCAGCTGGCACCCGCCAGTTTTGAAGAACAAAGCCTCCAGGATGTAATGGTGAACCTGGTAAATAAAATGAATGTAAATGATCAGTTGCTACCGGTGCTAAACCTTGATGCGCTGCAGCAGGAATTTATCAGCGATGACATCCAGTTAAATTTATACCGCATCCTGCAGGAACAACTAAATAATATTGTAAAATATTCCAAAGCCACGCAACTCGAGCTCAGCGTCTACCAGTCACCGTCAGAAGTGAGCATGCGCATTTTCGATAATGGTGTTGGATTTGATCCGTCTGTAACGAAGGGCATTGGGTTAAATAATATCCGCAGGCGCATTGAATCCTTCGCAGGTACTTTCAAGTTGCACACATCACCAGGTGCGGGCTGCGAGATCATTGCGACCATCCCGTTAAACGGGCAAAAGACCTCATAAAAAAACCTGCCTTTTACAAAGCAGGTTTCCAGTTAGAATAAAAATCTTTATAATAATTTGAATGAGGCCTCTTTTACATCGCGGCTGTTTCCGCCAATAAATAATTTAAAGTCTCCCGGTTCTGCAACATATTTTAAATCTGCATTATAAAACCTAAGGTCATTCACTGTTAATGTAAAACTTACTTTCCTGCTCTCTCCTGCCTTCAGAAATATTTTCTGAAACCCTTTGAGCTCTTTAACCGGGCGGGTAATACTTCCCACCAGATCACGGGTGTATAGTTGCACCGTTTCACTGCCATCGCGACTCCCCGTATTTTTAATGGTTACTGTGGCCGTAATACTGCCCGTGGAAGAAAGGGTTGAACTGCTTAATTGCACCGCGCTGTAGTCGAAACTTGTATAACTTAATCCGAAGCCGAAAGGGAATAAGGGATCATTGGAAACATCCAGGTAATTCGACCTGAACTTTTCAAACCATTTTCCTTCTCCCAGCGGACGACCGGTATTCTTATGGCTGTAATAAATTGGAATTTGCCCAACGTTTTGCGGGAAGGTTGTGGTGAGTTTTCCGGAAGGATTTACATCTCCGAATAATACATCAGCAATCGCGTTCCCTGCTTCAGAACCACCAAACCAAACATTTAAGATAGCAGGAACATTGGCTTTTTCCCAACTGAGCACTAATGGACGGCCGGTGAAAAGTACGAGCACTACGGGTTTTCCTGTTTTCACCAGGGCCATGAGTAAGTCCCTTTGCGTTTGTGGAATTTCGAGATTCGTGCGGCTGGAACTTTCGCCGCTCATTTCGGAAGACTCGCCCAATGTTGCTACGATCACATCTGCCTGTGCTGCGATGCCCAGCGCTTCATTCCTTAATTCTTCTGCCGTTTTATTATCACGCGGCAATGTACGCCCGAACATGGTAGCGCGCTTTTCAAAATTACTGTCCGCGTCAAGATTAGATCCCTTCGCGACAAGAATTTTTGCATTATTGCCCAGCGCATTTTTAAGTCCGTCCAAAACACTTATCGCAGAAGGAAGATTTGTGGCCACACTCCAGGTGCCCGGCATATTTTCTTTGGTATCTGCCAGTGGACCGATCAGGGCGATCGTTGCAGATTTTTTTAACGGCAATACGTTGTCATTTTTCAACAAAACAAAACTTTCAGCCGCAATCGTGCGAGCTGCTTTTATATTATCCGGGGTGGAAATATCTGTTTTAGCACGCGCCATATCGCAATACTTGTAGGGATTTTCAAAGAGTCCCAATTTGTATTTTGCTTCGAGCACGAGGCGGCAGGCATTATCAATTTCCGCAAGCGTTACCTTCTTTTCATCCAGCGATTTTTTGAGCGTGGTTAAAAATCCTTCGCCTACCATATCCATATGAATACCGGCTTTCAAAGCAAGTGCAGAAACTTTTTGCAGGTCGCCCATGCCATGTTCGATCATTTCGTTGATGCCGGTATAATCTGTTACCACAAATCCTTTAAAGCCCCATTGATTTCTTAGAATGTCTGTCATCAGCCATTTATTTCCTGTTGCAGGAATGCCATCAACTTCATTGAAAGAAGCCATCACGCTCCCAACACCTGCATCAACTGCCGCTTTGTAAGGAGGGAGATAATTGTTGTACATCGTGATGCGACTCATGTCCGTTGTATTATAATCGCGGCCGGCCTCTGCTGCGCCATACATCGCATAATGTTTTACACAGGCCATGATGCTGTTGTTTTTCGTCAGGTCATTATTTTGATAACCATTCACCATGGCTTTTGCGATAAGTGATCCGAGGTAAGCATCTTCACCACTACCCTCCGCAATCCTTCCCCAGCGCGGGTCGCGGCTGATATCAACCATCGGGCTGAAAGTCCAGCAAATCCCATCGGCACTGGCTTCTACAGCGGCGATGCGTGCGCTCTGCGTGATCGCTTCCATATTCCAGGTGCACGATAAAGCCAATGGAATCGGGAAGGTTGTTTGATATCCATGGATCACGTCCATACCAAAGATCATCGGGATCTTTAACCTCGTTTGTTCCACTGCAACTTTTTGTACGTCGCGAATTTTTTCAACGCCTTTGATATTGAAGAGCCCGCCCACTTTGCCTTCGCGGATCTTTTTACCAATATCCGAATTGCCGGCCTGCCCGGTAACGATATCGCCCGAACCCGGAAGATTAAGCTGGCCAATCTTTTCATCCAGCGTCATTTTCTTCATCAACGCGTCGATGAAAGGTTTCATTTTCGGGTTGACTTGCTGCGCTGAAGTTTGCATAACAATGAACAATGCAAACAGCAGGAGGAAATTTCTTTGTATCATTTTCATATCGTAATATTTAATCTTAAACCTAAATTATTTGAGTAAGTGTGGAGCAATTAATGCCTGCCAGATCGCATAACCTTTCGCATTCATGTGCAGGTTGTCGCCGATGTACAAATCATTCCGCATCGTCCCGTCGCTGTTTAGCATGGGCTGGTACACATCGACGAAGACCGTTCTCTTTTTCTTTTTCAGGAATTTTTTGATACCGTTATTTGCAGCAATCATATCGGCCTGGAGTTTTGCACGGCTCGGACTTGGTTTGATGGATACATAAACTATCGAGGCATAAGGGAGTTGTTGCCGGATCATCCCATACAATGTTTTAAAATCTTTTAGCACTTTTTCCGGCGACGACGCAGGTGTGGCTGCGATGTCATTTTCTCCACAGTAAATAACAACTTGTTTAGGTAAATATTTTAAGATCAGATCGTCGGCATAACGGATCATGTCAGGCAGCGTTGAACCACCAAAGCCCCGGTTGATCACGGGTAGGCCCGGAAAATCGGCAGCAAGGTTCTTCCACATCCTAAATGAGGAACTTCCCGCAAACACGATTGGGTGCTGCCCCGCGAACGGAACCTGGATACTATCTGCTTTTCTAAATGCTGCAATCTCGTCGGCAAAAGGTTGCGCCGTAGCTGCAGACCCCATAAGGAGGAAAACGGCGAAGAAAATCTTACAGGTAATTTGCTTTAAGTAGTTCATATGTTAGTCAACTTTTATCGGTGCTGTCCGGGCAGATACACCGTTCTCATTAATGGCTTCAATAGAAAAATAATAAGTCTTTTGGCTGTCCATTGTCTTCAACCAATATTCATTGATATCGTGCACCATGATGCAAGTGTACAATTTATCAGGGGCTGTGCCATAATACAGGTTCCAGGCCCACGCTTTTTCATCCGGGCTCCACTTAACCCAGGCACTGCGTTTGTCCTTCTCAGTTCGTAACACGACCAATTGCTTCACGGTAGAGGGTTTATCACCCGCCCCTTTGCCGAAAACGCGCAGGCCACTGATGGCAAATTTACCAGTGGGCATATGAATATTTTCCAGCCTGATATAACGTGCTTTAACGGGCACTACCAATTCTATATAATCATGCGGTACATCTGTTTTATTTTGGCTTTTATCTGCAAGCATCTTCCAACTTTTTCCATCCAGTGAATACAACAATTTATACTGATGAAAAATATTGGTCTGTTTACCAAGAAATTCCGCATCCTGGTCTGCATAATTAATTTGAACCGCGTTGACTGTGCTTATATTTCCCAGGTCGCTTTGCAGCCATTCTCCAGCATTCCCGGAAACAGCGCTCCAATAAGTTTTGATACTTTCATCGACTGCGTTGTTTGGAGAAAATGCATTGAGCGTAGAAGAAACCTGGACCGGTTTTTTATAATTAAGGAGCATCCAGCCTGTGAAGCCACCATCGCCATTTGGCAACGATTCGTTTACAGTATTTACTGATGGTAAATGATGCGGGTAATCACCGAATGCCGTATTGCAATACATTACACCATCCTTGTCGAACCCGGCAGGCCAGATTCCGAGCCTTCGTTCAAAATTGTTTTTCACGGAGATCGCCATCGTGGATACATGCCAGTAATTTTTATTATTGTCGACAAATGTTCCGCCGTGCCCCGCGCCGCGTGCAAAACCACCGGCCTTATAACTCAGCGGGTCGGATTGCGGTGTGAATGGTCCAAGCGGTGAATCACCAACGATCACCCCATCTGCATAGCCACTGAATTCCGTGCCCGGCGCGCCATACTGCAGGTAATACTTGCCGTTATGCTGCGTCATATGCCCGCCTTCGATGAAGGGATCTAAAAAAGTATTATCATGGTATTCACCAAACCGTTGCCAGCCATAACGCCATTCTTCCAGTAAATACATTTCTTTTCTTGCTGTTTTTGGTTGAAACGTTTTCCTGTCCAATTCTACGCCATACACCGGATAGCGGTTACTGCTGCCGTTATACATGTACAGCCGGCCATCTTTTTCGTCAGTAAAAAACGAAGGATCCCAGCCCCCAATTGCAAACGAATCTACCAGGGGCTTCCATTCATTTACCTTCGGATTGGTGCTCATCCAGATCGTAAAGTTGTTGGTATAAGTAGAACCGAAGACGATCATTGTATCACCGATGACGCCGAGTGCAGGAGCGCATAATTCATCGTAAACGCCGCCATTCCAGGGACGTAGAAATTTCCGCGAAACAAAATTCCATTTCAGCATATCACTGCTCCACCAGTATCCCCATTGATTGGTGCTGAATAAATAATAATCACCTTTATAGTTGATAATCTCCGGATCAGCCGTAGCCCGATGCTTTCCCCATTCGCTGAAGTTCGGAATCGGTGTATAACCATAATCCAGGTTTAAGGGATTACAGTAAGTTTTCTGTTGCGCGTCCGCATAAGCCGTGAGAAGCAACAGGACCAATATCGTTGCGTATAATTTCATTCCGATCAATTAAAGTACGGACTTTTAAAATCCAGTTTTTTTAATCCGCCCTGCACCTCGGGGCAACTCATAAATAATTTCCAGAGCAGTCCGCTCCGGTAATTTTCAATCATCACGATGATGGGCCCCTGGTCGATGGCCAGGTGTGAAGATGCATACCAGTTTTTAGTCTGGTTAAAAGCATCAATAAATCCATATTGACTCCATAATTTATCACCAAGATCTGTATAGAAATGACGAAGTGCTTTCATGGAAAATTCCGGTGTGTATGGAAAGGCAGAAAGCGCTGCAGTCGGCGTGATCGTGCCATTGTCATTTGTTGGAGAATGGGCATCATACCCATTGTATGTATCGCTTGCAGTGAGCCCCCAGCAATCCGGCCCGTAACCTTTGAATTCTTTTGGATTATCAACACAATAAGCATGATTGATCAGGCTATGGTGTTGATTTTGCTCCCAATAATCTGCGTAGCGGTCTTTTAATCCATGGGGATCAAGTCCAAGGAAAGAATACTGCGAGAAAAACAACGGGCCTCCATAATCAAAACCCAGCGGTAAGCGATAGTTGTAAAAAGTTTTACCATTTTTGAAGAAGTCACTTTGTGCCCACCCACGATGATACACATCGGCACTCACAGGATGATTTTTAGCACTAGCTGCGAGGACATACATGATCAGGCATTCGTTAAATCCACGTACGGGAAAATTCATCGCCCAACCGTTATTCGGGCTCCAATGCCAATACAGTACTTCTCGTCCGTCGCGCGTAAACCAATCCCATTCGATATCATTCCATAGCCAGTTGATGCGGTTGCGCAAGTCATTTTCAACAGGGGTATTTTTATTAAAATACTGACGGGCAGATAACAGCCCCTGGAATAAATAAGATGTTTCTACAAGATCGGCACCATCATCTTTCCGGCTAAAAGGAATTGTTTTTCCAGTCGTTCCATTTATCCAATGCGGGAATACACCATGGTAAGAATCAGCCTTTGCTAAGAAGCTCACCATCTTCAATAAAAATTTTGCTGCTGTGTCGCGGGATATCCATTTTCTTTCGGCCGCCACAATCACGCTCATTACGCCAAATCCTGTACCACCGCTGGTTACGACTTCCTGTCCATAATTATAGGCTTCATTACTTCTTTCCCGCGCGAGACCGCTCACGGGATGAGCAAAATCCCAGAAATAACGGAACGTCTGTTGCTGAACGAGGTCGAGTAACGCACTGTCGGAAAGATTGGACGGCCTCGCCATTGTTGGCTTCGTCGCTGTCAGTACCTGCGTGGTACCCGGATGAAATTGGAGCAGCAGGACAATGAGGAATGCAAATTTTCTCATGCAAAACTTTTTTAAAAACTACAAATAAGGGGCAGTGAAACCAAGTGACAGCATGCCCGACTTCACCTCCGGCGCACCCGTAAATAAATTCCATAGCAAGCCGCTGCGGTAATTTTCGAGCATCACGATAATTGGCCCCTGGTCAATCGCTAAAAACGAATTGGCAAACCATGGATCATTTAATTTAAAGGCATCGATGAAACCATATTCTTTAAATAAGCGGTCGCCGAGCACATAATAATAAAATTTCAGCGCTTTCATTGATTCAACAGGTGTGTATGGAAACGATGATAATGCTGCTGTCGGCGCGATCACACCTAGATCATTAGTGGGCGAACTCGCTGCATAACCATTTGGAATATCGCTGGCGGTTAATCCCCATACCGAATCGCTATAGCCATAAAAACCATTGGGATTGGCTTTGCAATAATTGTAATTGATCAGCGTATGATTTTTTGTCTGCGTCGTATAGTTGGCATATGCATCAGCCAACCCATTTGGATTAATCCCTAGAAAGGAATAGTGTTCGTAAAATAACGGGCCACCTAAAGCCTGGCCTAACGGCAACTGGTAGCCGTAGTAGCTGGAGCCATTTACAAAGCCGGCACCGCCATTCCTCGCCCAGCCGTTGGTATAAACCGGAGGAGTAATGCTATGTGTTGGAGATGAAGCAGCAAGTACATATGTGATCAGGCATTCGTTCCAGCCCTGCACTTTTAAATTGATCGCAAAATTATTTGTGTTGCTGTAATGCCAGTATAAAACATTCTGGTTACCCTGGCGGAAAAAATCCCATTCAACACGATCACGGATGAAATTAATATCCGCACGCAAACTGGCTTCTGCGCCGGCACCGTTAAAATATTCACGTGCACAAATCAAACCTTGTATCAGGTAAGATGTTTCTACCAGATCCGCACCATTGTCCAACGCACTGAAAGGAATGATTGCTCCTGTTGTTCCGTTCAGCCAATGCGGGAATGCCCCTTTCACTGTTTGCGCGGTATTTTTTAAAAAGCCAACGATCTTCTGCATCCGCAGTAACCCTTCATTTCTTGTTATAAAATTCCGGTGTACGCCGGTGATCAGTGCCATAATTCCAAATCCGGATCCTCCGCTGGTAACGGTTTCACCGGAGGTGTTACGTTCCCTGGCAAGCCCGCTGACGGGATGCCCAAAATCATAAAAATATTTAAAGGTTTGCGCCTGCACAAGATCGAGTAAAGCATTATCGGTGATAGCCGCAAACTTCCGGGAAGAATCTATCCCTGTGCTCAGGTTGATCGTTACAGGATTGGTAAGCGAACCGTTAGAAGATTTCAGCGCACTGCTGATACGCAGCGTATATTTTTCAAAGCCGGCAAGATTTGCCGCAGGTTTTATAAGAAGATCTTTATTGCCATTCGTTAGTTCATTATTAAAAGCAACGGTGGCACCGCCTGCTGTTTTAAACTCAATGGCTGCAGGAACTGTAGCGGGT
Organism: Ferruginibacter sp.; assembly: GCA_028288705.1. Lineage (GTDB taxonomy): Bacteria > Bacteroidota > Bacteroidia > Chitinophagales > Chitinophagaceae > Ferruginibacter. The sequence continues at coordinate 54,715 of JAQBNH010000009.1, forward strand.
AGTATTGCTTCAGAAAAACTAAACCGCACTTGTGGTTTTAGATTTACGCCGGCATAATTCAATGTGCCGTTATATACATTATTCACTTTAAAAGCCAGGGTAAAATCATTAACGGCTGGTGTTGTGTTGCTATCAGATTTCTTGCAGGATATGCCTGCAGGAAGGACGAAAGCAATGGCGAGCAACCATGGTGAAACCTTTAAAACGCGCATGTGAAATATAGATTGAGCTTAGGAAAAAAGGCCTGAAAATAGTTTCAGGCCTTTATGTAAAATGCAAATGATTCGTTTTGTTATTTTCCGGCTACACCCAGATTGTATAAAGCCCGGATATGAGCCGAACCTAATACAGTATTGAACACACGGATCTCATCCACTTTTCCGTTCATGGGCACCTGCCAGGTATCGGGATTCGTCATCGTCCCCACATTACGCTGCCAGCCACCAATGATAACGGTGCTTGGTTCGAATGCTTTAAAATAATTGCTGCCCCGGTTCTGGTAATCAGTAGTGCCGATCATTACACCGTCCGCCCAGATCTGCAAATTGTTGGCGACGTAATCGTAAGTCGTAACAATATTTATCCATTTGGTCGGGCCGGTTAACGGCGATTTAAACGTAGGAAGCCATGGCGCATTCAGGTTATCCTGGGTACCGCCGTTCATATCTGCAAAAATCGCTTTGATGATTACTTTCGTTAATTCAGATGCAGGATTTTGTCCTGTTTCCAACATCGAATTGATCGAGCCGAAGATCTGATTTGGCCTTGTCAACTGAAATACCATCGTTGGCGTTGATCCATTATTCAACACGTTGATCCACTCGCTTACCGTCCAGCTTTTTAACGAATCGGTTTTAAATTTTGCGAACTGGTTGCCGTAATATAACCAGCCGTTTGCGAGATTGATGGCTTTACCACGAACTCCCGGAACGTAAGAATCGTTTAACGTAGCGGTTGGTGTGATGCCGGAAAAACGTTCCGCTTTCGTATCGTCAAAACTCCAGTAAGCGACGAGGTTCGCCTTGTAAATCTGGTCGGAGCTGTCGAACCCATCGATTTTTCCCTGGTAATCTGCTGCAGAAGTTCCCGGAAGATCATTCGGGTTGTCTTTTGAGCAGGAACTCCACGCGAAAGACAACGCTAATAAAGCAGCTGTCCATTTCCCTGATTGTTTAATGTATGCTTTCATATAATCTTATTTTAGTAATTAGGATTTTGAGACAACACGTTATTGGAAATATCTCTTTGTGCCTGAGGGATCGGTAAGATATTATCGCGGGCGCCATTAAAATTCGGTCTTCCTGAAGCCTGCAAAGTGCTTGCCGCAATTCCCCAGCGAACAAGGTCGAAGAAACGATCATGTTCCATGGCCAGTTCTACCCTTCTTTCCTGGCGGATCGCTGTGCGCAGCGCGCCCTGGTTAGTAGTGGTTACTGCAGGAAGGATGGCAGCATTTCCGTCACGCGCACGGTTGCGCACCATTTCCAGTTTCGCCAGTGCTTCTGTTGTATTCGCGGCACCGCCGATCTCATTGGCAGCTTCAGCATACATCAGTACAACATCAGCATAACGCAGGATCCTTACATTCATCCACCAGCCGAAACGGTTTCCGACAGTGGCACGTACAGAAGGATTGGTATACACCTTTTCATTATAGGCAGGATTTGGCAAACCCATTGGCAGCGTTTCGCCGTAGTAGGTTGTTTCCCCTTCGCGGAGGAATGTTCGCTCTTTGCGCGGATCTCCGGGCTCATAGGCCGCAGCGAGGTAACTGTTCGGCACATTGAAACCCCAGCCTAAATCAAATGCACCTGATCCGCGTACACCTTGTACATTGGTATATTGTACGCCATATGTTTCAGTAGACGGATTACTCGCGTTAGCGATCGCCTGTATTTCGAAAATAGACTCTTTTGAATTTTCACCTTCTTCGCGGAAGATCGTTGTGTACGGCGTGCTCAGATCATACACGCCGGAATTGATCACCGCTGAAGCCGCTGACATGGCAGGTCCCCATTTTTGTTGCGTGAGGTAAACTTTTGCGAGCAAACCATTAGCCGCACCTTTTGTTGCACGGCCGGTAAAACCCGTAGACCATGTTGCCGGAAGGCTCGTAGCGGCAGTCTGCAGATCAGATTCGATCAATGCATAAATTTCGGCTACTGATGCCCTCGGTTTGTTTTGTACCGTTGCAGAAACGCTGTCTATTTTTGGGACACCGCCAAACAAACGCACGAGCATGAAATAACTGTAACCACGAATGAATTTCGCTTCGCCTTCTGCCTGCGCTTTAAAAGGTGCCGATGTAGGACTGTTATCTTTTGCGATCCTGTCGAGCACATCATTTGCACGCCCGATCACATCATAATATGCCTTCCACATATCGTTCACCAAACCATTTGTTGGTGCTACCGGAAAATTGTCCATCTGAATCTGGTCTGGTCCATCCGCAGGCGTACTGCCTTTGTCGGCATCATCGCTACGGATACTTGTTGCGCCTACGAACGGGAACGCGGCAACGCCCCAAACGCGCATGCCGGCATAACCACCAAAAATGTATTGATCAAAAGGACCGGCCCCTGCAGGATAAGGATATGTGTCTGTTGTGTATTGTCCCTGCGGATCCCTGTCGAGGAAATCCTTTTTACACGCCGGCAAAATCGCCGACAGTGAAAGCGTGAAAAGCATTGCAGCGAGACCAGCTTTTTTATTTGAAATATGTTTCATAAAATGATTTCTTTTAGTTGACTAAAAAATTACGTTTACGCCAAAAGAATAAGTGGTTGGTACCGGGTAGCTTCCGTTATCTGCGCCACCTGCGATCGGGCTGCCGATCGGTACTTCAGGAGAATACCCGGTTGCGTAACTAAAGGTAGCAAGGTTTTGCGCACTAACCGATAAACGCAGGGTTTCAATACCCATTTTTTTGAATTTCGCAGAACCCAGCGTGTAACCCAACTGAACATTCCGGATACGGAAGTAATCGCCTTTCTCGAGGAAGTAGTTGCTGAACAGGAAGTTGTTCGCGCGGGAATTATCGAGGATCGGTTCGATGTTGGTAGAACCGGCGCCCGTCCAGGCATTCAGCCGGTTGGTTTCATAATTGAGTACCGCAAATGTTGCCGTTCTGCGTTGTGTATAGATCTTGTTCCCCGCAACTCCTTGCAAGTCAACACCAAAATCGACCATTTTATAATTCAGTGTGACATTACCACCGAAATTCCATTTAGGCAATGGCGAACCGAGATAAGTACGATCCTTGGTATCGAGCTTTCCGTCTTTGTTTACATCTTCGTAAGCGATATCGCCTGGTAAAGAATTTACAAAATGCGGCATCTTATCCAGGTCGGCTGTGTTCTGATAAATGCCCACCTGCTTGTATCCATAAAAATAGCCAATCGATTCACCGGATGTGGTCAGGTTTACACCACCATTTCCAACAAGCTGGAAGTTGATGCCTTCACCGATAGATACCACTTTATTTTTATTGTAGCTTCCGTTTGCGCTGATGCGATAACTGAAATCGCGGCCGATCTTATCATTAAAACCAAGCGATAATTCTACCCCTTTATTTTCAATAGTACCAGCGTTGGTGAACTTGCTGAGGTTCGTTCCCGGCAAAGTAATGAAGGTTAAAATGTCTTCCGTTTTGCGCTGGTAGAATGTCAGTTCAAAACTCAACCTGTTTTGCAGGGTCCGAAGCTCAAGGCCCAGATCTGTTCCCTTCACAACTTCTGCATGCAGATTTTCATCAGGCACAAATGCCGGTGCAATAGAAGGATAGACATTGTTACCAAAAATACCAACATTCGCTGCGATCACTGAAGCGAAGCGGCTTCCGGCGATACCAAGACCATTACCTACAGTACCATAAGAAGCGCGCAGTTTCAGGAAGTCAAGTCCTTTCACGCCTTTAAAGAAATCTTCTTCACTCACAACCCAACCCACACCTACACTTCCGAAATTGTTCCAGCGACGACTTACGGCATATTTGGAATTGCCATCACGACGATAACTTGCGTTCAATAAATATTTGTTTTTGAATGCATAATTCACACGACCCAATACCGACATATATGCTTCCTGGTTTCCCGCTCCGCCGTAGTTGCCCGGGTTGTTTGCAGATGCGATATCAAGATACCAGTAACTTGGGTTATTCGGGATAACCAAAGACGTATCACTCCTGTTACCAGAAATATTTACGAGGTCACGATATAAAGTTGTAAAACCTGCTGTTATACCGAGGCGATGATCTGTGTTGATCACTTTGTCAAAAGTGAGGATATGATCCTGCTGGAAGTTCCGGTATGTGGCCTGGCTTTGCGCAATACCTGTGCGGATGCTGCGATCAAATGTCGTGTCGGTCGCATTGGTATTTTCGCCGAGATTGATAAACCGGAACGGCAGCGGTGTGTAAGAACGTGATCCGTTAAACGCGATATCTGCGTAGAAAGTAGATTTCCAGGTAAAATTCTGCAGGAATTTCAATTCAGCAAAAACACTTCCTGTGGCACGATATCCTTTGTTTACGTTGGTACGGTCGAAGCGATCCAATTGAGCTACAGGATTGCCTACCTGCGCACGCTGGAAAGAAGGCATGCTGTAGTAGAGGCCGTCTGCTGCTTTAATCGGAACGATCGGTGCAGCCCAAAGCGCGCCCAGGATGCTCGCTGCGGGAGGATTAGAATTGTAATAGAAAGTTGTAAGATCTGCTCCTACCCTCAACGCTTTATTTAACCTGATTTCTTCATTCAAACGAATGATCAGTTTCTCAAATTTATCATTGCGCAATACACCTTCCTGTGTGTTGTATGAAACGTTCAACACAGTACTTGTTTTTTCACCGGTGTTTGAAATGCTCAGGCTGTTATTATTGAAGAAAGCAGTACGGAAAATCTCGTCCTGCCAGTGTGTATCTCCCTTGTAATTGGTGAAATCGAATGGCGCTGCATTAAGATTGACTAACTGTGCACTGTATAACTTTTTAAAGCCGGCAGCATCTACCAGGTCAATTTTATTATTTACTTTCTGTACACCAACCTGGCTTTGAAAGTTCACCCTTGTTTGTCCTTTTTTCGCTCGTTTCGTAGTAACTAAAATAACCCCATTACCACCTTGCAAACCGAAGATGGCAATAGAAGAAGGATCTTTTAATACTTCGATGCTTTCAATATCTCCGGGAGATAAATAATCAATGCTTGTCTGGAAGATACCATCTACAACATATAACGGATCACCGTTATTGGTGCTGTTCAATCCACGGATACGAACCGTTGGCGAAGAGCCTGCAGCACCTGAGTTTACGATCGTTACGCCGGATACTTTACCCTGTAAAGATGAGATCGGGTTGTTATTCGGCTGGCGGGCGATATCGTTACCATTTACAGAGGCAACAGACCCGGTAAGGTCACGTTTTCTTTGCGTGCCATAACCTACTACAACCACCTGTTCTCCTGTTCTCACAGCAGGCTGCAGTTGAACAGAAATTTCATTGCGGCCGCCAACAGCGATCTCACGTGATTCATAACCGACATAGCTAACAACGATCACCGCGTTGTCTGGTACGGTCAGCGAATAAGCGCCATTTGCCCCTGTAGATGTGCCGTTGTTCGTGCCTTTTACATTAATGCTTGCACCAACCAACGGGTTGCCGTTTTCATCGGTAACGCGGCCGGTTAAACGAATGTCTGCATTCATTTCGCCGGGAGTTGGTTTGTACAATACCACCAGGTCTTCTTTCATCATGCGATAAGAAAGGCCTGTACCGTCCAGCATCGTGTTCATCACTTCCGGAAGTTCTGCTTCACGAAAATTAGCGTCCACTTTTTTGGATTCCGGCATCAGGTTGTTGTTGTACACAAAACGATATTCGCTTTGTTGTTCCAGCAACGAGATCGCTTTCGTTAGCTCTACATTTTTAAGTTTTAAAGTGATCCGGCTCTGGCTTCCCGCCTGAACGGATATTTGTGCCAGGAGCATCAGTATAACGGTGAGACATAACCGCATACTGCCTGGAATTTTTTTTCTCAGTTTCTCTTGAGCAGAGAAAAATTGTTTGGCAATAATCATGTTTTACTTTTTAGGATTAAACAATTGAATGTCCGTTGAACCAAGGTAGTTCCCGGGAGAAGTAGTCGTTAGTTGCGTTGAATTGAATTACATAATCTTGGTTTTATAAAATGATAATAGCGTTGTTTTCTCTTTTTATGGTGAAGCCTGATGAGGCTTGTAATGCCAGTAACACCTGCATTAAGCTTTCATCCGTAAAATTTGCAGTAAATGTGAGTTTTTTAAGCGCGGGGTTCCGGATTTCTACCTGCCGCCCATACCAGCGTTGCATCGTGATAATCATGGATTCAAAACTTTCATTGTTGAACATGAGTTTATTTTGCGTCCAGCCGATCTCGCGGATAATGTTTTCTTTACTGTCAGCTGCAACCGTTTCAATTGCTACCAATGGGCCTACCTCAGTAACACCGGCCTTCTGAACGGCTCCAGATTCTTTCGGCAATGGGGGATGAGAGAGGAGCGTAATTTTTTCATTGGGCTTCAGCATGATCTTTTGATTCGTACGGTCTTTCAGTGTCACTTCAATTGATCCCCTGATCAGCGTTGCCACTGCTGAATTTTCTTTGGGATAAGATTTTACATTGAACACGGTACCCAACACTTTTATATCCATTCCGCCTGCGTGAACTATGAAGGGCTTATTTTTATTTTCTGCCACTTCAAAAAATGCTTCGCCTACGAGGGTTACTTCACGTGTTGCGCCTAAAAAATTATCCGGATACGTAAGCTTACTATCAGCGTTTAAGATCACCACCGTGCCATCCGGCAGTTTCACCTGTGTTTTTGATCCTGGCCTGGTGCTGATATTATTGTTTATGCGCGCGCTAGCATCAGGCCCTGAATTGTTACTGCTGCCTAAAAACCTAAATAAACCCAGCGCAAGTAACAGTACAACTGCTGCGGTAAATATGGGAATGCCGTATTTCTTCCAGCTACTTTTTTCCCGTTGCTCCGGCTCGGCTCCGTTGTTTTCAGCAGCTTTAACATGCGGATCTGCCGCCATGATCTTGTGGCGAAGATTGAGTAATATCTTTTCCTTATCGATGGTTTGGTGATGCCGGTGGGAGGAAATTTTAGCGGAGATTTGCGAAAGGATCTGCTTATACACGGGGTTTCGAAGCAGGATCAGATCCAGTTCTTCTAACTCAACCGGGGCAATATCCCCGGCAAGTTTCCTGGCAACTAAGATATAAAAGCGATTTTCTTCCATATAGCAGTTCAGGTATAAGGACTGACAAAAAGAAGAATACCCCCAAACAGGAAGAATTTATTTTTCCATTAAAAAACCAGGTTAGTCTTCAATGGCCTCTATCCCCTGTTGCTTCAACTTCGCAAGATGGTCTCGCATGGCTTGAAGTTGTTCTGGTGCGTGCCCTTCCCATTCTTTTATTTCTGCAATAACCTTAAATGGATGAATTGAACGATAGGATTTGGTGGGATTACCGGGGAATTTTTTATTGGTCAGGTTGGGATCATCCTCGATAGGACCTGTCGGTTCTACGATATAGATCCTCCCGTGATTTTGGCCCAACGCGAGTTCGGCACCCCAGATGGCCGCATCTAGTGTTGCGCTCAGGTAAATATATCTGGCTTTGTTTTGCTGACCGTAGTTGGAGCTGTAGCCGATGCCGATCAGATCGCCGGGTTGCAAGTCAGCTTTCGTACCGTGATAATAAGGCCCCGGAGCAGGCTGATGTTTGCTTAATGCCAATTTTTCATCCATATCTTTCATTGACTATTTATTAAACAGTATTAAAAAATAACCTCTAACGCCAGATGCACGAATGTCAACTGGAATGGCATTCATTTCATTACCTGCTTTTGCCCGTGAGCATCGGAACGAAGGAAAAATTATGAAATGCTTCTTCTGTGAACGATCCGTCTGCTTGTTTGGTAAGACGCAGCATGCGCTGATGTTCGCCCTCATCAACAGGTATTACCATCAAACCACCGGGCCGCAATTGTGCAATGAGTTTTGGTGGAATAAACGGTGCCGCCGCTGTGATGATCACTTTATCAAAAGGCGCGTAAGTAGGCAGCCCTTCAAAACCATCGCCGTAGAAAAATTTCAGGTTATTGTATTTACTTTTAAAAATAAAATCACGGGTCTTTTCAAACAAGTCTTTTTGCCGCTCGATGGTAAAGACTTTTGCTTTCATCTCTGCCAGTACGGTAGCCTGATAAATACTTCCTGTGCCGATCTCCAGTACTTTGTCCTGAGGCTTAATCTGGAGCAACTGCGTTTGGTAAGCAACGGTGTAAGGTTGTGAAATCGTTTGACCCGCAGCAATGGGAAACGCACGGTCTTCGTAGGCGATATTGTCCAGTGCAGTGTCCAGGAAAAAATGACGGGGAATATTATTCATGGCTGTTAATACATTCTCATCGGTAATACCTTTTTCCCTGAGGATGTCCATCAGTTTTTTACGCAACCCTTTATGCCGATAGGTATCTTCGAATTTGGCCATGCCTTGTAGTTTCGGTTAGTTTTACTGCAAAGTTAATTGAATAGCTGAATAGTTGTATAGCTGAGAGATTGAATAGTTGATTAGTTGACCGGGCATGATGTGGAATTTGAAGTTGGGAATTTGAAGTTGGCAATTTGAAGTTCGATGCAGGTTTTAGTTTGGAGATTTCTTATGTAAGATTTAGTATTTAAGATTCAGCATGTATCTTTTAGAATTTATTTTTTAAAAGCTAATCCCTGTCATTCTCATGGTCGCATAAAAAAAGCCGGTCGGGGACCGGCTGAAAATTTTATAGGTTTCTAAGTTTATTTGTAATGCGGTGTATGATTATCTAAAAACGCATTCACAGAATTGTTCCAGTTTTCCAATGCATCTTTACGAAGCTGGTTCAGCAACTGGTTGTTGTTATTGTAAGCCTGTGAGGCCTTGTTAATGTCGCCCACTGCTTTGTTGTATGCGTCTACATCAGCCTTCGCGGGGCTACCTTTTTTCTCGTATTCCTTTTTGATAGATTCAAAACGTTCTTTCGTCAAAAAATAATCGCTCACGCTATTTGATTTTTCCACTTCCTTGATGTAAAAATTCAACATCGCTTTAGCGGTATTCACAATAGACATATCTCCCTGGAAACCTTTGAGATCTTTTAATTTCTCCAGGCCATCCTGCGCGTATTTCAGCAAAGAACTTTTATTTTGTTCGATACCGGTGATGTTGCCCTTTTCAATCGCTTCCATTAAATAAGCTTCCTGTTTAAATGGCTTGAAAAAAATCAGGTACACATCGTGATAATGTTTATTCATGAGGCTTACCTGTTTCATCATGTCACCCAATTCTGATTTACCATCCACGAGGTTCACATTATTTTTCGCAGCGAAACGGGCACTGGCTTCTTTCATTCGCGTGTTGCCTTCTTCAAGTTTCCTGTCAACCATTTCCTGCGCGAGCATATAGGCCTCCATGCCATCATAACTTTGTTCCGCAATTTCTTCCATATTAATGATCTTGCTGTAATCCTCATTCAGCACATTAAAATAAAGCTTCATAAAATTAACGGCGGTGTCGCGGTATTCTTTATCGCCTTTGAAAGAGCCCATTCCGCTGATGTTCATCCGCGATTCCTGCACTTCGTCGAGCAATTTGCTGCGGAGGCTTTCCACTTTTTTGGCGCGTTTTCCATGCGCAGCAGCACTGGTATAACTCATGAATTTTTTGGAAATATTTTCCTGTTGTTTGCTGATGAAGTTCATATACTCAACAGGATTCTCCAGGTTTTGCGCAGCAAGCTTTGTAGATCCCAGTAAGCAAATCAGGCCGGCGGCCAGGTGTAAAAATTGTCTCATTAAGGTTGGTTTTGATTGATGTAAAATAATGACTGATTAAAGATGAAGCGGTGTTATTTTATGCCAGACCAGTCGGTCATGATCTCAAACGCCTCTTGCAGCGTTTTGTCCTGGCTAATTTGTTTCAGGTAAACATTGTTGATCTCTTTGCTCTGGGTGGTTGACAAATCAATGCGCTGGCGGTCGAATGCATTATTCGAAACGGTAAAGAGCCTGCTGCTTTCACCCTCGTCTCCTGCCTGTTTAAAACGTTCTTTATTGGCATTGTAGTAATCAACAAATCCACTCCAGTGCAAAGGAATGCTGCGGCCATTATCGTATTTCGCAATCCAATCGCTTAACGCGGCGATTGCCTGGAAATAAGGATCGGCTGCCGTTCGTTGCATCGATTTTGTTTTTAGCGCAGAAACGGGCAAATTACTCAACGGCTGATATATGCCCGTTTTGCTCCGGTCAGGGATCAATGCGCTTTTGTTATTTTTTTCTTTGAACCGGTCTGCAGCATACAGGTCCGGCAAATCAATATCAGGAATTACGCCTGTCCATTGTGTAGTACCTCCATTCACACGATAAAACTTATCCCCCGTAACTTTTACATATTCGTCGTAAGAAGATTTATTGAAGGCGCCGGTCGTATCGAGTGGTAGCACTGTTTGCGCGGTGCCTTTCCCGTAAGTGGCGCCGCCCAGAATGACTGCGCGATTATAATCCTGCAACACAGCCGCAACAAACTCACTGGCGCTTGCGCTCCCACCGTTGGTAAGAATTAATAACGGGCCGTCGTAGATCGTACCGCGGTTAGGATCTTTTAAAAAATGCGTTTTTCCCTCACGATCTTTCATTGAAGCCACCGGACCAATGTCGATAAATATTCCTGCCAGTTGCATCGCTTCCCACATACTTCCACCGCCATTATAACGAAGGTCAAGCACAAGGCCGCTGATCGTATCTTTCTTCAGTTTCACAATCTCTTTACTCACATCATTGGCGCAACCATCGTAGGTGAGATCTGCATCAGTCTTTACTGATTCTTCACGGCTATAGAAACCCGGCAAATTAATGTAACCGATATTTTTACTGCCATGGAGCACGTAACTTTTTACAACACTTTCTTCATCAGTAATTTTTTCTTTTTGTAACATCACTGTCTTCAGTTCCCCGGCGACGGTGCGCACGATGATCTCGATATCCTCACTGCTATTGCCTTCCAATGCAGCTTCGAGTTCCTGCTCTGAAAGATCTTCTACTTTTATAGTCTTCCCGTTCTTTTTAATTTTAACGAGCACATCACCCTTATGCAACTGCCCGCTGCGCCATGCACTGCCTCCTGGCTGAAGGAAGCCTATGGTCTTGTCGCCTTTTTCTGATTCTTCCAGCGTGAAGCCAGAGCTATAGGAAGACGCACTCATTTCCGTATCAAATTCCTTTTTTTCCCGCATGCTCATATATGTCGTGTGCGGATCGTAACACCAGGCGATCGCGTTAAGGTATTGCTCCCGGAGATTTTCGAAAAAATTCTCCGCCGTGCTAAGTATGCTGCTGAAGTAAGCCTGCTCCATAACTTTCGACTTCGCCCTGTTTTTCGCTTCCAGAGCTGCGAAATCGTCCGGCAAAACAGCCGTTAATTTTTTACTGTCGGATACCAGGTCGCCCGCAATATCGTCGAGTAGCTGCCATTTAAGATATTGCTGCCAACGCAGGGCCAGCGCCTCAGTTGAAGTTGCATAGTATTTTGAGGGCCAGGAAAAGTTATCAGGTTTCGTAAAATTAAACGGCTTTTCAAACAGCCGTTGCATCATACTATCTGCCTGTTGTAATCTTGCGCGGAATAATTTTGTAGAGACATTAAAAAAGTCAGTCTTGCGGTTGAGGATTTCATCGTCCAGCCGATACCTGTACTGCTCCAGTGAAGTAATATCCTGCCGGGTAAAAAACAATTTTTCTTTATCCAGTTCACCCAGCCATTTATCGTAGAGCATAGACGAACTGCTGTCATTCCATGCGACAGGCTGGTAATGGTTTTTATCAAGGAACCTTTTAAGTGTATACACCTGCGTTGCCAGATCTTTCTGCTGCGCAACCGAATGTAATGCGCATAGCAATAGCAGCGCGGGCAGGATAATTTTTTTCATAAGCAGGTACGGGCGAGATTATTTTAGCCCCATTTGTTTTTCGATGCGGATAATTTTTGCATCGAGTTGTTTTTCTGTTTCCTCAAAGGCATCGGCACTTTCCAGCTTTGTGTTGACACTGAAATAATATTTTATTTTCGGTTCTGTGCCACTCGGCCTTGCAGAAATTTTTGTCCCGTCTTCCAGTAAAAACTGCAACACATTGCTTTTTGGCAGTGCGATTTTTTCAGACGTATCAGTTGCAGGATCTTTCTCTTCCTGTAACTGGTAATCGTATAATTTTTTAACGGCAATATTATCAATCTGCAGCGGCGGATTACTACGGTCTTCCTCCATCATTTTCGCGATCTCTGCAGCGCCATTCATACCTTTTTTTGTAATGCTGATCAGGCTCTCTTTATAAAAACCATATTCTACGTAAAGGTCTACCAGCTTGTCGAAAAGGCTGCGGCCTTTATTTTTTTCATAAGCGGCCATTTCACAAATGATCGCAACAGCACTCACCGAATCTTTATCGCGCACCTTGTCGCCGATCATGAGGCCAAAGCTTTCCTCGCCGCCGATGATATAATTTTCTTTGCCTTCTTTTTCCGCGATCATCGATGATATCCATTTGAAACCTGTGAGCACATTATAACAAGCCACGCCATTCGCTTTCGCGATCACATCTATCAGGTCGGTGGTTACGATGGTTTTGATCACCATATCGTTGGGCTGCGCAATGCCTTTGGCTTTCCGCGCTTCGATCATATAATTAAATGCCAGCAAAGCTGTTTGATTGCCATTCAGCAATATCCACTCTCCTTTCTGATTCTTCACGCCAACGCCTACACGATCCGCGTCCGGATCCGTTCCCAGTAAAATATCCGCATCCAGGTCTTTCGCCTGCTGCAACCCAATGCTCATTGTTTCGCGTTCTTCCGGATTTGGATAAGCCACTGTCGGAAAGTTGCCATCCGGCGTTGCCTGCTCTTTCACAATATGAACATTGGTGAAACCATATTTCGCGAGCGCCTGCGGTACCAGCATAATGCCCGAACCATGAATCGGTGTATACACAATTTTAAGATCATGCTGGGCTGCACAAACTTCCGGGTAAACGCTTAATCCTTTCACCATTTCCAGGTAGGCCTCATCTATTTCTTTCCCGATGATCTCGATATTTTTTTCACCACCAGTCCATTTCACATCTTCCAGTGATTCAATTTTCTCTACTTCAACGATCACATTTGTATCATGGGGCGCCACCATTTGTGCACCATCATCCCAGTATGCCTTGTACCCGTTATATTCTTTTGGGTTATGACTGGCAGTACAAACAACTCCACCTTTGCACTTCAGGTGACGGATGGCAAAACTCAGTTCCGGCGTCGGCCGCAGGCTTTCGAATAAATACACATGAATACCATTCGCGGCAAAAACATTAGCAGTGATCTCTGCAAAATCGCGGCTATTATTGCGGCAGTCGTGCGCGATCGCCACGCTGATATCTCCTTCAAAACTTTGCTTTAAATAATTAGCATAACCCTGTGTGGCCATACCAACTGTATATTTATTCATACGGTTCGTTCCAACGCCCATGATCCCGCGCAGGCCACCTGTTCCAAATTCTAAATTTTTATAAAAAGATTCCTCCAGTTCCTCCGGATTTTCCTCCTGCATTTTTTTGATGGCCGCCTTTGTAGCTTCGTCATAATTACCGCTCAGCCATTTATCGATTTTCACCTGTATATTTTTATCCATGATATGTTCTTTTAGATCTTTACAAATATATTATTCGTAACTGAATAACGGACTTAAGGTCTATTTTTGTTTTTTATGAAGATACCGCTACTGCATTCGCCCATTACGTTTCCTTTCAGGGAAATAGCGCGATCTTTTCCCCTGCGGATGCTTTACGGGGGATGTATCAGTTTTCTCTTAGTATTTCCGGCAGCTGCACAGCAAACCGACAGCTCCGGGGTATACAAACCGGTTGTCGTTACCGACACCCAGCGATTGCCCCCTGAAATAGTGAAGAAACGGGTACGGCTTGTTGCCGCCGCAAACGTTGCAGGCTACAGCGCTGCGATGGTTGGATTATACGCGGCCTGGTACAAAGATTATCCCCAGAGTAAATTTCATACGTTTAATGATATTGGTGAATGGAAACAGATCGATAAGATCGGCCATGCCTACAGCGCTTATGCTGAAAGTAAAGCGAGTATGGAGTTTTGGCGCTGGACCGGCATTGAAAGAAAAAAGCGTATTCTGCTCGGAGGGTTTAGCGGAGCCGCTTACCAGACAGTAATTGAAGTGCTCGACGGTTTCAGTGCGGAATGGGGCTGGAGCTGGGGGGATTTCGGTGCAAATATGTTAGGCAGTTCGATGCTGGTGGCGCAGGAATTTGCATGGGATGAACAACGTATCCAGTTTAAGTGGTCGTTTCACCGGAAAAATTATGCCGATGCCACCTTAGATAAAAGATCAGATGACATTTTTGGGAAATCAAGTCCGGAGCGTTTTTTAAAAGATTATAACGGCCAGACATACTGGTTGAGTACGAGTTTAAAATCATTTTTCCCGGCTTCACGCATTCCGGCCTGGTTGCAGGTTTCGGTAGGAACGGGGGCAGAAGGCATGTTTGGCGCCTTCGATAATATCGATCAGAACGACCAGGGCGTTACAACATTCTACCGTCCGGATATACCGCGTTACCGGCAATGGTATCTCGCGCCGGATATCGACCTGAGTAAAATCAAAACAAATAAAAAAGGATTGAAGTTTGCACTAAACGTGCTGAATATCATTAAAATGCCGACGCCGTCCCTGGAATACAGCCGGGGAAGTTTCAAAATAAACTGGTTCCACTTTTAATCTACCTTGGTGGTTACTTTCCCTTTTTTCATATCCACTTTGTGAACCGATTTTTGGCCGTTGTTTGTATGCTTCACCTTGTAGCCCTTGTACCTTTTGTGCTTGCTGAAAGTATTGTGCACTTTTTGTGTTGGAGTGGAGGTCTTCTTTACTTTCACTTGGTCTGTTTGCGCCATAACGCTAATTTCAACACCCAACGTGATCACAAGGAGAAGGAGCAGCTTTTTCATTGAAGAAGTTTTTAGATTGGAATACGTAGAACATCGCAAATCCTATGCCCCGATCCCGAATGAATGTCGCAATAACATTTGAATAAGGATTTTAGACCGCCGACCTGTGTTGATGGCTAAGTAGGTTGTCGCAGTTTTTATCATTTAATTTTCGCTTTTCTCCATGGCCTGCTGCAGGTATTTCCATTTTCTTATTATTTTAGCCGGAAAAATCAACCTGATGAAAAAAGAGTTTACAAGGTCCTTACTTACCTTGATTTGCCTGCTGACATTCACTTTGCTGACATCAGCACAACAAGCCGCTAAGCCGAAAATGGGTAAATATGGCTGCACCGCCTCCCACTATAACTCCCGTACCGGCATGTACGAATACACGCCAAGAGGGTTTGTAACATTGAACAGCAACGGCAGTTACAGTTACGCGGGTTTCAAAAAACCGAGCATTGGAAAATACAGCGTAGATGCAGCAGGCAATATTCTCTTTTCCGGGGGTTATCTTGATCATGGCAAAGCCGAAAAGATCGACCGCCCCAACAAATATTTTTTGGTCTTCCCAACGATCCCGGATAATCGCTGGACGATGGGCCTGGCGGAATAAAAGTTGGGCCGATTGCAAATGAACCGACCGGCAAAATTATTGTTGCCCGCCAAATTTGATACGCTCAAGACCGATGGGATTGAATAATTTTAGCGTCTAAACTATTCATATGGAACTTGGCCTGATCAGTTTTGCAGATATGGAACCCGATTCCACGGGTAACGGTACTCACGGTCGCCAACGACTGGCTGATCTGCTCGAAGAAATAAAACTTGCTGATGAACTCGGCCTGGATATATTTGGCGTGGGCGAACATCATCGACCCGATTATGCCGTATCCGCTCCTGCAGTTGTGCTCGCTGCCGCTGCTTCGATAACAAAAAACATAAAGCTGGCGAGCGCTGTTACAGTGTTGAGTTCCGACGATCCGGTTCGGGTTTACCAGGATTTTGCTACACTCGATCTCCTGTCAAATGGCCGCGCGGAGATCATGGCCGGGCGCGGTTCTTTTATCGAATCGTTTCCGTTATTTGGTTACGACCTTGAAGACTACGATGAATTATACACAGAAAAACTGGACCTGCTGCTGGCGCTGAATAAAAATAAACCGCTGAGTTGGAAAGGAAATCACCGTGCCGCGATCAACAATTTACAAGCCTTCCCAATCCCCTTGCAGAAAGAAATACCCATCTGGTTGGCTGCAGGCGGAACACCGGCATCAGCAGTACGTGCGGCAACCCTCGGAATCCCTTTAATGCTTGCCATTATCGGCGGTATGCCCAGCCAGTTTGCTTCTTTTATCAATCTTTATAAAGAGACGGCAAAAAAAGCCGGCAAGACCAACGGCGAATTGCAGATAGGCATCAACAACCATGTATATGTTGGCGAAGATTCCGGATCTGCAGCGGATGATTTTTATCCGTATTATGCAAAGATGATGAGCCGCATCGGCCGCGAACGGGGCTGGCCGCCACTCTCCCGCGAACAATATGATCGTTCCCGCTCCCCGCATGCAGCCTTAATGGTGGGCAGCGTTCAGGAAGTAACAGAAAAGATTTTATACGAACATGAACTCTTTGGCAACACGCGGTTTCTTGCGCAGGCAAGTATCGGCAATGTGCCGCACAAGATGATCATGAAGTCTATAGAATTGTTTGGCAGCAAAGTAGCTCCGGCTGTTCGTAAGGCATTAGCGAAATAAAAATCGGCCTAACGTTATTGCGTCCCTGCCTTTCATTAATTCACTTACTTTTCAACATTCAATACATAAATATGTCGAACGTTCATCTTGTCATTGAAGAAAGGGCCACACATATCGGCAACTTTCTTGTCGGGCGCCTGCTTCCTTTCCGCCAGAAGCGGATGGTTGGCCCATTTATTTTTATCGATCATATGGGCCCGGTGAAAATGAATGAACGGGAGAATTTTGATGTACTTCCGCATCCGCATATCGGGCTGTCGACCTTAACTTTTTTATTTGAAGGCAGCATCATGCACCGGGATACATTGGGCAACGAAATAGAAATACAACCGGGGGCGGTTAACTGGATGACTGCCGGAAAAGGGATTGTCCATTCCGAACGGACACCAGAACGTTTGCGGCATTCCGATAAAGATTTACACGGATTGCAGATCTGGGTTGCGTTACCGAAAGAACTGGAAAACATGCCGCCCGAATTTTGCCACGTGGAAGCAGACAGCCTTCCGTCCTGGGAGGAAAACGGTTTGCATTTTAAACTAATAGCAGGTGAATTATTCGGGCACCGCTCTCCTGTTCCGGTGTATAGCAAACTGTTTATGCTGGAAATAACATGCAGCGAAAGAAAAGAAGTCAACATCGGCGCTGAATTGTTTGGCGAGGCATGCCTGTACATCCTGCAGGGAAGTATTGAAACAGGAGGAGAAACGTATCTGCCGAAACAATTGCTGGTAGCGCAGGAAGCAACGCTTTGCAGTTTTACCATGGAAGCCGGCAGTACCCTCTATCTCTTTGGCGGAGATGCTTTTGCGGAAGAAAGATTTATCGACTGGAACTTTGTTTCGTCGAACCCTGATACGATCCGGGAAGCGAAAGCGAAATGGCTGGCGCAGGATTTCGAAAAAATAAAAGGGGAAGAAACGGATTTCGTTCCTTACCCCATTCATAAAAAATAATATTTTAACAGCCGTTCCTAAAACGCAGTTGCATTATTTAGATTTTAACTGTTTCAGTATTTCGTCTACAGCCTTGTCAACCTGCGGATCACGGCCATTAATTTTGTCTTCGAAACTATTGACCACTTTAATGTCAGGTTGTACGCCCGTTGCTTCCAGGTCTTTGCCATCCAGCGTGTAACAACCCCAGCTTGGCAGCCTCACGCCTGAGCCATCCACAAGCGAAGTAGCAGACGTGAAAATGATCCAGCGATAGGTTTCATTCCCGATAATTGTCCCAAGTTTTAATGCCTTAAAACCTTGTGCCGTCATCTCTGCATCGCTCAGGGATTGTTCGTTTATCAGTAGAACGATTGGCTTATCCGCAGGCGTAAAATTGCCTTGCTGTGTCAGCGCACCTTCGCGGTATTTCCATTTCAGGTAAGAGCGTTGCTGCAGGAAGCGCAACACTTCGTCGTGAACATTACCGCCCGTATTATAACGCAGATCCAGTATCAGCGCTTCTTTGCTGTTCAACTCCTGCGTCATATCGATCACAAATTTTTCCAGTTCTTCCTGGCCCATGTTTTTCATGCAGGCATAAGCAATCCGGTTCTTACTTTTTTCGTCTACCCGTTGCTGGTTGTCATCGATCCAGGCATCATAAAAATTACTAAACAAGCTGGCCTGCGGATGTAATTTTATCTCCATCATCTTGGGGCCGCGGGAAAAGGTCAACTTCAATTCCTTATCTATAGAAGGCTTGCTGAAATAATAATTACGGTCGATGTTTTCATCAACCGCTACCTCATTTACCTTCCGCAAAATATCGCCGGGTTGCAGGCTGATATCACGCCTGTCGGCAGCTGTACGTGCCAATACATACTTCACCTTGTAAGGCTGGTTGTTTTCAAAGATGATCCCGGTTTCCATTGTCTTGTTTGCGAGTGCGATCGTTTCATCATCTCCGGTAGTATTGAAACCCTGGTGCGATGAATTGAGTTCGCCTAACATATCATTCAACAGGATGCGCAAATCAGCGCGATTGTTTAATTGCGCCACATAAGGCTGGTAGCGGGCTTTGATCTTCGCCCAATTGATGCCATGGAAATTTTCATCGTAATAATTGATTTCCATTTTTGCCCACGCTTCTTCAAACATCTGGCTGAATTCTTCCTGCAAATTACGGCGGAAAATATAGCTCATTGCGATGGGATCAGCCTTGCTCGTCTCCAGGCTGAACTTCGAAATCGTCCCTTTAGATAAGAGGTAAAGTTTATCTGCATTTGCCACGAGATCAAAATCGGAATTGCCATCTGTGCCTGCAATTTTCTCTGTTTTATTTTCTTCAAATGGTTCCACTACTGTCTTCCATAGTGCCGGTTTTCCATCACTGTGATCGCTCAGGTAAAATACGGTCGTCTTCTCTCCTTTGCGGAAAACGCCCACGAGACTTTGCGTGCCAAACGACGGGCTTACCTGCACGAGTCTTTCCATGATATGGCGGGTATCAATATTTACCGCCGGGCTATCTGTATTAATGAATGACTTTTTACTGGTGTCTTTTTTTTCTTCCTCAAACAACGCGTTAAATTTATCGGACCGAAAAGGCTCATCAATATTCTCCAGCGGCAACTGGTAAACGCGCGCGTCCTGAGGTCCAAACGGATAAGAAGGTTTTAACCGGGACGACGTGAAATAAATATTCTTACCATCGGAAGACCAGAGCGGCTCCGATTCTGTAACGCCGGTATGTGTGAGGTTAAATGATTTTTTCGTGGGCAAATGATACAGCATAATGTCCTGTTCAAATGCGCGGAACGCTGTATAAGAAATGTACTGATCCCCCGGAGAGAACGTGGGGCGCGAATTGTCAAATCCCCAGATCTCATCATTCACGAGTAATTCATCTTTCCATGTTCTCAGGTCCAGCATACGCAGTTCGTTACGGCCACTGAGGTAAACGGCTTTTGTTCTTTTCTTATTGAAAGAAATGCTGCGGTTATCCTGCCGGTCGGACGTGATCTTTTTTAAACCGCCTGCGCCATCCGCACGAATGGTAAACCAGTTCTGATAACCATCCTGGGTTTGGTTAAACAACAGCGTGCGGTTGTCAGCCAGCCATTTTACCTCTGTACAACGTTCGGCGGAACCCTTCTCTACCTGCTGGATAAATTTTCCTTCGATGTCGCTTACAAATAATTCACCCCGCGAGATCATTGCGAATTTTTTGCCATCAGGTGAAACATCGAAATAACTGATCTTACCCTTGATGTCATAATCTTTCTCCTTAGGCAGAACCGAGTTGCGGATTATATTGGGTTCAATTTTTACAGACTTACCGGATGCGACATCATAAATCCAGAGCTGGTAATCTTTTTCAAAAACAACCTTTCCCCCATTGGCGTTTACGAATGGCGATTTGATTGAAGTGTTGAAGGAAGTGAGTGCCGTTGGCTTGCCGTCGGCCAAACGATACAAATTATATTCGCCATTTGCCTGGTCGGAAATAAAATAAATATTTCCCGACCGGTCGATCGTTGCACCAAAGTCTTTTCCCTCCCATGTTGTATATTTCTTATGCTGTTTCGTTGCGGGATTGTAGGATTGGATATCAGGATTGAATGCCCCTTTATACCGTTTGCGCTGCACCTGGTTGGAACTTTCCCAGGTATCGTTGAAAAATATTTCTCCCGACGTTGGATGTTCGAACAGGTTATGATCGAGTTGAAAAAAATAGTCTCCAAAAACGCGCACCGCATTTCCACCTTCACGGCTGACGCGAAAACCTGACAACTGGCCCATGCGCCCGCTTTGGAAATACAACTGCTTTGAATCCCAGCTCCAGCTGTTTAATTCATCGCCACTGCTGTGAAACGTAAGTTGCTTTATTTCTCCGCCGTTGAAGGGCATCACGAAGATATCAGCGTTACCATATTGCCGTCCGGTAAATGCCAGCCATTTACCGTCAGGTGAAACGCGCGGACTCGTTTCATAACCGGGCATTGCAGTAAGCCTGGAGGCCGTTCCGTTATTGATGCCGGCTTTCCAGAGATCACCTTCGTAGCTGAAGATCACCGTATTCCCGTCGGGCGTAAGTGTGGGGTTGGAAAGAAAAAACGCTTCTTTTGATTGGGCAGACGCGAGCCCTGTGCTTAAGATAAAGCATACAGATAATAGTGCAGATCTCATCAGTGTTGGTTTAGGGCTATGAATATAGGGAAAATCTTATATCAGGGGAGGATGGATAAACTTTTTTCCATGACTGGTGCCAACTGCTCTTTGCTACTGCCGGTCGGTTACCGGTTTTGCGTGGCCCAGGAATCTTTCTACCAGGATAATGATGATGAAACCGGCGGTATAGGCCAGCATGTCCACCCATGTAAAATAGGTGCCAATCAGGATACGTGCGAGCGCAAATTTCTCCAGGCCGAGCACTTCAACAATTTTAAAGTATTGTAATATTTCTACAAAATAAGAAAACAACAGGCTGGCGATTGCGAGTTGCCAGGCCGAATAATTTAAAAACGTGCGCATGAAACAATAGATCAGGATTACCACCAGCAGATCGCCAACATAGGGGCGGATGACGGCATCATCCATATATAAAGCAATCAATACTTCCACAATGACGAGAACGATCGCGCTGATTAAATAGTTAGGTCTGAAACGAAACATGGAAAGTGATTGCAGGATCGAAAGATAAGCATCCATTTGACATCATCAACAACTGAATCCGCGTTAATTATTTTTTAGCTGCAACCTCGCTCTCCAGCCAGGCTTTCAGCATTTCCTGTATCGATGTCCAATGCATGCCTGGATAACGGTCATTGTCAGGTTTTGATAATTGTGCCCTGTCATCAATCATATTGTGCATGTATTGCATTCCCTGCCAGGCAGGATATAATTCATCTTTTCCCGGGGAAAATGCCCGTGCAATTTTAATTAACAGCCCGAGCAAATGCTGACCACCAGTACGTATCATACGAAACTTATGGCCGGTGAGTTGTATCATAATCGTTTTTACGTCACGCGCACTAACCTGGTCGCCTGCAATATGCAGATAGCGTGGCGTTCCCCGATCGAGCGATGCATGCGCAGTAAATTCAGCCGTATTATCCATGGTGGTAAAAGCGAGTTTGCGGTCGGCATTTCCCCAATGGAGCACCAGTTTTTTCCGGAGAAAAATCATGGGCATTTCTCCCTTCAGCAAATCAGCAAATGCCCCATTAAAAATTGTTGTGGAAGCAATAGGCCTGCTATCAAGATAAACATGAAATTTTCGGCGAAGGTCGAGGTTACGATTTTCGCCATCGCGGAAGCTTGTAAAATCGAGTGAATAATCAGACGGGATAAAACGGAGCACGCCCGCTTCAATCGCAGCGTCCAGTAAAATCTTTTGTGCACCGATGATCGTCTCTTCCAGTCCTGCCAACGCAGATACAACACAGGAACAATTTTTACAGGCAACTGTGAGTTCTTCTTTATTCCAGTTGTTTACAATAAAAACCTGCGCGCCCATGTTTTCAAGATGACTGATTTTCGCAGCGTTGGACGATGCCCGAACGATCACGCGTACATCCGCCTTCAAGCGTAACAAAGCTTTTACGATACGTTCGCCCAGGTTTCCCGTAGCACCGGCAACTAAAATGATATTTTCCATGAGTTGAGTTGAGATATGCTAACAGCTATTAATTGGTTTTGTTCACATCGCATTCGATCGCGCTATTAACGGAGGGAAATTAGGCAACAATTTTTAAAAACTATCTTTCCTTTCGGGCACTTAATTTCGTGTGGTGAACGCTGGCTTTAAAGCTTCCACAACAGTTCTTATGTCACGAAAAAAATTTGTAGAAAAAAAATTGCTGACCCGTGTACGCCTGTTTGCGATCATTTCGCTGCTGATGATTGCGATCGGGATCTATAATGTTACCGTGGGTTATGTTTCGCCGTTGCTGGCAATTGCGGCGTTCGGTGCCGGAATTATGTTGGGGCTCCTGGTGGGACGCGCGTCGAACGTTGTCTGGCATGAAGAAACCGGCAAGGCCATCAGTAAAATGGACCGGTTCGGCGTCATCGTCCTGGTATGCTATATTGTATTCGCCATCTTTCGCAAATGGATTTTTCAACATTGGTTAACCGGGCACCAGTTATCCGCATTTATCATTTGCTTTTCCGCGGGAATCATGCTAGGCAGATTCTTAACGCTCCGCAGCCGTATCCTGAAATTACTGAATGAAAAAGGGTTGTGACGGATCACTTTAACTGGCAGGCGTAAACGAAGACCCGAGGCGTAGTTAATCTTTCAGGCCAATAAAACGATAGCCCACGCCGGATTCGGTAAGAATATATACCGGACGGTTGGGATCGTCTTCGATCTTTTTTCGCAGCTGTGCAATGAAAACGCGCAGGTATTGCGATTGCGTAATAAAATCAGGGCCCCACACTTCCTTCAACAAATACTGGTGCGTTAAAACTTTCCCTTCGTGCCGGGCGAACACAGTAAGCAAATTATATTCGGTGCTGGTAAGTTTTACCGGCTGATTATTTTTTTTGACGGTCCGGTTGCTCAGGTCGATGGCAAGATCATTAAACATAAGTTCCGGCTCGTTAGTTGCCGGATTCCCTGAACGTAAAGCAGACCGGATACGAGCCAGCAATTCGCCCGTACGAAAAGGCTTTACCAGGTAATCATTGGCGCCATTATCAAGAGCAGCCACAATAGTTTCCTCACTATCCTGAACCGACAGTACGATCACGGGGTTATGGTACCATTCGCGAAGGGAACGTAATACGGCATGACCATCTTCATCAGGCAACCCAAGGTCGAGCAACACCAGGTCCGGTGGATGATTGGATGCCATGATCCTGCCCTCTTTGCCGGTAGCCGCTTCCGTTACCTTATAGCCATGACTGCCCAGCGTGATCTCCAGTAATTTCCGCATCTGCGATTCATCATCGATCACCAGGATCTCAGCCTTATTCATGCGCATTATTTTAACCGTTGTTTAAATCATCCAGGTACGACGTTTCTGCCTGGATACTGATCACGAACTTCGCCCCGCCGGTACCAATATTTTCCAGCCGTACCGTTCCATTTAATGCTTCTGTAAAACCTTTTACGATCGAGAGCCCGAGGCCGGTGCCGATCGATCCTGAATTGGTGAGCCTGTAAAATTTATCAAACACCTTTGCGATCTCCTCTTCCGGGAATCCCTTCCCGTTATCTTCGATCTGCAACTCCAGCCGCCCGTCTTTTGCCGCGGCACTGATCCGGATCGTACTATTCACCGGCGTATACCGACCAGCATTCATCAGCAAATTATACAGCACTTGTTCCAGCATGCCCGCATCGAGTTTGAACAGCGGAATCTCCGGATCAACGTTGATCAAAAAGCGTTGCGAAAAATGATTTTCTTCGATCTCCTTCATCACCTGGTAGATCAGTTCGTTGATATCGCACCAATCATTTTTCGGCCGAATACTCCCCGATTCCAATCGCGACATATTCAGCAGGTTTTCTACCTGCTGGTTCAACCGGAAAGAAGCTTTTGATATCTCTCCCAACAGTTCCAGTTTGTTTTCTTCTGTCAGGTTCTCACCATTCGACTGCAAATTATCCGTTGCCCCGATGATCGCAGAGATCGGCGTTCTCAATTCATGCGATAAGGAATTCAGCAGCGTATTGTACAACCGGATCGTATTCGCTTTTCCTTCGCGCACCTGGAAGGCTTTTTCCACCTGCCGCATTTTATAAGTCAGCACCGCATGAATTGTCGCAATCAGTAAATACATCAGCAACATCAACCTGTCTTCCGTGCTCCCGATGGAAAAGGTAAACCTGGGCGGAATGAAGAAAAAATCCCATACCACTGCACTCGTGATCGCCGTAACAAATACCGGCAGAATATCCATCTTCATCGCAACCAGGGACACACAGACCAGTAAAATAAATGCGACCACACGGTAATCGATCAATTGTTTAAACACAAAACAAACAGACGCCACGCACGCGATCAATACCAGGCTGAATAGATATTGCTGCGGTTTACCCGGGCGGTTGCTGAATAGGGACATATATTTTTTTCTAGCCCATAAAGGTAAGCCCTGCATGATTGTGCTACTCCGCCATTTCATGCGGATAGATCCTTTTCATTTTTAGTCCGCTTGCGGGTGCCACTATCAACGGAAATTTTTCGGTCAGTACGCTGCTTTGTTCTAATCCAAAACTTTTTTCTTCCGAGATCGTCCATTCTTTGATCCGGAAATATAGTGTCATAATAATATGTTCGAAGAAAGGCAATTCGTTATCTCGGCTAAGGAATTTTTCCATCACGATAAACTGGAAATCGCCGACCATATTGTTTTTTTGCTGACTTTGATAGCGGCTGGTAATATTGACTTCGCGATTTTTCACCAGGTCTTCCACTACTTTTTTAAACATGATGTTCAACCGTGGTGCCACGCGGAAACCCAGTTTAAATTCGACGCGGATAATATCGTTCGGAATGATATGTTCGACAGAATATTCCGAGGTATACGGATCGTCCAAGGTATTCACATGAACGAACCAGTAAATATCTGCACGTTTGGGCTTGCCACTTAAAATGCTGTAAATAATTTTATGTTCGATCTCGCGCGGACTATTCGCACTCGTTAAATAAACAAGGTGCGTGGCATATTTCGGAATGGACGAATCATTGCTGAGTTCTTCAATCTTCGGAATATAATCATCCACGCGAACGAATTCAACATAACGATTTTTAATCCGGCGCGCCCGGTACCAAACGTACATCACGGTGAACATCAGGAAGCCGATGATCAGTGTGATAAAACCACCGTGTACAAATTTATCCATCAGCGCAACCAGGAAACCGATTTCAATAAATACATAACCCGCGAGGAAGATCCAGATCCACACAGGTGCGGCGCGGCGCATCACGAGGTAATTGGCAAAGAGGATCGTCGTCATCAGCATCGTGGTGATGATCGCGAGTCCATAAGCCGCTTCCATCTTTGCAGATTCACGGAAGTATAGAACAACACCAACGCAACCGAGGCAAAGCAGGCTATTGATACCAGGAATAAATATTTGGCCTTTGGCTTCAGACGGATAGCGGGTTTTCATCCGCGGCCACAAACTCAGGCGCATCGCTTCGTTGATCAGCGTGAAAGACCCGGTCACCAATGCCTGGCTGGCGATCACGGCGGCCGATGTAGCGATGATCACTCCCGGAACAATGAACCATTCCGGCATCAGGTCATAAAATGAATTGATATGATTGGCTTCCACAAAAGCTTTGCTCATCATGCGGCCTGTGTGGTGATTGAGCAAACTCGCGCCTTGCCCGAAGTAGTTGAGCAGGATACAAAATTTTACAAACATCCAGGAAATCCGGATGTTATCGCGGCCGCAATGCCCGAGGTCACTGTACAAAGCTTCGGCACCAGTCGTACATAAAAAAACAGCACCCAGCAACCAGAATCCTTCAGGGTAATTCCAGAGAAAATGAACGGCATAATAAGGATTCAATGCCTGCAAAATACTAAAGTCATCCGCCAGGTGAACGATGCCCAGCACGGCCAGCATTGCAAACCATACGAACATCACCGGGCCAAAGAATTTACCGATTTTAGCCGTACCAAATTGTTGTGTAAAAAAGAACGCGAGTAAAATCCCCAACACGATGAACACGATATGCTGTGTACTGAGCGCCGTGAAAACCGGCAGCTCTTTCAATCCTTCGATCGCGGACGAAATGGAAATGGGTGGTGTAATGATGCCGTCTGCCAGGAGTGCTGCTCCACCGATCATCGCGGGTAGCACCAGCCATTTTTTCCTGCGGCGGATCAACGCATATAAAGCAAAAATCCCTCCTTCGCCGCGGTTATCGGCACGCAATACTAGCACAACATATTTAATGGTTGTCTGGAGCGTGAGTGTCCAGATGATCAGGGATAATGTGCCTTTGATTAATTCCGGACTGATGATCCTGTCTTTGATGATCGAATTAAACACATAGAGCGGTGAGGTACCGATATCTCCATAAATAATTCCCAATGCGATCAATAATCCTCCTGCGGTAAGCTTGTTGATATGTTTTGACACCTTTACGATTTTCGTGTTACCGTTTCCGGTAAATGACCGGCAAAGCTAGTACCTGTCCGAAATCTGCTGGCAGAACGCGTATAAAGATTTTGTAAAGATTCTTTAAGTTCAACCTAAAGAAGGGAACGGATGAGGCGAGGATTGTGGGCGTTGAAAGAGGAAGAGTAGCTTGTTACTCATTCCGGTTTGGCTGTTGATGAACTTTGGGCAGTTTCGGTTCTCCCATTTGGGATCTTAATGCAGCATTTCGGATTAAGCAATATCGGTCCCTATTTAGAAGATGCATTTACGACTCCGGCATTCAGTTTCCGGCCTCATTCGCTTTTAGCACCCGTAAGAAATTCCCGCCGAGGATCTTATAGATATCCTTTTTGCTATACCCTTTTTCCAGCAACGCTTTGGTGATGAGCGGGTAAGTGGTAACATCATCAAGCCCCGCCGGGTTAAGGTTGATGCCGTCAAAGTCGGAGCCGAGGCCTACATAATCTACACCGACGAGTTTAATAATATAATCGATATGTTGAATCAACAGATCCAGTGACGGACGCATCACATTCGCTTCGCCCGCATAGGTGCTGTACAAATAATCCATTGTGTAAAAATCTCCGAGACCGGTTTTCATCAGAGAATCGTATGCTGTTTTATGTAACGCCAAAAACTGTTGTTCTTTACGATCAAAACCGCTGTCGATAAATCCAGGGTTAAAATTTACCTGGATCACACCGCCATTTTTGGCAATCGCTTTTATCTGTTCATCTTTTAAATTACGCCGGTGGGGAACGAGGCTGTAAACCGAGCTATGAGAAGCAATTATTGGTTTAGTGGTGAGGTGGATCACATCCCAAAAAGTTTGCTCGCCGGCATGGCTTACATCGATCAGCATACCGAGTTCATTCATATGCGTTACCACGCTCCTGCCAAAATCCGTCAGTCCTTTGTGTTTCAGCTCCTTTTTCGCCGTTTCGTCTGCCGCACTTGTTGCCCAAGACGGAGCGATATTATGTGTAAGCGTGAGGTACCTTGCGCCGCGATGATACAGGCTGTCTAATTTTGCTAAATCGTCTTCGATCATATGCCCGCCTTCCACGCCAAACATCGCCGCGATCTTTTTTTCTTTCACGGCTTTTAGCAATTCCCGGTAGCTACCTGCTTTCATAATTTTCGACGGGTTTCTTTTTACCACGGCATCCAGGCTGTCCATTTCCCGGTTAGCCATTGTAAACGGATTTTTTGCATCGCCATCGCAATACACAGAAAAGACCTGCACATCCAACCCACCGTCTTTCCACCGTGCAAGATCGCTGCTCGCTTTTCCTGTCAGGTCCCCGTCGATCATCATCCCCTTCTCGACTGCTTTCATCAGGATATCATTGTGCGTATCCACAACGATCGCTTTGGCATGGACTGATTTGTAAGACTGCGCCGAAACCCGGGCGGAGATCATTACGCAAAAGAATAACAGGGCTATCCTCATAAATTTGTTTTGAAGACGGTAAGGTAGAAAATATATTTGGCTGAATTAAGATGATGCTAATTCCGGCAGGTTGGGCCATTCGTAAAATGCATTTTTCGGCTGATCATCAGGACGAAGTTTTGATGTGCGGATGGAGAAAACAGGATGATAATCCAGTTCTTCAGACGGCATTTCAAAGTTGATGATGTCGCGGTAGCGTTCTTCCGGCAATTCTTTTTCCATCCAGTTTTTTGCCATTTCTAATGGAAGCATTAATGGCATCCGCCATTTATTTTCGCCCCCGTTATGAATGCCTTTCATCACCGGATTCGCATCGCGTGTAAGAATCGTGTATGTCCAGAGTTTGTATAATTCGCCTGTTTCTTTATCCAGCAGTTCAGTTACAGAATATAAACCCGGAAGAAAAAATAGCGGTTGTTTTTTCAATGAAATAAAATACGGTACTTTATTTTTCATGCCTTTTACTTCCCGGTGTTCGTAAAAACCAGTCACCGGAACGAGGCAGCGGCGGTTGCGGATCTTATTCCAGTAGCTTTTTGGATCGTCCAACACCCGTTCACTCCTCGCGTTCAGCATTGAAGGCCGCTGTTTCGAAAATGCCGCTTTATCTTTTACGTAAAACGGGATACAACCCCACTCTGCCGGCCGGCAATGAACGTCATCGTCTGTCGCGTTTTTATAAAGAATCGGGTGCGCGCCATACAGGTGGCCGAGGATATGCGTGCCATCAAAATTCATTTCGATCTGCTCATCAAAATTGATGTGGGGAAAATAATCGGACAGTTGCTTCAGGTCAACCGTAAAAGAAACATCATAACACATAATCAGGAGCGTTCAATGTCTTCAAATTTAATCCTTAATGTTTGATTGCCGTATTTCAATACCATAAAGATTTCTCCGAAAACTAATTGCAGGTGCGGGTTGATCTTCGCCGAGGCTCCGATGCGCCAGTTGGTATTTTTTTCAATGTAGCGCCTTACCTGGTCTTTGTATGTTAAATCGACCTGCTTTTTTATTTGCGCACCTGACCTGACGACTGCCCAATAACATTCATACCCGGAATGAGTATCTATCATCGACATGAGTTTTGCCAGGTGCTTTTCCCTGCGAAGGTCGATCAGCGCCGCAAATGGATCTGCTTTCACGGCGTTCAAATGTATTTTTGCCAGGCCGATATCATCATAATCGCTTAACAAGATGCCGCTGCGCAGATCGTTTGGGAATACCTCCTGATGACGATGATAACTTTGCGTGACGAGGTAAAATTTTTCCAGCCTGATCAGCTGATCAACATACTCCGGTTTCAATATTTCAAAAGGCAATAACATTAGTTGCGCACCTTTAATAACTGTGAGAAATCGGTGGTGAATTTTGGCGACAGGTGTGCTGCCCTGGCTTTATAACTTTTTGCAAAGCCCTGGATGCCGAAACGAAGCGTGTCTTTCCCGATAGCACGATTGATATTATCCAGGCTCGCGATGGCCGCTTTTCTTTTTTCGTGATGCCCTTCCTGCATAAACATATTTAACTGCTGCTGCCCTTCAGGCGAAAGATCGAGCAGTTCCACGCTGCATTTCATGTATTTATGGTTCTCCCGGAAAAGCAGGTTGAATCCTTTGTCAACATATTTTAATATCTCCGGCGTGTTGCTGGTCGCCTGCGCAAACCGAATGACGATCGATTGAAAATGTTGTGCATCCTGCGGCCTGTGCGGATTGGTGTTGATGGATAATTTCATTTCCTGCGCAACCGAACCCTGCTCCCGCAATTTCAACGCGCAGTTCGCCGCGAAGTTCGACATCGCCTCATGGATCAGGCGTTTGTCGGATGTGAGTGCACCAAACGATCTGCCCGTGCAGATCCCTTTTTTCAATGGCGCTGTAAATTCCCAGGGAATGACAGGAATACCGCGCAGTTCATTTGCCGTGCGTAACCCCACAACGCTCATGTGCGCCCTGATCCAGTCATCCGGCAATGCCATAAATTCCCGCGCCGTGCTGATACCGTGTTTCATCAGCAACAAGGCATACTGGCGGCCGACGCCCCAGATATCAGACACGGACGTTTTATCCAGCATTTCGTTTACCAGTTCATCGGAAGCCGCATAAAAAACACCAAGTGGTTTGTAATATTTTTTCGCAAAACGATTCGCCATTTTCGCCAGCGTTTTTGTTGGGGCGATGCCCACGCAAACCGGTATGCCGGTGTGTTGTTTTACTGTACGCCTGATGCGCAGGCCAAGTTCCGCCAGGTCCTGGTAAGGTAGCTGGTGCATATCTAAAAAAGCTTCATCGATCGAATAAATTTCCATGCGTGGCACAAACGAGGCAAGGGTTTTCATGACGCGATCGCTGATATCTCCATACAAGGTATAATTAGAACTGAAGAGTTGGACCTCGTTGGCTTTGATCAGCGGACTGATCATATGCGGTATCGCGCCCATCTGGATGCCAAGTGCTTTCGCCTCATCGCTGCGCGAAATGGCACAGCCGTCATTATTGCTGAGCACGATCACGGGCATGCCCTCGAGCCGTGGTTGAAAAATGCGTTCGCAGGACACATAAAAATTATTACAATCCACTAAGGCATACATCGCTTAAGGTTTTCAGAATCGGTGATGATATAGGTGACAACGCCCCAGACCTGCATGCCCATTTCTTCCGTGACCTCGATCTCCCTGTATTTTTTATTGGCAGGAACCAGCCAGCACTGGTGCTTATTTTTCTTTAAAAATTTTACGGTGAATTCACCGTTGATGATCGCCAGTACGATATGGCCGTTCTCCGGTTTTATTGCGCGGTCGATCACCAGTTTTGTTTTATGCCCGATAAACGCATCTATCATCGAATCGCCATTGCATTCAATCACGAATGTCGCGAGCGGATGTTTGATCAGCTCGTCATTCAGGTTAATTCTTTCCTCCATATGATCAAGTGCAGGCGACGGAAAACCGGCAGGCACGCGCGTTCCGACGAACGGGATTTTTATCGCGCCGGGAAAAAGGGAAAGAGGTACAGGCTTCATCATTGCTAAATTATTTAGCAAACATAGCTACTATTGAAAAAAGGAAAAAGTTTTATTTTGGAAAGCCGGCACGCAGGGTTAGAGCATAGGAACGCAGAAGAAGAGGATGTTATTGACAATTGAGCTTGCCGATATCTATTGCCTGACCGGCAAACCTGGTTTTTAAATTCATGCTGCCATAAAGCATCCTATACGGAAAATTCTCAACCTGGGTGTTGGTGCAACCTAACAGCATTAATACAATAAGTCGGAGTTGTTTTTAATAAGCATTAGGGCTTCTTCAAATGTTTCGGCAATTTTAACGGGAACAGTACCAGCTAAGTCATAGTTTTTAAATATTCCAGGCCGGTTCGTTAGGAAACCATACACATGGCTGTTAATCAGGTAATCGCTAAAGCCGATAAAGTTTTGATACCTGCCAAGTTCTTCTTCCATTCTTTTTAATGGCCAGATTGAAATCATGCTGTCCAGCCAATCGTCATTTTCAAATCCATTTGCTTTTTGATAAAAGAGCCTGAATGAATCCGGAAATTTGAATCCGATGCGCTGTTCTGTTTTAAAAATATTTTCTAAAGAAGCAGCTTTACCAAGTTTTATCGTTGTTCGCCAGTCATTAATTATCGAATCAAACCAGTCGTCAAGTTCAGGAGGATTCATTTGGGAAAGTTTAGCAAGAGTAATGGGCGTCGGCTGATAACATTCGTGAATATTTTTACCGGTGCTGATCCACATAGATCATATTCCCATCAGGATCGGTTAACATCAAACTGGCGGGACCTGAAGTTGATTCATCGGCTTCTGCCACAAGCGTCACGCCTTTGGATCTTAATTGCTGTTGAATGGCCCGTACATCATCAAACTGTTCCAGGTTTTGAGCATTGTCATCCCAGCCGGGATTAAACGTAAGAATATTATTGGCAAACATTCCCTGGAATAAACCGATCAGTGCCTGCTCATTCTTCATGATGACATAGTTTTTCGTAATGTCACCTGCGAAAGCAGTGAAACCAAGATTTTCGTAAAATGCTTTTGAGGCATGAATATCTTTCACGCTAAGGCTGATGGAAAAGGCTCCAAGTTTCATAATGCTGTTTTTAAAAATGATTTAATTTTCATTCGCTTTCATCGGCCTGTTTGTGCAATGGTATGGATTGAGATTGCTATCACGATACATGAAAAACAGGGGAAATCTTTGTTGTTCCGCCCTACACGATCTATCCCATCGTTTTCGACACATGATAAGTCACCTTTCCTTCGCGGGAAAAAGCCAGCATGATCTCGCTCCAGCCTTTTGTTTCTTCGGCAAAGAATTCGTCAAATAAACGCTCTGAAACCGTGTACATAAAAATATATTCACCGGGCTCCAGCGGTTCCTCTTCCCGTTTATCTTCAAACATCGAATAATAGAATGTTGCACTGATCTCCCACTGTCCATCCGCATTCCGGCTGCGTTGGATCACTTCCCATACCCATTCATAATTTGCGGGCGCGTTATAGGTAAGGCAATTCCGAAGATTCTCACAAAGGTAATCGGCAGTTACAACTTCAGGCTCCGGTGGCGCATCCGGGTAAACTTCTTCGCCATCCAGCTCGAAATGCGTGCTGTAATGCCCCTGGCCGCTCACTTCCAGCACAAGCCGGTTCCAGGCTGCGCCGGGATTGGTTTCTGCAAAATGTTCCTGCAGAAAATCATACACCTGCTGGTGAACTGGATCGAAGGAAATTGGCTGCTCAATTTCACGCGAGTTCGAAGTCTCTTTTGAGGCTACCGAATCGTAATAAAAGCCCGTCCGCTCAACCAGGTATTTTCCCTCCCCATCTTTAGCAATGAACAGCAACCCTGTTTCCCAAAGCGGGTTAGCGGCATCCATCGCGAAGGGCACTAAAGCTTTCAGGGCCTCGTCTACATTATTAAACATACAGTGATTAATTTTTAGCTCTTAAAAACAAAGTTGGTCATGCAATATACTGGAATGCGGCAACACACGCAGGGTGCGGCTGACAGTGTATGCTAAGAAAGTTCAATGATAAGGATTGAGCAGGCTACATAAATTACAGGTCAAAAAAAACCTGCCCAATCGGACAGGTTTTATGAATTAAGTTGGGGGTAGTTTTACGCCGGAACCTTCCTGGCTTTTTCGCGATCCCAGAAACGGTGCTGCGCTATCGCCTTGATAAACTTATCTGCAACAGCTGCGCCAGCATCAATGATCACACCTTCCATCAACACCGTATTGAGCTCATTATCTTCCGGCAATTTACGTCCGAAGTAAGTGGCTTTTAATACCTGCATCGCAGCCGTGTCAACAGCGATCGCTTTGCAATGCTTGAAGGCTTCGTTCAAAAAATGAACGGCATCTGCGTCCGCTTCCAGCGTGGCTACACTATTCATCCCTCCGGGCACATACACCGCGTCGTAAAAAACAGAAGCCACCGTCATGAGGGATTTACTGACCGGCACTGTTGTGTTTTTTTCGCCGTTAATGAAACCCATCCGAGGAGCAATAACATCCACGCCAGCGCCGGCTGCAACCAGGGCATTTTTCACCGCGTTCAGCGAAGTTTCATCCACACCGTCAGCAGCAAGGATCGCGATCTTACGCGTAGCGATAGAATCTTTCGGACCATTGGCCATACTTAACGCCGCCGACTTTTGCAACGACCCTTCTTTCACAACAGAGTTATACCTGTTTTGATCAGCATCTGCCGGCACTACCTGGTTGAGGGGAGTTTGCAAACCTTTCGGCACATGCATGCCAATACTAAAGGCCACTGCAGCGGCAAGTCCGCCATCGATCTGCGCCAGGAAGTACAACATGCGTTCGCGGATAGACAAGGTCTCCACTTTACCCAATTCAAAACAAAGGGCATCGGTTAAATGGTTGCGCTCAGCATCAGACTGGCTGTTATAAAACAATTTTGCCTGGCTGAAATGATCAAAGAAACTTTCGCTTCGTTCACGCACTTTACTCGCTGAAATCCGTTCGGGGAAACTGGTGAAACCTCCCTGCATTTTCCCGGCCTGGAAAGGACAACCACCAGACATACCGTTAGGGCTATGCGCAGTTTTACCCCTGTTGATCGTTTGACGCATAAAGCCATCCCGCTGGTTATTGTGCACCGGCGCGATCGGCCTGTTGATCGGAATCTCGTGGAAATTAGGTCCGCCCAGCCTGATTAGTTGCGTATCTGTATAAGAAAATAATCTTCCCTGCATCAATGGATCATTACTGAAGTCAATACCCGGAACGACATGTCCGACATGAAAAGCCACCTGCTCTGTTTCTGCAAAAAAATTATCAGGATTACGATTCAATGTCATCGTACC
The DNA here is from genome assembly GCA_028288705.1 of Ferruginibacter sp. Taxonomy (GTDB): domain Bacteria; phylum Bacteroidota; class Bacteroidia; order Chitinophagales; family Chitinophagaceae; genus Ferruginibacter. The sequence continues at coordinate 89,416 of JAQBNH010000009.1, forward strand.
GATTCTTTGCACAGGTACGAGTTCTTCCGGGATCAGTTTGGTTGGATCCAGTAAATCAAATTCGTATTTATGTTCATCTTCTTCAGGAACAATCTGTACACCAAATTCCCATTGCGGAAAATCGCCATTCTCGATCGCTTCCCAAAGATCGCGGCGATGGAAATCGGAATCTTTTCCTGACAGGTTCTGCGCCTCGTCCCAGGCCACGGCATGTACGCCCAGCAAGGGTTTCCAATGAAATTTTACAAAGCAGGATTTGTTCTGTTCATTCACAAAACGAAAAGTATGCACGCCAAAACCTTCCATCATACGGAGGCTGCGCGGGATGGCCCTATCGCTCATCACCCACATAATCATATGTGCAGATTCAGGAGCGTTGGAAATAAAATCCCAGAACGTATCATGAGCAGAAGCGGCCTGCGGGATCTCGTTATGCGGCTCTGGCTTTACAGCATGAACGAGGTCGGGAAACTTCATCGCATCCTGGATAAAAAACACCGGCATATTATTTCCCACCAAATCAAAGTTTCCTTCTTCGGTATAAAATTTTACGGCAAAGCCTCGCACATCGCGGGCAAGATCCGTAGAGCCCCTGGAACCCGCAACTGTTGAAAAGCGCACGAACACAGGCGTTTCGCGATTGGTATCGGTTAAGAATCCAGCCTTAGTGTATTTGCTCATGTCGGTATGCAATTTAAAAACGCCATGTGCAGCAGATCCGCGTGCATGAACAACGCGTTCCGGAATACGTTCGTGATCGAAGTGCGTGATCTTTTCACGGAGGATAAAATCTTCCAGCAGACTCGGACCGCGCTCACCGGCTTTTAATGAATTTTGATCGTCATTGATGCGAACGCCATGGTTAGTCGTGATGAACTGACCGTCGGCATCTGTGGTATGTTCCTGCAGGCTGCGCGTCTTTTCGTTTTCGTTTGCAGCATTAATATTATTATCGGGCATGTTAATTTTTTTAAATGAAGAACGGTAGATGTAATTTATTTTGCAGCTTTACCGGCATTTATTCCATCGGCGATAGTTGCAAGGGTTTGATCAGATTTCTGCTCTTCGGCCAGGGTTTGCGCCAGCAGCTTTGAGGCCGCCGTCATCCCGAGTTTATCGGCCAGTTTTACCATGCCGGTATAAGCCGAGATCTCGTAATGCTCCACTTTCTGCGAAGCCATAATGATCCCGAGGTTGCGTGCAGGGGAACCCGGATCCGTATCTTCCACTACGCCCTCACCCTCTTTGGTGAGGCCTTCCATCGCATCGCATTTTTTCGCCTGCGGCTTTTTGCCCAGCAGTTCAAAAACGGACTCGAGTCTTTTTACATGCGTTTTTGTTTGCTCCAGGTGATTGCTGATGGCATCCTGCAAACTTTTTACAGAAGCGGCCTTCATCATTTTCGGCAGTGCTTTTACGAGGCAATTCTCTGCCCAGTAAAGATCTTTGATATTGTCTTCAAATAGTTTTGACAGTCCGTCTGCGCCTGGCTTCACATCCATTACCGCGTCTTTTGTTGGCGCATATTTGGAAGGATCGGTTGAAGATGCTGCCGGAACGGGTGCAGACTTTTTAGTAGTTGCAGCAGGAACTTTTGCTGCGGGCATGCCGGAACTTTTTCCGGATTTTTTGGCAATTGCTGTTTTGGCCATAACAATATTTTTTGGGGATTGAAAGAATACAGCAGAGGGTTCAAAACAAGTGCCAATAGCCAGTGTTGCGCGGGAGCCTGGCCTGCGATGCAGCGAAAGCAGCAATTAGCCGTCAGGAACAGCACAATAAGGCTCCCAGGTAAGGAACAAAAGGTGAACCAGGGATGTACAGGATCGGGTGTAGGGGAAGATCATCCCCGCCACCCCGCTCGTTCGCAGAAATATCCCGCACGAGGCATTAACAGGTGAAATAAAAGTCTGGCAAGCCCTTTATGTAAAAAGCAGGAGATCTTCAACCGGAGATGAATAGTGTTGGTGGAAAAATGCCAGGGGCGTCATCAGGGTTTTCAAGGGCCGGGTAAAGATCCGGTGACCGTGGTTAATTCAATGGCCGCCCGTTTTTGCCAATCGTAATTTGTTTCCCGTCTTTGATAACGATCGCCTTTCCATATTCGAAATATTGCAGGATGCCATCGAATTCCGGTTCGATAACCATCTTACCCAGTCTGTTAATAAAGCCCAGCTTCCGGTTCACCACTACCGCCGCGAGTCCATCGGAAAAAGGGCCTGTGCCATCATAAGTCAGCGGCACCACTTCTTTACCTGAAGGATCTATAAAGCCAAATTTCTGGTTAAGCACCACCTGCGCGAGGCCGTCGGAAAACAACCCCATGTTGTCATACTTCACAGGTGTAATTTCTTTTCCGAGGGTATCAATAAGACCAAATTTTCCGCCCGATGCAACGATCGCGCGGCCATTACTAAAAGGCATCACGCTGTCATATTTCAGGGGGATCAGTTCTTCGCCCCGCTGATTGATAAAGCCCGCTTTTTTCTTATAATAAACAATTCTTCTTCCGTCTTTTTCTTCGTCGATATGATCATATTTTGCAATAATGATCTGGTTGCCATTCAAGGTAAAACCGCGCCGCCGGGTGTCCTCAATAAAAGATCCCTGGGGAATCCTGTAGAACGCCACCTCCGGTTTTATGTCATATTTAAAAGGCAAAACTGTTTTATCCGACATATTGATGATGCCCCACTTCATGTCTTTTTTTGCGCGCAGTAAGTTGTTATCAATTCCATTGATCTCTTCATATTTTGCCGGAATGATCAGGCGTCCGTTTTCATCTACAACGCCCCAATAGCCACCCTTCTGCACCACGAGAAAATTATTGTCCATGCCGTAATTAGGTACCACAGCGTCGTAAACAAAGTCTGTTAGCTCTTTTCCCTGCCTGTTTAAAACGGCATACTTACCGTTTTGTTTCGCGCCGTAAAGTTGCGCTGCCATATGTCCGAAATCAATGTCGTCATACTTCAGGTCGGTTATTGGCCTTCCATTCACATCGATAAAACCCGATTTGCTTCCCCGCTTTACGAGGGCCTGGTTGTTTGAAAATGTACCAATGTAATCGTAAATTAACGGAACAACCTCTTTACCCGAAAGATCAATAACACCCCATTTACCATTGAGTTTCACCGTTGCCCTGCCCTCAATAAAATTGTCGGCATTGTCATATTTAAATGGCACGACTGTTCGGCCTGACCTGTCGAGATAACCATATTTTCCTGCCAGTGACGCATAGATGCGGCCTTCGCTAATCTTACGCGCAATCTTGTCGTAAATCGTGGGGATCACCAGCTTGCCGGTAGAATCCACCATGCCGTATTTACCTTTATTGGCATCCACGCCACCAACTTTAGCGAGACCTTCCCAAAATATATCTGCGCTCCCAAACTGCGCTGGTATTACGATGCGATCTGAGGCATTTTTGTAGCCGAATTTATCACCGTCTCTATACCAGTTTAATTTTTGTGCCTGGCTATGGATGATGAATAAGGAGAGGATGCTGATGCTGATTATTTTTTTCATAGTATTTTATTGATGCAGCCTGGCCGCGCATTACCTAATTTCTTTACCGGATTTGTCGATATAAATTTCTTTACCATCACGCGACACGATCGCCTTTCCTTTATAAAAAGGTTCTACCACTTTATCAAATTGCGCAGCGATCATGAGGTTTCCTTTCTTATCAATGAACCCAATTTTGTTGTTTACGCGTACCGCTGCAGCGCCATCTGAAAATGACAGGACGCCATCGAATTGGAGAGGGATCACTTCGCGTCCTGCCTCATCCACAAATCCCCATTTACCCGCGCCTTGCACAGCGGCAAGCCCTTCGGTAAAAGCGGCAATAAGGCTGTATTTCAGGGGAACCAGTTCACGGCCTGTTGCATTTGTAAGGCCACATTTTCCGGCAATACAAACCTGGTAGTTTTCCGTACCATGAGAGGATATCCGGTCATATTTTACGGGAACCAAAACATTTCCACGGCTGTCAATCACCCCTTTTTTTCCTGCAATGGCTACCCAGGTAACACCGCCGCCATATATCCCTACACTGTCATATTTGGGGCTGACGATTTCCCTTCCCAGGGTATCTGTGAATCCCCATTTATTTTGATAACGAACAGGCCAGATGAATTCTCCAGCCAGGGCGATATCATCATATTTCCATAAACGAAGGCTGCCGCCGTCGTAAGAAAAGGCTTTCCACCGGCCATTTTTAAAATAAGCCCCATTGGGTTGAATGTTGGTGAAAATTTTCAATGCATCCTTTTCAAATTCGACTGGTAGTACAAGCTGACCGGATGAATTCATTATTCCGTATTTGCCGTATTCTTCTACGAGTGCGAGGTCGTTGGAAAGAATTTCAACAGAATTATAATGCGGCGCTGCAATCTCCTTGCCTGAACGGTTCACCAGGCCATGGTAGCGGTCTACGCCCATGAATCCCTTCTCCGTATAAACGGGTACCAGGCCGTAGCCTTTTGCATTACCGACACCGGCATAAGTGAACCCCGTGAGTAAATTTCCCTGGTTGTCGATCACCGCCCAACCGGCTTTATTACTAACGCCGCCCAGGGATGTAAAGGAATAAGACGCATAATTATAAATGGGTTTTATAATGACGTTTCCGGCGGCATCTTTGAAACCGCATTTACCATTTTTTTCAAATCGGGTAAGTTCCTGCGCAGAAAGGAGCGCGGCATTGCATAGAAGCGCAGCGAGCAAGAGATATTGTTTCATGCTGTAGTTGGTTTAACAGGGTTGCGGTTACGGGTAAGTGTAAGCGCAAAAAAAGCGGAATAAAAATAATGGAAAATCGTTTTCGAACAAAAAAAAAGAAGGTTATTTTCCTGCTTCGGCTCGTTAACAGGTATTCCGCCGGACCTTTCTATCACCTGCAGGGGATGCGGGTAAAGAGGAAAAGAATGGCTGATTCAGCGATGGCACGGCTTCGGCATAATGGTTTAACCGTTGTATCTTTTGCCATCAGGATCTGTTCTTTATTTTCAAATAGCAACAGCAACAGCAGGTGAACCTGAAAGACTGCTACGGCTATCTTCCCGTTTTGATTGCTGAGAGAAATTGTGCAACTTAGTAGTAGCCAAAACTTACCATATATGAAAAGGTTCACTGCCTTTATTTTTTTCGCATATGTTCTCCTCTCCGCATGTCGCAATCCTGTAGAAGTGCCTATCCCGCCCTTTTGCGACGCTCTCGTTACCGACACTACCGGCACCGGTGATCCCGGGCGCGTGTATATGCCGAATGCCTTTACACCTAACAACGACGGACTGAACGATATCAGCCGGCCTTTCACAAAAAATATTGCCTCGATCGTTTTCACAATCTATGATTCCGGCGATGCTGTTATGTATACGACAAGTCAATTGAACCAGGGCTGGCAAACGACCATAGCGGCAAGTAGTTATGTGAAATATCATTACCGGATACAGGCGACCACAAACAACGGCCGGCATATCGGACAATGCGGTGAGCTCTATAAATTATCCTGCTTCCCGGTAAACTATCCATTATCCGCTTTATTTTTTGAAGACCAGCTTTTGCCGAATGGCGGCTTCAGCGGGCCCACACATGAAACAATGGCAACCTGCCCTTAACAGTAATCAATCCATGCTTCTATGGCCGGTATCTTCGTGCAATTCGTTATTTCCTGGTTAGTCATCTGGTTGTATAACAAAGGTAGTTTGTCCGTGCTCGGACTTAAACCCGATTCCCGGCGAACCCTCGATTTTTTTATCCATTTTTTTCTCACGGCTGTCTGCTGTGCTTCAGGGGTATTGGCTAAAAAAATTATCGCCGGTCAGCCATGGCAGGTGAATCCGGCATTTGATGGTGCCCTGCTATGGAACGGCATCTGGTGGAATATAAAATCAGTACTCTTTGAAGAACTGGTCTTCCGCGGCGTTATGTTGTATATCCTGTTAAAAAAGCTTGGTGCGAAAAAAGCCATCATCATTTCTGCCATCGCCTTTGGCATCTATCATTGGTTTTCGCTGGGCGCCTTCGGTAACCCCATGCAAATGATCATTGTTTTCCTGTCAACAGGTGCGATGGGTTTTGTGCTGGCATATGCTTATTCGAAAACAGGATCGTTGTTCATCCCGATCGGCATCCACCTGGGCTGGAATTTCACACAAATATTTATTTTTTCCCAGGGCCCGATTGGCAACGGGCTATTCATTCAATCGCCGGTATGGCCTTTCCGCACTGATTCGATAATCCTTTTCCTGATCGTCACGTTTCTTACGACGCTGGCCGCGCTGTTGCTCAATTATTTGCTGGTTAAGCGAAGGACTGCTAACCGCAAGGAAGCCATTCTGCCTGATAAATCAGGCCAAAATCAGCTATCCCGACAAATATCTACATGAAAATTGTGGCAGAATCCCTACATTCAATTTCCCTAATAACACTGAACTGTTCGAGCAACTAACCATGCATACACTTACCCATACGGAAGCAGACGCGCTTTCCTTTTTTCATATGACGCCCGACCTTGTGTGCATTGCCAGCAAGGAAGGCTATTTTAAAAAAGTAAATAAATCCGTACTGGAGAAACTGGAATATTCGGAAACAGAATTATTCAGTCGCCCGATAAAAGATTTCCAGCATCCTGATGATCAGCCGCCTACTGCCCAAACAAGAGCCGAACTGCTGGAAGGAAAACACCTTGTCAATTTTCAGAACCGGTATATCAGCAAATCAGGAAAGGTCATCTGGCTGGAATGGACCTCCATTTACGTCCCGGATAAAGAGATCGTATTCGCCATTGCAAAAGACATTACGTCACGCAAGCTGATCGACCTGGAGACAGAACAGAAATACCTGAAATTTAAAAACCTCGCCACTCATTTCAAAACCAAGATCGAAAAAGACCGCAAATATTTTGCTGTAGAATTACACGAAGAACTGGCACAGCTTGCCGCCGTGATCAAGCAGGATATGGACTGGCTGGGCAGCAACACGCCTGAATTGAACGGCTTCGCAAAAGAGCGCGTAACCCATGCCGTTACCGTGTCTGGAATGATGATCACGACTATCCGCAGGATCGCCTTTTCTGTGAGCCCGAATATCCTCTCAGACCTGGGGCTCAACGAAACCCTGGTTTGGATGTGTGATGAATTTTCTGCCATCAACCATATCCCCTGCGAATTTGAAGCGGCATATGATGAACAGCGGGTATCTCCGGAAATCAGGATGGATTTTTTCCGTATCTGCCAGGAAGCCATGAATAACATTATTCGTCATGCCGCAGCAAAGCGCGTGAATGTCTGCATTCGCGAAGACAACTCATTTGTTTACCTCGTCATCAGCGATGATGGAAAAGGATTTGATGTTTTATCCACGCCCGCGGGCTCAGGGATCACGGGTATGCAGGAGTTAGCCAGTTCAGTAAATGGCGTGTTGGAGATTCACAGTATTCCCGGGGAAGGAACGATCGTTTCCGCGAAGGTTCCTTTATGATGCGACGCTATTCTCCTGCAAAAGAAACGGCGGTCGGCTAACCTCGTTTGTAATAAGAATGAAGGGCAGTACCAGCAGAAAGCCTGGCCATTCAACGTATATTATTTTTTACTAAAGCCTCCCCTGCTCGAAAAAACCAGTTCCTCAATTTGCTTTATCTTGCCGTTCGTGGCCAGGCGATGCCGCAACGAAACAGGACAATCATGAAAATATCCCGCCTCATTTTTATCAGTATAGCCTTTATCCTTGTTCTTTTTTCCATCACCACGCTGATCAACTTCAACCAATCCCGAAAAGTACGCGAGAACGCAAATTTCTTCTCTATTTCTTCGGGATTTATTCGCCAGACGAATCAATTGCAACGAAATATCCTGGACATGGAAAGAAGCCTGCGGGGCTTCCTTATTACAGGAGAGAAATACCTGCTGCAGACTTACGACTCCGGCAAGGTGGAAAACAACAGAATTTTTTTGGAGCTGTCTTCTTTTTCGCCGGACAATACCAGTCAGCAATTATTACTCAACCAGATCAGCAACAGTTACGAAGCATGGAAGCAACAGATTGCAGAGCCGTTGAAGGCGGCGAAATTATCAGCCCGCGGCCCCGCAGCTAATGTTCAAACTTTTGAAAAGATCTACCTCACGGAACAACTTAGCCGCAGGGAAGACAGCCTGAATACAATGATGCAGCAATATTTCAGTAAACTGAGAAACGCCGAGTATGCTAACCGGGAAGTCAATCGTGATGTTCTGGAAACTTCTGAATCCCAGACGAAATTTATCTCCTTTGCGCTGACCGCGCTGTCTATCATCACCGGCTGTGTGATCGCCTGGCTTCTCGCAAGGCATATTTCCCGCAGGATTGCTACGATGGTGCATTTAGCAGATGGTATTGCGGGTGGAGATTACCACCTGAAACTTCTTGATAAGAGCGATGATGAATTAAGTAAGCTCTCGCAATCGCTGAATGACATGGCGCAGACACTTTTGGAAAATATCCTCCTGCTGCAAAGAAAGAACGCCGAGCTCGACCAGTTTGCTCATATCGTCTCGCATGACATCAAAGCGCCTTTAAGGGGCATCGATAACGTGGTAGGCTGGATCGAAGAAGACTATGGCGATGATGTTCCGGTAAAAGTAAAAGAGTATTTAGGGTTGATCAAAGGAAGGATCATAAGGCTTGAAAATATGATCCGCGGGATCCTGAGTTATGCGCGTATTGGTAAGGAGCAAAACGAAAAAGAGCAGGTGAATGTGCTTGCCCTCGTACAGGATATCCGGGAAAGTCTTCCGGCACACGAGGGAGTTGAAGTCTCGATTGCGCCGGATCTCCCGCAATTGTTTACCGACAAAATTCCTTTAACGCAAGTCTTCACCAACCTCCTGAGTAATGCATTGAAGTATCACGATAAATCACCAGGATGGGTTCGGGTGTACTGCGTAGATTTTAAAGACCACGTAACATTCTTTGTAGAAGATAACGGGCCAGGAATTGCAGCCTCCCACCAGGAAAAGATCTTTATCATCTTTCAAACATTGCTCGAACGTGATAGCTTTGAAAGCACGGGTGTCGGGCTCGCGATCGTTAAAAAGATCATGATGGACCGAAAAGAAAAAATTATTCTTCAATCAGAACCGGGTAAAGGAGCAACATTTTCTTTTACCTGGCGTAAATAATTTGCCATGAAAGTTATAAATATTTTACTTGTAGATGATGACCACCTGGACGCGCTGGATATTGCGCGTAGCCTCGACAAAATGCAGATTATCTATAAAATGAATATTGCCCGCAACGGTGAAGAAGCGATCAGGTTGCTGGAAGAAAACGATGAGAGCGGTACGCCCTATCCGGATCTGTTGCTGATAGATTTAAATATGCCCCGCATGAACGGCCTTGAACTTTTACAGGTGTTGCGTAATTCGGTAAAATGGCAACAGCTGAAATGTTTTGTTATCACGACTTCTGAAGAATGGGAAGATAAAAAAGCTGCGCGCGACCTGGGCATTTCCGGTTATATCGTGAAGCCGCTTAAACTTAATAATCCTTCATCGATCGACGCATTTAACCTGATGATCGACCTGATGAATATGTAGCATTTCAACCGAGCTCAAGCATATCGCCTCCGACGCCTCACCGTTCGTCTATTTTTCAATAGCTGAAAAAGCGAATGACTTATCTTTGCCCCTCCCTGGAAACTCATCCACCGCCATTGGCCGGCGGCTCTGCAAATAATTACATCACGCAAAAAACGCTCAATGATGAAACGTTTACTTTTCTTGATCGCTGTAGTCATTACAGGATTACAAGCATCTGCCAATTACACGACTCCCGGCACCGGGCAGCACTGGAATCTTGACGACCTGGTCCTGAATTCCGCCGGCGATCTCACCTATAACGGGACGAACTATGTAGTGAACGATACGATCACGATCAGTGCCGGCGACACCTTATACATTAACCAGGATATTACCGCAAAATTTCTCACGAGCGGTTACCTGTTTATCAAAGGCGTATTGCTTGTTGATCCGCCAACAGGCGCTTTATTCACAACGCAAACGGTGCCACAGGCTTATCCCGGTGTAAGAATTGAAGTAATGCCCGGTTCAGTGATCCGTAAATTAACTTTCGAATACGGACAGAGTTTCGTGATCGCAGACTGTAGTCCGCGATTTGACAGTTGCACCTTTCAATATAACGGCCAGGGAGCCACGACTTCCACAGCGTCGATCAATTTGTTTCGGTCCAACCCGGTAATTACGAATTGTAAATTTCTTAATAATTTCCGTGGTGCCATCTCAGGTGGAGCAAATATTTCAAATGCTCCCCAGGTATACAATTGTCTGTTCATGGGAAACAATACGTTGAATGGAAATGTTCCGCAGATCAACCTGGGCGGAACGGGAGCGGATACTTGCCGCATCATCAACAACCAGTTTTTACGTGCGTCTACAAATTCCGGCGCCATAGGGTTTCTGCCACTCGGGCCGGATGTCCGCACCGTGATCACCGGCAATCTTATTCGCAACAACCGGTACGGCATTACTTTAAATGGTGGGGCAAATATTAATTCCCTGATCAGCTATAATATTATCGACAGTAATAATACGCAGGGCAATCCAAACCTTGGTGGAAGCGGTATCGCATTCTCTGGTGGCGCTGCCGGTAGTAGCCAGAATTCAATCGTTACCGGAAACGTTTTTACGGCAAATCTCTGGGGCATAACCATCCAGGGAAGAAGTAAACCAAACCTCGGCAATATCAACAACGCCGATACATCTGATAACGGTAAAAATAAATTCATCAACAACACCAATGCAAACACACCGTTCATCGACCTGTTCAACAATTCTGTTGACCCGATATCGGCACAAAATAATTACTGGGGTGAAGACAACATGACGCCCGCGCAGGTGGAAGCTAAAATATATCATACGCCGGATGATCCGACACGCGGCCTGGTAGACTTTTCGTCTTATCTTTTGCTCCCGGTAAAACTTATCAGTTTCAATGCCAGCCGCAGCCCGTCTGCCATTACCCTCAACTGGAAAACCGCTGATGAGAATAACAGCAGCCGTTTTGAAATAGAACGTTCTGTTGACGGAAATACTTTTACTAAGGCTGGCTCGGTGAATGCGTTGGGCAATAATGGCGTGAACAACAGTTACAGTTTTGCAGACAATCAATCCGTAACAGCACCGGTTACTTACTATCGCTTAAAGATCATCGACAAAGATGGCCGCTTTAATTATTCCTGGATCGTGGCGGTTAAAGCCATGGCTGCGACCGGACTTTCCGTAGATCGTATCTATCGCGATGGCGATCAGCAACTGGCCCAAATCAGCAGTGACAAAGCGCGCGAAATCAGCATTCGTTATATTGATACCGATGGCAAAATATTATCACAGTCAAAATTGTTCATTCCTGCAGGCAGCAACGTAGTTGTTCTTCCAGCCGTGAAAAAAACAGGCGGTAATTATTATGTACAATTCATTGGCGAAAACTTTAAACAGACCGCCTTGCTGAATAAATAATGTATAAAAAATAAATCCATGCGTCGCATCATTTTAGTCCTCGCCATTTTTATTTTTAGCAGTACCATTTATGCACAGCAACTCGTGCTGGGCACTTACAACCTGCGCTATAAAAACAATACGGACAGCGGCAATTTATGGACGCAGCGTGCGCCGGTCGTAGCCGCGCTGATCCGTTACCACGACTTTGATGTGCTGGGAACGCAGGAGGCGATTGATGCCCAGCTTTCCGATCTCGTTACAATGTTACCTGCTTATGCGCGAGTTGGTGTAGGACGCGATGATGGGAAAAAAGCTGGTGAACATGCAGCCATCCTGTACAAAAAAGATAAATTCAAATTATTAAAAGCCGGGAATTTCTGGCTCTCTCCTACGCCGGATACCCCGACGATGGGCTGGGATGCCAAATGCTGCAAGCGCTTGTGCAGCTGGGTTTACCTGGAGGATAAAGCGACGCATAGCCGCTTCTATTTTTTCAATGCGCATTATGACCATGAAGGGATGATCGCGAGGGCAGAAAGCAGTAAACTGATCTTAACCAGGATAAAAGCCCTCGCGGGAACTGCGCCGGTGATCTTTACCGGCGACCTTAATGGCGGCCGTGATACGGATTGGTATAAAACGATCGCGTCATCAGGGATACTCACCGACAGTTACACTCAGGCAGCGAATCCTTATGCCAGCAACGGCTCCTTTAACGGCTTCGGTACCACGCTGAACGACAGCGCAGTGATCGACCATATCTTCCTGTCGAAAGAATTCCGCACGCAGAAATGGGCGATACTAACGGATACGTACAGGGGTAAATTTCCTTCCGACCATTTTCCGGTCCTGGCTACAGTCACACTCAAACCAACGCATAAATGAAACCGATCATTTTTTCTCTTTTGATGCTGATCCAACCCGCGGTTTTCGCGCAGGATAAATCGGCTTATGTATTATATGATGGTAATGGCAAAAAAGTCAGCTATCATAAGATGATCAAAAAACTGGTAGAAAAAGACATCGTCCTGTTTGGTGAATTTCATAACAATGCCATCGCGCACTGGCTGCAACTGGAGGTAACAAAGGACTGCGCCGAAAAAAGACAACTGGTGCTCGGGGCTGAAATGTTTGAGCAGGATAACCAGGCCGCGCTTGATTTGTATCTTAAGGGAAAGTTGAGCAGCAAAGGGTTGGATTCCGCAGCCAGGCTCTGGAAAAATTACCCGACGGATTATGCACCACTCGTAGATTTCGCGAAAGAAAAAAACTTTCCTTTTGTGGCAACGAATATCCCGCGCCGTTATGCCGCCCTGGTAGCTAAAAATGGTTTTCCGGCCTTGGATAGTTTACCTGTTGGGGAGAGAGCCTGGATCGCACCATTGCCCATTGCTTATGATGCCAATTTACCCGGTTATAAAAAAATGATGACAATGATGCCGGGCCATTCCAATGAAAATATGCCGCGCGCACAGGCAATGAAAGATGCTACCATGGCCTATTTCATCCTGCAGCATCATGTACCGGGCAGTTTATTTATTCATTATAACGGCGCTTATCATTCCGATGATCATGAAGGTATCTTCTGGTACCTGCAACAGGCTGCCCCGCAATTAAAAACCGTTACGATCAGCACTGTTTCGCAAAAAGATATCAGCAAACTCGCAGCAGAAAATCTTGGAAAAGCAGACTTTATCATCTGCGTGGATGAGGATATGACGAATACCTATTGAGTTTTTTATTTCGCCACGCTAAAACACGAATCTGCACATTTTTTTTCCGCAGAGGAGACTGGGTTAACCTGATATCTACACAAAGCCTTTCATACAGAAAGAAAGACGAAGAATATTTAAAGACAAACTTACCCTGCGTTGCCGCTCGCCCTGGTTGCTTCCTTGCGTGCTTTGCGTGAAATATTTAATTTTTAATGCGCTCCATTGCGGGAAACGACTGGCATGATCATTTCACTTCATTCTTGTAAACTACGCCGCCTTTCATCACAAAACTTACTTTTTCCAGCAGGCTGATATCATCTAATGGGTTTCCGGTAACAGCAATGATATCTGCGAATTTTCCTTTTTCGATCGAGCCGATTTTACTGGTCAGGCCCAACAGGTCGGCAGCGTTGACAGTGGCGGATTGGATCGCCTGCATCGGCGTAAACCCGGCTTTTACCATATACACAAACTGCCGGGCATTCAATCCATGTGGAAACACGCCGGCATCCGTACCAAAAGCTATCTTAACGCCTGCCTTCACCGCGCTGCTGAAACTGGCCGCTACAACCGGTGTGATCATCCGGGCTTTATTGATGATCTTATCCGGGTAACCTTTTTTCGAAAATTCCTGAACCACATAATCCCCAACGAAAAGCGTCGGCACAAAATAAGTGCCTTTTTCTTTCATCAGTTGTAACGCCTCTGCGTTCATCATGCTGCCATGCTCAACAGAGGCTACGCCTGCCTTTACCGCCATCAGGATCGCTTCTGTTCCATGCGCATGGGCACAGGCTTTCCGTCCCCAGCGTTTCGCTTCATCCACGATCGCGTTCATTTCTTCCTGGCTATATTGCGGGGCGCCAACACTCTCTTCTTCGCTTAACACACCGGCACTTGCGCCAAACTTTATCACATCGGCTCCATATTTAATATTGTAGCGAACCTGCGCACGCACGGCGTCCACGCCATCTGCCACTCCACTCATATGTGCAGGCATATTCCAATCGAGGTAAGGAGAAAAACCGGAGATGTCCCCATGGCTGCCCGTGGCACCGATGAAAGCTGTAGCCACTTGCATTCGCGGACCGGGAACATCACCGTGGTTGATGGCATTGCGTAAAGCCACATCGATAAAGGCATTCGAGCCTACGTCCCGGCAACTGGTGAAGCCGGCTTCCAGTGTTCGCTTGGCATAGGCAGGAGCTAAGATGGCGTAGTCGACCGGCGTCTTGCGAAAAATATCTGCATAATAGTCATTGCCTGGTTCAGCCGTCAGGTGCGTATGGCAATCGATCAACCCCGGGAGCACCGTAGCATTGCTGAGATCGATGATCTCGGCACCGGCAGGAATGGTGACGGTTGCGCCAACAGCGATGATGCTGTCGCCGCTGATCAAAATAATCTGATTCAGCAACAGCTTACCATTCCTGGAATCGATCATCCTTCCCGCCCTGATCGCCTTCATGGTTGATTGCGCAGGCAGTATAATGGAAAAGGAAAACAGGAAGGCAAGGCCTAATAAATATTTACTCATGATAACGGGTTTGATGGCAGGCGGAAGTCGCCTGTTTAAAGAAACACAAAATAATCCGTTACTGCAATACAGGCCGAAATGATTGCCCAGGCGAAAGAAAATGGAGTAAGCTCCTACTCCCCGGGAAACTTTACTTTTTACATTTTATTTTCTGATCCCATCAAAAACAATCAGCTCATTTCCCTGGCACATCATAATCTTATTCGCAATGCCGATGAACAGGCCATGACTAACAATCCCGGCGATATTATTTAATTGAGCTGATAAGATCTGTGGCTGGCTGATTAATCCAAAATCAACATCCAGGATATGATTACCCTGTTCGGTGATCATGGGTATTCCGGCGTTCAGCCTTAACGTTGCTTGTCCGTTCAATGTATGCAGTTGCTGCGTTACATAATTCATCGCAAACGGAGCAGTTTCGACGGGCACTGTAAATTTACCGAGCAGCGCAACTTTTTTAGAGGAGTCGGCAATGATGATCACCTGGTCTGACATCAACGCCACAATTCTTTCCCGAAACAAGGCGCCGCCACCGCCTTTGATCATTTGCAGGTCACCGGTAAATTCATCTGCACCATCAATGTTGAGGTCAAGGTGATCGACCTCTCCGATGGCTACAAGCGGTATCGATAAAGCACTTGCCAGTCTTGCCGTTTCCCGCGATGTAGGCACTGCACGGATGACCAATCCATTCTTAACCAGTTCCCCGATTGCTTCGATCGCATAGCGGACTGTTGAACCGGATCCCAACCCGATGGTTTGGTTGGACCTGATAAATGTTACTGCTGCTTCTGCCGCCCGTCTTTTTTCGTTATTAAAGTTGCTGTTCATGGGGGATGAAAATTAGGCAATTTATGTTGATTGATCGCCGGCACCGGGAGACCGGAAGCACTGTCAACAGGCGAAAGTTTATGTAAAAATAAAAGGCTCCAACAGCGGAGCCTTTTAAAAATTGTTTACAGAATGATCGACCTCATTAATTTGCTCCACCCGGTGCAATCACGTTGAGTCCGCCTGCAGCTACCACATTCGCGCCGCCCGGAGCCACAACATTCTGCCCGCCGGCAGCGATAACGCCGTTTAAAGCCTGAAGACTAAGGCCTGCAGTGGAAATACCGTTTGCATTGATGTTTGGTTTAACAGCAGTTACCTGTGACTTTGCCTGGTTTTGTTGCTTCCAGGTGGTATGCATCGCCACGAGTTGCACGTAAGAATAAGTTGGCTGTGTCTTCCAGTATTTTACTTCATCAGCTGTAGCATTTCTGCCAAATACTTTATAATAAGACTGACGGATCACCTGTTCCTTTTTATCCGCATACACATTCAGCCAGTTGTTGATATGATTGGTCATCAGTTCGGCATAGGTTTTATTCTGGCCCGACCAGTATTTTAATTCATCGGCCGATGGCTGCCAGCCGAACGCATCAAAATAGGAACGCTTCACCGTTTGCTCACGCTCCGACTGGTTTGATTTAATGTAATCGCGGTGATTGGACACCATCTGCTGGATGTTCTTGCTACCCAGATTGGTTCGCCAGTAAGTTAATTCTCCGCTGTTGGCAAAACGCCCAAAGGCTACAAAATAGCTGCCATTAATAATTTCATCTTTGCTTTGTGCCTTAATGGTGGAAACGCTGAAAGACAGCGCCATTACAAGGGTAAGTAACATTGCGGTTCTGTTTAAAAACTGCTTTCTCATGTTGTTAGTTTTTTTTACTAATATAAATAAAAACTCCGTTTGACAAAATGTGAACCAAAAAAAAATTTCCACCCTTTCCCCGTCAGCTCGCGGAGAGGCTTAAACGCTGTTCACCGAAGGACACTGTCTCCTGTTGCCTGGCATTGAATACCATTATACCGGCCCGGAATTTAAAGGAAAATATGCCGACATTCCTGCGGGATTTTTGTACTTTACCCGGACTAAAATGCGCTATATGACAACAACGACTACCAGTACACGCAGCCAGGGCTTGTTGAGTTTGTTCGATTTACAGACAGGCTTATTTGCAAAAGCACTCGAGGGCATGTCGGAAAAAGATATGCAGAACAGGCTGAACACGGAGGCCAATCACCCGGCATGGCTCGCAGGGACGCTCGTGCAGCAACGGTTCCGCATGGCCGCAGAAACAGGCTCGGGGATGAAACAAACAAAAGAAGAGCTTTTTGTGGGTAACAAGGGGATAGAGCCGGGGGCCGGCTATCCCACGATCGCGGAATATCTCAGCGACTGGAACCGCATCAGCCCGGAAGCACGGGAAGCGCTTGTAAAGATCGATGATCAAAAACTCGACAGCGAAATTGATATGGGTCCGTTCAAAATGAGCTATTACGAAATGATCTGTTTTACGATCTACCGGGAAGCCAGCATCATCGGGCAACTCGCTTTATGGCGCAGGTTGCTGGGCTATCCTGCCTTGAAATATGGTTAGTAAAACAAGTCCCGGCTGCGGGCGAGCGCCTGCCTGAATCTCCGTAGATCCGATTACAGGAAGTGACAGCGCGCCTTTAACTCAACATGGAAACCGGTTAAAACAAGTGTCACCAACCAGTCCGTACCTATTCCATAAGCGTTGTATGGAAAGCTTAATTCTGTACGTCCTTTATATAATTCGGGGATTCACATTCCTGCCAGTATTCCACAATTTTTCTCATCATATCGCGTAACTTTTCATAGCCCGCAGGTTTCACAAAGAAACCCTGGATCGAGCGGGAATAAGCGTCTATGACATGCCGTTGTTCTGCACTCGTGGAAAAGAAAAGATAAGGGATCGACTTCATGCGGAGATCTTCATTGTTGTGCACTTTCTCGCGGAGTTCCATTCCATCCAGTTTGGGCATATTGATATCCGATAATACCAGGAAGGGTTCAATGCTGGTTTCCGTCAGGTAGTCCAGAGCCTTGATGCTGTCGGAAAAAAAGATCAGTTCATTAGGATAGTTCAACTCTTTAAATACTTCAGCGAGGAGTTCCTGATCGTCCTCGTCGTCTTCGATCATGATAATAGGACCTGTTTTATTCATTGCTCAATTTGTAAATAAAAGGATTGTTTTAAAAAGGTATTCGCTGCAACGCTGCGAAAATATAGTTTTCCCCTTTTTGCACAAACTAATTATCCGGAATTTCCGGCTCAACTAATTTTGCCAGTTTTTCCAGGGAATCCTGCCAGCCGAGATAACAGGCTTCCACCGGGATGACCGCGGGGATGCCCGACTGTACGACGGTTAATTCTGTGCCGACAGAAACTTTTGTAAACGTTATTGAAGTCATCATCTCCCCAGGCAGATTGGGATCATCAAATTTATCCGTGTATTTTAAAAATGAACCCGGGTTAACTTCCAGGTAAGTGCCGCCAAAAGAGTGGCTGTGACCGGTAGAAAAATTCTCGAAAGACATGCGGAATGTCCCGCCATTTTTCACATCCATTTCATGAACCGTACAAAGAAATCCAAATGGTGGAAGCCAGGAAGCCACGGCGGCAGCTTCGGTAAATGCACGAAAGACTTTTTCGGGCTTGGCTTTCAAAACGCGGTGGAGCGAAACGCTGTTTTCAGGCATAGATGAAGTTTTAGTTGATGATCATTAAGCAACTCATTAAATATCGCTTTTTTTGCGGATTCTTTTTTCGGAAAAACCTCGCTAATTATGCAGGTATTTTTCATTAACAAAATCGTACCAGTTTTTACTGAACTCCGAATCCGACAGCTGTAATGTTTGTTGCAGATCGCCATAACTGAGCATCAATTCGAGTAGTTTTCCCCGCCCGTATTTTTTCAGGATATATTCAACAATCGTGTATCCGACGTCGTAGATTTTGCCGCCTTTAGTACGGCTGTTTAATTCGTTCAAATCAGGATATTTACCGTTGCCGATATACGCGAGCGTTTTCGGATCACGGAACTGGCCTGCTTCGTACAAACTGAGGGATTCCCAAAGCCAGGTAGGAAAACGGGCAAATCGGAGATCGAATGTATTCCTGTTAAGGGGGCTATCTGCCTGGTTAATTAATGCTTGCAAAACGACTGCATGGGAGAATTCATGAAGCGCAACTTTCTTGTTGTCTGCTTCCGACCAGGCCTGGTTAACAAAATGTAAAGTAGCACTTCCTTCGATATTGCCGGACGCCATCCAGTGTCCTGTCGCCTTGATATACCTCCAGCGGGAGCCGTAAATGTTTACCTGGATATGCGGCGCAGGTTTCGTGAAAAGGTCATGGCTGATTCTTGCATAATTATTTTCCAGGTCGGCGGCTAATTCCCTTACGCCTGTTGAGTCGACTGTTTGGCTGTAAGAAAAAATAAAATGCTCCGTGGCGAGCTGCTTTTTACCTTCCGGAATGTTAGCAAAAATCAGCAGCAGGATAATAACGGCGATTAAAATAAATAACCCTTTGCGCATGGACGTTAAAGTGGTTGGCACGCAAAGATATTGAGCATTCCTTTAAACGCCTGCCGTACCGGTTACAACTTCCCCGGCACGTTTGTAATGGGCGATGATTACGCCTTTATTCGTCACCGTACTATCCAGCAAGGCGAAAGCAGCGGGCATCGCGCCATCCTGAAATAATTTCTTTCCATTACCTAACGTAAGCGGATGAACTTTTAAACGCAGCTCATCCACAAGGTTATGTTGCAGCAACAGTTGGATCAGCTCACTACTCCCCCACACCTGGATATCTTTTCCCTCCGACCGTTTTAATTCCCTGAGCTGATCAACCGTTTTTATGAAGAATGAATTTTTCCAGGCGGAGCTGTCCCTGGTTTGAGTAAAGACATATTTATTGCCTTCGTTAATACCCGGCCAGAATTCCGCATGATCGGGCCAGTAATTTTCCCAGATCTCAAATGTTTTTCTACCCAATAAATAATCAGCAGGCTGCAATTCCTGTTGCACGACTTTATTATAATCTTCGCCGCTATAAGGAGCAACCCAGCCGCCATAATCAAATCCACCGGAGCGGTCTTCCTCCGGTCCGCCGGGCGCCTGCATCACGCCATCGAGGCTGATCATGGAAAACACGGTTATTTTTCTCATGATTGAATTTAATTTATTTCGGTGAGATAATTCAGCCTCCTCTTATAATATCATTTAAGCGAGGTCTCGGAAACCTGACGTTGCGTCCTGCCAGGAAATTTCATCCGGGCATCGGAAAGAAAGCGTAAAGAAATTTGACGCCAGGTTGGTGTTTTTCACCAACCACTTAACGGATTTAGCTTTTCACTTTCGAGTTTGAAAATCCGGGCATCGGAAAGAAAGCGTTAAGAAAATTTACTGTAATGGCGCGCATATTCTTTATAGTTAGACAACTGTTTAGAGAAAGAAAACAAAAGATCAAATGCAGAGATTTGCAATTAGCTGGTAGGTCGCACTGAAGTTGGGCATTACACTTATGAAAGGGCTTGTTTTCTTTCCGCCATGAACAGAAATTTTTAGCTTTCATTCCGCAGCCCTTGCTCCGACGTATTGTCGGAGTGATTCTTTTTGGCAAGAAAAAGAATAATAGAGAAATCAAGAATTAAATATTTTTTCTGCCTTTGCGTCCTGCCAAAACATACTATTTTTTTTCTTCTTTACTTTTTTTCTTGACAAAAAAAGTAACAAAAAAGTCAAGAAGCAACGATATACAGCCCGTTGCTTCAGTAGCTATGTACAAACATTAGTGCAAAGTATGCTCAGCATTTATAAACTGTTGGGTAATGTCGCCTGGGTTTGGTTCTTCCAGATCGCAACAATGAGTAAAATAGTAATTCGCAACAGCTTGAAAATTACTGTGCCTTTTAATTTTCACTTTTGACTTTTCATTAAGGAAAAGGAGGATAGAGACATTAAGCAATGACTCTTTTTTAATCATTTTAAAAAATAAAAATCATGTGTTAAAAATGCCGTTGGTCGCGAGACCACAAGGAGGGGATTCTGCAACAACTTGCAGAGCGCGCTTAATTTTTACTTTCTACTTTCTTTTACTTTTTACTTTCTTCCCCGCTCCCACATGGCGCAACGCGCCCGAAGCGATACTCATTGCGGAGCAGCCAGGTTTGCGTTCCCACAAACTGCACTTGCTTTTTCACGGAGTAACAGTTTTTACTGAGCAGGTAAGTATGCCGGAGAAGGGCCGGTTTGTTGTCATTACCGTCGATGGCTAAAATTTCGGTAACAATCTCCAGGCTGTCTTTACCCAGACTCCGTTTTAATTTCACCGGCTCCTGATTAAAAAGCCTGCCATCCGCAGAAAGAAAAAACGTATCCGCGTCATTGGCTTTCGGTTCTTCCGGGTATTCGAGGTAGCCCGTGATTGTGGTTGTTTTATTGAAATCAGCAACGCGGAGTTTCGCAGGCATGCTGAACGGTTTGTTGCTCGAATAATCCAAGTAAGTGATCGTTCCCGCCCAGCAGCCGGCCAGGTTCTTCAGCTCATGCGATGAGAGTGTGGAGTCTGCAAAAGCAAAACTGTTGATCGTTAAGACGCAGGAAATCATGCTGAGGAATAGACGATAGCGCATAAGCAAATTTTAAAAAATGAAGGTTGCTGAAAGTTAGCAACAACGTGCGTTGGATGCAAGAAGCGTTGAATCATCTTCCACATGGCAGGGATCATGATGAAACAGATTTATGATCGCAGCCCTACACAAAACTCAATTTTGCTTCGTCCAGTTTGGCTTCGCCATCAAACCGGTAGGCAACCAGGTGACCAGCTTTTGCGACGCTGTAATCCAGGCAGCAAATATTATTTTGATAGAGCGACGGCTTGCCCTTCAACCAATAATGCCCGAAAAATACAGGCTTCGCATCTGTAGGATAATGATTGAGGTCCTTTAATAAACTTGTATTTATTCCTGTATCCGGGAGGTTGGCAATGGTTTCCACGCTGATGGCTTTGTAGGTCATGTTGCGCGGATCTTCCCACCATTTTATCCGGATATCCGTTCGTTCTGTTCCGTCTTTATCCGTAAAAAACAAACCAGCAGGCATGCGGAGTTCTTTTCCTTTTAAGGTTTGTTCGATCGCGTCGTTTAAGGCGGTCCCTTTTTTTACAGATTCATAGATCAGGCTATCTGTTAGACGGTCGTTGACCAAAACCGTTCTTAAAAAATCGATGTTGTTATCATCCCAGCAGGCATGCACGGCCCGGACGGAACCTTTTTCATAAAAAAGCGGAAGGGTCTTAAACCATTCCAGGTAATCCTCGTATTCGTCCTGCCTGTTTTGAAATTGTTTCAGCGTTTCGTAATGCTGTATAATATTCGAGATATGGTGTTTGCGAAGATGGCCGCCTTCTGTTTCCTGGAAATGAAAACAGAGCGCATTGTATTCGTGGTTGCCCATTAAGGCAATAGCAGTTCCATGTTCCACCATCTGCCGCACGATCTTCAACGTCTCGCGGATCTTTGGGCCGCGGTCGATATAATCACCAACGAATAAAGCTTTGCGGGAAGCATGCTGGTAAAAACCGTTTGAATTGGCGTAACCCAATTGCTGTAACAACGCTTCCAGTTTATCTGCATGCCCGTGAATGTCGCCGATTAAATCAAACATCGTTTTTGTTTAAAAATACGATAAGCAGGCGTAGCATATACAGATCTCCATAGTTAACATCGGTCATCACATAAAAAACACGTTAAACTTATGCCCGTCCGGATCTTTAAAAACAAAACCGTAATACCCTTGCCCAAATGCTTCCGGCGGAGATACAATGCTCCCGCCTGCTTTCCCCACTTCCTGTTCCCAGGCATCTACTTCCTCTTTTGTTTCCGCCGATAATGTGAACACGATCTCGTTACCCCTGCTAAGGTCGGACAGCTCCCCTTTTACATTTTGTTGTAAGACTTTTTTCAGAAAAAAGTGGATAATAAATTGATCATCGCCAAAGAAAAAGCTCGTCAGGTCTTTCGAGCGCCCGTTCGATTTAAAGCCAAGATCGCTGTAGAATTTCGTCGTCCTTTCCAGGTCATCAACGGCCAGGTTGGCCCAGATTTTTTTTGAATTCATGATCGTTGTTTTAGTATGGCCATCCTTAAATTTCCTGTAGCCTGTTCGCTCACTAAAATAACACAATAAAATCAATCCCTCCAGGAGCACCCGGAAGGCGCCCACAATACTTGCCGGAACCTTTTACCGACAGTCCTATTCGCCAATTGGAAGCCGGGTCGAAACGGCCATCCTGTTCCACGCGTTCATTAAAACTATTGACATGATTATCCCGCCGATTGTTTGAGCATCAAAAAACTTTTCTGCCTGCCTGTAGGTTTCGTCGGAAACGCCGTGCTGATGAATTAATGTGACTTCTTCTGTTAAGGCAAGTATCGCTTTTTCTTCTGCCGTAAAAATGTCTATTTCCTTCCAGGCACTTAATAAAAACAGGCGTTGTGCGGTTTCGCCCATTTTTAAAGCCTCTTTGGTATGCATATTAATGCAGAAAGCACAGGAATTAATTTGCGAGGCCCTGACCATGACCAGGTGTTTTTGAATGGGCGTAAGCGCAGATTTGCTGACTACAACAGATAAGCCGTACATGGCTTTCCATGCATCCGGTAAGGTTTGTTCGATGTTTACTCTTTGTTCCATTTGTTTATATTTTAAGGACACAAAGCTAACAGCAGCCCAATCGGCACCTCTTAAACTGGTTTAAGAAATTCTTTTATTTCTTATTTCGCTCAGGTATTCGGGTGTAAACCCTAAAAAGGAAGCTAACAAGTATTGTGGTATGCGTTGGACAAATTCGGGATAGCGTTTGTTAAACTGGTGATAGAGTTCTTCCCTTGAAACGCTGTAAAGGCTTTTGATTCTGAATTGCGAAGCCGCATGTGCCCTTTGATGAACCAGCCGGAAGTATCGTTCCATTTTTGGGAATTCCTGCAGCATTTTTTCATGAGATGAAAAATCAATGGCCAATACCTCAGATCTTTCCACCGCCTGAATATAGAAGTCGGAGGGTTTTTGGGAGGAGAAAGAAGTGTAGTCGGCCAGCCACCAGTTTTCCAAAGCAAACTGGATGGTTTGTTCAACGCCTTTTTCGTTGATAAAAAATAGCCTTAAACAGCCGGTGCTCACAAAGTAATTCGACTTGCAAGTATTAGCCTCTACAAGTAAATTTTGCTTTTTAGCAGCATCGGTAACGGTGAAATAGGTGAGAATTTTGACAAAGTCCTGGTCGCCGATGTCAACAAACTTCTGAATATGGTTCTTTAAATTCTGAGACATAGATAATCTTGTTGTTCCCTGGTGGACTGCAATATAAGATACTGCCTGCTGGCGATCCCTTGCGTTAGAATGCAGGTTTATTTTTCAGAGCTATGCTTTAATCAATACCGAGGTCGGACCCAAAAGATTTACCCGGAGCCATTTCATAATAATCGACGCCGATTTTTTCTACCGTAATTCCGGAAACCGCGGTATAGATCTCGTAGGTCGTTTTTATATTTTTTTTGTCAATGAGGAAGTCATAGTTGTTGGCACAGATGGCATCAACAAACCGGCTCATAGTAATGTCATCCTTTTCAGCAGGCGGCAGGTTTACGAGTTTCTTTACTTTATCTATAATTCTTGTGTTGCCGTTATTGGTTGGCGGAATCTCCGGGATTAAAAGATGAAGAGAGTTTTCCAGGTCGCCCCAAACCCTTTTCTCATTTGAAGGAACATACGCTGAAACCAAATCACTCAGCTGTATAACTTCACGGGTCCATCCCAATGCTTGAAAACTTTGGACTACCTGTTGAAATACCCGGTCCCTCAATTCCAAACTATCATCCTTGATGTGGAGATGGGAGGCTACAGAATCAACCATTAATTGAACCGTATAAATCTTTTCCGCTTCTGCGTCAGGAATACTGATGCCGAAGTAGTTTTCTATTTCCATCAATAATTCTATACTATCTAAACCCATACTGTTCTAAAAATATCGCGATTGTTTGTGATTGCATTGGTCTGTAATACTCCCGCGACGCATCAAGATTAGTGTATCGTTTTGCTCCCGAAAACATGATTTTTGGATGCTGATGTGATGCTGCGTTACTTCCGGAAACGATAGCTGTATTTTTCAACCATCCTGATATGACTAAACTCCTCCGGCATTTTAATAATTTTCTCTTTCAATAGACCGGCGGAGTTATAGCTGTAAACATAATTGGCTTTTCCTTCCCGAATGACGTCTGTTATGTATCCTGCTGCGTCGTAGATGTAAGTCGTGTTTCCGCTGTGCTGCGCTGTCGCTGACGGATTATAAAAGTCAGCCGCTTTTTCCTCAATTTCCAGCAGTTGCCCGGTAGCATTGTAACGGTAGGTGGAAAGCTGCCTGAGCACGCTGACTGTATCCTGCGTGTAAAAAATGCTGGACTGAATCTTTCTGCCACGCCCGTCGTACCCATAGGTCGTCAGCATCGGGAGTTCACTGGTCGTTTCCCGAACGAGTTGTGCCCCCACATAGGTCTTGTCAAAATAGGTGGAATAGGTTGTACCCATTTCGTCGGAAACGGTTTTCCGTTCAATGGGATCGCCATGGCTATTTAAAGTAAACTGGTATTCATGTAACCGTTTACCGCTGCTGTCAAAAACTGTTTGCCTGAGCAGCCGACCACTATCGTCGAACTGGAGAACATACTTTGCTGATTTACTTTCGTTGATCTCGTTGTCAACAGTAATTTCGCTGATCTTATGGCTGCGGATAACAAATTTATCGTAGGTGCCGGCAAAGAATGCATCGGCATCGTTCACCTGTGCAAACAGGGTGATGGATAAAAACAACAGGCTTATCGTTGCGATGTATTTCATGAAGGGTGCGGTCAAAGTTTCTGCCATACAAGTTAATGTGTTGCGGCAATGCGGCCAAATTTAGCAGCAAGCAGCGATGCGATAGCGGTGAAGTGATTAATCGGCAAATTTTAAAGTTTTTAACGCAAGTAAAAATGCCTTTTCATTTTTGGGCTTCAGGTTATTGCCGGACATTTCAAATTGCATGTTTCGTCCATTGAAAGTTTTGACTGAATCGATAAACAAACCCGTCACCCCCACCCCCGGCACAATTGGAAAAACAATCTTAGCTGATTTCCTGTCAATTGTTTCATGCCCCGCCTCACTATTCCGGTTTTTACCCAACTCGCTAAGTGGCGGATAAATAATGTAAAGCGTTGTTGTATCTGCCGGGTTTTTAACGTAATCTTCCAGGTCACCTACATCGAAGCCGTAAGAGAAGTGAACAAAATCAGCGGAGTCCATTTCTATTCCGCCAAACCTCTTGTCTCCACTGTCGCAAACGACCTTGGTCCAGGCAGCAGGCGTTTCGATTGTAAACTGTTTGAAGTTTAATAAATGCGTTTGGGTCACCCTTGATTTACAGGATAAGATGATCAGCATCACCAGTAAAACGAAAAGAGATTTTGTCATAACAGAAAAAAAGCTGCCCACCCGCATAAAGGTCCGTGGCACTGTAAAAAAATAATAATATCCAAAAATGAACTCAGACAGAAAGCTCGTGTTGCACCGTTAACAACTTCACCCATTCTTCCACTTGTTCCACCACGAATTTTTCGCTTTTGCCCATGTTGGTTTTCACAGCGAGTCCGTTGTTTACCAGGCCCAATGTTTTGTATCGCCACGCCTTGGTGCGTGTCACACGCACCGAAATTAACCAACCCTTATTCGCCATCGAATATAAAAAATAGAATTGTTAGAAATCCAAAATCATCTGTCCCATTCCCTCCCCTTGGTGTCGCAAAAGCACCAAAACTAACCCACCCTTATTCTCCATCGAATATAAAAAACAGATTTGTAAGAAATCCGAATTCATCTGTCCCGTTGTCATAAAATCTCGCTGAAGAGTAAGGATACTGAAGATCATCTATGGCTAATTTCCAACGTCCGCTAACAGGGTTGGCATGTAAGTAATCGATTTTTTGTCTCGCTACTTCCCTGCTATAAATTTCAATAGCCAGTGAATCCCTTTTCCAAATTTCATGGAGTTTATTTGATGCCTCGACTTTATACTTTGCGGCATCCCCTGACAATTTAAGGCCTCTCAACAGTTTGTGAGCAGTATATTTTAAGAAGCTCCCAAACGGAGATTCCTTTCCATTCATTTTATTTTGACGCCAGATCAAATGGACGTGATTGGGCATTACCACAAATGCAAATATTGTAATTAGCCCTGCATCTGAAAGATCTTTTAAATAATCTATGATGACTTGCTTATTGGATTGCCCGGACAGTAAATGGCGCCATTGATGAATCGTAGCGGTCCAGAAATAAATTTTACCGATAGACGCATGCGATTTCCTTAAGTATGTACTCACAGCGCAATTTTAGTTACAAAGCACTTATTTTAAGAAAGGTAAGGCACAGGTATACAAGTGATTTTTCTCGTGACAACCTGGTAATGGCAAGTTTCGGTGTCTGACACGCACCGAGGCGGCGATGATCAACATCACTAGTAAAACGAAAAGAGATTTTGTCATAACAGAAAAAAAGCTGTCCACCCGCATAAAGTTTCCCTGGCACTGTAAAAAAATAATAATATCCAAAAATGAACTCAGACAGAAAGCTCGTGTTGCACCGTTAACAACTTCACCCATTCTTCCACTTGTTCCACCACGAATTTTTCGCTTTTGCCCATATTGGTTTTCACAGCGAGTCCGTTGTTTACCAGGCCCAATGTTTTGTATCGATGTACCTGCGTGATGTCTGAGAGACTAAGCGCGAGTTGATGATTTTGAAAATTTAATTTGTGTGATTTAAATACCAGTCGCTGGTTAGTCAGGTAAAGCATTCCACCCACAGCTTCCATTCCCTTGAAGTGATTGGCAGGTGTTTCAAATAAAATCGTTTCGGCAGGTTGCGTATCAATTTTAGTAGCCTGCGAAACGAATTTGGATTTTGCTAACCAGCCCGTTAGCCAGGCAAATAACAGCCCGGCAATAATTCCTCCTGAGCAGGCCGAAAAAACAATGATCATCAGCCGCTTTGCTGTTAAATCATCCTCTGTGAAAACGCGGCTTAAAATAAAAAAGACCGTCATGAAAATCCCAAAGCTGAGGCCGGCTTTAAATTTTCCTTTGTTGTGCATGGTTAATTGGCTTTTTAAAAATATTTTTTGCAGCTATGTTCGACGCCGTCTGTTACCGGTTAATCCTATGCGAATAATCAGCTACGGTAAGTTATAGACCTGATCCCATGTAAATAAAAATACGACTTTCGTTTTCGTAACAGTTAGCGCAGGCGCGTTTTTTATCTTTGCCTTGCTACTATCCATTTTTATCTCACATAATTTCTCGTATGACCAAGGTTGGAATTTCAGTGAAACTCATGGAACAATGGCTCAAAGCCTGGTCGTTGTCAAGGAAGCTGCCTGCACCAGCCCGGTTTAAATCCGGTTTCAGGGTGGATGTTGGCTACGACAACCAACGGGCGCGCTATGTGTTCCCGGAGCTAAATGATGATTTTCTACAATTAGCTGAAACGATTAAAGAACCATGGATTTATTTAAAAGTCTGTGCGCCCAGGGAAGCAGTAATAAATGTAATTTCAAATGAATGGGAAGTTGAGCCGCAGCGTTACATGATGACCAGCGGCGATCCAATGAAATCTCGCGATACGGTTTTGAATCAAGCCTATAAGCTGGAATATGAAACAACTGATGCCAGCTTTATCGTAAGGATTCATACCGGGAACGGCGACCTGGCTGCGATCGGGCACCTGGTCATTATAGAAAACCTGGCAGTTTATGACAGAATTTCTACTGAGCCAGCGCACCGGCGAAAAGGGCTTGGAAGCTTCGTTATGAAAGAGCTGGAACGCATCGCCGTGTCGAACGGAATTTTTAATAATTTCTTAGCGGCAACGGAAGAAGGTAAGCGGTTGTATGAGTCGCTGGGCTGGAAAGTTCATTGCCTGTATACATCGGCCGTTATCCGGAGCTTATGATTGACAATTTACAAGGTTTGTAAATCTTTTCCCAGGGGTGATCGCAGCGGCGGGGCGCTGGCAAACATGTGGGTTGATATTCAAGCTCCCCGCTCTGGATTATTTCAATGTTCGTTGCAATATGCTACACACGGCTTCTCCCAACCTCTTGATTTCACAAAATACCTGTTTGTGAAGATGCCCGTTATATGGGGCATAACAGCCTACTTGTATTTCGTTGCCTGGTAGGAAACGGTTTTCCATTCGTTGTCTTTGCGGGCCCAGACAGACGTGACGTAAACGCTGATCGGGCCCTCTGCCTGGTAGCTGACGATCTTCACATCAGCTGTTGCGTTCACAATTTTAAATCCGCTGACGGTAAAATCTGCAGCCGGAAATTCGTCCATTTTCGGGAAGCTGATTTTGTCCCCGAAGCCCGTGCGATACACCATGTTGTTGGGCAGGTAACCGATCGAGATCATCTCCCGGGAAAACCATTCCGGGTGAGCACCGAAACTTTTTGTTTTCAACGCTTCCCATTTCGCACGTTCCCTGTTCACCAGGAGGCTGTCATCCTGGTTTTGTGCAGATACGGAGAGTTGTGCCGCCACAAAGAAAACCAGTAGAAGGATCTTTCCGGGGCGCAGTGTTTTGTCAGGCATAAAAAATAGTTGATGGTAAAAATTTAAAACCGGAACAGGCCAGGTATTCCCGTAGGCCCCTTCCTGCTAAAATAGAAAACCCAGCGAAAGTTTCAAACCTTTTCGGACTCAGGAGAAAAAAATTAACTCGCGCAAACTGTTTCCGAACATGCTAAAAATAATTGGAGAAATTCCGGGATCATTGGTGCGGTGACATAACTCGCGCAAGTGTTCCCCGAGCATGCTAAAAATAATTGGAGAAACTCCGGGATCACTTGTGTGGGTACAAGGCATCCAGTCTCTGACTGGATAACCCAAGCATTTTTTTATTTTAAAAACGTTGACCAAAGGCAAGCTACCGTTTGGAATTTGTGAAAAAAAATACATGAGTAAAGGCTGCCGCCCTACCAGGTTATTGTTAACATGCAAGTCACAAACTTGCAGCTTGCTAACCACTGTGATCCCAGACAGCGTAAAATACTTCGACGGAGCACCGGAACACCTGGACTAGCGTTTATAAGAAAGTTCCGAATCGTTCAAAATGACAAGTATAACCATTGGGGTTTCTCACAAGATAATCCTGGTGTTCGGGCTCTGCAGGCCAAAATTTACTAAAAGGTTCTAACGTGGTAACCACTTTGCCATTCCATCTTTTAGCATCATTCACTTTTTGAATAACTTCTTCCGCAATTTTCTGCTCTTCTTCATCCTGGATGAAAATGGCTGACCGATAACTTGATCCCCTGTCATTTCCCTGCCTGTCAACAGTTGATGGATCATGGATACGATAAAAGTAATCGAGAATTTGCCTGAAAGATATTTTTGCAGGATCGTATTGCAATTCAATTCCTTCGGCATGGCCCGGATGATTCCTGTAGGTTGGGTTTTCGTTTTCACCACCAATATATCCCACCTCAGTGTCCATGATCCCGGGTATCTTTCGAAAAAGATCTTCCATTCCCCAAAAACAACCGCCTGCGATATATGCTTTTTTATAGTTTTCCATTTCTCCTATTTTTTTTTGATTGTCAGGGTTACGCGCTGTACGCATACCAGGTCTCATTAACAGGCAAGTTACAGACTTGCGGCTTGCTAAACAGAAGTGATCGCGGACAGCGTAAAAATATTTCGACGGCGGAGACACTATACGCTGCAGGGCTGGTTAAAAGGAGTCAACGCAAATAGCATTGCAAATCCTGATGATGATATGGGGACCGACGGAAAGGTTTCCACCTTGAACCAGTATACCGCCCGAGATGCCTACAGTTTCAGCCTGGATTATTTTATCGGTGATTATCAACCCGTGA
>JAQBNH010000010.1 GCA_028288705.1 Ferruginibacter sp.
GATATTCTGGATATACCGCTGAGCAGTATTCCTTACATTCTGTTCAAACTCGAAGAGATTAAAAAAAGTGAAGCGTTATCTCTGTGTCAATATGCAAAAATGCTATTAGGGACAAGAACTGCTCTCACTCTTTTTTCACTCCATTAATTAATTTTATCGGTAGCTAGTTAACACAAAAAATCGTAGGTCACAAACATAGGAGATTCTGTGTTAATTACAATGAGTTTTTTTCACGGAGTTGCACAGAGTTTTTTTTTTTCACCACGAAGACTCAAAGACAGAAAGAACCACTAAAAATAGAGGTCTGCTTTTTTACTTTTGAATTTTTACTTTTGAATTCTTCCCCTTGCGACTTTGCTCCTTTGCGACTTTGCGTGAAATCATTGCCACGAAGACTCAAAAACAGTAAGAAACACAAAGAATAGAGGTCCGCTTTTTTTACTTTGAATTTTTACTTTTGAATTTTTTCCCCTTGCGACTTAGCTCCTTCGCGAGCTTTGCGTGAAAGATTTACTTTTTACTTAGGCACCCTTGGCGTGAAATTCCTGCCTGCTTACATATTCACAAACTGCCGGGTGCGGTTGATCTTCAGGTCGCGGAGGATGGGCGATTTCGGACTGATATTAATACTGAAAGAACGGAAGATTCCTACAGGCGCGATATTGATAGACATCTGCCAGCAATGCATCTCACGGGATAGATACATCGAAACATAATTTACCTGCGCATCGCCAATATTATAGGAGCCGGTGATACCTACTTTCCACTTTGGCGTCATATTAACGGAACCATCCCAGCTCACTGACTGATCAAGCTTTGATGTAAAACCTGGTTCATTGAAGCGCCTGTTGCGGTACACCG
The DNA here is from genome assembly GCA_028288705.1 of Ferruginibacter sp. Lineage (GTDB taxonomy): Bacteria > Bacteroidota > Bacteroidia > Chitinophagales > Chitinophagaceae > Ferruginibacter. Next base: position 862 of record JAQBNH010000010.1, read on the forward strand.
TTAACGTGTAATTAAAATTTATGCTCCAGGGAATAGAGAAATCCACGAACTCGCCGGGATTATTCCGGATATACGCAGCGTCGCGCTGGTATTCATCCAAAGGCATGCCACTGGCATCTACGTTCCGCGGGGTATTCACATCCGGTGTGGCACCCGATTTTTTATCGCCACCCGTAAACTGGCTTTGCAACGATAACTGGCCGGAGGTTAGCGCTCCTAATGATAATGGGTTTTTAGCCCAGACCAGTTTATCGATCCGCTGCCCTGCTGCATTTGTCTGGTATGGATCGAACACAGCAGACGCCGTGATATTTACTTTATCAAATAAATTACTTCTCGCACTCAAACTTAACGGTTCCATCCTGAACGAATCCTTCAAAAAATTATAACTGCCATCCAGGCGAAGTCCATCCAGGATCGAAACCTTCTTCACCGCACCGGCACTGGTATCTTTCCTGTTACGCACTTTCATCGACACCATATTATCTAAACTGAAAGTCAACCCGCCAAACCTCCCCTGCCCGAAGGGCCCGTAGATCCCGCCATCATAAATAGAATAATCTGCGAAATTCCTGGCCGTATCTACCTGCGTGCGGCGATAAGAATTCTTATTCAGGTCGGGCTTATAACTGATCCCCACCGATGGCCGGATCTCATGCCGGATCGCCTGCACTTTACTGCTTTTATTAAAGGTTAACATCCCGAAGATTCTCGTATTCGCACTCAGACTAAAACTCATATCACGTGCCGTGTAAAAACCTTTATTAATCGTTGTATCCACTTTTTTCGTCACCGGGTTCCAGGTGCGGAAAGAGCGTTGCTGGTACCATTTCTCCTGGTAACTGATGCCCGGGGCGATCTGCACCGGCCCGATCTGCGGAAGCGATAACGTGATCGGTACATTATGCGTGGCACCCCATTGCAACCTGTCGATCAACTGCTGGCCGATATGCCCGGCAGTATCGTAGAAAGATGACCGGCTGCTCGCATTTGTATTCAAGGCCACGCCTAAATTTTCATACCATTTGTATTCGCCGATCGGTTCTTTGCGACGAAAAGGGTAAAGCGTATTTAAATTAAAGATACCATCCGGTAAAAATATATTGAACAACTTCGTATTCGTATTCTGTGAATGCCTGGCGGTTAATGCCACATTATAAGGCCGGTCCTTCCAGGTTTTTGAATAAGCAATGGATGAGTTAAGTGAGTTTTGAAAATTTCTCCTCGGGTCATTCGGCACCTGCGAATTAAACGCACTGCTGCCCACCAAGACACTCGCCGTAAAAGTTACCCCCGGTCGCGACTTCGTATCCGCCTGGTGTGTCCAGGAAAAATTGTAACTCTTGTTAGACGGAACATCCAGCGGCTTATAGCGCTGTACTTCTAAAGATAAATTCCCCTGGTAACGATAGCGCCGGAAATACCGCGGATTCATATTTACATTCCAGCCCCCATAAGAGTATAAAGTGCCCCGCGTAATAATATCCCAGTTCGGACTTAATATTTTATAGTAACCCAACCCATCAAGCGCCAGGCCTAATTGTGCATTCGCCGTAAACGATGGAGCGATAAAACCCGAATGCCTGCCCTGGCTTAACGGGTAAATGCCAAAAGGCAAAACGATGGGAACAGGCACGCCTTCAAACTCCGGGTGAACCGGTCCGCTGAATGCCATTTTCTGGTTGATGAATTTTATTTTATGGCTGATAAAAGCAAAATGCGGCGTATCTAAATTGCAGGTCGTAAAGCGGCCGTTCAATGCATAAAAAACATTTTCATCGGCGCGTTTGATCTTCTCGCCATACACAAACATTTCTCCCTGCTGCGTATACGTTCCTTTGGTAATTCCTCTCCCCGTTTTTAGATTCACCGTGATACTATCGCTGATCGTTTTCATCTCTCCATCATTAAAAGATGGAAAGGAAATCACCGACCCGGTGCTGTCTCTTTTTAAAAATGCCTTTACGAGGTTGGTATTATTATCGTATTCGATTTGTGGAGCAGATAGTTCCTGCGTATTATATTTTATCGAAGATTTTTTTCCATAGAGCAATAACTTTTTTCCCGGCACATCAAATACCATCGAGTCATCTGCATGATAAACAACCGGGGCACTCAGGCTATCCCTGGATGATTTGATATTGAAACTATCTACCGTTACAATTTTCGTGGAATCTTTGCGTGGAATGGTATCGCGGCGGTTGACTGCAGGAACAACGCGCCTTGCAGGAAGGTCCATTCTTTCTTCCGGTAACAATTCTTTTTTTACCGGCGGAACAGTGTCTGCCGTTAAAGGAATGTGAAAGATCCTGTTGTGTAAACCAGAGCCGATACTACAGTACGTTAATATTATAAATGGCAGTACACATAGCCAAGCTAAAATGTAATTTGCCTTACCTTTGTTACTGTCGCTCATAAGTGTAGCGACAAAAATAGTTATTAATACAAAACCTATCCTGTATTAATTGGATTTAACAAAACCTATTAAACCGAGCGAAAAAATGCGGAATCAAAAAAGAGTATTTGTTTTAAGTCTGGCTTGCTTTTTAATCACCCTCTCTCCTGTTGCTTTTTCCCAACCCATAAAAAAATTAAAGACGATCGTCGTTGATGCAGGACATGGCGGCACACGGGATCCGGGCGCCACAGGGCAATACGAAAATTCCCTCCGGTCGAAAGAAAAGGATATTACCCTGGCCATTTCAAAGAAGCTGGTGGCAGAATTGAAAAAGCAAATGCCGGATGTAAATATTGTTCCCACACGTACGACAGATATCTACCAGAACCCGCGCGAAAAAGCGAATATCGCGAATGAAGCAAAAGGTGATCTTTTCCTTTGCATTCATGCCGATTCGGGTCCGTTGAAAACCGGCCGCCGCCAGATCGGCACCCGTACGGTTACGCATTACCGTGTGACCTTCAAAGGCAAGGGCAAGAAAAAGAAAAAGATCTCTACACCTTACGAGGTAACGGAGCCGGTATATGAATATTTTAAAATGCCGCTTACCAGGAATGGTACCAGCGTTTGGATCTTCGCCGCCCATAAAACCAGTGATAAGCTAAAGGCGATCATGAAAGAAGAAGGTGATTTTGAAATTGAAACAAGTGGAGCAGATTCCTCTTTCAGCAGTTTTGATTTCAACACACCCGAAGGCCGTGCACTTGCCCAGGTATATGCCAAGCGTTACCAGGAAAAAAGTGACCGGATTGCAGGCTATGTAAATGACGAAGTAGAGAAAACCGGCCGGGCTGCCCTGGGCATTAACCAGCGTCAGACCGGAATATGGGTATTACAAGCCACAAATATGCCCGCCATCCTCGTTGAGACCGGCTTCATTAACAACCCCGAAGACGAGCGCTACCTCAACAGCGAAAAAGGACAGCAGGAACTCGCAGAAGCCATAACCAAAGCGGTTTTGCGCTATCGTGAGCAGCTGGAAACACCCAAGATCACCCAAAATTAAATGGGCTTTTTAAGTCCGCACCGTAATTTGGCGGGTTAATTGGTAACTAGTCCTTACCGGGCTAACAGGTTATACAGTAATGCTGATAACTCAAAGCTGCAGGCAATGGTCAAATTATTAACTTGTGTTGAATTCAAAGCGATAACTGCCAGCTGGCTTCGCGGTTTGAAACGAACATATTACAGATACTAAAAATTCGCTTAGTGAAAATTTCTAATGAAACAAAAGTCGGTGCTATCGCGGTAGTGGCCGTAACCCTGCTTATACTTGGTTTCAACTTTCTGAAGGGGAAAAAAGTGTTTAGCAAAAGCACAACATTGTACGGTATGTACGGCAACGTACAGGGCCTGCAAAACTCCAACCCCATTATAATCAACGGTCTGCAGGTAGGGACAGTATACAAGATCAGCACGGATAAGGATATGCGCCGGATCATGGTGGAACTGAATATCACGAAGGATATCAATATCCCGCAAAACTCCATTGCACTCATCAAACCAAACCCGATCGGAACGACCAGCATCGAGATCAAACTCGGCGATGCCGTGGCCAACCTGAAAAGTAAGGACACTATTTATACTGAAGCGAACGCAGGCGTATTCAATGACATTCTGAAAAAAGTAGATCCTGTCTTATACGAGGTTCGTAAAGCGGTAAGTTCACTGGATACCTTGATGGTAAATATTAATTCAGTGATCGATCCGCGTGCAAAAAATAATATCAGCGGAACTTTGGAAAACCTGAATCGTGTGACTTACGGCATGATCGCGTCCACAGCATCCTTGCAGGCTTTGCTGAATCAGCAAACAGGTTCGTTGGCGAAGACATTAAACAATATGAACTCCATCACGGCGAACCTCGCCAATCAGAACAGCAAGATCGATAACGTGGTGAGCAATATGGATAAAGCCACGAGCAAGTTAGCGGCACTCGATATTCAAAAGACACTGAATACACTGGATGCTACAGTGAACGACCTCAAATCAATGGTAGGTAAATTCAATAGTAATTCCGGTTCGCTGGGCTTGTTGCTGAACGATACTAAATTGTATAATAACCTTGCTTCTACCGGTAATAAACTGAACCTGTTGCTGGATGACATCCGCGTTAATCCGAAACGCTATGTGAACATCTCCGTCTTTGGCAAAAAACAAAATAACAGTCCGTTATTGATTCCACTACCGGATACGCTAAACGCGCCTTATTATATTGAGAAGGTAAAGACGAACTAAGCTTTGTGATACTATTAAATAATTATTCTGCAATTTGCAGCATAAACTCTTGTATTGCAGCAATTTTCTTTTCGATATAAACTAACGGCAGTATTATTCTTTCTCCTTTTTTGTTTAAAAGGCTGGAGCCAGACAGACACTTCACGTCGTATCGATATTCTTGATGGCCAGAGCCTGCGCCAGCTTACAATAGATTCCAACACCGTTTTAAAGACGATCGCCGGAAATGCCATCGTGCGCCAGGGACGAACGATCCTGTCGGGAGATAGCATCGCGCTCAATCAACTCACAGGCGTTGCCGAAGTTTTCGGACATGTGCATATCAACGATGCAGATAGCGTTCATACTTACGCCAACTATCTTCGTTATATCGGCAAAGAAAGAATCGCCTATTTGAAGCGGAATGTAAAACTCACAGATGGAAAAGGCATTTTATACACGGATGACCTGGAGTACAACCTCGCAACAGGTATTGCTACGTATAAGAATGGCGGTCGTGTTGTAAACGGCAAAACGGTGTTAACCAGTTCAGACGCCGTTTATTACTCTGATACCAAAGATGTCTATTTTAAAAAATACGTGCATCTCACGGATCCGAAATATGATATCGTTGCCGACAGTCTGCTGTACAACACGCAGACGAAAGAAGCGCATTTTATTTCCCCTACCCGCATCAAGACAAAAGATGGCATCATCAATACAAAGAACGGGGTGTATAATTTAGAAACCGGCGAATCCACTTTTTACGATCGTACATCCATTGTAGATAGTACGCGCAGCATCACCGGCAATTATATTTTCTTCGACGATAAAAAAGGCATCGCGCTGGTAGAAGGCAATGGCAAGATCGTGGACAGCGTAAGTAAAGTGATTGTACTCGGCGACCGACTTGAAATGAATACGAAAGAAAATTCTTTTCTCGGTACGCGCAAGCCGATCATGATCATTTACCGCAACAACGACAGCACTTACATTACCGCCGATACGCTTTTCTCCGGGCTGCGTAAATACGACAGCAGTACAAGAAGAACAGTGATCAAAAATGATACGCTGAATAAAGTTACCGAGCTGAATGTAAAAACCTCCGCAACAGACAGTATTCGTTATTTTCTTGGGTATCACAACGTAAGGATCTTTAATGATTCTATCCAGGCCGTGAGTGACAGCATGTATTATTCAACAGAAGATTCAGTATTTCGCCTGTTTAAAGATCCGGTCTTCTGGAACGCACAAACGCAGGTGAATGGGGATACGATGTATTTATTTACGCAGAACCAGAAACCAAAACGGCTCTATGTCTTTAACAACAGCATGGTGATCAACAAGGCCAACGATGCGATGTTTAACCAGATGAGCGGGCGCACATTGAACGGCTATTTTAAAGATGGCGAGATCGATTATATCCGCATGAAAGGCTCCCCGGCCGAATCGGTTTTTTACCCGCAGGACGAAGACAGTGCCTATATCGGGATGAACCGGAGCAAGGGCGACGTGATCGATATCTTCTTTGTAAAAAAAGAATTGAATAAAGTAAAATTTGTGAATAATGTAGACGGAACTTTGTTCCCTTTACGGCAGGTTCCTGCAGACCAGAAATATTTAAAAGGCTTTAACTGGATGGATAGCCGCAGGCCGAAAACCAAACTGCAAATGTTTGAGTAAGGCGCCAAAAATTTCAAGATGAACAATATTAAAGTAATCGCGTTTGACGCGGATGATACGCTCTGGATCAATGAACCTTATTTCCAGGAGACAGAACAAAAATTTAGTGCGTTACTCGAAGATTTTATGCCGCGCCATAGTGTTGCAAAAGAATTATTAAAAACGGAGATCGATAATTTGCCGCTTTATGGATATGGAGTGAAAGGGTTTATGTTGAGTATGATTGAAACGATCCTGCGCATCACGAACCATACAGCCTCGGGCGAAACGATAGCGAAAGCTATTCAGTACGGCCAGGAATTATTGAACCGCGATATTGAATTACTTGATGGCGTTGAAGATGTGCTGAAAGCCCTTTGGGGGAAATACCGGCTGGTTGTTGCCACTAAAGGCGATCTGCTGGACCAGGAAAGAAAATTAAAAAAATCCGGCATCGAACATTATTTTCATCATGTAGAGATCATGAGTGAAAAGGGTGAAAAGGATTACCAGAAACTCATCAAACACCTGGATTGCAAACCGGAAGAATTTTTAATGATCGGCAATTCTTTAAAGTCGGATATCATTCCCGTCCTCGCCCTCGGCGGACATGCACTGCATATCCCCTATCATATTACCTGGTCGCACGAAACTGTGGATCATGTGGTGGAACATGCGAACTTTCACCAGCAAAAAACGATTGCTGATATCTTACCAAAATTGCTTGCAAATTTTACTGCGGAGTAAAAGAGTTTCGCACTAACTATCCTGTTTTTTCGCCGGAAAGGCACGTAAACAGGAAGATGTACGACTTCATAAAACAACAGAGAGCCAGGATTAATTCAGGTGATGTATGTCGTGTTTCATGTTAAAAATCATGGCAACTGCGGCTACAAAAAGTGATTAATATATTGGCAAATTTGGTGGAACGCGCATCTCCCTATTTCCCGAATTTCAGGATGTAATTATTTAAAAGAAGAATTTTCACGGAATGTTCTGATCTATACACGGCCCGCGATCATGTTACGGAATATATATTTATCGACCAGCCCGCGCGGATGATCAAGAGTAGTTCTATCGTCGAAAATAACGGGCGGTGCTGCATGACCTTATTTAAAAATAAATACCGAATTGAATCTGCCCGCTTGCTGAATTGGGATTATCGCTGGCCAGGCGCGTATTTCATCACCATATGCACGAAGGATCGGGCACATTATTTTGGTGAGATCATAAACGCAGAAATGATCTGCAATGAGATGGGAAAATTAGCCTGGGATTTCTGGCAGGAAATACCCGCACACTTTCCCTATATCGCCCTCGGCGCATTTGTTGTGATGCCCGACCATATTCATGGCGTATTAATCATCCGCATTGATCTCCCTGAAGAGATCCCGCCGTTGCAAAGCAGCGGCTCCGAGATACAGACGATGCAATGCATCGTCTCTGATCAATTCAAAAATCAAAAAATGGCAGCTATTTCGCCAAAAGCCGGCTCTATCTCCACCATCATACGCTCCTATAAATCCGCCGTATCCAAACACATTCATAAATTTCATCCGGGCTTTGCCTGGCAACCACGATTTCATGATCATATCATACGGGATAAAATATCTTACGATAATATCCAACATTATATCATCTCAAATCCACAAAAATGGGATACGGGCAAAAAGCGCTCATAATATTGTACAAACGTTGCATCGCAACGTCTCGTTGCTTTGCAACGGCCTGCGATTGAAGCGCAGCGGCGATTGAGTCGCAGCGCAGCTGCGATTCAATCTATTAATAAGATTCATTCTATAAATAAGAATCCTTGCTTTTAAAGAGACGTTGCGCTGCAACGATTCGACAAACAAAGAAAAACGTTGCCGTGCAACGTTTCGACATTCTGCTCTTCAATTCCACAATCTGCTCATTGCTCTTCCTGCTTCGCGCGATTCTCTTTCGTCTTTTCGGTGGGCAACACATGATCATCACCGTAGGCGCGTTGCGCCTCTGGTTTAACGGGCATTTCTTTTTCTTCGCCGGGGGCCATATTTTCTTTTACAGAACGTTGGCCCGCGGCGTTCTCTGCGCCTTCCCTGTTGGCCTCATCAATATTTTTATTTTCATGATCCTGCGCAGCATTGCCGGATTTTTTTGTTGAATCATTCATGATGGCTGGTTTTAATTGATAGAACAGTCGCGAAAAACCTGCCAATTTTTATGATGGCCATTGCCACCGCCATAGCCTTGCTTAACAATATGTTGTGACATTCGCATGCGGTAGCGCTTATCTTCGTGGCTGCCGAAACCCCATTTGCTGATGAAGTTTTTCCTTTCTATTTTCTGCTTTCTACTGATAAGCGTGGGTGCAAGCGCCCAGCAGGATCCGTTTTGTGGCAGCTGGCGTTTTGATTATAAAAAGTCGCCCGATGACCAACCCATTGTAATGCAGCTGATGATCGGGCAGCCCGAGCGCAATCAATTATATCCTGCCATGCTAACATTGGCGCACCGGGGTTTTTCGGCCCGCTATGAATTGTTACTCGTAAAGAAAAAGAATGGCCAGCTCGCCATTGGGAGAAATAAAGTGCCGCAATCCGAAGAGCCGTTTTCCATCGGCGCATATACGGTTTATCTCAACGGTACTTTCAATTTAAAAAACAAAGGCGGGAAGCCAACGTTGCTAATCGAACGCATGGTGTCGATCAAATACGGTGTTCCCCTGCCGGCCCTTTCCAATTATGAAGACGAGGAACGATCCATCGTTATGTCCCTGCGCGATTTTCTAAAAGAAGCGCCGATAGCATTAAAACAATTTAAAACTACACCTTCCACAGAACCGGATGCGGATAAAATATTATCCCCCTGGACATCCCCTGCCTATTTCGGAATTATGGATTCGATTCATTTACATGATCCCGTTGGCAAACTGAATTTCAACGACACAAAAAAATCCGATAACGATACCGTATCTGTAAGATTAAATAATAAATGGCTGGTCCTGGAAAATGACCTTAGCCAGCGAACGCCGGCTGAAGAATTCCGGTTAGACACTGGCTTAAATATCTTAAGTTTCTTCGCAGATAATTATGGGACCACCCCGCCTAATACCGGCAAGCTCAACCTGGCGTTTGGTGCCGAACGTTTCTCCATCAGCTTCACCAACACCGCTGATATTTCCGCGGGATTCATCGTGGCTAAATTGTACTATTATCCTGATCAGCACTACGATTCTATCCGCCTGAGCAACGAACGTAAGCTGATGCGGAACACCAAATTGATCGACAGCCTGTCTGTTTCTTCTAAAGAAATAACCTTAGCCATTTGGGATGACGCGGTTGAAGATGGCGACAGTATCTCTTTGAGCCTTAACGGCAATATGATCGTACAGGGATTTGCCGTAAAGAAAAAACCCCGGTTCCTAAAACTCACGCTGGACCCCGGCCCGAACAACATTATTTTTATTGCAGATAACCTGGGCGCGATCAGTCCGAACACGGCGATACTGGAGATCATCGACGACAAACGCCGCCGTTCCTTTATGATCAATACCAACCTAGGTGAAAATAACCGGGTAAAAATTCTGTATGTAAACCAATAGCTTTTCTACCGGAACCAACGCCGCGGTTCCACTACCGGCGCGACCGGCTTCGGTGCGAAAAATCTAACCAGGATCATACCCGCAATAAAGCCACCGATATGAGCGGCATAAGCGACACCACCCGGCTCATCTCCTCCTAACATGCCGTAACCGCTCACCAGTTGCAATGCAATCCAGAGACCGAGTGTGATCACCGCAGGGACAGTGATTACGAACATAAAGGCCAGCACCCGCACCTTATTTTTCGGGAACAACATCAGGTAACCACCCAGCACGCCGGAAATCGCACCGGAGGCACCAAGGCTCGGCACCAGGCCATCACGACCTGTATAAACGGTGAGCACCACGTGCGCGACGGAGGCCAGTAAACCGCAAAGGATATAAAAAGCCAGGTATTTTACAGGCCCCATCCTGTTTTCCAGGTTATCGCCAAACACCCAGAGATAAAGCATATTTCCCGCGATATGCGCCAACCCGCCATGCATGAACATCGATGTGAACAAGGTGAGGTACACCGGAATCGGCGTAACACCCAATCCGTTCGAACGGATATCGGTTCCACTGATGATCTCCGCCGGCACCGTGGAAAAACTCATCAGGAAACTTTCATTGCTGCCAAAGCCCTGGTAATAAACAAACACAAAAATATTTAATGCGATCAGGAGATAGTTTACAATCGGTGTTCTGGTGCGGTCGTCGTTATTATCAGAAATCGGGATCATGCTCAGGGTTTAATGAATGAATAGTTGGAACTATACATATTGCATACCATAAATGAGCAGTAAAAATGCGGCTTCTATTTAAATAGCGGCGCCCTTATCCTTATATTTAGTGCATTTACCCTATTTTTGCCCACCAAAAAACAGCTCAAACTATATTATGGAAAATTTGATTTATGCAGTTCCTGCAATGGGTGTCCTTGGCCTGTTGTACACTTTTGTAAAATTCAACTGGGTAGCGAAGCAGGATGCAGGTACTCCGCGGATGAAGGAGATCAGTAATTATATTGCCGAAGGGGCAATGGCTTTTTTGAAAGCAGAATACAAGGTATTAACGTATTTCGTGATCATTGGTGCCTTATTATTAGGTGTGATGGGTTACAGCAATGCAAACAGCCACTGGAGCATCGCGGTTGCATTTGTACTGGGTGCATTCTTCAGTGCCCTCGCAGGTTTCATCGGTATGCGCATCGCCACAAAGGCGAACGTACGTACCGCACAAGCCGCGCGTACCAGTTTATCAAAGGCACTGTCTGTTTCGTTTACCGGTGGTAGCGTAATGGGAATGGGTGTTGCCGGCCTTGCTGTTCTTGGCCTGGGTGGTTTGTTCATCATCTTAAAAATGATCTTTGCCAACGGTGCAGCTGTTGACAGTATTGAAATGGAGCGCACGATCGAGATCCTCACCGGTTTCTCTTTAGGTGCTGAATCAATTGCATTATTCGCCCGTGTTGGTGGCGGTATTTATACAAAAGCGGCCGATGTGGGCGCTGATCTCGTAGGTAAAGTGGAAGCAGGTATTCCTGAAGATGATCCTCGTAACCCGGCCACGATCGCCGATAACGTAGGTGATAATGTGGGTGACGTTGCCGGTATGGGTGCCGATTTGTTCGGTAGTTATGTGGCCACTGTTCTGGCAACAATGGTATTGGGTCGCGAAACAAACGCGCTGACTGACCAGTTCGGTGGTATGTCGCCGATCCTTTTGCCCATGCTGATCGCTTCTATGGGTATCGTGTTCTCTATCATTGCGACATTCTTCGTTCGTATTTCTGAAAGTGCCGGCCTCAGCACGCAAAAAGTGCAGAATGCCCTGAACATGGGTAACTGGGGTTCGATGGTGCTGACAGCCATTGGCTGCTACTTCCTGGTAAATTATTTATTGCCGGAAACAATGACTTTACGTGGTCATGAATTTACAAAAAATGGTGTGTTTGGTGCGATCATGGTGGGCCTCGGTGTAGGTGTACTCATGAGCATCATTACTGAATATTATACGGCGATGGGCAAACGCCCGGTGATGAGCATCATCCGCCAGTCGGCTACCGGCCATGCCACCAATATCATTGGTGGTTTGGCAGTTGGTATGGAATCTACTTTATTACCGATCCTCGTTTTAGCAGCCGGTATCTATGGTTCATATGCTTGCGCCGGTTTGTATGGTGTAGCGATTGCAGCTGCAGGTATGATGGCAACAACTGCAATGCAATTAGCAATCGATGCATTCGGACCGATCGCGGATAACGCAGGCGGTATCGCTGAAATGAGCGAATTGCCAGCTGACGTTCGTGAAAAAACAGATATCCTTGATGCAGTTGGTAACACAACGGCGGCAAGTGGTAAAGGTTTCGCCATCGCTTCTGCAGCCTTAACTGCACTGGCTTTATTTGCAGCCTTCGTAGGTATTGCAGGTATCGACGGTATCGATATTTATCATGCAGATGTATTGGCCGGCTTATTCGTTGGTGGTATGATCCCTTTCATCTTCTCTTCCCTCGCGATCCGCGCGGTGGGTGAAGCGGCAATGGCCATGGTGGAAGAAGTTCGCCGCCAGTTCCGTACCATCCCGGGTATTATGGAAGGCACAGGCAAACCGGAATATGATAAATGTGTGGCTATCTCTACAGAAGCTTCTTTGAAAAAAATGATGTTGCCTGGTGCGATCGCCTTATTAAGCCCGATCATCATCGGTTTCATCTTTGGCCCTGAAGTGTTGGGTGGTTTCCTTGCAGGTGCTACTGTTAGTGGTGTGTTGATGGGCATGTTCCAGAACAATGCCGGTGGTGCATGGGATAACGCTAAGAAATCTTTTGAAAAAGGAGTGGATATCAACGGTACGATGCACTATAAAAAATCAGAACCACACAAGGCTTCTGTAACAGGTGATACAGTAGGTGATCCGTTTAAAGACACATCCGGACCATCCATGAACATCCTGATCAAACTGATGAGCATTGTTTCATTGGTTATCGCGCCTACCCTGGCAAAATTGCACCATGATAAAATTGAACGCAACCGCAATGCCCAGATCGAAGCGTTAACAACTGCAGGCCATGCACACGGCCCGGTAATGATCGAAAAACAAGTGATCGATCGCAATGAAAACGCAGTGGCGACAGATCGTGAACCAATAGAAACAACCAACAATGCGACAGAGGTGCTGGTTAATAAACTGGCAGCTGATGGCTTGCTGGATAAATCCGAATATAAATTGTCTGTAAAGGATGGTGGCTTGTCTATCAACGGTAAAAGCCAGTCCGACGAAATAACTTCAAGGTATAAGTCGCTGATCGAAGCGCTGAAAGGCAAAGAGATCAACCAAACGGTATCTAAATAATCTGTTTTTATTCATTTGAATCCCCGCCCAACAGCGGGGATTTTTTTTGCCCCTTACATAAAAAAATGGATGAACGGCTTTTGTAATTACGAAATAATTCCTACATTGCTTTACGAAACACATCGTAATATGATTAAGACAAAGATATTGAAGCCCACAGATGGCGAACTGGAGATCCTGGCCGTGCTATGGGAAAAGGGCAAAGCAACGGTTCGGACAGTGCATGAAGAGCTTTGTAAAACAAAGGATGCGGGTTATACCACTACCCTCAAACTGATGCAGATCATGTTTGAAAAAAACCTGGTTGCCCGCGACAGCAGCAGCAAGACGCATATCTATGAAGCCATCGTTACAAAAGAAGATACCCAAAAACAATTCGTGAGTAAGATGATCAACAGTTTGTTTGCAGGCTCTTCTGCAGACCTGGTGTTGCAGGCCCTGGGCGGGAACAAAACAAGCAATGCAGAACTGGAAAAGATCCAGCGCCTGATCGCAGAACTGAAAGCAAAAAAATAACCGACTAACCATTCTCCATGGAGCAATTCTCCTATAGTTTCGCACTAACGATGCTGCACAGCCTGTGGCAGTCGGGGCTGTTATTATTATGCTTCATGGGTGTTACCCGTATTTTCACAAACCTTCACCCGCATGCAAAAAGGAATTTGTTGTATGCCCTGCTTGGATGCCAATTGGTTGTTTCCGTTCTTACATTTAGTTTTTACTACGCGCAATCAGCGGTTTATTTCCGCGAAATATTGGCCCTTATGTTGAATTCCATGGCTGTAAACTCAGACTGGCTGCAGGCTTATGCGCCATGGCTATTTTATGGTTATTCCTCAATTGTTACTTTTAAATTATGCCAGCTTTTATTTAACTGGCTGCAGTTCCGTAAGAATTTTCAGCGCCACCTGATCAAACCAGCGGTTGATTATAAACTGTTCACCCAGGTTAAAGCATTTGAATTCGGCATCAAAAGAAAAGTGCAGCTCTGGTATAGCGAGGCCGTTTCCACACCGATCACTTTTGGCTTTTTCAAACCGGTGATCCTATTGCCCCTGGCGTTGGTGAGCGGGCTCCAAACGCGCGAGATCGAATCGCTGCTCATCCATGAACTCACGCATATCCGGAACAACGATTATTTGTTGAACTGGATCTTACTCATTACCGAAACGATCTTTTTCTTCAATCCTTTTATACGTATTGCCGCAAGTCATATCCGCCTGGAAAGAGAGAAAAGCTGTGATGCCCAAGTGCTGCAATTTGAATATCCCGGCCTGCTATATGCAGAAACATTACTCAAGACGGCCCGTCAAAGCCGCCGCCACCGTTCTTTTCAGCTGGCTGCTGTGCTCACCCGCCCGATGTTATTGCAGCGTATCCGCTTCTTTTCTGAAGAAGATAACCTCCGGTTCCGCAAGAGAAATTTCGCGCTGGTCCCTGCGCTGTTACTCCTAACCGTTATGACCGTCAACCTGCTGGTACTGGGCAGGTTCAGCAAAGAAAAAACGACGACGGCAACTGCCACTACAACCAGCATTGTAACCAGGCAGACCGAACGCCCGGCAGCCTTTACCACAAAGGCCCCGGTTGGATCTTTCGCAGCAGTAGCGATCAACCCAACTACAAAACCACTTCTGCCAAAACAGGAGGATGCGCCATTTGTCGCTGAAACTACAGAGCCTGACGAACCTGCGATCGATGTTGAAAATAGGATCATTCCTGTTGGCTACCAGCAACCACAGCCCGTTGTGGTGAAAGAGGTGATCATGAACGAAGAAAATTCATTGGGCCAAAAGATCACCCGCGCATACAAGGTGCAGTTGAAAAATGGCAAGTGGATCGCTGAACCATTATACGTCATCACCGAAACTAAAGCCGTAAAAGACAGCCTCCATCCTATCGCTGATACGTTGATCAGCCTCCTTCCCGCCATTCAATAATCTTTTCCCAAAGATCCTGCAATACGGAAAGCCGCGCGAGGCTTTCAGCGGTAAAGCACCAGGCACTACATAAACTGTCTTCCTTTTTTTACTTTGATTTTTTCCGGACAGCCTCCCGATAGCTGCCGCAAAATCTTTTTTCTCCCTTTACTGAAAACAAAACTACAGCATCCCAAAAACCAACTTGCCGGTTTGCGACGTTTTGCGTACGAAAGCGCAGAAAAAGGTAAGAAAAGGCAGGAAATAGTTGATTCCCTCGCGGCGAAAGCAAATAAGATGATGACGAGGGCAGCTGTCGGCGCTCTGGTATGGGTCTGCTATTACTCTGGTAGGGTGTATCCGCGTCAAATACCACGGATGCCCCCTGCCAGACAGGTACAAGGGGGATACAAAACTGGTATCAGGCGGGACTAAATACAGCCTGTTTACCTCCGCAATTAAAGACGTGATGATCGAAGAACGGCGTTTGGCCGGGAGCAGGTTACCAGATATTCCGCGGGCAGGTGTCGCCATATTTATTTCCGATCAGGAAGCCCAGCATCAGTTCGTGCGTATTGCCGGTATATGTGCGCAGCCGGCTGGTGGTCGCTACTTCATATGCATAACTCAGATTGAAGGTGTTGGAAATATTCAGTCCGGCCATGGCAGAATAGCCGGCGATCAAATCACCATGACGGTAGCTGGCGCCTACCCAAAATTTATCTTCGTACTGCAATTTCATGTTGCCATGGATACCCAGCAATTGCGGCTGCCAGTACTGAACCATTACCGATGGCATCAGCGTAAGTTCGTCTGTCAATTGAGCCCTGTAACCGGCTGTTGCAAAGAGGTTTGGCGAATAGTAAGTGCCGTATTTATCGTTCTGAACAAATTTAAATTTTCCGGGGATAATGTTGAGCACAGAAACTCCTGCAAAGTAACGGGCAGTATAGAGCCAAAGGCCTGCACCTATTTCCGGTTTGATCTTTTTCAACTCGCCATTGCTGTACCCGATCGCGGGATCGTTCGGATCGAGGTTGCCCCACTCTATCTTCGACCTGTCCAGGCTCACGCTGCTCACGCCTACATTGATCCCTGCCGATAAGGTGGTACGTATACCCAATGGTTTGTGATAGGCATAAGACGCATAGGCCGACCAGCGGTTCAGATAACCAGCTTTATCGTTCATGGCCACAAACCCGATCCCGTGATGCGGCAATGGTGCCGTGTATTCTTCCCAATATTGCTTGCCCCGCGGATTTTCACCGGGCACAGCAAAGGAGGTGGCACTGGTGCGCAGGTCTGATTTACCGATCGGTGTATGGATACTTACGTAGCCTGTTACAGGTGCGCCATTAATGCCCGTCCACTGGTTGCGGACACTTAGTTTTATATCGGTATAATTTTCAATGCCCGTCACCCCGGGATTCAGGATATAATTGTTCAGCACGTATTGCGTGTAGGAAGGTTTGGCTTGCGCGAAAAGCAGCAAACTAAAACACAACCCTGTTATCACTAATGAGCATTTTTTCATGGCCTGGTATTTTCAATTGTACATCGCCCTACGGTGAGCTTCTCCTCCACTTTACTGTACAAATTCATCAATAGTCTATTTGATAATGGTAACATATCCGGTGATCGGCTTACGGCCGTTCCCTGGTTCGATGATATAATAATAAGTGTCCACCGGTAACGACTTACCACCCATAGTGCCATCCCATGGCGTGCGGTAGCCACGCGACTCAAACACCAATGCACCCGTGCGTGTGAAGATCTGGACACGGTTACCGGGATAAGTATCCAGGTAGCGGATCTCCCACAGGTCATTGATGCCATCACTGTTTGGTGAGAACGTATTCGGAATTTTCGGCGCCAGCAACACTTTCACAAACACATCATCATAGGCTGCGCAACCGCCTCTCGCCGTTACCGTTAGCCTGTACGTAATATCCTGCAATGGCGTAGTAACAGGAGCTGCAACCCTGTTGTTATTCAGGTAGCGGTTCTCCAGCCAGAGATACTGCAAATCATTTCCTGTTACGGTGGATTGAAGCACCACGCTTCCACCTTCCAGCACGAAACGATCAGGCCCTGCATCCACTACCGGGTAAGGATACACGTTAAATGGTTTAAATAGCGTATCACTATTACAGCCAAACGAATTGGTCGCATACAAGCTGACATTATAAAGATTCGCTGCGCTGTACAAATGCGTCGGGTTCTGCAATGCAGAAGTTGACTGATCCCCAAAATTCCAGTTCCAGGCCACCAGGCTGCCACCGCCGCCGGTACTCAGGTCACGGAACGTAACGTTATCGCCGATACAAATACTGGCCTTAGAGAAATCAAAATCTGCTTTTGGTTGTGGATGAATACTGTTCACGACGATCATGGTATCGTGGATACAACCTGCGCCGCTCGTAACACGAAGCTGAACATTAAACGGACCCACACTGCTGTAGCGGTGAACCGGATTTTTTGCTGTGGAATTGTTTAACAACAAACTGGATGGCTCTCCAAAATCCCAGTTGTAGGTGAAGGTATTTTGCGTGTTGTTGGCAATGGTTGACGCATCGGTAAACTGCACATTCGCGGCCGGCAGGCAGACAGAAGTACTGAAGGTAAAGTTCGCCTTCGGTTGCGGCGCTACCGTAACGATGGTTTGTTTCGCAAGGCTTCTGCAACCATCACTGGTCGTAACGATCAGCCTTACTGTAAAGCTTCCGGCTGTTGCAAAAGTATGGGTGAAATCCGCCGGGCTGTTTCTTATTTCGTCCGGACCTCCTTCGCCAAAATTCCAGGAATAAGTCGTGAGCGTGCCGGCAGATGCGGAAGACCGGCTGCTAAAGGTAACCGCCGTTTTTTCACAGGTTGGTGCGCTGAAACTAAAATCTGCAACCGGCGCCGGCAATACGGTGATCGGTTGTGACGCAGAATCTACGCAGCCGAAGTTGGAGGTGTAGGTATATTTTATCGTGTATGTTCCGGGCCCGACTGCGATCGGATCAAAGATTCCGCCCGGACTAATACCCGGTCCGCTAAATACAAAGCTACCCGGCACGCCGCCTGTTTCTGTTGCCTGCGTTACCTGGTAAGGCGCTACATTGAGGCAGGCGTTTGGAATGGCGGTAAACTGCACTTTTGGAGATGCATTCACCGTGATATTCTGGATCCTGTCATTCACACATACACCACCGGAATATGCCCGGAAGCGAACAGAAAAAGTTCTGGTGAGTGGTGATTGAAAGTCCGGATACTTATGGGCATATATTTTATTGAACGCCGGGAAATCATCCAGGTCGAATACTGCAGGCTGGCCTGCGTTATCCCAATAGATCTCCACTTTAGTGATCACCCCTGTTCCAATGGTTGATTTATTTTGGATACGCACCGAGTCATTCGCACAAAGACCGGCGCCGTTTACAGCAACAAAATTAGCTTGCGGGTTACCGCCGTTGACGGTGAGTTGTTGTGTTAGGGTATCTGTACAACCGCTGTTACTAAAAGCGATGAGTTGCACATTATACGTGCCAACTGCGGGATAAGTATGGGTGGCGTTCTGAACTGTTGATGTATTATTGGCACCACTTGCCGGATCACCAAAATTCCATTTCCACGCAGTAATAGAACCGGGCGCATCGATCTTACTGGTATCGGTAAATTGTGCAAACGGATCCAGCAAACAAACTTCAGGTAAAATAAAACCTGCTACCGGTAATTTATTGATGACAACTGGCTGGGTGGCATTGTTGGCGCAACCCTTATCGGTTGTCACCAAAAGATTCACATTATACGTTCCCGCAGCAGAAAAAACATGTGACGGGGATTGCAGGGTAGAACTGTTATTGGGAATGCTGCCCGGGTCGCCAAAACTCCATTGCCATGTAGTTATCGTTCCGGCATTAGGTGAAGATCCATCCGTAAAATTAATGGTCCTCGTGGCGCAGGAAGGCAGGGACGCCGTGAACGCTACGGTAGGCAAAGGATTTACGGTGAGTACAGCATTACCCGTTTGTGCCTGCGCGCATTGGTTTGAACTGGATTCTTTTACGCTCACTAACGCATAAGTATATGCGCCGGCAGTTGTCGTAGGCACCGCTACTGTTACCGAGTTGCCGGTGGTTGTAACAACTGTTTGCGTTGGCCCGCCATTAATGCTGTAAGTAAAGGTATACGGTGCTGTTCCGCCGTTCCCGGTAAACGTTATTTGAGGAGATGGGGCATTGAGGCAAACCTCCCCTGTTCCTGCGATCGTCGCTGTTGGAAGGTCATGAACCGTGATCATTGCTGAACCCGCTTGTGCCTGGCTGCATAAGGTGCTGCTGCCATCCTTTACTGAAACGAGTGCATAGGTGAAGGTGCCGACAGTAGCAGTTGGCGCCGTTACGGTTACGCTGTTTCCTGAAACCGTCGTGACTGTTTGATTGGCCCCGCCATTGATCGTGTAGGTAAAGGTATAGGGCAAAGCCGTTGCTCCGGCTCCGGTGAACGTAATCGTGGGTGCTGTTCCATTCTGGCAAACCGTTGTGGTGCCGAGGATAGTGGCAGTAGGCAGACTGTTCACGGTGATCACTGCCGTGCTGTTGATATTCCTGCTGCACAGGGTTGAACTGCCATCAGTAACAGAAACGATGCTGTAAGTAAATGTTCCGGCTGTGGTGGTTGGGGCATTGATCGTGGCAATATTTCCTGTACTGGTTATTTGTTGCACCGGCCCGCCGTTGATCGTATAACTGAAAGTATAAGGTGCGGTTGTGCCTGCTCCTGTGAAAGTAATCACAGGCGAAGGCGCGTTGAGACAAACACTGGTGGTGCCTGAAGCCGTTGCAGTTGGAAGCGGGTTAACCGTTACCACTGCTGTTCCCGTTTGAACCTGTGTACAAGGATTCGTACTTCCGTCATTGATCGCCACCAGGCTGTAGGTAAAGGTTCCGGCTGTTCCTGTTGGAACTGCAAGGCTGACTGAATTGCCGGTACTTGTTGTAATCGTTTGATTCGCTCCCCCATTCACCTGGTAAGTGAATGTGTAAGGGGCAATGCCGTTTTGCCCGGTAAACGTAATATTCGGACTCGCTGCATTCTGGCAAACGGTAGTATTTCCTGAGATCGTTGCAGTTGGCATCGGGCGCACCGTAACAATTGCCGACCCTGTTTGATTCTGGCTGCAGAGATTTGCAGATCCATCGCTTACAGCCACTAAGGCATAAGTAAAGGTGCCGGCAGTAGTTGTAGGAACCGGAACTGTAACGGTATTACCCGAAACAGTTGTTACTGTTTGGTTTGCTCCACCATTGATTGTATAAGTAAAGGTATAAGGTGCTGTTCCTGCCGCTCCTGTAAAGACAATATTTGGCGAAGCGGCATCCTGGCACACGATCGTGTTGCCCGTAACAGTAGCTGTTGGTAAAGGCAAAACGGTGATGACGGCAGAACTTGTTTGCGCCTGCGTACACAGCGTTGAACCGGTATTGTTTACGCTCACTAACTGGTAGGTATAGGTGCCGGCCGTTGTCGTGGGGGCAGTTATGGTGGCGGTAGTTGCGGTGCCAACAGTGCTCACGGTTTGCGTTGCTCCCCCATTGATCTTATAGCTGAATGTATAGCCGCCTGTTCCCCCGGCACCGGTAAAAGTAATGGTCGGAGGCGTGCCGTTCACGCAAACGGAAGCAGTCGTTCCGATCGTTGCCGACGGTAAAGGCGCAATCGTGACCGTCCGGGAAATCGTATCGCTCAGGCAACCCGGTGTGGTAATGCTGGCAAAACGGACCGTGTAAGTTCCCGGTGCACTAAATAAGTGTTTCGGGTTGTGGAGGTTGCTGATATTATTTGTTCCGCTGGCAGGGTCACCAAAATCCCAATACCAATGATAGGTTGGCTTAGTGGTGACAGAGATATCATTGAACTGCGCAGAATCTGCAACACAGACACCTGGTATAATAGTAAAGTCTGCAATCGGGGGATTAGACACTTCCAGGTCGAAATCAATATCCTGCTGTGTACCGCACCCTTCAGAGTTTGCGGCATAGGTTGTTATAGAAACGGGGAAAGTGCCCACCGTGTTATACATATAGAATGTTGGCAGCGAATACCACCAAACCGTTTTGCCATTCACCACGCGGACAGAATCATACGTAAGCGGCGCAGGCGTATTTACCATGACATTCGGAGCCTGGAAACCATGAAAATCCCAGTACATGGAATCAGGCTGGTAAGGCAACGATACTTTAAACTTAAATGGTGACCCCGTACAAACGGAAGGAATTGTTTCGATCCCGTATTGGGAGAACACGCTGATCTGCTGGTAAAGGTCTTTCACGTTGGTGCCGGCATTATAACCATAAGATTCTGCCGCGCCATAGCCATACGCAATGGCATTAAACCCTGAATCCGATTTCACCACGTGCGCGATGCCCGGTGCCACATTCGATCCGGCAACATTGAGGATCGCCCAGGAATAACCCGGGGCCTGGGTGAACGCCGTAAAGCTGGAGGCCGGAATCGGGTTGCCATCCAGGCGGAAGGAACTGATCGCCGTGCCGGTATTCGGCACCACAATATTTATATAATGCTTGTTGGCATTGATTGAACTGTTGCGGCAAGCCAGCCAGCGAACGGTATTGATACTTTGTTCTACCGGGCTCAGGTAGATCACTTCAGGATCGCCGTCGCCGGATGCAGCATTACAGGCACTTTGCGAAGGAAAATATTGCGCTACCATAACGGGCTTATCTGCCTCAATTAACTGGTTGTTGATCGTAGCGGGGATCTCGTAATAAAATCCACCTATCAACGGCAGGCCGATTGGCAAACCATTTAGCTTAACCACCGTTGTTGGATCAGACACACAGACCCTGTATATATTCCTTGTTAATGGAAAAACAGCCGCACCGGCTGCGTACCCGGCAGAAGCCAATGTAAGAAACTTTTTACCCCAGGCCGTCTTAGGCAAAGACTGCGTCATATAATTATCCGATGAAGGCGCAGTACCAGTACAGGAAATAGCGATACGCCCGCTTCCGGAGAATACGGCGATCCTTTTACAGGAGCCCGTTCCCGAAGCAATGCTTTTTATCCGCGAACCCGTAAGGTCTACCCCGTTATTCCCACTCACTGTTCCCATTACATTATATACCTGGCCTTGCGTGAGGTTGATGGTGTAGGTATTGTTGGCTAGCCAGCCCGTGGTTGTGTTGGCAGAAGGGGTGATCTCTACGGTTGTTGTTCCCGGATCGGCAGCCACCACGTAGAACCAGCAGTTTGAGTTGGCCGTATTGGAATTGTTGGTATAATTGACAGAATAATATTCTTTCCCCAGTGTATTGGTTGGGTACAGGATGGAGGCGCCGGAAATGCTGCCATTGTAAATATGGGCATAAGCTACAATGGGCTTATCTGCTACTACGTGAATGCCTTTGTTCTCTCCCGCCGTTGATCCCGTAAAAAGACGGGCATCCTGCGGTGAAGTTTTGGGGATTATGTTGGAAGCGAAAACGGTGTTGGCAGGTATGTTGGGATAAGTCACGTTGTAGCCAAGGCCGGGGATCGTAACAGTTACGGTAGTTACCTGGTCGGTGGCAAAATACAGGACCATTTCCTGGGTGCCGCCCGGTGGATTCGCCGTTGTCATCTGCTGATGATAGCCGTATGCTACCCAAAAATCTTTGCCTTTATTGGAGAAATCCTGGCCATATGAAAAACAGTAAACAAAGCTGCAGAGCAGCAGGAGTAAAAATTGACGCATCAGCCTTGGTATAAAAATGATATAGAAATCAACGATTAACAGGCTTTCATCGGGAGGGATAATGCCTTAAATGTACCGAACAAATCTGAAAAAAACCTCAGTTGAACGCCAAAAGCAAAAAAATAAGGGCCGTATAGAAATACCGCCCTTGTTAAGAACCTCTTGGTTCTGTAACCCCCAAAGAAAACATCTTCGTTCCGCTTGCCGGGCAAACGGAAAATATTTTAGACACTAACGGTATATGGCTGACCAGCCTGTTCTGAAATCTTCGTCTCTGCTTTCACGACAAGACCGATCGTTAGAATACCGTAGATAATACAAATTAACTGCTTCATATATTCATTGTTTATAAATGATCCTTCCCGTTGTAGCGGAAATGACAATGAATAATGGATTTACTGTTTTTAATAGAATTGGAAAAAAGCCCTAAATGTTGGTGAAATGGACCTGAACCGGAATAGGTAACAAGTCAGACATGCCATGGCGGTCTGTAGACAGATGCGGAAACCTGGAAACGTTTAATAGATTCAGGCCGGCACGATAAAGATAAGAGATGATCTTTTTCATTTCGTTGTGGTTTAGGTTGGGTGGTTGGCTGGCGGTAGACCAGATTCGCGGGAGATTGGAATCTTTTGAAGGCGATAATAACCGAGGTAAGGTGATTGTTCGTTTCTGCTGCAAACATAAATACCGTTTTTAATATTCCAAAAAAATAAATGTGTCTCCTCCTGCAAAACAGCGTTTCATCTAATGGTATTGGGTGCTTGCCATCATTCCATCCAAAGGAAAAAGCTATTTGTTAAAACTAATTTAACAAACCATCGATTTAATTTGATCACTCCACGAAACGTCTGTTCCGGGCGGGCAGACAGCCTCCTCCTCTGCCAATATTACATATTAATCATTTTGGGTCTAACGCGTTTTAAAGCGCATCCTGTCTTCCTTTTATCGCCAGGCTCTGGCAGTCCAGACGAGGCATTATCGCAAAAATCCCGGCATTTTAACAAAGCTGATATGGTCAAAAAACATCAATCTTGTGATTAATTGACATTAAATTATCTGTAAGCGATTTTAAAACTTGTAAATCAATTTAATACGAGTAAAAAACAACCTGAAATACCGGAATGCTAACTTTGGGAACATTAATGAATCAATATCCCCATTTCATCATAATATTTGTTTTAAAAATATACGGCTTATCTTTTATAACAGTTTATTTAACAGTATATTAAATCACATTATTGATACTAAATAAATTAGCGGTTCATAAACGTCGTTTTGACATATTGTCGTACATGAAATACGCAGGAAGTTAGTACTACGGGAGCCAGGTCCCGGAACGAAATTTTCGCGGTCTCCTTTTGATCACCTAAATTGCGTGACAAACCAACCCGTCAAAAATGAAATCTGTAAAATACCTAGCCGCTCTCCTCCTGATGACCATTACGCTGTCATCCTGTCGGGAGCCAAAAGACCTGGAATTCCGGGAATTTAAAAATCTTGCTGTGGAAAAACTTGGGTTTGCGGGAGCCGTTTTGAAGGTAGACCTGGTTTATTACAATCCAAATAACATCGGGCTGGAGCTCAACCGCACCGACCTCGACCTGTATGTTGACAGTACTTTTTTGGGCCACTCCAGCCAGGATATCCAGGTGGCGGTGCCAAGAAGAGATGTTTTCACCATTCCCCTGAGGGTTGATCTGGACATGAAGAATCTGCTCAAGAACGGCCTGACCAGTCTTTTTAACAAGCAGGTGCAGGTGCGTGTTTTAGGGAAAGTGAAGTTGGGAAAGGCAGGCGTGTATAAAAGTTTCAATGTGGATTACAAGACGATGCAGAACCTGTCTTTATTCAGGTAGGAACGAACGTTCATTATCCGGGGCGGCCAAAACGCGCAGTTCCGGGCACAAAAAAAGCAACCCAGGGGTTGCTTTTTTAATGTATGTGTAGCCTGTTAATGTAATACAGCAGGCGTAGCTTCGGAGGGTTTCTTACAGCATGGCGGTAACTTTTTGTAAGCATCCGGGTCGGCTGTTACATCATCTGCATCGTAGCCTGCATTTGCGATCATCGTTTTAATATTCTCGATATTCGTCCGGTCTGTGATCCAGGAAACAGTCGTTGTTTTCTTTTTCACGTCAACTTTTACCGAGTTGATGCCATATTGTTTAAACAGCGCTTTTTCGATCTTGCTTTTACACATATCGCACTGGATAGTCGGTGTTTTGATCACGGCTTTATCCGCTGCTTTAGTCTGGGCAAAAGAAGCAAAAGCGAAGCCCAAAATCGCCATCACCGTTAATTGGAGTTGTTTCATGACTATTGATTGGTTTAGAGCTTAAAATTAATTCATCTTCCCCATCCTGCCGGATCATTCCGCCAGTTTAACAGGGAATTTAACTGATCACCAGACAAGATACCCTTTTTAACCGCTGCATTTACCAGCACTTTGTAGTTACTCAGCGAATACAATGGAATACCGGCTTCTGCAAAAGCTGTCGTAGCCTGCGGAAAGCCGTATGTGAAGATCGAAACCATCCCAATAACCGTCAGTCCGGCCTTCTGCAGCACCTCACAGACCTGTAAACTGCTTTTACCGGTGGAAATAAGGTCTTCTATCACCAGCACTTTCTGCCCTTCCCTGTAGCTTCCCTCGATCTGGTTGCCCATTCCGTGTTCTTTCGGCTTCGGGCGAACATACATATACGGCAGTTTCAGCTGATCAGCAGCCATGGCACCCCAGGCGATCCCGGCAGTTGCAACGCCTGCCAGGGCATCTGCTTCGGGGAATTTTTCAAAGATCACGCTGCAGAGCTCGCTTTTGATGAAATCACGTTCATAAGGAAAAGACAATACCTGCCGGTTGTCGCAGTAGATCGGGCTTTTCCAGCCGCTGGCCCAGGTAAACGGCTGATCCGTATTCAGCTTTACTGCATTTACCTGCAGGAGTTTTTCCGCAACAGCCACTTCGTTAGTCGTCATTTTTGATAGATTTTCGCGGCAAAGATAACCGCTCAGCAGGGCGAATGACAAACATGTCCCGCTTTTTCTTTAGAGAAAATCCCGGGACGTTACCGGCGATACCATTGATTCCAAAAACATTATTTTTACGCCATGCAACTGAAGATCTATTTTGGCGAAAAACCCGTCTACCTTACGGATACCTTAACGAACGAACTCAACGAGATCCTGCATCACCCCGATGCCGTGTTCATTGATGAACTCTCTACGCCGGCCATCAATTCCCTGTTACACGAGATTAAAAAGGATGATTTTCATGCGGGCGTTATCTGGAACAAAGACCTGGAGAAACTGAAAAAACTCTTCTTCAAACATTTCACCCCGATCGAGGCTGCGGGCGGTATCGTACAAAATGAAGCGAAGGAACTACTGTTCATTTTCCGCCGGGGCAAATGGGATCTGCCCAAGGGCAAGATGGAAAAAGGCGAAACGGAAGCCGGGTGTGCGGAACGGGAGATCATGGAAGAAACCGGCGTTTCCGGGTTGACATTACAAAAAAAAATTGGCGAGACCTACCATACCTACGAAGAATTTGGCAGGCATTTTATCAAGACCAGCCACTGGTTTTACTTTACGTTAAAAGGGAATCCCGAACTTATCCCGCAAACCGAAGAAGATATCAGTGAAATAAAATGGATCAAAACCAGGGAAATCAGGAAGCCAATGGCGAACAGCTTTCAAAATATCCGGGATATCCTGAGCCGGTTTTTTGATACACCGTAGGGGATGAGTTTTAGTTGATTTGATAGATGCTCATTTAGGGAATTGGGAATTAGGCGTTTGGGAGTTGGGAATTAGGGATTGGGAATTGGGCGTTGCAGTTGAATGGTTGATTAGTTGATAAGATAACAAGTGTTGGAGCTTTCGAGATGTAGACGTAGAATAGTTGATAAGTTTACCGGCTGCGATTTTTGGGTATGCTCAATTAAGTGTGTCATTTTTTAATACACGATCTCCAAACTGGTTGATCAGTGCTGATCGTACTGTAGCCCAACCGAACATTTGGCCTTCCCATTTAGTATTTGCATTGATGGTTGCAAGATAAATTTGTTTTACGATAGCGCCTTCAGAACTGAAGGATCCTTTGGTTTTGGTGACTTTACGAACCATGCGGTGATAGCTTTCGATAGGATTGGTCGTATAGATTATTCGTCGTAAAGCCACCGGATAATCGAAGAAGCGGCTCAGCTTGTCCCAGTGCACACGCCAGCTTTTAAATATTACGGGATATTTGGTACCCCATACTTTTTCTGCTTCATCCAGGTAATGCAGTCCCATCTCAGCATTCACCGCATTGTAGATCTTTTTGAGGTCTCTGACACATGCCTTCTGATCTTTCCAGACCATGTACTTCATCGAGTTGCGCATCTGATGTACAAGACATAGTTGCACATCGGTATCGGGAAAAACATCTTCGATTGCATCAGCAAAGCCAGTAAGGTTGTCGATGCATGCAATGCAGATATCCTTAATAC
>JAQBNH010000012.1 GCA_028288705.1 Ferruginibacter sp.
TATAAAACTTCAACCTTATGAAAATAGAGGACGACGATATATTAATCACCCTGGATATTATGTTGGCCAAGCGAAAAATGACATTGAGTGAACTTTCTGGTCTTATTGGCGTTCCGCTAAATAACCTGTCGCTTTTTAAGAACGGAAAAGGGGCCGTGATCAAGATCAAAACCCTGATGCGCATGTGCAAAGTTTTAAAATGTACACCCAACGATATTTTCTTCTTTCGGGAAAAAGGTACTCCCGAGCCGGATTACCGCGTGGGTAAAGGCTGGGATAAGCATTTGTAATGGGAGGCCGCTGAACTCCAATTGGCGCAACTGCTGAAAGGTTACTGTGTTTTTCAAACCGTTAGTCTGCGACTGGCTGACGCGGTTGCAATTTTCAAGCGCAGGATAATATGCAAGCGCTGTTCAATTTCTATCAACCGTTTTTTGTTAGTGTGAAAATTTATGGCCTTCTGAAAAAAAGGAGCCGGTCACATTCCCGTTAAAGCATAGAGGGTTCTGGCCTGGGACTTGTACGTCAAAAAAGCTGGAGACGAGCATCGGGCGACAATTGGCCTCACACGTAAGCAAAAACGGCAGTACATTTAACCCCTTCATCAAAAAATATCAGGATGAACCAAATACATATTTTATTGGTAGAAGACAATGAGGGCGATATACTGCTAACGAAAGAGGCTTTTGAGGAAGGTAAAATAGTCAACAAAATCAGTATTGTCAGGGATGGGAAAGCCGCTCTGGATTTTTTAGAAAAAAAAGCTGAATTCCAACACGCGGAGCGGCCTGACCTCATTTTGCTGGATGTGAACCTCCCGAAAATGAACGGGCATGAAGTCTTGGAATACATTAAAACATCAGTACAATTAAGGACGATACCGGTTATAATGTTAACTACCTCTTCATCTGAGAATGATATTACCTGCTCCTATAAGCACTATGCCAATTGCTTTATTACGAAACCTGTTGAAATGGATAGTTTTTTAGAGGTGGTTAGCAGTATCGAGAATTTCTGGATATCCATTGTTCGCCTTCCCTGCCAAAGCCATCGCCATGCCGAAAGATAGACAGTTATATAATATTTTGGTTGTAGAAGACAATCCCGGCGACTTTCTGCTTATTGAAGATTTTTTGCATGAGCAGATGCAAAATCTTGCTATTGTCCAGGTACGTGACTTTCGCAGTGCAGTCGATTTTTTCAAAAATTCCAAACAACTGCCCGATGTCGTATTGCTGGACCTTACATTACCAGACAATGGCGGCGAGGAGCTTATTGATCAGATGATGAAAGTGGCACAGCCGGTACCCATTATTATTTTAACTGGCCTTGCTGATATCGTATTTAGTAAAAAATCCATTGCCCTCGGAATTTCTGATTACCTGGTTAAAGACGAGCTAAACGCTACCATGCTTTATAAAAGTATATTATATGCGTTGGAAAGAACTAAGAACCTCGCAGCGATGCGGGAGTCTGAAAAGAAATACAGCGAACTGTTTAACCTCAGTCCGCAAGCCATGTGGGTTTACGACTTAGAAACGTTTATGTTTTTACAGGTTAACAAAGCTGCCATTGAGCGCTATGGGTATAGCGAGGAGGAATTTTTGCAAATGACCATTCTGGATATTAGAACAAAATCCGAACAATCAAAAGTGGAAAATGCCATACGGGGAAAAAGTGCGGGTAATAATGTGGCATTTAGCGGGCAGTTCGTACATAAAAAAAAGTCGGGAGCGCTGGTTACCGTGGAAGTATATAGCACGCCCATTTTAATTAATAACAGATTATGCAGATCTGCAATTGCTATAGACGTTACGGAAAAAATAGAATTTGAGCACAAGGTAACCAGGGCGATTATAAAAACGCAGGAAGAAGAACGATATGAAATTGGCGGGGAATTACATGATAACGTTTGCCAGATTCTCGCGGCCAGCATGATGAGCCTGGAAGTTTTAAAGTTAAAGATTGGGCCGGAAACCGAAAAGCATTTTAACGCCACCCGGTCATACATCAGGATGGCCACTGATGAAATTAGAAATCTGTCCCACCGCCTGGCACCGGCATTTTATGATGAAAGCAGCTTCGAGGAGGCCATTGAAGGGATGATCAAAAATTTAGATCTCCGAAATCGGTTCGATCTGAATTTTATGTATAGCAAGAGCCTTAACAGCATTTTATTTGATAAAGAGTTACAGTTAAACTTATATCGAATACTCCAGGAAGCTTTAAGAAATACTTTAAAATATGCCGATGCAAAAACCCTGTGTATCAGATTATGGCCTGAAAACAACGAGCTGTTGTTGCAAATTGCTGATGATGGTAAAGGCTTTACGTTAACTAACATAAAATCAGGAATTGGCCTTGCCAATATGAAGAGGCGCGCTGAATTATTTGGGGGTAGTTTCGACATTACAAGCGCACCGGGTGAAGGCGCGTCTATTACCGTTCGGATTCCCGTGAATCAAAAAAAATATAAATAAATCACTAAACATTTGCGGTCATACAAACCAGTGTGAGAAAATTTGATGAAATAAGTTTGACAATGATAATCCTGGTATTCAGACAAATCGCTTAAAACTTTTAGTGTGCCGGAAACTGGTGAAATGAGCTACCTTCATCTGGTGAATCAGACAGGTAATTTTTAGTTTTCCTGGCTTTAATTAAGAACTGTAGACAAAACATGGACATAGCGATTCACCATAGCCACGGCCAAAAAAGGGAACGCCTGGCACAAGAAGATAAAGGAGGTTAGCACAAGCGGAGACGGTGTGTTTCGTTAATGCCAATAAGCCGTGTGTGCTTAGATGTACAACGCTGATTTAGGAAGAACAGCGCATTCATTAATTTCAAAAGCGTGCAATGAACAAGTCAAAAGAATTGGAGAGAATTCAAACACTTTACAAGTATGAATTACTGGATACGCCAACTGACGGGAGTTTCGACAAGATGACGGCGCTTGCGGCAAAAATATTCAACGTGCCGATCGCGTTAATAACCTTGGTTGACACAGATAGAATATGGTTTAAGTCACATTTCGGCCTGGAAATAAACCAAATTGATAAGGAACCTGGCTTATGTTCCTCAGCTATTTTAAGCGATGACATTTACCTGGTAGAAGATGCTAAAAATGACCCCCGGTGCCTGTCAAATTCCCTTGTAGCCGGAAGCTTTGGCTTACAATTTTATGCGGGCGCCCCCCTCACAACCAAGGACGGCTTTAACCTCGGCACATTTTGTATTATCGACAAACGACAGCGTTATATCAACTCTGACCAGCAAATAATGCTCAGGCAAATTGCCAGTATTGTAGTAGATGAAATAGAATTGCGTCTCCAGTCACGAAACCTGGTTAAGGAATATGCTACCAAACTGAAAGAATTGCAAAGCAACAACTGATTCTTCTTAATTCCCCGTCAAGTTCCCGTTTTTCAGTCCGCTCAAAAATCCCGAGGATACCTTTTTGCAGCAGGCCGTTCGGCATTGCCGTAGCGTCTTGAACCTGAATCTTCGAGAGGAGATTCCAGGACGAATGCATGGTGTTGAGGCCTGGTTGCTTATCTTTATATAGCGAGTGGCAGCAGTGCAGATTGATTTCTGCGGAGGCGATAAGGTAAACAGACCGGCACGAACGATGAAAGCAG
Organism: Ferruginibacter sp.; assembly: GCA_028288705.1. Classification (GTDB taxonomy): domain Bacteria; phylum Bacteroidota; class Bacteroidia; order Chitinophagales; family Chitinophagaceae; genus Ferruginibacter. The sequence continues at coordinate 3,642 of JAQBNH010000012.1, forward strand.
CACCCAACTATTACTTTTTTGAAGGCGGCGGTGAAATGGGAGAACTGATCCGCTCCAAAGACTGGGATAATACCAGCCTGGGTGATCCCGCAGGATGGCCACAAAGCCTGCGTACCATGGTTGCCGTTATGCTGGGTAATCCCTTTGGCATGTACATCGCCTGGGGCCATGATTATATCCAGTTGTACAATGACGGGTATCGTCCGATCCTTGGCGCGACCAAGCATCCACAGGCACTTGGTATCAGTACGAGGGAAACCTTTTCCGAGATATGGCATATCATTTCCTCCATGTTTGATGGCGTGATGAGCGGTGAAGCTGTCGGTTTTCCAGACTTTATGTTGCCTTTAAACCGGAACGGTTTTGTGGAGGAATGCTACTTTGATTTTTCCTATAGCCCAGTTCGCCTGGACGACGGCTCAGTGGGCGGAGTACTGGTAACAGTTATAGAAACGACGAGCAAAAAGAAAGCACAGGATGCTTTGAAAGAGGCATTCGAAACCACGAAACAACAACAGCGTTTATACGATTCCGTTACCAATAATACCCCCGACCTAATCTATGTGTTTGATCTTTCCTATTGCTTCACTTATGTAAATGAGGCGATGCTCCACCTCCTGGGAAAATCGGCCGGTGAGGTGCTAGGCAAGAGCTTCCGCGCTATCGGTTACGGAGAATCGCAGGTCATGAAGCATGAGGCTGAAGTGGATGAAGTGCTTGCTACCGGAAAGCCCGTGCGTGGTACAATTACTTATACTCATCATACGCTGGGCCTGCGCAGCTACGATTATATTTTTGCACCTGTTTTTAATGAAAGCGGAACAGTGGAAGCCATCGCGGTCACCGGCCGGGATATAACAGACATCAAGCAGGCTCAGGATGCGATTAAAGAGAGCCAAACACAATTGGCTTTCGCGATAGACGCCGCAGAATTGGGTATCTGGGATTATAATCCTGTCTCGAAGAAGTTCCAGGCAAATTCCCGGATGTGGGATTGGCTGGGATTTAAAGAAAATGAGGTACTGGATTTACCTGCAGGACTTAGTGCGATGAGGGAGGCGGATACCGCACGGGTCCGACAAACGGTGAAAGCCGCCTTAGAATCAGGGGTTGGCATTTTTGATGTGGAATTCTCTATTACTCATCGATATACAGGCCGGCAACGAATCGTTCTTGCGAAAGGAAAAGCAACAATCGGAAAGGACGGAATACCGGCTCGTTTTAATGGTACCTTACAAGACGTAACGAAGCAGGCCCTCGCAAGCAGGCATCTTGCGGAAAGTGAACAGCGTTTTGTCAACCTGGTACGCGACGCAGCCGCGGCCATCGTCGTGCTGACAGGCCCCGAGATGAAGGTGGACATTGTGAATGATGCTTATGGCCGGTTGATAAATTTAACAGCAGATGAAATGATCGGACAGCCATTATTCAGCCTCATCCCTGAAGCGGCTGACTATTACCTGCCCATGCTCAACAAAGTAAGGCTGACAGGCGAAATGCTGCAGTTATTTGAATCACCTTATGCCGTTACGGTACATGGAAAATATATCGAGGGCTTCCTCCACGTTGTTTATCAGCCGTACCGGGACTCATCGGGAAAAACGATCGGTGTGATGGCCATCATGCAGGATGTAACAGAAGCCGTCCTTTCGCGCAAAAAAACGGAAGAGAGCGAACAGCGATTCCAGGCGGCAGTGGCTGCCGTGCAGGGGATTTTATGGACGAATAACGGGCAGGGTGAAATGGAGGGAGAGCAGCCTGGCTGGGCATCATTAACCGGACAGCCTTATGGTGATTACCAGGGAACAGGTTGGCTCCAGGCGGTACATCCTGACGATGCGCAACCGACTGCGGATGCCTGGGCAGAGGCAGTTCAAGAACAAAAGCGTTTTATTTTTGAACACCGGCTGAGGCTGGCAAATGGCGAGTGGCGAACTTTTTCGGTCCGTGCTATTCCTATTGTAAATGAAGATGGAAGCCTGCGCCAGTGGGTAGGGGTGCATACAGATGTAACGGAGCAAAGAGCTGCCCAGCACCAGGTTGAGGAAAGTGAAAAGCGCTTTCATAACCTCATTTATTCTTCTCCATCAGCGATCGCTATCCTGGAAGGAACAGAGCTGGTGATTACGATGGCAAACGACGCCATCCTGCAAATCTGGGGCAGGGGAAAGGAAATTATCGGGATGAAATATTTCGATGCAATGCCTGGCATGTACGCATTGGGCGACAAGAAAATTTTCGACGACGTGTACAACAGCGGGCGGGCATATACGGCGATTGAAAGGCCAATTGCCCTTTCCCAAAATGGGAACAGTGTACTGAAGTATTATAACTTTATTGTGTACCCACAACGAAATATTCACAACCAGGTAAATGGTATCGGCATCATTGCCACAGAAGTGACCTCGCAGGCGATTATCAACTACAATATCAGGGCAAGCGAAGAGCGTTTTCGCTCCCTCGCGCAGACACTGCCCCAGTTGGTGTGGATCACTGATGCACTGGGTAACCCGGAATTTGCTTCTGCCAGGTGGAAAGAATATACAGGTGTGGAAACAGGTGAGGAAATCGACTGGAAAGCCATTGTACACCCGGATGATTATGAACAAATTAATGCCAGGTGGACAGAGAGTTTGGCCACTGGCAAAATCTATATCTCCGAGGTTCGCCTTAAAAACAAGGAAGGACAATACAGGTGGCACGCGGTAAGAGGGGAAGCTGTGTTAAACGAGGAAAAGGAGATCGAGGAATGGGTAGGAGCATTTACAGATATACATGAACAAAAGTTGCAGGATGAACGAAAGGACGAGTTTATCAGTATTGCGAGTCACGAGATGAAGACGCCTTTGACTTCTGTAAAAGGGTACCTGCAAATACTGGAACATACGCTGGCAGAAAGTAATGAAGCTGCTGTGCTGTACGCGAAAAAAGCCCGCCAGGCCGCGGACAGGCTGAACGAACTGATCGGGGAATTACTCGACGTAAGTAAGATCAGGTTGGGTAAAATACATTATACCAGCACTGAATTTGACTTTGATGAAATGATTGACAGTACGGTGGAAAATATGCAGCTTACCAGTATAAAACACCGCATTGTAAAAACCGGTAAAATTGCCGCTACGGTTACCGGGGATAAAGAACGGCTTCAGCAGGTGGTGATCAATTTATTATCCAATGCGATAAAATATTCTCCGGGTGAATCAGAAATTTTCATTCAAATCGCTCAGGAAGAAAATAAGGTATGCGTTTCCGTGAGAGACAGGGGGATCGGTATTGCGCAGCAAAGCCTGGACAGGATATTTGAGAAATATCACCGGGTAGAGGAACATGCCGTACATTTCCAGGGCCTGGGTATCGGGTTATTTATTTGTTATGAGATCATAGCACGCCACCATGGCCGGCTCTGGGCTGAAAGCGAGCCAGGAAAGGGCAGCACTTTTTATTTTACTATTCCGCTCGATGGAAAGGAAGATCAGGAGAAAGCTACCAATTAAAGCGTCAACCCTATGCCTGGTTAATCCTTAGTCAACAACAAATCTATCCATCAACTGGCGCAATTGTTCTGAAAGACCACTCGTGCCTTTTCAAGCCGCCGGTCTGCGACTGGCTTACGCCATTTTCCCCGGCTTTTTATCATGAAACTGATGGCGTTTATTTGGGCTGCTTTCTAACTCCGTTTGAGAGATCGGAATTATTTAAAACCAGGTCATTGATCTTTTAATTGGGTAACTTAGTCAATATTATTTGCCATCTTGTTTTCAAATAAAAATCATGGGCGATATCAGGATATACATTGCTTACGTTGCAAAGGGAATTGAAATAATCGGAATAGTGTCGATCATTGTAGGAACTATTTTAGCTCTGTCAAAATTCATACTAACCCGTCAGGGTATCAATCCACGCTCGTACAAAGTTTTAAGACAAGATCTTGGAAAATCTATTCTTTTAGGTTTGGAAATATTAGTGGCGGGAGACATTATCGGAACTGTTGTTACAGAAGCAACAATGGAGAAAGTTTTAGTATTAGCCGTAATAGTTCTAATCCGAACCTTTTTGAGCCTGTCAATTGAAGTAGAAATTGAAGGTAGATTTCCATGGCAAAAAGACGATTCAGTGGCTAAATAAAAAACAGAACGCATTCTTCCGTTTTGTGCAAGTGTGACTCGACAGGGAAATCTTCAGCTTAAGTGCAGAGTCAACCTTTGCTTCCTTACTGAACGATCTATTACCCACATTAGCTCTTAACTTTCATCAGTCTTAACAACAGCGGTCAGCTGCTAATACCGTACCGGCACAAAGTGTATTTTCCTAACCCCTTCTTGCGCAACTGTTCTAAAAGATCAGCTTGTCTTTTCCAGCTGCCAGTGTTTGAGTGGCTTCCATGATTTTCCCTGACTTTTTATCATCGGCCGATGGGAATCATTAAGGCAGTTTTTTCGCTTTAATAAATGTTATGGCGGCGTGTATTTCCAGATCCATCATTTTCACCGCATCATAAAAACGCTCACTCTTGCGAAAATCATCAAATAAAGATTGATCCAATAATTTCTTCACTTCCCTGATCCCGTCTTGAAATTTACCGGGCTTACCCCTGCCATCAGTCACCATTTTTTTTTGGAGTTCATTGATGATGATTTCGTAATCGAGGAGCATTTTTTTTGCGAAGACAGCGGCTTCGAAAGAATAACTTTGTGGAATCTTTTTCTTAAGCTCTTCCAGGAAAATCTCGCGTTTTCATTCATGATTAAATGTACTTGTTTTCCTGCTTTCGGTAAAGGGCAGAGGAGCGAAACGGGACAGTGGACTAATCTGATCCGCACAAACCCAGGAGGTTGTGACGACCCGGGTCGTCCTCCGGAAGATATCCCGGTTACCGGAACCATTTCATAATTTTATCCCTCAAAAAGTCGTTTATGAAAAAGCTGTTCTTCTTTCTATTTACATGTTGCATCCTTCATCCTACACTGCAAAAAACCTATGCACAGGATCGCGCCCGTACCGCCGACATCGCTACCCTGGAGCAACTGGAATTTAATTGGCTGAGCGCGGAGTTCAAACGGGATACCGTAACGATTGCACGGATGATGGATGAACAGTTTATCTCCGTCGGGCTGGCCGATATTTCAAGCAAACAGCAGGAGCTCGATGGAATATATGCCCATATCACTGCGCGGCAACAAAAAGAATATGTTGTCGATTCGTTATTCCTCGATTCCTTCCGGGTGCAGTTTTTCGACAGTACGGCTGTCGTAACTTTTTTCTCCGTTACGAGCGGGAGAAATAAAGGCGTCCCGTTTTACAATCGCCGCACGCGGATATATGACGTGTGGATGAAACGTGCGGGTCAATGGAAAGCGCTGTCATCGCAGGTAACGCCTGTTTCCCGATGAGGTTGAAGAATAATTCACGGGCTGTACCTGCAGGGAACCGGAAGCCTTCTACAAAAACGCCTCCCATGCTCAGGAAAGATAAATATTGGTCAATATTGCCGTGTTCTTTTTCCTTATTGCGGCATCTAAGCTATTTTTATGCAGATCACCTTTCTTTTCCAGGCGCGCAGGGATCGTGTGGATCGTAAAACTATTCATGTCTAATTTCGGCGTGAGTTCCTTCCAGTCCAGGGGTGTGGAAACCGTTGGTCCGTGCGCGGGCCTGGCCGAATACGCCGATGCAATCGTGTCGGCCTCGTCATTCTGGTTTGGATCGAGGTACAATTTATCCCCGCGGCTGGACACGCTAACCTGTGTTGTGGTGATCGAGGGCAGCAGCTGATGTACATCGGTACAAATCTTTTCTGCAATCATTCTTGCCTGCGCAAAACTAAAGCCCTGGCAGGGGAGAAGGATGTGGAAGCCCGTTTTACCCGAGGTTTTTATAAACCCTTTGAGTTTTCGTTGATCCAAAACCTGCTTTGTCGCTATCGCAGCTTTTATCGCCTTGCTGAAATCATCGTCCGAAGGATCAAGGTCGATCACAATAAAGTCCGGGTGCGCAGGATCCGTTCTCCTGCTCGTCCAGGGATTGATGTCAATGCAGCCCAGGTTCACGAGGTAGAGCAATGTGGGGAGGTTGTTGCAAACCAGGTAATCGATCGTATTTCTCTTGCCGGGCGTTTTATGTTTACGGGGGGTAGAAAAGATGCCGGAACAGCCCGGTTCACGCCCTTCCATATCTTTTATGTAAAAACCCGGTGCCCGCGCGTTGATCAATTTAACATGGAGTGAAAGTGGCCTGTCTTCCAGGTGCCGCAGGATATACGGCGAGATGCTGTGGTAATAATCGATCAGCGCGGCCTTGCTGATCCCCGGCCATATCTCGCGATCAACGTCGGTAAAGTTAATGCTACAATCTTCTATACCAATGTCGGACGACTGCTTGTATTGCTGCGCTTCTACTTTTTTCCAGTTACTATCGGTCATGGTTAACCGCGCTTTTTTTTTAGCCGGCGTTTTTCTCGCATCGTTTGTGGGTAACAGTTCAGCTGGCACCTCCCTTACAACATCCTGCGCTTTTTTATCTTTACGCCAGCCAAGGAAAGTAGCCGGTTTCCGGATACGCCCCGCTTTCGTCCAGGTGGCAAATTTGAAGTTCGCTACCAGTGTTGGTTTCACCCAGTGAATCCTGCCCTTTGAATCTACCTTGTTGGAAAAAGGGTTTTTATCCGTTTCGATGGCCTGCAACATTTTAAGGATGCCCGGCATATCCTTATTTTTATATCCGCTCCCGGAGTGACCGATCCACTCCAGTTTTTTCCCGTTGTAGGCGCCGAATAACAAGGTTTTAAAATAAGGGTTTGTGTCAGATTCTATCCATCCGCCGATGATGAATTCCTGTCTTTTCTCCGTCGGTGTTTTCAGCCAGCTCCGGCCCCGCAGCCCTTCGCTATAACTGCTGCCCCCATCCTTTGACACGATGCCTTCCATCCCAATTTTTTCCATTTGGTCAAACAATGCTTTCCCGTCGGCAAAGTGGTCGCTGTATTTAAAGCCCTCGTTGCCGGCAACCAGGTCTTTTAAAATAGCCTTTCTTTCCAGGAGCGGCAGGGCTTTCAGATCGTAACCATCCAGCCAGAGGATATCAAATACATAATAATAGATCGGCTGGGCGCCACGAAAGCTTTGCAGCGCATCGAAGTCTGGCAGGCCCTTGTCGTTGTGCACAACGATCTCGCCATCAAACACGGCATCATGAGCCAGCTGTTTCATCGCGGCTACGATCTGCGGGTATTTATCGCTGTAGTTGAGGCCGTTCCTCGAAGCGAGCCGCACGTTGCTTTTATGTTTGTACCCGATGATCCTGTACCCATCCCATTTCACCTCGTGAATAAATTCCGCGCCTGTGGGGACCTCGCGCGTGAGCGTGCAAAGCATCGGTGCTACCTTTACCGGCATGGGTGATTTAATTCCTTTTCGTTTCGGACTGATCTTAAGGGCCATGCTGAGTTGCTGCCAAAAACAATACCAGAGCGATGGTTTTATATAGGCTGAAGGGGGAGCAATCGACAGATCGTCGGAAAGTCAGGCCAATACCGTGCGGCAAATTTCTTTGACCCAGAACCAGCGTCAATCATTTATATTTGGGTGGATTGACGCGGTAAAATTTATTGGTTGTTGCGATGCGATATGTTAGCCCTAATTATATGAAGGCTCTTTTAAAATATACCGTTTACATTTTGTCATTATGGGGTTGTACTGACCACAAAATATTTACCCATGATTCAAATTCAACTGACAGTCTCCATCTCATTCAGCCGGTAGCAATTGATGAACCATCTGACACACAAACCAGTCCCTTTAAAAGAATCTCAGCATTCCCTGAAATCGTGGATACTCCCGGTTTTATTGTAGAACTTCAAAAAAATTGTCATTTGGAAATGGAGGCAACTTCTCCAAAAGTGAATCAAAGCATCTCCGCTTATAGCAAAATACAACTATTCGGAAGTAATAAGGAATACATCTTTCTGGAATACGATTATAAAGATGGGTCAATGGCTTCGTATCCCTGGAAATATCAATTTGTTTTTACTCAAGAGGGCAAGCTGATTAAAATTTTAGGAGCCTTAAGTTTTGAATTTATAGAAATATTTCCAGAACAAAACCCGTTCTTAATGATCGTTAATTCAACCGGAAAAGGCAACGGTGGGCATGAAATTTACAGAATCTCCTCTGACAGTCTGGAAAATATCTTCGACGGTTTTTCAGACTATTTCCCACGAACTTATGATGCGCATGAAGACAATAATATAAACAGGCCGTATGGACTTCAGCTTAAAATTTATGATGCGAATAAAGACGGTCTTAATGATATCGTGTTCTCCGGAAAAATCATTCATAATAAACTATCAAACAGTATAGACGACAAGAAAAACAATGTAATTATACGAGTTGACTATATTTTTCTTTATGATAAACCAACCGGGCATTTTATGGAGAAAGAAGACTATTCCAAAAAGTTTCTTTACCTGGATTGAAAATAACTACTGACAAGATAGGAAAATGACATTGCCGTTATCCAACAATCCTGTTACAGGTAGGATGGCCTCGAAAAGCACAACAGATCCCCGGAAACCTTACTACAGCTGTTGCAGCGTGTTGCGAAATCTTGCGCCAGTCGGTTTGTTTACAACTTGCGTCAATCATTTATATTTGGGTAGATTCGCGCAAGTAAAATTTATTGATTGCGGCAATGGCATGCTGTTAGTGTCCATTTCCCATTCTAAAACTCGGGTTCCTTTTATGACAAAATATCTCATTTGCTGTCTTCTCATTATCATGGCAGGGCAATCGTTTGGACAAGCAGAGTTTATTCTTACAAAGGAAGGGCGGTCAATTTTGAAAAGAAGACAATTGATTGCAAGTTGCTTAAAAACGTTACACAAAGACAAAACTGACAAAACAGCTGTTTCGATTTGTGAATGCCAGACCGATAAATTTAATGGCCACTTTACAAACAAACAGTATAAAAAACATTCAAGCAATGGCATTATTAATTTATCAGGATTAGTAGCGGAAGATTCACTTTTCGAAAAGGAAATTCAGAAATGCTATACGAATTCGGGCAAAACACTTCTCTTGCAAGCCGAAGGTTTTGAAAGTGAATTTGTTTCAAACTGTATCAAATCCATACAAAATAACACCGAAAAAAAGCTTGATATTAATCGTTTGACAACCTTTTGTACCTGTCAGCTAAATTTAGTAAAAACAAAAAAGATAAGTGATGCAGAAATGGAAACACTCAGCAATCCAAATTCTTTATTGTTCTATGAAATCATGTATAAATGCGGCGATCCATTTTCTAACGAGGAGCCTTTTGACAAAAACTGGAATCGAAATTTAGAGAAGGATATTATCGGGCCGCTAACCGATACCATTAACATCTTAACGCTAAATGGTTTGACTTATGTTAAAGTTAAAACCGGGATAACGACTCAATTTTGGCTATTCGATACCGGCGCTTCAGACTTACTGATAAATAAGGAGATGGAAAAGGATTTAAAAATCCAAAACATAATAACTGATGCTAACTATTTAGGAATTGGAGAATATGAAATGGCGAACGGAATGATAGATACGTGCCGCCGATACAGAATTAATAATATTCAAATTGGAAAATTCTCCGTTAATAATATAGTTGTTGCGGTGACCGATAAGGGAAAAAGAATTATAGTAGGAAAGGGCCTTTTAAATAAATTTAGTAATTGGGTGTTGAACAACAGAGATAACACACTGATTCTAACAAAATAAAGGGTTGAAGAAAAACTGGAGAAGTGCAAAGTTCAACAGCCATTCGGAATCGGCGTAGAGTTTTAGCTTTACTTCCTAACTTCGACTGAGTTTAATCAGCAGTGGCAGGGCGGACGAATCTCCATTCCTAACCTGAACACTTCCCGGCACGTTTTTACAATTATTACACACCTAAATCAGCATTTAAATTTTATGAGAAAAATATTTTTAGTCAGCTTTTTATTTATCCTCACACATTCAGGTTTTTCCCAATCGAATAAAATTACCGGGTCATGGATCTTACGCGACTCAATTGAGGCCATGCAGTTTTTTACAAAAGCCGACGGGACAATTCAGGAGAGACGTGGTTTTGCTAATGAAAACATTTGGGATAAAAACCAGCGGACAGGAAAGTACAGTTTTGGTAAGAATGGAAAACTTGTAATAACATGGTCAGATAATAGCGTTGAAAACAGAGACGTAAAATTTGAAGACCATTTTAATGTAGCGAAGATTAAGATTATGGATAAGTCGAAAAAGAACACAAAGACTTATCTTTTTGTAAGAGTAAGAGATGAAGAAGTTATTCCTGGAAACTAGCTGAATTCAGTATTGCGATTATCCAACTTCCACTCGCAGGCTGGATGCCTGGGAAAGGTGCAATTGATCTTAGGGAATATAAAAATAATTTTCGGAGGGTGCGGGAAACAAGTGGCCAGTTGGGTAGGCGACTAAAAATTGTCTGCATCAGGATTCACAGGATGGGACGATTTGAAGATTAGGGTGACATCCTGTAAATTTTTTAATCCTTTAATCCTGATCCTGATTAAACTTCGCGTTAAACACTTTCTTATACTGCAGACTCTTCCCGCCGAAATTAATGAGCAGCCCGGTGGGAATATCATAGGCGACAACATAGTTTTTCGCCTGCGCCAAATGAAGAAACAAACTGGTTTTTTGCGTGTTTGAATCAAATTATTTTATGAGTAATGGTGAGTACCATCACCACTGGCGCAAGTTCGTCACTTCTGAAATGGTTTATACCTAATATTGCTTCTTATTGTAATCGCATTACCCGAAGATTTCACAACTGTTGAAACCATGAACAAAAGAAAAATCATGTTGCGTTTGATTGCTTTGCTGGCAATCGGTTTAATCAGTTACGCTGCGTGGAATCTATATTATATGCTGCCGCCTGCTAAAGCAAGGCCCCAAATACAGGCCTTTTTAAATAACAACTATCACAACAAATTTTCAATCCTGACGATTGAAAAGGATTACAGCCGCGACTTATTTAAACAGCCGGTGGGTTATAAACTTACGTTGAGCGATTCAAATCAGGTTCAGGTGGACAACATTTTTATTCAATACAATGAGTACCAAAAGGGCTGGATAACTTATGCAGGTACAGACATAGAACGGGACTATGCAGCCGCAAAGGCCAGGGACCGGAAGGGCAGGAGGTAGCATGCGATTGTTGCGCTATCGCGGCTTGCTCAACATCGGGATCAACCCTTTTTGCAACCGCACTTTTGACCTATATTCGACTAACGGATAAAAATTCCCGTACAAACACAAGCTCTACCCGTTAAAAGCTATTTTAAATGAAACTCGTTCCCGCATTCATGTGTTTGGTCACATTATCCTGTAACAGCGGGCAAACCGGTAACGTTGAAAAACAAGCGGCTTATTCCGACACGGCAAGTTTATTTTATAAAGGGTCGCCGCTGTTTGTTTTTAATGAAAGTATGGATGGGCCCGGCTCGGAGTTGTCTATTTTTAAAGACACGGTCAACAGGCAGGGCAGTGGTTATTCTTATTTAACGGTCGACACATTTTTTACTGTACGTCAGGCCACCGGTACAATGATCGGCAACTTGTTTATAGAAACGAATAACCTGAGAAAAATCCAAAGAGTCCGGGGATACTGGGCAATTGCGGCACAGATGACGGACAAAACAAAGCAGGAAGCGATCGACAGCATTAAACAAAAGTTTTTTCCCAACATGCCCCAACGCTTTTTACAAACCGGCGCTGATACCATCAAGCATAAAAGTTTTGTAGAAGAATTTAAATTTTTCTCTGCACCCGACAGTAGTGATACCGCGCATGGGTCCGTACCTCACTGGCGTTTTTATTACGACGCGAAACCGTTAAATAGAAGGGAGTAGGAAGAAGCTAACGTGTCTTACCGTCTTCATGGCAATAAGGGAATTGGTAATTTGGAATTGGGTGGAGAGTTTCGATACTGGTATTTCTCTGTGCAACTTCGTGTCTTACCATCTTCGTGGCAACAAGGGAATTAGTAATTTGGAATTTGGCGGAGAGCTTCGATACTAATTGTTCTCTGTGCAACTTCGTGCAGAAACTCCTTTCACTCTGTGGTAAAATTTAACCCGTTGGTCGGGAGACCAGACGGGGGCCTGCATTGTCTTTGTGTTTTAGTGTCTTCGTGGCGAAAAGTAATTATTAATTTGGAATTGGGCGGAG
>JAQBNH010000020.1 GCA_028288705.1 Ferruginibacter sp.
GATATGGACGTTGCGCGGTGGCACGCTAGCCTAGTTGGCACCGGGACGATCAAGCACGATACGTTCAAAAATAAACACCGAGCGGCCATTGTTTAGTCGTCGTATCACTCCAACGGTGACACCACGCGTAGACTATTCCATGACGCCGCGTGGACAGGCATTGATGGTGCTCCTGCGTAAGTTGCATCTGTGGGCCACGGAATACCATCACGACATTGCACGATCGCGGCAAGCCTTCGATGCAGTAGCCAACAATGAGCTTTGACCAAGGCGAACAAATTTGTTCGTTCCTATCAAAATAGTGCCGTCTTGAGCGCACGGCACGGGTGCTCCATTTCCAAGGCTGAAATTCACCAGCAAGGAAGCGACATGGGCCTCAAACCCAAAATTGGCATCGTGCTTGGTACGACCCGCCCGACCCGTTTCGCCGACAAACCCGCAGCGTGACTGCTCGATATCGCGAGAGCGCGAAACGATGCCCAATTTGAGATCGTGGACCTACGCGATTACCCGATGCCGTTTTTCGAGGAAGCCGGCTCACCGATGTTCGTGCCGCCGCAGAACGAGATGGCCCTCGCCTGGAGACGAAAAGTTGCCGAATTCGACGGCTACACTTTCGTAACCGCTGAATACAATCACAGCATGCCGGCCGTGCTCAAGAATGCCCTCGACTATGCCTATGCCGAATTCGTACGCAAGCCAGTGACCTTTGTGGCCTACGGCGGGGTGGGCGGCGCCCGTGCGGTCGAGCAATTGCGCCTTGTCGTGGCAGAGTTGCAGATGACATCGCTCAAGCAGACTGTGCATATCGGCTCGACCGAGTTCATCGGCATGCTGATGCAGGGCAAGAGTTTCGCAGATTTTCCATATCTCGATGAGACTGCCACAACCATGCTTGATCATTTGACCTGGTGGGCCAACGCGCTCAAAGCGGGCCGCGACCGCGAAGCCGCCGAGCCCTTCGACCACCAAAAAGCACTTGCATCGGCTGGCGCCTAAGAGCCGACGTAGGACCTATCAGGATCGTTCCCCGAGAGCGGATTATCAAGGCGCGTCCCACCCCAATCAAGAACTCGTAAACATTAGGCACAGCACGGCGACGATGCCGCCCTGGGGTTGCAGCCTTGGAGAAGAAATTATCCTGTCGGTTTGCGGATACGGGAATTGGAGGCTCAAACTCGGTCGGCGGCCGCGCAAGCGCCTATCAACTGCAGCTACGCGCCCACCGGGAGAGGCCACATGCCTGAACGCATCCGGGATCTTCGGCATTTCCACTATGCGTTGGCGTCGGCCGAGCATGGCAGCTTTCGCCGCGCCGCCGCTGCGCTGAACGTTCAGCAGTCAACGGTGAGCAGGGGCGTAATTAGGCAGCTCAAGGATTGCGATGTGCTGTGAAACGGCAGCAGCGATAGTGTTGGCGAGCTCTTCGCCGGCGACGGCCCATCCGGCCAGATCGACGACATCCGATATGAGGAAGTTGCGCGTCTCTAGATGAACGAGTGAGAAACGCAGCCGGTGACCTCCCATTACCTCGGTACTGACAAAATAGTCGGCGCCGAGTTTTGCCGCCTGGCCCTCCGAGTCCATCCCACTGATCTGCCGAGCGGTGAAGGGTGCAAACATTGAAAATGTACGCTGGCGACAAAGCGCCAGCGTACCGGTCGCCCCGCCGCGATCGACCTCTGGGGGGAGCATAACGACACAGGGGAGACCGATAACATTCGGCGAGCTGGGTTGAACCTTTGTTGCGGCAACCTCCGCTGCCGCGGTTGGAAGCTTCGCAGCTATCCAGGCCATGGTCTCAGGAGTGAGGCTGGCGTTCACGTCTCGCCGCAGCCGATTTCTGAATGCTTCGAGATGAGCGATAGCAAAGGCATGGCGTCCCTGCTGGACATAACTTGCCACACGAGCACGAAGTAAGCGCTCCTCGTAGGGGAACCGCGTCATAGCTTGATCGAGTATCGGGTCGAATTCTGGACCAATCGTTGCTTCTGCGGCCCCTAACACCAGCGAGAGAACGATGTCATCCAGTGCGGCGCTTTGTCCTCAGCCATTCGTCGAACTCGGAATTATCACCGCCGTGGCCCTCCAAAAGATCGCCGGCAAGTAGGCCGCTGAAAGGAGGGTGCCGCGACGTGTCGTTGCCGTTCCCCAACAACGCCTCCAGGTCCGAATTGCCCTGACTGACGAGCCGATCATTGGTGACAGCTAGGACGTCGACGCCGTTTTCCCTCTGCCACTTTCGGATCGCAGTGACGACGTAGCGCAGGTTGGCTTGGGCCCTCTCTCGGCTCGCATCCGGCCATAGCCTCGCCGATACTTCTGTGCGTGACACCGAACTGTGCGGTGACAGCGCGGCCACCTCCAGCACCTCGTAGCCACGCGCTGGAAATGTCCCTCTCCCTGATTGTGTGGGGCGCCAAACAGCCTTAGCATTTGAATTTCGTCCGATCGGTTGGGCATCCACATCAAACGACTCGTGTCGGAGAGGTTATGGTCCTCAACGAGGCGTGACTATCGTGATCAGTGCCGCTCTCTCCCTTCAGGCGTGGGGATGCAAAAAGTTGAGGGGCGCCTCACGCCCCGTAGGGGATCCAGACGTTCTTGACCTGCGTGGCCTTGCCGAGGAAATAATCCCCCTCAAACAGCCGATCGGCGAGGTCATAGTACAGCCCCCTGCTGGTCCAGGTCTGCTTTAGATTTGTGATGGAGGCCTTTTCCACCATGGTGGACGTCTCCAAATCCCCGGCGAACCACAGCCCATCGACGCCGTCGTGTTCGGCCAGGGTCTTGGCCAAAGCCACGCTGTCGCCGGTGACAATGTTGATGACGCCGGAGGGCGCGTCGGACGTTTCGATGACCTGATAGAGGTCGGTGATCGACAGCGGCGACTGCGCCGAGGGCACCAGCACCACGGGATTACCCATGGCCAAAGCCGGGGCAATCAGGGCGATGGAGCCAAGCAGCGGACGCGACGGCGGCGCCACGATGCCGATGACGCCGAGCGCTTCGACCATGGCGACGGCCACCGTACGCTGCGGCGGGTTGTGCACCGCGCCATCATATTTATCGGCCCAGCCCGCAAAGGCGAACAGCCGTTCGACCGACAGCGCGACTTCGCCCACGCCGTCGTCGCCAGTCTGCGCCTTGATGCGCGCCGCAAACTCGTCCCGGCGATAATCGAGATTTTCGGCAAGAAAATAGAGGATCTGCGCCCGCGAATGCGCCGCGGTCGT
>JAQBNH010000021.1 GCA_028288705.1 Ferruginibacter sp.
TGGCGCGGCTGGCCAAGCCGGTCGACTTCGATGCCATCGATGAGGGTAAGGTCGATATCGTCTTCGTGTTGCTGATCCCGGTGGACGATCGGGCCGCCGGACTGAAACTGCTGTCGGCCGCCGCGCGAATCCTGCGTTCGGAGGAAGCCCGAGCGCTCATCCGAGCCGCCCCCGGTGGCGCGGCGCTCTACGAGGCGATCAGCGGGGCCTATGGCGCGCAGTCGCCTGGCTAGTGCTTGGCTTGTCCCGGGCGAATGTCGGGGCCAGAAATATTTGAGTCGCCTAACTCGTTGATTATGCTCGACCGAACAAAAAATCTTGAGTCGGCGTTTCCAACGAACCGTGAGTCGAAATCAATCTGATACCAACAGCCCTGAATCTCGGCGAAAAAAGAACAACAAAATCAATGCTTTTTGACTCGCGTGTAAATCATCGACCCAAGCAAAAGGGGAGCCCTCGAGGCCTCCCCTTTTGCAGTTATCACAATGCGTTGACGAGCTCTAAGCTGCGCTGGCGGCATGATCTTTGGATGGATCTGCATTTAGAAGGCGCATGACGGCGGCCCGCTTGTAGACAAGACCTCCAGGAACATTCAGGACGAATGCCGGCTTTATCGCTTCGCGTACCTCATCTTCCAAGTCTCGCGTCGCCACGCCTAGCTGAGCGGCGAACTCGTTCGCCATGATGAACCGGCTGGCAAAATCCATTACCTGGCGATAGGAAGCTGTCCGCTTTTCATCCAGCATGAGAAGCCCGGCATGCTCGAGCTGTTCCAGTGCGGCGTACTTGCTGAGACTTAGCATTTGAACAATGGCCATTGACGGTACCCGATCGACATCGGGTTTCGGCATCCCCATCGCCATTTTGCGAATATCGCCCAAATGCGTTCGCACGCCTGATACCGACACGGCACTGAAGAGGTTCTTTGTCGGCGTCCTATGAAATGACGCCCTGACTTTCCCATCAAGGATCATCTTTACGATTACCGCCCACGGCCGTGCCGTGGCGGGGAATAGGAGCATGGCGTTGTGAAACGTCGTCCTGTCCGGATGTTCGTCGGGCTTCCAGGCATGTTCAGAAATCTGGTCCTGCAAAAACTGGACTTGATCGCCTCGACAATAGCGCCGGCTACTACCGGTCATCTCACATTCTGGGCCTGAGGCCAGTTCGAGAACGCCAAGAGATTGCAGGCCCTGCACGCCGTCCTGGGGGAGACCCAGCCTATGGGAAACGGCCATCTCGGACATCAGGTCTTTGTAAGCGCTTATGACCGGTAAAATTTGTGACCGCCGAAAGTACCATGGTGAGCGATTAACGTTGGCCTCGCGATAGCTGTCGATGCCTGGGTAGCCGGCGAGACGCTTCAGAGCATTGTAGTCGATACCAAGCTTGCCGCAGCTTTTGATGCCTATGTAGTCCTCGTTGCTTCGGTATCTCCCAACGCGAACAATGCCGTGTCCCGAACGCGCCTTGAGGGCGAAAGTTTTCAATGCCTCATCGATCGCACTTCGTGCGAGGGGAACGACGAATTTGTCCTTGGGGAGATCCGCGAACGGTCCGACCTCCTTGTAGAGTCCGTATCGGGTAGATCTGTCGCTTGCCTTGGAGGTCGCCGCCCCACACATGCCGATAAAGCTCGCTGGCCAGTCGAGGAGGCATCGGCCGACCCCGGCAAGTTCGACAGGCTCGAGTTCGCGTACTCCGCCTCGATAGGTCGATCTGGCACCGGCCGAATTGGCCCGGGCAGCGGATGCTATGGCAAGAGCCAATTCGAAGAGCTCAATCCGTTTCATGCCTGAAAGGTGGTCATGCAGGCTATGCGTGCGATAATCGGCGGCTTGCATTTCGGGGGCGACAAGTGAAGTGAAGAAATCGAGTGCCTCGACGTCTTCGACTTCCACAAGAGGCTGTGGGAAGTCGCGCAAGTCGACAGCAGGGACGCGGAAGTCGCGCTCATCCCGCGTCTCGCACCAGTCGCAAAACGCTATTCCCTGGGTCTTCGAGAACCCGAGTTTCTGCTCACAAATCGGACAATGACCAAGGAGTATTTCCTTTGTCACTGGATCGAACGTCAGAATGTTCAATCCCCACATGCCCCGGTAGTGGTTTGATATGCGAAGGGCACGGGGTGAAACCCGTCGGACTGTTGAGCTTCGGTGGACAAGACGCATTCGCTGCCCGAAGAAATTGAACGTGCTGCTGGCATCGTCTTGATCATCAAGGAGCAAGGACAATCGATGTTGCTCGACTCCCAGCGTCTCTGCCAGGTCGGATAGGTATGAGCCCGCCCGGACGGAAACACTCGCCGGCCTTCCCGCAACATCACCGCATTGGATCAGGATGTCCTTGGCATGCCGATATCCATTTGCTGCGGCAGTTCTAGCGATGAGCCCCGCGAGCGTTTCTCCCGGCAAAGGCTCTTGGCGAATAAAGACTGTCACTCGTAGTGGACCTCGCCATCGCGTACGCCGCTTCGGAACGGGTTGTAGGTGCACATGCCGTTCGGCATCCCGCGTGTGTCGACGGCCATGGCGAGGTCTTCGTGGATTACCCGGTCGCCACCTCGTTTGACAGCGTGCACTACCGCCTGCTCTGCAAGGCGAGACACGATGCCGATGCAGCCGCTGCTGGCTGCCCAAAGCATGTGGGGGATATCGCCTTCGAGAAAGTCACTTTCTCCCGATAACAACTCCCATTCTTGGATCAGCATTCCGGCCTGGGCGCAGTAGTCCAAGAAAATTGCCTGCTCTGACGGCACACTCCAACGCAGGGGAGAAAAGTCGATCTTCGACAGCTCCCTATTTGTCAGTTGAGGGTCAATGGACAGGTGTTCCCGGGCTTCGGGGACCCCGACGAAGACCATGGGAACGAGGCCTTCGATCATCATTCGCTTAAGTGTGTCGGTTACGTCCGTGCTCTCGGCTACGTTGGCCTTGCTGGTTTTCCCTAAATTCTTGGACACTGCGACGGACAGGTGTTGGATTTCATCCAGGATGACCAACTCGACAAGATTAGTTTCGAGATACGTGTAAAGGCGCGACAGCAGCACATCTTTGGTGCCGCTGTCGGCGCGCTTGTCGCCCAACTTGCGCAAGATGTCGGCAGCGAGCGTCTTGGGTGTGGCTTTCGGCGAAAGCGTCACATGCACCACGACTTTTTGACGGTCGGCGATTTCGGCCACATCCATGTCGGCCGGGAACAGTCCTTTGGCGATGACGTCCGGCACCACAACCGACTCGATGTAGCTCCGGATGGCGGTCGATTTACCGGAGTGACTTGGAGCGAAGAATTCAATGAAGCGTTTTGGGCGTCGGCCCGTGAGACGTCCCGCCTCGCGTGCATCGTCCAAGGCTTCGTACACCAGCGGAATGCGTGGGTGATTGATCCGCATATGTTCAAAAGCGGCGTATACTTGCCCGGCGGACGTCATATTCAATTCTTCCTAATCATCTTAGCTCGTGCCAAGGCACGAATTGCTTCCAAGTCGGAGGTGGTCGTGGCGCCGGACGGAACAGCCGGACTCGCGGGCAAGACCAATGCGTCCTGTTCTTTCTTCCTTGCTGCCTCTCGATTGGCCGCAGCTGTCGACTTGGCCTTTCGTGTGGCGGCGGCACCGCCGCGTCGCGTAGCTTCAGCCGCGGGAAATGGTCCATCCATACGGTCGATCGCCATATCGTGCTGGACATCGGCACTGCCGACATGATGGATCGCTACGCGATTGCCGGGGACTAGATCGGGTGTTGGGTCAAGCAGCCGGCTCATCTTGCGCGCGTCTGCAAACCGCTTTCCAGCAAGCACCTTGCGCATGTATTCTTTGTGCTGGACCCGCGCCTCGGCGGTTTCCTCTGGCGTGCGGAATCTCAGATTCTCCGCCTTGGCGAATTCCTTGATCTTTTTGACGGCGGCCCAGCTCAGCCCATTGGTCAGATCTGGATCCCAACTCGGCAATCTAATCGACTGGCGCGCGATGTGATCCCAGACGAAGACCTGCGACGCATCGCCGGGATTGCTGGTTACCAGCACATCGACGCTTCTGGTCGAGGCGACACCGGCGCGCTGGCCACGTTCCTTGGCGAACCGGGCGAACCTGTTCATCAGCCCGCTGGTGATCTTGGGGTCGTGGAAACGCAATCCATCGATTGCGATGCCTTCCGCCGTAAGCTTGCAGTTTTTTGCGCGTCCGACGACCTTGTCGAGGCGCGAAACGTCATCAACCGTGGGGCGACCATTGGCACGGAGGCCACGACGCCATTTGTCGGCCGGGGCCATCTCGATGCCGGAATGCTGTTCCATGTGGTACACCGTGACGATGGTGTGCCAGAGCACGTCTTCCAGTTGACTCTTGGTGTATGCAGCCTCTGCTTTCGGATCCATGCCAAGGGCGGAACGCTGCTGCGGGGTCATGGGAATGCCACCCGGCAGATCGTGCCATATGAGGGTGTTGAGGGTTCCGAAGAGGCGCTCGACATAGGCCTTGAACATCGGGACTTTGACGGGCGCCCATATCACGTCGATACCGGCGGCTTCACATGCGGTCTGGAAACTCGAGCCTATGAATTCCCACCCGTTGTCGACGATCACTGTGAACGGACGGCCCCAGCCGTCCGTTGCACCGCCGTGCGAACCGAACTGTTCGATCAGCCAGTCTTTGCGTCTCGCCACCTGGCGAATGCAGGACATGGCCCCCAGCAGACCTGGGCGATCGAAGGTCATTACGGCGCCGACGACCATGCGGGAATAGCAGTCGACTGCGATCGTAAGGCAGGGACGCTCCGCCAATACCGGGTCGCCATCTTCGTCGAGAACAATGGCCCATGCGTCGATGATCGTGTGGTCAATCATCACGTATTCGAGCGGACGCGTGGCCTCGATGGCGCGACCTCGCCCCTTGAAGCGGCGGTCCGCTTCTTTCTTCCCGTATTTGCTCGCCCAATGATACCAATCGGTCCGATCGCGAATCCAAAGACGGAGCGTCTCGGTAACCGGGACTTCGAACGGATCGTCGTCCGTGACAGGACGGCCGCGCTCCTCACGTCGGCGCTTGGCGTCCACCATGGCGATCGTGAACTTCGCAATGGCGTCGCCGACACGCACCGAACGGTGGGACCAGAAATACAGGACCATTTCCTCGGCAGCCTCGGTGACCGCCATCGGCCATCTGTCGAGACGGTCGTGCTTGCCGCGCCTGTCGAAGAACGCACAGAGCGGGCGGTCCTGCGGCATCCCGTGGCGATCTACCGCGCGAAGGATCGTTGCCGCGTCTGGTCGCCAGTCGAAGCCAATTTCGAACGCATGGTGGAAATTCTTGGCGACGAACCCGTCGACCGACGCGTGCCCTCGACCGATATCAGGCTGATCGTCATAGAGGCGCACATAGTGCCGAAGCGTTTTTGCTTTCTTCAACTGGCGGATTGCAACGAGCCGCCTTTTGCGCTCGGAAACGGTGATGGAAGGCTCTTCTGGGTCGAGCAAGCTGACGGGATCGGGATCCATATGGCCCACGACTTCACCGTTACGATCCAGGGTCACCCTTACGGCGGCACCAGAACATCTCATGAACTCGAAAGTGTTGCCGTCGATGTAGATTTCGCGGTCCGTTCCTTCCCGCTCGAAACGCAGTCGGCCGTCGCGCATTTCTTTGATGAACTCGACAAGGATGGGCCCGTCCTGGTCGGCAATCTCAATCGAATAGGTCTGACCAACAACGACGTCGATGGTAGTCATGGCCGCTTCCGGAACACCGGCATCGGTCTGCGACATAGCGACTACCATGCGTAACGGCCTTCCATTTCAAAGATCGGACGGCCGTCGCGTATCGGACGAACAACACTGTCCATTGCGAGGCCTCGGCTCAATTCGATCGTGAGGAAGCGGCGGACATGCATCGCCGAGGCCTTGGCTTTGCCAGCAACGCCGCCACCGAACGCCCGGATCGTTTCACCCAAGGTGACCATCTCCCGTGTCGCAAAGAGCTGGTGCAACGTGTTGATGTCACCGGGGCCGATCGACGCGTCGTGATCGAGGTAAAGTGATCTGACGGCTTTGGCGACATCGTCACGAAGGATGTCCCGCGACTTAACCACCGTGACGAATTCCCACTGCAGCTTGCGGTACACCTTTTTGGCCAGCTCGAGCTTCAGCAAGTATTCCGGGTCGTCGATGCGTGGGTCCTCGTCGTCCTTGACCTCTACCACCAGCGTGGTCAGTCCTTCATTCGACGATCGTGGACTCCAGTTGGCTACCGCATCGACAAATGGAGTGCCCGAGGCGACCGAGCGGGCGAAGGAGACATCCGTGGTCAATTCCAGGTCAGGACGGTAGCGCCAAGGGTACCGGCGCCCGATTACCGTCATGACCAGGTTGTGGGGCTGTGACTTGAGGGTGTGGACGGGAGAAGCGACTTCGCATAGACGGATCATCGGCATTTCGGCGCGCATGGACTCCCATGCAACCGCCCGCATTCCGGCCTTGACGCAAACCATTCTGCCTACTGGATGGGGTTCGCGCCCGGTAATCAACTTCACCACGGACCCTTCCTTGGTGTAGATTCGCGCGATGGTCCCTTCTTCGCGAAGCTCCGCTTCTCGCTTCAGCGACAACTTGGTCAATGACGCCCCCAATCATATGACTTAAACAAACGAATGTTCGAAGGATTGGCTTCGCAATCCAACGACCTATGGTCCTTTGGTAGATTGCAAATATTTGGAAATGCTGAGAAAACGCGGTCAATAATCCATGAATGCGGATTTTGCCGCTAGGTCACCCCGGGTCAGATTTTTGCGGCCTGGATGTCGACCAACTGATCGCCGGTCAAGCACCGATGCGCCAACAGCCGATCGGCAACTTCCAATATCTGCGCGCGGTGCGAGCGGACCAGTTCGACAGCACGGCCATACAGCCGCTTCAAATCGGCCTCGACCAATTCCTGAAGTTTCGGACTGCGTCGAAGCATGGCGTCAGCCTCGCTCGGCGGACCTTGCCAGGTCAGGCAATCGCCCAACCCGTAACTGGCGTGCAGGCCCGCCAATGTCATTGTCGCCAATGCGAGATCGGATTCGGGAGAACCTCCCCATCCGGTGGAAGCTGACAGGACTTCCTCTTCGGCGGCATGCCCTGCCAACAAAATCACCGAAACGTCTTCAATCTGCGCCCTGTCCAGCACGGGCGTCGGCGCCGGTGCGAATTGGGTTTGACCTCCCGAACTCGGCCCTGGCAAGATTGAAACGGACACCAGGGTCTGGCCCATGAGTAGCCCCGCTACGGCATGGCCTGCCTCATGTATGGCAACGCGAAATCGGTCCTCCCTTGACCGGTCATCGGGTGGCAGGATCTGGCTTTTGAGATGATCGAGCGTCAGATGCCCTCGATCCCGGCGGCTGGCGCGCCTGGCCGATCGCACCCAATCCATTGCGATGGCGGCGGTGGCGCCGGAATTCGAACCGATCCGGGCGAGCGGAAGGAGATCCTCTTGTGCCAAGTCTCCGCGCAGGTGTGTGCGCAATATGTTTACCAGACCCAGCGCGCTGGGTGCCCCGATATGAATAGCTCGCTCCAGGCGGCCGGGACGTAGCAGGGCGGGGGCGATGTCGGTGATCCGATTGGTCGCGCCGATCACCACGACGCCATCGCGCGCGGACATCGCCGAGTCCAAAAGCATGAAGAAATCCAGGATGACCGGCATCCACCAGTCCCTGCCACGATTAGACATTGTCTCGGGGTTGGGCAGCGCGTTGAGCTCATCCAAAAACAGAATGCACGGCGCCGCCGCCATTGCCTCGGCGAAGACCTTGCGTTGAGCTTTGATGACGCCGTCGAGATATCCGTTCGAGGTGGCAAAGAGCTCTGCAACCGAGCTCGCAACGAGAGGAACCTTACAGGCGTCGGCAACGATGGCCGCCAGGGTAGATTTGCCACTACCCGGTGGCCCCTCCCATACGGCCCCTCTATCGATGTCGGAAAAGTTGATCTTGCCGGCGCGAAGGTCGTCGAAGTCGGCGGCCAACGAGAGCCCCCACGCGCGGGCAGGCCCGTACTCTATGGCGTCTTCCAGCTTCGGCAAACGAAGGCCGGTTGATCGGGACGATCCAAGGCCAACGGCAGTGCGCTCGATAGCAACTTGCAAACGTTTGACGGCCTCGGCCTTGGACTGCCCCATAGGCATGCACGCAGTGATTGCATCGAAGTCGAGGCGTGAAAGCTCCAACGCGGCGTGGCTGGAGGGCAGGCGCCCGACCATGCACAGTTTCATCGATTGGGCCAACGTATCGGCGTCGGCAGCCGATACCTCAAACTCGTGGGTTCGGACGGAGAGCACCACTTCGGGCAACTCCTTGCCCGTTTGATTATCGATTATCGCGACCACGGAATGACCACGTGCCATGGCTAACGATACTCCGGTCGCCTCCCTTGGATTGAGGGGCGGCCTCGCTGCGCATTCGACTACCAACGACTTGTGCCCGAGCGCACTGATGGCCGTCTCTACCGGTGCTACCCATTGGGCGGTAGGCACCCGTATGATCATTGCGAAGGCTTGCGGCCACCTAAGCAAGCGCAAGCACTGGCGTCCTATGGCCTTTTTTTAAGCCTCGGAC
>JAQBNH010000006.1 GCA_028288705.1 Ferruginibacter sp.
ACGCCGAAAGAAAATTATTCAAAAATTTAAGAGAGGCGTTTAGTGGATAAAATAGTTGAAAAAACGAAAGATGATTAACTTAGAAAACTCTAAAAGAAGGCGGCACTAAAATAAGGGGAGCCTACACCTTCACAATTCCTTAGAGCCCCCCACCCAATTCCTCATTACCAATTCCATTTGAAAGCTTTACAATTGTGTAGAGACCCCCACCCAATTACCAATGACCAATTCCATCGGAGCAGCCTCACAATAGCTTAGAAACCAACCCCAATTCCCAATTACCAATTCCATTTGAAAAGCCTTACAATTGTGTAGAGCCCCCACCCAATTCCTAATTACCAATTCCATTTGAAAAGCTTTACAATTGTGTAGAGACCAACACCCAATTACCAATTCCCTTTAAGAAGCTTCACAATGCCTTAGAGACCAACACCCAATTCCCAATTACTAATTACTAATCCCGCCAACCAATCAACCAATCAACTATTCAACTAATTTTACTCAATGAATAAAAAATGGCTGATCGCCTGCATCCTGCTCATCCTGGCTTTATCCTGGTCGATCTATAGGAATATGCAGTTGAATGCTGAAGTTGCGGAACTGAATGCCCGTATCAACCGTTTCTTACCGGCAGCCCAGGACCTGGAAAAAGAAAATGCCCGCCTGCAGGAACAGGAGTTACAGTTAAAACAAACGATCTCCGAGTTACAGTCTGCAGGTAAGAAGCCGGCAGCGCAGGAAGTGCAGCAAAATCCCCCAACAGAGGTGAATCCTACCCCACAAATACCCGTTACGGAACCTTTTAAAGACCTCAATAAGCGTCAGCACTAATTGGCATTATCTGTGTTCTTTAGGGATGGCCTTATAATGGCCATTGATGAAAAAAGTTTTATACCGTATTACGCATTGGGAGACCTGGCACTACCTCGCTAAATATATTCCCCTGTCCCCGGCCTGGCTTTGGTACTGCCTTCGTGCCCGTTCCATGTGGTTCTTCACGCCCTCCAATCCTTCGCTGGCCTTTGGCGGTTTTGAAGGAGAGACGAAAAAGGAAATGTACGACCAGCTTCCCCCGGGAAGTTTTCCCCGAAGTATTTATATAGATCCGCAATCAGCATTTGATGAAGTAGAAAAAAACGCCCTGGATGCAGGTTACAACTATCCTTTCGTGGTGAAGCCCGATGCCGGCATGATGGGGTTTATGTTCCGGAAAATATATACTGCTGATGATTTGCAACGCTATCATGCGGCCATGCCGGTGCAATATATCATCCAGGAAATGATCGCGTATCCGCTGGAAGTCAGCGTGTTTTATTACCGTCATCCAGGTCAGCAAAAAGGAACGATCACCGGCTTCCTGAAAAAAGAATTTTTAGAGGTGACCGGTGATGGACAATCATCCTTGCTCGACCTCATCGTCGCCTACCCGCGGGTGCAATTCCGCCTGGAGGAAATGAAAAATAAACATAAGCAGCGGCTCAACGATATCCTGCCGGAAGGGGAGCCGTTTATTCTTTCTCCTGCGCTTAACCTTAGCCGTGGCGGCAGGCTGATCAGCCTCGAACAGGAGAAGGATGATAAATTACTGCAGGTCTTCGATCAGTTAAGTCATTACACAAAACAGTTTTATTACGGGCGTTATGATATCAAATGTAAATCCGTAGAAAGCCTGAAACGGGGAGAAGATTTCTCTATCCTCGAATACAATGGTTGCGGCGCAGAGCCGCATCATATTTATGGCAACGGCAATAGTTTGTTTGAAGCTTACAGGATCGTTTTACAGCACTGGAAAATGTTGTATAAGATCTCGAGATATAATCACCAGCAAGGCATTCCTTACTGGAGTTACCGGCGTGGCATGAACTTTCTGAAGGCAGCCAAACAACATTTTAAAGTATTAAAAGCGCTGGACAACAGCTTCGAATTATAATGGTTACAGCAGAAAAAGAAGATATTATCAACGAGTACAAGGCGTTTATCGGCGCGGCAGCATTCCCCTGTATTGCAGCAAAGGCAGCACTTTCCAGGCAACAGGTGAATTGTTTCGTAACAGGATCTATGTATTGTCCGCACTTTGATAAGGCTATCCTGGATTTCCTTTACCAGTTCACGGATCAGCTTCGTGCATCGGAAGATATGTACCATAGTGCAGCCATTATCTTCACTGATCTGTTCCCGGAAGATGAAGCCGCATTTGACCAGTTGCTCTGGCAGCGGCTGCAATCTCTATCAGATCTTGATGCAAAAAATTATGGCTATGACAAACGGGTGAGTGCAGACCCAACTGCAGCAGATTTTAGTTTCAGCCTGAAGGGCGAAGCTTATTATATCATAGGGCTGCATCCCAACAGCAGCAGGCGGGCAAGATCTTTTAAGTACCCTGTTCTTGTCTTTAATTCCCACGCGCAGTTTGAAGCACTGCGGGAAACAACGAAGTACGACCAGATGAAAAAAGTAGTGCGTAAAAGAGATACACTTTACTCCGGGTCAGTGAACCCGATGCTGGAAGATTTTGGTACAGGCTCTGAAGTTTTTCAATATAGCGGACGTGAATATCCTGCGGGATGGGAGTGCCCTTTAAAAATACATCATGCAGGAAACACAGATCATTCCGCCGCGTAGTGGCGTGGCTTTTTTATTGAAGAAAGGCAGTTATCTTAAGATTACCGATCCGCTCGGCGAACAGGTAAGTGACCTCGTTTGCTTTAACCAGCACGACCGGGCAGAATATTTGTCTTCAGGCCGCACGATGGATTATGCCGAGACGATCTTTTTAACGAAGGGGCACCCGTTCTATTCGAACAGGAGTAATATTATGTTCGAGATGGTGGAAGACACGGTTGGGCGCCATGATTTTTTACTCACGCCCTGCAGTGCCGATACCTTCCGGATCATTTACGGTCATGAAGCACCACACCGCGGCTGTTTCGGCAACCTTGCAGCAGCCTTTGAACCTTATGGCATTTCACCCGATGCGATCCCGATCAGCTTCAATGTATTCATGCACGTTACGGTGAATGGCGATACCGGGAAAATTGATGTGCTCCCGCCTAAAAGCAAGGCCGGAGATTATATCATCATTAAAGCCACGATGGATCTTATCGTCGGACTAACAGCCTGCTCGGCAGAAATGTCTAATAATTACGCTTTTAAACCCATCGCATACCAACTCTACAACGAACTGCCTGCACAAAGTACTTAAGGACTACTGATGGGGCATGAATTTTGTTAATTCATTTTAACCTTCCCCCGTTAAAAGTCTTCAATGAAATTACTCTGCCTGCTTATAGGCCTGATCTTATCGGTTTATTCCGTTGATGCACAAACGGTTGACTTTAATTATACGACGGGCAATAATTTGTTCTGCGCACCGCAGTCTGTAACCTTTACCCAAACAGCCACCGGCTCCCCGCAGTCCTTCATCTGGAATTTTGGTAACGGCCAGACAAGTTCTTCGCCATCGCAAACCATTATTTACTCCCCCGGCACATACAATATTACGCTCACGGCTATTTATCCGGGCTCTGCGATCAGCATTACAAAAACGATCACGATCTATGCGCCGCCAACGGTAACCTTAACTGCTGATAAACCTGTTTTATGCCAGCCGGGTACGGTAACGTTTACCGCCAGTTCAGCCAATGCCGTTAGTTATGAGTGGGATTTTGGTGATGGCTCGGGTATCGTTACAACCCCGTCGGCCACGATCCTGCACGGATATACCAACTATGGAAGTTTTCATATCACGGTAAAAACATTTAGCGCAGAAGGCTGTAGCAGTACGGCCTCCACGGATATCAATATCGCAAAGTTCCCGGTAGTTGCTTTACCATCAGTGACGTCTGGCTGTATCCCGGCGGCCATTTACCTGACTGTTTTTCCCAGCCTTCCTGCAGGGGATGCGGTGCAGAATATTACCTGGGATTTCGGCGATGGTTCCCCCAATGTGAATGGATCCGTTAATTCTATTGCGCATACTTATACCATTACTTCGCCGGTTACAACCGCCACTGCAACGATCACGACTGCCCAGGGATGTACAAACACGGCCAGTTTTCCCACGTTCGCATTTGGTACGCCACCGGTTGGTATAAATGCCTACACATTGAGCAGGCGGGATACTTTTTGTGCTTCAGAAACGATCTCTTTTGCCGGGTTTGCACCTACAGCGAATTTTTATGCCTGGGATTTCGGAGACGGCCAACAGGCCAATGTGAATGATACCACCGTTACCCATTTATACCGCACACTCGGCCCGATGACGGCGACAGTGACACCTTACTTTAATGGATGCGCCGGCCCTTCTGCTACCGTTAATATTTTTATTCGTGGAGTGGTAGCCCGCTATAGCCTGGGTAACAGCTGTACGGCTAAATCTACTTATGATTTTACGAACCAGTCCTTAGGCAGAATAGATCATTTTGAATGGCGTTTTTCTGATGTTCCCGGTTTTATTGATTCCAGTAATTTCAGCACGCGCCATACCTTCCCGGGCTATGGTAGTTTTATGTCGACGCTGAACCTGTATGATTACAGCAGTGGTTGCACCGATTCCCTCAGTCTGCCGGTGTTTACAGCATCGCCATCTGTATCTGTTTCCACCACGCAGGTTTGTAAAGACAGCAGCCTCCTGTACAGCATCAATAATACTTATCCTGCTTCATCGCCTTACGCTTACGATTTTCATGTGAATGGTCAATTGGTAAACACGGGGAATACCCCTTCACTTAGTTATCAGCCATCGCAGTTTGGAACCTTTAACGACTATGTGGTGGTATACGATCCGAATGCAGCAACCTGCAACGATACCCTTCGGTTACCCGCACCCGTTAATGTACGCGGCCCTGTGCCGAACTTCAACAGTATTGCGAGCGTTTGCGCCGATACGGCCGTATCCGTCATAAATCTTTCCTCGCCCTATTTTGCAGCAGACAGCCTGGTGGCGTGGCGCTGGAACTTTGGGGATAACAGGTACGATTCAGTGAAAAATCCTTTACCGCATACGTACGCCGGTGGCGGCATCTATACGATCTCGTTAAAAGTGACGGATAAAAATGGCTGCAGTCAGGATACATTCAGGCAGGTAACGATTTACAGTTTGCCGCCACTTACCGTTTTTCCTGCGCGTGATACGATATGCCTCAACGATACCTTACAGTTGTTTGGATTTAGTACAGATAGTTTGCGCTGGAGCCCCACAACCAATATCAATTGCGTTAATTGTGATACCGTAACCGTTCGCCCCCAGTTCACCACAGCTTATGTGGCAACGGCTCAAAACAGTTATGGCTGCAAGGCAACAGACACGGCGTTCATCCGCGTGTATCGTCCTTTTAAAATGGGTTTGATGCCTTTGGACACGTCTGTTTGTAAAGGACAGCCCGTGCAATTCCGGATGGCGAACCCGGGCATTACTACCTGGTCTCCACCGGATTTCCTGAGCAACACAGGCATCCCAAATCCTGTGGCTGTACCTGATACGAGTATTCAATATAAAGTACTGGTGACCGACTCTGCCGGTTGTTTTTCAGACAGCGCCTATCCGAAAATAACGATCTATCCGCCCGTTACTGTAGATGCAGGCCCGGACCTGACGTTGCCTTACAATACCGCGTTTACCTTTACCCCTGTTTACGGCAATAATGCTATGGCTTATAGCTGGACTCCGGCTGGCAATTTATCCTGCACGAACTGTGCGAATCCTTCCGGCACGGCTGTAAAAAAACAATCTTACGAAATTGACGTAACCAGCCGCGATGGCTGCCATGCCAAAGACAGCATTACTGTTTTTGTAACCTGTGCCTCCGGGAACCTGATGCTGCCAACGGCGTTTACACCTAACAGTGATGGGCGCAATGATTATTTTTATCCCATCACCCGTGGTTACAGGAATATCAAAAGTTTCAGCGTGTTCGACCGTTTTGGTACGAAGGTTTTTGAAAGAAGAAATTTTGAACCGAATGTTCCTTCGAGTGGCTGGGACGGCCGCATCAGGGCTGACAAATATGTAAATACCCAAACGTTTGTGTGGGTACTGGAAGCCGATTGCGATCTCGGTGGAACCGTTTTAACCAAAGGAACCGTTACCCTTATTCATTAATCCAGATGGAAAAAGAAACATTAATTATCGTGGGTGCAGGTGCAGCCGGGCTGATGGCGGCGCGGGAACTCTCCGGCAGGTTTGACATTACTATGCTGGAAGCACAGGCCATTGCCGGCGGGCGGATTGAAAGCATAAAGGTGGATGGCCATACGATTGAAGCAGGTGCCGAATTTGTGCATGGCGACCTGCCGGTCACCCGGAAACTTTTAAAAGAAGCAGGCCTGGCCGTATCGGCTATTGCAGAGAATATGTACCGGAAAGTTGGTGACGAGCTGGTTGACGATACGCCCACTGCAGGTTGGGAAGAGATGCTGGAAAAAATGGGCAGCCTTAAAGAAGATACTAATCTCCGGGATTTCCTGGACCGGCACTATGCTGAAGATAATTCGACCGCGTTAAGGCAACAGGCGATCAGCTTTGCCTCAGGATTCGACCTGGCTGATGCTGAAACGGCAAGTGTGCATGCGTTGTATAAGGAATGGAGCGCAGAAGAAGAAAGACAGTTCAGGGTGGTGAATGGATACCGCGGACTGATCGATTATTTACGCGAAAATTGTATCGCAGCAGCTGCCGTGATCCGGACCAATGCGACGGTGAAAACCATCAGCTGGGAGAAAGGAAAAGTGACGGTAACCCTGGCATCGGGAGATAGCCTGGTGGCCGATAAAATTCTTGTTACAGTACCGGTTTCCCTATTACAAAAAACGGAGTCGGTAGCCAAGATCAGTTTTACTCCGTCCCTGGACGATTATGAACAAGCTGCAGCAGAAATCGGGTTTGGTGCTGTCCTGAAAGTCGTGTTTAAATTTAAAGCGCCTTTTTGGGAAAAACTGAATGGCTTTATATTTTCCGAAGAAATATTCCCGACCTGGTGGACACAGGGGCTGTCAGCAAAAGAATGGATCACAGGCTGGAAGGGAGGCCCGGAAGCTGCGTTGTTGTCGTCGCAGGATAACGAATCTTTACTGGATCTCGCCCTTGCCTCGCTGGGCAATATCTTCGATTTGCCCGTGGCAGCGTTAAGAGATTTACTCGAACATGCCGAAGTGTTTAACTGGCAGCATAATCCTTACAGCCGGGGAGGATATAGTTTTTCAATGGTAGGAACTGAAGCTGCGCGGCAGTTGCTGAATGAGCCGGTGGCGCAAACGATCTTTTTCGCAGGGGAAGCTTTGTATGAAGGGCCTTGTCCCGGAACCGTTGAAGCAGCCTTGACCAGCGGGTTGAGCGCTGCGAAAAAAATAACGGCTGCTTCGCTGCGGTGATTGTTAAGCTGAATAGCGGCTGCGCGTAATCGAACTGCGGTTTCTCCGGATCTTCCACATATCTACTGCTCCGAATGTTTTAGCAGGGCGGGCGTCTTGCAAATTCGTTGCGATCGTTTCGCTTACCTGGGTGGTTAATTGTTCCAATGTTTCCTGACTGAGCTGGTTGAGTTGAATACTTGTTTTCATAATGTTGAGTTTGTACTGTTAAAAATTAAAAAATGCTTAGGCCAGGTTACGGCTTCTTGTGCTGATACGATATTGACGCTGGATCTTCCACATGTCGATGGCACCAAAGGCTTTTGCCGGGCGATGGTTTACCAGGTTGGTGGCAAGAGTTTCACTTACCTGGGTGGTTAATTGTTCCATTGTTTCTTTACTGAGCTGGTTGACTTGAATATTTGTTTTCATGATGTTTGAGTTTGAACTGTTGAAAATTAAAAAATGCTTAGGCCAGGTTACGGCTTCTTGTGCTGATACGATATTGACGCTGGATCTTCCACATGTCGATTGCACCAAAGGCTTTAGCCGGGCGATGGTTTACCAGGTTGGTGGCAAGAGTCTCACTTACCTGGGTGGTTAATTGTTCCATTGTTTCTTTACTGAGCTGGTTGAGTTGAATACTTGTTTTCATGATCTGTGTTTTTTTAGTTTTCTAATTGTTGTCTTACTTTGATAAAACAAAGATAGTACAATGGAAGCTACTATGCAAAACATAATACTAATTATAATTGCAGTAGTATGCGTTATTTTTTAGCCTGAAGTTAATATAACGTGCTAGTTTTCTAATAGTTACACTGTTCTAAGTTTCCTAATTAAACAGTTCCCGGGTTTACAGCAGCGGAAAATGCGTTGGATGAATGGCAGAATCAAGTCCTTCAATCTTTCTTCCTCCCGGTATTTTACCCATTTTCCCGGCCCGGATTCCCCTTCCAGCTAAGAGCCTTTGGAAAACCAAAAATTACTAATCCCTATTCAACTACTCAACTGCCCAACTAATCAACCAATCACTAATCAACTCCTCAACTACGCTACACCTAACCCCCATCACTAATTCAACCGGCCAACCCCCAATGACCAATTGACCAATGACTCACCGATCCCCCGACAAACGCACTCCCCGGAGCCTGCCTTGTTGGCGCAAAATTCCTTCGGCTTGAAAATTGACTTACCTCTGCAAATGAATCAATTGAAAAAAGGCCCTTTAAAACTCAGCATACTGGATCAATCCATCGTTCACCATGGACGCAGCGCGAAAGCTGCCGTAGATAATACCATCGACACCATACAGCTGGCAGAAAGGTTGGGTTACCATCGTTTCTGGGTATCTGAACACCACAACAGCAGTTTTATCGCGGGTAGTGCACCGGAGATTCTAATCGTTAAACTGGCGTCTGTCACGAAGAAGATACGCGTTGGATCAGGCGGTATTATGCTGCCCAATCATAGTGCTTTTAAGGTAGCGGAGAATTTCCGGATGCTGGAAACGCTTTACCCGGGACGGATCGACCTGGGAATGGGCCGCGCGCCGGGTGGAGACAGGATCAGTGCGTCTTTATTAAATCCTTCCAATACCTTCAGCGAAGCAGATTATTTGCAGCAGCTCCAGCACCTGCAGCATTTCTTCCACGATACAGCCGGCACAAAGTATGGTCCGATCCTCGCCGTTCCGCAGGCAACGACGATCCCGGAACAATGGATCCTCAGCTCGAGTGGAGGCAGTGCAGGCATTGCTGCGAAGAATGGCATGGGACTGGCCGTTGCGAAGTTTATTAATGGAGAAGCCAGTCCGCAGATGGTAGCTGATTACCGGAATGACTTTGTGCCGTCTGCCGAAATGCCGGAACCAATGGTCTTACTGGCCATTTCTGTATTATGTGCGGAAACGGAAGAGAAAGCGTTGGAGATGCGCAAATTCATCGATTATGTGCTGGTGCAATTTGAAAAAGGAAATTTTGATAACATCGGCAACCCGGACTTGATCCGCGATTATGTTTTTAGCCAGGAGGAAGAACTCAGGATAAAACAAAATAGTGGCCGCGTGATCTCCGGTACACCCGCTTCGGTAAAAGCACAACTGGAAAAACTGGCTGCAGATTTTGATGTGGATGAGATCATGATGTCCTGCATGTTTCATGAGGAAGCCGCAAGGCTTCGCTCGTTTGAGCTGATAGCGGAGAATTTGATCTGACTAACCAATAAGGATTGCCACCGCGATGTGGCAATCCTTTCTTGCTAATTTAATATTGCCACAAAATCATCTGGCAGGAACTATGGCGGCCAGCCCGCTTCCTTCCTGCCTTTGCCAAGCTTAACCCAAATAAAAAAGCCTTTCATAAAATGAAAGGCTTATAAATATGATCGGGTTAAAATTATACGCGGAAGTGAGCAAACGCTTTGTTAGCCTCAGCCATACGATGTGTATCTTCTTTCTTTTTGTAAGAAGCACCTTCACCTTTGCTTGCTGCAACGATTTCGTTAGCTAATTTATCTGCCATGCTACGGCCATTTCTTTCACGGCTGTAACGTACCATCCATTTGATAGATAAAGATACTTTCCTGTCCGGGCGAACCTCAGCAGGAATCTGGAAAGTTGCACCACCAATACGGCGGCTACGCACTTCAACACCTGGTGTGATGTTAGTCAAAGCTTTTTTCCAAACCTCGTACCCATCTTCGCTGGTGATCTTTGCTACTTTATCAAGAGCATCGTAAAAAATATTGAAAGCACCACTTTTTTTACCTTCCCACATAAGGTTGTTTACAAAACGGGTAACGAGTTTATCGTTAAACTTTGGATCTGGTGCTAAAGGGAGTTTCTTCGCTTGTGCTTTACGCATTGTTGTTCTATTTTATTAAGTACTCGCGTACCGAATGTTTAATTATTTTTTTGCTTTTTTCGTACCGTATTTAGAACGGCTTTGTTTACGGTCTTTTACACCCGCTGTATCCAGACTACCACGAACGATATGATAACGTACACCTGGTAAATCTTTTACCCTGCCACCACGGATCAACACGATACTATGTTCCTGCAGGTTATGACCTTCACCCGGAATATAAGCAATCACCTCAATTTTATTCGTGAGGCGCACTTTCGCTACTTTACGTAATGCAGAGTTAGGCTTCTTAGGCGTAGTGGTATATACTCTCGTACATACACCACGGCGTTGAGGACAGCTATCCAGAGCCCTGGATTTGCTTTTTGCCTTTATAATTTCTCTTCCTTTTCTTACTAATTGTTGAATAGTGGGCATTTATAAACCTTTTTTTTCGGACGGCAAAGGTAAGTATTATGGTTTGAATATGAAAAATAAAAATGAAAAAACTTGCCTTTTTTTCAACATTTACAACAAAACCGCCGGGAGAGGCGGTTCTATTACATTCAATTCAAGTGAGTTATTATAATTTAACCATCCAGCCATGGGTATCTTCCCTTTTACCATAGCGGATCTCGTTCAACCTTTTTTTGATCTCCGGCGCTGTCTGCCAGTTGGCCACATCAAATTCCATCACGTAATCTTTATAACGCAATTCCTTGATCAATGAAATGGTAGCTGCAGTACCCGTTCCAAAAACTTCGTACAGTAAACCGGCCTTATGGGCGTCGATCACATCGTCAATATTCAACGCGCGTTCTTCCACATTAAAGCCCATTTCTTTTAATAAGGTGATCACACTGTCACGTGTAACACCGGCCAGGATGGTTCCCTGCTCCAGGTCTGGCGTTATAGCTGTATTCCCGATGATAAAGAACACGTTCATCGTACCACATTCCTGTACATATTTATGTTCAAAAGCGTCTGTCCATAATACCTGGTCGTATCCTTTTCTTTTTGCTTCAGCTGTGGCAAACATGGAAGCACCGTAGTTACCAGCTGCCTTTGCGTAACCCACACCACCCGGCACCGCACGTACAAACTCCTCTTCTACATAAATACGCATGGGCGTACTGTAGTAAGGGCCTGTCGGGCTGAGAATGATCATGAACTTATATTTATCGCTTGGTTTTACACCAATCGTTTCATCGCAACTGAACATGAACGGGCGGATGTACAGGGAATGATCTTCCTGACCCGGGATCCAGGCACTATCCATTTTCACCAGCTGGCGCATCCCTTCCATGAAGATCTCTTCAGGAACAGGCGGCATCTGCATTCTTTCTGCAGAAATATTGAACCTGCGGAAATTGTCCTGAGGGCGGAAAATAAAAGGTTCGCCGTTGGGATTTTTATAGGCTTTGATGCCCTCAAAAATAGACTGGCCATAATGTATTGCTGCCAGGGAAGGCTGCACCAGCATCGGCTGGTAAGGCTTGATTTCTACGTTTTTCCATTCACCATCTTCATAGTCTGCTTCCAGCATATGATCGGTGAAATATTTTCCGAAAGGGATGTTTTCGAGGTTGATGTCGTTGAGTTTGCTTCGTTCAGCTTTGGTAATATTAAAATCGGCGGCTGCAATCATAATCGTGTAATTTTACTGCAAAGAAACGAAAAATAAAGGCACCTAACGTTCGATTTATGAGTTTAGACAATATTCAACTCCCCCCTGCTTTGGTACGGGATCTATATAAAAAATCGTTGGTTGACTTAGAAACGGCGCAGGTAAAAACTGATTCGGCACCGGCGGCAGCATGGGCAGTTTTAGGGCGCAACGAACGCAAAGTGCTGATACTTGTGGATGAACAAAACACGGCATTTTTACCCGACGAAGAAATGAATTTCCTGCTGGGTATCCTCAATGCCTGCAAACTCAGTATGGCCGATGTTGCACTGCTGAATTATTTTAAAACCCGGGACATGGACTATGACAGCCTGATGACGAAATTCGCACCTGTCAATGTTTTGTTCTTCGGGATCGAACCGGACACGCTTGGCTTTCCGCTGCAATTTCCCAATTACCAGCTCCAGAAATACAATGGCCAGACTTACCTCTCTGCCCCTTCGCTGGGAACGATTGCTGCCGATAAAGCAGAGAAAACGAAATTATGGATGGCTTTAAAAACCCTGTTTTCCATTTAACATGCGCACGTTAATTTTTGCTACCAATAACGAGAACAAAGTTGCCGAAGTGCGGTCTGTACTCGACGATAGTTTTACGGTGATCAGCCTGAAAGAGGCCGGCATCGACATCGACATCCCTGAACCCCACGATACGCTGGAAGAAAATGCCCGAGAAAAATCAACGGTGATCCACGGCCTCACGGGCAAAAATTGTTTTAGTGAAGATACCGGGCTGGAAGTGTTCGCGCTCAATGGCGAACCCGGTGTTAAGAGCGCCCGTTATGCCGGCAACCTGGCCGGTTCAGCGGAGAATATATCCAAACTGCTCACCAATATGCAGGGTATTGAAGAACGTGCCGCGCGCTTTCGCACGGTGATCTCGTTGATCCTGGACGATCATGAATACCAGTTTGAAGGCATCTGCGAGGGGCGGATAACGGAAGAAGCATCCGGTAAGGAAGGATTTGGATACGACCGCGTGTTTATTCCAACGGGTGCAGACAAACCTTTTGCGGAAATGGATATGGCCGGAAAAAACATATACAGTCATCGCAAAAAAGCAATGGCGAAATTCATTCAATTCTTAAAAGAGTACGATGGCGAGAATCAGGATTGAGCTGCCGGCAGGAAAACTGTTTACTGCCACGATCCCCGTGCGGATCACGGACATAAATTATGGCAACCATCTTGGCAATGACGCGCTGGTGAGTATCTTACATGAAGCGAGGATGCAATGGCTACGATCCGGCGGATATACTGAGCTGGCGATTGAAGGCATCGGACTCATCATGAGCGATCTCGGTATCGAATATAAAAAAGAAGGTTTCTATGGCGATCAGCTTACCGTGAATCTCTCCCTTGGTGAACAATCTGCGAGCAGTTTTGAATTGTTTTACGAGGTGAAGAACCAGGAAGACGCTCTGGTAGCAAAAGCCAAAACAGGCATGATCTGCTATGATTATAGTTTGAAAAAAGTAACAGCCATTCCTACGGCTTTCGCGGAGTTTTTACTGGGCAGGTAAATTCGCTTCCGGGATATTCCAGATTGTCCAGTTCTCTTCTGCCTGCAATACCAGCATTTCGTAACCATTCTTAATAACCGCTCCCCTTTTCTTTCCTTCTGATAAGAACCTGGTTTCCGCAGGTTGATAGACCAGATCGTATAACAAGTGTTGCGCTCCGATGAATTCATAGGGCAAATCAGGCAGGCCGGCTTCATTCGGTGACATACCCAATGGCGTACAGTTAATAATCAGCGTATGCGTTTGGATAATTTCTTCCGTAATCTCCCGATAAGAAATCAT
The DNA here is from genome assembly GCA_028288705.1 of Ferruginibacter sp. Classification (GTDB taxonomy): domain Bacteria; phylum Bacteroidota; class Bacteroidia; order Chitinophagales; family Chitinophagaceae; genus Ferruginibacter. The sequence continues at coordinate 13,679 of JAQBNH010000006.1, forward strand.
CCCATCAGCCGCTTTCCGGGATACGAGCAAAAAGCCGATGCCCATTTCTTTTAAAGCAGCCTGTACAGCTAATGATGCACCGCCGGAGCCAAGCACCAGGGCTTTCTTGTGCCCGGGCTGAAGCAAAGGCTTTAACGACCGTTCGAACCCTATGATATCCGTATTGTATCCTAACAAACGCCCGGGCAAAATGCGGATACAATTAACCGCACCGATAGCCCTTGCTTTTTCATCGATAAAATCCAGGAAAGGCATTACTACCTGTTTGTAAGGAATCGTGACAGCCATGCCCCGCAGCCCGGGATGGGCATTCAGCAGCTCGGGAAATAAACCGATGTTGTCGATGGGGAACAGCTCAAAAAAGCAATCCTCCAGACCTTCCCTTTCAAACTTATCATTAAAATATTGTTTGGAAAAAGAATGACCCAGAGGATAGCCGATCAGGCCATAAATATTCATGGCTTATTTATCAAGGTATAATTCAAAAGTATCGCCGCGTAAACCAATACGCATGGCTTCCAGGGCAATCACTTCCGAAGGAGCAATATTACCGAGGTTTACGTTGCAACCGATCAGTTCTAAAAAGTACAACTGCTGTGCTTTTTGCGGTGCTTCCCAAAGGATCTTTTCTTCGGGGATCTGGGTTAAAATTTCCTGCACCAGGCCTTCCCTTACTTCACCTGTTCCGCGGTAGATACCGACGTTTCCGGCTTCACGCGCTTCCGCGATTACGTAGGTAGCGCCAGCTTCCAATTCGGCACGCATCAGTTCAATCCATTTGTAAGGAGGAATAATATGCGCTGCATCTTTACTACCCACTTCGCTCAATACCACGCCATGCTTTGTCAGCTTTTCGATATAACCACATTTTTCTGCATGCGGGATAGAAATAGAACCATCGCTCACTTCCATAAAGCTTACACCAAATTCTTTACAGATATTGATATAATCTTCAAACTGGTTCCTGATCAAAAACGCTTCAAATAATGTTCCGCCAAAATACACGGGTACATCAAATTCGCGGTATACTTCCAGTTTTTCTTTAAGATTCGGGGTAACGAAAGCTGTTCCAAAACCCAGCTTTACCACATCCACATGGGGATGGGAAACACTCATAAAATTGCGGGCCTCTTGAACGCTAAGGCCTTTATCCATCACCATTGTTAATCCATGTGTACGGGGCCTTACGGTACGCTCCGGGATCTGCGTCAGGTTAAAATTCATATCTGTAGTCGATTTTAGTGCGCAAAGATATTTAAACAAAAATTAAAATGGCAGGCAATCGACCCTTAGCGGGTTTTCTTCTTTTTATAGCGTGCGACCAGTTCCACCACCGCTTGTTGCTGGAGGATCGCAGGGTTTAAGGCAATGAATTTTTTAATCAGGCGTGGATTGGCAGCCATCCCGTTTTCCAGTTGAATCGTCGCTTCTTTGGAACTGCCATTGGCAAACAGGAACATACTGATATAAAACAGGAAAACGGGTTTGCCATCCGTTTGCTCAAAGGCAAAATGCGCATATTCCAGTCCGTCGTCATACATGCCGGCATTATACAGGCATTTCAATAATTCCGTCCAGCCATTCATATTCTTCGGCCTTACGCGCACCACGTTTCCAAAATAAGTGATCGCTTCATCTACATTATCCAGTTCCATATAACACTGGCCGAGCGCGAGGTTATATTCGGGTTGCATGCGGTGCATTCTTGTTGCGGTAAGCAGGTGCTTGATCGCACTTTGCCAATGCGCCTCATTCATGTAGGTACAGGCGATCTTGTAATGCATCTGGCTGTCTTCGGCATTCAGGTGACTGGCTTTTTTGTAATGAAACCTTGCCTGCGGATAATTGGCGAGCTTATCATAACAATGGCCGATCGCTTCATAGATCACATATTCCGGGCGTGCGAGTTCCAACACTTTTTCCAGCATCTCGATCGCTTCCTTATACCGGCGTAACCGCAGGTAAGCGTCTCCCAGGTTGCGATAAGCATAATCAAATTTCTCGTCGATCGCCACGGCGTAGAGATAAGCATCGATCGCTTTCTCATGGAGTTTCAATCCCTGGAAAGCGGCGCCCAGGTTAAACCAGGCCAATTCATTAAACGGATGCTCTTCGAGAATACGCTGGTGCAATTTGATCCCTTCCTCATTCCGGCCCGTAAAATCCGTCCAGAAACAAATCTTATATAAAGCCTCTTCATTATTCGGATCAATTTGCAGGATCACGTTCAGGCAGTCAAATACTTTTTCAAAATTCTCGTAATCATCATACACATCCGCCAGTTCAAACAGCAGGTCGATCTTCTCCTCTCCTTCAAAGCTTTCCAGTGCTGCTTCCAGCACATCCGCTGCTTTTTGCTGCAGGTCGAGCGCGAGGTATACATCCGTTTTTAAGATATATAAGGCGGTGTCACTGGCATCCAGCAGTTCTGCCTGCTCAAGGGTATGCAGTGCTTCATTGTATTTTCGTAAAATGATCAGGAGATTGGCCTTCTGCAATAACAGGCTGGCGGAGTAAGGATACTGGCCGATGGCGTAACGGGCGGCTTCCAAAGCCTGAGGATACTGCTCCTTCTCATCGAAATGGTCGATCAGCCGCTCGAATCCATCCTCTTCAATAAAAGAATTGGGCTGTCCTGCCTTTAAATTCTCAAACTGAACCAATAACGCTTTTAATTCTTCTCTATCCTGGCGGTAAGGGGATTTACTCATGTATGAATGATAGGTTATTGTAAATTAAGAATAATTAGGGTAATTCTAATTTTTGAATACTATTAGTTATAAACATACGTTCTCAAATAAATATGACGCTTTCTTGATAAATGGTAGCCGGTATTTTAAAATGTTTTGTTATATTTGTAATAATTAACTATGTCCACATTAAGTAACATATCCAAAATGGCGCTGCTTATCGGCGTTCTGACTGTAGGTATCTATCCTACGTTCGCGGACAGGGGTGTGGGCAAAAAGGCGAAAACGAAGATCACACTGAATATCAAGCCAACCGGCACGTTCAAAAACAACTTATCCTTCAACCTTAAAAGCGGGTTGACTTATACCGGATCATTGCTGAGCAACACGCGTACAACAGGCAATTCCATTTCTTATAATACATTGGTTACTTACCAAAAAGGAAACACGATCTACATCGTTCCTTACAAACAAAAATTAGTTGTTCCGGAAGTTCGCCAGGGTTATACTGGTATGAAACTGATCATTAAACATAACTAATCCCTTCCGGGATTTTTTTATTTCCCTTTCTTCAACTGCTGGTTCTCTTCATAAGTCATTACCCTGAATCCTGATTTCGGTGCATCAAATTTGGCAGCAGCCACCGGCTCATCACTGATCTTTTTCAACGTATACTTAAATACCAGGTTCCCTGATTGTAATTCGTATTGCACCGGAAGCCCGGGTAACTGTTCGAAAGAATTGTTGTATTGTTTATTCGTCAGCACGATATCCGGCGTGAAATAAACGGTGAATGTTTTTCCGTCTGTTGTACTGCCCACTGCCTTTTTACATTTATACCCGGCGATCTCCTGCAACTCATTGCTGATCGTAAAACGCATGTTATCGTTCCATTGATTTTTCTGCAACCAGTTCTGCCTGGTGGTACTGATCATTAATTTCTGGCCGCTATATTCTTTCAGGATAAAGCCCTTCCCTGCTTTGCTGTCATATACATTTGTTTCCACACCCAGGCTGCTCTTCATTTCACTACGGCTCACAGTAGGCTTCAGATACAAGGTCAACTCTGCACCGCTTAATCCACCAGCGATCGGTGCATCAGCATTGGTAGCCTCGATAGCAATATCATAACTGATCGTGCCTTCCCCAAATTGCTTCTGCGCAGCAACTGTTGTGATTGAACCTGCGAAGATGGAAACCGTAAGAATAGATTTATATAATATGTTCATCATAAAGATTGTACCCTAAAGATAACACGTCCTATGCCACGATGTATCACAAAATTGGTCACAAAAAAACTGCACTGTTTTACCAGTGCAGTTGTCGTTATTTTAACTAAGATTTATTTTTTGCCAGACTTGGTTTTCATGTCCTGCAGCTTTTTTTGTTGCTCCTGCATCGCTTCCATGCGTTCTGCCAGCTTCGATTTCTTTACAGGTTTTTTCCTGTTTTCACTGATCTGCAACAGGATCTTTTCATGATTGATAATATATTTCTGGATAACGATCTGCAGGATCAGCGTGATCGTATTAGACACGGTATAATACCAGGTTAACGCAGCCGGTAATTTATTGAATACGCCTAACAACAGGATCGGGAAGATATAAGGCATATACTTCATCAACGGGTTGTTGTTGTCCTGCATGTTGCTCATGCTATAGATCGAGATCAGCAAACTGGTTAATACGGCAGTGAGGGTAAACAAACTCACGTGATCACCATAGAAAGGAATTTCAAAAGGTAATTTCGCAATGCTGTCGTAAGCAGCCAGGTCATTCGCCCACAGGAAATTCTTACCACGCAGATCAATATTTGCCTGGAAGAAATAATATAAGGACATAAAGATCGGGATCTGCAATACGGCAGGCAAACAACCACCGAGCGGACTTACACCGGCTGTTCGCCAGAGTTTCATCTGCTCCATGCTAAACGCCTGCTGATCCATTTGATTGGTCTTAGGATCCGTGAATTTTAATTTCAACGCATCTACTTCCGGTTTCAACACTTTCATTTTTGCGCCGCTCAAATAACTTTTGTACAGGATCGGTGAAGTGATCAAACGAATCAATAAAGTGAGCAATAAAATCACGATACCCATGCTCGCAATATTCTTCTGCAGAAAATCGAATACCGGCAATAAGAAGTAGCGGTTGATGTATTTTACAAAAGCAAAAACACCACTACCATAAGGCACGATATTCTCCATTTTGTTATCATACTTTTTCAGCACGTTATAATCACTGGGGCCGTAATACAATTGCAGCGGAACCGTTTGGTTGCTTCCGGCCGGTAAGGTAACGGTTGCAGTTGTTGTCGTTCTTGTAACAAAATGATTGGTATCCGCAGGCACTTTCCACTCTGTATTGGCTGAAGAGAATTTGTTTTTGGCAACCAGTGCAGCAATAAAGAAATGTTGTTTTACCCCAATCCAGTCTACCGGCTTGCTGAACGATTTGCTGTCGCCTTTACCAACATATTCATAATCGTAACTGCCGTCTTTCACGTAGCATATATGCGTTTGCGTGAGTTCGTATTTATGATCTTTTTCAATTTGAGCTGCTTCTGTCTGCCAGTTCAGGTGCAAGGCATTTTGTGTGAACAACTGATCGGCACCTTTTAGGATGATATTGAAATCTACCATGTAATCATTGGCACGAAGGGTATATTGGTGAATGATTTCTTTGCCTGTGGAATCATTGGTGCTGAAAGAGATCGTCTGGCTTTTATCCGCGTTTACAACAACGGGTTGCGCTGTAAATACCAGGTCGGATGATTGCGCTGTTTTATTATTTCCCGCATTGATCGCGTAGCTGAAATTATTAAAGTCCCCGGATTGCAATTGCACAAGAGAACTATCGAAACGGCGATAATTTTTCATGATCACCTGCTGGGGCTGTGCGCCTTTTGTGGTAAAGATGATCTTCATCACTTCGTTTTCCAGTGCTACGGATTGCGCTACTGCAGCCGTTTGTTGAAACGCATTTTGGTTTTGTGCAGCTTTGAGAGAATCTGCCAGCTTAGCATCTAGTTTTGTTGCAACGGTGTCAAGTTTTGATTTTTGTGCAAGCAAAGTTGAGTCTGCTATTCTCTTCTGCTCTCCTTCATATTGCAACCTGCTCTTGCTATTGATCACGAACATACCGATAAGCAGTGCACCAATCAGGACAAAGCCTATCACTGTATTTCTATCCATTCCCATTTGTATATTTTTAAGAGGGGCAAAGGTAATTAAGTTTCCACTTGCCCGTGGTTATTACATAAAAGAAATGCCCTTTTTCAAGGGCATTTATATGATCGGTTATTTTAGGGCTTATTTCTTCGCAGCAGCGGGAGCAGCAGCAGCGGCACCTTTGGCAGCCGGAGCTTTTGCAGCAGTGGCTTCTTCCTGCTTCAACTGGCGTGTCATTGTTACAGAAGCGATCGGGATACGTGGAGAGTTCATCACTTCCATGTTCTCAGCTACGATATCTTCAACACGAATGTTCGCGTTCAGTTCAAGATTGGAGATGTCAACGTCGATGCTTTCTTTCAGGTATTTAGGTAAGGTTTTAACCTTTACACTTTTCATTTTCGTTACCAGTTTACCACCGGCTTTCACACCTGTTGGTGTTCCAACGTATTTCAGCGGCAAAGAAGCGATCACTTTTTTATCTTCTACCAGTTCCAGGAAATCTACGTGAGTCAACAGATCAGAAACTTTGTTGAATTGCAGATCTTTCAAAATACAACGGTAAGTGTTACCATCCACTTTGATGTCTGTCAGCATAAATTCCGATGTGTACACAACGTTCTTCAGGGAAGATGCAGGCGCAGAAAAATTAATTTCAGTCTTACCACCGTAAATTACACCTGGCACAAGTTTCTGAGAGCGAAGTTGGCGGGTGGCTTTTTTTCCGCTTTCGGTCCTCAGTTGTCCTTCGATTGTAATTGTTTTCATTATTAGTATTTTTTATGAGGCGCGAAGGTAAGGAAAAACAGCATCATCTGGCGGTCTTTTCCCTATTTTTTGCCGTTAATTCGTTATTTATGGCCTTTTAACCGGCCTCGAATGAATAAGCTGTTGATACTCTTGTTTTCATAGGCATTTCTCAGCGCTACGGCAAACAGTTCATCAGTGCTCACCACCTTAATTTTGCTTGATTTCTGGCGTAAAGGAATTGTATCACATACCACCAGTTCTTCCAGGGCACTGTTTTCGATATTTTCGTAAGCGTTTCCACTTAACACCGGGTGTGTACAAAGTGCACGAACACTACGGGCGCCCTTTTCTTTCATCAGTCCGGCGCTTTTTGCCAGCGTACCGCCGGTGTCACAGATATCATCGATCAACACGATATCGCGGTCGGTTACATCCCCGATCACCACCATACTGGCGATTTCGTTGGCACGTTTCCGGTGTTTATCGCAGATCACCATTTCACATTCGAAGAAACTGGCGATCTCGCGGATCCTGTTGGCACTTCCTACATCGGGTGCGGCGAACGTGAGGTTTTCCAGGTTAAGGTTTTCGATGTAGGGGATGAAGATGGCAGATGAATCAAGGTGATCCACGGGAATGTCGAAATAACCCTGGATCTGCGGAGCATGAAGGTCCATCGTTACGATACGGTCTGCGCCTGCAGCCACCAGCATATTGGCGACTAATTTGGAGCCGATCGCCACACGCGGACGGTCTTTCCTGTCCTGCCTTGCGAAACCATAATAAGGCATTACTGCGATTACTTTGTAGGCCGATGCTCTTTTTGCAGCGTCGATCATCAGTAATAATTCGAGCAGGTTATCTGCCGGGGCGAAAGTACTCTGTATTAAAAACACAAATCTTCCGCGGATACTCTCCTGGAATTCCACCCCAATCTCCCCGTCACTGAATCGTTGAATATTAACTTTACCAAGAGGTTCGCCGAATTTTCTGGCAATTTTTTCAGCAAGGTACTGAGAGCCCGTTCCTGAAAAAATCTTTGCATTAGATTCCATGTAGATGTAGTTGGAAATAGTGAACGATTCGCGAAAATACAGTTTAGTCCTATTAAATAATTTTGATTTTATGGAAAACTTAAAAATGGCCTCATCGGCTATAAAAGATTGGGCAGCAGACGACAGGCCGCGGGAAAAGATGCTGTCAAAAGGTGCGGATTCGCTGAGTAATTCGGAGCTCCTGGCGATCCTGATCAATACAGGCCAGCGGGACCGTTCCGCCTTATCCATCGCACAGGACCTGTTGCAATCGGGTAATAACAACCTGCAGGAACTCGGTAAATTTTCCATTCATGACCTGCAGAAAATAAAAGGTATCGGGGAAGCTAAGGCGATTGCGATTGCGGCAGCGCTGGAACTGGGCAGGAGGCGGCAGAGCGGAACGATCATCAGTAAAACCCTGGTGCGTTCCAGTAACGAGATCGCCACTTACCTGCAGGCTGTGTTGAAAGACCATCCCTACGAAGTTTTTGCCGTCGTGTACCTCAACCGGGGAAATAAAATTAAAAGCTTTGAAATCATCAGCCGCGGCGGACTTACCGGAACGGTAGCAGATCCCAGGCTGATCTTGAAAAAGGCATTGGAAGAAAATGCGACTTCCATTGTGCTCACGCATAACCATCCTTCCGGTAACCTGGCACCCAGCCGGGCTGATCATGACATTACGCAGAAGATCAAACAGGCTGCCTCTTATTTCGATATCCAGGTGCTGGATCATATTATCGTAAGTGAAGAAGGCTATTTTAGTTTCGCCGACGAAGGGATTATGTAGGCGTCAGACCGTCCCAAATTTTTGCGTGCAATAAATCCTGGGACAACAATTGTCGCAACTTTTTTTTTGCCACGGAAGTTGTGCAATATTTTTTAAAAACAAATATGTGCACATAAAACCGCGCAATTTTTTATGGATAAATATTCCTGCGCAGAAATACGCGCAAGTTTGAAAACTAAAAAAATTCCGCGCAGCCCGAAAAAGGGCAATTTCCTATAAAAAAAGCCATTCCCGACGGAATGGCTTGTTGTGTAAAGATTTATGCCTGGGCTGGCGGTCCACCAAAATTAAAGGGTATTTCAACCGATTCAATGTCCTGGATGGTGCCATTGGTCGTTTCAAATTTTTGTACATTATCTACCAGGGCTTTCATCAGGCGTTTTGCGTGAAAGGGTGTCATAATGATCCGGCTTTTCACCTTGCTTTTCGGCGTTCCGGGCATTACGTTCACAAAATCGATCACAAACTCTGCATGGCTATGGGTAATAATCGCCAGGTTGGCGTAAGCACCTTCGGAAACCTCCTCGGAGATCTCAATGTTTAATTGATTAGCTACTTCACTCATGTTGTGTAGGTTTTAAAAGAAAAAACAAAGAGCCTCGATGAGGCTCTTTGAATAATTAAAATATTAAGTTATTAGCGTGGGCCTAAATACCTGAAAGTTTGTGTCCACTCCCTGCTCGCTGCCGGATCAAAGTTTCCGTTAGTGTAGCTATAACCCCACTTCACGTAGATTACTTTAGCAATCGGGTCGTAGTAAGAATTAAATGTTGGGTTCATCGTGTAAAAAGTCGTTGCACCCGGAGCTGCGTTCTGTACAGTTACTTTATTTGTAGCCGTATTGATCGTATACTCTGGTTCCTGAGCACCGAAGTAGCTAAGTGCACCTGAGATGATTGCAGGGTTTGCGAAAGTTCCTGCATCAGGCCAGTAAATTTTTACTTTATTAGCACCAGTTGTTCTCATTTCTACCGTAGTAACACCACCGGTGTATCCAGGGTTGCTTGTAGGATGGAAATTCTGCCATGTTAATTCATATTTACCATCGTAAATATTCTTAGCACCAATGGTTACAATAACTGTTTTCTGATCATTCAATACAACACCATCAGCATTCGCAGACACGATTGAGAAAGCCAAACCATATTTTGTGCTTGGATCCAACAAAGTAGCGTTAGGAATAGTGATAGAAATTTGTTTAGCAATTTCACCTGCATTCAAAGTAACAGAATAGTTACCCCCAACAAAAGTTGGAGCAACAGTACCACTTCTTGGAATGTTCAGGGTATACCATCCCGGGTTCAGCAGAACAATCGGGCTTCCGCCATTCGCAACTTCTGCATCACTGTATCTTCTTAAAGCCGCTGTGTCATCTTTTACGATAACTGTCATAACGCGCGCGAGTTCTGTTTCGTTAGGAACATCACGACGAATATCAGCTACATCAATTGTTTGTGTGGTTGAAATAAAGTCAATCGCATTTTCTTTAAGTCCCGGATCTGCTACAGGACCGCCGTTGATCAACTTAACAACAGTTTGACCAAGACTATTAACAGGAGTTAGCTCCTTCTCTTTATCACAGGCAGTAAATCCTAGTGCGATGATCGCGAGAAGCGCTGTTTGCCTTGCAAGGGTTAAAATTTTCATTATGTAAAGTGTTTATGTATGATATATAAACTTCCACTGTGCAAGGCACAGTGGAAGCGTGAAGTATTATTGATCCCACCAGATTCTAGACTCGTAGGTATCTCCTGCTGACAAACGGGCAACTGCTGCGTTTACACCAGCACTGTTCAACGTGAATTCTGATTCACCATATACATAACGGCGAGGAATTTCAACGTGTGCAGACGATACCGGGTTTGGTGTTTTAACCAATACAGGGAACCCTGTTTTGCGCCATACTGACCAACCCTGGATACCATCACCATAATAGGCAAGGTAACGCTGAGTAGCAATTTTCTGGATGTTAGCTGCTGTACCTGTTGGAGCAGTTAACGCAACACTAGCCTGAGTTAAATAAGTAGCAGGTAAAGTTACACCCCACTGAGCAAAAGACTGAGTAATACCAGCATTGTACACAGTAGTAGCGTTTTCTGTAGTCCAGCCACGATCAGCTGCTTCAGCACGTGCCAGTAAAACGGCAGATGCACCTACTACTACGATCGGGCTTGTTTCTCCACGAACCGCGTCACTGAAATGACGGGACCAGTTTGGATTAGCAGCTCTCCATGCATTGATATCAACTTCTTTCAGACCGTAAGGAACACCAGTTGTTGAAGTACCATATGCATTTTGACGAGTATCGCCAAGACTTGCTAACAAAGAAACCATTTGCTGACTTTCACCATAATCACGAGCCGCAAGATGCGTTACGAAGAATGGGTTACGGAAAGCACCACCTGGATATTTCACAGAAAAATTATCTGCATTTGTTTCAATCGAACCACCACTTCCTGCTAAACCAGCGCGGAACTGAGTGGCTGCATAATCAGCAGTTGCAGGATATCTTTTAGATAAACGCAAAGCCATTAACATACGAAGTGAATTAGACAGTTTTTTCCATTTAGCGATGTCATTACCATAATGAATATCACCTGCAATGAAACCACCCTGATCTAACTGGGCATTTGCTTCAGTTAATTCTTTCAACAGGTCTTTGTAGATGTCTTCTTGTTTATCGTAAGGAGCCGCTACACCTTTCAATGCACCGAAGTAAGGAATATCTCCCCAACGATCAGTGATCGTCCAGAAAATATAAGCCTTTGTAATACGGGCAGCTGCTTTTTCAGCATTATTCGTACTGATGTTGATGATGTTTTGTAAATCATACAATGCGCCGGAATAAGATCCGAATTCCTGCTTGGTAACAGTGTACAGGGAGATGTTTGGATAATCCGGTTCAGCAAAATACTGAACGAATATTCCTGCACGTGTATCTGAGGCCAGGTTACCGATAGTAGATAATGCATTCGTTAATAATGCGGAAGTGATCGGTGTTGTAGTAGCTGCAGGATTGACGTTTGTTTTGCCAAAATCCTCCAGTTTATTACAACCAACACCACCTGCCAAAAGCGTAAGCGCTGCTACAGGAATGGTGATTGATTTAATGAATCTATTTGTCATGTTTTAAATTTTAATTCAGTTACGTAAATACGGTTACGAAATTATGGGTTAAAAGCCTAATTTAAGGTTAAAGCCCATACCACGTGTTCCTGGCAATCCACCTCTTTCACCATCAATGTTAGACACCTCTGATGGATCGAAATCCCTGCTCTTAGCATAGATCAATACCGGGTTACGTGCTACGATTGAGAAGCTTGCGCGGGTAATTTTCTTGCCGATGTTACCGATACGGTCAACCGGAATATTATAACCAATGCTCAACTCACGTAATTTAACGTAAGTAAGGTCGTAGATGAATTCATCATATTGGTTACGGCCAAACATTGTTGTATAGTAGCTACGAGCGTCAACGTAGTAATCAACTGGTTTACCAGATGCATCTACACCAACAACGTGTTTACCACCACCTGCAGATACCGGATCCCTCATTGGAATACCTCTGTCGTTCAACTCTGCAGTACGTGCAGTTAAACCAGATGAGCTACCAAAGGCATCAGACAGAGAAACGAATTTACCACCTGACTGGAAGTCAATATTTGCGTTAATTGTGAAGTTTTTGTACAAAGTGAAGCTGTTCTGGATACCACCAGTATAACGTGGCAGAACGCTACCGTAGAATACTTTTGGATCAGTTACATAGAAACCATCAGCATCCAATACCGGAACACCATTGATTCTTTTGATACCAGCACCGTAGATCTGACCCCACTGCTGACCTTCTTCATGATATAAACCTGGAGAAACACTTCCTGAAGCACCTGTCCAAACACGTTGTACAAATTGTGCTGCAGTATCACCTGCTTTACCATTCAGATCAACTACTTTATTGTTGATCAGGTAACCCCATGTAGCATTCAGATCCCATTTGAAGTTTGTGTTCCAAACTGGTTTAACGTTGAATTGAACGTCAACACCATTCTTTTGGATCTCACCAACGTTTGTTAACAAACTAGTGAAACCTGAAGTTTGTGTTTGAGGAGCTGCAGTTGGGAAACCTGAGCTTTTAGAATCGTAATAAGTTACAGAGAAACCAACGCGGTTTTTCAGGAACCTTAAATCAACACCAACTTCTTTTTGTTGTGCAACCGCACCTTTGATGGATGGATCAACAACCTGGTCAGGTGTTGCCATCAGGAAGTTACCGTTCCACTGGTTTGCACCTACACCGTAAGCAAAACCTGGGTACAGGTAAGGATCGATACTCTGAGGAACCTCACCATAAGAAGCACGGATTTTACCGTAGCTGATGAAAGGAAGAGAAGTTTTAACTAAATCGCTGAATACAAAAGATACACCGGCAGCTTTAGACAAAATTGACGGATTTTCCTGTGGTAAAGAAGAGAAGTAATCTCTTCTGATTGTACCATCAACGAAGAACATGTTTTTGTAATCAAAAGTCGCTGTTGCAAAAATGCCTCTTCTGCGTTCTTCTGAACGGCCGTTAGCATATGTAGCAGGATTTTTTGAGTTACCGATTGTAAACAGGTTACGTACGTTGAAACCACCATTCGTGTTAGCAGAGTTGCTTTTTGACAACGCATGGAAGATATCCAGACCTGCACTTGCATTCACACCGAAATCACGGATTTTTTTGGTATAGTTACCAATCACCTGGAAGTTTTCCCTGTTACTAAAGGTAGTACCAGTTGCATATGCAGCCAGCTCACCAGTTTTTACAGCAGCTTCTTCAATTTCTGAAGATTCTTTGTATTCAGAGAACGTTGTGTTTTGTTGTTTACGGTAAGTACCGGTAATACTGAAATCACTGTTGAATTTGTAAGTAAGGTCAACATTACCATACAAACGATCATTCCTGTTGATGTTGCTGATATTGTCCATCCATGTGAACGGATTGTACCAGTAATATGCTCCGTAGAATGCTTTTGGATTACCAGCACTGTATGTGTTAGGATTTGAGTGATTCCAGCTGGCTAAAACGCCTGTTGGAGAACGCAGATCTTTTAACTCACGAACAATGTTCATATCCAGTTCACGGTGAAACCATTGGTTAAATGAACCTGAAGTAGCATTAGAATAAGCATCATCAAATTCACCATTAACAGTTTGAGTAATATAGTTAACGTTCAAGCCTAAGATTAATTTGCTTGTGATGTTATAAGAAGAATTCATGTTCAATGAATATCTTTTTAGGTAGGTAGTAGGGATCAAACCTTTCACATCAACATTACCGAAAGACGCACGGAAAGTACCGGCATCGCTGGCTTTAGAGAAGTTGATGTTATTGTTTAACTGCTGACCAGTCTGGAAATACTGTTTAGCATTTTCCGGGTGAGCAACCAAACGATCTGTTTTGAACGCACGCTCATGACCTGGGTACCATGCATACCAAGGAATGTATTCCTGGCCTGCAATTCTTGGACCCCAGCTCACATCTTCTGAATAATCCGGGAAATATTTACCGTCCAATGCTTTCCATCCTTCCGGATCTCCTGCTTTGTAAGTATATTTTTGCATATCGGAGAAATCACCACCAGCATAAGAGTTCTGGTAGTTAGGCATGATATACACTTTATCGAACTGAACACCCATGTTCACTTCCACACCAATACCTTTTTGATTTTTACGAGCCCTTTTTGTGCTGATAACGATCGCACCGTTAGCACCTTCCGGACCAAATAATGCAGCAGCATTAGGACCTTGAAGTACAGAAACGTCTTCAATATCATCTAAGCTGATATCATTTGCATTTGGAAGAATCGTACCATCCACAACGTACAAAACGCCGGAACCACCACCAAAGGCGTTCTCACCGCGCAAACGAACGTTTGTCTGAGTACCTAATTTAGCTGTTGACTGACCGCGAAACTGAGTACCTGAAACTTTACCTGCAAGTGCAGAGTTCAGGTTCGTCTGGCGAATCGTGTTCAACTGCTCTGATCCTACCACCTGAGCGTTGGTTGTTGCACCACGCGCAGTTGTTTTCCTGTTATACGCAGAAGTGATCACAACTTCTGTGATCGTATTTTCTTTTAAAACTAAAGACGTGGTGATGCTATTTCCAGCTCCAACAGTTACTTCATTGTTTAAGTAAGAAGCCTGTGAAATTGTAAGAACATCTCCAGTGTTTACCCTAATGGTGTAGTCACCGTTAGCATCGGTCTGAACGCCTGTATTTTTGCCCTTAATTAACACAGAAGCAAAAGGAACAGGTTTACCGTTGACGTCGACAACCTTACCGGACACCACCCGATTTTGTGCATATGCCAATGCTCCACAAAGCATGAGCATTGCAAACAGTGATAAGAATCTTCTCATGTGCGATTAATTATAGTTTAATGAAATGTAAAAATAAGGATATTCCATTAACATAAAAAAATTGTTAAATCTTTTTTGAAAACAGAATTTTCCCACTTTATCAATGACAATTTACCGTGTAAAAATGCTGCATGAGGCTATAATTAATGTTAAAATTTATATTGTAGCTGGAGGGTTAGCTGCATCTTTTGCGAAGAACTGATCAGATCGTAGCCCGAACCCTGCACTTCTTTATCGAGGTAGAGGGAATGGGCAATTTTGAGCCAGCATGCCAGCTTTTTAGTGGGCTGAACCGCAAAATTTCCGTAGAACCGGTACCCTTTCCCATCGAAAACCGGGACGGAATAGTTATACAGAACATCCGATTCAAAAGCATACAGCCTGCTTTCATAACTATCGGTCTCGAAATACTGTAGCCTGAGATTGGCCGAAAAGGGCTTTGACATCGGGTGATACAACCATTCCAGGTAACCCAGCATTCCTTCTGCAGCTGAGTTTCCGCCCTTATCGAAGAAAACAATTTCTATCCTGCTTCGCAGTTCCATGTCCGGCCCTGGCTGGTAAGCAAACTGCAGACGGCAGTTTTGCAAAGACTTAGCTGCCGTTTTAACGATGGCCGGAACCGGGCCGCTGACATTCTCTTCCGTAAAACTGTATTTATACCTGAAGAAGAGCGCGGTGACTTTATTGGGTGTATAAATGAATTGCAGTTGTGCTGTTTTACCACCGGATAGTTTGTTCACACCAAACTTCAACCAGGGAAAGGAAAAAAGGTCCAGGGAGCCGTTGAAAGCCAAAGCTGCTGTCATTCGTACATTCAAGCCGATATAGCAGCCCCGCTCATTGCTGACTGTTGAGTTTTGAATATTTGCGGAGCTGAAGAAGGAATGATAGGACGGGGAAATCCGGCGATGCAGGATGCTCATCTCTGCATTTTTATTTAAACTGATGAGTAATCCATGAATAAAGGCAAAAGACTTGTTGTCATCCATCGCCGATTCACCAAAAAAATGAAGGTTTTTAAATGTATAACTGTAGTCCAGGCTCGTGTTTGTGAGCTGCTTTCCGGCGAATGAAAAACGGTCATAACTTTTTTCCTGTGGCATAAAGGCGGTCTGAAATCCATATCGCACGCCATTCGCAGCAATGTGCATGGATTTTACATCAACACTTAGCCTGGCTCCTATTGTTGTAACCTGTTCAATTTTTTTATTGGCATTTTCTGAAATTGTCCGGTGAAGGCCGTTGGTCTGGAGGG
The DNA here is from genome assembly GCA_028288705.1 of Ferruginibacter sp. Lineage (GTDB taxonomy): Bacteria > Bacteroidota > Bacteroidia > Chitinophagales > Chitinophagaceae > Ferruginibacter. Next base: position 29,775 of record JAQBNH010000006.1, read on the forward strand.
AGAAAATATAGCTCTGCTGACTGGAGGAATCCGGGGGATAAACATGGGCATCCAGCCTGCGTTTTGAGCCAAATAAATTCAATTCCCATTTGCCGGAGGAAAGCGTTATTGCGGCACCGCGGTGGAAATTAAATTCGCCGGCAGAACTATAAGGTTTAAAAACTCCTCCCTGCCGCTTAACAGAAACAATATTGGCTGATCCACCAAAAGAGAGGTTCATCCATTGCAGTAAACCCTGTCCAAAATTGACCGTAAAGTCGCCGAGGGCCAGTGTTTTTATCTTTCCGAGATTTCGCAGGAATACGTGGCAGGAATAAAAATCAAAACCCCACTTTTGTTTGCCATGGAAGAATTCCTCACCCGGATCTTTCTCTGCAGTGAAGCCAAATTGTAACAGGTTTTTAAACTGGTACCGATACCGCAATAAAACTTTGAGCGGAGACCCGGGGTATTTTTTTTCGCCGGTTGAATCAGCTCTGTAACCTCTGGAATAGGGCCATTGCAGAGAACTGCGGAGGAGGACCTGCTGCTCCCCGCCCGAAATCCTTTCACGCATTTGCTCCTCAATTTCTGCAACGTTTTCAACGGTGATATAAGGCATTATCTGTTTGATCAGTTGCAGGTTCCAGCCCGGTATCGCCTGTAATTCATAGATACTTAAAAATGGCCCGAACAGGGCGCGATATTTTAATAATAAACTGGCTTGTATGGCAGGCAATAAGGGCAGCTCTTCCAATGTTTTCTGGTCCGCGAAATTTAAATTTACCGGATGTCTTCTAAGAGCCTCCATGGTGGACGTGAGCGTTTCATCTTCCGGCACAAGATCCGTATGTTGGGTTAACTCTTCCATAACCAGTTGCTCTGTAACTGAGGCTGGCGGCTGGATCTGGCCAGATACAACTCCCGAAGCAACGAGGCAGAAAATAAACAGGAATGCTTTCATGAATATTTTTTTAGAAATAAGTTAAGATCATCATGGCGGGCGAAATACCAAGCTGTGGATGATAACTACCGCTGAGCAGTAAACGAAGTTTTTTCCAGCCAATGCCCGCAGCGGTGCCCAAATTATTTTCAGCCGCATCGTAGCAGGTACGCACAAAAAATAATTTCGCAAATTGATACTGGACCGAAATAGAAAAACCGATTGATTTTTCTGAAGTTTTTTCGAACATCGTGGCCACGAGCAGCTGTTCTGATATCTCGTATCCGGCACCCATCGTAAACCCGGTTCCTGCAGTTATTTTCTGTTCATTGGTTTTGTTCATTACAACGGACTTTTTTATATGAAGTCCAAGTGTGAGCTGATCCGTTGGATAACATAGCAAGCCAAGTTTCAACCCAAGCAATGCACGGGTGTTATAGCCGGGAATTGCAGCCTTCACATAATCCAATGCCATTCCTGCCGCCATCAATTTTCCCAGGCTATGTCCATAACCAACCCCGAACGTCATTTCGCGATAATTTTTGAAACCCGCCGTGCCCATCAGGATACCAAAATTTCCCAGGTTGGATTTAAACGACCCGGCGAGGAAGTATCTCCTCAATTCCTGCAACATAAAAGGTTGTTCCCCGCTAATGGCGAGCCCGCTCTCTTTTATTGATGCCAGCGCAGCAGGATTGATGGTAAAACTTTGTGGCTCTTTAAAGTTCCTGCTGTAACCGCCCATGCCGGCCAGCTGATGGCTTTGCTGTCCGCTGGCTGATTGAGCAGATAGAATAATCCACCCCAAGAGGTGAAGAATTGTACAAATTGAATTTTTCAAAATAAAGGTTTATTAAAAGCAGAAAATTACCTGTCATCCAAGAAGTAATCAAGAGAAAATAGCGGCTATTGGACGTGGTTTTGTACTTTTGCGCCATGCAAATTTTAGACGGTAAAATTGTGTCACAGGCCGTGAAAGATGACCTGAAGGCGAAGGCCCTGTTACTAAAAAATGAAACACAGAAAGTTCCGCATTTAGCTGCCATTCTCGTGGGCAGTGATGGTGCCAGCGAAACATATGTGGCGAGCAAAATCAAAAGCTGCAGCGAGATTGGTTTTAAAAGCAGCCTGGTACGCCTGCCTGCTGATGTGGAAGAACAGACACTCGTTTCAGCCATTCAACAGTTAAATGAAGACAAGGATATCGATGGTATCCTGGTGCAGTTACCATTACCCAAACATATTGACGAAAACAAGATCATCGGCCTCATCAACCCCGATAAAGACGTGGATGGGTTTCACCCGGTCAGCGTAGGAAAAATGGTGCAGGGACTGCCCACTTTTATCCCTGCCACGCCCTATGGCATTATGTTGCTGTTAAAGCATTACCAGATAGAAACTTCAGGTAAACATGCCGTGGTGATTGGCCGCAGTAACATCGTCGGCCGCCCGATCAGCATCCTCTTAAACCAAAACAGCAACCCCGGAAATTGCACCGTAACGGTATGCCATAGCCGCACAAAGAACCTGAAAGAAATTTGCCTGCAGGCTGATATCATCGTGGCCGCGCTTGGGAGTGCGGGATTTTTAACTGCAGACATGGTGAAACAAAATGCAGTCGTGATTGATGTGGGCATTACCCGGGTTGACGATCCTTCAAAAAAATCAGGATACCGCTTGCGTGGTGACGTAGATTTTGATGCCGTTGCGCCATTAACTTCTTACATCACGCCTGTTCCCGGTGGCGTTGGGCTGATGACGATCGCGGCTTTATTAACCAATACTTTTAACGCGGCAACGCAGAACAATAATTAGCATTTGTGGAATTGACCAGTGAAAATATTATGACAGCCCTCCCGGTGATGGAGCATTTTTATACGATCCAGGGAGAAGGTTTTCACCAGGGGCGCGCGGCTTATTTTATTCGCCTTGGTGGTTGCGACGTGGGATGTGTCTGGTGCGATGTAAAAGACAGCTGGGATGCATCCAGGCACCCCTTGTACACGATCGGACAAATCGTTGAAGAAGTAAAGAAAACAGCAGCCAGGCTGGTAGTGATCACAGGTGGAGAACCTTTGCTGCACAACCTGGATGCATTAACGAAATGCCTCCGGGACGAAGGCCTTGAAACCAATATTGAAACATCCGGTTCTTCGCCACTTTCAGGAAGCTGGGATTGGATCTGCCTTTCACCAAAAAAGTTTAAAGCGCCGTTAACGGAAGTAATTATGGCAGCCAATGAATTAAAAGTGGTTGTCTTTAATAAATCTGATTTTGCCTGGGCTGAAAAATTTGCCGCGGAAGTTGCCCCAACCTGTAAACTATACCTGCAACCGGAATGGAGCAAACACGATGAAGTAACAGCACTGATGGTGGAATATATCAAGCAACATCCCCAATGGGAACTCTCCTTGCAGGTTCATAAATATATTAACGTTCCATAGACCCGTCACTTTAACAAACCTGCTGTTAGTAAGCAAAGTTTTCGGTTTATCTTCATTGGCTAATTTTGAGCTATGAAGCAGGTTTTTTGCACTAAACTTTTCACCGTCCTTGCCATATTGTTTATGTGTTTTACCGGTCACGGTTATGCGCAATGGTACGATCCCGACAAAGTGAATAAAAAGGCGGGCGAGATTTACGGTAAGGCTTATGAAGAGGCACAGGCCGGGCAATACATGGAATCAATCGCTCACCTGGGTGAGGCCTTAAAACTCGACCCTAAGTTTGTAGATGTGTATTTATCCCGTGCGGGCATCCAGGCAAATCTGCGTAATTATAAAGCATCGGTGGCTGATTTTGAAAAAGGCCTGGAGATGGATAAAGTTTATTCAGAAACATACCTCCTTCCCTATTCGATTTCCCTCGCCGGCATGGGGAATTTTGAAAAGGCGCTGGAAGCTGTCAACCGCTTTCTAGCAACCCCGAAATTAAATGAACAAAGCGTCAAAGCAGGTAACTATCGTAAAGGCGTATACGAATTCGCTATCGATTATGCCAAAACCCACCCGGTAAATAATTATGTATTTGCGGCAAAGAATATGGGTGAAAACATCAACTCGAAAGACCTGGAATATTTTCCTTCGCTTACGATCGACGGAAGCAAAATGATCTTTACAAGAAGACAGAAAGGCGATGAAGATTTTTACGAGAGCAGTTTTGTGAATGGCGCCTGGACGGCTGCTGTTCCTGTTGGCGGGAAGATCAATACCAACCTGAACGAGGGTGCACAAAATATTTCGCAGGACGGCGACTGGCTGGTGTTTACCGGATGTAATTACCCGGAAGGTGAAGGCAGTTGTGATTTGTACCTGGTGTATAAAACAAAAAGCGGCAGCTGGACAGAACCTGAGAACATGGGCCGCATTATCAACACCGAAGCCTGGGAATCTTCTCCCTCATTATCTCCTGATAAACGCGACCTTTATTTTGCGAGTAACCGACCCGGCGGCTATGGTGGAAAAGACATTTGGGTGACGCACCGCGATGCCAATGGTAAATGGAGCAGGCCTGAAAATTTAGGCCCAACGATCAATACCTCCGGTGATGAAGGCTGTCCTTTTATTCATGCAGATAATCAATCCTTATATTTCAACAGCAATGGTCACCCGGGTTACGGCATGACGGATTTGTTTGTGAGCAGGAAAGGAACCGATGACAGTTGGGGTAAAGCCGAGAACCTGGGTTACCCGATCAATACGATCGATGAAGAAGGTTCGCTGATCGTTTCCTCCGACGGTAAAACATCTTATTATGCCAGCGACGGCGGCGATACAAAAGGTGGCCTTGACCTCTATAGTTTTCAGCTACGAGACGACATAAAAGCATCGCGGACATTATGGGTAAAAGGAAAAGTGTTTGATAAAAAAACGAATGCCGGCCTGCCATCTTCTGTATTGCTAACGGATGTGAGTAGCCGCAAAGTTATCTCGCGCTTGCAAACAGACGAGGAAGGAAACTACCTGGTTACATTGCCAGTGGGAAAAGACTATGCGTTTAATGTGAACCGCAAAGGATATTTATTTTATTCAGATAATTTTTCAATGGCCGGTAATATCCCCGATTCGCCGTTGGTGGTAAATATTCCTTTACAGCCGATCGAAGCCGGTGCATCGGTGATCCTGAAAAATATCTTTTTTGATTCAAAGAAATTTGACCTTAAACCCGAGTCTCAGTCCGAGCTGGATAATATGGTCTTGTTGTTACAGGAAAATCCTAAACTCAGTATCCAGATCACCGGGTTCACTGACAATGTAGGGAAACCTGCGGATAATATCTTGCTGAGTGTTAACCGCGCAAAGGGTGTTACGGCTTACCTGCAAACAAAAGGTATCGATAAATCCAGGTTGGTCGCTAAGGGTTTTGGAGAACAAAAACCGATTGCTTCCAACGCGACCGAAGAAGGAAAAGCACAGAATCGAAGGACGGAATTAAGCATTATCGCCAATTAATTTCGCCCTATTATTGTTCATTTCGATATGAACAATGATCTATTATACCAGGTTGCACTTACGCAGGTACAGCAGATTGGTGATGTGCACACGCGTATCCTTATCAATACTTTCGGCGAGGCCGCTGCTATTTTTAAAGCCCCGCTGAAAAAACTCGAAACCATTGAAGGCATCGGCCGGAAAAGAGCCCAGGCTATAAAATCATTTCATGCTTTCCCGGATTGTGAAAAAGAACTCGCTTTCATTGAAAAATATAAGATCCGTCCGCTCTTTATCACAGACGATAACTATCCAAAACGATTATTGAATTGTTACGACAGCCCTTCCCTGCTTTATTTCCGGGGTACGGCAAACCTGAACGCCGCGAAAATTCTGTCGATCGTGGGTACACGTAGCCATTCAGAATATGGAAAACAGGTTTGTGAAAAATTACTGGCCGAACTGGAAGCAAAAGATATCCTGATCGTGAGCGGCCTGGCTTTCGGCATTGACACGATTGCCCATCGTAATGCATTAAAAAATGGCTTCCAAACGGTTGGTGTTTTAGCGCATGGGCTCGACCGGATCTATCCATCTCAGAATAAATTTCTCGCAAAACAAATGCTGGAGTATGGCGGCTTGCTCACTGATTTTAAAAGCGAAACGAATCCCGACAAACAAAACTTCCCGAAGCGAAACCGAATCGTGGCGGGGCTTTGCGACGCGCTGATCGTAGTGGAAAGCAGTGTGAAAGGTGGGTCGATCATTACTGCAGAGTTAGCCAACAGTTATAACAAAGATGTGATGGCCTATCCCGGGAGAAGCAATGATATAAAAAGTGAAGGCTGCAATTTTCTTATCAGAAAAAATAAGGCCTCTCTGGTGACTTCCGCTGCTGATATCATGGAAATGATGAACTGGGACCAGCCCGTAAAACCTAAAGTTGCGCAACGGGAATTATTTTCAGACCTCAATACTGAAGAGCAACTCATCGTAAACCTGCTGGCCATTCAGCCAACGCATATTGATGAATTGTATGTAAAAACGAACCTCAGCAGCAGTACTACCGCCAATGCATTATTGATGCTGGAAATGCGCAATATTATCTCCGCTTTACCCGGAAAAATCTATCAGCTCTGTTAAGCCGGATCATTTTCCGGGCAAACTTTGCCGTTTGCCCACAGCCATTTACCTTTGCACATGGCTACAATAAATAATCCCACACGCAAGACAAGTTCTCCTAAATTTTTTGGTGAAGGCTTAACCTTCGATGACGTATTACTTATGCCTGCTTACTCGCAGGTGCTTCCCCGCGACGTTGATATTAAAACCCAGCTTACTAAAACGATATCGCTGAATATTCCTTTATTGAGCGCGGCAATGGATACAGTAACCGAAGCGCAGCTTGCCATTGCATTGGCCCGCGAAGGCGGCCTCGGCATTCTCCATAAAAACATGACGATCGACCAACAGGCAGACCAGGTGCGGAAAGTAAAACGCAGTGAAAACGGGCTTATCCTCGATCCTGTTACGCTCTCTCCTGATGCTCCTATTGGCGAGGCTTTTCGCCTGATGCGTGATAATAAAATCGGTGGTATCCCGATCGTTGATGACCAGCATAAACTCGTTGGCATCCTCACCAACCGCGATCTTCGTTTTGAAACCGACCCCCGCCAGAAGGTAAGTGCCGTGATGACGAAGGAAAACCTGATCACAGCCCCTGAAGGCACCGATCTTAAGAAAGCAGAACTCATCTTCAAGAAAAATAAAATTGAAAAATTACCCGTTGTGAATAAATCGGGTAAGCTGATTGGCCTGGTGACTTTTGGTGATATCCTTAAACTTAAAAGTTTCCCCAACGCCAATAAAGATTCATTCGGACGATTGCTCGTGGGTGCCGGTGTTGGTATCACCAAAGACACGTTGATTCGTGTAGAAGCATTGCACAAAGCCGGCGTTGATGCAATTTGTCTGGACAGTGCCCACGGACATACAAAAGGTGTGATCGACACGCTGAAACAAATTAAAAAGGCATTCAAAGGTCTGCAGGTAATTGCTGGAAATGTGGGAACCGGAGCGGGTGGAAAGGCATTGGCTGATGCAGGCGCAGATGCCGTTAAAGTAGGGATCGGCCCGGGTTCCATCTGTACAACGAGAATTGTTGCCGGCACCGGTGTTCCGCAAATTACGGCCGTGATGGAAGTGGCTGCAGCATTAAAAAATAATAAAAACGTCGGCATCATCAGTGACGGCGGTATCCGTTATACAGGTGATATGGTGAAAGCCCTGGCGGCCGGCGCTTCCTGCGTTATGATGGGAAATGTTTTTGCGGGAACCGAAGAAAGTCCGGGTGAAACCATCATCTACGAAGGACGTAAATTCAAACAATACCGTGGGATGGGATCTTTAGGCGCTATGGCGCAAGGCAGCAGCGACCGATATTTCCAGGATGTGGAAGATGATATTAAAAAGTTTGTTCCGGAAGGTATTGAAGGCCGTGTTCCATTTAAAGGAAGCCTGCGTGAAGTTGCCCACCAGTTCACGGGGGGATTAAAAGCCGGTATGGGCTATTGCGGGGCGGCGAATATCAAAGCATTGCAAAACGCAACGTTTGTAAAGATCACCAACGCGGGAATGCGCGAAAGCCATGCACATGATATCGCGATCACCAAAGAGGCACCTAACTATAGCCGTTAGTCTGGCCGATTTGGTGCTCCAATTGGATCAGGTCCCGGCATCGTTGCGTTGCACACTGGTACGGCAAAACCACCGGGCAGCTTTTCTCAGCTTATAATTAAAGCTTCATGCATAACATTCAGCGAATTCTATTCATAGCCTTGGTCAGTTGTGTTTTTTCAATCAGACAAGCATCTGGCCAGGACAGCTCCCGCATCATGATTTCCCTGCTGACCTGCACGCCGGGTTCAGATCTTTATTCGATTTTCGGACATAGTGCATTACGGGTAATTGACAGCAACAGCGTTTCAGATATTGTTTATAATTACGGCACCTTCAATTTTGAGGAACCCGGTTTTTACATGAAATTTATTCGTGGCAAACTCAGGTATTCCCTTAGCCTCGAAAGTTTTGAAGATTTTAAGTTTTCCTACCAGGCAGAAAACCGTGGCATCACAGAGCAGATCCTAAACCTTTCCGGCGATGAAAAAATGGCCTTACGGTATGCTTTAAACGAAAATGCAAAAGAAGAGAATCGTTATTACCAGTATGATTTTTTCATGGATAACTGCACCACGAGGCTGCGTGATCTGATCGTAAATCATAAAACACCGGCGCCCGTTTTGCCTGCAGTGATGCCGGAAAATTTTCGCTTTCGCCAGGCCATTCACCAATACCTCGACGCAGGTAAACAATACTGGAGCAAACTTGGTATCGACATTTTATTAGGGGCGCGAACGGATGCTGTAATGACGGTATCTCAACAGCAATTCCTGCCGGATAACCTCATGCATGCCCTCGACAGTAGCCGCAACACGCCCATGGTAGCAGCTTCCGCCAATTTATTTAGGGTGTCGCCGCAATTCCCACAAAAAGACTGGTTTACCCCGGCCCTGTTCTTCATCAGTTTGCTGGTAATATTTATCCTGCTCGGGCTGATAAAGCATCCTGCTGTTAAAGCAATACTCACTGGCTTAGACGGCTTCCTGTTTTTCACAACTGGTGCACTGGGCATCCTGTTGATCCTGATGTGGGTAGCAACTGATCATAGCATGACGAAGGACAATTATAATTTATGCTGGGCTTTGCCGCCGCATATCGTGATCGCATTTTTTATCAACAGTAAAAAGAAATGGGTTAAAAAATATTTGATGCTTACGATCATCCTGAATATTTTGCTGCTAATCGTGTGGCCCTTTTTACCGCAGCAAATGAACAATGCGCTGCTTCCATTCGTAGCGTTGTTATTGTTTCGTGCAGGCGCGCATTACATCAAAATCAAAGAACATGAAAAAGCAATCAGCCAGTTATAATGGTAAAGCGATTTCTTACTCAACAGCAGGTTCCGGTTCACCGGTGATGCTGGTTCATGGTTTTGGTGAAGACAGCAGCATTTGGGACAAACAGGTAGCCGAATTGCAAAAAAGCAATCTACTGATCATTCCGGATCTCCCGGGCACAGGCCAATCTGAACTGCTGACAAATCACGGTGCCGGGCTGGAAGATTATGCGCATGCCCTTCATGCCATTCTTGAAGCAGAAGCCATCTTATCAGTTACCGTGATCGGTCACAGTATGGGCGGATATACCGCTCTGGCTTTTGCAGAACTTTTTCCGGATAAGACCGACAGGCTAGGTCTCTTTCATTCCAGTGCTTTTGCTGATGATGAAGACAAGATAAGCACCCGTAAAAAGGCGATTGATTTTATCCGGGCAAATGGCGCGACAGCATTTTTAAAGACGAGCATTCCCGGGTTATTTGCTGATGCTGAAAAAAACCAGGCGGACATCAACTGGCTTTTGGATAAAGGGAGTTCTATAAAAGATGAAACCCTGGTTCAATATTACCAGGCGATGATCGCCCGGCCAGACCGGACGAAAATTTTATCAAACCAGCAAAAACCGGTGCTGTTCATCCTTGGAACGTTTGACAAAGCAGTACCGTTGGAGCAGGGGCTCAAACAAACCCATCTCCCGCAACAATCGTATATCCATATACTTAAAAACAGCGGCCACATGGGAATGCTGGAAGAAACAGGCGCGTCAAATGCTAATTTGGCAAACTTTTTACAATCCGCTTAACCCTTCTTTTCCGCTCGTACAACATATTTAAGTATTTTACCGTCTTATTGGTTGATATGAGAAAAGCTTTACTATTCCTGCTTTGTTGTTCAGCGTATTTGGGCGTTTATGCCAAGCATGTTACCGGCGGAGAAATCATTTACGATTACCTGGGCCCGGCCGGAGCCGGCAAAAAGAATTACAGGATAACGTTAAGCTTATTTCGAGACCAGGGTTGCGATGTTTCCCAGGATTGCGCCCAACTGCCAACCTCTGTAATTATCGGCATTTTTAATAATGATGACAATAGCGTTTTTACCAATCAAACCGTTTCCCAGTCTTCTACCGGCATTCTTCCCTTGAACCCTTTGCCGCCCTGTATCACGAATACACCGGTGCTGAACTACCGGGGCGGTTATTATACTTTCACCATCACGTTGCCGGATAACAATGAAGGTTACACCCTCGCCTACCAGACCTGCTGCCGCGTTGATAATATCATGAATGTTCCCAATCAAACGGGGGCAACCTATACCACGCGGATGCCGGGCAAAAACCAGATTGGTACAGGAAACGACAGCAGCCCCAGGTTTTCCAAATCTATTTCGGTTATCTGCTACAATAAAAAATTTAGTCTGGACTTTAGCGCAACAGATCCAAATGCCGACTCTCTTGTGTACATGTTTTGCAGTGCGTTTGAAAGTAACGGCCCGCGAAGTTCTACTCCGGTAAATCCGACCGCACCGCCTTATACCCCGGTGAGTTATAGTAATTTTGGCGGAACATCCCCGCTTGGTCCGCTGGCGATCATCAACCCGAGAACCGGTATCATCAGTGGCGTTGCGCCATCCGACGGAAAATATGTGGTGTCAGTTTGTGTTCAGTCTTACCGCGGCGGAAAATATGTTTCTGAGCACCGTAAAGATTTTATCATCAATGTAGCACCCTGCGATTTTGGCGGTGCAGACCTTCCTGAAACCTACATCAATTGCGATTCCCTTTCCGTAAAATTCGCTAACCTGAATACATCTCCCGCAAATCTGACTTACGAATGGGATTTTGGCGACGGCACTACTTCTACAGAAGTTGAACCAACGCATGCATATGCTGATACAGGTGTTTATACGCTGAAACTTGTGATCAACCGTGGCGGCTCCTGTCCTGATTCCAGTACATCAATCGTGAGAGTATTCCCTGGTTTTGCGCCCGCCTTCACAGAAAATTCACCGATGTGTAAAGGCCTCCCTGTTCAGTTCAGGGACATTACAACGGCTACCTATGGCAGCGTAAATTTTTGGGAATGGACTTTTGGTGATCCGGGAAGCGGTAATAATACAAGCAGTATTCGTACGCCAACACATAGTTATGCCGCGGCCGGAACTTATCCGGCTACACTCATCGTGGCCAGCAGCAAAGGATGCCGGGACACATTGAAAAAGGATATACTCATTGTTGACAAACCTGAATTTACTATTTCGAGAGATACCCTGATCTGTACGGTAGATACATTGCAGCTGATGGCAGCCGCAAGCGTAAGCGGTATGGTCACCTGGTCACCGAATTACATGATCAACGATGTAAATAGTTTTACTCCGCTTGTTAGTCCGAATGTGACAACTGCCTATGAAGTGTTATTTACTGATCCTTCCGGTTGTTCTGCGCGCGATACTGTTACAGTGCGGGTAGTAAATAACGTTACGCTGCAAGGAATGGCGGATACCACGATCTGCCGGACAGATAGTGTGGTTCTGCGTTTAAACAGTGATGCACTCTATTACAACTGGACACCGGCCGCAACTTTAAATGATCCCTCGGTAAAAAATCCTGTGGCAACGCCAACCGCTAACAGCACCACTTATCGTGTAAGGGCAAGTATCAGTAATAAATGTTTCAGGGACGACGATGTTACGGTTGGAACGATTCCTTACCCGATCGCCAATGCAGGCGCTGATACAACAATTTGTTTTGGCAGTTCTGCGTTTCTTCATGCAACCGGTGGAAGCATTTACAGCTGGGCGCCACGTACCTATCTTACTGCATTCAACTCAGCGAATACCGAATCAAGAAATCCGCAGTTTTCCATGAGGTATATTGTTACCGTCACGGACGTATTGGGTTGTCCGAAACCGGTAAAAGATTCGATGATCGTAAATGTTGTTCGTGTTATTGCCGATGCCGGCCCCCGCGACACCTCCGTTGTTATCGGGCAGCCTTTACAACTAAATGGAACGGGCGGTACAATTTACGCCTGGAGCCCCTCACGCTGGTTGTCGGATGCAAACATTGCCAATCCTGTAGCATTGCCGGAAGATAATATTCGTTACGCGTTGAAAGTGAGTAATGATATCGGTTGTGTGGGCTATGATTCGATCAATGTAAAGCTTTATAAAGTAGATCCGGATATATTTGTGCCCACGGCATTCAGTCCGCAGGCAGATGGGTTAAACGACGTATTTCGTCCGATCCCGATTGGCATTAAATCCCTGGAATCTTTCCGCGTTTATAACCGTTGGGGTCAATTGCTTTTTTCAACAAAGCAAATTGGTGAAGGCTGGAATGGCAAATTGGGAGGAGCCGACCAGGGCGCCGGAACTTATGTTTGGTACGCTGAGGCGACTGATTACAGAGGTAAAAAAATCACGAAAAAGGGTTCTGTCATTCTGATCAGGTAGGATCCAGTTTATAAGATATTCGCCGGCTTTTTTCAGCCGGCTTTTTTTGTTATATTTATTCCGCAATTTCGCCAAGACTGATACAATGAAAAAACTTTTAAGCCTGTTACTCTGTTCGTTCTTTTTGCTGCAGGCAGAAGCGATGCACCTCATTGGTGGCGAGATGCGTTACGAATATATCGGGCCGGGAGCCGCAGCAAATTCCAAACAATACCGGATACGTTTATTGTTGTTACGTGGGCCTGGCGGTGCTGCTTTTATCAACCAGTATATTGTAGGCGTTTTTAATAATGATAACGGAACAAAAGTAAACGGGCCGGCCATCAACAGTAACTGGGCGGCTGTTCAGGATTTTGTGAATCCCATACCGGTGCCGATCCAGATCTCTCCCTGCATTCAGTTTCCACCAACCTTTGACTATACGTATAAAACTTATTCTTTTGTCATCACGCTGCCTGATAATAACAGCGGATATACCGTAGCTTTTCAAACCTACAGCAGGCAATATGCCAACAATGTCTCCAATGACCAGGGGGCTAATTATTCCTGTGTTGTTCCGGGCCTGAATGCATTTCCTGCGCCGATGACGGATAATTCGCCAAAATTCAATCTGCCGATTTCAGTTGTTTGTGCCAATTCAGATTTTAAACTTGATTTCAGTGCAACAGATGTGGAAGGTGATTCATTGGTGTACAATTTTTGCAATGCTTATGATGGAGGGGCTGCAGCCTTCGCAGATTTCCAGGATCCGGCCCCGCCCCCGTACAACTCTGTTATCTATACAGCGCCATTCAATGCGACGAGGCCACTGGGAAATTTGGCGACGATTAATTCCAGTACCGGAATTATCTCCGGTATCGCCCCTGCAGCCGGTAAGTATGTGATTTGCGTTTGCGTGTCTTATTATCGCAATGGCGTTTTAAGAGGTGTTCATCGAAAAGACCTGATCGTTGAGGTTTCCGGTTGTATTCCAACGAACGCGGTTCCAAATCCAGGCTATACGACCTGTGATGGTTTCAATATTCAATTCAATCATAACAGCACCGGCGCCACAACCGTGTTTTGGGATTTTGGCGATCCAACTACACTGGCAGATACGTCAACACTCGATAACCCCGTTTATGTGTATCCGGACACCGGCGTTTACCAGGTTAAATTCATCATCAACAAGGGAGGCAATTGTACGGATTCGCAAACAATCGTAATGCGGGTATATCCTGGTTTCTTCCCCGGATTTATTTCAGATGCGCCCTTCTGCGTCGGCGTGCCCGTCAATTTTCACGATACTACCAATACCCGCTACGGGGTTGTAGATTCCTGGAGCTGGAATTTTGGCGACCTGACCACACTGGCAGATACGAGCCACCTGGCTCAGCCTTCTTATATTTTCCCTACAGCGGGAACATACAATACGCGGTTTATCGTGAGCAACAGTAAAGGTTGCGTAGATACCGTATTTAAAAGCATTGTGGTCAATTCCAGTCCTACGGTAAGTATTTTTCCACGCGATACCACCTATTGCGCCCTCGATTCCCTGCAGCTAACGGCGACGGGCACGGGCAGTTATTCGTGGACGCCGAACAGTACGATCATCGGCGGCAGCACAGCAACTCCCCAGGTGTTTCCTTCAGTTCCAACAAAATATTTTGTAACATTAACCGATGCAAATGGCTGTAAGGCGAAGGATTCCGTGCAGTTAACGCCTCTCAATAACCTCACAAATAACGTTACTGCTGTTCCCCCAAATATTTGCGCTGAAGATTCACTAACGCTTACCGGAACAAGCAATAAAACCAGTCACCTTAGCTGGCAATGGACGCCGGCTGTATCGCTGCTTTCACCAGCCAGTCCGGTAACAAGAGCCTTCCCATCAGTCAATACAACGTATACGCTCACAACCACATGGGGAACACATTGTATAGCCACTAAAACAATCCCGGTTGTGGTAACGCAACTAGCTGTGCCTGATGCCGGCCCTGAAGTTTCTTTTTGCCGCGGACAAACACCACCACAATTGAATGCGACCGGCGGATCAACTTATTCCTGGTCGCCGTCCACCGGTTTATCGGCAATAAATATTCCCAATCCGATTGCCAACCCCGTTATCAGCACCTGGTATTATGTAACGGTCGGCGTTAACGGCTGTACAAAAACAAAACGTGATTCTGTTCTGGTGATTGTGAGGGATAAGCCCATCATGCAGGTTACAAATGATACATTGATCTGCACGATAGATACACTGCAACTGTTTTCTAATGCAGGCGGAACAACGGTTTGGTCGCCCAATTACATGATCAGCAATGTCAACAGCAATACGCCATTGGTTAGCCCTGATGTGCCGACAAAATACAAATTGCGTTTCACCGATAACTTTGGTTGCTTTAATGACGATTCAGTTTTTGTAGATGTAAAACCGAACGTGACGCTGAACGCTGGCCCGGATACAAGCATTTGCAGGACAGAAGGTTTTGCTTTACGCACTACCGGCGACGCGGTTAGTTATACCTGGCTGCCCAATCCTTTTTTAAGCAGTACCAATATTAAAAATCCGGTTGCCACACCGCTGGTAACATCAACCTTTACGGTGATCGGTAATATTGGGAAATGCCAGGCACAATCCAGCGTAACCGTTAAGGTTGTGCCATATCCTGTTGCGAAAGCGGGGGCAGATACAACGCTTTGCACGGGCTTCAATACCGTTTTGCAGGCCTCCGGCGGAAGCAGCTATAGCTGGTCGCCAACAAGGTTCCTTTCAAATCCACTGATCGCAAATCCAACAGTCATAAATCCAACAGGAGTTACGCGCTACATTGTTACAGTAACAGATACCCTGGGTTGCCCGAAAGCCATACGCGATACGGTGATCGTTACCGTCATTCCGGCACTGCATGTTGATGCCGGCCCGCGCGATACAAGTATCGTTGATGGCGAACCGTTGCAGTTGAATGGAAACGGTGCACTCACTTATCTCTGGACACCAAATCGCTGGTTAAGTAATGCCACAAGCAAGAACCCAGTTTCCTCGCCGCAGGATAGTATCACCTATGTTTTGCAAGGCAGGGATTCAAACGGTTGTCTTGGCACCGATACGATTCATATTCGTCTCTTTACGCTTGATCCTGACATGTATGTGCCTACAGCGTTCACGCCAAATAATGATGGGATTAACGACCTGGCAAGGCCAATCCTGATCGGGATGAAGGCCCTCAATTATTTCCGCATTTATAACCGGTTCGGTCAATTGGTTTACCAAACAACAGAAATCGGTAAAGGCTGGAACGGCATTTATGGAGGCAAACCCCAGGATGCTGCAACATTTGTGTGGATGGCTGAAGGGCTCACCTACAAAGGGCAGCTGAAACGTAAAAAAGGATATGTCGTTTTGATCCGTTAAATAACTGAAGCTATGCTTTCTTTCGCTTGCCATCCTATCTTTGCGGGATGAATAACATTGCATTGATTACAGGCGCTACTTCCGGAATCGGGAAAGCCTGCGCAGAAAAATTTGCACGCGAAAAATACAACCTCATAATTACAGGACGCCGGGAAGAAAGATTAGCGGCGTTGAAAAAAACACTGCAAGAAACTTATGGCATCCGCGTATACACATCCTGCTTCGATGTGCAGAACCGCGAGGAGGTTTTTACAGCACTCGAAAATTTACCGGCTGAATGGCAGCAAATCAATATCCTGATCAATAATGCAGGTTTAGCATTAGGCCGTGAACCTTTTGATGAAGCCAAACTCGAAGACTGGGAAACCATGCTCCATACCAATGTAGACGGCTTATTGTACGTAACGAAAGCAGTATTACCTTTTCTCAAAAAAACAACCGGGCATATCATCAACATTGGTTCCATCGCCGGTAAAGAAGTGTATGAAAACGGGAACGTGTACTGCGCCAGTAAATTTGCTGTTGATGCATTAACGAAAGCCATGCGCATCGATTTATTAAAGCATGGTATTAAGGTGACAGGTATTCATCCCGGTGCGGCAGAAACAGAATTCTCACTTGTTCGTTTTAAAGGCGATAATAATAAAGCCGACGCCACTTATGATGGCTTCCAACCATTAACGCCGGAAGATATTGCCGACACGATTTATTATTGCAGCAGCCTGCCGGCGCATGTGTGCATCAACGATCTCGTAATCACCTGCACGCAACAGGCCAGCAGTAACTACCTGTTCAAAAAAAGTTGATCAGTAAAAAAATTCAACAAAAATGCCCCGTTTTCACGAGGCATTTTTTTATGCAAAGAATTGAGCGATTATTATTGGGCTAAAGATATCCTGATCTGTACACCGGCGCGTGTATTTGTTGTAGGCGCGCTGGAAGAAATATAAGGTTTTACTTTACGCTGATCGAAATACAACTTCACATTAATGCGATTATTAAGGAAGTAATCAATCGTCGGGCTGATCGTGATCTCCCTGCTGCCACCGGTGGCAAAATTATTTTCCTGGTCGAGGCGACTGTTCGCAGTTACATTATCGCGGATGCGGAAATCAAGACGGAAATTGATTTCATTATCAAGCTTCGCCGTTCCGTCTTTACTCAGGAACTTAGGCAGTTTCAATCCGCCAAATAATTTCAACCCGCGCTTACGATAACCGGCACCAATTACGAACTCTGTACTACGCACTTCACTCAATTGATAGTCATATAAACTCAGGCTCAACTGGCGACTTTTCGCATACTCAAATTTCCCCTGGAACTGGTTTACGAACATCATATCGAAACCAAGCAACGGGGCGAATTGTTCTGCGATCGTAACATTCGGCACAAGGAAATAAGGAACGAAATTATTCGACACGGTATCGTAGAATGACGGGAAACCCGTTGGCTGACCTGTGATGATATCGATGTCAGAATACAGCAATGCCGATGTAAATCCATTCATGCTGAGGTTACCCGAATAGGCATGGGAAATATTGATCGATGTAAATATTTTCTCCAGCCCTTTGATCTTCGTGAGGCCATTGTAATCGAGTTTCCAGTTTGGCTTTGGAAGGATAGCGCGGAAAGGATTCGATTTAATATTTGAATTGTTTTGTTTGATCAGCGACACAGAATTCGGATCCTGCCCGGTGTATGCGGCGATGAAAGAAGGGATCAATACATCCACTGCATAGCGCCCGTAACCAAAGGCATATTCACCCGGTGCCGTTGGTGTACTATTGGGGTTGAGTGCACCTAACCTTTTTGATAACACCAGCCGGTTTGCTTCGAAAGTTTTAAACGTTTCAGAAACACGGTTAGGATCAAACTTTCCAAACAGGGTTTTGAAGGCGATATAAGAAACATCAAAGCCACCGCCCGTGTATGGCGTAAGGTGCATGAATTTCCTGTTGCTGCCGCCACTGGTATCCACGTAGCGGAATGTTTCGCTGTAATTTTTATTGAATGTTTTGCTCAGGTTGATCGTAATATTCAGATCACGCACAGGTTCCAATGTAGCACTGGCAGTAAACCGCTGATCGAAATTTTGCTGGAAAAGGTAATTGAAGTTCGTGTCACGGGTGATCAATCCTGCTGCAGCTTTCCGGTTTAACCAGTTACTATCCGGCTGGCGGCCAAGAATGAAATCAAAGCCCGGCGCCATGCTTTTAAAGTTCTGACCCACAAACTGGGTACTGTCTGTATAACCCGGCAAACGCGTATTGGCATTTTCAGAAACGGTCAGGTCAACCTGCTTCACACTGGTGAGCATTTTGCCAAAGATGCGCCCTAAAGTTCCTACATAAGGCATCGCAGATTTATCAACCACTTTGCGCGTACGCAAGACACGGCGTCCATCTTTTGTAGTGACACTATCGGTCAGTTTCGTGATCCTGTTTTTCCATTTCGCCTTGTCCTCTTCATTACGCGGGAGATCGAGCTGACGTAACCATTTGGACTTCTGATACAGCCTGGTGAAATCCAATTGGACGGTGGCTTCACTTTGCTGACCGTTTTCCAGGAAGTTGCCTAAGTCCACTGCCAGCCTTGAGGCACCGATCCAGCGATAATTGGCCTGGTATTTCAAATTTATTTTCGTCCAGTCGATCAATGGAAATTTAGCCGTTGGTAATTCATAACCGAAACTGGCGGTTTGATTGAACAGTGTGTTACGACCGCCTTTCAACAGGTTGCGGCGTACGGTATCGCGTTTATCTTTTGTATCCAGTCTGCCATAAGGCTCATCAATACGCGAGTTGTTGGTTGCGGTGTAATCGAAACGCAATGATTTGGTAAAGTTCCAGCTAACAATATAATCGCGCTGGAAGGTGAAATACTTATCATAGGTTTCCGGGATCGCATATTTAGATGCACCGATGCTTCTTGGCCTGATCACGCCAAACTGCCGGCTTACATCTGCGCGGAAACTGATCTGCGATGGCATGTAATTAAAATTGAAATCCTTGATCAGGTCGAACCAATGCGTCTTGGATTTTTTGAACATGTTTTTGAACGGTTCAAAATACTTTGGTTGTGTGGCATAATTGTAACCCAATGCACCGCGATGGCGTGTAACATCATTGTATTCAATCAACGGGCTATGGCTGCTGGTGTTGATGTACGAATAGCTCACATCCACATTCGAAATATCGTAGATCTTCGGTTTCTTGCCATTCATTTTATTTTTCCGAACGTTCGTAAAATTCAATGTCTTGATCGCCGTAAAATCAATAGCATTATTGCGGATAGAATCGCGTTGTGCATTTGGCGCTGCACTTAATTTATCTTTTAGTTTTATATCCAGGTCGAACGGATCATATTCCGGTGTACTAACCGTTTGGGAATAGCTCGCAAATACCGGGATCGACATGCCAATCTTTTTCGGCAATAATTTGCCTAATTCTAAATTAGCGGCCACATCAAACTGGTAAAAATTATCACGAAATCTTTCGTTCACGCGTTGCTCCAACGTTCCATATCCCTGTGTATGCCCGTTGGCAGAAACAGACAGCGTTCCGAGGTCGGCAAGATTTACATCCACCCTTCCAAGGGCTGCATAACCACCATTCTCATCCAGTGAGGAAAGCCTTAATTCATTCACCCACATTTCACCGCAGGCATCCGGAGTTCCATTGGTGTTTTCTACGCCGATCAGGATGCCACGCACTTCTCCCAAATTTGGATTCCCGATCACCGAGTATTGCTGACCGTTAGCCTGTAATTGACGGAAGATTTGTGACAGAGAAATGTTAGATAAGTTTCTGGCCTGTTTTAACTTAGTTAATGCGGGAAGATCTAACTCCAATGAATTGCGCGGGTTCCATAAGGTATCATTATAGATCTGCGAATCGGGGTTCAAGGAGCCTGCCCCCAATGCTGTTAAAATCAGCGGAACACGGATTTCGTAATAGTTGCTTACGAAATCGGTGCCGAGGCGAATTACTGCCGTGAGGTCTTTATTTTTTAAAGTGCCCGGAGAATTTTTTTGCGCCTCTTCTGCGTGAATATACATCGAGAGTTTGCGGAACTGGCGAAGATCGCGGTTGGCAAATGTCTGGAATACGGCCTTCGCATCATTCTTTTGGAGGTTACAAAATTGCAGTGTCATGGACTGCTCATTTTGTAACAGGTTCACACCGTTGTTGCTTAATGTTTGTACACGCTCAATTTCACTCGGTGTACGGTATGGCAACGGCGTACGTTTGTCATTCTCTTCGATATTCACGGCACCAACATTCAATGCGGTGGATGAAGTTGGGGCATACATTCCTGTTGAATCAACCTTATACTGGAACTTGCGCCAGATATTCCTGGCGAGTTGCAATTCACCAAAACGTAACACAACGCTGTCTTCAAAATCCGTCATAAACATCCGGATGAAGCGGATCGATTTAAAATCCGGGATATTACCGATCTTCTTATCGTAGCTGCCAATCGGGATCCTGAACTGGTACCAAGTTTCGTTACGCACCTGGCCACTCACGAGGTTGATGGGAACGAGTTTTTTATCAACGATAAAATTTGTACCGATCACCATTTCCGGCGCTGTTGGTGGTTTGATATCAACGATATACTGGAAATATTCCTCCGTTTCGTTTAACGTGTTATCGCGATTCAGATCTTCGGCATCCGGGTATAAAGTAGCTGCAGATGAAAACTCTCCGCCGTTATCGATTGGTGAATTTCCTTCCGGACTATTATAATTTTTATAGCGTGCTAGAATTTTATCTGCCGCACCAAATGCTGCATCACGGTAATGGCGGTAATTATCTGCAGAAGGATCTTTCAATGCATCCTGGTAAGCGCGGGAACCGGTGCCGAAGTTGGTGGCCAGTTCTGCCAGATAAGCCTGGCGTTTCACGGCTTCAGCTGTATCATTCAATCCATCAAATCCAATATCCTGAAACACGCGGTCTTCAGGAATATTGCTGAACGCATTCGTTACCTGGATCGGGTTACGCGCTACTCTTCCCCATACCGTTGTATCTACAGGCGACGGTGCGTTGGGTGTTGGTAATCCGTTCTCATAAAAGCGACGGCCATCTTTCAACACATCTTCAGAAACATTTCCAAGATTGAAATACAATTTACCGCCGGTGCTGCCATTGTATTGCGGCAGGATAAACGGATCCTGCACCCAGAACTCGATAAATTCGATATTGCTCGTTTCAAAATCTGTCTGATCCAGGCCACGCATCAACCCGCCCCATTTTGTTTTAGGATTTAATAACTGTCCCTGCGCGTTCACTTCCGCCGCACTGCTGGCAAAGTTGTACGGCCCTTTGTTCTGCGGAAAATAAGCAAGGTCAAAGGTTACGAGCTGGCTTTCCCCAAAACCGGTTGTTCGTTGCGGGAATATTTCCTTTTGGTAAATCTGGCGGACACGCGGATCACTTAATTCAACAGGATCGTTGGAAAAAGGATTGTTGTTTCCTTTGTATTGCTGTAAGGTTTGTTCGATCTGGTACCAGGCGATCTTCGCTCTTTTTTTACCATAGTCAATATTGTTATTCAGCCCGGCTTCGGGGAATAGTGGAATATTGCTGTTTCTCGCGGTTGCACCGAATGGTGTGGATGCCAGCACCCAGCTGATGGGCGGGAAGCGCAGATCAATACCGGATTTGCTGCCTTCAAAGTCATCAATATAAATTACGCCTTTATTACCACGGCCGATTTGTGGCGCATGGCCGGGATCCAGCATTGCTGCTTCTCCATACACATTGATCGTTGACGGCGCTTTCGTATTATAGAATGGCAATTTGTCCAGCCATTTTGTTAACCGTGGAATGTCCTTGCGGTAGTTTACATCCAGGCCATACATCGCGTTGCGGATCGGATCTTCATTGATCTGTACCTTGGTAAAGAACGGCCGCTCGCTCAGGCGAACGATCGTACCACCAAAAGAGAGTTGTTCCTTTGCCGTATTTTTTGCCAGATAGTCTAAGCGCAATCCCATGTAAGAACGCTGCTGTATACCGAAGGAAGCATTGTTCTCAAAATTAACCTGCACCGGCAACCCTGCGTTGAGGATCGCCTGGTTCGTAATTTTTATCGTACCTAAATCGTAGTTGATATCATAATCGAGTCCTTCCTGCAATGTTCGTCCACCGGCACTAACGCTGACAGACCCGCGCGGAATATTATAGCCGATGCTGATATCGGATGAGCCGGAAGTTTTTGCCGAACCTTTTAATAAGAACCTGTTGAGGTTAGGATATTGCTGCGCAACTGCTTTGATGGAATCGTACAACGCATAATATAAAGTATCACGCACTGTGGCAGGAATGGTCGTATAAATTTGTGCAGCCAGATCAGATCCAAATGGTTCCAGCACAGGAAATATTACGCGGCTTTGCGGGGAGACAACCGTGAAATTTTCTACATAATCGAATACACCATCCGGTTGAGGATCGAGCTGACTATTGAGCCGGTCGAGGTTGATGAGGGAGATAATTGGGAAGCCCTGGTTTTTGTTACCAAAAGGCACATAACGTTTTGCGCCAAGGCCCGGTTCCTGGAACAATACATCGAGTTTGAAATCAGTTGGAGATAACACACCGTACCCAATAGAGTAAACGTTCTTCAGCATTAAATCCCATACAGGTAAAGAAGTTCTTTGTGATGTCGCTTTTAATAATTTCAGGAATAAAACTTTCTGCGTAGCTGTTGACGTATCAGGCGGAACATCCTGTGAGAATTCCCCCACCTGGTAGATCTTTCCATTGAAGGAATACTGGTAAGCGACGGCCAGTACTTCATCAGTTTGTAAAGGCTGACTCAAAGATATAGTTCCTACCTGCCTGTTGTAAGTGAACTGCGTACTATCGAGCTTACGGGCAAATGTTTTTTCGAAATCCTGTACCGGACTGAGTCCGAGATTTACCAGGTTGTTGTACACCATAGCCGGGTTACGATAATCTGGTTGGTTTCGAATTTTACTGAACAGGTCGTTCGTCCCGTTGGTAGGAATATCCGAATTGGTTAATACATTGATCACCGGCGGCTGGCGGTATGGCTGGTTCTCACCAAGATCCATGAGCCCCACTACGTCACGGGTTTCCGTTGTGGTACCGATCCTGTTGGTAACCCAGGCTTCCATGCGCAGGATTTGTACCGGGCTGGTAACAGCCGGTAAATTCTGCATCACCTTATTGTAATTCTTACGGAAATACTGGGCCGCTAAAAAGTGCCGGTTCTCTTCATACTCATCTGCCTTTATTTCGAAAGGCTGTGAGGCCGCGCCGCCCTGCAGGTTTACACTCTGGCGCTGCGACTTTTGGTTAGCCAATACCGTGGTGATATATAATTTTCCAAACTGTAACTGTGTTTTGATACCGAACAATTGCTGCGCACCGGGAATCAATGTTCCGCGGGAAGGAAAGGAAACATTACCTGCTTCAAACCGTTTGAGGATCTCATCATCCTTACCTGTATAATCAAGCTTCAGCTGGTTTTCCAGGTCGAAATTCGCGAGGGTGTTATAATTGATCGGGAACTTTAGTTTATCACCAATATTGGCATTCACGTTCACCTGTGCGTTCATGTTGAAATCAAGGCCGCCATTCTTTCTCGCACGTTCCGGAAGCGTAGGATTGTCTGTTCGTTGTCCCTGGTAACCTGCGGTGATATCCACGTTTCCCTGCGGGCTGATCTCAATCTTCCCGTTACCAAAAAGCCGGTTGAATAAATTATCTGTAAGAGATAATTTAGGTTTTGAAAATTTACCTCGGTTTAAGATGCTGGTCGTATTGGCCCTTTTTTGGAAATACGCGATCTCGGCCTGGCGGTTACGCATCGTCCAGTATTCATCAAAAGTATAGGTTGTAGGGATGCGGTAATAACGGGTGCCGATCTTTTCATAAACAATATACCGGCGGTTGATCGCATCGTACACCACGGAGTCGCGGATATTTGCCGGGCTGTTCAAATCGTATGTGGAACGGTTACCCTGCGACATTTGGTCGCCGCGGCGATCATGTACGGGAAAATGCAGACTATCTGAATAATTGGGAACGATGGTATCGGAGCTGGCGATGGCGAAGGAGCCATTGGTTTTGTCCGAATTGTCGGGTATGATCATGGATAGCAATACCGGTAAGGTACCACACGCCAGTATTGTAAGAATTGTTTTTCTAATAAGCAACATCCGGTAAATAAATTAACGTAGCGATTGTATCAAATGGCTTTTAAGGCTTTTTTTATCAAATCTTCCAAATGTAAGATACCAGGCTCAGCACGGATTATTTTTTGGATCGACTGCTCTGCCTGCTGGCGTGAAATGCCTAAAGCAGTCAGGGCGTTTAAGGCATCTGTTTCGAGGACATTGCCAGCGACGACAACGGCTCCCGGTGCAGATGGTTGTTTATTAATTTTATCTTTTAGTTCAAGCACCAATCGCTCGGCCGTCTTCTTGCCAATTCCTTTGACGCTTTCCAGCAACCTAACGTTGCCCTGATGGATTGCTTGCGCAACCTCGTCAGACCGTAGTGAAGACAGCATCATGCGTGCAGTAGCTGCACCAACCCCGGAAACGCTGATCAGCATTACGAACATTTCCTTTTCCGACTGTTCAAAAAAACCATACAATGTATGCGCATCTTCTTTCACCTGCAAGTGCGTAAACAACTTGGCTTTTTCCAATCCCTGTATCGCTGAATAAGTATTAAGGCTGATATTCACTTCATAGCCAACGCCATTCACATCCAGATACACCTGTGCGGGACTCTTGTAACTTAATTTTCCTTCCAGGTATGCATACATAATTTCCAGTTCTACAGGATAGCGAAAATAAGGATATTTTGCCAGCAGGCACAGCAAAAAATGCATGAATCATTTTTCCTGTAATTTTACCGGCAAGGCAAGAATCACATTAACAAATAAACATATCTATGACGAAAATTACTGCAGCCATAACCAGCGTTGGCGGCTATGTTCCGGAATACAGGCTTACGAATAAGGAATTGGAAACAATGGTGGATACCAACGATGAATGGATCAGGTCCAGAACAGGTGTTGAAGAAAGAAGAATATTGAAAGGCGAAGGATTGGGCAGCAGCGACATGGGTGTGGAAGCAGTGAAAGAAATCCTCGCAAAAAAAGGCATTGATCCTGCAGAAATCGATTGCCTGATTTGTGCGACAGTAACACCGGATATGGTTTTTCCGGCCACGGCCAACATCATCTGTGATAAAGCAGGCTTAACCAATGCTTTTAGTTTTGATATGGGCGCCGCCTGCTCAGGTTTTCTCTTTGCACTCACCACAGGTTCCAGCCTGATCGAAAGCGGACGTTATAAAAAAATCATTGTTGTAGGCGTAGATAAAATGAGCAGCATCATCGATTACAGCGACCGCGCCACTTGTATCATTTTTGGAGATGGCGCAGGCGCTGTGTTACTGGAGCCTTCTGTTGATGAAACCGGGGTAAAAGACAGCATTTTAAAAAGCGATGGCTCTGGCCGGCAGTATTTACATATGAAAGCCGGCGGATCGGTAAAACCGGCAACTGTGGAAACGGTTTTAGCAAAAGAACATTACGTTTACCAGGAAGGGCAGGCTGTATTTAAATTTGCGGTGAAAGGCATGGCCGATGTGAGCTATGAACTGATGCAAAGGAACAACCTCACAGCCGACGATATTGCGTGGCTGGTGCCGCACCAGGCAAACCTGCGGATCATCGACGCAACGGCGAACCGGATGGACCTGCCAAAAGAAAAAGTAATGATCAACATCCAGAAATATGGTAACACCACGGCGGGTACTTTGCCACTCTGCCTCTGGGATTGGGAAAAGCAATTAAAAAAGGGAGATAATGTTATCCTTGCTGCATTTGGCGGTGGTTTCACCTGGGGTGCAACATGGATCAAATGGGCTTACGATAGCAACTAAGCGATCGCCCGGCCAAAAGAGGTAATATTTTTGCAGTAGATTTGGGAACCTAATTCCCGGTGTATGAAAAAATATCTACCTCTTTTTTTTTGCTGTATGTTTTTTTGTTTCAGCGGGAAGGCGCAATTCAGCCGCTATATCATCCGGTTTAAGGATAAAGCCAATAACTCTTTCAGCATCGCCAACCCCGCACAATTCCTGAGCCCGAGGGCGATCCAGAAAAGAACGCGTTATAATATTTCCATAGATAGCACAGATTTGCCTGTTACTTCCCGTTACCTCGACAGCCTTCGTGCAGCCGGTGCCGTTACGATCTTAAATACTTCCAAATGGCTGAACCAGGCGGCGATCAAAACCACGGATGCTGCAGCTTTACAGCGGATCAGCGATATGCCTTTTGTGATCAGTGCAACACCCATTGGCTCTTTTGCCGGCAATGTTCCGGTGATTAAAGAACTCGATCCGCCTGCTGATTTCCAACCACCGTCAGGCCCTGTTCCGCAAAGTTTATTGACAGATTATTATGCCTATGGCCGCTCCAACGGCCAGGTGAAAATTCATAAAGGCGAGTTCTTACACAACCTCGGGTTCCGGGGTAATGGTATGCAACTCGCGATGATGGATGCCGGATTTTATCACTACTTATCCCTGCCCACTTTTGACAGCATCCGGCTGAATAATCAAATATTGGGCACCTGGGATTTTGTCGCCAATGAAGCCAGTGTTGATGAAGACAACAATCATGGTATGCAATGCCTGAGCACGATTGCGGCGAATTTGCCCGGCTCCTTTATAGGCACGGCGCCCAAGACGTCCTTCTATCTGTATCGCACCGAAGACGTATCCAGCGAATATCCTGTAGAGGAACAGAATTATGCCGCTGCGCTGGAACGCGCGGATAGCGCAGGAGCAGATGTTTCCTCTACTTCCCTTGGCTATTATAATTTTGACAACGCATCACTGAATTACACTTATGCCAGCATGAATGGTAATACAACGATCAGTGCCCGTGCAGCGGATATGGCGGCAAAAAAAGGCATGTTGCTCGTGGTGGCAGTGGGGAACGAAGGTGGCAGTGCCTGGCATTATCTCATTACGCCTTCGGATGCAGATAGCGTGTTGGCAGTAGGTGCGGTGGATACGCTTGGAAATGTAGCGGGGTTCAGTAGTTACGGACCGAGTAGCGATGGCCAGGTTAAACCCGGCGTTGCGGCGGTAGGACTGGCAGCCGTTGTGGCGAATATCAACACAGGAACGCCCATCTATAACAACGGAACCTCATTCGCGTGCCCGAATATGGCCGGCCTGGCAACTTGTTTATGGCAGGCCTTTCCGGAAATAAATAATATGGGGATCATTGATGCATTGCAGCGCTCGGCGTCAAAGTTTTCAACGCCCGATACACGCGTAGGGTACGGCATTCCGGATATGAAAAAAAGCTTTGTGCTTCTGCTGAAAAGATTATACACCCAACAGGCTGTCATCAATCAATGTAAAGTAAATATCAACCTGAAATTAAAAACAGGTAATAATATGTCGCTGATCGTAGAAAGGAAAACAGCAGGTGAACCAGGTTTTTCTGTATTGCAGACATTGCCCGGAACTGGCGCATTTAGTTTACAGGATATCAGTCTTACCGATGACCTAAGCAACTCCAATACCGGGGCGGTAAACTATCGTTTTAAAATGGCTGTTGATACCGACACCAGTTTCTATCTGGATTCCGTAGTGTTGAATTATGCGCAGCCTTGTGATCCCACTGCTAATGCCATCCTGGTGGGTCCAAACCCTGCCAGTAGTACCCTGAATATTTCGATTGCGCGCACGACTGCAGCTAAGGTTGCTATTGTATTAAATAATGCAGCCGGACAAAAAATTTATTCAAAGGATTTTCAGCAGGCAGTGGGTGTACGGGTAGAATCAATCCCAATGAAAAACCTGAATCACGGTGTTTATTTTTTAACGATCTATATCGACAATAAAAAAGCGCATGCGCAAAAGATCCTGCACTAATCTTTCGTTGTAAAAACTGCTACAAACATAGTATCAGCACGGTTTTCATACCCATTGATATAATGGCTGGAAATAAATTTTAAGTTTGTTCCTTCCGCGAGATATTGTACATTTTGCTCGTTCTCTGCAGCAAAAACAGAACAAGTGATGTAGAAGAAAAGTCCGCCGCTATCCAGATGTGCGGCAGCGCGCGACGCAATCTTTTTCTGCAACGCGGAATATTCGGCCAATTGCTTTTCCTTGAAATAATATAACTGCTCCGGTGTACGGCTCCAGGTACCACTACCTGTGCAGGGAGCATCACAAATAATCAGTGGAAAATTCGGCCAGTCGAATGGCAATAGACGCGTAAGGTCTGCAACGCCACTGCTGCGAATGGCCACGCGAGCTTCTTTGAGTCGGAGCTTTAAATTCTGTAAAATATTTTCACGTATATCTGTTACCGTGAGGTCAGGTTTTTTGTCCAGCCTGTCATACAACAAAATAGATTTCCCGCCACTGGCTGCACAACAATCCCAGGCCGCAATTTTAGGGTCTTTGCTGAAACGATCGAAGATTCCCGGCTCGTCGAAAACCTGTTGTGAACTCAGGTCCTGCACCAGCACTTCTTCATTCAGCGTTAACACATTTTGTAATGCAGACGCATTACGTAACCGCAGCGCATCTTCGCCCATTTCTTCAAAACCAATAGCGGCAGCAGTGAGTTTGTGTAATGCCTGCTCTTTCTTCCCGGGGCGGATGCGCAGGAAAAGATCAGGTTGCTGCAAAAGGGAAAGAGAAAATTTATTTGCATCAACTGCTTCTCCAATCTCTCCAGCAAAAGGGAAAATATCCTCCCACACAATTCCCAACAATTCCAGTTTTTCCGGCAATGCCCATTCAATATGTTCATTTAGCTCAGGCTTTAGCAACTCCAACAGTGGACTGCTGGTATTTTCACAGAGGAAAGCGCCATTCAGGATCTTATCTGTAATAGCGAGCGAAGGAAAAGCACGTCCGACCCTGAAATAATGGTAGCAAAGCGTACCGATCTTCTTCCGGTCGGTAGAGCCGTATTTTTTATCAGCAGCAAAAAACTTCTTCAGGTGCAGCGCAAAGGGTTGCGGTGGCTGATAGGTTTCGATAATGCGGGTAGCCGCTGCTAAGTAAGAATGATATCTGCTCATAATAAAAAAGGCCGGAGTCACCGGCATGATACTAACAAACGTCTCCGCCTGTTCTGCTTTTACTCTTGCAGGGGCCTGTTCGCTCATTTCACGCACTTGATACGAATCAGTCCCCTATCAGGTATATAGCAGGGTTATGGTTGATTGCTTGAATTTATAGTTCCAGTAAAGCGTCTACCGGGTCTTTGCCAAATAGCAGCAAGGAAGGATTTTCCAGTAATTGTTTAACGGTTACGAGGAAACCAACAGATTCACGTCCATCGATGATCCGGTGATCATAACTTAAAGCTACATACATCATCGGCTTGATCACAACCTGCCCGTTAACTGCCATTGGGCGCTCCAGGATATTGTGCATACCGAGGATTGCGCTTTGGGGAATGTTGATGATCGGTGTACTCATCATGGAACCGAAAATACCGCCATTGGTGATCGTGAACGTTCCACCCGTCATCTCTTCGATGGTAAGCTTGTTGTTTTTGGCTTTGGTTGCCAGTTCCACAACGGCTGCTTCCACTTCTGCCATACTCAGGCTTTCCGCGTTGCGGATAACCGGAACGACGAGTCCTTTCGGGGCACTCACAGCGATTGATACATCACAATAGTCGTGGTAAATGATATTTTCTCCATCCAGGTAAGCATTTACCGAAGGAAATTTTTGCAGGGCGAAACAACAGGCTTTGGTAAAGAAACTCATGAAACCGAGGTTTACGCCGTGCTGCTCTTTGAATTTGTCTTTATATTTCTTGCGGATCTCCATGATCGCGCTCATATCCACTTCGTTGAAAGTGGTGAGCATTGCCGTGCTGTTTTTTGCTTCTACCAGCCGGCGACTGATCGTTTTCCTGAGATTGCTCATTTTTTCCGGGCGGTCATTCCGGGTGAAAAGCGCTGTGCCCGGTTGACGGCCAGGATTATTCAGCAATTCGAGTACATCCTGCTTCATGATGCGGCCGTTACTGCCCGAAGCGGTTATTTTTTTACTATCTACTTTTTTGTCTGCGATCATCGCCGCGGCGACAGGCGTAGCTTTAACGTCGGCCTGTTCTGTCTTTGCTGCTTCCTTAGCCGGTGCTGCTGCCACAGGTGCTGCTTTTGGCGTTTCTACCTGGGGCGCCGCTGCAGTTTCCGGGCGGGCAGCATCTGTATCAATTGAACAAACAACGTCACCAATCGCCAGTGTGTCGCCTTCTTTAGCGATCTGCTTTACGGTTCCGGCCTGTTCGGCATTTATTTCAAATGTTGCTTTCTCACTTTCCAGTTCAGCAATTACTTCATCACGGTCTGCCCATTCGCCATCCTTTTTAAGCCATTTCACCAGGGTTACTTCGCTGATACTCTCGCCTACCGTGGGAACTTTGATTTCTATCGCCATTTCTAGTATGTGTTTATTGCTGCAAATCTCGGTGAAAAATAGGAGGATGAAAATTATATTGAAAAAAACATTCTTCAAAATAATCCGAAATACTCCCATTGTGGTATATGAAATCAGATTTTTAATCCATATTTTTATGCTTCATTTCCATTATCATAAACCTGACATCAATTTATTAATACAACAGGACGAGTTGCGTTCCCTTGCCGTATCGTAATGTCCTGCATAAAAACAAAATTTAGCCTTATGCAAATAAATAAATACAAAACACTGGTTGCTGCCTGTTGCTTACTGGCAATGCAAAGCCAGGCGCAATTGTATGTTGAAAGTGGCGCTACGCTTTACATCGAATCCGGCGCTACGGTAACCGTACAAGGCGACCTCACCTCAAATGCCAACATCCAGGGGCCGGGTAAGATCCAGTTAAAGGGCCCTGCTTTACAAAATGTAAACATGAACGGCTTTTCCGTTTCCAATATGGAACTGGATAATTCTGCCAATGCCGTTCTAACGGGTGCCGCGCAGGTGACTACGAACTTCCTGTTTACAAATGGCAGGATATTGTTTGGCGCCAACAACCTTACGTTGGGCAGTGCTGCGACAATATCCGGTGCAAGTAATATCAGTTATTTCGTCACGAACGGTGCCGGAAGACTTAAAAAATCTGCGCTTGGAAACACAGCATTCCTCTTTCCTGTAGGAAATAGTGCTACTTCTTATAACCCTGTGAGTATTACGAATGCAGGGACAGTGGACGATATCGCTGTTGGAAGCCTGGCTAATGTGTACACGAACGGACTTACCGGTACCGCTATCACTAAAGAAGTGGCTGATGCAAGCTGGGATATTAGCGAAGCCGTTGCCGGCGGAAGCAATCTTACGCTAACCACAAGCTGGTACACGGCTGATGAACTTCCGGGATTTAACCGTGCTAAAAGCGGTATCTCTAATTACATTCCGACGCCGGGTCCAACGCAGGGCTGGGACTTGCTGAACAGCCAGGTTACTGCTGCATCAGGAACCGGTGTTCACCCAACTCCTTATACTTTTACCCGTACCGGTATCACTTCAACGGGAGCCTTTGCGGTAGGATTTCGCCCTGTGTTGAGCCCGTTACTGGTTACGCCAAAAATATTCCTGCAGGCTTCCTACAATGGTACCGCATTAATGGATGATAAACTGCGCACCGTTACAGTTGCTGCAAGCGGAACGACCGATGCAACGCATGGTGTGATTCCAACAACAGAACCTTATTCCGCGATCGGTGGTGCTAATTTCACGTCCAGTGGAAGTGGTGGAGGTGAAACCATTACGCCTGGTGTGTTCGGCATTGCGGCCAGTTCAACAGCAAACGACATCGTTGACTGGGTATTTCTTCAACTGCATGATGGTACAACTGGAACGGTAGTTTCTTCAAGAGCAGCCTTGCTAAAAAGAAATGGCGACATCGTTGAAACTGATGGTGTATCACCTGTGAACTTTGCAGGAAATGCAGCAGCGAGTTATTATGTTTCTATCAAACACAGGAATCACCTGGGTATCCGCACAGCAGGCAATCTCTCCTTGGCAAAAACGACTAACACGGCTTATAACTTTAGCGATAATCTTACGAAAGCTTATAACAATCCGGCAATCACCAACAACCCTGCAATGATTACACTCGCAGCAGGAGTTTATGGTTTATATACCGGAAATGCAAATAGCGATATCTCGGTAAGAGTTACAGGTAATGCCTCCCTTTCTGATTACCAACGCATCCTTACAACATTAGGCAGTGCCCTTACTGTAGGTCCAACATATTCTGCGAGTGATGTAAACATGGATGGAACAGTCCGCGTTACAGGAACTGCCTCTCTTTCTGATTATTTAAAAATATTAACTGCTTTGGGAAGCGGATTGATCATCGTTAACCAACACCAATAATAACCATCTTTATGAAAAAAATATATTGCTTCTTAATAGCGGCGTTTTGTTTCGGTCTGACCAGTTTTGCTCAGCCTTATTTCCAGGCCAGCATGCGTAATGTGGGTAATACGCTCACCTTCTATATCAAACCAACCGGTGGAGATATCCCTGCAATGCGTTTCTCAGCCATTGAATTGTTTTTGAGAGTTGCTACCAGCGCTCCGGCGTTTACGTACGCCCCTACGGCTAATGGCCTTGGCCCTGTTACAGGCGCCATTTTTAACCTGCAACCGGAAAATGGTTATGGTTCAGAAGCAGGTTATTCAATCTATAGTTATGCATGGATTGCCGGTGCCAGCTTCTTACCAGCAGCACCTACTGTTTTCACCAACGGAACAGAGTATCCAATTTTCAGTACAACTGTAAACGGCGCTACGGGCCAACAACTGAGCTCGATAGAACTGATCCACAACACCATCAACGGTGGTTTTGCTTATGTAAATATCAGCGCATCCAATGGGGATAGTAAAGGGAATGTGGACAACTCGGGTGTGACATTTGGCAATGCTTTTTATGGCCCCGGCTTTACAATGTCTCCTTCCACTTCAGGTGGAACCAACCATTTGCTTCCTTTGGCAGCGGTTCCATTGCCTGTTAAATTTCTTTCCTTCACGGCTACAAAAAAGAACAACGATGCGGAATTAAACTGGGTTGTTGCCAATGAAAGTTCCTTAACCGATCATTATGAGTTACAGCGCAGTACCAATAATGTTGACTTTGCTACTTTTACTTCAGTTGCTGCAGGATCTTCCAGCAATGCTAACTATGTAAAACTAGACGCAGAGCTTTCTACCTTCCGTTCTGCTTCCGTTGTTTATTATCGTGTTAAGCAGGTTGATCAGGATGGCAAGTTCACTTATTCTGAAATCCGTTCAATAGGGTTAACGAAAGGAAATGCATTTTCTATCTATCCAAACCCTGTAAGAGACAATGCTACGCTCACACTTGACCTGGATGAAAAAGCAGCAGTCAACGTGAAAGTATTTGATGCCGCCGGCAAAGCAGTGTTGAATAAAAATATTAATGCTAACAAAGGTTATAACAAAGAAGTGCTGAACCTGCAATTTTTACCAGCAGGAAAATACTCTGTTCACATAATTACGAACGGTACAGTCGCTAAAGACATTCCGATCGTTGTAGCTGATTAACCTTTCATACATTCTTCTTCATACATAAGGCTTCGCTCATTTTGAGCGGGGCTTTTTTGTTGACATCCGGGCACAAAAAAAGCGCTTCGTGGGAAGCGCCGTATTAATAAAATGTAGTGTTACGCACCGAGATAGCTGCGAAGCAATTTACACCTGGATGTACTGCGTAATTTCGTGATCGCCTTATCTTTAATCTGCCGTACCCTTTCCCGCGTGAGGCTAAAACGTTCGCCGATATCTTCGAGGCTTAGCGGGTGATCAATCCCCAATCCGAAGAAATAACGGATCACTTCTTTTTGCCTTTCAGTTAAAGTACTTAAAGAACGTTCAATTTCTGTATGAAGTGAAGCTGTTACTACTAAGGCGTTATCGGTTCCTACTGCGTCATGATTGATCAGCACATCTACCAGCGTGCTGTCTTCTCCGTCAGATAAAGGCTGATCCATACTTACGTGCCTTGCCGCAACACCCAAAGTGGCGGCAACCTCTTCAGTTTCTATGTCCAGAAAAATCGCCAGTTCTTCCGGTGTTGGCTCCCGTTCGAATTCCTGTTCCAGTTGTGAATAGGCTTTACTGATTCGATTGGTTAGTCCCACTTTGTTTAACGGTAAACGAACGATCCGGGATTGCTCGGCAAGTGCCTGCAAAATACTTTGGCGGATCCACCATACTGCGTAGGAGATAAATTTAAAACCCCTTGTCTCATCGAAACGCTGCGCTGCTTTGATCAGGCCAAGATTGCCTTCGTTGATAAGATCAGGCAGGGTTAGTCCCTGGTTTTGGTATTGTTTCGCAACTGAGACAACGAAACGAAGATTTGCTTTAGTCAGTTTTTCCAGTGCTGCCTGGTCACCCTTTTTTATGAGTAAGGCTAAACGAACTTCTTCTTCGGGAGAGATCAATTCCACTTTTCCAATTTCCTGCAAATATTTTTCTAAACTCTGGCTTTCACGGTTGGTGATAGACTTAGTTATTTTCAGCTGACGCATACTCATAAACAGGTAATTTTAAGGGTTAAACAGAACAGTTTCTTTGGATTCGCAGGATGTTTAAGAAAAGTATTTTGTTAACGTAATTTAAGCTATTTTTAATATGTGTCAAAAAAAATATTTTAATTAAATCGCATATCTGGTTCGGCTGAAACCCCCGTAAATAAAGTATTATAGCCGAATCGTAAAATAAGTGAGTAAATATTTTGCCACGTTAATAATTTTTTTATAATTGCATGGTTCAATGACCTTAATAAATTAGAATGAGTAAGAAAGTTTTATATACACTCGAATATCCTGTCCGTTGTTCTCCGGGGATCCTCTACGAATTTTTGAGCACTCCCGCCGGCTTACAGGAATGGTTCGCAGACAAGGTTGATGAGCAGGATGGCGTGTTTACTTTTGGCTGGAACGGTACGGAAGACAAAGCAGATTTACTGGAAAAAGAAGATGCAAAATTTATCCGTTTTCATTGGACGCATTCACACAAAGATGAATATTTTGAATTTTTGATTGAAAAATCTGAGGTTACGAATCAAACAATACTGATCGTAAAAGATTTTGCAGAAAAGAAAGATATCAAAGATCAGAGCCAGCTGTGGGAATACCAGGTTAAAGACCTGTTCCACCGTGTTGGCAGCTAATCCTTTACCAGCTCCAGGATCTTAACATAAGCATCGTCCAATAAAAGGTCCATGCTTTCCAATTGCTGCAGATCATATTTCAGGGCAACCTTCATAAAGTTTTTCTCAAATAACCATGTTCCGCCGGCTCCCTGCAAATCTGTTGCAGGCCGATAATTATCTTCTGCGAAATCATGTTTCCAGGGATCGCTGCTTACACAGATGAAGAAATCTGCAGGGTTATTTTGCAGGCGTGTGCGTATCCTGCCACGATATTCATTTAGGAAACTCCCGGAAAGCTGTAGTGTAATGCTGCAAAAATGGCCCCACCAAAACATTGTGCGTAAAGCAAAAATGTCCTCCTTTCCAAAGACGGATGGATAATCCATCATCAGGTATGGGTAACCGTTGTAATTTTCACCGCGCGCAATTTTGGGTAAAGCATAATGCAGGCGCTCATCCTGCAGACTGCCTGTTACCAGGTTTTTGATGATCGCCACGCGCTGTTCCAGCAAAGCCGCTACTTTCTGTAACAGTGCTGTTTTCGTTAAAATAATTTCCTTGTCCTGCGCGAGTTTCAGTTCCCGTTCAGAAAACGTTATTTTTGTTGGAGGAGCCATCGGGAACTTTTACGATAAGGTTCAAAAATAAGCTACAGCGAATAATGATCAAGAAATTAGATATACTTATCATCAAATCTTTCCTTGGCCCATTTATCATCACGTTCTTTATTGCACTGTTTGTGCTGATGATGCAAATTCTTTGGAAATACATTGATGACCTTGTGGGAAAAGGGCTGGACTTCATCACAATCGGGCAGTTTTTATGGTATGCGAGCGCCTCACTCCTTACATTAGCTATGCCCATCGCCATCCTGATCTCGTCTATCATGACGTTTGGTAACCTCGGAGAAAGTTTTGAATTAGTGGCAATAAAATCTTCGGGTATTTCTTTGCTGCGTTTTATGCGGCCGCTCATGTTTATCGCCTTGTTATTTTGCGGCATCACGTTCTTGTTTGCCAATTATGTAATCCCCTATAGCCAGCTCAAATTCGTGACGCTGTACAATGATATTTTTTATAAAAAACCGGCATTCGATTTAAAGGAAGGCGTGTTCTTTACGCATATTCCGAATTATGCCATCAAGGTGGCAAAAAAAGATGCCGACGGAAAAACGATTCGCGATGTATTGATCTACGAGCAATCACCGGGCGTACAGGACAACAGTATCATTGCTGAATATGGTACAATGACAACTTCTGCTGACAAAAATTTCCTGGAGTTTAATTTGCACAACGGCTATCGTTACCAGGAACGTGGCGCCATCGGCGATACGAGTACCGAATATATCCGGCTGGGTTTTAAAGAATTTAAAAAATTATTTGATCTCTCAGTTTTCCAAAAACAACAAACGCCCGACAGCGTGTTTCGCAACAATTATAAAATGCTCAGCGCAAGGCAACTTGGAAAAAATATCGATTCTCTTCAAAAAACTGATGACAGCCTGGGGCGCAAAAATGATCGCTTCATCGCCAATTATCTTCATTATGCAAATGTGAAAGACAGCTTTTGGAAATTAAAAACATTGAGCACTTCTGCCAACCTAAAAATTCCTGATTCTGCGCAGCAGCTCGTTTACGACAAATCTTTCGCGACGCTTTCAGAGATTAAAAACCAGTTCCAGTTTAACACAGCTGAATCACTTGAACGCGAAAAAAATATTCGCTACCACAAAATTGAATGGCATCGCAAATTCTCGTTTTCGTTAGCATGTATGGTACTTTTTTTCATCGGCGCACCGCTTGGCTCCATTATCAGGAAAGGTGGATTGGGCATGCCGTTAGTTGTGGCGATCGTTTTCTTTCTTTTATTCCATTTGCTCAATATGTTTGGCGAAAAGTTTGTGAAAGAGAATATCGCCTCACCATTTGTTGGAATGTGGTTATCTATTATTGTGCTGACGC
The DNA here is from genome assembly GCA_028288705.1 of Ferruginibacter sp. GTDB lineage: Bacteria > Bacteroidota > Bacteroidia > Chitinophagales > Chitinophagaceae > Ferruginibacter. The sequence continues at coordinate 67,105 of JAQBNH010000006.1, forward strand.
CGGTGGGGATATTTCTAACTTACAAAGCGATGCACGATTCGCAGTTGTTCAGTAAAGAATTTTACCATCGCAGCTATAAAAGAATAAAGTTGTTGTTGGGTCGCAAAAGAAAAGATTATTCCGTTCAAATTTAAATAATAACATTATGGAAAAAGGTTCAGGACTAAACAGGAGAAAATTTTTGACCAGTACAGCTAAAGGCTCTATTGCAGTAGGATTGGGCTTCACCGCGCTGCCGGAGTTGTTAAGCTCGTGCAGCAACACGAAAAAAATCGTTTCCGTTCCTTTTGCTACCAGTTTTACACAACAACCTCTTCCCTATAAATACAATGCGCTGGAAAATGTGATTGACGCGCAAACGATGGAATTGCATTACAGTAAACATGGGGCAGCTTATGCAAAAAGTTTAGGCGAAGCCGTTATTGCAGAAAAACTGAGCTCCGGCACTTCATTGGAAAATATCCTACAGAACATTTCTAAATATTCGGTGAAGATGCGCAACAATGCCGGCGGACATTATAATCATGAAATGTTCTGGCAGTCGATGCGTCCTAAAACTTCCGACAATAAGCCGTCTGGCAAATTATTAGCAGCAATCGAACAGCAGTTTGGTTCATTCGCGAACTTAAAATCGAAATTCAGTGATGCTGCAAAAACACGTTTCGGAAGTGGTTGGGCATGGCTTTATACGGACAGTACGAAAATGCTGAAAATTGGGAGTTCTGCAAACCAGGATAACCCGCTAATGGATATCAGTGAAATCAAAGGGTTTCCAGTTCTCGGCCTCGATGTATGGGAACACGCTTATTATTTGAAGTATCAAAACAAAAGAGCAGACTACGTAGACAATTGGTGGAATGTGGTGAACTGGGATTATGTTCAGCAACGATATGAGGCTATATGATTTCGCGTAAGAGCTGGTGGATACTGATCTGTATCAACCTGGTAATGATCGTGCTGATGACGCTTTCCGGCAGCCCTTTGAAAAATAAGGCAACACCTGATGGTATTATTAATCTTGAGCTGGCTGAAGATTCAGCAGCCGTTCAGAATACACTGAATGTTTGGTCAAATGACATTAGCCAGGAAAAAGATTTGCTTAATGTTGCCCGCGAAAATACTTACCTGGATTTCCTTTTTCTTGCCTGCTATACAGCCCTGTTTTATTTCGCCTGCAAACATTTAGGAAACTCATTTATCAAGGGCTCGCTGGCTGAAAGGGCTTGCAAAGTAATGGCTGTTATTGCGATTCTTGCCGGCGTGCTCGACCTGGTTGAAAATGGAGGCATGTTACTTTATTTAAAGTCAGAAGTTACCAGGGATGTTGTAAGGATTACCCACGCAGCTTCATTGGCTAAGTGGCTATTAGTAGTATTAATGGTGATTTTTATCCCGCTCATGTTTATATACCGATCTCTGATTGCAAAAAATAGCGGGTTCCGCCGTAATTGACTCAGCCTTTGCATCTAACATCCAAAGAATTAGCGGATGAAATACACAAAGGCTGATGAATTGACAAGCAATCGTGATGCAAATGTAAAGGTCTGGCGACAACTTTTCCAAAACAATTCTACAAAATTTTCGTAAAGTTTTCCTTATACACTTAAGAAAAATACGAGCCTGAAAAACAGGTATATTCGTGGCCACAATTAATCACTACAATTAAAATTTACCTATGCAGGTTTGGAAAGATTATCAGGAAAAAAACAAAGACCGGTTTCTTGCGGAGTTACTTGATCTATTACGCATCCCGAGTGTGAGTGCCAAGACAGAACACAAAAATGATATGATCAAATGTGCCGATGCGATCAAAGCAAGATTACTGGAGGCCGGAGCAGATAAAGTAGAGATATATCCAACAGACGGACATCCGATTGTTTATGGAGAGAAAATTGTTGACCCGTCCAAACCAACTGTGTTAGTTTACGGGCATTACGATGTGCAGCCTGCAGAGCCGCTGGAGCTTTGGAAGAGCGGGCCCTTCGAACCGACGATTATTGACGGAAAGATATTTGCACGCGGAAGTTGCGATGATAAAGGACAGGTGTATATGCATGTTAAGGCCTTGGAGATTCTGGTGCAAACGGGAACCCTCAACAACAATATCAAATTTTGCATTGAGGGAGAAGAGGAAGTTGGATCGCCTAACCTTGGGAAATTTGTCGCGTCGCACAAAGATTTATTGAAAGCTGACTGCGTGTTGATCAGCGATAGTGCTATGATCAGCCTGGATACACCAAGTATAGATATCGGCGTTCGTGGATTAAGTTATATTGAGGTTGAAGTAACCGGCCCCAACCGTGATTTGCACAGTGGTGTCTATGGGGGCGCAGTTGCGAACCCGATAACAATTCTGGCAAAAATGATTGCCTCCCTGCATGACGAAAATAACCATATCACGATCCCGGGTTTTTACAACGATGTAGTAGTAGCTACGAAAGAAGAACGGGAACTGATGGCGAAGGCGCCTTATGATGAAGAAGAATTTAAAACCGACCTCGGCGTTCAGGAACTCTGGGGAGAAAAGGATTTTTCTACCAACGAACGGACAGGTATTCGTCCAACGATCGAATTGAATGGTATCTGGGGTGGTTATACGGGCGAAGGAGCAAAAACGGTTTTACCTTCAAAAGCTTTTGCAAAAATTTCTGCAAGATTGGTCCCGAACCAAACATCTGAAAAGATCACGGAGATACTCATTGATCACCTTCAAAAGATTGCGCCGCCCTATGTTACGGTAAAGGCAACCTTGCATCACGGAGGTGAGCCATACATGACGCCAATCGATAGTGTTGCCTACCAGGCAGCAGCAAAGGCAATGGAAACAACATTCGGAAAAGCCCCGATCCCGGTACGCGGTGGTGGAAGTATTCCTATTTGCGCGTTGTTTGAAAAAGAATTGGGGATTAAGATCGTGTTCATGGGTTTTGGGCTCGATAGTGATAATCTACATAGCCCAAATGAGAAATTCAATCTGGCTAACTTTTATAAAGGCATTGAAACGATCCCTTATTTCCACCAGTACTTTACTGAAATGGCATATATGGTTAGTTGACATCTGACAATACGGGAAATTGGAGTGAATTTTTCAAAGATTTGTTTTAAAATCATTTCCTCATGTAGGTAAATATCTTTATTTTTGCCGCCCGAAAGGCCGGGGTAGCTCAGCTGGTTAGAGCATCGGATTCATAACCCGAAGGTCGGCAGTTCAAGTCTGCTCTCCGGTACTAAGCTCAAATTCTTATTTATAAGGGTTTGAGCTTTTTTATTTTAGCTGATTAAGGCCCTTTCATTTCTTCTTGCAGAAAACTGGCACGTTATTTAACCTTTTTCTTAAAATGGATTATGAAAGAAGAAAAAGTAAATAAGAAACCGATCGCTGAAGATGCAGCAGATTTAAAGAAAGAACCAGCAAAAAAGGATGGGGTGAAGAAAGGGTACAACGAAAAAAATCCCACACAACCGCAAGGCGCATTTCCGGCAGATAATCAAAAGGACAAAGCCTGATTATTTACTGATACGTGGCTGCCACGGAATTTCCGGTGCATGTAAAAGTTGCGCGACGTAGCGGGAAAGGACAAATAAATAATCACTTAACCGGTTTAAATATTTGATCACGAGCGGATCTACAAATTGATCGTGTTGCTGCAGCAAAACGCAGTGCCGTTCTGCCCTTCGGCAAACGCAGCGCGCTATGTGCAATGAAGAAACAGTTATATGTCCACCAGGTAAAATAAACGACTTCATAGCAGGTAACATTTCGTCCATCCTGTCCATCTCCTTTTCCAGTAATGTAATATCGCCTTCGTGCAGATCAGGAATTTTCATCAGGGGTTCCTTTTCCGGATCGCAGGCCAAGGATGATCCAATGGTGAAGAGTCGATCCTGGATCTCGCTCAATTGCTTGTGGCTAATATCATCTTCAATCTGATCATTTACCAGCCCGATATAGGAATTCAGTTCATCCACCGTGCCATAGCACTCAATGCGCAGGTCGCTTTTAAATACCTTCGTTCCACCAATCAGGCTTGTTTTGCCGGCATCGCCTGTTTTTGTATAAATTCTAAAAGCCATATCGATAATTTAAACCTGGAGCATTGAAAGTGCCGGATGTTCATTTGTTTTATCTGTTTCCACAACACCATCCCGTAACCGGATGACACGATGTGCAAATGCAGAAATATCCTCCTCATGGGTTACAAGCACCACCGTATTTCCATCCGCCTGGATTTTTCCTAAAATATCCATGATTTCATAAGATGTTTTGGAATCCAGGTTACCCGTTGGCTCATCTGCCAGGATGATAGCCGGATCATTGATGAGTGCCCGGGCGATTGCGACACGCTGACATTGACCGCCACTTAGTTCATTGGGCTTATGGTGCATCCGGTCCTCCAGTTTCACCTTATGCAATACTGCAGCTGCGCGTTCAATGCGATCTTTTTTGGAGACACCGCTATAAATTAATGGGAGTGCAACATTTTCAGCTGCTGTTAATCTTGGCAATAAATTAAACTGCTGAAAAACAAAACCGATTTCCTTGTTGCGTACTGCTGCCAGTTCATCATCGGCCATCCGGCTAACGTCTTTGCTGTTTAAAATATAACGTCCTCCTGTAGGTGAATCCAAACAACCAAGGATATTCATCAGGGTTGATTTCCCACTTCCGCTGGGACCCATTAAGGCTACATATTCATTTTTAAAGATATCGAGCGAAATCCCTTTAAGTACAGGGAGTTCCTGCTTTCCGAGGTAATAACTTTTACGAATATGTTCGAGCTGCAAAATGGGTGTTAGCATATATGCTTATTTATTTTGACTGGTTTATTTTTGGATGACTTTCGAAACAACAAAAAATTCCCCCGAACGAACACTGGCATTTTTTAGCGCAGCTTCGTTCCCGATATTCCCTCCGGCCTGGTCTTTCCTAAGCACGTTTACGGTGTTGCCGATATGTAATAACGGCGCCACTCCGGTTGTATCTACTTCCTCCATTTTTTGGATAAAGCCGATCATACGCTGAAGGTCTGTTTTGATGGATGATTTTTCCGCACCATTGAATTCAAGTCTTGCGAGTGTGGCCAATTTGTCGATCATTCCATCAGTAACTTCCATCAAACAAAAATAAAGGTTTAGAATGACGAGCCGGGGCTTTTTTCTACAAGCGGCAGAGAAATAGCGCAGGCATAATTCACGATAGCTGTTGAGTTTTGCTATCTTCGCGGCTCTAAAAAAAATGTGATGACTGACATGAAACCTGGTGCAGGCGCGAGTAAGAAAAAGACGGTAATGAGCGGAATTCGCCCGACCGGTTTTTTACACCTGGGAAATTATTTTGGCGCGATCAGGAACTACGTGAAAATGCAGGAAGAATACGATTGTTTTTTTATGGTGGCCGATCTTCATTCATTAACGACTCATCCAGACACTAAAGAACTAAAAACTAACGTGCATCGGGTACTCGCGGAAAACATTGCCTGCGGGTTAGATCCGGAAAAGGCCGCTTTGTTTTGCCAGAGTCACGTGTATGAAATATCGGAATTATATCTGTATCTGAATATGCTGGCTTATACCGGTGAACTGGAAAAGACCGTTACTTTTAAGGACAAAATCAGGCAGCATCCTGAAAACGTAAATGCAGGGCTGCTTACCTACCCTGTATTGATGGCGGCTGATATTTTAATACACCGCGCAGGATATGTTCCGGTGGGGAAAGACCAGGAGCAACACCTCGAAATGGCTCGCACATATGCAAAACGTTTTAACCATCGTTATGGCGAAATTTTTCCTGAGCCTGAGGCTTTCAATTTTGGTGAAAACCTGTTGAAGATCCCAAGCCTTGATGGCGGTGGAAAAATGAGTAAGAGTGAAAATCAGATGGCGACTTTATACCTGGCAGATGATGACGAAATGATCCGTAAGAAAATCATGAAGGCGAAAACGGATGCCGGTCCCGCCGAATTAAATTCTGTGAAGCCAGACTATATTGAGAATATTTTCCAGCTCATGCAATTAGTGTCTGCACAGGATGTGATTGAAAAATTTGAAAGCGATTTCAATCATTGCAGTATTCGTTATGGAAATATGAAAAAGCAACTCGCGGAAGATATGGTTCGTTTTATCAATCCGATCCGTCAGAAGGCCGCAGATATCATGATGGATGAAAAATACTTGCAGGAAGTGATGGAAAAAGGCGCCGAAAAAGCCAGGGTAAGTTCGGTTGCTACGATGAAAATGGTACGGGAAGCAAGTGGTTTAAATTATTTTTAAAATACCCTCGCTACAACAATATTTTACTTTACTTTAGACGTTCGCGCAGTAAGAACCGCGCATTGAATTTATTATTATGGCCAAGACGAGGAAACCAAAACATATCGCTATTGCAGGGAATATCGGTGCCGGAAAAACTACACTTACCGAAATGCTGAGCAAGCATTATAAATGGATTCCGCAGTTTGAAGATGTAGACCATAATCCATACCTGAACGACTTTTACGAGGATATGCCGCGCTGGAGTTTCAACCTCCAGATCTATTTTTTGAACAGCCGTTTGAATCAGTTGCTGGAAATACATCGCGGTACCGAAACCGTAATTCAGGACAGGACTATTTATGAAGATGCCAATATTTTTGCACCTAATCTTCATGATATGGGATTAATGGGGAAAAGGGATTTCGAAAATTATTATACATTTTTTGAAACGTTGAAGTCGATGGTACAGCCCCCGGATCTGTTGATTTATTTAAAAGCATCAGTGCCGACATTAGTGGCGCAGATTCAAAAAAGAGGCCGCGAATATGAAGAAAATATTCGGTTGGATTATTTAAAAAAGCTGAATGATTTTTATAACACCTGGATTGAAAGTTATAAAGAAGGGCCGTTATTAATTATCGATGCAGACAATAATAAGTTTGCAGAAAATGATGAACATCTTGGACAAATCATCAACAAAATTGACTCGCAGCTGTTTGGCTTGTTTTAGTCGATCAGCTGATTTTTCATTGCATAAAAAACCAGTCCTACAGAGTTTTTTACCCCAAATCTCTCCATTAATCTGTCTTTGATTGCTTCTACCGTACGGGCGCTGATTCCCATTTTCAGGGCGATTTCCGTTGCGGTAAATTCCATACACACCAGCGTAAGCACTTCTTTTTCCCGTTCACTTAAAACGACTTCGGTGGTAAGTGATGGATTAAATTTTTGCTTGCTGTAATTCTTTTTTATCAAGACTTTATTTACAAAGGGATTCAGGTAAAATCCAGTCCGCATTACGTCCATAACGGCGCGTTTAATTTCGGCCGGATCAGTACTTTTCAAAAGATAGCCAGCCGCACCGCAGTCCATGAGGTGACCCACGAAACGTTCGTCCTCATACATCGTGAGGATGATAACGCGAATATTGGGGTAGGTTTTTGTGATGAGCTTAGTAGCATCAATACCATCTTTGATCGGCATTTTTAAATCACAAAGAATAACATCCGGTTGAGCCTCGGGAATTTTTTGCAGCAGGTCTTCGCCATTATCGGCTTCCATAATAAAGCGAATATTGGTGTACGGCCGCATGGAAAGGATCACGCCCTTCCTGAAAATCTTGTGGTCGTCGGCAATAGCTACTTTAATTTGATCGGGAAACATATTTTTATGGAACGTAAAATCGGCTTATAGATGATGATCGATTCGTATAAAATTAAGGAATTCGTCAGAATACTAAAGGATAGATTCTTTGGGTATTTCTAAGGTCACTTTGTAATAGGTATGGCTAGAGTCTATTTCAAAAAGTATGCGGCCGTTTAAAACCTTAATCCGGCTGGCAATATTTTTCAGTCCAAGGCCGTGTGAATTTTGATTTAGTTTCTCAAATTCAGATTGCACGATACCTTTCCCATCATGGTGAAGCCGTATATATAGGTTGTTGTTACTTGCGTTTTGCGTGAGGTGAATGAATGCGGCGTTACTGTGTTTAATGATATTGTTCACCAGTTCCTGCACAACGCGGAATACTAGGAGTTCCTGATCTACCTTCAGGCGCTGACGATAATCATGAAATCTGGCGCTGGCATTTATACTACCACTTCCGCTGATTTTTTGAAAGAGATCGGTTGTGGCACTTTCCAAACCAAAGTTTTTTAAAGTTGGCGGCATCAGGCTATGGCTGATGTTGCGGATCAGAAGAATGGCGTCATCAATAATTTGCTTTGCGCTGAATATGCTTTGTATCTGCTGGGCTTTTTCCTGGTTAACGAGATTTTCATTCAGGTATAGACGGGCTGTGGCTAATAAAGGGCCTGCATCATCATGAAGGTCAGCAGCAATTCTCTGACGTTCTTCTTCCTGGAAACGGATGCTGGCATTCAAATAGATTTGTTGTTTTTCCGACTCTAGCCTCTTCATCTGTATATGGTAGCGGATAACCTTACGCTGGTGCATGATCACGAACACGATAATTCCAATGGCCAACGTGATCATACCGATAGAGCCTAGAAACATAAGCCTTGATACGTCGGAGGTCTCTTGAGCCTGTAAAAAAAATATTGCTGGCACTAATTGTTAGAGTTAGTTAGGGTAAAATCGTCCATTTTCAAATCCTTAGGAATCAGCAGTTCTTCATCCGTACCTGCTTCTTCCCTTTCATTTGCTAGAAACGCCAGACTCAACAATATATTTTTTGACACGGTAACTAAAGTGTAAATAATTATCATTTGTTTCCGAAACCCCTCATCTACGCTAGACTGGTTAAAAACCAGAAAGAAAAAATTTCCGGTAAAATAAAAGAATAATCCAACGCAAATCCAAAAGGTAATTGACTGGTATAGCGGGTAGATGAATACGGTTTTCATTTTTTCATAAAAAAAATAAATTATGAAAATGATGAAAGCCATGAATTCTATTAAAAAAGGACCATTGCTGAACTGGTTAGTACCATTACGGCCAAAAATTATCGCGGAAAAAATATAAAAAGGAAGTATAGATATAATAATGACTTTTTTCGCTAGTTTGTTGAGGTAAAGAGAATTTAGAAAGAATGAAAACAAGGTATATTCTACAATTCCATACAACATAATTATTACATAATATGATTGTTTAGACTTGAAATAATAAAGAGCAAGTAAGCTTGATGACGTGGATATCGCCAACATGATTGCGTAAACGAAAAAAACCTTTAAAGATTTTGTATTAATTTTTTTGAAAAAAATAATACAAAATATTAAAGGTAAAAATTCAGTAAAAAAAGTAATGTTAGAAAGATTTTTCAGAATTAGTTAGATTTTGCTTCCAAAAGTAACTAACTCAAAATCAAAATCAAAATTTACTTGAATTACAAACTTGAAATAATAGTTTCTAGAAAATTATAAATCGCTGATAACATTGGATAATTTTTGTGGTTATGATTAAATATCAATGCGAACTTCACTTTTATCAGTTCCACCGGCAAGGGCTTCAAAACGAAAGTTAAACTTTCAATAAGGAGAAAAACAAGCCTGACAGAGGGTTTTATCTAAACTAAAGGAGAAAAACACCCAAAAAAGTTAAGTAAAAGCCCTAGTCAAAAATAGTAATTTTACTATATAGTTATATAGTAACTTTACGCCGTTAAATTACCTGATATGTCGTTTAGTCTGCGATTTTTGACCATTTTTAAATGACTTATCCGGTAAATGTTACATTAAGCCGTTAAAAAGGGGGATAGCATGACCTTTTTAGAAGCAATTACTGACAGTAATTGTACTTAGTAAGTTTTCAGTTAGACCTGAATAATTATTTCGAAAAACGTTGTTCGCAAAGTTTCAATTAATGCAACAACCAAAATTTTTATCAATATAAACCTGTAAATTGGCAAAGTTTTATAACCACTATCTACAAAATGTCTACTGAGAATCTGATTAAAATTGCCATCGCTGACGACCACAAAATTTTTCGGGATGGAATAAAGATGGCGCTTTCAGGAAAATCCAACCTTAAAATGCTTTGGGAAGCAGAAGATGGTAAGGATATGATGCACAAAATTGCCATCAAAAAGCCAGATGTCCTATTGATGGATATCAGGATGCCAGAAATAGACGGCATTAACGGTATTCAGTTGATCAGGAAAGAATTTGAAGACATAAAAATCATCGTTCTTACGATGTACGACGACCAGCAAATGATCAGCAAAATGATGGAAATGGGTGCAAACGCCTATCTGACTAAAACAACAGATCCGGAAGAAATATATGAGGCCATACTCACATGCATGAATGACGACTTTTATTTTAATGAACTGGTTAATAAAGCGGTAATGGGCCGCCTCATGCAGAAAAAGAACGTCCGGCAACATTATGGCACAAACACTCCTGTTAACTTTAATGAGAAGGAAGTGAAAATCCTTCAGCTATTGTCGGAAGATAAAACTACCGAAGAAATCTCTAAAATTATTTTCCTGAGTCCGCGCACCATCGAAACTATTCGACAGAACATGAAGACCAAAGTAAACGCAAAAACAATTGGTGGTTTATTAATGTACGGTATGCGAAACAAAATTATTGAGTAGTATTCAGAGACCCGAAGTCCTCTTTTTTGATTAGGTTGATTTTGATCGTTCTTTTCAATGTCATTTCCTAAATTTGCATCCCTTCACAACCTGGAGCAGTTAAAACGCATATTATAATTTATGGGACGGATTTTTGAAGTACGGAAAAGTGCCATGTTTGCCCGTTGGGACAAGATGGCAAAAAACTTTACCAGGATTGGTAAAGAAATAGCAATTGCAGTTAAGGCTGCGGGTCCTGATCCCGACAATAACCCCGCTCTTCGTCGCTGTTACCTTAACGCAAAAGCTTGCAACATGCCCAAAGACAGGGTTGAAGCTGCGATCAAAAGGGCGATGGGTAAAGATACCAGTACCTACGAAGAAATCACGTACGAAGGATATGCTCCCCATGGAGTTGCCGTATTGGTTGAAACGGCAACGGACAATTCCACCCGTACTGTAGCAAATGTTCGTATGCACTTTACTAAAGGTCAGGGAGCACTTGGAACCAGTGGCAGCGTAGCTTTCACGTTCACTCGCATGGGTGAATTTAAAATAAAGAATACCGGGTTAAACACGGATGACCTGGAACTTGAATTAATCGACTATGGCCTGGAAGAAATTGGAGAAGACAGCGAGGGAAATATAATCATCCGCACAACTTTTACAGAATTCGGGCATATGGCAAAAGCACTGGAAGAGCGTGGTTTCGAAGTTATAACGGCTGAATTAACAAGGATTCCCACCACCACGGTAGAATTAGGAGAAGAAGAATCTAACGATGTACTGAAGTTAGTCGATCGCCTGGAACAAGACGAGGACGTCCAAAAAGTTTACTATAACCTCAAATGATCAATTAAATCTAAAATACTGAACCGCCTATGGGCGGTTTTTTTGTCTTAACTAAGGAACAACATTTTTTTTGCGTGTAATGGTTTTACTTTAAACTATTACGTCATATCTAAGTCGTAATAAAAACTACTGCATGAAGAAATCGTCCTTGTTCGTAATCGGACTTATATTGACTATTGTCATTTTCCTAAGTTGCTCTAAGAATACCGATCCTGTCGTTACCCCATCATACCCCGCCGTGAGTGATGCATTTGGAACAACCATAAATCTCTCGAACCTGGCAAATTACGCTGTTCAACCGCGCCCGGCGTATATCCAAAAAGATAACAGCGGTGGAAATATCATCACTAACGCTAAGGCGACGTTAGGAAGGGTGTTATTCTATGACAAAAACCTTAGTGTTGACCAATCAATTTCTTGCGGCAACTGCCATAAACAAGAATTTGCGTTTAGTGACACAGCTCTTGTTAGTAACGGCGTCCTCAATGGCGTTACGGGCAGGCATTCTATGCGCCTCATAAACACCCGATTTGCAAATGAGTCAAAATTTTTTTGGAACGAACGCGCCGCTTCCCTCGAAATCCAAACTACTCAACCCATCCAGGACCACGCTGAAATGGGTTTCAGCGGAATAAACGGCAGAGCTAATATTACTGGCTTACTCAGCCGCTTACAAGGCATCGCTTACTATAACGAGTTATTTAATTTCGTTTATGGGAATTCAACGGTGACGGAAGGCAGACTGCAAGAATGCCTGGCGCAATTTATACGAAGTATCCAATCGTTTGATTCTAAATATGACGCGGGCCGCTCTCAGGTTGCAAGCGATAACCAGAACTTTCCAAATTTTTCGGCCTTGGAAAACACCGGCAAAAATTTATTTATTGCACCGCCGGTTTTTAATCAGGCGGGTGTACGAACCGCCGGCGGCTTGGGCTGCAACGGTTGCCACCAGGCACCAGAATTCGACATCGATCCAAACACCCGAAACAACGGTATCATTGGTATTATTAATGCCCCGGGACTCGACCTGTTGAACACCCGCGCCCCTTCTTTACGAGATCTTACCAAGAGTGATGGAACCGTCAACAGCCCAATGATGCATACAGGTGCATTGAAGACATTACAAGCCGTACTTGGCCACTACGGGACCATCAATTTAACTGCTGGAAACAACAACCTGGATCCTCGTTTAAGGCCAAACGGAAACGGACAACAACTTCAGTTGACTGCAAATGATGTGAATGCCTTGACTGCGTTTTTGCAAACATTGGCAGGTACCGCCGTTTATTCCGACAAAAAATGGTCGAGTCCTTTTCAATAGAATAAATACAATCTTGCTATAACTGGAGAAATATTGTATTTTGATTGAATCCAATCAACATACAATTTACCAGCATGAAAAAATTTGGCTTGGCACTTGGATTTTTTTTACTGGCTTGCACAATCCAGGCCCAAACAAAACCCGTTGCGCTATACGACTTGCTTAAAAAATTAATTCAGGACAGTACTGAATACACCACAACAGGTGATTGGGCAGTAGGTAAACCCGGTATGTATCCTGTCAGGTGGCAAAAAGACCGCCTGGAGATGAGTGACGACATAAAGATTAATTTCTTCCGAAAAGGAAACGCTACTATCCTACTTAACAGCAAAGCTCCTGCGGCTGAATGGAATGTAATCTTGATGGGTCCGAGGATGGGTTTTACTTCGTTTGTTCTTACCAGTGAGCCGTCGTTAAATTTCGCTCCAAAGCAGGCGCTTGACAGCCTTTTAGGTAATAAGAATTACACAATAACCATATTAAAAAATTGTGCTACCAAAACCGATATGGGATTTAACTATTATCGCATGATGCTACCGAAAAAGGTTAGTGCCTGGGTTAAACTAAGTTGGGCTGCGAAAGAAGGTAAATATATAGTTCGATTGGAATGCTACGATGACTGGAGCCGGCAAAATGTGGATCTCAGTTGCAGCAGGTGACGTAAGGAAATTAACTAAGCAGCCAACAAATGTTTTAATAACTAGTTGCCCTATAAAAAAATATCGGGTACTGATTGCTCAATACCCGATTAGAAAAAAAATATATTTATTTATTCGCTCATCATCTCTTTAACCACTCGCACCACATCCTCTGTATTGGGCTTAGCAAAATAATCTCCGTCACTGCCGTAACCCGGCCGATGAGCTTTTGCTGTCAAAGTTCTTGGCGCTATATCCAGGTAACGATAACCTTTTTGCTGTTCCATCACGTGATTAAACATGTAGGCAGCAGCACCGCCAGGCACATCTTCATCAACAAATAAAATACGGCTTGTCTTTTTAAGTGACTCCACAATGCTATGATTAATGTCAAACGGTAGCAGTGTTTGCACGTCGATTACTTCGCAGCTGATTCCCATTGTCTCCAGGCTGTGGGCTGCTTCCTGAACGATCCTCAGTGTTGATCCATAACTAACGAGGCTGATATCCAAACCTTCCTTTACAATTTCGGGAATGCCGAGTGGTATGGTATACTGGAGCAGGTTAGTCGGCAACTTTTCTTTTAACCTGTAGCCATTCAAACATTCGATAATCAGACCCGGGTCATTGCTTTGCAACAGCGTGTTATACATCCCTACTGCCTGCGTCATATTGCGCGGCACACAAACGTACATCCCACGAAGTGAATTGATGATCATGCCCATTGGCGACCCGCTATGCCAAATTCCCTCCAACCGATGCCCGCGCGTTCTAACAATAAGTGGAACCGATTGTTGCCCGGCCGTACGGAAATGGGTAGTAGCTACATCGTCGCTTAAAGGCTGTAATCCGTATAAGAGGTAATCCAAATATTGTATTTCTGCAATTGGCCGGAGGCCACGCAATGCCATTCCTATCCCCTGCCCCATGATAGTCAACTCACGAATACCGGTGTCGAAAATTCGTTCCTTGCCATGCTTCTCCTGCAAGCCGCTGAAGCCCTGGTTCACGTCACCAATATAACCCAGATCCTCACCAAAGGCTGCAACTTTAGGATTGCTTGCAAATAGCTGATCGAAATAATGATTCAATATTTCAAAACCATTTACTGTTGCCGCATCTGCAGCAATGTCGGCTGCTACAACAGGCACCTTTAAAGCACTTTTCGGACCTTCATTATACAGGAATGAATCATATAATTTGGCATTATCAGTATGAAGACGCTGATAGTAATTCCTGAGTTCTATTACAGCGGTATCCTGCGACGACAATAAACCGGAAGCAGTTGCCAGAGTTTTTAACACATCTCTGCGCATCGGCTCCCGCAAGGAGATAAGTTCCGATACAAGCGACGGAATCTGATCATTTAATCCCGAAACATTATTTAAAAAACCTGCAGCTTCATTAACAATTTTCCTGATGGGGTCAAGGTAGTTAGCCCATGCACGTTGTTTTGCTTCTTTTACGAGTACAGTTGCTTCTTCCTCAATCTGTTTCAGCTCCTCCTCCTGAGCCAATGCATTTGCAAAGATCCAGGCTTTCATTTGTTTGATACAATCCCAGTCTTTCTCCCAACCAAGACGGCTGGTATCCTTATAACGTTCATGGCTACCCGATGTGGAGTGTCCCTGAGGTTGGGTAATTTCTTCAATGTGAAACAAAGCCGGTGTGTGAGTATCCCGGATTTTTTGAATGGCAGGCTCCAATACTTCACACATACCTGCATAATCCCAGCCCTTCAATTTGTAAATCTCGATACCATTCGTATCGTCTTCTTTTTGCATTCCTGCCAGTGCGGATGAGATAGATGCCTTTGTTGTTTGATATTTTTTCGGAACAGAAATACCATAGCCGTCATCCCAAACAAAAACGGCAAGCGGAACCTGCAATACTCCCGCGGCATTCATCGTTTCCCAGAAATGCCCCTCGCTCGTGGAAGCATCGCCAATAGTACAAAAACAAATCTCGTTTCCTTTATCACTTAATTCGGTGAGTTCATGGAGTGAAGGAACATTGCGAAATATTTTGGAAGCGAAAGCCAAACCAAGCGCACGTGGCATCTGGCCTGCCGTTGGGGCAATGTCACTGGAAATATTTTTCGTCTGTGAGAGCGGTAACCAATTCCCCGCTGTATCTACCATTTTAGTGGCAAAATGCGCATTCATCTGGCGACCTGCGCTGAATGGATCGTTTTTTACATCGGGATCTGCATACAATTGAGCAAAGAATTGTTCAACTGTGGCCAGCTCGCTGGCAAACATGAAGGTTTGATCGCGATAATAGCCTGAACGGAAATCCCCCGGTTGAAAAAACTTCGCCATGGCGATCTGAGCCACTTCTTTTCCATCTCCAAAAATGCCAAATTTGGCCTTGCCTGTCAGCACTTCTTTACGGCCAAGCAGGCTCGTTTCGCGGCTGATACAGGCATAACGGTAATCTTTGAGCACCTCGGTTCTGAAATTATCAAAACTGAGTTGTTCCTGCAAGGCAGCATCGGTGTTCATTGTATCCATGGCGTCTAAATTGCAGCAAATTTATCAATTTTAACCCGCTTTGTTAAAAAATGGCAAAGTGAATAACAATTTAGCAGGAAAGCGAACGTTTTATTATCTTTGAAATCCTTAAATAGCATATAAAAAATGAAAAAATTACTCGTTGTGGCCGGCCTTTGTTTTTTTGCTGCAGGTGTGTCTGCACAAACTTCCGTGAAGCCAGTTTCTGTTATTGCAGAAGTGAAACTTCCTGATGAAGGGCTTACTTTAAAAGAAGCAGAATATAATTTTGGCAAAATCCCACAGGGAAAACCTGTTACTCATGTATTTGAAGTAACCAATACGGGCAAAACCCCTTTCAAACTGGATAACGTTCAGGCAAGTTGCGGATGTACTACTCCTGAGTGGGATCGTGAAGCAATCATCGCTCCCGGCGCTACAAGCAAAATAACCGTTGGATACAATGCAGCAGCTGAAGGTCCGTTTACCAAAATGATTACCATCACTTATAACGGAACTCAAAGCAAACAATTTCAAATAAAAGGTGAGGTTTGGGCTACACCAGCAGCAAGCGCACCAAGTAACGAAGGCCTGAAAAATTTAAACTAATCAACTAAAATCATCATTCTCATGAAAAAATTATTATTCTCTTTATCCGCCCTGGTGTTAACTACAGTGGCTTTTGCTCAAAAGAAAGCGGAAGATGTAGCAAAATTTAAGACGGAAACTATTGAAATGGGTAAACTGGAAGTAAGTCACCCACAGACTGCAGTTTTTACGGTTACCAATGTTAGTAACGAACCACTAATCATTGAACAGGCAAACCCCACTTGCGGCTGTACAATCGGTAATTATACAAAGGAACCAATTGCTCCTGGTAAAACGGGAGAAATTACTGCTACATATAATGCAGGTTCAGTTGGTGCGTTTGAAAAACACATGACTGTAAAATTTGCCGGTGTTGACGAAATGAAAAGCATCACCATCAAAGGTGAAGTGTTAACAGCAGACGAATATGCTAAATTGAAGCCTGCTACCCCAACGTCTACAGTTGAAACGAAAGTGAAAACAAAAGCACCTAAAGCTGCCGGCAAAACTAAAACCACTAAAACAAAAGTAAAAACAACTACAACCGCAACAACTGCAAAAATGTAGTTTTTACGAGATAAAAAAAAAGCTTCCCAACCGGGAGGCTTTTTTTTTGCCCTGAATTTTACTTGGAACTATTATTGATTAATCACTACATTTAATCACAACATTCTAATCAAATTTAATGAGCGAAACGCAATATAATTTTGGGATGATCGGCTTAGGTACGATGGGTTGTAACCTCGTGCTGAATATGAGCGATAAAAATTTTACTGTTGCCGGGTATGATAAAGATCCCGCAAAGGTTGATGCGCTAAATAATCTTGCAGGAAGCAGGCCACTAAAAGCATTCAGCGATATAAGTACTTTTACGAACTCGCTTTCAACTCCACGGGTAATCATGTTGCTCGTGCCCGCAGGCCCGATTGTAGATGCCGTTATTAAAGAACTCAGGCCGCTGCTCACTGCGGAAGACGTAATCATCGATTGCGGCAATTCTCATTTCATTGATACGCAATTGCGGATTGACAACCTGTCAAAAGAAGGATTGCATTTTATGGGAATTGGTGTTTCCGGCGGCGAAACCGGGGCAAGGTTTGGACCGAGTATTATGCCTGGTGGAGACAAAGCAGCTTACCAAAGAATAGCCCCTATGCTTGACGCCATCTCCGCAAAAGTGGAAGGCGTGCCATGTACGGCTTATATGGGAACGGGTGCCGCCGGCCATTACGTGAAGATGGTTCATAATGGAATAGAATATGCGCTGATGCAGTTAATTTCCGAAGCCTACCATTTATTGAAACATGCCGGACGCTCTAACAAGGAGTTGCACGATATTTTCACAAGGTGGAACAAAGGTGTTCTGCGTTCCTTCCTCATGGAGATTACGGCTGCTATTTTTGAACAGCCGGATGAATCGGGCGCAGAAATGCTGATCGACAAGATAAAGGATACTGCTCACCAGAAAGGAACAGGCGCATGGATGAGCCAGGATGCAATGAAAATTCCGGCACCGATTGCTGCCATTGATGCTGCTGTTTCTCAACGTATCCTCTCTTCTTTAAAAGAAGAAAGGGTTGCCGCAGCCGGATCAATTTCTGGTGCAACGGCGAAAGATATGCCAGCACGATTTGAAGAATCAGCACTGGAAAATGCCTTGCATGCTGCATTTATTATTACTTATGCCCAAGGCCTCGCCATGTTGCAAAAGGCATCCGATAGTTATAAATACGGCGTCAATATCGCCACAGTTTCTACGATATGGCGGGGTGGTTGTATTATCAGGGCGGGATTGCTTGAAGGGATCACAGAAGTGTTTGACAAAGATCCAGGGCTCACCAACCTCATGCTCGACCCGGCACAAAAAAACACACTTGAATCGTTGCTCCCTGCCATGCGAAGCATTGTTCAATCGGGCATTGGCGCTGCGATTCCGTTGCCTTCGTTTTCCTCATGCATTCATTATTATGACAGTTATCATAGTGCCTGGTTACCCGCAAACCTCGTTCAGGCGCAGCGTGATTTTTTTGGCGCACATACTTACGAACGCACTGACAAGCCCGGAACTTTTCATACAAACTGGAACGAAACCATTCAATAAATCATGGCAACAACAAGAAAGACATCTCCTACCATCATTACAATTTTTGGCGGCTCCGGTGATTTGACCTGGCGTAAACTCGCTCCGGCATTATATAATTTATTTTTAGACAACTGGCTGAATGAACATCTATGCATTGTGTGTACAGGCAGATCGGAAATGAGTAATCCTGCCTTTATTAAAAGACTGAAAGAAGGCGTAGATAAGTTTTCCCGCCGCGGGAAAACGAAGAAGGCAGAATGGGATCAGTTTTCTAAATCAATCGAATACCAGCAGGCTGATTTCACACAGGCGAAGATGTATAACGGATTAAAAAAACAAATCGCAGCATTCGAAAAAAAGGCCGGAGAAAAAGCAAATAAGATTTTTTACCTCGCGGTGCCTCCTGCATTTTTTGAGCCAATTGCGAAAAGAATTGGTGAAGCAGGGTTAGCAGAAGACCGTGAATTCTCCCGGCTTGTAATCGAGAAACCATTCGGTTCTGACCTGGATAGCGCACGCAACCTCAACAATTCGTTACTGACGATTTTTGAAGAAAATCAACTTTACCGGATAGATCATTATTTAGGTAAAGAAACCGTTCAGAATATCCTAGCATTTCGGTTTGCCAACGCCTTATTTGAGCCGATCTGGAACCGAAATTATATCGATCATGTTCAAATCACCGTGGCTGAAAAAATTGGTGTGGAAGACCGCGGCAATTATTACGAACATAGTGGCGTGCTGAGAGACATGATTCAAAATCACCTGATGCAGTTGCTTTGCCTGATCGCGATGGAGCCGCCCGTTAGTTTTAATGCGGATGAGGTTCGTAACCGAAAAGTGGACGTGCTTCATGCCATCAGAAAATTAAAAAAAGAAGACGTACATAATTTTGCTGTTCGGGGCCAGTACGATGCGGGTTGGATGGAAGGAAAAAAAGTTAAAGGCTACCGGCATGAAAAAGATGTGGCAGCTGATTCACCCGTTGAAACATTTGCAGCTATAAAATTTTTTATAGATAATTGGCGATGGAATAATGTTCCTTTTTACGTGCGCTCGGGTAAACGGATGCCGGATGCAATTTCGGTTATTACAATAGAATTCAAACCGGTGCCGCATCAGTCGTTCCCGGATGAGGCGATCGAAAACTGGCAGCCCAACCGGATGATCCTGAATATTCAACCCGATATGGGAATTCGCATTCGCTTCCAGGCAAAAAAGCCGGGGCTGCAAATGCAATTAAACCCTGTGGACATGCTCTTTAATTATTCCGATGCTTATTCATCTACCGGAACGCCGGAAGCTTACGAAACACTTTTGCTCGATGTTATCGAGGGGGATGCGACTTTATTTATGCGCGCCGACCAGGTGGAAGCAGCCTGGCAGATCGTGATGCCCATCCTGGAAACATGGAAAGGAAATCATTCCGTTAATTTTCCAAATTATGCCGCGGGCACGCAGGGACCGGAAACTTCGGAAGCGCTCATCGCAAGAGATGGCAATAACTGGATCGTAATGCCGTTAGAAAAAAATGGGCATGAATAAAATCAATGTGTATACAAATGAATCGCTGCTCAGCAAAGCTGTAGCAGAATTTATCATTGATTTGGCGCAACAATCGATCGCAGATACAGGACGATTTACCATTGCACTCTCAGGTGGAAAAACGCCTTCTACCTTATTTACCTTACTCGCGCAATCCACATATAGCAAACGCCTTAACTGGAAACAGGTCTTTGTTTTTTGGGGCGATGAACGTTGTGTTCCTGCAGACGATGAACGTAACAACAGTTTTGTCGCCCGTCAACTCTTACTTAACCAGGTGAAAATCCCAACGGAAAATATTTTTGCAGTGCCCGTGCGTTTGTCTCCTGAAAAAGCGGCCAAAAGTTATGAAGCGGCGATCAGGCAATTTTTCAGAGTGGAGCATCCTGTTTTCGACCTCATTTTATTGGGCATGGGCGATAATGGCCACACCGCTTCTCTTTTTCCCGGTACGGAAATCCTTAAAGAAAAAACCGCGTTGGTAAAAGAGGTTTTCATACCCGAACTGGACATGTGGCGGGTGAGTTTCACTGCGCCCTTCATCAACCAGGCGAAAAACATCCTCTTTCTCGTCACCGGTAAATCAAAAGCAGCGATGCTCCAACAGGTGTTGGAAGAAAAACCAAACGCCCTTAAATATCCCGCTCAAATGATCAAAGCAGCTAAAGGGCACCAGTTATCCTGGTTTCTAGACAAGCCAGCAGCATCAAAACTCAGCAGTTAACGACAGCCTTTATGTCAGCCCGTTTTCTTTGGCTTAATTTTTACGCCAGCATTCAAAATCATTCGCATGTTTGCAAACGCAATAGAACGGGTAGCGCAATTTACGCGGCCGATCCACAGTATCTCCAGAACTTATGGCGGTAAACAAATATTCCCGGGGGCGGCGACGATCTTTTTTGTAAATGAATACGGATATGCGATTACCTGTAAACACGTGGTAGAAATGATTGCTGCGTCGGACCAGATCAACCAGCAATTCAGTAATTTTCGGGGAGAGCGAAACAAAATTCTCCATGATCCAAAATTCAAACAACTATTAAAAGGCCTGGAACTTAAATATAAACTTAATCCTCAAAGCCTGATCCAACTCAAAAATAATTTTGTTGATGCAGTTGACCAGATGAGCGGTTTTACCCGGCATATGCATCCAACTCTGGATCTGGCAATCTTAAAATTTAATGATTACGGGAAAATTCATTACACCGATTACGCGCGTTTTTTAAAGGATCCTACCGATCTGAAGCCCGGGAAATTTCTTTGCAGGCTGGGCTTTCCATTCCCTGAGTTTAGTAACTATCGTTTTGATGAAGCAACAGATGAAATGGAATGGACAACAGAGGGCATCAATGTCTCTCCGCGATTTCCGTTGGAAGGTATGCTGACAAGGTTCCTGGGCGATCAGCAACAATGTTTGTATGGAATTGAAATGAGTACCCCGGGGCTGCGTGGCCAAAGCGGCGGGCCACTCTTCAATGATAAAGGCACTGTCTGCGGCATGCAGTTCAACACGAAACATTTGCACCTTGGCTTTGACCTGATCGATACAGACATCATTGTAAACAATGTCACAAAAAAAGTATCGGATTATTCCTTTATTCATCTGGGCCAATGCATTCATGTAAATGCTATAAAATCTTTTTTACAGGAAAAGCAGGTGAAGTTCTATGAAGAATAATTTCAGACACAAAACAACAAAGAGTTTTTTTATAATATTTGTCGGATTTAAGTAACAAAATCCAGCTCCGCAATTTGTGCATTCCTGTTATCTTTGCGGCATGTTAAAGATCAGTCATCGCGGGGAAGTAATGCCCGCATCTCCCATTCGTAAACTGGTGCCATTTTCGGAAGCAGCAAAGAAAAGAGGTACTCATGTATATCATTTAAATATTGGACAACCGGATATAGAAACGCCAAAACAATGTCTTGATGCCGTAAAGCATTACGACATGAAAGTGCTGGAATACAGCCATAGCGCAGGCAATGAGAGTTACCGCAAAAAGCTCGTGGAATATTATGCAAAAAATAATATTGATGTTACACCCGCCGACATCATTGTAACAACGGGTGGAAGCGAAGCCATTTTATTTGGTTTTATGGCTTGTCTGGATGCAGGTGATGAAGTGATTATCCCGGAGCCGTTCTACGCAAACTATAACGGATTTGCCATCCAGGCCGATGTAAACGTGGTGCCAATCAGCAGTGATATTGAGACCGGTTTTGCATTGCCACCGATAGAAGATTTTGAAAAAGCGATCACGTCAAAAACCAAAGCGATCGTTGTTTGCAATCCTAACAATCCAACGGGGTATTTGTACAGCGCGGAAGAAATGGAAATATTGAAACAGATTGTGATCAAGCATAACCTTTTTCTTTTTGCTGATGAGGCCTATCGCGAATTTTGCTATTCCGGAAAGCACGTAAGCGCCATGCATTTAAAAGGCGCTGAACAACATGTTGTGTTAATGGATACCATCAGTAAAAGATACAGCGCTTGCGGTGGACGTATAGGCGCTTTCATCACGAAGAATAAAGAGGTGCTGAATGCAGCGATGAAATTTGCTCAAGCGCGTTTGAGCCCGCCGTTTTACGCACAGATTTTAGGTGAGGCAGCTGTTGATTTGCCCGATAATTATTTCGATACAACGAAAGCTGAATACAAGTTACGCAGGGATACGATCGTTAATAGACTCAACGCGATGCCCGGCGTTTTTTGCCCCAATGTGGGCGGCGCATTTTATGCTATGGCTCGTTTGCCTATTGACAATTGCGACAGGTTCTGCCAATGGTTGCTGGAAGATTTTACTCATGAAGGCGCAACGGTTATGCTCGCACCGGGAACGGGCTTTTACAGCACAGAAGGACTTGGGAAAAATGAAGTCCGGCTTGCTTACGTATTAAATGTCGACAGCCTTAATAAAGCGATGGATTGCCTGGAAGCCGCACTGAAACTGTATCCGGGCAAAACAAATTGATCCCAACCTATAATTTTTATAAAAAAATGCGTTTCATTTGAAGCGCATTTTTTATTTAAACACAGCGTATTTATATAATTCAAGGACGCAAGCTTTATATTGCTATTTTTTCACCTGCATATGTATTATCTTGGGAGATAATTTTTTTTATGAAACCTTGGCAGGCGCTTGTTGTAAGCTTTATGTTGATTTGTTCTTTTGGAAAAAAGGGAACCGCCCAAACATCCGGTTCTAACTGCGGATGGCTGAAAGTAAAAATTGAAAAACAGGCAACTAGTGCCAGCTTATTTGGTAACAAAGATCTTAGTGCACTGCAATGGTCACGCGCTGCATTTATCCAGGATGCAGACAGCATTTACACAATACCTGTTGTTGTTCACGTGATTCATACGGGAACTGCGATTGGCGCCCCGGATAATCCATCTGATGCCAGTATTAATGCCATGATCAGTTCGCTAAATGATTCATGGAGAAAAAATGGAAGTCAGTATGGCGGTGCGGATATGAAGATGCAATTTAAACTGGCTAACCGTTCGCCGCAATGTGGCGCCACAACAGGCATTGTCCGCATCAATGGAAGTTCCATCTACAACTACAATACCGGTGGCATCGCGATCTACACTTACCCGGGCAGCGCTGATGAATGGACAGTTAAAGGCGTAAGCCGCTGGTCGAATACCGACTACATAAATATCTGGATCGTAAATAAAATTAATGGCAGCACTACCTCTCCCGGCGGGTTTGCCTATTTCGCCGAATATAATAATGCGAATACGGACGGTATTGTTGTGAGTGCAAGTTGTGTAAATGGCTTTAATAAAACGATCGCGCATGAGATGGGGCACGTCTTCAACCTTTACCATACTTTTTATGATGACGGAAATGAAACGCAATGCCCCCGCACAGATTCCTGCAGTGATTTTGGTGACAGGGTTTGCGATACAGAGCCTGATCTCGTAGAATATTATTGTGCCAACACAATTAATGCATGTACAGGTTTGCCTTATTTAACTGCAGACGTGCCGCACAACTATTCCGTGCTTAATAATTACATGAACTACACGAATTGTGCGCTGATGTTTTCTGAAGGACAAAAAACGCGTGCGAGAAATACGTTGTTCTCTTACCGTCATGGCCTGATCAGTTCGGGCGGAATCAACGCCGTGCCAACCAGTTTCCCTGCAGCAGCGTGTGCCGCTACTGCCGACAATAGCTTATCTCCTTATTATGGAATTGAAAAAGTGAATTTTAATACGCTTTCGGTTTATTCAAACAGCAGCCTGGCGGATAGTAGTTTTTATATCGACAGGAGTTGCAACCAGCGCACCACCGTTTTTAAAGGCCAGCAATATCCATTGGAAATTATCGGCAGCTATGAAAATTCCTGCTGGATAAAAGCTTTCCTTGACTATAACAATGATGGAGATTTTAATGACGCAGGTGAATCGCTGGTTTCCACTTTTAGTACAACAGGGCACGTTATCGTAAATCTTACCATACCTTCCAACAGCGTTGCCGGTGTTCCCTTGCGTTTACGAATTGTGGCAGATGCTCCCGGAGCGCAACCTACGGCATGTCATCTCACCGGAGATCCACAAAATGGTGCGGGACAAATAGAGGACTATGGAGTGATCGTTGCTGCTGGAACGGCACAATCGGCTGCATCCGGTCCATGGACAACCCCAGGAACATGGGATTGCAATTGCATTCCTCAATCCACTGACCAGGTGACGATCAAGGCGGGGCACACGGTTTCTGTGAATACCGCTGTACAATGTGCCAGCCTGAATATTCAAACGGGTGCTGTTCTGAATGTGAATGGGAATACGGTGACTGTTAACAGATAATATTCCATGCTCAAAAAAAATGCAACCCTGAGGAGTTGCATTTTTTTGTTACTTGCGTAACCAGGTGTCTGGAGGTTAAACAACGGCGTTAACCGAATCGAATTGTGTGCTTTCCACTTTTTCAACCGCTTTATCGGCGATATCATCTACGCTTTCGCGGATGCTGTCAATCTTGTCTGCAACACAATCAGTCATATCATTCCATTTGCTTTTAAGGTTATTGCCAAGACCGGAAATTTTCTGACGTGTTTTTGTTCCTTTTGAAGGGGCGTATAAAACACCCAGTACGATGCCTGCGGTAAAACCAATCAGGAGCTTATTAACTGTTGTCATATCTGAATATTTTTAGAATAATCAAATACATACATAATTGTGCCAGTTATTTGCAGCCAGAATTTTTGAAAGCCGTGTAGATATTTACACATCCGGGTATTATGCGACATCCGCATAATCTTCATTAAACCTGAGTGGATGATAAAAGTGACGACCGTTGCCCAACCAGGTAGTTGATTCCCAATCCAAATCGATTACGAATGCGGCCAGCTTTCCAGGTATAGTTACCGTTAGTTGCTTCCCCAAGGGAAAGTAATTCTGCGCTGGTATACAAGCGCATGATAGAAATCAGTCCATCCCAGATAGTGCAGAAAGGAATAAGCGGTATGATGTAAGTAAACAAGATCCGCGAGAACCGGAATGGCTTAAAAAACGGCGTAAATAAAAACAAAAGGATTGGATGAAAAATAACGATGGCGATCATCACAAAAACATTGCGATCACCGCCATCGAACACCGCGATGGGTTGCCCTGCATTTATGGCATCCTGTAAAACTGCTCGGGCTTGCTTTTTATCAAGATGGTGAAATGCTGAAAACATCGTTCTCAGTCCCACAAGATGCGCCGGAACGTTAGCGGCATTTACAGGCTTCGCGATAAAATCGATCATGTTTCCGGATTGTGCTTTCAACAACGTGTATGCACCCACATTTGGATATATATCTGTCAGCAAAACCGGCCATGTTTTTCCGTTTTCTATAGTTAGATTTTGTTGTACCTGTGCGATCGTACCTCCGCCACCTGCCCCAAGATCGACGATTCGTTCAGCACCTGATTCTCTCAATGCATCAGCCAGTAACGTTGTGACCGGTTGATAAAGATTGAGCGTATTAAATAAATAGCGCAGGTAGTCTGTCATGCTGTTGCGCAATGCCGCAGGAAACCAGGATTGATCTTCAAACTCAAATAGAAATGCAGCCATAAAACAGTTTATTCGGTCGTGCCGGAAATTTGTAATCCAACCATCCCGATCACGATAAGTCCCAGAAACAGAAGTTGCCAGGCATTGAATTGTTCTTTAAAAATAAGCCATCCAAGTATAGTTACGATAATTGTGCTTCCGCCCGCCCAAATAGCATTTGACGTTCCCGCAGGCAATTGTTTTAACGCCATGCTCAAAAAAACAAAACTTAATGCATAACAAATAAAGGCAGTTCCTGTTTGCCATTTATTCGTCATGCCATTTGATAGTTTCATAAAGATGACAGCAGCACTTTCAAATGCGATCGTAAGGGCCAGGTAAAAATATCCCATCAGTAAATATTTATCTTCTTAAAATTAAGCTTTCGCCTGAATAAATTTTCCAAGAGGCAGATAACTTCTATGTGCCATCAGGTGAATGAACTAACTTTCACAATATTTCCATGGCTTAGTTTTTGAGCCATATTTTTCAGACACAATGCATCAATCATGAAAAAAATCATCATTGCCATCGACTACAATCCTTCTTCTCAAAAAGTAGCAGAAACAGGTTATGCGCTTGCTAAAAAAATGAACGCAGAGGTGGTCATCGTTCACGTTATATCCGATGCAGCTTATTATGCGATGCCTTATGCACCAATTATGGGCTATGAAGGTTTCATCGCGTCTAACACAGCTATGCTGGCCGAAGACCTTAAAACAGAAGCAGGCAATTATTTAAAGGCCACCGCAAAACACCTTGGCGACGAAACGATTCAAACAGTTATTCTAGAAGGGAGTGTGGCCGACACCATTCTTTCTTTCGCAGAAAAAAAAGAGGCCGATCTGCTCGTCATGGGATCTCACAGCCACAGCGGTTTATATAAATTATTAATCGGTGATGTTGCAGCAAAAGTTTTACAACATGCGACCATACCCATGCTCATTATTCCCAACAAAGAGATCAAAAAAGACGAAAACTAAATGTCCTCATTAAAATTGTATATGGTGCTGCTTGGTTGCAGGCCGGGCAATCGCCTAACAGAACAACATGATATTTTTTTCGGCATTGCCGGATCGATGAAAGAACTTATTCCAGCGATCATCGCATGCTGGCCTGAAGCTAAAGGAAAGATGCATGTTGACGCCTGGCGTGAAGTGAACTACGTAGATGGATATAAGGTAACGATCAGTGAACGGGGAATTAGTGAACATGTAAATAATGCCGCGCTTTTTTTTATAAATCTGGGTGGTTATAAACAAAATGAATTTGACGAATTCCATTATAAAATGCTCCTCGCATGCGCGGACAAGGCAGAAGCGATAAAGCGCTCTAAACAAACCGCGTTTTACAAGCATACTGGTTTTAAAGGGGCGAACTCACATATCGATGACAAGTATGGTGTAGACGTAGACGATATTCATGAGATACAGGACATCTTACCAGCTGGCGCAAAATCTGCCTATCAAGTCCTCTTAGAACCGGTGGATACGGAAATAACTGATCCCATTCAGCTCGGATATTTTCCACTCCATAAATTATAGACATTATAAATAATGCAGCCACCATTTGTCTTTGTGACTGTCTTTATACCGCCCATACCAAACGCAAGGTTTATACAAAATCAATACCACGGACAGCCAGATCAGGTAAACGACTGGCAGGTTAAATCCAAATTGCACAGGCCTGAACAGGAATGGCACATTAGGTGTGACGATATCCTTCGCGCCATAACCTGTTGCAAAAAATACGACGACGAGAATAATGTGGATGAGATAAAAGTGCAGCACATAATAGAAGAAAGGTACTTTCCCATATACTTTGAAAAAGGATGCTACGCGATTGGAAGTATTTTCCCAGAAGGATAATAAAAGAATAGACGGCCCGATTGTCATACACAAGTACAAGAGAGACGGCGGATACTTATTGGTATTGAGAAAAGACAGGAATGTTTTGAATACAGTAGTTTTTTCTGAATAAGGCCGGGGGTCTCCATATACATTTATCCATCTCAACAGGATGAACAAACCAATCAATGTCATTCCGGCTATCATCAGCTTTTTCTTACGTTTTTCCGCATTGTCATGAATATACCATTTAGCCATGCTGTAACCCAGCATCATGACGCCGGCCCATGGAAGAATTGCATACATCACACCGATCCCACGATTTTCACCATAAGGAATGATGAGAAATTTCACTGTCACGAACACCTGTAACAAAACAGGTCCTACACCTGTGGAAGGAACAGTCATGGAATCAAACAGGTTATGGCCCGCAACGATGATGACCCCCAAAAAGAGGATCAGTTTATCAGGAAAAAAACGTATCAGAAAGCCCAAAATCAACATGCTCCAGCCTGTAGCCCAGATCACCTGCAGGATGATCGCGTTGTACAATGGATTAAACGTCATCCCTAAGGTAATCACCACAATCTCCACAATAATCAGCCAGAGGCCACGCTTCATAAGGAATATCGCTGCTTCTTTACGCGGTTTATATTTTGCAGCAAGCGCGGCGGAAAGCCCGGAAAGAAAAACAAAAGTCGGGGCACAAAAATGGGTGATCCAGCGGGTGAAGAACAGTTGCGGGGTCGTAATCTCGACTGCCAGCGGATCTTGCGTCATGGCGGTAATATGGAAAAAATCACGGACATGATCGAGCGCCATGATCACCATCACCAGCCCACGCAAAATATCAATAGATTGGATTCGTTGTTTTACAACATCAGCAGTCATTATTGCGTTATTAGTTCCTGATAAATGTACAAATTGTCGAAACAAATGATAAAAAATTATATTAAGTTGTATTTCGGCAGCAAATGCTAACATTGCAAAAAATTTCATGCTCCTCACACTCGCACCATATTTCGGTTATCTCGCTTCTCTTTTTCTTATCATCGCGCTACTGGTAAATACCGACCTGAAATTCCGGTGGTATAATACGATGGGTAACGTTGCTTTTATTATCTACGCAATTGTATTGCATGCGTTTCCGGTGTTGCTTACCAATGTGATCCTGCTTACGATCAATGTCTATTACCTCGTAAAAGTA
Source organism: Ferruginibacter sp. (assembly GCA_028288705.1). Lineage (GTDB taxonomy): Bacteria > Bacteroidota > Bacteroidia > Chitinophagales > Chitinophagaceae > Ferruginibacter. The sequence goes on from JAQBNH010000006.1 coordinate 96,244, forward strand.
TACAGGCGCAAAGAAAATTTCGACCTGCTGGAATTCAAGGGCGATGAAGCATTACTACAGAAATTTCTGCAATTTTACCGGGAGGACATCAACCATTATTTTCCGGATTTTGATGCTGCACAATTGAATGGACGGCTAAACTTTATGGTCATCCGGGACCTGGTAATTGCTAATATTTTCAGTGCGACACTCACAGCAGAGGGTGATGCAGAAGTGAACCTGAATTATACCGTAAAGAAATACCGCGATTACAAAGTGGGTAGTTTTATCTTTGAAAAGGAACGCGACTTCCTCGTACACAAAGGGATCAAACGCATCGTTTACAAAAACGTCAGCAATAAAAAACATGAAGAGTTCTTAAGGGTAATGGGCTTTGTACGGGAAGCTGACGGCTATGTAAAGAACATTTAAACTGATCGGATTTATTTACCTGATGACGGATAACAAACCATATGATGGCTGGCGAAAAAAATTACACACCGTCATTTTTGAATCGAACACACCAGCCGGTAAAGCGTTTGATTCGATCCTCCTCGTTCTCATTATTCTCAGCATCATCGCCGTCATGCTAGACAGCGTGGAATCTCTGCACGCAAAATATGGGCAATTGTTTTTTATCCTGGAATGGATTTTCACCATCATTTTTTCTATTGAATATATTTTAAGGCTGATCACGGTAACAAACCCGTTACGCTACTCCTTAAGTTTTTTAGGACTGATAGATTTGCTGGCGATCATCCCCATGTATCTCAGCATTATTCTGGTAGGTGCCCAATCGTTGCTGGTGTTACGTGCTTTACGCCTGCTCCGGATCTTTCGGATATTCAAGCTCACGCATTTTATTTCGGAAATGGAATTTTTAGGCATGGCCTTAAAGACCAGCCTTAAAAAAATCAGCATTTTTATGATGGCTGTTTTAATGATCGTCATCATCCTCGGGTCGCTCATGTACATCATCGAACATCGTGCGAATGGCTTTACGTCTATCCCCGACAGTATTTATTGGGCGATCGTAACCATCACCACTGTTGGTTACGGCGACATCTCTCCTATTACTCCACTCGGGAAATTTGTGGCCAGTATCATTATGTTGTTGGGGTACGGAATCATCGCTGTTCCTACCGGCATAATCACAACAGAAATGGCCATGGCTGCCCGTACTAAAAATCAACTTCACGAAGCCTGCCCGGGTTGTGGTAAGGAAGGCCATGATGCGGATGCGCAATTTTGCAAGTTCTGCGGAACGAGATTGTAATTATTGGGCCCGCTGCCGCTCTTCTTCTGAAGCGGTTGTTCTTTTCCTTGCAGCCTGCACTTTATTGTTCCCGAACCGGTAACTGAAGCTCAGGTTCGCCACCCGGGATTCTCGGTAAGCATGCCATTTTTCGATATAGTTATCATAAGTAATGACGGCCTTCGGAAGATTCGTCCAAAAAATATCAGAGATATTAAAACGCAACGTGCCTTTATTTTTCAAGATTGTTTTTTGAGTACCTGCACCCAGGCCCCATTGCGGCTCCGAAACCATAAAACCATACTGCCCGCCCGAATTAAAGTTCGCATTCAACTCTGCCGACCAGCCTCTTTTGAAATTGAAATTGTTGCTCACGCGGATATCCGCCGCAGGCTTCCCGTTGCTTAAATTCGTCGTGCCCAGTTGTCCATTAAATTGTTGAAAGTAGATATCAGCATTGGTAAGCATCGTCCACCATTTACTTATTTTCATAGGGGCGGAAATTGAGAGCCCGACATAATCCGACGAACTTAGATTTACAGGAATTTGAACGGTTACGTTCGAATCTGCAACGGTTGCTATATTCGGGAACACTTCGGAAAACCTCGCGATGGCAATGTTCTGGTCGTTCCTGGTATGACTATAACTTAGCGAGAAATTATAACTCTTTACGGTGTAGCTCATTTCGTAAGCCCAGGTAAATTGAGGTAACAATCCGGGCCGGCCAGTTGAGTAAGTCGTTACATCAATCAGGAAGAGAAACGGATTTAACTGCGAATAACCAGGGCGATCGATTCTTTTGCTAACAGAAAATCCCACTGTTTTTTCATCGCCTAACTTGTAATTGATAAATGCAGTTGGAAACAATTTGACATAACCTGAATCGAATTTTACATTCCCAATCTTTTGCTCTGTACTAATATTTGTTTGTTCGCCGCGTAAGCCAAATTGCAGATCGAATTTTTTATACGTCGTAAAGAAATTAATGTAAGCCGCATTGTTATTTTCCTTGTATAAAAAATGGTTGGTTTTGTTGACATCATTTTGCGGGCTGCCCGTACTTACATCTGTAAATAAAGCATCATTATCGGACGACACAAAGCTTGTTTTAAAACCGGCTTCCCACCTACTGCCTTTTCCTAGCGGGTTTACGTAATCAACCTTAACTGTTTTAAAATTCAGCCTTCCATCCTGGTCGCCATTCAAAGTATAGGAAGGCTTCAGCATGCTTCCATCCAGGCGGTAGTATTGTGTTGTGTTGAAAGTAAGCGAAGCTGAGCGATATGCGCCGTAATCCAGGTCGGCCGTGAGTTCGCGGCCTGCGCTGTCGAAGCGATGTTTAAAATTAATATTAGCCACCATATTTTTTCCGTGATCATTATTTCCCGCAAAAGATGCGAAGGTACTCGTGGGCATACTATTTGGATCTACCACAATAGAACGGTTATCATTCTTCCTTGTGTAATGGTTGAAATTTGTATTCAGCACAAATCCAACAATCGTTTTAGCAGAGGGAAAAAAATCAATTCCTAATCTTCCCGTATGGCTGTTTACCGGCGACTTTGAATAATTGTCTTTCAGATCACCGCCATTATAAATACCATCTTCATAAAAATTTCTGTCGAGGAACAAATGGTTTAAACCAACACGATAGGCATAATTATAACTGCCAAACATATTTACCTTTTTATTCCGGTAATTAAAACCGGCGCCAGTATTGAACTTTGGATAAACACCTTGCCCGTAGCCAATGTTGAAAGTGCCGTTCACCCCCAGGCGCTGATCTTTTTTCATGCGAATATCAATAATCCCCGAGTTTCCTGCAGCATCATATTTAGCGGAAGGATTTGTGATAATATCAATCCTCTCCAGTGCAGCGGACGGAAGGCTCCGTAAATAATTTGCCAGGTCTGAACCCGTCATTGCTGTCGGTTTTCCATCAATCATAATAATCACGCCCGATTTGCCGCGCAGGCTCACAAGGTCGTTCTGATCAATATTCACACCCGGTGATTTTTCGAGGATCTCCATCGCGGAACTCCCGCTGCTGAGGATGCTGTTGTCAACATTTACCACGATGCGGTCAGACAATTTTTGAATGAATGGCTTCCTTGCAGTGACGGTTACTGTTCCGAGTTGTTTGCCGGAATCCTTCATCATAATTTTTATCGCCTGATTATTTTCTGCCTGTGCAAAAACCGCGGAAACTGTTTGTTCATAATCCAGCAATGAAGCTTTTGCAAAATAATTTCCCGCGCGTAATCGCTGAAACTCAGCTACGCCGTCTTTACCAGTAATAGCAGTACGAACCAGTACACTATCAGTGGCGCGGTGGAGTGTGATGGTCACATTTTCCAACAGATTTTTGTTAGCATCCGTAACAATGATTTTTGTAAGACTTTCGATAGGTTGTGCAACGGCACTTAATTGTAATCCAATAAATAAAAGCAGTAAAATTCTCATGGCGTTTGTTTTCAATCGCAAAAATGGCTACAAAACGAATTTGTTCGTAGAGAACTTATACCAACTGCTTTATCTGCTAGATGAATGGAATTTACCAGACAGCAGCTTGTCTGATTTTTACATCGGCCTTTGTGGCAAAAAAAAATGCGGACATACGTCCGCATGAAGAAATTATCGCCGTTTATTTTGCGCCGGGCGGGCAATTCTTTCGCAGATAGTTTGTGTACAATGTACTCAAATGTTTCCAGGTGCCTTCGCCTTCACTGATATTGTGCGTGCGGTTTGGATATGCCATAAACTGGAATTGTTTATTGTACTTAATTAAAGCGTTTAGCAATACTTCTGCATTACTGTAGTGCACATTATCGTCGCCGGTACCATGGATGTATAATAAGTTTCCTTTCAGTCCCTGGACATTATTTATCGGAGAACCTTTGATAAAGTCTTCCCGATTTTCCTGCGGCAACCCCATATATCTTTCCTGGTAGATATTATCATAGAACAATTGATTGCCCACGGCTGCAATCGCGATACCTGTTTTAAACATATCGGGGTAAGTGAAGAGCAAGTTTAATGTGGAGGAACCACCGCCACTCCATCCCCACACGGCAACACGGTCTTTGTCAACATAGGATTTTTCAAGGATTTTTTTCGCACCCATGGCCATATCACGAATGTTGATCGTACCGATCTTCCGGTAGATCGCTTTACGCCATGCAGCCCCTTTTAATGCCGGTGTTCCGCGATTATCAATGGCCGCCTGGATATACCCGTCAGCCGCCATGTCCCCATCGTATAAAAAACTATTGTGGTTTCCATACTCGTCGGCCGTTGTTGTTGCTGCAGGTTCGCCATACACAGTAAACACGATCGGATATTTTTTATTTGGATCAAAATTTTTAGGCTTGGTGATCCAGGCATCCAGCACCACATTATCTTCTGTTGTGAGTTGCAAATATTCAACATTGATATTTGCATCGGTCTTGATGGTGCTCGCAATACTTTTAGCCGCATTCATCGGGCGGTTATCTGGTAACGTTACCCATTCTGTTACCGGAGGCGTATTGTGGTTGCTAAAACTATGACGCGCAATTTTGCCATTCGGTGAGATCATATAATTGTGGGTGCCTTTCAATGTGGCAGCACTTACGATTTCGGCCTCGTCTTTTCCTGTTGGATTGATGCGGACACGATACAGGTATAATTGCGTGGCATTGTAAGGCGACGCAGTGAAATAAATATAATTATTCGCTTCATCCACTGCATTAATTTTACCGATATCATAATTTCCCTTCGTTAATAAGGTGGCTGTTTTACCGTCACGGCTGATCTTGTAAATATGACGCCAGCCATCTTTTTCTGTCACCCATAAAAAATCCTGCCCTTTATTCACCCAGTTCCAGCCGGCGGGGTTTTCTGTATTCAGGTCAACCCATGCCTCATCATTTTCTGCCCAGAAAGTTGTGCTGCTACCATCACTCGCTTTACAGTATATCAATTTCGATTCCTGTTGTTTCCGATCCAGTTGCTGTATAACGAGTTCATTCGGCCCACTCCATTCCATCCGTGGAATGTAGTGTTGCTGCGGATCGCCGTCGATCTTCATCCATTTGATCAATCCATTATTTACCGTTACCACACCAATCCTAACCGGGGACGGGGCTTCACCAACTTTTGGATATTCTACAGGGATCACCTGCGAATAATTTGAATCGGTTGTGTTCAGCATAAAATAATCACGGATCTTGGTGGCATCTACCTGCCAGAAAGCGATCTGCTTACCATCAGGGCTCCACCGGAAACCATCGCGGCAACCAAACTCTTCTTCATACACCCAGTCGAAGGTGCCGTTGATCAGTTTGCGTGTGCCGTCATTTGTAAGCTTCCGGATCTGTCCGCCATTCACATCTTCCACATAAATATTATGCCCGCTTACATAAGCCACATAACGACTGTCGGGAGAAAATTTAGCAAACATTAATGATTGCGCGGGCAAACCTTTTCCCAACTGCGTGAGTTGATTTCCTGCAAGGTTCAACACCCAATAATCGCCTCTTGTATTATAACGCCATACTTTAGCGGTATTGGTGAACAATAGCATTTTGTTTTTATCGGCGCTGTAATCAAATGATTGCAGGCGAAGTGCAGCAGTCGCTCCTGCAGGTGTGAGCTGTTCTTTTTTTACCAGCACGGTTTCTGCATCAGTCTTTGGATCAACACGTACGAGGCCGCCATCTTTACTCCGGATAAACGCCGTACCATCGGGTGTCCATGTGATTCCCCGGCCTTGCGAAAATCCAGCCTGCACCGCAAAGAGAAAACAAACTACCAGGATCTTATTTTTCCAATTCATCATATGAAACTATTTTGAACTAAAATTAAGTAAATACTACTGCTCAGCCCCACCATTGCTGTAAAAAGAACTATAATTTTGCATTGGAAACATTTCGGCATGGAAAAAGAAAAATTACGGCTTGATAAATATCTCTGGAGTATTCGTCTTTTTAAAACCCGTAGCCTTGCGTCCGACGCATGCGACAAAGGAAAAGTAAAGTACCAGGGCAATTCTGCGAAGCCTTCCAAAACTGTGGCCGTGAACGATGAATACGAGGTACGCACTGAGGCAAAGAAATGGCTGATAAAAGTTACGGGCCTGTTACATAACCGTGTTCAATATGCAGAGGCGGTAAAATATTACCTGGACATTACCCCGGAAGAAGAGAATGACCGTATCAGGTTCCAGGCCGCCGCATTCCATACGGGCAAAAGGCTGAGTAAAGTTGGACGACCAACAAAAAAACAACAACGCGATCTCGACGGCTTTATGAACGACTAGCGCCAAAAAAATATTATGCAAATAGATATTATCAGTGTTGTGCCCGGGTTGTTGGAATCGCCGTTTGCTCATTCCATCATGAAACGGGCAAACGATAAAGGATTGTTGCAGGTAAATGTGATCAATCTCCGCGATCATACTACTTACTCCCGCGCCCAGGTGGATGATTATCCTTTTGGCGGTGGCGCCGGAATGGTGATGATGATAGAACCCCTCGTAAACGCAATCGAAAGTCTGCAGGCGAAAACAACCTATGATGAGATCATCTTCCTCACGCCCGATGGAAAAACTTTTGACCAGAAAATGGCGAACCAGCTTTCGCTGCAACAAAACCTGTTACTTATTTGCGGGCATTACAAAGGCATTGATCAGCGCGTGCGTGATCATTTTATCACAAAAGAAATTTCTATCGGCGATTATGTACTGAGCGGCGGAGAACTGGCAGCAGCAGTGCTTACAGATGCTATAGGCCGGTTATTGCCCGGCGTTTTGAATGATGAAACTTCAGCGCTGTCAGATTCTTTCCAGGATAATTTACTGGCACCGCCGGTGTACAGCAGGCCGGAAACATTTCGAGGCTGGAAAGTTCCGGAAGTGCTGCTCAGCGGTAACCACAAACTCATCGACAACTGGCGCCACGATCAATCTGTTTTAAGAACCCAGGAAAGGCGGCCCGATCTGTTACAGGAAGATTAACGGCTCCAATTTTTACAACGACTAAGTTTACATTATGGATAATATTACCATTACCGGGAATATCATTGACATTCTGCAGCGCAGAATATTTTTTGGCGCAGTGGAGATAGAGGGAGGCAAGGTGAAGCAAATCCGCGAAGATGCTGCCGAGCAACTGGGTCAGCCTTATATAAGTCCGGGTTTTATCGACAGCCATGTGCATGTGGAAAGCAGTATGCTGATCCCTGCTGAGTTCGCTAAACTTGCAGTGGTACATGGCACCACCGGCACAATAAGTGATCCCCACGAAATAGCGAATGTTTGTGGCGTAGATGGTGTCGAATTCATGATCGAGAATGGCAAAACCGTACCCTTCAAATTTCATTTTGGTGCGCCAAGCTGCGTGCCTGCCACATCTTTTGAAACCGCAGGTGCGGCATTGGATGCAGTTGCTGTAGAAGCATTACTGGCAAGACCGGAGATCAATTATCTCAGCGAGATGATGAACTTTCCAGGCGTATTACAGCATGATGAGGAAGTGATGAAAAAGATTGCTGCTGCAAAAAAATATAACAAGCCGGTTGATGGACATGCGCCGGGCCTGATGGGCGATGATGCCAAAAAATATATCGGCGCAGGCATCAGCACAGATCATGAATGTTTCACTGCGGAAGAAGCGTTGGAGAAATTACAATACGGCATGAAGATCCTGATACGGGAAGGAAGTGCTGCAAAAAATTTCGAGGCATTGATCGGACTTGTGGAAGAGCATTACGAAAATATGATGTTTTGCAGTGATGATAAACATCCCGATAGCCTGGCCGCAGGACACATAAATGTGTTGTGCGCACGGGCAGTGGCAAAAGGGATTGATATTTTCAAAATTCTACAGGTGGCCTGCATCAATCCCGTGCTGCATTACAAGATGCGCAATGGCATAATGAATATCGGCGATCCTGCAGATTGCATCGTGATAAAAGATCTGCAAAAATTTGAAGTGGTTCAGACTTATATCGACGGAATTCTTGTTGCAGAGAGCGGTAGATCGAATATTCAAACCGGCATTTCCGCCATTATCAACCAATTTAATTGCGCCGGGAAATTAGTTTCCGACTTTATCATCCCGGATGATGGCCAACAGGAGATCCCTGTAATTGAAGCGCTGGATGGACAACTGATCACCAACAAACTCATGATGAAACCACTTATTGAAAATGGTCTCCAGGTTAGTGATCCATCACGTGACATGTTAAAGATCGTTGTCGTGAACCGTTACCATGATGCCCCGATTGCAAAAGCATTTATAAAAAACACAGGATTAACTACCGGTGCCATGGCTTCGTCCGTGGCGCATGACAGTCATAATATCGTTGCCGTGGGAACCGATGATGAAAGTCTTTGCCAGGCAGTAAACCTTGTGATACGTCAGCAAGGTGGTGTGAGCGCCGTGGGGAAAGGTAAAGAAATGATCCTGGCTTTACCAGTTGCGGGATTGATGAGTAATGCAGATGGTTATAAAGTTTCTGCAGATTATACCGCGATCGACTTGTTTACAAAAGCGGAATTGGGCAGTACCTTATCGGCACCATTCATGACCTTGTCTTTTATGGCTTTGCTGGTAATTCCGCATGTTAAACTGAGTGACAAAGGATTGTTCGATGGAGATCATTTCCGCTTCTTTGATTAATATTTTGCAGCGATAACAACCATCGCCACACTATCGGTTCCCTTTGGTGCAAAGTATTTCGATTTAAAAGTCTTACTGCCGCCTGGTTGTACAGACTCATAAATTACTTCATGATCTTCTTCCAGTAAGGCGCCCGTTTTACTGTAAAAACTTAGTTTAACATCAATGTCTTTGTAGGTGATAATCTTCGCACTGTTGATCAGTTTGCCGTTTATGACGGTTTGGCCAAGGATATTGCGTTTGTTATTTCCACTCACAGTAAGGAAGCGGGCTGGTTTTTCCTTTTCCACATCAGACAACGACACTTTACCTTTTTCGTATTTATCTGTTGATTTTATTTCATACTCTTTGGAATCATCGCATGAAGTTGCCATGAATGCCATGCTCAAAAATAAAATAAGGATGTTCCTGCTTTTCATAAACGTTTGTTTGTGGCTGATTTAAAAGACTGATCAAAAATAGAGTATCCCGCAGGATTTTATTATAGATTTGCCGAACGGGAACAACAACTTTAACGAATCGTTGCCACCATCAAGATAAGCCTTCTGACTGGCTTATAAAAAATTGCACATGGTACATAATTTAAGTAAAGATCATTCGCTCGTAAGCAATTGGGTTGGGGAATTAAGAAATGTAGATGTTCAGCAGGACCGCATGCGTTTCCGCCGCAACCTCGAAAGGATTGCTGAAGTGATTGGGTACGAGATCAGCAAACAGTTAGAAACGGAAGACCGTGAGATCACAACCCCGATGGGGGTTTCCACATGTAAGATGCTCAAGGATCAGCCTGTCTTGGCAACGATCTTACGCGCCGGCCTTGCCATGCATAACGGGCTGCTGAGTTATTTCGATCGGGCTGATAATGCCTTTTTAAGTGCCTATCGTAAGCATCATGCCGATGGTTCTTTCGAGATCAGCCTGGAATATATGAGTTGCCCTGAAATTGATGGCCGTGTGGTGATCATCAGCGACCCGATGCTGGCCACAGGATCTTCCCTGGTGAAAGCTATCCAGTATTTAAAAGAAGAAGGAACGATCAAAGAATTACACATTGTTTGTGCGATTGCCTGCAGCGTGGGGATTGAATTTGTTCGCCGTGCGGAGCCTAAAGCCATCATCTGGTGCGGAGATATCGATGATGAACTAACGGCAAAAGGTTATATCGTTCCCGGCCTTGGAGATGCCGGAGACCTGGCCTATGGGGCGAAAATGCAAAACTAGTCCCTGGCTGCGGCTTTAAGTTCTCTTAAACGATTGGCTTTCAGCGTGTACACATCACCGGGTTCGTGGAGGTTTTCTCCTTCGCCTGTGTTTAAAACTTTATGCCCGCCGCTTGTAAAAAGCCGTTTATGAAGATGCAGCTTTTTGCGGCATTTCCTTATCTTTAATGCCTAGACAAGATTGATAATGAGAAAATCCCTACTGATCGCCTGTGCGTTACTTTTTACTGTTGCAGTTAAAGCACAGGATCCGCATTTTTCGCAATTCTTTTCATCACCCCTTACGTTGAACCCGGCATTTACGGGTAAGTTTGATGGTTCATGGAGATTAGCAGCGAATCATCGCGACCAATGGCCTTCCATTCCTAAAGCATATGTGACAACGAGCGCATCTGTTGATTTTCCGATTCTTAAAACAAAAATTCCTGATGGTGACATTTTTGGCGTAGGCATTTCCGGCGTATCTGATGCGAGTGCGAACAGCCAGCTTAAATTAAATTACGGTTCTATCTCGATGTCTTATCATAAAGCCCTGGATGAGAATGGTTATAATACCATCGGCGCAGGTTTCCAGGGAACGTACAGTAGTATGGTGCTCGATATCAGTAAGCTGACTTTTGAGGACATGTTGCAGCAGAATGGTTTTACCGGAACTACCAGTGACGTGTTGACCAACGGTAAAAATCAGAACTACATGGATGTAAATGCCGGACTATTATTTTCCGGTTCTACGAATGGCGAAAACAACTATTATATCGGCGCTTCAATGTATCATATCAATCGCCCGAAAGTGAGTTTTAAAGATAAGAACTGGTACCTGAGTGGCCGCGTAACTATTCATGCCGGCGGTTCTATCCCTGTGTCTGACGTGGTGACTGTTAATACCTCGGTGATCCACCAGATTCAAAATAAAGCGAGTGAAACAACTTTAGGTGCAGCCTTGGCATTGAACGCAAATGCAGATATGTCCAACCCTACCAATGTTTATATCGGATCTTGGATTCGTTTGAACGACGCGATCATTCCTTACATCGGCCTGGAATTTGGCGGACTTCGAATCGGCGCCAGTTATGACGTAAATATCAGCAGCCTCAAAGCGGCTACCGGTAACCGTGGTGGTTCAGAAATTTCATTGATCTACATCAAACGGCCGACTGAAGTAAAAGGTATTCCTTGCCCTCGTTTCTAATAAAATTTTTAAAAAATATTTGTCCCGTTCTTTACAGAACGGGATTTTTTATTTTACCGGCCGGCCACTCACAAACGGGTTTCCTTTTAGGTAAAAACGATACGGCAACAAAGCATCATCGCCGGCACTATCGATCCCAATTCGCTTGCTGCTGCCAATCAATTCATCTGGTATCCTGGATTGGCCGTCTTCGTAAATACTCAATACATCATCCAGCAGTAACAACCCGGAATGTGTTTTAGAAATCCCAAGCGCCTTGCCTACATTGCCAGGGCCCCGCGTGATAGTATTGTCTGGTTTGGGTTTGCCGGTGCGCGCAAGCATTGCATCCATGCCTTCTATCGGCTCCACAGCACGAATGAGAATGGCATCAGGAATACCTTCTTTGTTGGTGATCACATTCAGCATCTGATGCATGCCATAACAGATATATACATATGAAGTGCCTGGCGCGGCATACATATGTTCATTTCTTGCAGTTCGTTTGCCATTGTAGGAGTGAGAAGCCTTATCTACCAATGCCACATATGCTTCTGTTTCCACGATGCGGCCACTGGTGATGACATTATCAATATGTGTAACCACAACTTTCCCAATCAGTTCTTTCGCGATTTGTACCACATCAGCGCGGTTATAAAAAGATAAAGGCAATTTTTTCACGACAGGGTGAATTAAGTTAGGGAACAAATTAAGGAAGTTTTCTTATTCAATTCTCTATCTTTAATCCCGTTGTTCTCCAGATGGGGATTAATCAAAGTTTGAATTCGAATGCTTAAAGAAATCATCATCTCCATACAGTCTTTTTTTGAAGCACATAAGTTTATTGTGAAACACCGACTTTGGAAATGGATCCTTGTTCCAGGCCTGATCTATTGCCTGTTGTTCATTGCCGGCATTTATCTTTTCTGGATATCCAGTAACAACGCGATCGAATTTATCATGTTGAAAAGCGGTGTAAAGACCTGGCTGGAGACGATGAAAGAAGGCTGGTTGAATTTTTTCGTGATCGTTGGGCAGCTGATCATCTGGCTCGTGTTGCTGCTGCTTTATTTCTCTTTATTCAAATTTTTATTCCTGATCATCGGCTCGCCGGTATTTGCCTATTTGAGTGAAAAAACAGAAAGCATTTTGGAAGGAAAAGACTTTCCATTTAGTTTTCCGCAACTATTAAAAGATGTCGCCCGCGGCATCAGCATTGCCTTACGCAACTTGCTTTGGCAAACAGTTTATATTGTAACGATCCTACTGTTGTCGCTCATTCCTTTATTTGGGTGGATCGCACCACTTGTTGCGTTGCTGGTGGAATGCTATTATTTTGGTTTTTCCATGCTCGATTATAGCAGTGAAAGAAATAAATTATCGGCTTCGCAAAGTATCGAATTCATCAGCCGGCATAAAGGCCTGGCCATCGGCAACGGACTGATGTTTTACCTGATGCATCTGGTGCCGTTTGTCGGCTGGTTGTTTGCGCCGAGTTATGCTGTAATCGCAGCAACATTAAGCCTGGTAAGCGCCCGCCAAAAACACGTAATTGTATAATCATGTCTACCGTTTTTTTAATTCCCTGCACGCTTTCGGAAGACAGCAATCAAACGATTCCAACTTATGTTTTGGATGCTGTAAAAAAATGCTCAGTGATCTTTGCAGAGAACGAACGCACGGCGCGGAGGTTTTTAAAAAGCCTCGAAAAAACCATTGTAATCGACGATTTCGAATGGTTTGCCATTCATAAGGTTGAAGCTGAACAATTAACCCGGTTTCGACAAAAGGTTGCTGAGAAAAAAACGATCGCGATCATCAGTGAAGCGGGCTGCCCCGGCATTGCAGATCCCGGGCAGTTATTAATTGCTGCTGCGCAGGACTTGCATTGCGAGATTAGACCTTTGGTTGGACCGAGTTCTATTTTATTAGCACTGATGGCCAGCGGAATGAACGGCCAGCATTTCGAATTTACAGGTTACCTCCCGATCGATAATACGGAGCGCGTGAAAAAAATAAAAGAACTGGAACTGCAGTCGCATAAAAATAACAGTACGAAAATATTTATCGAAACCCCGTACCGCAACAATCAATTGCTGGAAGCCATCTTGAAAACCTGCGAGAATAAAACGCGGCTTTGCATCGGCGTTAATATTACGGCAACCGATGAAAGCATTCAAACGTTCACGGTCGGCGACTGGAAAAATAAAAAGCCGGAGCTCCACAAGCAGCCGGCCATTTTCTTATTGTATGCAGGAACTTTAAACTAGCGTACCACGGCTTTCATATTGATGATCTTATCTACAACGAATTCACTGTATCCGCGCCATGGAACGGAATTTTTATATTCTTTGTAATGCAGGTCAAAATAATTTCCGCTATTGTTCATCAGTACATTGGCAATACTGTCGTCCTGAACCGAAAATTCAAATTCGTAAGACTGAACAGTACCCACAGCTTTTGAACGCAGGCCCGATTGGATCAGTTTGCCTTCGTATGTTTTAAAAACATTTCCTTTTTTTACGAGATAATTTAATTCCCCGGATTTTACACCTTCTCCGAAAACATAATAATAGCGCCACCACAAAACTACCGCCAAAACAAGCACCAGCAGCAAGACGAATAGTCGCATGAACTTTTTGAAACCATTATTTTTTCTCGGCAGGTCTATATCTTTAAAATCTTCCATGAAGCATAATATTAAAATAAAAAATTAAAGGCCGTATTCACTCACGAGCCAAACCAATGCCGCCATATTCACCGCGCCGAGGTCCAACTCCCTTTTACTCACCGCTTCAAAGGTATCCGTTTCTGCATGATGAACATCAAAGTACCGCTGGCTGTCCGGCATGAAGCCTGCAAGCGCCGCACCGATTTTTTTCAACGGGCCGATATCAGAGCCTCCACCGCCGTTTACCATTTCATTACCTTCATAATCTGTAAATAAGGAAGACCAGCTTCTGATCTTATCTTTTTTCGTTTCCGGCATATCCAAACCAAAACCACGAGGGGTAAAACCACCTGCATCGCTTTCCAGTGCGAAGATGTGTTGTTCGTTATTTTTCTTCGCAGCTTCCAGGTATGCATCAGCACCTCGACCTCCATTTTCTTCATTCATAAACATCACTGCGCGAATCGTTCTCTGTGGCTTGATTCCAAGCGCTTTTAACGCACGAATTACTTCAATACTTTGCATACAGCCTGTTCCATCATCCTGGGCACCTTCTGCAAGATCCCAGCTATCCAAGTGACCACCAACCGTAATAATCTCTTTTGGAAATTTCGTGCCCCGTATTTCTCCAATAACATTGAAAGAAGGCGCATCAGCCAGCATCATGCAGTTCGTTGTAAAGGACCCGGTTAATTTGTTTGATTTTTTCAAGGCAGCACTTAACCAGACTGCATCCGCTGTACTGATGGCAACGGCCGGTATTTTGGGAAATGAATCATTGTATTGTGTGGCTCCGGTGTGCGGATGAATGTCTTCGTTACTAGCCAGGGAACGTACCATTGCGCCAATCGCGCCATACCTGGCAGCCTGAGCCGGACCAGCCCTTCTGCCAACACCATTTTCACCATAAGCACGAAATGTTCGGATATAGGTTGGATTCATGGCGATATTAAAAAAGACGATCTTCCCTTTTACAGCATTTCCCAACTGCTGCAACTCTGCCATTGATTTCACTTCAACAATTTCAGCATCGATTCCTTTTTTACCTGTACCAACCGTATTGCCCAGCGCGCATAAGCGCAACAAATATTTCTGACCATTTGCCTGCCGGATAAACCCAGCTTCCTTCGCGCCACGTACCCAATGCGGCACCATACAAGGCTGAAGATAGACGGTGTCTGCACCAGCTTCCCGCAACATTCTCGCCGTGGCTTCTACCGCTTTTTGAGCATTGGCAGAACCACTCAAACGCGGGCCGATTTGTTTACAGAGATAACGGAGGTTTGCATAAGCCCCGCTGTTGACCATCACCTCGTCCGAAATGTTTTTTATGCGAACTGAATCGGAAACCTGGCCATAAGTAGCTGAACCGAGTAACGATAAAAAGAATAATCCAGGAAAAAAAAGTTTCTTCATAATTGCAGTATTACGAACAAACTTAAACAATTACCGTTAACCACTAATAATAAAATGCTCACTATAAAAATGGTAAATTGCCCTCCTATTTATTATTACTGAACAATCGAATTTTATGAATATAGCGATCGTATGTTACCCAACTTTTGGTGGCAGTGGCGTACTGGCAACAGAATTAGGCAAAGCCCTGGCGGATAAAGGGCACAATATTCATTTCATCACGTACCAGCAACCCGTGCGGCTCGTAGGTTTTAATGCGAATATTTTTTACCATGAAGTAAGGGTGCCAACCTATCCTTTATTTGATTATCCGCCTTATGAAACCGCATTGGCAAGTACCATGGTAGATGTTGTGCTGAACAACAATATCGATCTGCTGCACGTGCATTATGCGATCCCGCATGCTTCTGCTGCGTATATGGCCAAACAAATCCTGGCGAAGCAAAACAAGCGCATCCCCGTGATCACCACGTTGCATGGTACCGACATCACCCTCGTTGGGCGTGATAAAACGTACAGCCCTGTGGTTACATTTTCCATGGAAGAAAGCGATGTACTCACTGCGGTGTCCAATAACCTGAAAGAAGAAACCTATCGCAATTTTAAGATCGAAAAACCGATAGAGGTGATCTATAATTTTGTAGACGTTGCCCGATTCAATAAAAAGCCTGTTAACGCTTTTAAGAACCTCATCGCCCCACATGGCGAAAAAATTATCGTGCATGCATCCAACTTCCGGAAAGTGAAACGCGTAGATGATGTGCTGAAAACTTTTTTAAAGATTCATAAATCGATTCCATCTAAATTGTTATTGATTGGTGACGGACCGGAACGACCATATATAGAGTCATTGACACGAGATTGTGAGGATTGTGCTGAAGTGAAATTTTTAGGGAAGCAGGAGCAAATGGAAGATATCCTGCCGATCGCAGATTTGTTTCTTTTACCGAGCGAATATGAAAGTTTTGGCCTCGCAGCATTAGAGGCAATGGCGGCAGAAGTGCCCGTTATTTCTACAAACGCAGGAGGTCTGCCGGAAATCAATATTGATGGCTATTGTGGGTATATGAGCGATATCGGTGATACAGACGACATGGCGAAGAACGCAATACAAATTCTCGCCGATCCTGCAATCCACGCAGAATTTAAAGCCAACGCTTTAACGCAGGCCTTAAAATTCGACATCAGTAATATTGTTCCTGAATATGAAGCGCTGTATAAAAGGGTGATTGCTTAACGGCGGCGTAACCAGGATTCCGGATCGAAATTACTCGTCTCATTACTCATGTAAAAATCGATGGCACCGACGCCGTCGAAATTTGCCGCAACACGGCCAATGACTTGGCCTGTTTTTACCACCTGCCCTTTCTGAACGGTTACACCGCTGAGGTTACTATAGGTGCTGAAATAGCGGCCATGCTGTATCGTTACTACCTGCATGTCTTCAACCGCCTGTGACATGATCACCGTTCCATCAAAAACCGCTTTTACCGCAGTGCCGATATCAGATGAGATCGTTGTGGACGTTACGACGAGCACCGTTCCGCTGGGTAAAGTGTTCTTACCATAATGCATCAACACATAGCCTTTATCCAGCGGCCATGGAAGGCTTCCGCGGTTTCGCTCAAAACTAGCATTTAAGGCAAGGTTATCAGAGTTTAACAACACACTGGTATTTGTTTTTGCAGGCGCTGCTACTTTCGTCGGTTTGGAAACTGCTTTTGTTGTTCCGTTGGTTGGCGATGTTGATGTGGTTACAGGATTAGCTTTTACGTTCGCCTTATCAGCTTCTTTTTTCCTCCTGTCCTCTTCCGCAGCTTTTGCCAAAGCTTCTTTCCGGGCTGCATCCTGTGCCCGTTTAATGGCTGAAGCGATAGCGCTGTTTACTTTTGTGATCTGCCGTTGTTTGGCTGCGATCTGGTTGTTATAATTCTTACCCTGCTTTTTTAATTCTGCAAGGATCCGGTCTTTTTCTTTTTGCTGCTGCTCGAGCGTTTGCATTTCCTTGCTCTGTACCTGCAGTGTACTTGTTTTGGTTTGACGTGCACCTCCAAGATCAACAATTCTTTTTTTACGCAATTCCTGCGTGCGCAAAATATTTTGTCCCTGCATCTCGCGGTAAGTACGATAGCTTTTTAAATAAGTGATACGTTTGATCGCATCATTGAAATTATCAGCAGAAAAAATAAAATTTAAGAAATCGTAATTGCTCCGGTTTTTATAAGAATACACCATGCTTTTTGCATACTCCTGTTTCAATGTATCAAGTAAGCGATCGTATTTGTTGATGTCTTTCTGAATACCATAAATATTATTATCCAGCATTCGGAGATCCTTACTGATATTTTCGATAACGCGATCCTGCAGATTAACCTTGTTATTTATAAGCTTCCACTGCAATAAATTTTCTTTTGTCTGCGCCTTATTACTACTCAACAATTTTTCTGTTTGCTCAATTTCTTTCTTTAACTGGGAGCGTTGACGTTCTAATTCCTCGCGCGTTTGAGCAGAAACATGAATGGTTACAAAAGAAAGCAGGAAAAAAGAAAAAATGAATTTCGTCATCGGCAATAAATTTTACTTGCTGCAAATATAACGCACATGGTTTTAAGCATGACCACCGTGCAGTTGCTGGTAAAATAAAAATAACGCTTATTTTTTCTTATAATTTTTTGGGATAGAGAAAGCCACCGATAATTCTTTGTTAAACTCGAACTGTTTAAAATTCATCCGGATGTCAAGTTTGTTTTTTTCTGTGGCAATGATCTGGCGATAAGTGGAGAAAGGATAGCCGTTCACCGTTGTGTATTCATCATATGTTACATCAGCAGTTCTGTTGCGGTTCAGATCAACATCATCCAGTTTGCTGTGTTGTAATAAATTCTGGCCAATCGTTAACGTGAGGAGGTTTTTAAATTCTTTCCCTACCGATGAGACCAGAACGAAATTCTCTGATTTTTTGACCGTAGCATTTGAGGAATCAAAAAAGATGGGGTTGCCGATGAGGAGATCTTGAACAGTTTTATAGTCGAAAGGAATTTGAGTAACATCCTGCAGGTAATCAAGTGAGCGGTACTGAACCTCTTTCGCTTGTTTATTCAGGAGGATCACGCTGTCTTTGGTAATGAGGATACGATATACTTCGATGTTTAAAAAAGTTGCAGACAGGGACATCCAAATCGCGCTGTCTTTTATAATGCGCACTACTGCTGTAATATCTGGTTGTTTCCCTTTCGCATCTTCGATATCAACTTTTATCTTCGCAGAAAAAGTGCGGAAATCCAGATAGTTTTTTCTAAGGTTTTCCTGAACTGATTGAGCAAATAAAAGCGAATCGCGGGCGCTGCTGTTTACCTGGATTATACTTGTATCCTTTGGCGCAATGGCTGTATTGATTTTTTTTGTAGTATGGCAAGACACAAAACAAAGTTGTGCCAGCAGCAGCAAGAAAAAAGTTATCCGCGTCATTGTAGAAATAGAGTTTAATTATTCACACCGGTATGCCCGAATCCGCCGGCCGCACGCGCTGTATCATTCAATTGCTGTACCAAGATGAGGCTGGCCTGCTCCACTTTATTTACAACCAGCTGCGCGATCCTGTCTCCATGATTGATCTGCTGCATTTCTTTTCCGAGGTTAATGAGCAGGACTTTAACTTCACCGCGATAATCGCTATCGATCGTGCCGGGTGTGTTCAAACAAGTGATCCCATTTTTTAATGCGAGACCGCTGCGCGGGCGTACCTGGACCTCGTAGCCCTGTGGTATCTCCATAAAAATTCCCGTAGGCACCAGTATCCGTTCCAATGAGGCCAGTTGCAAGGGGGCATCAAGTTGAGCACGAATATCCATTCCTGCTGATCCTTCGGTTGCATAACCCGGAAGGTCGTTGGTAGAGGTATTGATAATTTTAATTTCGATTTTGTCCATATTATTATCTGATCAGCATGACAGATCCTGTTTCCGTTTGCGGGAAGCCATACTTGTTGGTAAAATTAAGTACCCACGGATAAAGACCGATGGGCTGTGGTTTTCCTTTGTAATTTCCATCCCACTTGTTTGCAGGATCATTGGAATGAAAAAGCGTTTCACCGTACCGGTTAAAAATAGTGAGCGCATATCCTACAGCATTTATACCATTTGCCAGGCCAAAACGCTCGTTTTTATTGTCGCCGTTTGGTGAAAATGCAGAAGGAATATAAATCGCACAATCGCCCCAGGTAATATTTACCGTATCAGCCGATGAACATAAACCGGTGTTTTGCAATGTTACAATGTATTGCCCGGGAGCAGTTACTTTAATGGTTTTGCTTGTGGCACCGGTGTTCCATCTCACGGCAGATGCTGTTGTTTGCGCAGCAAGAAAGACAGGCTTGTCTACACAAACGCTGGTATCTTTTCCAAGGCTTACAGAAGCTACGGGCTTGATTTCCACAACAATACTATCCCTCGACAAGCAACCATTATTATCCAATTGCAACCAGTACGTTCCTGCGGCATTTACAGTGATCGAAGCAGTGATGGCACCCGTATTCCAGAGGTAACGGGTTGCTGTACTGGTTGTGCCGATAGGCAGATTAGCTATTTTGCAAAGGCTCGTATCTTTTGGTAAAAAATCCTTTACAATAGTCCCGCCGATTTGCAGATCGCGGCGCAGCACTTGCGTTGTAGCACCACAGCCTGTTGTATACAGCACCAGCTTCACGAGATAACTACCCGGATCGCTATAGGTATGATTTGTTGCCAGCGATCGGGAAAAAATGCCATCACCAAAATCCCAGAACACCGAGTCAACTCCGTTCGTATGATTGATGCTGAAAGCCACTTCCAGGCTCGTGCAATCGCCGGGCTTTACCATGGAGAAATTATAAGGTGCAAACTGCGGATCCATATCTCCGGCAACAAAAGTGGGGAGTCCGTATTGCACAGGTTCTCCCTGCGACTGCGGCATCCGGATGGCATTGTAGGAAAAATTACATGCAATTCCGGCGGCCTCCGGGTTATTGATCACAGAAAGCGACGTGTCCTTATACATGCTATAATAGATCTTGTTATCCGGTGCTAACTGTAAAGCGCCTGCCATCCAGGGGCCGTTCTGACTGATTAACTGCCGCGATAGACTTATTGCCGTCGCATTATGCACTGAGACGTCGTACTGATACAGCACGGCAGACTGCGCATTACTATTGCTGGAAGAGATATAGAGTTTATTGCCGGAAGCAGAAAAGGCTGCGCCGTATAACCCGGTTAAAGAGATGGATGGATGAACCAGGTTCGGGGTAAAAATAATATTGTTTGTCAGGATGCCTGTAGACTTATCAAACTGCATCAGCTCAACAGAATCGATATCAAACGAATGAACGGCTACCATTTTACTTCCGTCTGAAGAAAACTTTAAAGCACCCAGAGAATTGTTGATATACCCGCCAATGGAAAGGCCGCTATGACTAATTACAGGTGCATCAATATCAATTCCGCTGGCGGTAAAGCGATATGCATGGTATTCGTCACTTTGCCATTTTCTCACCATGATCCAGGCGTCTGTCCGATTGCAATGACGCACTGCTGCAATCTTTTCAAAATACTGATTGTCTACCAGCATATTTTTTTCAATCACTTTCCCCAGGCCGTTATTGGCCCGCATATTAATTACGTGATAGCGAAAACCCTGTAGGGCTTGTCCGGCGGCACCCACTGTGAAAAGGTAATAAAGACTGTCGTTTCCAGGCAATTGTATGATCACACTATTGCAGGTGCTGCTAACATCGCCGGCAATACCGGAACCATTATCCATCACTTCATTCAATTTATTCATAACAGTGACACCATTGCTGTAGAATAAAAGTTTGCCATCCCCGTCGGAAATAGCGGAAGAACCCTCAATAGCATTCAGGTTTGTATTGCTGATAATTGCTGGTGGCGATTGGTTGAAATTAAGTCCGACCTTTTGGCCGAACAACCAGTTAAAGGTAGCTTTCTGTGCCTGCGCTGCTGACATGAATGAAAGAAGCGTAAATGACATCAGGATTATTTTTTTTGCCGCGCTCATGAATTTACTTTTTCTAAAAGTACGGTGGCATAGGCAACAAGCCCTTCTTCCCTTCCGGCAAAACCCATTGTTTCTGTTGTAGTTGCTTTTATGGAAATATCATCAATACTGATATGTAAAATACCGGCGATCGTCTTGCGCATCTGGTCGGCATAAGGCATCACTTTAGGTTTCTCCAGGCAGAGGCTGCTATCAATATTGACTACTTTATATTGGCGTTCCTGCACAAGGTCATAAACCTTCTCCAGTAAGATTTTACTGTCGATATTTTTGAGAGAAGCATCTGTGTCTGGGAAGTGTTTGCCAATATCACCCAGCGAAAGTGCACCTAACAAAGCATCACAAATGGCATGAAGCAACACATCCGCATCGCTGTGACCCAGTGCACCTTTATAGTGGGGAATCTTGACGCCGCCGATCCAAAGATCCCGTCCTTCTACCAGTTGATGGAAATCTATCCCTGAGCCAATTCTGTAAGACATACTATAAAATTAAGTGTAAATATCCGCAAATGTACGTAAGCAAAAAAGCGTTCCTTTCGGGAACGCTTTTTCAAAAATATAATGACTTGACTATTTTACATCAAACACAAGGCTAAAGCGCAGTGTATTAGAAAGTGGGTTACGGTTAACACCAGATCCTGATGGTAAAAGGTACGCGAAGTTTAAACCAAACATGTTGTATTTTAAACCAGCACCAACCGTTACATATTTACGATTTCCTTTTTCGTTGTTTTCGTAGAAATAACCAGTTCTGAAAGCGAATTGATTTTTGTACCAGTATTCTGCACCAAGAGAAGCAGTTACTTCACGCATTTCTTCAGATCCACCGCCCGGAGCATCGCTGAAAGAGCTGAACCAGCTGCTAACAACACCTTTAGAACGATAATCAGCCAAACCTGCAGAGTCAGTTAAAGCCGGAGGAGTAGGAACCAGTAATTTGTTCAGATCCAAACCGAAAGTGATTTTGCTGTCAGCATCAAAAACTTTTGTATAAGCCGCACCAACACCTAAGTTAGCAGGAATATAATCTTTGTTATTAGCATCATCAGTGTAATCAATTTTAGAACCGAGGTTGCTTAAAGTGATACCCCATGTTAAACCACTGCCATTTTCTTTCAGACCGTGGTGATAGTAATGAAGGTCGCCAGCAACTGCACTTCCTTTTTTGTAAGTAACACCTGATGGCTGATTGTAACCATTTGCCAGATCAGAGCTGATATAACGCAAAGCAACACCCAATGAAGATTTAGCACCTAATTTCCTTGAATATCCCGCATCGATAGCGAATTCACGTGGACGACCACTGTTCAAAGTATTGCCATTGATATCTGTAAACTGAATGCTACCAAGACTGAAATATCTGAAACCAAGAGACAAAGCCTGGTTTTCATCTAATTTGTAATATCCTGCAAGAGAAGCCAGGTATACATCATCCAAACCAAGATCATTTAACCATGGTGTATATGTAGCTGAGATACTTGCTTTGTTTGTGGCAAATGGTGTTTTTGCCAGGTTCCAGAATGCTGCGTTTGCATCTGGAGAAGTTGCAATTCCTACATCACCCATACCGCCGCTACGTGCATCTGGAGAAATTCTTAAAAATGGAACCGCTGTTGTTACAACGTTAATCGGACTTGCTGTTTGGGCACTTACTGTTGCCGCACCCCCCAGTAACATAACTAAGGCAGTTAGTTTCAAAGTTGCTTTTTTCATGCGTTTTTGTTTGTCTTGGTTAGGTAGACTTACCTCTATAAGCGTTGATTTAAAAGTTTTATCGAGTATGTAAAAATAACTGAATTCTTTAAATGACCAAGAAATTTATAAAGTCTTGTTAAATAACGACAGCTAATTTATTTTCAAATATAGAGTATTTAGGTATAGACATCAAAAAATTGTAAATTCTTTTTAATGAATAATTTCCGCAACATTTTAACAGGAACGATATTATAAAAAAAATATTATTTTAATCTGGCCCTTTCCTAAAGATTTGTCCTTAGCAGCTTCTTTTTATCAAAACTCCGGCCCGGGGCTCGTTATCCGGGCGCAGATTTTGATGGTAAAAAACAATCCCTAAAATTTCCTGACGCCCGTTTATTTTGACCTAAAGTAATTATATTCGCACCAGTATAACCCCTATACAATAATAAAGGAAACCTTTCGTTAAATCATTTGCAAAACGAATGCACATGCAAAAAATCATTTCAGGTAGAAATCTGATCCTGGTAGCTGTAGCGGCTATCTCTTTAAGTGCTTGTAAAAACGGCGGCTTGTTCGGAAAAAAGAAAAGCAAGTCTGATGTTACAGGCTGGAATTACGATGACAAGAACATGGGTAATTTTCATGTGGCCAAAGTAAAATATCCAAAGGCCGGCCCGGGGCTTGTATTTGTACAGGGCGGCTCTTTTGTAATGGGTGCGAAAGATGAGGATGTAATGGGCGACTGGAATAATGTTCCGCGCCGGGTTACCGTTCCTTCATTCTTCATCGACGAAACCGAAGTCGCCAACGTTCATTACCGTGAATATCTGTACTGGCTGGAAAACACTTTTGCAGATGATACGGCAATTATGAACCGCGCTCTCCCTGATACACTGGTTTGGAGAGAAGAACTTGCTTATAACGAACCTTACGTAGAATATTATTTCCGTTACCCCTCTTACAACTACTATCCTGTAGTAGGTGTTTCCTGGCAGCAGGCACATGATTTTTGTATCTGGCGCACAGACAGGGTGAACGAATTGAACCTGATGAAAAAAGGCTACCTGAAGAAAGACGCGGCTAAGCGTGAAATGAAAGGTGGTGGTGCTGATGGTTCTTTCAACACAGAAGCTTACCTGATGAACCCTGAGATGATCCAGGGACGTAGCAAACCAAAAAAATCAGACATTAAAGATGTGAATGGTAAGCCTCGTGGTACTGTGAGGATGGAAGATGGTATCCTGAATATGGGTTACCGCCTGCCAACTGAAGCAGAATGGGAATACGCAGCTTACGGCTTGCTTGATCAAAATCCTGCTCCACGTAAGAAAGAAGGAAAAAGTGGCGAAGAGCTACGTACAAATCAACAAATCTATTCCTGGAGCAAAAACCCGAATGGGTTGCGCGATAACCGCCGTGGCAGCTGGCAGGGCCGTTTCCTCGCCAACTTCAAACGTGGTAATGGTGATAACATGGGTATTGCCGGTGGTTTGAATGACCGTGCTGCCATTCCTGGTAATGTAAAATCATTCTATCCAAATGCGTTCAACTTGTACAATATGAGTGGTAACGTTAGCGAGTGGGTTGGTGACGTTTACAGGCCAATGACTTCTACTGATGCACAGGATTTCAACTATTTCCGTGGTAACAAATTTCAGAAATATTATAAAAACAGTAGCGGTGATTATGAAAGAGACAGCATGGGCCGCCTGAAGAAAACTGATATTTCTGATGAAGAAGTAAAAAACCGGAGCAACTACCAGAAAAATGACGTAATCAATTACCTTGATGGTGATTCTTCCAGCGGTGTTTATTATGGTTATGGTGTTACCTCACTAATCAGCGACAAATCCCGCGTGATTAAAGGAGGAAGCTGGAATGACCGTCCTTATTGGTTATCACCAGGTACACGCCGTTTCATGGAAGAAAATACCGGTGCAAGCACGGTAGGTTTCCGTTGTGCTCAAACTTACCTTGGCCCTCCAGAAGGACCAGGATTTAAAGAGGGTAATGTCTTCGGAACAAGAAAACAGAATTCAAGAAAAAAGAAATAATCACTTTTAAAAAAACCTCCCAAACCGGGAGGTTTTTTTATGCCTGTACTTTACATATCCTTATTTTTGAAGCATGCAAACTGATGAACTGTATCAATTGTTTCTTCGCCATCCCGAGGTAGAAACGGACACCAGGAAAATAAAAGCCGGTGCCATTTTTTTCGCACTCAAAGGACCCAATTTCAATGGCAACCATTATACTTCCCAGGCGCTGGCTGCAGGCGCGTCCTATTGCGTGGTAGATGAGGCCCCTACTGTTCCTGATGAGCGGATAATTCAGGTGAATGATAGTCTGGTAGCGCTGCAGTCCCTGGCTAAAAAACACCGTCAGCAATTTGATATTCCTTTCATCGCCGTTACGGGAAGCAATGGAAAAACGACAAGCAAAGAACTGATCCAGGAAGTGTTGCTGCAAAAATTCAGGAGCTATACCACCGCAGGAAATTTAAATAACCATATCGGTATTCCGCTCACCATCCTACGGGTGAAAACAGATGCCGAAATAGCTGTAATTGAAATGGGTGCCAACCACCAGGGGGAAATCGCAGCTTATTGCAGTTATACATTGCCAACCCACGGACTGATCACCAACTGCGGGAAGGCACACCTGGAAGGTTTTGGAGGTGAAGCCGGCGTGCGTAAAGGCAAAGGTGAACTCTTCGATTACCTGAGAAACAATGACGGCACTGCATTCATATACCGCGACTACGATTATCTCACGGAAATGAGTGCAGGTATCCCCCACGTCGTTCCTTATGGCACCGAACATGCGACTTATACAGGCCTTGTGGCTAACGATCACGAGTTCCTAACCGTTAAGATCACCGCCGGTGCAGATATCGATTTGATTTCAACGAAATTAATTGGAGGATATAACCTGCCAAATATTCTTGCCGCCGTAACTATCGGCAAAACTTTTGACGTTGAAGATAACAAGATCAAAACTGCCCTGGAACAATACCAGCCCTCCAACAGCCGGTCGCAATTACTGGAAAAAGGTACAACAAAGGTTATTCTCGATGCTTATAATGCGAACCCAACGAGTATGAAAGCCGCTATTGAGAATTTCGCCCGAATGGATGGCGATAAAAAAATATTGATTCTGGGAAGTATGATGGAACTCGGCACAGAATCAGATGCCGAACACGACGGGGTCGTTGAACTGATTCAAAAATATGCCTGGGCAGATGTTGCACTTGCCGGAACAGGTTATAAAAATGTTCCCCCGGGAATACTAAGATTCGACAATTCGGTGGCCGTCCGCGACTGGTTAACCAAACAGGATATAGAAAATGCGCAGATCCTGGTGAAAGGATCCAGGAGTATGCAAATGGAAAAAGTACTCGATGGGATGATATAAAAAATGCCGCTTATTTAGCGGCATCTTTGTGCGGAGAGTGAGGGATTCGAACCCTCGATACAGTTTCCCATATACACACTTTCCAGGCGTGCTCCTTCAACCACTCGGACAACTCTCCATGATTTTGCGGGATGCAAATGTACGGGTAATCTCTGCTTAAAAAGCCGTGATTGAGAGAATTTTCTCGTGTTGCCTTTTGAATCTCCCTTGCAAAAAGAGTAGATTTTGTTTATTTTGAAGGCAACCATTGTTCGCGCTTTTCCGTTCTAACCAACATAACCCAAGCTGGATTGAAATTTCTTGATGAAATACTTACGGGCTGCCTCGAGAATAACCATAGAGATCAAAAAATCCTCTATGAGCGCTACTATGGCTATTGCCTGAAAATCGTATTCCGGTATATTTTCAGGTACGATAAAGCGGTAGATGTCGTAAATGATGGTTTCGTAAAGGTGTTTGGTAAACTCCATAGCTTCCACTATGAGCAAACAGTGAAACTCGAAATGATCCTGATGGGCTGGATGCGCACCATCATGGTGAATACTGCGATCGACAGGCTTCGTAAAGACAATTTTCTTCCCGAGATCGGCATGACCAACGAAGGGCTTTGGATCGAAGATAAAGACCAGGCCTCCGATCAGGCATTGCTTTATAAAGAACTGATCTTACAAATCAGAAAACTTCCACCCACTTATCGCATCGTATTCAATCTTTATGTGATCGACGGCTACACACACCAGGAAATTGCCACACAATTAAAAATAGCAGTGGGTACTTCAAAATCAAATTTGTCGAAAGCCCGCGGACTGCTACAATCGTACATAAAAAAATTAGAGACAGACAAAGTATGTTACATGTAAATGACCATAGGGATGATCTGTTTCGACGGGCTGCTGATAACTATCCGCTGAACACCGGCACGGGTGACTGGGAAGCATTGCGAAAAAAAATGGATGCCCCGGCAGACGAGGAAGCCGCTGTAGTTATCGTAACAGGTAAGAAAAACTATAGCTGGCTTTTGTTGCTATTGCTTTTGCCGATTGGAGTCTGGCTGGGATCTAATTTTCAAAAACAACAAACGGCAAACAAAGACAGTTCCAGGTTCGGGAGCGCTGGAAATGTAGCTCCCCTTCCTTCTGCAACAGACAATAAAAATGTGCAGTCGCCTAAGAACAATATCCAATCAAAAAAATTCAATTCAATTTCGGCAGTTGCAGAACCTTATCCGCGATTTATCAGAAAACTATCTGATCAACATATCGTTCCCGCAAACTTACGGCCTGATACTGGCGATAAAACGATTGCCCAGGATATCACTGAACAGCATTTCGAAATACCTGCCAGTATCCGCATACAAATCTCTCCTGCGCGGGCTGTAGACATGGAAACAGCAGGTATTAGTGCTTCTTCAATGGATGATCTGACCCAAAAAACAACAGCCCTCAATACCAAGACGCCGCTCGCTGATCTCATCCCGGGAGATTCTGCCAGGGAAAAGAAAGACAGCAGCAAAACAATAACTGCAAAAGAAAAAGCTAAAAGATCGGCAAGCATTTTCGCCGGTGTTATTGGCGGGCCTGATGTTAGCAGCATTAAAGGTCAGCGTGCAGAAAAAATGGGCTGGACGCTCGGGATTGTTGCAGGTATGTCATGGAAAAAACATTGGCAAATTGAAACAGGTGCGTTGATGACACAAAAATATTATGGCACCAATGGCGAATATTTTGGCAGGAGCAAACTGACAATTCCTGCGACAACTAAAATAGAATATGCGGAGGGCTACTGCAGAATGCTAGAAATTCCCTTAAACATCCAGTACAAGTTTCTGCTTCGTCAACACGGGTATTTCTTTGGCGGCACGGGGCTGAGTTCTTATATTATGCAGAAGGAGCATTACACTTTTGATGTTGTTCGTTACGGAAATCGTTATCCATATGAAGCCAGTTACAGCAAGACGAGCCATTACCTTTTCGCTGCCCTGAATCTGAATATCGGCTATGCCTATAAATTCGGCAAAAGCTTCGAAGCCCGTATCCAGCCTTACTTTAAAATCCCTATGGCCAATATAGGAATCGGGAGTTTGCCGATTAAAAGTACAGGCCTTCTTGTGGGCATTACAAAAACAATTTTCTAACTCCACCGTTCGGTACGGCATCTAATGGCAGCTTTGTATTTTTTCCAGACAGCGTCGCGATGTTTAGAATATTCCTGTAAAAAGTTTTCCTGTAGCAATCTGTTTTTAAGAAGCGAATCAGAATCCCGGGGATTACTTTCAGTTGGCTGCGGAAACATTTGCAGGCATTTGACCACCACCCATTCGACAATACGTTTCACGCGATTACGGGAAATATTTGGAGCCTTTATAACGCGCAAATAATTATTGGGAAAAATCGGGCGTACCCAATTGTTGGCTTTAATTAAACAGGAAAAGGATTCTGCTCCATGCAACGGCTCTATTGATAATAGGGTAGTTGCGGTGACCAAATTTTGATTGACGAATGGCTGAGCTTCGTCAACAATTTCAATACGAAGAGGATTTAATTTCGAATGAGGCAATAACAGATTTAGTTTAGCGATCCATAGTGTCACAAAACGATAGTAGTTATGCGCGGCTATGACCAATAAACTTCCCTCTTCCACGCGTCCGTCTCCATTAAACGCAGCTCCCGGAATATAACCAATGCACCGCACGAAAGGAAGCATGGAGATCTTGTTAGCAATACGCAGCAATGAATATCTGAAATTCACCTCCCGCGCGGCATTTTTTTGATGTTTCTGTACGAAATCGATGTCATCTCTCAGACTGTAAATATCTTGAAACCGAAACACCAGAGATCGTTGCATTAATTGATGCAACGCACATTGCACATCAATCTTATTCGCAGGTATCGTTAAAAAAAGCCTGATCTCATAGGCGCTTAAAGGACGACCAAAAAGATCGAAGTATAATAAAGTAGCCAGTATCGTTTTTTGCAAGATCAATGAGTCATTTCCCCTTTCTGATAAACGTCTACATAAGGTCGTGGTTGCCTGCAGGTTCCACTTTATGTTGAGCTGTAGCAGGAAGAAATTAATTTATCGCATAAACAACCATTCACTCCACGTTCTCGTTTTATCCTGTTAACCTGTCCGCATGAGAAAGAAAAAAATATCGCCAATCATAATTGCGTTAGTAATTTTTATTGTCGCAGCTGCTGCCACCGGATTTTATTATTTCAATAAAGGCCCTGTGAATATTTCCTCAGCAGTCGCCCAAAAGATTTCAGCAGAACAACTGTATCGCTCGTTTCAACAGGATACTATCCAGGCATCAAAAAATTATTCGGGGAAAGTGTTAGAAGTAACGGGTCTCGTCACAAGGACCAGTAAAAATCAACAAGGGCAAACCTTGATATTTTTAAAAACGACAGATAATGGCGGCGTGATCAATTGCACGATGCAAAAAGACGCGGAAGTATTGCAGGGAAACACAGTGACACTAAAAGGCCTCTGCAATGGTATCGGCGAAGCGGTTCCCGAGCTTGGCATTGCAGCTGATATTTACCTCAGCCAATGTTTATTAAAATAACCAAAAAATTACACATGCGAGAAACCACTTTCGGGCTATTTATGATTGCTATGGGGATGCTGATACCAGGATGCACCAATAACAAAGAAGAATTATTGTATGCTCAACCTTGCGACACCAGCGCGGTTACATACAGTGCCGTGATTCAGCCAATCCTTCGTGAGAATTGCTATTCCTGTCATTCTACAGGATCCTCAACCGTTCCGTTTGACTTAAATACTTACAGCCTGGTGAGAACCCGCGCTGCTAACGGTTCACTGTGGGGCTCGGTTTCGCATAACGGAACATTTATCGCGATGCCTCAGAATGCGCCCAAATTAAGCGACTGCAATCTTGCAAAAATTAAAAAATGGCTGAACGATGGTTTTCCAAATAATTAAATCTTACAAACATTGCAGTTTGTTATTCATCCTTTTCGTTAGCTGCTGCTTCGCTTTTTCTGCAGCATCCGCGCAGCGCGTGTACACGAAGAACGGCCATATTGCCTTTTTTTCAAAATCGCCGCTGGAGAATATCAGCGCAGAAAATAACGAAGTGACCAGCATCATTAATGTACCAACGGGCGAGCTTCAGTTTTCGGTGCTGATAAAAAGTTTCCGCTTTAAAAAAAGCCTGATGGAAGAACACTTTAATGAAAATTATTTAGAAAGTGATAAATATCCGAAGGCTGTTTTTAAAGGCACTATCCTAAACATCACGGCCGTAAATTTTACCAAAGATGGCAACGTAAACGTCCAGGTATCGGGCAACTTAACATTGCATGGTATAACAAAACCAGTCATTTCATCGGGGACGATCACGATCAGGAATGGTATAGCAACTGCAGCTGCTTTCTTTAAATTAAGACTGGCCGATTATAATATCAAAATACCCGGCATTGTGAAAGACAATATTGCCGAGCAGGTGGACATCACTGTTAACTGCATATACGATAGAAAATTATAAAGCACTTTAACCCTGACGGAATGAAAAAAATGTACTCACTGATCGCCTTTGTATGCCTTGCCGTTTCCGCCGAAGCCCAAGACAGCACATCATTGCTGCTGACGCAGATCAGTAATGATCCGGCAACAGTTTACACAACCGCAACCTTCAAAACAACAAGATTAATCAACGGTCATTCCTCGGAAAATCTCGGCAAAGGCGTGATGGATGTAAAAATTTCGCACCGGTTTGGCAAGATCAACGGCGGCGGTTATGAGTTGTACGGCCTGGATAATGCGAGCGCGAGATTAGGTGTCGACTACGGGATCAGTAAGAACCTCATGGCAGGTATCGGGCGTAGTAGTTTCGAAAAAACTTTTGACGCCTTTGTCAAATATAAAATCCTACGACAATCAACAGGTGCGATTCATATGCCCGTGTCTTTAAGTTATGTGCCCACCATCGCCATTAAAACACAACATTTCGCAGATCCGTCGCGCAAAAACCTTTCTTCTTCCAGGTTTTACTACTCACATCAAATAATCATTGCGCGGAAATTTTCAGAAAAGACATCACTTCAAGTGATGCCAGGCATGGTGCATCAAAATCTCGTTCCGCTTGCATCAGATAACAACAATGTTTTCTCACTGGGTGTTGGTGGAAGACGTAAACTCAGCAAGAGACTAAGTTTAACCGGAGAATACTACTACCAGATCACGCGTGTCGCGGGCACAACAAATTCACTATCCTTTGGATTGGATCTTGAAACCGGCGGGCATGTGTTTCAATTTCACTTTACCAATTCGCAGGGGATGACAGAAAGAAATTTTATTGCCAATACATCCGGGGAATGGCATAAAGGCGATATCTATTTTGGATTTAATATTGCGCGTGTTTTCACCGTAGGCAAAACAGGAAAGAATAAATGAAGATGTGAGGATTCAATCAGTATTTCTATTTCGCTGCCGTCAGTTGTTGCTCTTTCTTCAACCGGCGATCCATGATAAATGTTCCGAATGGAATAAATGAGGCCAGGAAGGCTAACGCGGCTTTTAAAAAACTCCACTTGTATTCGATCCATACTTTTATCAGGTAAACTCCATACAACACAAACAAAATACCGTGCAGCCAGCCAACATATCTCACAACTTGAGGAATACCGGCCAAATATTTTAAGGGCATCGCGATCAGCAATAACACAAGCAATGATACGCCTTCAGCCATGGCGATATGGCGAAACCTGTTTAGTGTTCTATACATAGTAGCCGTTGTTTTTATCCCGATACTGAAAATTCCTCAGCCTGTCGGATGTATACCGGCAAAGGTAATCATGAAGCATGGATCAGCCCATTGAGTTAAAAATCTGTTCAGCACTCGCGGTAGTAGCTGCTGCCACTTCTTCAAGAGACATATTTTTTATCGCGGCAATTTTTTTTGCTACCAACCCCAGGTATTGGCTTTCATTACGTTTACCGCGAAACGGCACAGGAGATAAATAAGGTGCATCGGTTTCCAGCACCAGGTGTTGTATATCTACTTTGTCAAGAACCTTATCCAGCCCCGCATTTTTATAGGTAACAACTCCGCCGATTCCTAATAGAAAGCCGGCTGCTGTGATTTGGCGGGCCTGTTCGATTGTACCGCCAAAACAGTGAAAGATTCCCCGCAAGCCCCTTGCAGCAAAAGGTTTAACCGCTTCGATCGTTTCGTCCATTGCATTGCGGGTATGGAGTATCAGGGGCAGTTTATATTCTAACGCCCATTCTGCCTGCGTTTCAAGAGCCAGGTACTGTTCTTTCACAAATGTTTTATCCCAGTAAAAATCAAGTCCGGTTTCGCCAATTCCCGCAAAATTCCGCTCCAACAGGAGTTGACTAATCGCTGCCAGCTCTTTCTCATAATCTTCTTTCACCGAACAAGGGTGTAAACCGATCATTGCGAAACAGCGGCCGGGGAATTTTTCTTCCAGTTCCATCATCGCGCCATGGGTGCTGCTGTCGATGGCAGGCAGATAAAATTTTTTAACCGATTCCCGTTCAGCATGTTCGATAACTGCGGCAATGTCGGGTAAGAAATCTTCACTATATAAATGACAATGGGTGTCGATCAGCATGACTTTATTTGGCTTTGACGAAAGTAAAAAAACAACATTAATGTTCAAACATTAGGATAATTATAATTTGTAAAAACCGTCTCTTTTTTTTGCAGTTTACGTTACTACTGCGTACCTTGGCGTCAGTTTTCATAGGGTACGGATTAAAAACGGGCCAGGGTTTCTACCCAGGCCCATCTTATTTCAAAGGTGCTTCTATCCTCTCAAACCGATACCCTTCTTCAGAAAAATATTTCAACAATTTTGGTAAAGCGTAACGCAATAACGGCGAAGCTTTCGCACTGTCATGAAAAACAACGATTGAACCAGGCCTGGCATTCAGTACAACATTTTCCACGCATTGATCACCCGTGATCGAGGTATCAAAATCACCGCTGAGGACGGTCCACATGACAGTTTTTAAATTAAATTTTTCATCCCCCAACCGCTCTTGCTGAAATCTTGAGATTCGTCCATACGGAGGACGAAAGAGATTACTATCAATATATTTTTTCGCAAGGCTGATATCGGCAAGGTAGGCACCGTCGCGGCTCTTCCATCCATTCAGGTGTTGAAAAGTATGGTTACCCACAGAATGGCCACCATCAATGATCTGCTGATACACCTCGGGGAAATCTTTTACATTGTTCCCGACACAAAAAAAAGTCGCCTTTGCGTTATAGGCCCGAAGTTGTTCCAGCACAAACAACGTTTCTTCCGGGTGAGGGCCATCGTCAAAACTGAAAAAAATACTTTTGCCCTCAGGTTCCATCTCCCAAATGCGGCCGGGAAATACTTTTTTAAACCAACCGGGCGTTCTTACAAAGTAAAACATATAGCAAATTAAATTTTTAAACCGATTAAACCCATTCCATAACCACTGGTCATAGATTAACAAAATTATAAAATCATGAAACCCGCAAACCTTTTATCAATCGCAGCCATCGCTTCTATGGCATTCTTCGCTTCCTGTAAGAAATCAAATGATTCTGCAACTACATCCGAAGAAGTAGAAACTACTTTCGAATTATCGGGCAAGCAGGCTGTTGCCGACAATTTTAATGAAGATGACAATTTCGTTCTTTTGGAAACAACAGCGGAACGTGGCCTGCAAGGTGGTAATTTCACTGCAGATCCATCCCAGGCAAACATTATTCTAAGTTGTGCTACTGTAACGGTAACCCCACAAACCGGATTCCCCAAAACGATCACCGTTGACTTTGGTGCGGGTTGCGCTTCAAATGGTGTCTTCCGTAGTGGAAAAATGATCATTGTTTTATCTGATTCACTGCGTATTCCCGGCAGCACTGCAGTGATGACCTTCAACAATTACTTTGTAAACAGTTACAAGAGAGAGGGTACAAATACCTGGACTAACACAAGTACAGGCACAACAAAAAGCTGGCAGCGTAAAGTCGAAAATGGTAAAGTAACTGCTCCTGACGGGAGTTTCTGGATCCATAACAGCATTAAGAATGTGATTCAAACAGAAGGTGTTCAAACGAGACTGGACCCGTTGGATGACGTATTCCTGATCACCGGCGGCGGTTCTGTCAGCAATTCCAACGGACGCACACGTAACCACACGATCATAGAAGCGTTACGTAAAAAAACGATCTGCGAAAATATTGACAAGGGACGGATCCGCATTGACGGGCCAAATCATACGGCGGTACTGGATTTTGGAAATGGCGTTTGCGATCGTATTGCCACCATTTCAATCGATGGCAATCCGCCACGCACGATTTTACTTCACTAAGATTATTACAACCTATACACGGGCCGTTGCAAATTGCAGCGGCTTTTTTGTACCTGCAAGCGCCTAAAACTTATCTTTGCTGCCGGAATAAAAAATTATGGAAGAAAAAAAAGTTCGCGTTCGTTTCGCGCCCAGCCCTACAGGCGGTTTGCACTTGGGTGGCGTGCGCACGGTATTGTACAATTATCTATTCGCGCGTCAACACCAGGGAACTTTTATTGTTCGAATAGAGGATACAGATCAGACACGGTTTGTTGACGGTGCGGAACAATATATTTTTGATTGCCTGGAATGGTGCGGCATGGTACCGGACGAAAGCCCGGTACATGGTGGCGCATTCGGTCCATACCGTCAAAGTGAACGCAAGGCGGATTACCGCCAATACGCCGAGAAATTAGTAAAAGATGGTCACGCTTACTATGCGTTTGATACCCCGGAAGAGTTGGAAAAAATGCGCAACGATTTTAAAACTGCAGAAAATCCTTCCCCGCAATACGATGGGCATACGCGCATGCAAATGAAAAATTCGCTTACCCTTGAACCGACGGAAGTTGAATCATTGCTTGCAGCAGGAACGCGCCACGTAATCAGGATTAAAATGCCTTCGGATGAAACCATCTCTTTCACGGATATGATCCATGAAGAAGTAAGTTTTGAATCGGGCCTCGTTGATGATAAAGTATTGCTGAAGGCGGATGGCATGCCCACTTATCATTTAGCTGTGGTAGTGGATGATCATGCGATGCAGATCACGCACGCATTCCGGGGCGAAGAATGGTTAAGCAGCGCACCTGTCCATATTCTTCTCTGGAAATATTTATTCGGTATTGAACATATGCCGAAATGGGCGCACTTGCCGCTGATAATGGGGCCTGGAGGAAAACTCAGCAAGCGTGACGGTGCGAAATACGGCTTCCCGGTTTTCGCAATGAACTGGACGGATCCTAAAACAAATGAACTTACGGAAGGGTTTAAAGAACGGGGATTTCTGCCCGAAGCCTTTATCAACCTGTTAGCCGTGTTGGGCTGGAACGATGGCAGCGAGCAGGAACTATTTTCCCTGGAAGAGCTGGTAGAAAAATTTTCACTGGAACGTGTACATAAAGCCGGAGCGAAATTCGATTTTGAAAAAGCTAAATGGTTCAACCACGAATGGATAAAGAAATTACCTGTTTCGCGTTATAGCAATACCGTAAAGTCCATCCTGGCTGCAGATGGCATCAACATTACCGATGAAGTATATTTGAACAAAGTATTAGAACTGGTAAAGGATCGATGCAGTTTGTTGACCGACTTTACTCAACAAAGCGCCTATTTTTTCCGTGCGCCTGAAACGCTGGATGAGGCTGCCGTAAAGCCAAAATGGAATGAGGACAAAGCTGATTTCTTTTCAGTGTTCATTGACAGGTTAGCGGCGATTAGGGAATGGGAATTCAGTGAAATAGAAAACCAGTTCAAATTATTGGCTGCAGAAAAAAATATTAAACCCGGCGAACTTCAGTTGCCTATGCGCATCATGCTCGTAGGTGGGAAATTCGGACCGGCGGTTTTCGAGATCGCAGCCATAATTGGCAAAGAAGAAACGATTGCGCGTATACGCAAAGCATTAATCATTTTCAACGCATAAACATGGAAAGACCAATCAGGGTTTTAGTAGCAAAAGTAGGACTGGATGGCCATGACCGTGGCGCAAAAGTGATTGCAACAGCCTTGCGAGATGCGGGGATGGAAGTTATTTACACAGGTCTGCGGCAAACACCGGAAATGGTGGTGAATGCTGCATTGCAGGAAGATGTTGATGCGATTGGCGTGAGCATTTTAAGTGGTGCACATATGACTGTTTTCCCCAAGATCCTGACATTGATGAAAGAAAAAAATATGAATGATGTATTGTTAACCGGGGGCGGAATAATCCCTGAAGATGATATGAAATCTTTAAATGAAATGGGCGCCGGAAAGTTGTTCCCTCCTGGTACGACGACTACAGAAATTGCCGGCTATATCAAAGTGTGGGTAAAAGAGAACCGGTCTTTTTAGATATCCGGAAGCATCAGCCTTTTCCTCTTTGAATAAATCCGCAATCCAACCACAATCAACACACAGATAGCCAGGTTGATATTATCAGACAAAGGAGAAATTTTCAAAAGTAAATACACAAGTCCCCCTGCCGCACAAGCAGTTGCATATAATTCGCCGCGCTTAAACAAATTCGGCACATCGTTACAAAAAACATCGGCTATCAGTCCGCCGAAAGTTGCGGTGATAACACCCATGATCAGCGCATACATTTCGTTGAGCCCATTCTGCAAACTAACCTGTATCCCCACCGCGGTAAATAATCCGATCCCGGCCGCATCAGTAAAAAATATCGTGCGCTTGATCCGATGAACATTGTCTTTAAGAAAAAATGTGATGATCGTGCCTGCAAAAACCAGGAGTAACGCGGTATTATCATTGATCCAGTTCACGGGACGCACACCGATCAACAAATCGCGTAGCGTTCCGCCGCCGTAAGCGGAGACAAATGCAACGACGAGTCCCCCAAAAACATCCATTTTATGTGCCCTTGCCTTCAGTGCGCCAGTGAGCGCAAAAAAGAAAATGCCCATGTAGGAAATGATGCTGAGGACCGTCATGGCATAAAGATATAGAATGTATTATCTTCGACTCTTCAAAAAACTTTCGCATGAACTACGCTACATTATTATTATCAACCGAAAATAATATCTGCACAATAACAGTAAATCGACCTGATAAATTGAATGCGTTAAATAAAGATGTATTTACCGATTTGGATAATGTATTGGATGACATTGCTGCTGATGAAAATATTCGTTCTGTGATTATCACCGGCGCCGGCCCAAAAGCATTCGTTGCCGGAGCGGACATAGCCGAATTTTCGTCGTTGGATAAAAAGGAAGCAATGGCTTTGGCAAAACGCGGGCAAGATGTATTTTTTAAAATTGAAAATAGCTACAAGCCAATCATTGCTGCTGTAAACGGCTTTGCATTAGGGGGCGGATGCGAACTTGCGATGGCTTGTCATTTCAGGCTTTGCAGCGAAAATGCAAAATTCGGACAACCTGAAGTTAACCTCGGACTGATCCCCGGTTATGGCGGCACGCAACGTTTAACACAATTGGTGGGCAAAGGAAAAAGTATGGAGTTGCAAATGACAGGGCAGATGGTTGATGCGAATGAAGCATTGGCGCTTGGCCTGGTAAATCATGTAACCTCTGCTGAAAACTTGTTGGATAAAACCAAGGAAATACTCACAGTTATCCAATCGAAAGCACCTGTTGCGATTGCAAAAGTTATCGGTTGTATCAACACGGCCGTAGCGGGTGGCATCGGTGAAAACGGGTATGAGAAAGAAGTCACTTCGTTCGGGGATTGTTTTGAAACGGCTGACATGAAAGAAGGCACAACAGCCTTTCTTGAAAAGCGTAAAGCGGTTTTCACCGGTAAATAATTATCACTTAAATACGCGGATCGTTTTTACAAATCTTCCTTTATAATAATCGCTGAGGGGCGTGATGGTCACACCATATATTTTACCGGACGTAGAATGAATGAATTTCAATGTATCAGTATTTTGTACAACGATGCCCATATGCCCGACGACACGAATCAGGCTATCTGTTCCGGTAAATAAAATCAGGTCGCCCGGGCTGGCATTTTCACGCGCGACTTCTTCGCCCACGTTTGTAAAATCTACAGAAGAACGGGGAACGGATATTCCGAAGTGATTAAATACATAAGTGATAAACCCCGAGCAATCGAAGCCAATCACGGGATCTGCAGAACCGTATTGATACGGAATTCCCAGTAGCGTTTTTGCATAATCAACAACCGCAGCAGCGGAGACATTTTTAGTGTCCACCGTAGCGGTAACAGGCAAAACGGGCTTCACAGTATCAATCCTAACGCCATCACCAACGATGCTGTCGTGCGTGGGGATTTCTTCTTCAACGGCCACATTATCTGTACAACCAGAAAAAATAAAAAAAAGACAAAGGATAAATAAATTTCTCATGGTATCTCCGGCAATTGCCGACGTTTGAAGATAGGGATAATTTTTATTCCGCTTATCTTTGCGGCTCATCACCAAACATAGGTTTTATCATGGAATATAGAATTGAAAAAGACACGATGGGCGAAGTAAAAGTGCCCGTAGCGGCATATTACGGTGCACAAACACAACGCAGCATCGAAAATTTCAAGATCGCTCAAGACATTAATAAGATGCCGAAAGAGATCATCAAGGCTTTTGCGTATTTAAAGAAAGCTGCCGCGATCACAAACATGGAAGCCGGTGTTTTGCCAGCTGAAAAGTCAGAACTGATTGGACGTGTTTGCGATGAGATTCTTGAAGGAAAACTAGATGAATATTTTCCGCTGGTTATCTGGCAAACGGGTAGCGGTACGCAAAGTAATATGAATGTGAATGAAGTAGTGGCTTATCGCGGTCATGTACTCAATGGGGGAACGCTCAACGATAAGGAAAAATTTCTGCACCCGAATGACGATGTAAATAAATCCCAGTCCAGCAACGATACCTTCCCTACTGCCATGCATATCGCCGCGTATAAGATCCTGCAGGAAGTAACTATCCCGGGTATTAAAAAATTACGCGATACGCTTGCCGCCAAGAGTAAAGAATTTATGCATGTGGTGAAAATAGGACGTACCCATTTCATGGATGCAACACCATTAACCGTTGGCCAGGAATTCAGCGGCTATGTGTCACAGCTAGATCATGGCCTTCGCGCGATCAATAATACTTTACCACATTTAAGCGAACTGGCCCTGGGCGGAACTGCGGTTGGTACAGGCATTAATACCCCCGAAAATTATTCTGAAAATGTTGCGAAAAATATTGCTGCCCTTACCGGGCTCCCTTTTATCACTGCGGAAAATAAATTTGAAGCACTGGCAGCCCACGACGCTATCGTAGAAGCGCATGGGGCATTAAAAATGGTAGCCGTGAGCCTGATGAAAATTGCCAATGATATCCGCATGTTATCCAGCGGTCCGCGCAGCGGGATCGGAGAATTATTTATCCCGGATAACGAGCCCGGATCTTCTATCATGCCCGGAAAAGTAAATCCTACCCAATGTGAAGCACTCACCATGATCGCAGCACAAGTAATGGGGAATGATGTAACTATTGGTATTGGTGGAAGTAACGGCCATTTCGAACTAAATGTTTTTAAACCGGTGATGATCTCGAACTTTTTACACAGCGCACGACTGATCGGTGACGGTTCTGTTTCCTTTAACGACAAATGTGCGGTTGGTATCGAACCAATCGAAAGCAATATCAAAAAACACGTTGATAATTCTTTGATGCTCGTAACCGCGCTGAATACAAAAATTGGCTATTATAAAGCCGCGGAAATTGCGCAGACGGCCCACAAGGAAGGCACGACATTAAAAGAAATGGCGGTGAAACTTGGTTATGTGTCACCTGAAGAATTTGATGCCTGGGTGATTCCTGGAAATATGGTGGGAAAAATATAATTTATTCGATTAAATAATTGGGGTTAGACCTTTTACATTAAATGTAAGTAGTCTAACCCTTTTTTGTTGAGGCGTGAAAATCATTGCAGCAATATTTTTTGTGTTAACAACGGCATACCATATCCATTTAACAATTTGATCGTGTGCATCCCGCGTTGTAATTTTTCAATGTTTACTTCGAACCGTTCTTTGGTATTTTTGCCTGTCAGAACTTGTCTTCCCAACATATCGTAGACTATATAAATGATCGGCCTTGTTGCACCTGACCTGTTTTCAATAAATAAAATTTTCGTTGCGGGATTTGGATAGATACGGATGAAAATTTCGCGTTGAGCCAATGGAAGCTGATCTTCCTTTACATCAAGCAACGAGCCGCTGTATCGATATACGAGAATGCTTCCCCGGTTATTGAGCACATTCGTATTCCCGGTTGTTGGTCCGGATGTTTGGCCTACACTGTCTGTTACGATAAAGAAACTAATGCCGTCTTTGCCAATCGCGATGTCACGCATGCGGTTCTCTTCTCTGAAATAGCGGGCTGTATCTTTTCCATTAGGCAAGGTCACAAATGAATTTCCGTCTGCACTTAATTTTAACCTGAAGACGGTTCCTTCTTTTAACGTTGTCATCAGCACAGAATTTTGCCAACCCGGAATCCTATTGTTGAAGCCATAAAAATCCATACTTGACGGCGCAACAGTGGGGTTACTCAGCCAGGAGCAGGCGAGTCCGGCAGTAGGTGTAAAAAATGTTCGGATTGGCGGCGTAAAACCAGGCAGCACCGTATCCGTTTCATTCATAATCCGCGTACCTGCCGGAGCTGTAGAACATTCCGGTTCCAGGCTTGGGCTCGCAGCCGCGGCACAGTTGCTGGCAGACGACCAATTCTTATATTGATAGGCAATGTTGTCGCGGTAACCGGAAATATGTGGCCAGCCATAATTTTTACCGGCAACCAGTTTATTTATTTCATCGTCTTCCGCCGGGCCATTTTCCGCACTATACAAAGCGGCAGAAGCATAATTTTTTTGTTGTGCATCTTTTGCAAAAACGAGGCTGTTTGGATTGCGATGACCAAAGGTAAAAACGTGGCTGCGAATTCCTTTAATTACAGGATTGTCGGAAGGAACCGTGCCGTCTAAATTTATTCTTAGAACCTTACCCTGGTAGGCAATGTAATTTCCTGCGGATAATTGTGCGGTAGTAGGCATATCCTGCGCCCTGATTGGGTTACAGCGCAGGCCAAACTGGTTCGCCCCCTGGTCGCCAACGGAATAATATAATTTATTATCAGCTCCCGCGATCAGCCTGCCAGAACTATGATCACTACTGGCGGGGATATTTTCTATAACGACTCTCTCAGCACCCGCACGGGAATTAATCATTATATTCTTCACCGGAAAAACTGCGATGCGAACTTTCCTCACGCCTGCGCCTGCATCATATGTGTAAGCGACGATAAATGAATCTGCTGCCGGATAATCCGGATGTAAAGCAAGACCCATCATCCCGTCCTGGCTAATGCCTGTGACAGGACTTCCCGAAGTGGTGAATTTTACCTGGTTTTGAATGTCGAGAATAATTCGTCTTTTTCCACCCGAAGGATCAACTTTCATCACGCGGCCACGGCGTTCGCTTATCCATAAAGAATCATCGGCGCCATATATTATCTCGAAAGGATGCTGTAAAAAATAACGGTCGGAAGCGTTGGAGGGAGTTTGATTCAACACCTGCTTATTGCTGAATTTCTCCTGTTGAGCATAAGCCTGGTAACTGATCAGGCAAAAAAAGACCGCGAAATAAAACGTACGATTTTTCATAAAACAGGAATTGTTAGAAAAATTGCCGGTTAGGTTCCGGGCGTTTCGTCAGGCGGTCATGTGCAGGTGACGATTCTGTAACGGCAAACAAATGTTTTAAAGTATCCACAGCCCCTAATATATTTCTCCACCGGCAAAATATAAATCTCAACGCGTCGTTAAATCATCAGGACTATCCATCCAATCCATGTAAGTTTTGTTCATCGTAAACCACAAAGAATGAAAACAAATTTACATGCTGTTTTATGCCTTCTATTTTTTGCAGTCTTCTTTGCGCCGGCGCAACGCTTGTTAGCCCAGGGCACAAGCCGGGTTGACATAGGCAAGAGTTTCGCCAACATGAGCAAACTTTCTACCGGCGGAACTTTTAATCCCGGAGATACGATCGAGATCCGCGTTACAATTGCTGTTATCCGCCAGGTGACTTACACAGCTGTTGATAGCGTACAGGTATTTGATATCGTTCCTGCAAAAACGACATATATCCCCGGTAGTATGCGCGTTGCCACTAATCAGGGCATCACTTATAAAGGTCCGTTCACGGAAACAATTGACGGTGATGCAGGAAGAAATGTCGGCGGTAACATCATCATCAATCTTGGTAAAGGCGCAAACGGAACCAGGGGCGGGCGAATTCGTTCTGATACAAGCAAGCCCAGTTTCTATAATTCCCACTGTATCATGATGGCATGCTATCGGGTGAAAGTGAATGCCAGCGCCGCATTTGGGGACACCTTATTCGTTGGAGGATCAGTAAAATATAAAATGGTATCGCCCAATAACGGTTGGACAACCGTAACATTTCCCACCTATAAAATCTTATTGTTTAAAAATAATGGCTATTGCCAGAATGGAACGAACATTAGTGCTGCATCAGATTCGCTGGGAACATTTGGAACAGGTAGCGTCCAGAATCGTACAGCGCCGTTAGCGTTCTCCACGACGTACATAAAAAATAATGTGGGCACAAATTCGCCGCAGGATTATTTCTATGCTATCGTCAATAACAGTAGTGCCAGCGGATCAACAAATGTAAATGGCCCAATGCCGGAGTCACCTGCAACACATAGGGTATTCGGACTCTGGGATATTTGTGGCGATCACACAGGCGCCTCTAATCCAAGCCTGGGTAATCCACCGGCAGCACCGGGATCAAGAAAAGGATATTTTGTGATGGTGAATGCAAGTTATAATACCGATCTCGCCTACCAGGAAACGCTGTCAAATCTTTGTCCGAATACTTACTATGAATTCAGCGCCTGGTTCCGTAACCTTTGTCCTCGCTGCAGTTGTGACAGTAATGGCCGTGGCAGCAGTTCTGCCGGGTTTATCCCTTATCCAGGTAATGATTCTTCCGGTGTGCGTCCTAACCTCACATTCGAAATTGACGGGCTCGCATATTTCACATCGGGAGATATTAAATATGATCGGTTGAAACCCTGGAAACAATATGGTTTCACATTTCTTACAAAAGCCAATCAGACGACTGCAAAGTTTACGATTCGTAATAATTCGCCCGGCGGTGGAGGAAACGATTGGGCGATTGACGATATCAGGGTGGCACATTGCGGCCCCTCCTTGCTGATGAATTACAATCCATATTTACTTGCGTGTAAAGAATCAAAAGTGATCGTGAATTTATCCGACACGATCAGGTCCATCTACAATAACAGTTATATTTATTTCAAGTGGCAGAGAAGTAATATTGGTGGAACGATCTGGGCTGATATGACGGGGCCAGGAACATCCGGTGTAGGCGCTCCAACCCTTGTAAACGGGCAATATCAATATGTTACTAACCTTCCGCCCTTTATTGCAACTTATGCTGATAGCGGGAGATATTACCGCGTGATCGTGGGCACAACGGCAGCCAACTTAAACAGTGTAAGTTGTTCCTATAACGATGGCAGCGCGACAATGCTGAAGATTATTACTTGTGGCGTAATACTGG
The DNA here is from genome assembly GCA_028288705.1 of Ferruginibacter sp. Taxonomy (GTDB): domain Bacteria; phylum Bacteroidota; class Bacteroidia; order Chitinophagales; family Chitinophagaceae; genus Ferruginibacter. The sequence continues at coordinate 140,413 of JAQBNH010000006.1, forward strand.
AAGGAAACTTTACGCAATTCAAGGCTGCAATTGCAAGCAATAATGCTTACCTGAACTGGTCATCAATTGGAGAACGAAAGCTCAGCCACTATGAAATAGAAAAAAGCATAGACGGGATCAACTTTGACAAGACTGCCAGTGTTGTTGCAAGAAATGCAGGAGAAGCGCATTACAACTTTACAGATCCCGAAGCGATCACGGGTGCCCGTTACTACAGATTAAAGATGGTTGATGAAACCGGATTGTTTAAATACAGCCAGGTGGTGCTGCTAAGCAAGCAGTTGGCATTTGAAATAAAATCTCTGCAAAACCCATTTGGCGAATTGATAAACATGGAATTGGTTGTTCCCGCCGACGGAAAGATTTCCACGATACTTTTCAATGATAAAGGACAAAAGCTATTATTCAATAGTCAGAATGTAAAAAAAGGATTGAATAAGATTGTGGTTGACAAAGTAGAAAGTCTGCCGGCCGGAGTGTATTATATTTCCGTTGCATTTAATAATGAAACGATCAAAAGAAAACTCATTCGCAAATAACAAATCACGGAATGAAAAATGCCGCTTCTTTCGGGCGGCATTTTTTATTTTATCTTCTTAAGAAATTTGTGATTGATCATCAACCAACGCTTCTGTTTCTACAGTATGGTGTTCTATCTTTTCTTCGTGTTTAAAAAATCTTTTTTGAAAAACCAGGATGGTAATGATGCCGGCGCTGATTGCGAAATCGGCGATATTAAAGATTGGTCTGAAAAATTCAAAATTCTCACCGCCCCAAACTGGTAACCAGGTTGGGAAGCGTCCATGTATCAGCGGAAAATAAAGCATGTCTACCACATTGCCATGTAAAAATGAAGCATACCCATGATTAGAAAATTTTGCCAGGCCGTTATAGCCAACGTACTCTCCGATCTGCGGATCAAAGATCATCCCTTTGTCGAAGATCAATCCGTAAAAACAGGAATCGATTAGATTGCCAAAAGCTCCTGCGTATACTAGCCCGGCGCAGATAATAAATCCCCGATGATATTTTTCGCGGATAAGTTTTCCAAGATACCATGTGCCAAATACTACAGCGCAAAGCCTGAAGATTGTGAGTGCCATTTTGCCCCAGTTTCCGCCAAACTTCCACCCATAAGCCATTCCCGGATTTTCGACAAAATATAATTGGAACCAACTTCCTGCAACTGCGTGCGACGTGTTAAGGGGGTAACTCGTTTTAATATAAATTTTCAATGCCTGGTCTGCAATCAGGATCACCGCGATCAGTAAAATTAAATGTATTCGTTTCATAATAAGATGGGCAAAGATAAGTGTATTGATTTACCAGCAAATCCGGGCAGCGTATTTAACAAAGAAGCAGGAATTACTCTTCAAAATAAATCCGCTTGACGCGCTGGGAGATATTAGTGAGTATTTCGTAAGGAATTGTTCCCGCCCAGGTTGCCAAAAGACTTACGGGAAGGCCTTCGCCAAAGACTATGAGTTGGTCTTCTTCCTTTGCATTAATACCGGTAATATCGATCATCGTCATATCCATGCACACATTTCCTACAACCGGAACCAGTTGATCCTGAAGTAACATCTTTCCCATACCATTCCCCAGAGCGCGCGGATAACCGTCCGCATAACCAATACGCACTGTAGCAATTGTTGAGTCGCGATCTAAAATGGCTTTACGGCTGTAACCAACGCTCTCCCCTTTTTTCACCTGCCGGATTTGCGAGATCGTTGTGACTAATGTACTCACATTTCGCAATTGTAGCTGTGTATCCGGAAGGCTATCAACGCCATATAAACCGATGCCGAGGCGAACCATATCGAGTTGCATACGCGAATGCCGGCGGATACCAGAGCTGTTGGAAATATGTTGCAAGAAATCATATGACAGCGCCTCGCGAAGACGGCCAGACATAGTTTGAAATAATTCGTACTGCGCATTTGTAAATGTATCATGAGCAGGATCATCGCTGGCAACAAGATGCGAAAAAACAGATCTGATTTTAAGGGCAGCGTTGGCATGCAGAATAGCGTTGAGCTCTTCCATATCGCCTTGTTCGAAACCGAGCCGATGCATACCGGTGTCCAATTTTATGTGTACGGGAAAATCCTTTATATTATTTTCCTGTAAGTGATGATAAAAAGAACGCAGGATTTTAAAAGAATATAATTCCGGCTCCAGGTTATAACGCACGATACTTTCAAAACCTTCCTCTTCGGTATTCATCACCATGATGGGCAAACTTATTCCTGCCTTACGTAATTCAACACCTTCGTCTGCATAGGCAACACCGAGGTAATCGGCGCCGGCATGCTGCAATAAGCTGGCTATCTCATAACTGCCGCTTCCATAGCTAAAAGCCTTAACCATCGCCATTAATTTTACACCGCGCCTCAATTGCCGGCGATAAAATTTAAGGTTATGCCGCAATGCCGTTAAATTAATTTCCAGCAACGTGTTATGCACTTTTCGTTCGAAGGCCTTACTGATCTTTTCAAATGCAAAACTCCTCGCACCTTTCAACAGGATTGTTTCTTCGCGGAAATGAAGTGCCGGAAGGCTTTGGATAAATTCATCCGTTGAATTAAAAAATGCAGTATTAGGAAGACAGGAAAACTTATCGGCATATTTTACCAGTTGGTGGCCGATACCGATGAAACGATACAATGCCCGTTGCTGTAATAAATCTGCGATAACCGAATACAAGGAATCGGCAGATTTTCCAGATTGCAGGAAATCGCTGAGAATCACCGTGCGCCGATCATGCTGCTGTTGCTGTTGTAGAAAATCTAATGCAATTAATAAAGAGTCAAGATCCGCATTATAACTGTCGTTGATGATTGAACAGTGATGAATGCCTTCAAGTAGTTCGAGACGCATTGCCACTGGTTTGAGTTGCAACATACGCAAGTTAATTACTGATGGCGGGTATTGAAGTAACAACATCAGGCAATAACAACTGATCGCATTGCTGACTGATGCCGTATCCTTAAAATAAATTTCAAATTCCACCGGCTTGTCCATGTAAACTCCCGCAATACGGCTACCTCCCTCAACGGGTATAATTGATGAAATGCGAAAATCTGCATCATGCAATGTTGACGAGGTGAAGGATTTCAGATGCGGGTGTTCTTTCAGGAATTGCCGGATAGTGATAGCTGTATCGTCATCATCCGCGGAATAGACGAGCCATTCGGCATTGGAAAAAAGTAACAATTTTTCCCTCAATTTTTCAATCCGGCTTGCGAATTGTTCCGCGTGTGCTTCGCCGAGATAAGTAAGAATACCAATATTTGGAGCGATCAGCTGCTGGAGCTTAACCATTTCCCCTGGTTCGGAAATGCCCGCCTCGAAAATTCCAAGGTTATCTGTTGGAGAAATCTGCGCTATACTTAACGGCACACCAAGTTGGGAATTGTAACTTTTCGGACTGCGGACGATATTGAAATCGTTTTGCAGCAATTGATACAGCCATTCCTTAACGATCGTTTTGCCGTTGCTGCCTGTAATTCCAATCACGGGAAACGAAAATTGCTGACGATGATGCGCAGCTAACTTTTGTAACGCAGAAAGCGGATCAGGAAGGAGAATAAAATTTGCTTCCGGAAAATCTTTTGTTGAAAAGTTATCTTTGACAACAAAATTCCGAACAGCATTTTTATATAAGTCGGAAATGAATGAAGCACCATCCTGGTTAACTCCTTTCAACGCAAAAAAAAGGGTCGTTTCCGGAAAATTGATATTACGACTGTCAGTTGCAAGATGGCTGATCTGCGCCGGGTTCACCAATTGATGTTTCGCCCCAAGGATCTCCGCAATATTTTCGATGTTATAATTCAAGGGCGCATTGTAAATTGTAGTAATTAGTGGGCCTGGTCATCATCACGTTCAACCAGTTTCGCATCCATATCCTCAGGATTTTTTTTATCCATGAAGATCGAATAAAAGATAGATCCGCCAAGGCATACCATGATAATACCGAGCGAAATAAACACCTGCGTTGTTTTATCAACCCATTGATTGATCCAATGCTCGCCGAGCATTTTTAGGCCGATAAAAATGAGTACAATTGCGATGCCCTGCGGCAGGTAATCAAACTTATTAACGGCACCACGCAGGAGGAAAAACAGGGAACGCAAACCAAGTACGGCAAAAATATTGGAGGTGTAAATTACCAGCCGAGCGGTTGTCTGATAGTCGGGCGTTTTCGTGTCCACGATGCCCATCACAGCGGGAATAGAATCCAGGGCAAAAACCAGGTCAATAGCGGCAAGCATGATCACCACAACAAATAAGGTCGTATAAAATTTCTTCCCATTTTCTACAACAGCAAACTTCCCTCCGCCATCATGCGGGGCAAGTGGCAGAAATTTTTTCAGGAATTTATACACTTTACTTTGCTGCGGGTTAAATTCGCCATCATCTTCATCGGAACCAAACATTTTATAGCCCGTATAAACCAGGAATGCACCGAATATATACAGCAGCCAATGGAATTTTTCCACCAGTGCAACGCCAACGGTGATAAAGATTATGCGGAAGACAATCGCCATCAGGATACCTATCAACAACACACGACCGTAATCTTTCTCTTTCACGCTGAAGGCGCTGAAAATAAGAATAAAGACGAAAATATTATCGATACTTAAACTCCACTCCATCAGGTAGGCGCTGAGGTATTCGAGTGCAGGCTTCTGGCCGTTTTCAATCCAGAGAAAAATGCAAAACGCAAGAGCAAGTCCAACCCAGAAAAAAGTTTGATACAACGCCTGTTTAATGGTAACCTTTTTATTTTTCTTACTTAATAAACCGAGGTCAAAAACAAGTGCAATCAAGATCACCGCACTAAAAACAAGATATAATAATTGCGTTTTGTTCATATTATTTTCGTTTGATATTTTCTTGCCCGACGCCATTGAAAAATAAAAGCAAACAACAGCACGAGCAACACAGGCGCCGCAATATTTATCACCTGCCAGAATAATTTATTATCGTTTACTTTTTTCGTATCCAGCAACCGAATGGTATAATCCTTTGATTTTGCCTCACTCAGGCCATTTTCATTTACGAGATATTCCAGGCAGTTTTGCAGGAATGTTTTATTAGCGAAAGGAAATTCTTTTTGCGTTCCGAATGTATAGGGATTCATGCCCATCGGTATCGGCTGATTTTTTAAAGCACTGTTCAACACGATGTCGCCGTCTGCAACGATAATTATTTTATTATCTGTAAGGCAATTGGGTAAAAAGCCTGCTTCATATTTCGTGAGGCTGTCATTCATTTCTTTTGACAAACGATTCGCGTACAAAGAGCGAAACTTTCCTTCCAGCAACAGGGCGACAGGAATATTCGCTGTACGAAATTTTTCATCTTCGGCGGCGTTCACATTTTCTTTACCACTGATCAACGCCGGAGTGCCGATCGTTCTTGCATTAGCAGAAGAGTGTAACAAAACAGTTTTCCGAATGCCTTCTGCTTCGATCGTGTCAACAGAATTCACGAAACGGCCTGCAACGAACCCGATATTTTTCGTCACGGGATTGGTGGCAGTGCCTTCCAGCACCGGGAAATAATTCCACGGTAACAGTTCGAACTGGCCATTTCCATTAACATCAAAAGGCAGAAAATCACATTGCAAGTCCATAACCAAGTCGGGGTTAATCCTTGCGCCATATCGAAACAACAGGTCGTTTATCTGAAGGTCGCGATCATAAGCAACTACTTCATTTTTTATTTTCAAACTGTCCATTTCAGCATTCAACCTATCGGCGAAGACTAACAATTTTCCACCATTCATTACAAACTGATCCAGCTTTAATTTTGCGTGTTCTGAAAAACCGGTGGTCGGCTTTACAATCATCAGCACTTTAAATTCTGCAGGAACAAACGGTTGCTTATTTGGATCAAAAGTGAACAGCTGATAGTCGGCTTTCAATGTATTTTCTACAAGATCATAGGTCGTCATTTCCATCGGCTCACCGTTACCGATAGCATATGCGAGCATTGGCTTTTCGGTGCGCGAAGCTTTTGCTATCGCATCGGCAAACTGGTATTCCAGCATGGCTTCCGCACTGTTCAGTTCCTGGAAATTGATGAGCGGTGTTTTGCCCTGGTAAAGGGTGACGGGGATGGTTTGCTCCTTATAATGAACAAGTGCTACCGGATAAACAAATTGTTGCTGCTGCCCTTCTTTCACCTGTGATGTAAGGTTGATCGGGTAAAGCCCCATGGCAGACAAAGTATCTCCATATACAACGTTGCTATTAGGAACAGTCTCTTCGGGGGAAATAACATTATACTTCAATTTCGGTCCCGCGATCTCTTTAAATTCCTGAAGCAAATCAGTAGTAGCAGCGCCCAATTTTTTGAAGCCGCTCGGATAATCGCCTTTCAGGAAAACATCGATTGTGAGCGGCGCGTCGATCTTCTTCAGCACATTGATCGTTGCATTGCTTAATGTAAACCGATGTTCGTTTGTCAGATCGACACGGGCATGCCAGCGGGATGCCGCGAGGTTAACGAATAGCAGGCAAAGGATCAAAATCATAAGGCTCCATTTACTGCTTAATATCTTATTGATCAGCCTCATTTATTTTTATTCAATTGTTTAGTTGTGATCAGGAGAAATAATATAATCAAACTCAAGAAGTAAATAAGATCGCGGCTATCCAGGACACCGCGGCTGATGCTTCGATAATGAAAGTCGATCCCGATCATCTCTGTATAATAATCAAGGTTCCCCTGGAGAAACGACAATTTGCTCAAAGCATTGAAACCAAAATAAATGAGCAGGCAGGCAAAGGCACTTACTAAAAAAGCAACGACGGCATTATTTGTAAATGAACTGCAACAAAGACTGATTGCTGCAAAAACGGCTGCAAGTAAAAACAAACCGAAATAACTTCCGGTAATTCCGCCTGAATCAATACTAACGGCGGCCAAGCTTTTGATGGTTATAACATACACGAAAGTTGGAACGATTACGAAGACAAGGACGATTAACACCGCGAGGTATTTGCCTATTACGATATTTGAAGCAGTTAATGGGCGGGTTTTCAGAATCTCAAAGGTGCCGGTTTTAAACTCTTCCGAAATGCTGCGCATCGTGATGGCAGGAACGAGAAACATTAATACCCAGGGCGCCAGCTCGAAAAATTTGTCTAATGAGGCGTAGCCAAAATCCAGGATACTGCTTTCGCTTAACAGGAAGAGGAAAATACCATTAATGAGCAGGAATAACACAATGGCGATATAGCCCGTAAGATTGCTGAAAAACTGGTTTATTTCCTTTTTACAGATACTCCACATGTATTTTAAATTGCTGCAATTTACTATTTACCAAACTAATAGCAGAACTATCGCTCATCGTTAAAAAAAAATAACAATAGAAGCAGCAGAATTCCTCAGGTTCCTGTCATATAGGAGAACTGACTTATAAGAATTACCAATTACATTTTACAAGATCTGAATAAACGGGCAACCGTTTGTTTTTTTGACAACAATCGTGTTCAGAAAAAACAGGGATTTGGATCAAAGTTGTTTACCAAAACCAACTGCCGTCCCCCGTTTTAAACGGGGGATTTTTATATTATGAGCATCTCTAATCTGAGGTAATTTTTTCCCTTTTCATGTCGAACTGTCCACTATTGTTGTTCAAACATTGGTTAGTTGACTCATTTGTCGTGAATTTCGTCTTTGGTCTTGATTTTGCAAATCAAGGTTTTATAACCAGGCTTATGTGAGCGTGGAATTTTCTTAACCGTTCCGGAGGTTACCGGGATAAAAACTACAAATTATGAAATACACATTATCATTATTGATTGCAGGCGTTATGGCAGCAGGTACTGTTTCAGCGCAAAAAGTAAATTTCGGTGTTAAAGCAGGTGCAAACATTTCAACCATTAAATATGATCCGGATCTTGACAACGGAACAAAAGTTGGCTTTCATGCTGGTGGACTTGCCCATATTCACCTTGCTCCACAATTAGCACTACAACCAGAAGTCTTGTATTCAATGCAAGGGGCCAAAAATAACATGCTGAACGGTAAAACAGAATTTACATTAGGTTATATCGCAGTTCCTGTTATGTTACAGTATATGTTCGACAACGGTTTCAGGATCGAAGCAGGCCCTCAGGTTAGTTTCCTTACAAGCGCTAAAAAAGAAATTGCTAATGTTGAAACTGATATCAAAAAAGAAATCAACAAAGCTGATTTTGGTGTAGGCGCCGGAATTAGTTATGTTATGAAATCAGGTTTTGGTATTGACGCTCGTTATAACTTTGGTTTAAACGATATCAGCAAAGACAAAATTGCTAACCCTTACAAAGCTTACAATCGTGGTGCACAAATTGGTTTATTCTACCAATTTTCTCACAAATAATTTAATCGTTGATTATAAAAAAAGCCAGAATTTATTTTCTGGCTTTTTTATTTTAAATTATTGAAGGTTCTCTGCTGTAAGCTGGTTACTAAGTAAGACCCCAAACTTTTCCCAGCGTTGATCGTTATTTTTTGCCCCACCTGCTTTTATATCAACGTAATTTTTTACCAGGTCCATTCCATAATTGTAGTTGATGATATAGCTGCGATACTTTTTAATGAAACTCATTGATTTGACTGCACCTGCTTCACTAAACAAACAGTACTCTTTCAACCAACGCAGTGCTTCCGCTTCATTCATCGTACCATCAACAGTGCCTCTTCCGACTTCATTGCGCGCATAGTTAAGGGCAGCCTTTGCCTTGAGTGCAGCGAAATATCTTGCAATACCACTCGTATCTAACCCAGCGATAGGCAACAAAACATTTTTTGTAAATTCGATGCTTTCGTTTCCGGGAAATGCCAGGTCTATTCCAAAGTTGGCACTTCCTTCTGCAATTAATGATTGCGGGCTGAACAAGGGATACAAGGAAACTTCGATATGCCCTTTATCCCGGTAGAGATTTTTTTCCAGCAAGGCATTGTACACATGATGTCCCGGATAACCTTCGTGGCAGGCAAGGTCAATCGCGCGGTCGATGTAGATATCGAGATCTGTATTAATTTGAATCAGGCTTTGATAATTTCCTTTGTACCAGTTATATCCGCTCCAGGGTTTACCTGTAACATATTCCATACTGAAGTTTTCATTCTCAGGGATATGATAATGTGGCAGACTGCGTTTACGCGCCTCCGCGATGGCTGTTTTAAAAACAGTATCAATTTTATTTTTGGGGATGATGAATTTCCGGGCGAGTTGTTGAAATCTATCTGATATGTTGCCCGTTCCGGGAAGCAGGCTATCCAGCTTTACCAACAAGTCTTTAAAATGCTGTTCCGTATATTTAGGCGCAACGGCTGCAAAGAAGTCGCGTGACTCTTCATCAAAGTTTCCAAATTCGCCTGAGAAAATTTTTATACGACGTTCGAACGCCTTTAACTGCGCTTGCATCCAGGTAATGCGCTCCGCTGAAGAATCTTTCCCTGAAAAAGTTTGCAATTCATTTTCCATTGTACGCACAGCAAGAAGGAAGCTGTCTTTTGGAAAACGAGCATTTTTTACTCCTGTTGGTTTCAGGGAATCTGGACCATAATAGGCATCAACGAAATCCGTATCATAGTCTCCAATAGAAAGACCGAGGCGAACATAATCTTCGGCAATGGCGTTGAGCGATTTGCCTGACTGATGCTGTTTTTGCGAACAGGAAACACAGAGTAATAAGGCAAAATAAAATAATTGTTTCTTCATGAGGAACCTTTTGGGATTTTATAAAAATAACCTAATTACAAATTGAGCTATTAGCTTTTGTGGAAATTTTTAAGAACGGCATCCAATTGAAAAATTATTTATGAAAAAGAAAATCGTCCTGTACGTTACCTGCTTTGTGATTGCCGGAAGTTATTCGCAGGCACAAACTAAAACGGATATCAGTACTCCACCTGCTCCGCCACCGCCGCCAATGGTCATGCTGGCTCCCCCACCACCTCCACCACCACCGCCTTTGCCCCCACCGCCGCCGCCAGTCCCGCGGGCTGTGTTCATTTCTTCCAGTATTATTAATGAAAATGGGAATGAAATATCCGTGAAGCCTGTAAATGGTGTTGAAATGGTTTATGTGCTGAAAGATCATCAAACCAAAAAAATAAAATTGTCAACCTGGATGGGTAACAGGAAATATTACGACAAAAAATATGGCAAATTACCGCCGCCACCACCGCCTGTCGAAAGGCCAGTTATGGAAGAATAAATAAAATAAAGCGCATAAAAAAACCTCCACAACGGGAGGTTTTTTTAAAATCAAATATTTCTTATACAGCAAAGCTTTCACCGCAACCGCAGCTCCTGCTCGCATTAGGATTATTGAAATAAAATCCTTTCCCATTCAGCCCATCACTGAATTCTAATTCTGTATTCACGAGGTAAAGAAAACTTTTAAGATCTGTTACGATCTTCATCCCTTTATCTTCAAACACCTGGTCCATCGGCTTTTGCTCGTTGTCGAAATCAAGTTTGTAACTGAGTCCGCTGCAACCACCGCCGACAACGCCCACGCGCAGAAAATACGACGGATCTGCGTTAACACCCGCGTCAGTCATTAACTGCTCTACTTTCAACTTTGCCTTATCGCTGATATAAATACTATTGTCTGTTGCTACCATGATAAAAATGTTCAGCTGCATAAATGTTTCCATTCACACAAATGAAAAATTAATTAATGAATAACGCTCTCCTCAAACTTGATCGCTTCCAAACCGTTTTTCACACGGTAATCATTGATCGCTGCTTTGATCGCATCTTCAGCCAAAACTGAACAGTGAATTTTCACCGGTGGAAGATTTAATTCTTCTACGATCGCCATATTATCAATTTTCAGTGCTTCGTCTACGCTTTTGCCTTTTAACCATTCTGTTGCCAGGGAAGAAGATGCAATCGCTGATCCGCAACCAAAAGTTTTGAATTTAGCGTCTGTGATCATTCCGGTTGCATTATCCACTTCGATCTGCAGGCGCATTACATCTCCACATTCCGGTGCACCAACAAGGCCTGTTCCAACGCTTTTGCTGGCTTTATCCAATGTTCCTACGTTCTTAGGATTCTGGTAATGATCAATAACTTTTTCTGAGTATGCCATGATTGTATTTTTAGTATTGTTTTTTGCAGTACTACCTGCAATAATTATTTTTTATCGGGCGAGCAGATTTTAATGAGCCGCCCATTCTATCGTATCCAGATCAATTCCTTCTTTATACATTTCCCACAACGGGCTCATCTCCCTTAGTTTGATCACCGTTTCGCTAATCGCTTTAACCGTATAGTCAATTTGCTCTTCGTTGGTAAACCTTCCAAGCCCGAAACGAAGTGAACTATGGGCAAGATCATCTCCCAGGCCTAGCGCTTTCAATACATAACTTGGTTCAAGTGATGCAGAAGTACAGGCAGAACCCGAACTCAACGCAATGTTCTTATTAAAACCCATCAGTAAACCTTCTCCTTCCACATGTTTGAAGGAAATGTTGGAAACGTGCGGCAAACGATGTTCGCGGCTGCCGTTTACATAAGCTTCTTCAAGTAACAACAAAGCATTTTCAAGTTTGTCGCGCAATTTGCTGATCCGTTTTGTATCCGCTTCCATATCGAGCATACATAATTCACATGCTTTACCCAAACCAACAATACCCGGAACATTTAACGTTCCGCTGCGCATGCCTCTTTCGTGGCCGCCGCCGTCCATCTGCGCGGTAACTTTCACGCGTGGATTTTTACGACGGACATATAAAGCACCAACCCCTTTCGGTCCGTACATTTTATGTGCCGTAAAAGCCATCAGGTCGATGCCATCTTTGTTTACATCCACCGGGATTTTTCCAACCGCCTGGGTGGCATCCGTGAAAACCAATGCCCCATGTTTGCGGGCAATCGCACTGATCTCCCTGATCGGTTGAATCGTTCCAATTTCGTTATTAGCTAACATAATGGCGACTAAGATCGTCGTAGGTTTCATGGCCGCTTCGAGTTCTTTTAAGTTGATCAACCCTTCGCGGTCAACCTGTAAGTAGGTGACTTCACCCCCCATTTTTTCAATATGCTTGCAGGTATCAAGTACAGCCTTATGTTCAGTTGTTGCTGTTATGATATGGTTTCCTTTACTCGCATACATTTCAAAAACACCTTTTATTCCAAGATTATCCGCTTCTGTAGCACCGGAAGTAAAAATGATCTCTTTAGGATCGGCACCGATCAGTTTCGCCACCTGCTCACGTGCGTAATCTACTGCTTCCTCTGCTTCCCAACCGAATGGATGGTTGCGGCTCGCCGCATTTCCAAAATGTTCCAGGAAATAAGGTGTCATTGCCTCCAGAACCCTTGGATCCATGGGTGTAGTTGCATTATTATCAAGATAAATCGGCAATTTCAACATATAATTCGTAAGATTTTTTAATGTATTCTTATAATGCAAATTTACTATAAAAGGTTCTATTTTAGCGATCTCATTTATAGCGGATTGTTATTTATCCGATTTCGTAAGCTTCATGTTTTATTTTTGTTAAATGCTTAAGATTGAACATATCGGAATTGCTGTGAAACAGTTATCAGATGCCGTTCCTGTATATGAGAAACTGCTGGACACATTATGCTACAAAACGGAAACGGTGACATCGGAGAATGTTAACACCGCTTTTTTCCGGCAGGGAGGAAATAAAATAGAGTTACTGGAAAGCAGCAGCCCCAATGGCGTAATCGCAAAGTTCATCGAAAAAAAGGGTGAAGGCATCCATCATATCGCCTTCGAAGTGGCCGATATCCATGCTGAAATGGTCAGGCTTCGCAGCGAAGGCTTTATCCTGCTGAATGAAGAACCCAAGAAAGGCGCCGATAACAAACTGGTATGTTTTCTACACCCAAAAGCCACAAACGGTGTATTGGTAGAACTTTGCCAGGAAATTAAGTAAGGAACGGGTTTTCCTTTTTCTCCACCCCGATCGTTGTTGCCTGCCCGTGACCACTAAAGACTTTTGTGGCATCATCCAGCGTAAACAATTGCTCCCGGATGCTTTTTAATAGTGTTTTATAGTCACCCCCCGGTAAATCAGTTCGGCCAATGCTGTGATAAAATAGCGCATCCCCACTTATGACGAACTGATCTTTACGGGAATAGAATGCCAGGCTTGCGGGACTATGACCAGGTACAAGCAACACTTCCAGTTCATCTTCACCGATGGCCAGCTTCTGCCCTTCTGCTAGAAATTGCAATTCACCTGCATAATTATCAAAAGGCATATTGTACATCAACCCGCTGGCGGTGGCAAAATCCAAAACAGGCTTTTCACCCTCGTGGATCTGTAGTTCCAGGTCATATTTTTCTGCCACGAACTTATTTCCGAAAACATGATCCAGATGACAATGCGTATTAAGCAGCATTTGAGGTGTGAGGCCGGTCTCCTCAATAAACGCTGCCAGTGTTTCCTTCTCCTCATCAAAATAACATCCGGGATCAATAATCACGCATTGTTTGAACTCATTGTAAAGGATATACGTATTTTCCTGTATCGGGCTAAACACGAAAGATTTCACCTGCAGCATATCTTGGTTTTATTTAAGAATCATTTCGGGCCGTTAGTTGACCGCTAAAAAAAAGGGTAAATGTTAAGATGTAAATGGCAGCCTAAGACCTGCCAAAAAAAAACCGTTATAACAGATGAAACAATTAATTTTAATACTCAATATCAATTTTTTAGTATGGCAAAGTTCAGCAGAATAATTTTCATTTCCGCACTTACCTTTTTTGTTTCTTTTTCTGCTGTCGCACAGGTAAATTCCGTGCAATTTGGTAAAAACCGGCTGCAATTTAAAAAGTTCAAATGGCAGTACTATCAAACCAAAAATTTCAATGTTTATTTTAATGAAGGCGGCCAGGAGCTGGCGAAATTCGTTGCCCAGGCTGCTGAAAAAGAACTTCCACAACTGGAAGCTGCCGCTGAATATAGCCTGCAACGCCGAGCAAACGTGATCCTATATAATCAGTTCGCAGATATGCAGCAAACAAATGTTGGACTCGATGCCGACATCATCAATACCGGCGGGGTAACGCGGCTTGTGAACAATAAGATGCTTGTGTATTTCGACGCCAACCATGCCAACCTGAAACGCCAGATCCGCCAGGGCATCGCGGATATTATCACCAAAAATGTGTTGTTTGGCGACGATCTTGGGGAAGTGGCAGGCAATCAAACCTTATTGGATCTGCCTGTTTGGCTAACGGATGGTTATGTTGCTTACCTCGGTGAAAATTGGAGCACAGATCTTGATGATGAATTAAAAAGCGAGATACTCAGTGGCAATTACAATAAATTTTCTTCACTGGCATTTGAAAAACCATTACTGGCCGGACATGCGTTCTGGTATTTTATCGAAGAGAAATACAAGAAGGAGAATGTGACTTACTTTCTTTACCTCGCCCGGGTTTATAAAAACCTGAATAAAGCCAGTCAGCAAATCACAAAGAAAAAGTTTAAAGACTTGCTGGTAGAATTTATGGAATACCAAAACGATAAGTATTACAAAGACATTGCGCGGAGGAAAGCTTATCCGAAAGGGAATTATATTGAAGGATTTGACATCAGCAAACGACTGAACTACTATCGTTTTAATGTTAACCCGCTTAAAAAGAACAGTTCCTTCGTGGTAACACAATACAAAAAAGGTATCGTTCGTGTGTTGCTCAGCGAAGATTTTGAGTACCGTACATTGTTGAAATATGGCGTGCGTACGCTGGAAAACCAGGTAAACCCGCATTACCCGATGATGGCCTGGGATCCTAAGGGCACAAGGATCTCCGTGATCTACGTGGAAGAAGGACGGCTTAAATTATTCGTGTATGATGTGGTGCTGAACATGAAGCAATACAAAATTGATCTTACCGATAAATTTGACCAGATCGAAGATGTGAAGTATATGCTTGATAGCCGTACGTTATTGCTTTCCGCAGTAAAAAATGGCCACACAGATATTTACACTTTTAATATAGAAAATGAGAAGGTAAAACAGATCACCAACGACGTGTATGACGATCTTGACGCCTCCTTTGTTGCATTTCCAAACAAGACAGGAATTATTTTTAGCAGTAACCGGCCAACAACTTATGCAAAAGGCGGCGACACTTCCCTGCCGAGCGATAATCGCTATAATGTTTTCCTGGTAACAGACTTTGGTGATAAACCAGAGTTGAACCAAATAACGCAGTTATCCAATTTAAAATATGGTAATGCACGTTTCCCGATGCAGTACAACCAAAACCATTTTACTTTTATCAGCGATGAAAATGGTGTGGGCAACAGGTACGCAGGTTTTTTCACAACCGCAAAAGCCGGGCTTGATACATTAGTCCTGATCGGTGATGATATCCTGCGCAATCCTTCTGCAAAAGATGTAGACAGTACCTTGCGCGCGTACAAAAAGACCGATGTGGATTCGATCGCAGTCGTGTCTGTTTCTTCAGATTCTGCATACAGCTTTCCTATCACGAATTATCAAAGCAGTGTGGCAGAGACAAGGATCGCCGGTGACAATAACCAGGTGAGTGAAGTCACAAGGCAAAGCGACGAAAAGATCTTGTACAAACTAAAAATTGATGAAAACACGCTGTATAAAAGAAACGTGTCTGCCCAGCCAACCGAGTACGCAAAGAAAATGATGCGTGAAAGCAGGCTCACGACAGTAGTACCGGGAAGCAAAATAGTTTCGCCTGTTTTGAAGGCCGACAGCATCAAAACAAATGATCTTTTTCAAAATGAGTTTGGCAATGAAAAACTTGATTCCAGCAAGATCGGGTTAACGGTGCCTTCTGTGGATCCCAATGAAGAATCCGTGCTGCAGTCTGCAAGATTGTATAAATATAAACCGCTGAAATTCTCCGCGGATTTTGGGTCTCTGGGATTTACCAATTCGATCCTGATCAACCGCTACCAGCCATATGCAGGGGGCGCAGGCCCGGTGCAACTCAATAGCAGTACGCCTTTGAACGGGCTTATTCGTTTAGGCACATCAGACCTGATGGAAGATATTAAGGTGATCGGCGCGTACAAGCTAAGTACAAATTTGAAAGACAACGAATGGATGATCGGATATCAAAATTACAAACGCCGCATTGATTGGGGCCTGATGTATTATCGTAATGTTCAATCCAACGATGTGAACCTCGTTGATCAAAGTGGCGCTACGATCGGTACATACCCAGGAAAGACATTTACAAATCTATACCAGGCGAGTATCAGCTATCCGTTTGATGTTGCGAAAAGCATTCGCTTTAATACCGGTATCCGTTCTGACAAGCAGGCCCTGTTGTCGGTGGATCCGTTCAGTGCTTCCCTGGAAGATCAAAAAACATTATATTCTGTTTCTCATTTGGAATTTGTGTATGACAACAGTTTAAATCCCGCGATGAATATCTGGAACGGGTTGCGTTATAAAGTTTTTGCAGACTGGAACAGGCAGGTAAATAAAATCAAGTTTGCGGATGGGCCAAATACGTTCAACCTGGGATTTGATGCAAGATATTATTACCCTATCTACCGCAATTTTATTTGGGCAGGTCGTGCAGCAGGAGACTTTAGTTTTGGCAGCCAGAAATTCATCTATTATCTCGGAGGTGTTGATGGCTGGCTGATGTTTGGCCCGAATCAAAAAATTAACCCGACAACAGGAGCAGTTGGCAGGGAACGTTATTTTAATTCTACGAATCGACCGGCAACAGACCAGGCATATTCTTTCCAAAGCCTTGCTGTAAATATGCGCGGATATATCCAAAACATTGCAAACGGAAATAATGCCGTGGTGATCAATAGTGAATTCCGTTTACCGGTGCTGTCCACGTTCTTTGATAAAACGGTAAACAATGCATTCCTGCGTAATTTTATGCTGGTGCAATTCACCGATTTTGGAACGGCATGGAACGGAGGCTATAACACAATTAAACGCCCGGAAGTTTTGTATAATACGCCCGACGCAAATGGAAACCCGGGCGCAGTAACGGTAAGAAAAAAAGCCGGCGGTGTTGGCCCGTTTGCCGGGGGGTATGGTTTTGGTGCGAGAAGTACGCTGCTAGGATATTTCCTGAAGTTTGATGCTGGCTGGCCTATGAGCGGCTTCTTTAAAGGGAAGCCGGTGATGTATTTTGCACTTGGCCTCGACTTCTAAATAACTTTGAAATAATAATTAAGAAATACCGGGTTTATCGCCCGGTATTTTTGTTTTCAGAAATAGCCAGCGGTAAGATCTTCATGGAAAAATAAAGCAGTGAATAGATCGCCGTAAATATCACCGTGATGGCCCATGTCCTTACATTGTCAATAGGAGAACTGATGTAGCTGAAAATATTCAATCCAAGTGCTAAAGGGTTGTTGATCACGTCCCAGCTATTCCAGCGATCAAATCTTCCCAGGTAAACGCCAAATGAGGAAAGAAATAATATTAGTGGCACGGACAAGGTCACGCTCAGTGGCCGGAAATACTTCCTTAGAAAACGCTCCGCTCTTCGCAATGAAACAAATGCCAGTAAAATTCCCACGAAGGAAGAAGCAAATAACAATACCGCATCGTACCAAGCCGGCATCGCCGAAGCTTCCTGGAGATGAATCAGGTCTGTTACGATATACAATGCATTAGGGAAAAATAACAGCCAGCTGGCAAACAGGAAAAGCTTTTTCCAGGTCTGTTTTTTTTGAACGTAGGTGAAATAATTACTCAGCACGTAAGGTATCCATCCCAGGAAGATATTCCAGGCAAGCGATAGATAATATGGACTTCCAGTAAAATAAATTCGAAATGCAATCATGGTTCCAATGAAGGCAAAAAATAAAAACAGCAGTTTATCAAATGAATTAAAGTATTTCATAGATCGTATTAAAAGAGTTTAAGTATGTGAGGAAAGAAAATGATCAGTCCGCAAATGAAAGAGATGAACGCCGCTATCAGCACTGCGCCTGCAGCAATATCCTTGATCAGTTTAATTGTAGCATGCAGACCAGGATGAACCAGATCGCATAATTTTTCAATAGCGCTGTTCATCATTTCCAGGCATAATACCAGGGCAACACAAATGAGGATGACTATCCATTCTATTTTAGAAAATTGAAAATAAATTCCCATCACAGTTACAAACAAAGCAATAATGAGCTGGATACGAAAATTTGCTTCACGTAAAATAAATTGTTTGATACCGCTGATAGCAAATCCTAAGGAATGAATAAATCGCATAGCCTGATTTTTATTATGAAGGAAGACTGGTTTTATCAGCTACCCATTTCCACCAGAATGCGGTGCAGCTGCCATAGATGAAATTACTATATAATTCATCCGTGACAGAATGTACATTGCGGTCGTTTGCTATAATGATGGGGATCATAAAAAGAACCGCGAGTGCTGTTACCATAAAACCTGCAGGATGCACGGGCAGATATAACCAGCCTTTTCTTTTAAACCAGATTTGTTTCATAACAACGATTCTTATTTAACTGAATTTATTTTCGCCTGCAGCGCTACAGTTGGTTCGTGTAAAAGCTCAAACCATTGCCAGTGGCTGATAGACGCAGCTTTGCTTCCACGACGAAACGCGCGAATGAAGATGCTCCAATGTTCAGGCATGGTGATAAAGCCGTAAAGCACCGTGGCTAGAACCGGAAAAGAAAGATGCCTGTTACCGAGCATAAAGCATTGCAGGCATACTTCTCCATCATCGGTGGTGTCGTAACTGAGCAGGATATGCTTGATATCATGCTTTGCATAATAAGGCAGCAGATCCAACCGCTTATATTGTAAAAAAACGCCCAGCGCTTTACCCAGTGTTCCGCTTTCAAAGGCATGTAATTGTTCCATAGTGCAGGGAAACAGTTCGGGTTTACGGATCATTTTCAAAACGGGGAGGGCCATCTTGTGTGTGAGGTACACGAGTAATGCTGAGCGAATTTTTACAAAGAAATGATAGATCATGATTATAGTTGTTGGGGTTGAAATTCGGCTTGTGCTTTTGTTGCGTTACCGTACCAGTTGATCTTCCCGCTCACATACATGACCACTGCCAGGACAACAAACAAACCAATACTTCCTACAAGAAGAGCGGTGTCTTCCAGCCTGATCAATACAAAAATGAAACTGTATAACGCGGCAAGAACAGCGGCAAAAACTGCCGCCGTACCCCAACTGCGAAAGTGGCCTTTAGCGTAAAGCGTGATCAGTAGAACTGTAGCGGTGGCGGCGATCAGGTAAGCCTTATCAAATAGTAAATATTCGGAGATGGAAAGTAACAATGTATAAAAAATGACAAGCGCCAAACCAACCAACACATATTGAACAGGATGGAGTGGCTTTTTTTGCATTAGTTCAATAAGAAAAAACAACGCAAACGAAAGTCCGATTATGAGGATCGCATACTTAACGCTGCGCATCGTTTTGTTGTATTGATCTGCCGGCTGAACCATACTTACGCCGAAAGAGAGCGCATTGTTTTTAAATGTTTCAGGTGCAGACTCAGCATTTCCATTGTTGATTTCGCCCTGCTTCATCGCTGTTGCGAATGGTAAATTTGCCCGGTTAAAACTCCATTGAGCGCTGAAACCGGAATCAGTCACCGTCCTTGCGTTAGGCAGGCTGCTGCCATCAAAAGACGGATTAGGCCATATTGATTTCAAGCTGAATTTGCTGCTGGCACTAAGGGGCAGGAAATGTAATTGTTCACTTCCTTTCAGTTTCACCTGCATCCGGAATGGAAGCCCGCCTGCCAGGTTTGCTGCAGAAATGTTCAACGGCAAAGACAATCCTGTCTGGCCAAAATCATTTACAGGCAACCCCGGATTCAACAATAATTTCTGGCCATTTACATCAACATAAACATCTTCCTCTATGCCTTTAAAATCAGAGATGGAAAAACAAATTTTAGCGTTGGCAAAATCCAGCTTTGATGAGTCAATGCCCTGCGCCCATTGTGCACGGAAACTTCCGGCAACATTCAACTCACTTCTATATAACAACACTTTGTAAATCGACCGAGGCCGTTCTTCAGGAATAATGATTCCATCAACGTTTAGATTATCAGCCAGCAAAATAACCTTTGTTCTTGTCGTAATAATTTTACCGTCGCTTGTTGGCGTTGTCTCGATGTAAGGTATTACCAGGAACGGGCCGGCAACTGTTTGGGCCGTCGCCCATTTGCTACTCACTTCTTTCACTACTTCTTTTTGACGCTCTTCTCTTTCTGTGATCAGGTTTTTAATAAATAACGTCGGGATCATCATCAGCAGAATTAAGCCAGCGGTGATGAGCCCTTTCGTAAGCAGGCTACCCGATGCCGGGTTGTTTGTTGTTGTATTGGAGGATAAATCACTTGTCATGGGAATGGTGTGTTTTGTTGATGGAGAATAAGAATTGTTTGTGTTAACGCCGGACTCCGAAATATTTGATGAAGAAAGCGGGCCACTAAAAAATTGCATGAATTGGTTTATAAAGAACAGCGAAACGATCAGGCAGGGAACGTAAAGAGCCGCGAATGCGATGATCAAATTGCTGAAGAATGGATCGCCGATGTTTATCCCGATTGCTAATGAAGGAAAGTTTGCAACAGCGGCCACAAAACTATATGCGGCGCATACAAGGGCCTGGATCAGCAGCACGCGATTTATTTTTGTTTGGGCCGGGCCCTTTCCCCGCCGGATAAGCGGAAGCACAAGGATCATCCCGATTAATACAGGCACACTTAAAACCCCCGGCGCAATTAAACCTGCCAGTACGATAAAGGCGTTGGCATCCCCGTGAAAAAGTACAAAGCTGATAATGACCAACCCTACCAGCAATGCTGTAAAAAACCAAATACGCACTGCGAGCGCTGTCACTGTAATCAGTCTATTTTTAAAAGTGCTTTGCATTTCAAAGTGTTTAGGCAAAAAAAATTTATTTTGTCGCGCGGATCATTTTTTCAAGTGCATCAAGGTGTGCCTTAAATGCTTTTGTTCCTGGTTTTGTGATCGCATAGGTGGTATTCGTTTTGCGTCCGATAAATCCTTTTTCCACTTTTATAATATTATTTTCTTCCAGGGCTTTCAGATGGCTGGCGAGATTTCCATCTGTTATCGCCAGAAGCTCTTTCAGCTCGTTGAAACTTATGCCCTCATTCACCATAAGTGCGCTCATAATACCGAGCCGCACCCTGCTGTCGAAAAGCTTATTTAAATTATCAATCGGGTTCATCATCAGGTCTTTCCTAAAGTCAGTTGATTAAAATTGATTGCCGGTATTCCGTTCGTATTTGTACCACATCACTACTCCGTAAACAATATGCAATACGCCAAAACCCATTGCCCAAAAATAAAGTCCGTAACCAACGAACCACAAGTTGATCATACCCAACAGCAATTGTAAGTAGCCCAGGTAACGGATTTCGCCAAGGGTGTATTTGCTGGCATTGATCAGGCCCAGGCCGTAAAAGATCAGGCAACCCGGCGCAACAAGGCCGAATGTGCCGAAATGAATCAGCCGGAAGATATACACCGCGCCAACGGCGAGCGGGATACTGATATTAATGAGCAACCTTCGCGCTGTTGTTCCCCAGATCGGAATCCCCTCTCTCCTGCTTTTGATCCAGGTAAAAAAAAATGCCGTTCCAAGCGCACTGATAAAGGTGGCAGCAGCGATCCAGAATAACCAGGTATTAAAAATAATGCTGTAATCACCTGCTACCGCTTGCGCTATTCCAGCCGGTTCATCAATCAGCAAATTCTTCTCGCTAAACACATAAGGCCTGGCAATGGCTGCTCCTATCAGTGCACAAATCCCCGCACTGATGCCGCTCAACCCACTCAGGCTGATAAAACGGCTGCTGCGTTCCATCATCTTTTTAATATCCTGCAAAGTTTCCAGCGACTGTTGATGTTGATTCATAAAAGCACTTTGAAATACAAAGTAAATGAATTTAGCTCATCTCCAAAAATATTTTTTCCTGCTTTATGAAAATTCATCCAGCACTTTGAGCATTATGCTACAGGCCGAATGGATTTCTTCTGCGGATATATTTAAGGGTGGAACGATTCGCAGTGCATGGGCGGCAAAGAGGAACCAATCGGTAAATACGCCTTGTTCTATTAATGCGTCGATGATCTTTTTATTGGTTTCAAAATCATCAAATTCAACTGCCATCATTAAACCGCGGCTACTGATATTTCGAATGAGTGGATGTTTCAATAAGGAAAGAAACAAGACTTCCTTTTCTTTCACAGTCGGCAGTAAATTATCTTCCAGTAGCACATTCAGTCCCGCAAGTCCGGCCGCACAACTTACTGGATGCCCGCCAAAAGTATTGATATGGCCCAACACAGGATCGTGCGTAAAGGAATCCATCATTTTTTTATCTGCAATAAAAGCACCCAACGGCATTCCGCCACCCAGCGCCTTTCCCAACAATAAGATATCCGGAACGACATCGAATTGTTCGAATGCCCATAAGCTGCCATTGCGCCCGAAGCCACATTGTATTTCGTCGAGGACGAGCAAAGTGCCGGTAGCATCACATCTTTCGCGTAGTGCTTTCAGCCAGCCATTGAGTGGAGGCTTTACACCCGCTTCTGCCTGGATCGTCTCAGCAACCACACACGCAGTTTCTCTGGTGATCATCTGCAAATCGTCAGCATTATTGTACTCCAGCTGCAGGATACCGGGTAACAACGGTCGGAATGCCTGCTGCCAGTATTCACTCCCCATAATGCTGAGTGCGCCCTGTGTACTGCCATGATAGGAATTTTTGAAAGAAACTATTTGCGTCCTTCCGCTGACGCGTTTCGCCAGTTTCATGGCCCCTTCTGTTGCTTCAGAACCGCTGGCTGTGAAAAATACCGAATTCAAAGAGGCCGGCAAATACGCCGATAATTTTGTTGCATAAGCCACCTGCGGATTTTCAACCAGTTCTCCGTACACCATGATATGCAGGTATGCATCAGCCTGGGCCTTAATCGCCCCGATTACTTTAGGATGACAATGACCGATATTACAAACGCTGATCCCTGCTATCAGGTCTGTGTACTCTTTGCCGTCTGCATCCCACATTTTACTGCCCGAGGCTTTCACAATATTCAGGCATAGCGGTGCGGCGGAGGTTTGACCGACGTGGTTTAAAAAAAGTTGTCTGTTATTCATGTTTCGTATGATTAACCGGGATTTCGGACTTACAAAAATTTATTCCCGCAAAGTAAGGACGAGATGCCGTTTCAGGATTCTTCTGCGTAATTTCATGCAAGATAAAGCAAGTGGAAAGATCTGCCTTCAGCTGATGATCTAACCGAATATGTTTTTAATAAAATGACTATGAGTGTAATTTTGCCGGTAAATGGAATAAGTCCGCAAATGGGAACCGATTGTTTTATTGCACCAAATGCTACAATTGTGGGTGACGTACAGATGGGCGACCAATGCAGTGTATGGTTCAATGCCGTAGTTCGCGGGGATGTGAACAGCATCCGCATGGGAAACAAGGTAAACGTGCAGGATGGCGCTGTGATCCATTGTACATTTGAGAAAACCCAGGCGATTATTGGAAATAATGTCAGCATCGGGCACAATGCAATTGTACATGGATGCGTTATAGAAGATAATGTACTGATTGGTATGGGATCGATTGTGATGGACAATGCGAGGATCGGCAGCAACAGCATTATTGCAGCCGGTGCGGTGGTATTGGAAAATACGGTGGTTCCCCCGGGATCTATTTATGCTGGCGTTCCGGCGAAAAAGGTGAAAGATGTCAGCCAGGAATTGATTCATGGCGAGATCAACCGGATCGCGGACAACTATCTTAAGTACAGCAATTGGTTCAAATAAGCATCCCGTTTAAATTCATAACATGAAAAAAATTATACTTGCCGGCGTTGTGCTATCGTTATTGAGTGGCTGTTTTGTGAGCCGTATTTTCCAAAAGAAAGAAAAATATGGCTGCCCCACGAACGGCAGAAATGTAGGCGCTGAGCAAATCGCTTCAGGTGATCCTAAAGCAATAAAAGCTGCGAACAAATCAAAATATCGCGGCGGAAAAAAATACTAGCCTATTGATCTCTTTACCTATAGAAATCTAACAAAACCCAATCCTATGTGTTACGAACTGAAGACCAACTTTGGCGGCACTGAAGCCGTTATCGACGACAATTGCGGCATCTCCAAATTTTATGCGATTGCTGATACTTTAAGTGAACATCTGCAGATCCGGTTCATGAACCAGGTTGATGATACCGAAACGCTGGACTGGGATTTCCGTTATAAGGATCAATTCTTAACCCTTCATTACAACATCTTTAATGGCGTGAGTATTTTCCCGCATAAGGTGGAAACGCCAAAAGAGAATAACCTGGCGGTGATGGAAGTTGCGCGGTTCTTACAAAAACAAGTTTACTGATAATTCCACTCAATAACTTTTTTCATTGATCGTGTCGCGGATATTCAGGTAACTGATATAGCGTTCGCCATGGATACCGCCTTCGTTAACCGCTTCTTTCACTGCGCAACCGGGTTCATCGAGGTGAATGCAGTCGTTAAACTGGCAGTCGTTCATCACCGCGCGCATTTCCGGGAAGTAGTGGGCGAGTTCGTTCTTAGCAATATCTACGAGGCCCATTTCACGTATGCCGGGTGTGTCAATTACGCGCCCGCCAAAAGGTAAATCAAACATCTCTGCAAAGGTGGTGGTATGCAATCCTTTCCCGCTCCACTCACTCACATCCTGCGTCTTTAGTGAAAGTTCAGGAAAAAGATAATTGATGAAAGTAGATTTTCCGACGCCGGAATGACCACTGAGCAACGTCGTTTTATCCTGTAATAACGCTTTCACTTCTTCCACGCCTTCTTTTGTTTGTAAACTCATCCGCATGATCTTATAACCGATCGGCTCATAAATAGACTTCACCAATTCAAACTTTTCTTCCTCTTTAGGGCGGAATAAATCCGACTTATTAAACACAATGATCGCCGGCACGCGATAAGCCTCCGAGATCACGAGAAACCTATCTATAAAACCCAATGATGTTTTAGGATCTTTCAGGGTCGCAAACAGCAATGACTGATCAAGATTTGAGGCGACAATATGATGTTGATTTTTATTATGCGGGGACACGCGGTTGATATAATTCCTGCGCTCATAGATATCCGTTATGGTGAGGCTATCTTCCGCATCCGCCATGTCGATCTCCACAATATCACCCACTGCAATAGGATTAGTAGAGGTGATGCCGTCGATCTTAAACTTTCCCTTCATCCGGGCACGATGCGCCTTACCATCATCGGTCTTAACCTGGTACCAACTTCCGGTGGATTTATAAACGAGTGCCTGCATAGCTGCAAGATAACAAGAATAATGAGGCCGTAAAAACAGCCGTCAATTTATGGGAATTTGCGGAAGACGAGGTAACGCAGGATCACTTCCATCAGCAGGAAGAAAATAGCAGCTATCACGAAAGGAAAAAATTTGTCCTGGTAACGAATGCTGTTGGTGATTTCTACCTTCGATTTTTCCAACGTATCGATCGTTGTATATATACCTGCCAATGATTCATTGTCTTTAGCCCGAAAGTATTCACCCCCAGTTTCGGAAGCAATTTCTTTTAAAAGTTTTTCGTCGATAGATACTTTTATGCTTTGCGTTACCACTCCGAGTGGCGTATTTTCTGGCTGCGGCGCCATACCATCAGAGCCCACGCCGATCGTATACACCTTAACACCGTAAGCCTTGGCAATTTCCTTCGCTGTTTTGGGATCGATGAGGCCGCCATTATTTTCACCATCGGTTAACAATACGACGATCTTTGTTTTCGAGGTACTTGCGCGCAAACGATCCACGCTCGTTCCAAGGCCTGCACCAATAGCGGTTCCATCTTCAAGTAAACCATTGCGGATATTTTTTATGGCAGACACCAATACCGCATGATCTGTTGTGAGCGGGCATTGCGTAAAACTCTCACCGGAAAAGATAACGATTCCGATCCTGTCAGTTACGCGCTTATTTACAAAATCAATGGCAACTTGTTTGGCAGCTTCCAATCTGTTCGGGGAAAAATCCTGGGCCGTCATACTTCCGCTTACGTCAAGGCATAAAACGATGTCGATGCCTTCACCTTCTACACGCTGTTGTTCATCTCTTGTTTGTGGCTTTGCCAAAGCGATGATCACCGCCGCCAGGCAAAGCATCCGGCAGATAAAAGGCAGGTGCCGCATTGTCGCCTTCCAGGAACCAAGGCCGGTAGCAGCAACGGTTGACACCGCAATTGATGCTGAACGCTTCTTGTTGGAGCGCCCATACCAAAAAATCAGCACAGGAATTAATGCCAGCAACGGTAACAGGAACGGCGACCCAAATTCAATATTATTGAAATAATTAAAAAGCAAGAGGCATTAAGTTTTTATGGTTTGTTGTTTTTCTATGGTATCAATAGAACTGCGTACCTGTTGTAAACTTTGTTCACTCTCTGCAGCAGATGGAATATATTTTGCAAACTTCACGGCATCACCCGTCCGCATTGCTTCTGCAAGGGATGAAATGGTTACTGCATCTGCATCATGTTCTTTCAGCCGCAATAAAATTTCACTGGTTGTTTTATTCAATAAGTTTCGTTGCTCTTTACGGCTGTAATATTTTTTCACGATTTCTGACAACCGGCTGTGATACAATTTTACTGCCGTTGGATCATACAAATTTGTCGCCTGCAATTCTTTCAGCGCTCCAACCGCTTCTTCATACGCCGTAAGTTTTGATTCAAAAAGCGGCTTTTCCTTCTTCTTTCTATTCTTAAAATACCGATAAAGTAATAGGAGCAGGATAATAAAAATAACCGCACCGATAGCAATATAGATCCAGGTATTATCAATTACAAAAACATCCATTACTGGTTTGATATCACGTAGCTGGCCAGAACTATCCGCGGGCATATAACCAACGTTAATCATTATGGCATCTGTGTTTAGCGTATATGATGCGGAGCCATTGCGCAGGTTTACGGCGAATGCAGGAACAGGCCATTGTCCGGAATCAAAGCTGGTAAAACAGATTCGTTGCATCACCAGGTAATTACCTTTTGCATCTGTTGAATCTGATTTTGCTTTCGACAGCATATCGAAATGTGGGATCGAATCGGGGATGTTGAAGTCAACCTGGTAGCCTGCTGCAGGCAAGGTGAATTTAATTTCATAATTGATCTGCTCGCCAATTAAAATCGACTTCCGGTCGATAGAAGTAGAAACGCTTTGCGCCTTCGCAGTGTTCATGCCAGACCATAAACAAACCAGTAGCGTAAGGTTAAAGAAATATTTTGGGCAATTCATGCTGATCATCTGGTCTGTTGGTTATTTCCTTTTTAAGAAAAACTGCTGAAGGATCTTAACATAATCTTCATCGGTACGGATATGCAACAGATCCGCGCCTGCCTTCCTGAAATATGATTTTGTTTCTTCTGTACGTTTAAAAAAATATTGCTGATAATTATGCCTCACCATTGCGCTGCCACTGTCTACCCATTTCACCTGCCCGGTTTCCGCATCTTCCAGCTGCAATAATCCGGCATCCGGCAGCTGCATGTCCATGCGGTCATACACTTTTAAACCGATCACATCATGCTTTTTCCCGATCACTTTAAGGTCGTTATCATAACCGGTATCTAAAAAATCGCTTAACAAAAATGCGATACTTTTTTGCCGGGTCGTATTGTTGAAATAACGTATGGCTTCATCAAGGTTCGTCCCTTTGGTGCGCGGCTCAATCGTTAACAATTCGCGAACGATGAACAACGCATGATGCCTTCCCTTCTTTGGCGGAATGTATTTTTCAATTTTATTGCTGAAAAAAATAACGCCCACTTTATCGTTATTGGTGACGGCGCTAAAAGCCAGAACGGCAGCCATCTCCGTGATCAGGTCTTTTTTTCTTTTGCTTACAGTACCAAATAAATTACTCGTGCTGGTATCAATCAGCAACATCAGTGTAAGTTCTCTTTCTTCCTCAAATAATTTTGTAAAAGTATTCGAGAATCGTGCGCTTACATTCCAGTCAATAAAACGTACATCATCGCCGGCGCTGTATTCGCGCACTTCGCGAAAGCTCATACCCTTTCCCTTAAAAGCAGAATGGTATTCACCCGTAAATAAATGCGTGGTGATCTTCTTGCTTTTAATTTCAAGTTCTTTTACTTTCTTTAATATATCGGCTGTAGTTAACAATGATGCTGGTTGAAAACGGGTTTGGTAATTTATGGAACGTTCACTGTTTTCAGAATCTCGTTGATGATATCCTCTACATTCACATTCTCCGCTTCTGCTTCGTAAGAAATACCGATACGGTGACGCAATACATCTTTACAAATGTTGCGCACATCTTCCGGTATCACATAACCGCGTTTATTTAAGAAAGCATAGGCTTTAGAGGCCAGAGCGAGGTTTATGCTCGCACGCGGGGAACCACCGAAACTGATCAGCGGTTTCAATTTTGCCAGATTATATTTTTCAGGGAACCTGGTAGCAAAAACAATATCCAGGATATAGCTCTCTACTTTTTCATCCAGGTAAACCTGGCGTACCAATTCTTTGGCTGTGAGAATCTCTGACGTGGAAGCTACCGCGTTGATCGTAGGCGCTACCAATCCTAAAGTATTTTGACGGATAATTAATTGCTCCTCAGATTTCGTTGGATAACCGACTACAACTTTTAACATAAAGCGATCCACCTGTGCTTCAGGTAGCGGATAGGTACCTTCCTGTTCAATCGGATTTTGCGTTGCAAGTACAAGAAAGGGTTCCTGCAATTTATAACTGGTATCACCAATGGTCACCTGCCGTTCCTGCATGGCCTCCAACAATGCGCTCTGCACTTTTGCGGGTGCACGATTGATCTCATCCGCCAAAATAAAATTGGCGAAGATTGGACCCTTACGTACCACAAATTCATTTTTGTTCTGATTATAGATCATCGTTCCCACCACATCAGCTGGTAGCAGATCCGGTGTAAACTGGATACGGCTGAACTGCGCCATAATTGTTTGTGAGAGCGATTTTATCGCGAGTGTTTTTGCGAGACCTGGAACACCTTCCAATAAAACGTGGCCGTTACTGAGCAGGCCGATCAGGAGCCGTTCGATCATGGATTGCTGGCCTACGATCACTTTGCTGAGCTCATCGTTTATGCGGGTAACAAACCCTGCTGCATGATTGATCTTTTCATTGAGCAGGCGAATGTCTTCTGCGGTTTGTAGCATACTGGTTATTTTTCTATTG
This sequence comes from Ferruginibacter sp., assembly GCA_028288705.1. Taxonomy (GTDB): domain Bacteria; phylum Bacteroidota; class Bacteroidia; order Chitinophagales; family Chitinophagaceae; genus Ferruginibacter. The sequence continues at coordinate 169,673 of JAQBNH010000006.1, forward strand.
TTGCAAATTACGAAGAGCAAGTAAACAAAAATGCTGCCATCTAAGTTGCAGCCGGAAAAGATTGTTAATTTTAAAGATAAAAACAAACTATGGTAGATCAACAACTTGTCACTACAAGTAACCAATTAGAAGGATACCGGATCACGAAGCATTTGGGCATGGTTCGCGGCATCACCGTTCGCTCACGCAGCATCCTTGGAAATATCGCAGGCGGTTTTCAAACAATACTCGGAGGTAAGATCTCTATTTACGTAGAGTTATGCGAAAGAGCACGCGCTGAGGCTTACGACCAGATGGTGCAACATGCCAACGATCGTGGCGCCAATGCCATCATCAACATCCGGTATGACGCCAATGAAGTGATGAGCGGCGTTACCGAAGTGCTTTGCTACGGTACTGCAGTGCAGGTCGTAAATGTTTAAGACAGGTATTTTCCAACGATGGGTACACGCCGGCCGACGCCAAATGCTTTTGGCGATACACGAATGATCGGGCAAAATTGATTGCGCTTGTATTCATTCACGTTCACCATCCGCAGGATTCGGTCGACCAATGCTGCATCAAAACCCTGTTGCTTAATTTCATCAGGACCTTTTGCCTGCTCAATATATTGATAAAGAATTTTGTCCAGGATTGTGTACTCAGGCAGGCTGTCGCTATCTTTTTGCCCGGGACGCAACTCCGCACTTGGCGGTTTCGTGATAATATTCGCGGGGATAATTTCCTTCTCCCTGTTAATGAATTTCGCTAAGGCAAAAATTTGCAGCTTGTAGCAATCGCCCAACACTGCGATACCGCCCGCCATGTCGCCATACAAGGTTCCGTAGCCCGTAGACAATTCACTCTTGTTGGATGTGTTGAGTAAGATATAACCAAACTTATTCGCGATGGCCATTAGCAAATTCCCCCTGGTCCGGCTCTGTAAATTTTCTTCTGCTACGCTAAATGGAAGATCCGCAAACAATGGTTTTAATTCGGTAAGAAAACTCTGGTAGATATTTTTTATCGCAATGATCTCATAAGGATTGTTCAGATTTTTGCTGAGTTGTTCAGCATCATCTACAGAATGCGCCGTAGAATATTCTGAAGGCATCAGGATCGCTTTTACATTGTCTTTTCCTAACGCTTCACAAGCCAGCGCTAACGTTACTGCGCTATCAATTCCGCCGCTGCTGCCGAGGATCGCTTTTGTAAAACCCATCTTCGAAAAATAGTCGCGAATGCCTAATACCAACGCATTGTAGATCTGTGCAGTGTTTAAATCAGCTTCCAGGGTGGATGGATTTAAATCGGTGTCGGGCATGCGCGAAGCAGGTTCGAGGATGCCGCCTTCAATACTGCCATCGTCCGCCAGGATAAAGCCTTGCAGATCTTCTTCAAAACTTTTGAGCTGTCCGCAAAGGTTCGCCTCTTTATCAAATACGAGTGATGTGCCATCAAACACGATCTCCGTCTGGCTGCCAACTCCATTGCAATAAAACATCGGCAATTTGTATTTGAGCACATTCGCTTTTACCGCCGCTTTACGGTCTTCGTCGTGTGTGTAATCAAAAGGCGATGCGGAAAGATTTACCATCAGGTCCGGGTATTGACTCATCAGGTGATCCATCGGGCATTCTGTATACAATGGGTTGTTACCGAGGTTCCAAATATCTTCACAAATACTGACAGCAATTTTCTTCCCTTTATAAACAACAACAGACCACTCTTTGGCGGGTTCAAAATACCGGTCTTCATCAAACACATCATATGTTGGCAGGCAGGTTTTGTGAATCACCTGTTTTATTTCGCCATCCGCCAGGAAATAAGCAGCATTGAATAAATCCTTTCCCTGCACTGATGCATTGCGATGCGGCCCGCCAACAAGCACTGCAATGCCTTGCGCATGTTGCTTTATTTCATCAACAGCAGCATAACATTTATCGATAAAATCGTGGAAGTATAAAAAATCGCGCGGCGGGTAACCGCAAACACTGAGTTCACTGAAAACCACGAGATCCGCTCCTTGCTGCTTCGCGGATGCTATGGCATCAATGATCTTTTTCGTATTGCTCTCAAAATTTCCAACATGATAATTCTGCTGGGCCAAAAATATTTTCATAACTAAACCTTTATCCGTGATTAACTTTACGGGCGATCAATGTTTCGTTTGTAAAGTTAAATCAATCCCATTATGCGCCTGGTAATTAGTTCGTTGCTCCTGTTCTGTTTTCTTTCCTGCCATAACCGGGATGCGGCGCCTGACGTCGACCATATCAAAACAGACCTTACAACGGAACGATTCGAACAGAAATTATTTGCATTGGATACGAACCAGCTTGCTACACAATTGCCGGGCTTACTGGCCGCTGATCCTGCTTTTGCAGAGATTTTTATGGATCATATTTTAAACGTGGATCCTAAATGGCCGGCAGATTCTGCTATGGGATATATCCGTGGCTTCCTCACGTCGCATCGTGCGGTGTATGACAGTGCGCAACTGTTGTTCAAAAATTTTTCGCCTTATGAAAAGCAAATTAAAAAAGGCCTGCAATATGTAAAGTATTATTTCCCTGCTTATAAAATACCGCGCCGTTTGATCACATATATCGGACCCCTGAATGGGTACGGCGATATCCTGGATGATGATGTGCTCATCATCGGTTTGCAGCATCACCTCGGCGGTAATTATTCCCTGTATAAAACGGAATGGGTGCAGGAAGCTTATCCTGATTACATTTCACGTCGGTTTGAACCAGACTACATTGCGATCAATTCGATGAAAAATATCGTGAATGACCTATATCCTGAAAAGACGGAAGATAAGAGTTTGCTCATCCAGATGGTGGAAAAAGGAAAACGCTTGTACCTGCTGAACAGGTTTTTACCGGGAACGGAGGAATACAAACTGATTGGCTACACGCAAAAACAATACAATGAAAGTATTGGTCATGAAGCCTCCATCTGGGATTTGTTTGTACAAAATAATTTCCTGCAAACGATCGATTACGGCATCATCAAAAACTATGTTGGTGAAGGGCCGAAAACGCAGGAACTTGGGGATGCCTCTCCGGGAAATATCGGGTCATTCTCCGGCTGGAGAATTGTAAAAAAATACATGGAAAAGTTTCCGGAAACCACGCTTCCGCAACTGATGGAAATGGACGCCGATAAATTATTCAGCGCAGCGAAATACAAACCATGATCAGGCTGCAGCCTGTGTGTTTACGGCAACTTCCGCAGGTCGCTTTCCTAATTCACGCATCACGCGGAAGTGGGAAGCCAACGCTTCAGACATGGTTGGATATTGATTATAGGGCAAATTGTATTCCCTGCATTTTTCTTCTACCAGTTTGCTGATCGCAGGGTAGTGAATATGGCTTACGCGAGGAAAAAGATGATGCTCGATCTGGTAGTTTAATCCGCCCACAAACCAGGAAATCACTTTGTTCCCCATGGCAAAATTCGCCGTTGTTTTAATCTGGTGTTCCGCCCACGCGGTTTCCACATGTTTGGTTGTATCCAGCGGAATATGTTCGAACTCTGTATTCTCTACTACATGCGCTAACTGGAATACCATCGAAAGTGTTAATCCCATTACTACATTCATCGTTAAAAATCCTACCAGCCAGCCTAACCAGCCCCAAACAAAAATCGGAATGGCAATGAACACAGTAGCATAATAAATTTTAGTCACCCAAAAAACGATATGGTTTTTTGTAGATAATTTCCACGCATCCGTTGTATAAATCTTACGGGTGAAATATTTGGTGAAATCCATGAAAAATATCCAGAAAATAGATGATAAAGAATACACAGGCACAAGGTAAAGATGCTGCACTTTATGCGCCGGCACCCATTTCTGGGATTCGCACTGACGAATGATCGGGCTCTTGGCGATATCATCATCGATGCCATCCACATTGGTGTAAGTATGATGGATGATGTTGTGTTTTTGCTTCCAGAAATAAGCACTCGCTCCAAGCGCATTCGCTGATAGTCCCAAAAAGTCATTTAATTTTTGGTTGGGACTATAACTTCCGTGGTTCGCATCATGCATCACGCTAAAGCCAATAGAGGCGGCAAGAAAACCCAGTAGTCCTGCCAGCAATAATGCAGGCAATACGCCCATGGTCATATTCATGAGTAACAGGTAGGCGGTGATAAACGTACCGATGAGGATAATCGTTTTAGAAAATAAACGCCAGTCGCCGGTTTTTTTGATTTGATTTTTTTCAAAATACTGATCAACCGAGGCCTTGAGGCTTTGGTAAAACTCGTTGTTGCGATTATTAAAAACGATTTTTGACATAGTCTAGAATTTTAAAATTTAAGGTTTTATCACCTTAAACGAGGGTATTCAACAGCCTTGATGCGGGCAAAAATAAAGAAAAGGAATTTTAATTCATCTTGAACGGCGCATGCATTTCAAATGAAGGAATACTGATATTGAACTGCTTTTTGTTATGAATGTTTTCCAACAGGTAAGTGCCGAGCATTTTACCCATTTCACTGCGCAAATTGCAACCACTGATGTATTGATAAGATTTTCCCGGTTCGATCACGGGTTGTACGCCAACCACGCCTTCTCCTTCTACCTCGCGCATCGTTCCGTTGCTGTCGTAAATATGCCAGTGCCTGCGCAATAATTTTACAGGGAATACATTGTTATTTTCCAGGGTGATTTTATAAGCGAACATGAACTCGCCGTTAAGCGGATTGCTATATTCCTGCTGGTAAAATGTTTCTACCGTAATGGTAACACCGCCTGAAATCTTACTGGTCATCCTTTAATAATTGATTAAAAATAGCGATTTAAATCCGTACCCCACTTGTCCTCGGGCACTCTTAACATATACAATTATCAACTGTTATGCCATGCCTATATTTTTTTAGACTTGCCAAATCCCTGTTTTTGCAACCATTGCAGGACTTTGTCGCGATGATCGCCCTGGATAATGATCTCTCCATCTTTCACCGATCCGCCCGTTCCGCAATAGCTCTTCAGTTTTTTACCCAGCTCTTCCTTATCTGCCGAACTGCCCCGGAATCCATCAACTAAAGTAACAGCTTTGCCTGCACGATGTTTCGTTTCCAGCCTGATCTTCAATTGCTGGTCTGCTGGCAAGAGCGTTTCCTGCTCCTGTTCCTCTTCTTCGGGTTTAAAGGACGGATCTGTGGAGAAAACGATGCCTGAGAAGCTGTTGATTTTTTTCGCCATGAGTTAAGATTTAACGGCTTTAAGGCTGAGATCCAGGCTGATTGCCTGGTGAATGATCGCGCCGCTGGAGATATAATCCACCCCTGTTGCGGCATAAGATTTAATATTTTGAAAATTGATTCCGCCGCTGGCCTCTGTTTCATATTTACCGCCGATAATCTCTAAAGCCGGCATAATTTGCGCTGGCGTAAAATTGTCCAGCATGATCCTGTCTACTTTTCCTGTTGCCATCACTTTCTGCACGTCATCCAGGCTTCTTGTTTCCACTTCAATTTTCAGCGAAAGCCCGTTTTCCTGAACATAGGCATAAGCCTTATTGATCGCCTTTTCAATTCCGCCGCAATAATCAATATGGTTGTCTTTAAGCATGATCATATCATACAAACCGAAACGATGATTTACGGCGCCGCCGATGCGCACTGCCTCTTTTTCGAGCAGGCGGAAATTGGGCGTCGTTTTTCGGGTATCCAGTAATTTGGTAGCGTAACCTTCCAGCTGTTGCACATATTTGGCGGTAAGTGTTGCAATACCGCTCATTCGCTGCATCGCATTCAGCACGAGGCGCTCAGTTTTTAAAATGGTATGGACGGAGGCTTCAATTTCGAATGCGGTTTCACCATAAGCCATCGGTTCCCCGTCTTCCTTTATTTTATTAAATAACGTCCCAGGTTCCACCTGCCGGAAAATTTCTTCTGCTACTGCCACCCCCGCAAGAATCCCGTCCTGCTTGATCTTGAGCACAGCCTTACCTCTTTCACCAGGGTCGATCGTCGCCAGGGTTGAATAATCCCCCGGACCAATATCTTCTGATAAAGCGGAAGTAACCAACTGTGATAACTGACTTGCATAATTCATGGGGCAAAGCTAAGCAAGCGCTTCAATCCAACCATAAAAAAAGCCTCCGTTAAGAGGCTGTATAAAATAACTGATGTGTTTTGTTTAACGATTTTCTATCCGGATTTCCTGGAGGTATTGCTTATCACCTTTTTGTTTCATGTAGATCGTTGTACGGAAGGACGCGGATTTGGTTGATAAAGTGCCGATGCAATACTGTGAGCCTGAGTTTTCACCCTGGTGCATAATGTTGAAGCCGCGGACATTGTTATTGACGAAGAAATCGCGTAACACCAGTTCTGCCTGACTTTTACTGTAGCTGCTGCTTTTTTCCGGAAGTGTTATCTCCACCGTTGTATCGAAGTATTTGGCTACATCACCCGCATTCCCTGCTTTGAGGGCAGAAATAATATCGCTGATTCCTGAGAACAAGGTAAAAGAACTCAAAACCAAACCCGTAAGCACAATAAGTAAAAAACGTTTCATATAATCAGATTTTCCTTTAATTGTCTAAAAACGTGCCAAGAGCCCGGCTGCTACCTCGTTTTTAGCAATATTTAACCACAATCAATTCAGCTGCAGTTACTATGTACCAAATATATAGATTTGCACAATGGGAAATAAGAAAATTATCCTCGTGATCATGGATGGCTGGGGCCTTGGAAAAGTTAAAAGCAGTGATGCTATCCAGCACGCCAATACCCCTTTTGTAAGTTCGCTCTATACAAAATATCCAAACAGCACCCTGGTTACCTGCGGGGAAGATGTGGGGTTGCCAGCTGGCCAGATGGGCAACAGCGAAGTTGGGCATTTAAACCTTGGAGCCGGAAGGATTGTTTACCAGGAACTCGAAAGGATCAATGTCGCCATACGTAACGGGAGTTTTCAACAAAATTCAACTTTGCTGGAAGCCATCAATTACGCGAAGGTTCAGGGCAAAAAATTGCACCTGATCGGCCTCGTAAGTAATGGTGGTGTGCATTCCCATATCAATCATGTAAAAGCGATCGCCGACACCTGTAAAACCAACGGCTTTGATAACCTGCTCGTACATGCCTTCACCGACGGCCGGGATACGGATCCAAAATCGGGCATTGGTTTTATCAGTGAGCTGCAGGAATACCTCGAACAAAAAACAGGTAAAATCGCGACTGTTACCGGAAGATATTATGGGATGGACCGTGATAAGCGCTGGGAGCGGATCCGTATCGCTTATGATGCAATGGTAAATGCAACGGGCGAAAAAACGGGCGACCTCCTTCATTCCATGCAGGAATCTTACAACCGAAATGTCACTGATGAATTCCTCATGCCATTGATTAACAGCGCTGTTTCAAATAGTAAAATTGAATCCGGTGACGCGGTAATTTGTTTTAATTTCAGAACTGACCGTTGCAGGGAAATTTCAGAAGTGCTCACGCAAATGGATATGCCGTTATTCGACATGCATACCATTCCTGTCCATTTTACAACGATGACCAAATACGACAATGATTTCAAAGATGTTCATGTGATGTTTGAAAAAGATGACCTCGCCGAAACTTTGGGTGAAGTGATCTCCAGGCACGGACTGCAACAGTTAAGGATAGCCGAAACAGAGAAATACCCGCACGTAAGTTTTTTCTTCAGCGGCGGCAGGGAAGAACCTTTTGAAGGTGAAAAAAGAGCAATGGCGCCTTCACCAAAAGTAGCCACCTACGATCTGCAACCAGAAATGAGCGCCTACCAGGTTACCGAAACAGTGCTGGCAGAAATAGTAAATAATGCACCCGATTTCATTTGTCTCAATTTTGCCAACGCAGATATGGTTGGACATACAGGCGTTTGGCCGGCCGTGATCAAGGCCGTGGAAACGGTAGATAGTTGCGTGGAGAAAGTGGTGACGGCAGCGCTGGAAAAAGATTACGCCATTTTTTTACTGGCAGATCATGGTAATGCTGATTATGAAATTAATGAAGACGGCACCCCGAACACCGCGCATACCCTTAACCTTGTTCCATTTTTTATTATTGATAACGAATGGCGTGGCGTTGTTTCTCCGGGAAAACTTGGCGATATTGCACCAACCATTTTAAAAATGATGGGCCTGCCCATCCCGGCAGTTATGACCGGAAATATGCTTATTTAAATTTTTAACCCATGCGATTTTTAAAGAAATTCCTCCTCGTTCTATTAGTGATTTTTTTGCTGATTCAATTTTATCCGCGCGCAAAAAAGAATGTAGCCACTGCTGCCAGCGGAAACGAGATCAGCGCAAAATTTACCGTCCCGGAAAACGTACAATCTGTTTTAAAAGTCAGCTGTTATGATTGCCACAGTAACAACACCGTGTATCCATGGTATTCGCATATACAGCCTGTTTCCTGGTGGCTGAATAACCATATCGTGGATGGGAAAAAGGAATTAAATTTCTCTGAATTCTCTTCCTATTCTTTACGTAAGCAATATAAAAAACTGGAAGAAATCGGTGACCAGGTGGAGCACGATGAAATGCCATTATCCTCTTATACCCTGATTCATACCAACGCGAAATTAAATGCTGATCAAAAGGCATTGCTGATAAACTGGTCGAAAGCGATGATGGATACCATGAAAGCGCATTATCCTGCAGACAGCCTGCTGCGTAAAAAGTAAGGTGTGCCACGCCAGCTGATGGTATTGATCGGAAATCGCCTGGCCGTGGCTGGTTTTTACGATTCTGCCCAGCCATGGGTTCGGCAATGCTGAAAAGAATAGATTACCGCGTTCTACCTGTTTTTTAGGCGGGATTTTTCTTGCCTGATAATTGAGTATAGCATCCGGCCATCATGCAACTCCGGCCCTAAAACAGGAGCATCGGAGGGCCATTTCCGGGATTTGTTAAAATCCTTACCGGCGCATTGATGCAGCGGCTTTGCAAAGAAAATTGTCTATATTTAGTGGGATTAAATCTACCTAATATGACCGAAGAGCAAATGCTTGCCGGAACAATCAAAAACAACGCTGCTGCGCAGGAGGCTTTATACAACCGCTTCAGTCCACGGATGCTGGGTGTTTGCTACCGCTTCGCAAAAAACCGTGAAGATGCGGAGGATATGCTGCAGGAAGGCTTCATCAAGGTATTTACCCAATTACATCAATACAGGAACGAAGGCGCCCTTGAAGGCTGGATCCGCCGCATCGTCGTGCATACCTGCATCAACATTTTAAAGAAAAATAAAAAATTCGCCGACAGCGTGGATATCATCCATGCCAACAGTATTCACATTAAAGAGGACATGATCCCGTCGATCATGCAGGCGAAACAAGTAGTTGAATGTATCCGCATTTTACCGATCGGTTACCGCACGGTGTTGAATCTGTATGCCATCGAAGGATTTTCGCACCGCGAGATCGGGCAGTTACTCGATATCGAGGAAAGCACGAGCCGTAGCCAGTATACCAGGGCGAAAGCGATGCTGGAAGATATCCTGGTGAAGAAAAATATTATACACAAGTCGCCCAATAAAAATCTCTACGGGAGATCGAATTCGGGAAGCTAATAATGAATACGCATTTACCAAACCTTTGAATTACCACTAACTAAAAAAGCTTTTTGTGAAAGATGGAACAGAAATTTTACAATGATGATTTTGAAAGTTTCCTGAAGGACAGCACGGATAATTTCCGCATGTACCCTTCCAGGAAAGTCTGGCATAGCCTGTACAACGATTTGCACCCGGCACGTAAATGGCCATCACTGGCCGTATGCCTGGTGCTGGTTTCTGCGGTGCTGTTTATTGGTGTTTCCAATAACAACTCCATTAACCAGTCTGCCCGCCTTGCCTCCCTTAACTTGAGGAATGGCAATGCTGCTGAAACGAATGTTGAGGTTTCTTCTGCAGACAACATCCAAAAGTACCGGTCAGCGGCTTTGTCGAATAGGGGACGCAGTTTCTCTAACAGCAACCTGCAGGAAGACGACCTATTGCTGAACATAGCGGAAACGCAGCTGCCATTCAGCATTCCGGAAACTGCCGGGGAGGAACTTATTATTGCAACCACGGCGATTACCAATGCCGAGAGTGCCAGTGCAACTCGTGAAAAAAACAGTAATAGTTCAAAAACGGCTAAAGATTTCAATAATTCAGGGGAAGAATTTTTAGTTGGTGCAGAACCTGTTGAGATGAACGCTTCGGGTATTCCAAAAACTGCCATCAATTCAACTACTTTACAACAAGTACTGGCTATTCAAACTGCAGCTGCTGATGAAAGACCATGGATCGAAGATTATGCTTTTCATAACCAGCCTTTCTCCCGCAAATTAAAATCACACGGAGCTTTCGGCTTTTACGTAACACCTTCAGTGGGCTTCAGGACGCTGCAAAAAACGAGCGATTTCGAACCTAACAGCGGAAGACTATTGCTAAGTAATAATGCCGCTGTTCAAAGCCAGGACCTGGATGAAGTGACCCTGCAATACCCTGCAGCAAACCTTGAAGCAGGGGTTCAGTTATTGTACAGCCTGGGTAAAAATATACGGGTGAAAACAGGGCTTCAGTTTAATTATACAAACTATGTGATTAATGCCCACCAACTTGAACATCCTACCACCACCAATTTATTGTTGAAAGATATCAGCACCGGTTTCCCGACACTTGTGCCACGCCCGTCTTTATTGGCAAATACGCCTGGTGAAAACAATAAAAAATTAAATAATAATACCATCCAGTTGTCTATCCCGGTTGGCGCCGATATTAAATTAGCCGGCAGGAATAAATTAAAATGGTATGCAGGCGCATCCATCCAGCCGACTGTTGTTACATCGGGGCATAATTATGCAATCTCTGCCGACAAAAAAAATTACGTCGAAGACCCTTCACTTTTACGCAAGTGGAATATGAACACGAGTATAGAAACTTTTCTTAGTTATAAATTGCCAAGTGGTGTAACGATCAATGCAGGACCGCAGTTCCGCTACCAGTTATTCTCGACCTTTAGTGACCAGTACAATTATTCTGAAAAACTGTATAATATTGGCCTGAAACTCGGTGTGAGCACAGGCTTTTAAAACTGTCCCAATTTTTTTAAAGGCGTATCTTTTGGTACGCTTTTTTTATGCGGTATCAACTCATTTGTTTTATTACAAGTAATTTTGCGGTATGAAATTGATTGTTTTTCTTTTGGCCGCAGGCGTTTTTTTATCCTGCCGGCAGCCTGCAACGCGGGATAAAATTGTTGAACCAACGAAAGACAGTACAGAAGCCCATTCCAATTTTTTCCCGGTGAGCAGTTATATCCGCGGTCAAATAAAAGGCCTGAAAACTGATGCTGCAAATCCACTGTCCGTTACCACCGTAAATGGCCAATCAGATTCCTCGTGGTTGCGGCTGGAACAACTGGATAGTATTTTCAAACCCTTTGTGGAACCGGTAATCGACACGGCTAACCTTATTGGATTTTTCTCGGAAAAGAAATTTCTTGATCAAAGCCTGGACGCATTTACGTTTACCTATGATCCGATCGGCAAACTGCCGGACAGCATGTTGCTACAGCATTATGACGTGTATGTTAATCCGGAGACTGGTTTTGTAAAGCGTGTTTATTTAATGAAAAAAACGGCCACTGGCGGCGAACAACAACTTACCTGGCTGGCAGATAATTGGGCGAAGATCGTCGACATCCGCAATGATGCATCAGGCAAACCTTCAGTAATGAAGGAACAGCTGATCAAATGGAAATTTTAAATCGTTATGAATCAACAGGAGTTTTCTCTGATCGCTGCAACGATCCCCACAGCTCCGGGGATTTATAAGTATTTTGATGCAGCAGGACAACTGATCTACGTTGGTAAAGCCAAGCATCTCCGCAAACGCGTCAGCAGTTATTTCAATAAAAATAACAACAGCTATAAAACAATCGAACTCGTAAACCGTATCCGGAAGATCGAATTCACGATCGTTAACAATGAGCGTGATGCTTTCCTGCTGGAGAATTCCCTCATAAAAGAATATCAGCCACTTTTCAACATCAACCTCAAGGATGACAAAACCTATCCGTACATCGTTGTAAAGAATGAGCCTTTCCCGCGGGTGTTTTTAACGCGCAGAAAGATCAAGGATGGATCGCAATATTTCGGTCCGTATACCTCTGTTGCCAAGGTGCGCGATGTACTGGATCTCGTAAAACAAAATATTCAGCTTCGTACCTGCAAGCTGAATTTATCGCCGGCCAATATCAGGAAAAATAAATTTAAGGTCTGCCTGGAATACCATCTCGGCAACTGCAAAGGACCTTGCGAAAGCCTGCAAACACTGGAAGATTATCATGAAGGCATTCAGCAGCTAAAAGAATTATTGAAAGGAAATGTGAACGGCATCCTACAGGGTTTTAAGACAGAATTAAAACAGCACGTGGAAAAAATGGAGTTTGAAAAAGCTGCGTTTTACCAGAATAAAATAAGCCAGCTTACCCTCTACCAATCGAAATCCACTGTAGTAAATACCAATACCGGCACCATCGATGTGTTTAGTATTATCGAAGAAAATGATGCTGCTTATGTAAATTATTTAGCAGTTTCCAATGGCAGTATCATTCAAACAAAAACCATCACCCTACAAAAGAAACTGGAAGAAACCCCTGCGGAAGTACTGGCCTTTGCGATCGCCCAAATGCGGCAGGTTTTTGAGAGTGAGGCCACAGAAATTATTGTTCCGTTTGAGCTGGATTACCCGGATAAAACCATCAGCATTGTGGTTCCAAAAGCCGGGGACAAAAAGAAGCTCCTCGACCTTTCTGAGAAAAACGTGAATTATTTTACGGAAGAACTGAAGGCGAAAAAATTGCTGAAACTGGAAGATAAAACCCAGGACGAAAAGTCCAAAGTTTTGGAACAATTGCGGATCGATCTTCACCTGCAGGAATTACCGGAGCATATCGAATGTTTTGATAACTCCAATTTCCAGGGCAGCTATCCCGTGGCAGCAATGGTTTGTTTCCGCAATGGCGAGCCCAGCAAAAAAGACTACCGGCATTTTAATATCAAGACGGTTGAAGGCATCAATGATTTTGCATCGATGTCAGAAGTTGTTTTCAGGCGATATAAGCGGCTTTCTGAAGAAAATGCTCCCCTTCCCCAATTGATCATCATTGATGGCGGCAAAGGGCAGCTGAGTGCGGCGCTGGACAGCATCCAAAAACTGGGGCTTACCGGCAAAACCACTTTGGTCGGACTCGCTAAAAACCAGGAAGAATTATTTTTCGCAGGTGATTCGTCCTCCCTGCAACTTCCCTGGGATAGTGAAAGCCTGAAGCTGATCAGGCGGATCCGGGATGAAGTGCATCGGTTTGGGATTACTTTTCACCGCAACAAGCGCAGTAAAGGCACCTTCAAAAATGAATTGGAAGATATTAAAGGAATTGGCAAGCAAACGGCGGATTTGTTGTTGAAAACCTATAGATCAGTGAAAAAAGTGCGGGAAGCCTCGCCGAAAGAACTGGAGAACCTGATCGGCCTGTCAAAATCGGTGATACTGATCAAGGGATTTGCGGAACTGGATAACATAAAAAAAGGGCCAGGATAGAAATCCAGCCCCGTTTTAAAATCCAATATCCTATGAAAAACCGTTGTAAAAGTAACCGGTAGGCCTTTATAAAACAATACCCTTTATTGGGTATTTTACTAAAGAAATCATAAAAAAACCTCCGATATAAATCGAAGGTTTTAAAGTAGTTAGTTATGATCTGATTAGTAACTCCAGAGATCCTGTTCGTAATTAAAGATCTTTTCTTTGATGTTTTCTCCTTCCAGCAACTGCAGGATAGAGTTTTCAGAAAGACCTTTGTAATTCTTTATGAACTGATCGTATGGATTATCGATAGTGCTTTTGATAATACGGCCGTAGAACATCCGGCTTTCGAATAGTTCTTCCCAGCTCATACGTGCACCATAATTTCGGCCATTGTACACTTCATATTTAGCGAAGGTTGCGCGCATATCCGGATAATAAACCCAGAACATTTCGATCTCACCCAAATCAACACCCTGTGGTGTGATAATGCGTTTAACCGGTGCGATTCCAAGTATACGGAAGAATAAGCGGGAACTTTCTTTATCGAACACCACTTCTTCCTTGATGCGGAATTTATAGATGGAATCGAGGTTGATCTCGTTGCGCATCATTTTAACGCCGGTTTGATTGCCCAGTGTATCAAACATCGGCACCGGAATTTCATCACCCGCCACAACTTTAGAAACGTCACTTACGGTCATTGGCGTGGTAAAACGATCGTCTACCCCACTAAAAACGGTAACAGAACTATCCTGGATTGCCTGTAACAAAATAGAAATGAAACGCTGGTTGCCATTATCCTGGTCTGCAGAATAGCGGAACGGCAGATTGATCTTTTCCCTTGTATCGATTTCGCGCCAGATCTTATGACGGTAAACCGCATCGTCTGCACGTAAATTCTCGTAAGGCAAAGGCGTCCTGTCACGGATCGCATCATCATCTACTGCTGCATCTCTTCTGAGTGACTTAGCAACTTTACGGATAGGCAAAGAATCCACCACTACTGGTGCTGCAACTGTTGCAACAGAATCAATCGTTGCTGTTGTTGGCTGGATGCTGGCCTTTGTTTTGTTTTTGGTCGTCCTTTTAGTGGAGGTACGCTTTGCGGGTGCTTTTGCTTTTTTCTTTTGTGCACTCGCTACGTTCCCTACTCCGAGAATCAGGACCAGCAAAAACAGGTATTTAAAAAATTGCTTGTTCATAGCATTGTATTTTATTCTATTAATAAAGAGAGAAACCTCTCTCGTCGATATTACGCACACCATCCGGACCGGATACTTTGATGTTTACAAAAGTAACGTTTGAACCTGGTCCGCAACGGGCGATCAAAGCTGATACGGGCGCCAGGCTGTTACCGTTGATTGTTCCAACCTGTGTTGTAGGGAAGTTAGCACCAGAGAAATACACTGTTGCACTTACCACTGAATAACGCAGATCGAAATCAAAATTTTCCAGGTCAGCACGACAGGATTGCTGGCTTTTGAATTCCACCGTTGCAATACGGGCTTTACCAGAACCTACTTTGAAAACAGGATCAGGAATTCTTTTCACACGGAAAGGGAATTGCGTAGTTTTTCCATCTGCAGTTACGTTAACGGTTACATTGCCAATTGAACTAACTCGAACAGTTTGCTTCGAGCCAGATCCGCTGATGGAACCACTTGAAATCGAGACTTTAGTTTTATCCCAGCCTGTTGGCGAGCCGATCGTAACGGGGTTATCAACGCCGATATAAAATACATTCATTTTATCAGGCATTACTGCTGCGCCTCCCGGAGTTCCTACTGTATATTTTACAGTTTCCGGCTTAGTTTGTGGCTTGCCATTTTCGTCAATAAAAGTAACATTTACGGAAACGGTATGTTCGCCCGCCCCACTCGCGGTGGTTGTGTAAGTACCTTGTCCGTTGGTTACTGGAACAGAACTGCCATTAATAACAATCGTAGGTTTTGCTGCAGAACTGTAAGCGCCAACGCCTGCAGTAATCGAAATCGGTTCTCCTGGCATAACATAGTTTGAACTTTGTCCAACTAACACTCCAACTTGATCCATGTGAACAACAACTTGGCCGATCTGGTTGTGGAAATAGGTCACTGCTTGATTTTCAGCATTTTTCACGTTATTCTGAAATTTGCTCAGAAGAGTAATACCTGCTACAGTAGGTGTCATGTGGAAATAAGCTTCAGTAAAATCTTTCTCCTTACCGTCTTGACCCTTAACAGGTTTTATTGCATCAACTGGGAAAGTAGCCTCATACTGAGATTTAAATCCCGGATCAAGATTCAACATTTTAGCGCGATAGTCATTAAGCCTCTTTTGGAAATCTTCTCCAAGGTTTTTTCCACCAGGACCATTTCCAAACAACCTGGTTGCTGCCTCCAAATCATCCTCTTTATATTTTTCAACAAGTTTGCCGTCGATTGTTACCATCTCCAAACCAGCAGCTTCTTTCAGTTGTTTTTTGATATCATCAATATATGTGTTAATACCGTCTGATAAGGCTTTCGCTTGCACGGCCTTTTCATTCCACGGAGTCGCCTTCTCTCTTGTTTTTTCATCGTTAACTTTTTCAAGCAACGACGTATACAAGGTTTTGTTTGCACTAGAAATGTTGGTATTGGATGTTACTAAACTCGCATCCACTACTTTAAAGGCATTCAGGATCTCTGATGATACGTTTAATGCAAGTAGTGCAGTGAGCACCAGGTACATCAGGTTGATCATCTTCTGCCGGGGCTCTTTGGGTAAAGCCATAACTAATTAGTATTTAGAAAGTTTTTATTAAAATTGTTTGGATAATTTTCACTTAGCTCCGGCCTTGCATTGCGCTCAGCATGTTACCATAAACAGAATTCAGTTTGCTCAGGTTAGTTGCCAAAGCACTGATCTCTTGCTTCGCTTTGTTGGCATCATCAACACTGTTCATCATCGCCTGGCTTGCTTCAGCCATTTTACCATAGAAGCCATTTAAAGCTTTCAGGTGATTATTACTTTCTTTCAATTCCAGTTCGTAAATAGTATTTAAAGAACCCAGGTTTTTCGTCAACACCTGAACTTGTTCGTGGAATCCTTTCGCGCTTTCAGAAGCATTGTTGAAAGAAGACATGGTTGTTGCACTGTTCGCAAAAGCAGTAGACATATTTGTCATAGCGCTTGTAGCTTCTTTAGTTTTCGTGCTGAAATCGCTGGTAGATTTCACTACATCACTTACATCAGAAATACCGGAAACAGTTGTTCCTAATTTTTGAAAACCTTCGCCTAATCTTTTCAGGTTAGCAGGTGTGATATCGGCATCCTGTAACATTTTGTCCATATTGTTCAAAGCCGGGTTGCCCACTGGTACTGCCTTCAATGTTTTACCTTCATAATCTTCTTTAACTGCAGGATAAATAAGGTATAAGACACCATAAAGCAAAAAGATCGCCGCCTCGGTATACAAACCGATCTTCAACCAAAGATCTGCACTTGGTGTGTGAAGGATTTTCTGTAATGCACCAAAAATAACCGCAGCAGCCGCAATAGAAACGGCAACGTCCATCCATTTACTAATGTTTGAAGGAATTTTAACTGACATCTTTTTCTAAATTTTAAGATTTTTAAGTGGGGATTGTTTGAATTAATTGTTTGAACAGCGTTGAAATAACAACCCATTTCATTTGATTAAAATGGGTTGTTAAATAAAGTATTTTAATTAGAAGTGTATTCTATAAAGAGCGGGTTGATATTTTATTATTTGCGTCTTGAAGGAGCAGGAGGAAGATCGATTACACATCTGAAACCGATATAAGATTTTGACGTATCCTGGTATTCGTAGCTACGGGTACTGGTTTGCAGGAAGAAACCAACGTCTTTCCAGCTACCACCACGCAATACCTTACGTTTCATCCGCGGAGGATCGGAATCTTTTGCATTCCAACGGATATCCGGGTTCATGTCATGCTGGAAGTTATAACCACCTTCGTAAAATAAAGAAGAAGTCCACTCAGCAACGTTACCCGCCATATTATATAATCCAAAATCATTCGGCCAGTAAGCATCAGCCCTTACGGTGTAGAAACCACCATCTTCAGGATAATTACCACGGCCTGGTTTGAAGTTAGCCAGCAAACAACCTTTTTTATTTCTCAGGTACGGACCACCCCAAGGGTAAGGAACCTGTGAACGGCCACCGCGTGCTGCGTATTCCCATTGTGCTTCTGTTGGAAGGCGGAAATCAGATTCAGCATTACGCTTTTTACCTTCTAAAAATGAGTTCAGGTAATGAGTTCTCCATTCGCAGAAAGCCGTAGCTTGTTTCCAGCTCACACCAACTACAGGATAATTTCCGTAAGCAGGATGGCTGTAATATTGTTTTGCCATTGGTTCGTTGTAAGAATAGGCGAAATCGCGTACCCAGCACAAGGAATCAGGATAGACAGGGATTTGTTGTTTTACGATGAAAGCAGAACGAGGGATCGTTACATCGCGGTTTTGAGCCGCTGCTTTATAATCGAAGATCTCGGATTGGTAAAGGATCTTTTTAGCATCCAGTTCTTTTTTGCCAAAAATCCTGTTATCCGGAGTTACGATGATCGCATCAATTTTTTCAATGGTTGCTTTATCGCCCCATTTAATTGTTTTCGCTTTTGTCCAGTCAACATATTCTGTTCCGTCCTGGCCCTGCTTCACATAGCCCATCAGTTTGGCCGCGATGGAATCACGTACCCAATTGGTGAACTGGCGATATTCGTTGTTGGTAACTTCAGTTGCATCCATCCAGAAACCACTGATGGAAACCTGTTTGTTACGGGCAGTGTACGCATAGTTTACGTCTTCATCGCTCGGACCCATATGAAAGGTCCCTGGCGGAATATAAACCATACCCGGAGGCTTTGGAAGGCTCCACCTGGAAGCCGGCGCCACACCGTGAACCTGGCCGTCGTTTGGCAACGAACCAGATTTCTTTTTGCCACTAAGCATCTTACAGCTGCTCGATGAGGCTCCTATGGCAATAACTGCCATAACGTACAATAACCGATTGTTCATTTTTTAAACTTTGAGGGTAATAGCAAATGTAATGATTATTTTGAATTAACATCACGGGCAAAAAAATCGTTTTCGTCCTATTTATTCACAAAAATTGTTGCTCCCAATATTTATAAACGACTAATTTATTCAAATATTGTGAACTGAAGCGTTAATGCTTTTCCTTTTTTATGATCTCCAGCAGTTTTGCCGCTGAATCAAGCGGGGCAAGGCATTGGTAATCCCTGCAGCGATAGATCCTTACTGTTTCTCCCGGCATCTTTCCTTCCAGCAAGGGGAAATCCTCTTTGGAAGTACCCGATTGCAACACCTTATTTGGAATGTACGCAGATAAAACTTCTGCATAATCATCCTCGCTGCCGCCGGAAACTACGATCTCCTCCACACCAATAAAAATGTTCAGTAAACTACCCGCCCAAACGCCAAATGACCCCGGGTATTTGATCACAGCCGACTTTAATCCCTGCAACATCCCCACCGCTTTTTCCCGCCACGCCTGTTTATCAAATACGATCCCAAGATACAAAAGGTTGTTAAGCATTACTGCGTTTGCAGATGGCGTTGCACGATCATGCAGCTCCAATTTTCGTAAAATAACATCTTGTTGTGATTTGCCTGTGAAGAAGAGCAGACCGCTATCCGGGTCATCGAAATTTTCGAGCACAAATTCCAGGTCTTTCCTGGCCTGTTGCAGATAATGGGTTTCGCCCGTGATCTCCTGTAGATGTATGCAAGCCTCGATGAAATAGGCATGGTCATCCAGGAAGGCAGGAAACCTGGCATGGCCCAACTTATACGTATGAAAATACCCGGCATCCTTATTCCGGAATTTTGATAGGATAAAACGATGCAGTTCCACCGCAAAATCTTTGTACTGCTTTTCTCCCAAAGCCGCGTAAGCTTTACAAAAAGCGGTAATAAGCAAGGCATTCCAGCCTAATAAAATTTTATCGTCTGTCGCGGGGCGAATTCTTACATTTCTTGCCTCCAGCAGTTTTTCATTATTGCGTTGTATCAATTCTTCCAACTGCACATCAGTCATGGAAAATTCCCGGGCAACATCCGCAACTGTGTGCCGGATATGAAGGATATTTTTGCCTTCCCAGTTTCCCTCGGGCAACACATTGAACCAGGCCATATAAGCGTCGGCATCCTCTCCTGTTATTCGTTTTATTTCTTCGATATCCCACACGTAAAATTTCCCTTCCACGCCTTCACTATCTGCATCGAGTGCAGCATAATATCCACCTTCGGCAGAAAACATTTCGCGGCGCAGGAAATCAATGCTGTGGCGGATCGTAGCAGCGTACGCCGGATCATGGGTAAGCTGGTAAGCATCACACAATACGGAAATAAGGAGCGCATTATCGTACAACATTTTTTCAAAATGTGGTGCCAACCATTGGGCATCAGTGCTGTATCGCGAAAACCCTCCGCCCAGCTGATCATAGATCCCACCTTCCATCATTTTTTTCAACGATAATTCAGCCTGCGCAAGCGCATTATTATCGCCAAAGAAATGTGCATATTGGAGTAAATACCTGATAGAAAACGTTTGCGGAAATTTAGGTGCTGCGCCGAAACCACCGTGCTCTCTATCGGCAGTCTTCAACAGATTTTCAGCGATAAGAACGACATCTGCTTTAGTAAAAACCGGCTCACTTTCCCCGGGATTGATCACTGATTTTATCCCGGCAAGGTTGTTAGATTTCTGCAGGTGGCTCATTAGTTTTTCCGCCTGCTCTTCCAGTTGGTCGCGCCGGTTTTGCCAGGCATCATTTACCGACAGTAAAACGTCTGTCCAGGATGCGCGGTTAAAGGCTTTCTGCGGTGGAAAATAAGTGCCACCATAGAACGGCCTTGCATCGGGCGTTAAGAATACATTGAGTGGCCACCCACCATTGCCGGCAATTGCCTGAACGGCATCCATGTAAATATGATCCAGGTCCGGCCGCTCTTCCCGGTCGATTTTTATATTGATAAAATGTTCGTTCATGATGGCTGCCACAGCGTCCTGCTCAAAACTTTCTCTTTCCATCACATGGCACCAATGGCAGGCAGCGTAGCCAATACTCACGAGAATGGGCTTATCCTCAGCCTTAGCTGCAGCCAACGCCGCTTCTCCCCAGGCAAACCAATGCACCGGGTTATGCGCATGTTGCAAAAGATAGGGGCTGCTTTCCTGAGCGAGCCTGTTGAAGTGTTGAACGGCCATACCTAAAATTAAAAAAAGCAACCGGTGGGTTGCTTTAAGTTTATTTCTTTTTTTCTGAGAGAATGAATTTTTCGAGTGCACTTACCATGCTCGGGCTTTGCGGCTGTGGCACTTTAATATCGAGTACCAATCCTGCATCTTCCGCGGCTTTGAAGGTATTTACTCCGAATGCAGCGATCCGGGTGCCGTTTTGTTTAAACTTGGGGAAGTTTTCCATCAGGCTTTTTACACCGCCCGGGGTGAAGAAGCAGATCACATCGTAGTTACGACCGATCACTTCCTTGATGTCATTGCTGATAATACGGTAGAGCACCGGGGTGGCAAAGCCGCAGTTATGCGTTTTAAGCCAGTTGGTGATTTCATTATCAAATGATTCGGAACAAGGATAGAGAAACTTCTCATTGTCCTTGTGCTTGTTGATCACATCGAACAAGCTCTTATTGGTGCCATCTGCACCATAAAACACCTTGCGTTTGCGGTAGAGAATAAATTTCTGAAGATAAAGGGCGACCGCTTCCGTGATACAAAAGTACTTGGTATCCTGGGAGACCGTGATCTTCATTTCATCGCAGGTACGAAAAAAATGATCAATAGCATTACGACTGGTGAAGATCACAGCAGTGAAGGCAGCAATGTCAATCTTTTGTTTGCGAAAGTCCTTGGCTGGTACTCCTTCAATAACAATAAAGGGGTGGAAATCAAGGTCTAAACTATACTTTTTGGCTAAATCGAAATACGGAGATTTTAGACCTTCCGGCTTTGGTTGAGCAATAAGTATTTTTTTAACTTTCCTGGCTGATACTGCAGCCACCTTTTCAGCGTTTTTTATCATACTTACTTCCAGATAGTCAGCAAATTTACTGATTTATACTGAAAAAAAGCACGACGGCCTTGTATATCAGGAAAAGGGGCAGGATCTCCAGGGAAAAGATATAAAGGAAGAAATGGAACCGGCTCACCTTTACACGGTTCTGCAATAAGCCGAAGGCGCGAAAAAAACGCATGAGCAGCAACAGCCCTACCACTATAAATGATAGGGTAACAAAAACGGTTTGAACAACAGGGTCTGCAAAAGCCAGCACCACAACAATCGGCACCAGGCAAATACCGATGATCTTATTGATGAGGAAAATGATAAACGTGTAGATATCTGCTTCCTGGCTGAAGCCGGTGAGCCAGCCGGTAAATTTGAGTACTAAAAACTTCACTATATAAATCATCGCCGCCACCAGGATACAACCGGCGAGCAACGGCCATTCCAAACCTTTGCCGGTAAAATGGAAGTACTGCATCAGAAAATAGAAATAAAGTCCCGCCATTACGACAAAGAGAATATTGAATAACAACGACGGCAACTTGTCCTGCACGAGCTGATCTGTTAACTGGCTCTGACGCAGGGATGAATTAAAAAATACACGAAACATGTTGGTGAAATATTTGCTGTAGGCGGTTCTTAAAATGGCGAGAAACAATACCAGGCCGGCGATGATGTAAAAGTAGGCCGTATCATCGCTGTGTTTAACCGGGCGCACAGCCAGTGAAACCGGTGTAGATCTGCTGTTGAGGTATTGATTTTTTTCCAGCAAACTGGTTAACTCAGGCACCCGGGGAGCTAACCGGATAACCGTATCCTTTTGAACTAAACTGCTGTCTGACACCTGTGCCGTTAACTTTAGGCCGGTCAGTAAAATGAAAAGAAAAAAGAAAACTAATTTTTTCAAAGGAAGGGTTTGACGCAAAAATAACTAAACAGCTTTAAAAGTAATTTATATAGCCGAAATGAATTTTAGCAGCTTCACGCAGGTTAAATTTTATGTCATCGCGCTTGCCTGCAGCCAGGCTAAAATTGAGCAGCCCGGCCTTCGTTTCATAAACAATACCGATACCAAGGCCGATAAAATTATTATTGGTATTAACAGACTGGTATTTGTTTTTAGTGAGGCCGAGGTCAACAAAAGAAAACAGATAAGAATTGAGTGAAACCAGGTAGCGGTATTCAGTGGTGAATGTGGCGTACCGGCTCGCATAAATACTCTCTTCATCAAAGCCACGCAGCAGTTTAAAACCGCCAATCTGGAACAGTTCATTCCGGAAGATGGAAGGGCTGCTGTACCAACCGGAATTGACGGCGGTTTTTACCGTGGCTGATTTACCCACAGGAAAATAATGCGCAGCAGCGAGCCTGATGCGTACCTGGTAACTTCTTAATTGAAGGCTGTCATACAACGTAGCATAATTGAACGATGGATCTTTAAGGTTGATAATATCGTTGTTCGGCCGGATGTTTTTTATACCAACAACGGAAATAATATTCAACTCATTTCCACTGCGGGGGTTCAGTTTAAAATTCGTTTTTTGCCAGTCGTAATTCAGACCCACATTCACTGCCTTCACATCAATGTTGGCCGGCAATTTTTTCAGGGCGCGAATCTGTATCGTATCTACCGCTCCGGATAATAAACTGGTATTTTGCCATTGGATAAACAGCCGCCCGGACTGGCTTTGAGACAGGTCGAACTGAACACCGGTTTGAGCATTCACCTGCAAAAAATTAGAATCTTTTTTAAACAGGTCGAACAAAAAATTAAAGCCAAAAGGAGAATTAAAAATGTAGGGCTGATCAAATCCTAAATTCAGTCGCGGTGATTTGGGTTGCAGCTGCTGCCATTTTAATAAAATACTCTCCCCGCTTCCCAATAGGTTTTTAAGATCCAGGTTTACATCGCCGGTCAATTGCAATTTTCCTGTCTGGTTCGCCGAAGGCAGGAAGCCGACAAGGAAATTCACCTGGCTGCTTTTTTTAGGCTGCAGGTAAAGGTTCAGAACAGACCCGTTTCCGAGCATCGTAAGATCTGAAGGCTGCGTTGGGGAAACATAAGCCAGCTCCAGCATCCGGCGGTCTACCGCTTGTAATTTATCCGCATTGTAAGGGTCACCATTTGTAATACCAAGGTATCGCTGCAGGAATTTTCTATTGAGTTTAATATTGCCCACCACACGAATACTATCCACCCGGTAGAGCAATCCTTTATTCACTTTGAGCAAGGCATTCACCTGGTCATTATCCAGCGAAATACTGTCGAGATAGGTTGCTGCAAAAGGATAGCCCTGCTCGGCGTAATAAGCGATCAGCCTGTTCTGAATCAATTTCACCTGGCCCATATTCAATGGCTTATTGCGAAAGTTTTTGTCGATAAAGCCGGCATTATCCAAAGCTGCTCTTTCAATGTCTACCGGTGTTAGCTGCAGCCAGTTATATTTTGCTCCAATGTATAATGAAATATACATGCTGCTATCCTGCTCCCAGCTGCTATCTACAGAGGCGAGTAAATAACCTTTGCCGGCAAGCAAAGAAGGTAGCTGGGCAATATAGGCGAGTGCCAGTGGCTGATTGGCAAAACGCGTGGTTAAACCCAATTGCTGCAGGTTAAAGCTGCTATCTTTGCCAGTCGGAATGATATTTAATCGATAAGAATCCGGAAAGCCCGTTTGCTGCGCTCCTGCATCAAGGATGAAACAGCTGAATAAAAGCACAACAAAAAAACGGGGCAACATCATCATGAAGAGGAAACATTCTGAAACGTAAATCTACAATCTTTGGCGGGCATTTATATCCATATACCATTTTGCAGGCAGGCCTGTACTTATTGCAATTTTCATTTCAGTACATCACTGAATGGTAAGCCGGCTGTGCTGGAAGCAATCCAAAAAGAGATCGGGCTTTCGGCAGATTTTGCGGGAGAGGATAATTTGATTGAAACCATTTACTTTGGCGGCGGCACTCCGAGCCTGTTAACGGCCGATGAAATGGATTCCATCTTATCTGCATTGCGAAGCAGGTTCCTCATCAGCAACGATGCAGAGATTAGCCTGGAAGCCAACCCCGACGATATCTCGCCAGCCCTCCTTGAAGCGTGGTTGGGAATGGGCATTAACAGGCTCAGCCTCGGCATCCAGTCTTTTTCTGAAATAGAATTACGCTGGATGAACCGCGCGCATAATGCCCTTCAATCCATGCAAAGCATCAGGGATATTATCGCAGCAGGGTTTACTAATTTCTCTGCCGATCTTATATACGGGTCACCGCTTTTGAGCAACGAAGCATTAGCCTCAAACGCCTCTATCATCTTCGAACATAAGATTCCGCATATTTCCGCTTATGCTTTAACGGTAGAACCGAAGACGGCACTGTATAAACTCATTGAAAAGAAACAATCTTTACCGGTAGATGCAGACCGGCAGGCGGAACAATTTAACTTATTGCTGGATCTGTCAGCAGCAGCGGGCTATGAACAATACGAGATCAGCAATTTTGCGAAGCCGGGCTTCCGGAGCCGCCACAACAGCAGTTACTGGAAAGGCAAGCCCTATCATGGTTTCGGGCCGGCAGCACATTCTTTTAACGGGAAGGATATCCGCCGCTGGAATATTGCCAATAACGCATTGTACGTTTCATCGCTTGACAACAATATCATTCCTTTCGAGGAAGAAATTTTGACAACTACCCAGCAATTGAATGAATATATCATGACGGCCTTGCGCACGAGGGAAGGTATTTCGCTTGCGCTGATCACAGAAAAGTACGGCGAAGCAAAAGCCATGAACCTGCTGGAGCGAAGTAACAAATACCGCGAAGAAAAATTACTGCTGGAAACCAACGGATATTTACAATTAACCCGCGAAGGAAAATTCCTGGCAGATGGCATAGCTGCCGATCTGTTTTTTTAAATGAGCGCATCTTCTAATTGACGAAAGGCAGCCTGGGCAGGCAAACCATTCCATAAAATATTATAGACCGTGTCCGCCACCGGCATATCGGCTCCAATCGTTTTGTTGATCAGGTACATGCACTGGCTCGCATTGTAGCCTTCTGCCACCATGCTCATTTCAAGCTGGGCTGCTTTCACAGAATAACCTTTGCCAATCATATTTCCGAATGTACGGTTACGGCTGAAGAGCGAGTAACAAGTCACGAGCAGGTCACCGAGATAAACAGAGGCCGCATAATTGTTATGCACCTGCAGCCGGCTTTTATCATGATCGATATACCCCACCTCAGCATTGATGATACCGGCTTTCCGTAAAAAACCGGCCATTTCATCGGCTGTATTGGCGATGAGGACGCTTAAAAAATTATCGCCGTAATCAAGGCCATGCGCGATGCCTGCACCAACTGCGTAAATGTTCTTTAGCACAGCTGCATATTGAACACCGTAAATATCTTTATTGAGGACCGTCTTCAAATAGCTCGTTTCGAAATAGCCGGCGATCGTTGCAGTCGTAGCTTCATCAACACCGGTGAATGTGAGGTAAGATAATTTTTCAGCAGCTACTTCTTCGGCGTGACAGGGACCGAGCACAGCAAAATAATCTTCCAGTGGAAAATCAAATTCCTTTTTCAGGTAATCGTTTAGCAGGATATTTTCCTGCGGCAAAATACCCTTGATCGCAGAGACAATTTTCTTTCCCTTAAAAATATTGCGATCCAGTTTTCCCAGGGCATCGATCGCAAAGGCAGATGGCACCGCGATCACGATCGTATCCGATTTGGCGATCACTTCTTCCACGTTGGTTGTAAGAAATAATTTATTGATATCGAAACGCGCGGAAGATAAATATTGCGGGTTATGGTGGCGAAGCCTGAATTGCGCGATGGCTGTTTCACTGCGGTTCCACCAGTGAATGGCCTGACCGTTATCGGTAAGAATTTTTGCCAATGCTGTTCCCCAGCTGCCACTGCCTAAAATCCCAAAGTTCATAATTGCTGCTATTTAATCATCTACCAATCGCGCTGCTGAAAAATCCGGAAACTTTTTTTATGCAACCTTTTTTTTTGTTGCATAAAAAAAGTTTCCAAAAAATATTACAACTATTAAAGTCCAAGTTTATCTACTGCAAGTTGCGCGGCGATCTGGCTGGCATCTTTTTTATTAAATCCTTTGGCCTGGGAAACCAATTCTCCATCTACCGTGGCGCCAATCGTAAAAAGGCGGCGGCCATTCTCAAACTTTTCATCCAGCGTAGCAAATTCCAGCGCCTTCCCATTCTTATTGGCCCAGCCGTACAACTTGTTTTTGATATTGATCTCAAGGCTTTCGAGATCATCGGTAAACAGGTGTGGCAGGATGATGTATTTTTCTACCCAGCCTTGTGTTTTTTTGTAGCCTTTATCGAGGTAGACTGCGCCGATCAATGCTTCCAGGGTATTACCAAAGATCTGCGAGATCTTGAGCGCGTTATCAAACTTATTGTAAAAAGTAATTTTCTTCAGCCCCATTTTTAATGCGATCTCATTCAGCTTTTGGCGGTTCACCATCTTGCTGCGCATCTCGGTTAAAAAACCTTCGCCTTTGTAGGGATATTTTCTGAAAAGGTAATGGGCTATGATCGAACTCAGCACGGCATCTCCTAAAAACTCCAGCCGTTCATTATTCTCATCAGCGCCTTCGCGAACCGAGCGGTGACTTAACGCCGTTTTGTATAGGGAAACGTCTCCCGGCGTAAAGCCCAGGATATTGTTCAATTGTTTTTTAAAAGCTTTTTTTTTCGGTTCGCTTTCAAAAAAATTCTTAAAAAAATCTAATGTTTTGATAAGTAAAAGTTTGCCCGAAAATAGGCTATTTGCGCCAAATGATTGGAACAAAAAAGGAAAGGCCTGTTAAAGTTCAGGGGAGATTAAAGCTGCATGTCGCGATCAGGCTTTGTATTTCTTAATGATCACGCTGGCATTGTGGCCACCGAAACCAAAAGTGTTACTGAGCGCAGCATCCACCGTTTTTGCCTGTGCTTTATTAAACGTGAAGTTCAGTTTGGAATCCAGCTCCGGATCGTCTGTAAAATGATTGATAGTTGGAGGGATGATATCTTTTGTTACGGCGAGAATACAAGCCAATGCTTCCAGCGCACCTGCAGCACCGAGGCAATGTCCCGTCATACTTTTGGTAGAGGAAATATTAAGGTCGTAAGCATGTTGCCCGAAAACGCTTAAGATCGCTTTCGTTTCGGCAATATCGCCCAATGGTGTTGAGGTACCATGAACGTTTATGTAATCAATGTCTTCCGGTGTTAATCCTGCATCCGCAAGAGCCACCGTCATTACATTTTTTGCACCCAAACCTTCCGGATGTGGCGCAGTAATATGATAAGCATCGGCAGTAGCACCACCGCCGGCAATTTCGCAATAGATTTTCGCACCGCGAGCCAGCGCATGTTCGAGGCTTTCCAGCACAAGAACCCCGGCACCTTCACCCATCACAAAACCATCGCGGTCTTTATCAAAAGGGCGGCTGGCAGTTTTAGGATCATCGTTGCGTTCGCTCAATGCTTTCATCGCATTGAAACCACCCACACCTGCAGCACTGATCAC
Organism: Ferruginibacter sp.; assembly: GCA_028288705.1. Lineage (GTDB taxonomy): Bacteria > Bacteroidota > Bacteroidia > Chitinophagales > Chitinophagaceae > Ferruginibacter. The sequence continues at coordinate 197,842 of JAQBNH010000006.1, forward strand.
CGCTTCACTTCCGCCGGTGATAATAATGTCTGCCTTATTCAGGCGAATATTATCAAAAGCATCGATGATGGCATTAGTGGAAGAAGCGCAGGCACTTACAACGGCGAAATTGGGTCCGCGAAAACCGTGACGCATAGAGATCTGCCCTGCGGCAATATCCAGGATCATTTTGGGAATAAAGAAAGGATTGAATCGCGGCGTTCCATCCCCGGAAGCAAAGTTGACTACTTCTTCCTGGAAGGTGATCAATCCGCCAATACCGCTTGCAAAAATAACACCTACCCTGTCCGGGTTTACGTTCTCTTTGGTAATTCCGGCATCTTTCACAGCTTCATCGCTGGCGATCAGCGCAAACTGGCAATAACGATCCATTTTGCGTGCTTCTTTCCTTTCGAGATACTCAGTAGGATCGAAGTTTTTAACCTCACAGGCAAATCTTGTTTTAAACTTCGTAACGTCGAATTGCCGGATCTCATCGCACCCACTAACACCATCCGTTAATCCCTGCCAGTAGTCAGCAACCGATTTTCCTAATGGAGTGAGCGCACCCAACCCGGTAACAACTACTCTTTTTAAAGCCATAATTTGCCTGTGATAGTTAAGAAGAATTATTTAGCGTTCTCTTCTAAATAAGAAACAGCCTGACCAACAGTAGTGATGGTTTCAGCTTGTTCATCGGGAATAGAAATATTAAATTCTTTTTCAAATTCCATAATAAGCTCAACGGTGTCCAAGCTATCGGCACCCAAATCATTAGTGAATGAAGCTTCCGGGGTAACCTCGGCCTCGTCTACACCTAATTTGTCAACAATGATTTTTTTAACTCTTGTTGCAATGTCTGACATGATAGTAAAATTTAGTTAATACAGCTGCAAAAATATACTTTTTGCATTAATTGCAAAGAAATACTAAACAGACTATAAAAATCACTTTTCGGGATATTTATTTATTTATCAGGCTTTGCGCGGGAAAACCAAACAGATATTTTGTGTATATTGTAAAAAGGTTCAGGCACTAACATTTAAGGAAAAACTTATATCTACATGGGATTAAAACAAATCGATCACGGCACAAAGGAGTACCAGCAAATGGTGCACTTGCGGAACCAGATTTTAAGGCAGCCGCTGGGGCTAAGTTTTACCAAAGAAGAACTGGAAAAAGAAAAAGACAATATCCTCATCGGTGCATTTGATGAAGATGACATGCTGGGTTGCTGTATGCTCACAAAATTAGATGAACATACATTACAGGTAAGGCAGATGGCCGTAAATAATAACTTACAGGGTAAGGGTATCGGCGCTGCGATAATGGCTTATGCAGAAAATGTTTCCCGCGACAAAGGCTTTAAAAAACTGGTGATGCACGCCAGAAATACTGCCATCGGGTTTTACGAAAAATTTGGCTTCCGGGTAAAGGGCGGCGAATTTACCGAAGTGAATCTCCCCCACCATGTAATGGAAAAAAACATCTGATACAACCGGTACCTGCTCCACTATTTTTTATTGATCTTTTCAGCCAGGACTTTCCTGGCTTCATGTACTTCATCGCCGTCGAATGCTTCTTTCGGAATGATGAAAAATGACCTCGGGTTAAAATACAGGTGAAAGAAATGCGGGCTTTCCATCCAGCTGCTGAAACTCGTCCAGGCCCAGCTACGACGGCCACGTTCATTCTCAATACTAAATTCGGTATGATCCAGGTGCACGCGAAAATCATCGCGGAAAGTTGCATTGCGTTTATAGATCACCGTGGGTAACAGGAACCAGAATAAAAACATCAGGAAAAACCAAAGCATAGAGCTGATCAAAAATGCGAGTGGACTGATCTTTTTAAAGAAAAACAATGCCGCGGAAAGGATCGCAAAAACATTCACGAAAATCATCATCAGCTTAATTTCCTTGCGGCTGATAAAATGGTAACGCAATGCCTGTATAACCTTGCTCTTATTGTATGTGAAATAATTGCTGACCATAATTGCTGATGCCTTTATTTAATGGCTGTTTTTAATTCATTTTCCGATACCGTCCATTCACCCAGTTTTTCGCCTTTAAGGCCGATAAATTCCACTTTCAGGTTACGTTCGTTACGCTTTCCTGATACCGAAACTTTGGCAAAGTTCTGTGCTTCAACTAATGTATTGGCCACCCTGTATGGGTTATTTTTTTCGGCACCGGTCACTTTGCTCACACCAGCTGTGTAAGGTGATGCGGTGACGTCGAACATCGGATAAAGCCCGGCACATTCCACTTTGATCACTTCGCTGTGGTGCCGGTCACCCGTGAAAAATATCACACCATTTATTTTTTGTGTTGAAAGAAAATCCTGCAGCTGATTGTATTCAAAACTAAAATGGCGCATACACTCGAATTGGTTTAGCGGGTTCATCACCTGGCTGCCGGTAACGATTATTTTAAAAGTAGCGCTGCTGTTGACAAGAGCATTTTTCAGCCATTCCATTTGTTCCTGGCCGAGATAAGTTTTTGCGGAAGAGGGCTTCCCATCTATACTGTCAGGCATTTCATTTTCACTTCGAAAATAGCGGTCGTCCGTTAAGAATAGATCAACATCTGCATAAGAGATCTTTGTATAGATTCCTTTTCCTTCTTCGCCATAACTGGGGTTAAGGCTGTAGTTTTTAAAAATATCCCTGCTTTCTTCTTTCAGGATATAACTTTTCCCGGCGTCGTTGGGGCCATAGTCATGGTCGTCCCAAATGGCATATTGCGGCATCTGCGCCATAAATTTCTGCAACACTTTTTGTCCGCGGTCCCGCGAAGCACGATAATTCAATCCCCATACAGAACCGTAATCAACCTCGCGGGTATACCAGTTGTCACCCATCCAGATATGAAAGGCCGCAGGCGTATTTGCCATGGTTTCGAATATAGAGGAATCACCGCCATAAGGCTTTCCCGGGCGATCATAAACAGGTTCGTTAAAATACGCGCAACTGCCGGCAAGAAAGGTAAAATCCGGCGCCGGCTTGCGGTATTGCCAGAGATCTTTTGTTGTGAATCTTGTTGAAAAAGGAACAGGGGTTAATTTCCCATCGATGAAAATATTGTAAGTATAGGTTGTGTTGAAATCGAGGCCGTTCAGATCGATCTTCACAGGGTTGAAATCGTTACCCAGCTTTCCTTTAAAAGACACCGTTTTGCTTTTAAGCTTAGCATCGGACGGACTGAATTTTACGGCAACTGTTTTTACTTCAGGGCTAACTTCCAGCCAGATCGTTGCATTGCGTAATTCTACATTGCCGGCCCAAGGACCGCTGACCAATTTATTTTGCGCGGTTACAGCAACTGTGCAGAATAAAAACAGGATGGCAGCAATAGATTTCATTTCGTTTAGTTAACTGTGAGTGCTGCAAAGTAACTGAATTTGACGGGCACAAAAAAGCCATCACGAATGATGGCCCTTTCGGTTACCGGCGAATAGAATGTGTTCAAGCATTTGCACCGGCAATTATTTTAAAGATAATTAAAAAGTAAACCCTTGGATCTCGTTTCCGTCGGCCTTATAAAAAACCACTTTGCCGAGTTCATCCAGTTTGTAATCCGGATCTTTCTTATCGCCAAACAGCATCTTGCGCACTTCTTTTCCTGTTGATTTGTCGATCATCATCACGCCGGCATCTTTTGCCTGGTTGCTGTTCCCGAAATTGGTGAGCATCGCCATATAATTGTTAGCCTCTCTGGTTGCTTTAAACCTCCGGCTGATTGATGCAAAACTGCTTGCCGCAGCACCTGCAAAGTTTGACGCATTCGCGTTGGCATTTTTAATGCTGTTGTCCATCGCCGGATCAGTACTTCCGTAATAACCTTTGGCGTAACTTAATTGTGCACTTTGCGCCATCTGCTGCGCAGAAACCATGGCAGAAGCCAAACCGCCCATACCACTCAGTAATTTCCCCGCCATCGTTCTTCCCGGAGCAGGCTGGTAAGTATGCCATTTTTGTGTTGCATCAAAACCATAAAGCCTTGCATTCTGATCAGACGTTAACAGCACGCCATTTTCGCGCACCTGTACAGACGTAGGTTCTTCTTTGCCGTCGAATTTAATACCTGTTACCCACTCCGCTACATCCCCTTTTTCAAAATCGACCTTATACAAAATATCATTGGCATACACATAACCTGTTTTGTCGCTGGCATTACTGCCCGAACAATTTTTTACCGAGAATCCTTTCTTCCAGGTTTTATCGCCGGTTTCCAGATCCAGGATGTTGATCTGGTCTTCAGTACGGTAATACAATCCCTGCGGCACGATTTGCAGATCACGGATTTCACCCTTAATGGAAAGCGGCTTTTTAGTGATTGATTTTCCTTCATCCAGGTTTACAATGCTGATAAAGTTTGTGCCCTGATCACGCGCAGTCGCCAGGATAAGCTTGCTGCCGTTTAATTTATAAGCCATTACATCTCCCTGCAAATCCACATCACTGTTCCATTTTTCTGCGCCGGTGTTCATATCCAAACAAAGCAAGGAAGCACGGTTCTTTTTCCCCGCAGATGAACGTTTGATCTTACCGATGAGTCCGCCACCGCCTTTAGATGCCTTACTCACATCTTCCTGGGTTTTTTCAGAAGTTGCGACAAGCATGCCGTGCGTATCATATAAGATGTTTGTAATGGGAGAAGGCAGCTCAACCCTTGTCCACACTTCTTTTCCGTCTGCTACATTAAATGCGGTCAGGATATCCTGGTTCCAGAAATAAATAATATTCTTGTCATCTTTCTGGAAAAAATCTGCAGATGTCATTGTGGCCTGCTCGTTCGCACCGGCGTCGATTCCTTTACCAAATTTTGGCAGACCGAACATGGATTTTTTCTCTTCTTTTGGTGCGGCAACGGGAACATCACTTTTCATGTCGACGCTATAAAGAATATCGCCGGTTTGTTTATTCAGTTTGTAAATATTCCTGTTGGTCGCGATGAAAATTCCGTCGCTGGTTTCACCGGCTTCTGAAACAATTTGTTCTGAATTTTTCTCAAACAATTTAGCCTGTTCCCAAACTTTTTGGCCGTCGGAAAGGTTTACCATCATTAAGGTTGGCTTCCCTGTTGAGCCCGTACCATAAAAAAGCACGGCATTATTTTTCATCAGGTGAATACGTTTCGTGATGGCTGCTAATCCAAGGTCGCGCGTGTTCGCAATCAATTTACCGGTAACAACATCCACGATATTATTCGATGATTTCAGGAGGCCGCGTTTGGCGAGTACGATGTACGGAGTGCCTTCGATGGGATCGTAATTCTCTTCCTGGATATTTTCAATCTGGTCGATTTTCCAGGTCTCCTTTCCATCACCCGGATTGATGCCATACAATGCATCATTGGTGCCGACAACCAATACGCCGGCATCTGTTATTTTATACCATTTTACTTTCGACGGGAAGCTCTTCGTCCAGTCGGTTGCTTTTTGTGCGAAGCCGGCCATCACCGTAAAAAACAGGATACTCAGCAGGATCATCTTTCTCATAATACTTTTGATTTAATTTTTTCCAGGTCATACAAAACCTGTTTTCAAAAGTAGCAGAAGGCGATGCCCGCTTCTATACCCTGCAGACGGTATTTTAAGAACCTAGTTTGGGATTTTGCTTATGCCGGCCTGCATCACGCAACGTTTTCTTTTCGATATTTTTTTGTAGTGCGTCAGTAAGATTTACTCCGGTTTGATTGGCCAGGCAGATGAGCACCCAAAGCACATCGGCCATTTCATCAGAGATTTCTTTTGGATCTTCTGACGGCTTTGCAGACTGGTCTCCATATTTCCGCACCATCAACCGGGAGAGTTCCCCCACTTCTTCCATAAGAATACCGAGGTTGGTGAGTTCAGAAAAATATTTAACGCCGATGGTCTTGATCCATTGGTCTACGTCGGCCTGCGCTTGTTCGATCGTCATAGCTCTTGATTTATATTCTTTTATTTAATACACGTATTATTCTCGTGCTTTACTGTCGATCAGGATCGTGACTGGTCCGTCGTTTAACAAGGCCACCTGCATGTCGGCGCCAAATTCCCCGGTGAAGATCTTTTTTCCGAGGTCTGTTTCCAGCTGGCTGATTAATTTTTCGTAAAGCGGGATCGCTGTAGCGGGTTTACTCGCACGAATGTAACCGGGGCGGTTTCCCTTTTTTGTGGCGGCATGAAGGGTAAACTGGCTGACGAGTAAAATATCGCCATTGTTTTCTTTCACCGGGATATTCGGCACCTTTTCTCTATCGTCGAATATCCGCAGGTGAACGATCTTGTTGCTGAGCCAGGAAATATCGGATGCGTCATCGGCATCTTCAATGCCAACGAATACCAGCAAACCTGGGCCAATCGCAGATTTGATTTTGCCGGAAATAGTAACGGAGGCGGAACGGACCCTCTGGATAACAACACGCATAACAAAATTTTGCCTAAAGGTATGCCCTGGATGAGTGCGACGAATCGATGGTGATTATACCCGTGCCGCCCGGACATTTACCTATCATTTTTACGTTTTATTCTCTTCTCAAAAAAATTTATTCTTTCCACAACTGGTGTAAAACCGTTGGAATGCAGCAGGCAATTGATTAAATAAAATATGCACATGAATTGTCCACAGCTGTTGATATTTATAAATATGAAAGTTGATAGACAACAAATATTTTCGTCTCCCTCCGATTCGGGGAACCACAATCGCCATAATCCAAAACAATTTATCTGTTATGCCAACAAAAAAGAAGCCTGTAACCGCGCTCCAGTTCAGCCGCCAGTTTACGAGGGAAGGTGTTAGCCCTTTCGACATGTTTGAATATGATTACCGTACCTCGATCATTAAAAACCCGACGGGTGAAGTGGTCTTCCAGATGGATAACGTGGAAGTTCCGCATCAGTGGAGCCAGATCGCAACAGATATCCTCGCACAAAAGTATTTCCGTAAAGCCGGCGTTCCTCAGGAAGATGGCAGCACGGGCCGCGAAACAAGTGCACGCCAGGTAGCACATCGCATGGCGCATTGCTGGAGAGTATGGGGCGAACGCTATGATTATTTTGCAACAGAAAAAGATGCACAGATATTTTACGAAGAACTGGTATACTCCATTTTAAACCAGGCCTGCGTACCAAATAGTCCGCAATGGTTTAATACCGGCTTACATGAAGTGTATGGCATTACCGGCAAACCGCAGGGCCATTATTATGTAGATGCAAAAGATGGTATGTTGAAAAAATCAACATCAGCTTATGAGCGCCCGCAACCTCATGCCTGTTTTATTTTAAGTGTTGATGACGACCTGGTGAATGATGGTGGTATCATGGACCTTTGGGTTCGCGAAGCCAGAATATTCAAATATGGCAGCGGAGTTGGGACAAACTACAGCAGTATACGTGGCGAAGGCGAAAAACTGAGTGGTGGCGGTACCTCGAGTGGGTTAATGAGTTTCTTAAAAATTGGTGATCGTGCAGCAGGAGCTATTAAAAGCGGCGGTACCACAAGGCGTGCGGCAAAAATGGTTTGCCTTGACCTGGATCATCCCGAGATCGTGAATTTTGTTAACTGGAAAGTTGAAGAAGAGAAGAAAGTGGCTGCGTTGATCGCTGCAGGCTACCCGAGCGATTATGAAGGAGAAGCATATCGCACGGTGAGTGGGCAGAACAGTAATAATTCTGTACGCATCCCGAATAGCTTTTTCAAAACACTGGATGCAAACGGCGACTGGGAATTAAAAGGCCGGAGCGATGGGCGTACCATGCGTACCATAAAAGCCCGGGATCTTTGGGAACAGATCAATTACGCAGCATGGCGTTGCGCTGATCCCGGAACACAATACGACACAACCATCAACGAATGGCATACTTGTCCTGAAGGTGGCCCGATCCGCGCAAGCAATCCTTGCAGCGAATACATGTTTTTAGATAATACAGCTTGCAACCTCGCGAGTGTAAATCTGCGGAAATTCTTCAATGAAGCAGACAATAGTTTTGATGTGGCCGGCTTTGAACATACCAGCCGTTTATGGACAGTCGTATTGGAGATTTCTGTGTTAATGGCGCAGTTTCCATCAAAAGAAGTGGCGCAATTAAGTTATGATTACCGCACGCTCGGGCTGGGTTATGCCAACCTTGGGTCGATGCTGATGGTGAGTGGCATTGCTTACGACAGTGAAGAAGCACGCGGCATTGCTGGTGCTATCACGGCGATCATGACGGGTGTTGCGTATTCCACATCGGCAGAAATGGCGGGCATTCTCGGAGCGTTCTCAAAATATGAATTGAATAAAGAACATATGCTGCGCGTAATGCGTAATCATCGTGCAGCAGCATATGATGCAATGGATGCTTACGAAGGCATCGAGATAAAACCTAAAGGGATCAACGCAAAATATTGTCCGGATTATTTATTAAAAGCGGCTACACGTGCCTGGGATAATGCCGTGCAGCTGGGTGAAAAATTTGGTTATCGCAATGCCCAAACGACAGTGATAGCTCCAACAGGAACGATCGGCCTGGTAATGGATTGTGATACCACCGGCGTTGAGCCTGATTTCGCTTTGGTGAAATTTAAGAAATTAAGTGGCGGTGGCTATTTCAAGATCATCAACCAAAGTGTTCCGCAGGCGCTGAGGAATTTAAAATACAGCGAGCAGGAGCTGGAAGAGATCGTGAATTATGCAAAAGGTCACGCAACGCTTAAAGGTGCCCCATACATTAATGAAAACACGCTCCAGGCAAAAGGTTTTCTTCCATTGGAAATTGATAAATTAAATGCCGCGATGGGCAGTGCTTTTGAAATTGGCTTTGTATTTAATGTATATACACTCGGGGAGCCCTGCCTGGAAAGATTGGGCTTTAAACCGGAACAATACAATGATTTCGGCTGGAGTTTACTGGAAGCGCTTGGTTTTACTGATGATGAAATTGAAGCCGCAAATATTTACGTGTGTGGAACGATGACTGTTGAAGGCGCCCCTTATCTGAAAGATGAACATTTGCCTGTTTTTGATTGTGCGAACAAATGCGGACAGATCGGTGAACGATATATTCATGCGCATGGGCATATTCGTATGATGGCCGCGGCGCAACCGTTCTTAAGCGGTGCGATCAGCAAAACCATCAACCTTCCGAATGAAGCCAGTATGGAAGAAATTGCAGATTCTTATCGCCTCAGCTGGGAGCTTGGGTTGAAAGCATGTGCGCTTTACCGTGATGGCAGTAAACTGAGCCAACCGCTGAGCAATAAATCTGACAAGAAAAAGAAAACTGTGGAAACAGAATCGGAGCAATCGTCCTTGTTGAATGAAAGCGGCCTGGTGGATATGGCTAAGCTCACGATTGATGAATTGCTGGAGGAAATGAATAAACGCGTACAAAACAGCGCAGACACTTCTTTAAAAAGACAACTCGCGATGATCGTTGAACGCCGCGCACTTCCTGCTAAACGTCGAGGATTCACACAAAAAGCAAAGATCAACGGGCAAGCTTTATTCCTGCGTACCGGTGAGTACAATGACGGAACTTTAGGAGAGATCTTTATCGATATGGCGAAAGAAGGTGCAACGATGCGCAGTATGCTCAACTGTTTTGCTATCGCAATTTCTATCGGCCTTCAATATGGTGTACCGCTGGAAGAATATGTGGAGAAATTTGTGTTTACACGTTTCGAACCGGCAGGAATGGTAGATCACCCGAATATTAAAACCACCACTTCTATTATCGATTTCATGTTCCGTGCGCTGGCTTACGAATACCTTGGCCGAACCGACCTTGTTCATGTGCTGGACAAACCGGAGGTTCAAAACCTTGGCAATGAAGATTGGGATGTAAATACACCAACGATCGGAGATCGCAAACATGAACTCAGTGAAGTGCGTGTACTCGGTACCGTTTCCGGCATTCCTGCGCACCGTGCAACTTCTCCTGCGAGAAGTATGGACACCAATAACAGCATGCAAGGCGTTAATGCGGCAGCGAAAAGCATGCAGGGTGATGCCCCGGCTTGTAACACCTGCGGGCACATTACCGTAAGAAGCGGCACCTGTTATAAATGCCTGAACTGTGGCAACAGCCTGGGTTGTAGCTAAAATACTTACTTAACCGAAGCATAGATGATACGCCACTTGAAAGAGTGGCGTTTTTTTTATGGAGCATCTGTTAACCCTGCTTGGCATACACATTATTAACTTTTTTCATGTTAATAAAAGTTTGGCGCATGCGTGATTTTATCAGTATTATCCAATATTTTCATTGAACCAACTAACCGTACGTTTATGAGCACAGGTAAAGCTACCCCTGTTTTTTTAGCACTATGCATGCTACTATCCAATGTTGTTTCTGTAAATGCCCAGGAAAATAATCCACTCATTAATAGTGGAGATGTGATCAAAACAGGCACGAACATGCATGATTCAAAAGAGTACAAGGCCGCCATCCGCGAATACCAAAAGATTAGCAGAAGCGACACCAACTATGCCCGCGTTTTGCACGAAATAAGCTATTCCCATTACGCAGATTCGCAGATGGAAAAATCACTGGAATATGCGAAACTTGGTCTGCAATTATTCCCCCAACGATTTTCCGATTATTCTATGTTGGCAGCAAATGCTGTTGATGATTTGAAGAGGCCCGATGAAGCCATAAAATTTTACGATAGTGCGATAGCCAGAGATGTTCATTCGTCTTTACTATATTTCAATAAAGCAGTCGTACTCTACCAGCAGAAAAGTTATGCTGATGCAAAAACCAATCTTGAGAAGGCATTGCTGCTGAATCCATTTCACCCTTCCTCACATTATTATGTAGGCAAAATTTATGAATTACAGGGAAATCTTCCGGCCGCTATGCTCGCATATCAAACCTATTTGCTTGTAGCACCTGATGGAAGATATTTTCGTACCGTTATTCAATCATTAAGTGATATCGCGCTGGTAACAGACAAGGTATTAGAAAATTTAAAAAATAAAAAAGCCAGTAAGACAGATAACTTCTCACTACAGCAAGATATCCTGCTTTCCAAGATCGCGCTGGATAAACAATACAAACTCAGGGTAGCCCTCGAGGATGATATTGTGCGGCAGATCCAGGTGACAAATGAAAAACTGGAATACATAAAAAACGATCCCGGGTTTGCGATGCAATTCTATGTTCCCTTTTTTACTGCGAATATGCGTGAGGAGCAATTTGAACCAATGATTTTTTCCATGTTTTCGGGGGTTGATTCCAAAGTCATTCAAAATTGGAATAAAGACAACCAGAAGAAACATTCTGCTTTTGTGAAAGCAGCTTCCGCTTATTTCGAACGCCTAAAAACAACAAAAGTGCTGGATCTTAACGCACGCGAAAAGTCCACCTACACATATTTCTACGATAACGGATACCTTGTAGGTAAAGGCGACCAATCTGCTGATAAAGAACAGGTGCCATTGGGAAGATGGGAATATTTTTATTCAACCGGGATAAGGAAGGCTGCCGGAAGTTTCAATAATAAAGGTAACAAAGAAGGAACCTGGGAATACTTTCATGAAAACGGAAAACTAAAGGAACGAACTATTTATAAAGATGACCAGGCCGAAGGGTTGTCGGAAGGTTGGTACAATAACGGCAATAAGTGGTTTACAGAAACATTTGTCAACGGAAAATTAAACGGTATGCAACTCGTAAATTATTACAACGAGCTGCCGAGCAAGCGCACCATGCTGAAGGATGACCTAAAGGATGGTGAGCAAAAACTCTACACACTTAAAGGTTTATTGAAAGCGACGGTAAGTTATTCCGCCGATAAACTGGAAGGACCAACGCGAAATTATTACGAGGATGGAAAAATAAAAAATGAAATGGTCTATAAAAATGACCTTGAAGAAGGCCGTTACAAAAGTTATTTTGAATCTGGCAAATTAAATATGGAAGGAGACTTCGCGAAAGGGTTACGCCAGGGTTTATGGACAACCTATTATGAAGATGGCAGCATCGCCGAAAAGACTACTTACCTCGATAATGAAATCACAGGAGAATTTACAGAATACCATAAGAACGGGAAATTAAGTCGCGTAGGAAATTATTACAAGAAAAAAATCGATGGCAAGTTATCCAGTTTCGATGATGACGGAAAAGTTTTCAGTGAAACAGTATATGAAAAAGGCAGGCTGCGTGAAATACGCTTTCTTGATAAGTCGGGGAATGTGATCTCCACAACCACGACAAGAAAAGGCGCGGCAAATATTATTTTTTACAGTGCCGACGGAATCAAACAGAGCGAAGGGTTTTTTGATAAGGAGGGCAACCGCAACGGAAAGTTTACCTGGTATTATAACAATGGTAAGGTGAGCGAAGAATCTGAATGGAAAAGTGGCGAACAGGATGGCATGCAAACTTCTTACTATGCAAATGGTAAAGTAAGGAAAACTACGTCCTTCACAGCAGGTACAGAAAATGGATATTTCAAAGACTATAATGCCAACGGAAGTTTGAACTCTGAAGGATGGATCGTCGATGGCCAGCGTCAACAAAACTTTCTTTATTATAACAAGAGCGGTAAGCTGACAACAAATGAATATTATTTGAATAATGACCTGGATGGCTATTCCATCACGTTTGACCCTTCCGGGAAAAAAACTACGGAAAGCAAATACAGCACGGGCTGGATCAACAGTATATCCGATTTCGACACGAGTGGCCGTATCCTCACTCTTAACCAGTATGAAAATGGCCATGGTCCGTTCGGCTATAAATTTCAGAATGGAAAGGTTGCCGCAAAAGGCAGTTATAACAATTACCTGCTTTCCGGTCCGCTTGTATATTATTACTTTGATGGCAGCGTCAGTTCTGAAGCCTTTTATAAATTAGGAGACAAAGACAGTACCTATAAATTTTATTACCATGGTGGAAAACTGCAGGCAGAAGGGAAATATCACCATAATGAAAGAGAAGGCATCTGGAAAAATTATTTCCCTGACGGCAAAATCAGTGAAGAAAGAAATTTCGTGAACGGGCTTGAAGAGGGCATTTCCAAAGTGTATAAAAATGACGGAACCCTCGAAAAAACATTATCATATAAAGATGGTGAGTTGGATGGGCCGTATGATTTTTTTGCTGCCGCTAACCAGCTCGCGGTTCGGTTAAATTACAAAGCCAACGAATTAAAAAGCTACCAGTATGAAGTAAAACCGGGTTCCGTCTCAGAGCCGATCCTGGTGAAGTCGGGTTCAGGGATGGTAGAAGCAAAATATCCCAATGGCAAAATAAGTTACCAGGCTGCATTTAATGAAAGTAATGGCGAAGGCATTCGTAAAATTTTCTATCCGAATGGAAATATCTATTTCGACGGAATTCGTTTAAATGGCTTCAACGAAGGCAATTGCAAAACATATTATGCCAATGCTGTTGTAAAAGAAGATGAAAATTATTTACTCGGAGAGCTGCACGGGCTCTGCCGATATTATTACAGCAATGGGAAAATGGAGAGGGAAGAAAATTATTACGAAGGCTCAAAGCACGGCATTTCAAAATACTTTGACGAGCAAGGAAAGTTGAAAAAAACGGAGACTCATTATTATGGCATCTTACAATCAATAAAATAGCTAACGCACACCATGAGAAAAAAAATAAAGTGGCTCATTCCTTTTCTCCTTATTCCTTTCGCAATGCATGCTCAGAGTCCGGGAGAAGCTATCGCGGCATTCCCGGGAATGGATATGGTTTATCAGAATTATACACAGCAGTTGAAACTGAGTATTAAAGATGGCGTACCCGTAGCCGAGCGCAACCAGGAAATTGATATCCTGATGCTGACAGATAAAAATTCAAATATGCTGAGTCGTTATGCAGTTTACCATAGCGGTTATAACGAGCTCACAGAACTTGAAGCATACACGCTGGTTCCCGCAGGAAATAAATTCAAACAAATAAAATCTTCAGATAAAAAAACATCCGGTAGCTCTGGTAACAATGTGTTTTACGACGATACAAAAGAAACAACTTTTAATTTCAACGGGCTTACTCAAAATGCCATTGCACATGTATCGTACAGCCAGTTTTTAAAAGATGCGCACTTGCTGTCGGCTTTTTTTCCGCCAACCAACATGCCCGTACTTAACTCATCCTTTTCAGTGACGGTGCCGAACAATATCAAGATTGCTTATGTCGTAAAAAATGACCCAAAGGGATTGTTTCAATTTACGCAGGATAAAAAGAAAAAAGAATCTGTTTACACCTGGACATTAAAAAACAGGAAATCCGTCACCGATTATGGTAATGCGCCGAATGAACGATACTTTGAACCACATGTGATTGTTTACATCACCTCCTACGAAACCGACCAGGGTACACAGCCTTTTTTAAATTCCGTCCAGGATTTATATACCTGGAATATTTCTTTTTTGAAAGACCTCAACAAAGTACCGGACCCTATCTTAAAAAGCATTGTGGATTCGCTCACAAAAAATGAAACCGATGAAAAAATAAAGGCGCTAAAAATTTATCAATGGGTGCAACATCATATCCGCTACGTTGCATTTGAGGCGGGAGAAGAAGGCTTCAGGCCGCGGCAGGCAGGAGATGTTTGTGCCAAACGTTATGGTGATTGTAAAGACATGAGCAGCATCATTACGCAGATGATGCGTATGGCTGGCATCAAGGCTTATTATACATGGATCGGCACAAGAGATCTTCCATATAGTTATGCAGAAACACCCGTACCGATGGTAGACAACCACATGATTTCTACTGCACGCATAAATGGAGAATGGATGTTTTTTGATGGAACGGATGCGAATGCAAAATTTGATATGCCGCCAGCATTTATTCAGGGTAAAGAAGCGATGGTGGGAATCGATGATACAAAATATCAGCTGTTAACGATCCCGGTAGCCAATCCTCAAAAAAGTGTGATCACGGACAGTACTTATATCAATATTTCCGAGCAAGGTGTTAGTGGTTATGAAGTGGTAAATTATGCAGGCTACTTTGGGAAAGAAGTGTATTCATCATTGATGTACCGGGATGAAAAAGAGACCAAAGACTATGTAAACAAAAGGATGTCAAAAGGTAGTAATAAATTCATTTTAGGCAACTTCGATATCGTTCGGTCTGCTCCTGATCAAAATGAAGCGCGGATCAATGCTCATTTCGAAATTCCCGGGTATAGTAAAAAAGTCGGAGATGAATATTACATTAATTTAAACCTTGAAAAACTTCTGGAGAACCAGCAGATAGATTTGGAAAAACGGCAGGTACCGTTAGAAACAGAATTTAATTCCTGCATTAATCAATACCATATTCTTGCTATACCAGAAGGATACCAGGTCGCTTCAGTACCTAAAAATTTCTCCTTCGAAAATGACCTTATTAAAATACAGTTTTACTACAAGGTTATCGACGGTAAAGTAATTGCAGCGCAGGAAATTCAAAACAAAAAACTGCTGCTAGGTACGCAGGATTTTAAAGAATGGAATAAACCGATGAAAGACGTTCAGGCTTTTTATAAAGAGTCTGTTGTGCTGGAAAAAAAATAATCACAATAAAACACCACAATGAAAAAGCTAACCGGCTTTCTGAGCCTGCTCCTGATCTGTTATGCAACCACTCATGCTCAGCAAACCATTAGCTGGCAGGAGTCGCCCGTTTCGCACAAAGTCAGTTCCCTATATTCAAAAGAAAGCGCGGTTGTATTAAACGATGATCGTGTGTACGAATACAGGCTTGACGATAAAAATGTGCTATGGCAGTACAATTCAATGAAGCGACTCATTAAGCTCAATGATGAAAAGGCCGTAGAAATGTATAACAAAGTTTATGTATATATTCCGGCGAATGCCGCGGTTGAAGAACTCAAAGCCCGTGCTATACAACCTAATGGGAAAGTAGTAAACCTGCCTGAAAATAAGTTTTTCGACGAGGAAGAAAATGGTAAGAAGTATAAAAAATTCGCGATCGAAGGCATCGAAAAAGGCAGCGAGATAGAATACTTTGTGCGTTACAAAAGAGAGATCAGCACCTTTGGAATAGAAGTGTTTCAAACATCATCTACTGCTGTTGAAAACGCAAGTTTCACACTGATATCCCCCGAGTATCTGGTCTTCGCGGTAAAAGGATATAACGGATTTTCTAATCCGGAGGAAAAGATAGCAGACAAGAAACGCATCATCACCGTATCAGATAAAAACATTGATGCGCTAAATGATGATAAATACGCTTCAAATACGCCGTATTCAAAAAATGTACAGTTTAAACTTTCCTACAATCTCGATAAAAACAAAAACGTAAGATTGTACACATGGAATGAACTGGCTAAAAACGTGTACAATAATTATCACAATACCAGTGAGTCAGACAACAAAGCGATCAACGCCTTTTACAAGCTTTTAAAGTTGAATGAAAGTGGTAATGAGGAGGCAAAGATCATTGCCATTGAAGACTATTTTAAAACCACGATTAATATTGATGACAATGCCAATAGCGACGATGCAGACAATATTGCCAGCATCGTTAAGACCAAGGTTGCCGGTAAATTTGGTGCTATCCGGTTGTTGCTTGGATTATTTCAAAAGGCAGGCATAAATTATCAATTGGTGTATCCAAGCAAACGGGATGATTTCCCGATCGATGAAGAATTTGAAAACTACAGGCTGATCGATGACCTGCTTATTTATTTCCCTGCAAATGGAAATTTCCTCGATCCCGCTTCCGTTAGCCAACGCTACCCTTTCGTAGAACCATACTATGCGGGCACACGCGGACTGTTTTTGAAGGGCACGACAATTGGCGATTTTAAGACAGCCATCGCTTCGTTCGACACGATTCCGCTTCTGCCTTACGAGAAAAATGCCACCAATCTTTATGTCAATATCAGTTTCAATAAAGAGATGGATTCTTTGCTCCTAAAAAGCAAACAAATGCTGTCTGGCTACAGTGCCGCAGCATACCGGCCAGCATACAACTTTCTCCCCCAGGATAAGCAGGATGAGTTTACCAGGGAGATCATAAAAACTGTTGGCAACAGTGATATTATTAAAAACATCAGGGTAGAAAATACATTGATGACGGACGGTGCGAAGGATCTTGCCCTAAATATTCTTGGCGATGTAAGTACCGCTGAATTAATAGAGAAAGCGGGATCAAAGATTCTCGTAAAAATCGGTGAAGTGATCGGCACGCAGGAACAGATGTACCAGGAAAAAAAACGACAACTGCCGATCCTTATTCAATATCCGCACGCGCTTGATCGTGAGATCATCCTGGAAATACCGGAAGGCTATACGGTAAAAAATTTGAAAGATATCACTAAGGATGTTACTGATGCCGGGAAAACAATGGGTTTTGTTTCTGGTTATTCCCTTGACGGCTCGAAACTTACAATTAATCTTCACGAATATTATAAAGAGATTCACTATCCTGTTTCGGAATTTGAGTCGTTCAGAAAGGTGGTAAATGCAAGTGCAGACTTCAATAAGGTGGTACTGGTATTGGAAAAACGCTAGATCCTTGCTGCAGGCCTTAAAGCCAATTTTCAACCAGGCAAAAGGGAGAAAGCTGAATCTATTATCTTTGCCGCCATGGCAACAGAAACGAACATTTTCCAGGAGTTGATCTCTCATTGTAAAGAGTATGGGTATATTTTTCAGAGCAGCGAATTATATGACGGCCTAAGTGCGGTATATGATTACGGCCAGCTGGGCGCCCAACTCAAAAAGAACCTGCGCGACGAATGGTGGAAGAGCATGACGCAAATGCACGAAAATATCGTGGGCATCGATGCGGCAATTTTTATGCATCCCACAGTTTGGAAAGCGAGTGGCCACGTTGATAATTTCAGCGATCCGATGATCGATAATAAAGACAGCAACAAGCGTTACCGCGTTGATCATTTGATTGAAGGGTATGCTGAAACGCTGGACAAAGAAGCGGGTGATGCGGTGTTAGCAGCAATGGATAAACTGATCGCTGCAGATGATCTGCCAGGATTAAAAGCATTAATTGAAGAACATAAAATAAAATGCGGCGTTAGTAAAACATGTAACTGGACAGACGTCCGCCAGTTCAACCTGATGTTCAGTACGCAGATCGGCAGTGTTGCAGAAGAAGCAGATACCATCTATCTCAGGCCCGAAACAGCGCAGGGGATTTTCGTGAATTTCTTAAATGTACAGAAGACCGGCAGAATGAAAATTCCGTTCGGTATCGCCCAAACAGGAAAAGCATTTCGTAACGAAATCGTCGCCCGCCAGTTTATCTTTCGCATGCGTGAATTTGAACAAATGGAGATGCAGTTCTTCGTTCGTCCGGGTTCACAAATGGAATGGTATAATTACTGGAAAGATGAAAGAAAGAAATGGCATCAAAGCATCGGTATTCCAGCCGATAAGTTACGTTTTCATGATCATGTGAAATTAGCCCATTACGCAGATGCTGCGCTGGATATAGAGTTTGAATTCCCGTTTGGCTGGAAAGAACTGGAAGGCATTCACAGCCGCACCGATTTTGATCTTACACAACATGCAAAATTCAGTAAGAAAAAAATTCAGTACTTCGATAATGATCTCAACGAAGAAGGGAAACCTTACGGCAATTACACGCCATATGTTGTAGAAACTTCTGTTGGTCTCGACCGCCTGTTCCTTACCGTTATGAGCCTGGCTTATACCGATGAGAAGTGGACAAAAGAGGACGGCACCGAAGACGGAAGGATCGTATTGAAGATCCCGGCAAAAATCGCCCCGACAAAACTGGCAATTTTACCCTTACTGAAAAAAGACGGTCTGCCGGAAATTGCGAAAGAACTCATGAATGACTGCAAATCAAACTTTATGTGTTTTTATGAGGAGAAAGATGCGATCGGGAAACGCTACCGCAGGATGGATGCCATCGGAACACCGTTTTGCGTTACAATCGATCACCAGACAAAAGAAGACAATACCGTCACCATTCGCTACCGAGATGATATGCGGCAGGAACGAATTCCGTTAGCTGATGTTAAGAAACTGGTGATGGAAAAATTAAGTTCGTAAAAAATAAAAGGGTTGAGCCGCGAAATGGTGATCAACCCTTTTTTTCTTTATATAACAATTAATCTATCCGTATAATTCCTGGTGAATTGATTTCCGATCATAACCCATTGCCTGGATACGCAATTTTGCTTCGTCTATCATATTCTTCCAGCCACACAAAAAGAATTGAGCGGGCTTTGGCATCGGTTCGCCATTTTCACCTGTAGTAAGATTTGCCTTGCAGATATTTTCATATACCGTATGCACATATCCCATTGGACCTTCCCAATTTTCACGGCTTAATGTTGGCAGGTAATGAAAGTTGGGCACGGTGTCACTTAAGGATTTTAATTCATCGTAATACAGCAAATCATTTTTCGTTCGGCAGCCAAACAAAAGATAGATCTGCTGGTGCGGTAATTGATGGTTATGGATGTGATGCGCCATACTGCGGAATGGCGCGATTCCGGTGCCCGTGCAAACCAGAAAAAGATCTTTCTCAATCGGGTCCGGCATGGTAAATACGCCAACAGGGCCACGTAGCGTAATTTCGGATCCTTCGCTGATATGGTTAAATAAATATTCAGTTCCGGCTCCACCGTCCAGCAACACGATACACAACTCAAAAACATTGGTGCCATCCGGCCAGCTCGCAATCGAGTAACTGCGCCAGCGTTTGTTAGGCTTTTCGTGTATCGGCAGATCCAGTGTCACAAACTGCCCGGGCTTAAAATCAAACCTCTCCAATTCCGGTACCTGGATAAAAAAACGCCGCGTGGATTGTGTTTGTTGCTCAATCCTGATCACCTTACCTATCCGCCATGGTTCTAATGCCATAAAGTTAATTTCAACCAATGTACATAAAATTTCACGATTAAGCACCGGCTTTCCATTAACTGAATAACGCCATTTTTTCCAATTCGCTTTGTCTTTCGGCCCCGTATCTTTGCAACGGAATGAACCTGGAAGTGTTGCTGAATTTTTATAAAAATGATCCCCGCAGTTTTCAAATTGCGGACAAAATCAGTTTGTCTAAACCCCAGCAAATCCACCTCAGCGGCCTTCGTGGCAGCGCATCACAATTTTTACTGGCTGCCGTTTACCTGCAGCCTTCTACCGCGCAAATCAATCATCTGGTTGTATTACGTGATGCAGAAGAAGCCGCTTATTTTCAAAACACGCTGGAGAATATTACTGATGCGCTGGACCTGTTCTATTTTCCGTCTTCCTTCAAGAATAAGAAGAATTATGCCCTGCTCAACAGCAGCCATGTGATGCTACGCACCGAGGCCCTCACGAAGCTCGTGGGTGGTGGAAATAAAAAGATCATCGTTACGCATCCGGAGGCATTGTTTGAGAAAGTTGTATTGTCGAAAACGCTTTCTGAAAATATCATTCGTATCAAGCAGGCTGAAACTCTCGACGTAAATGCCATGCTTGAACGTTTTGTACAACATGGTTTTGTGAGAACAGATTTTGTTTACGAACCCGGCCAATTTGCTGTTCGGGGAGGTATCCTCGATATTTATTCCTTCGGTAACGAAAAGCCTTACCGCATTGAGTTATTTGGAAATGAAGTAGACAGCATCCGGATTTTCGATCCTGAATCGCAGCTGAGTGAAAGGAAATTATTGCAGGTATCCATCATTCCAAATGTGGAGACCCAATTCGAAACTGGTGAAAAAGTTTCCTTGATGGAATTCCTGCCGGAGAACACCGTGGTTTGGCTGGAAGACTGGCAGTTTATTAAAGAAAAAATAGAACAGCAGGAAGAAGACCTGGAGATATTTTTAAGCCAGGTGCTCACGGGCGCAAAACCTGCTGATACCGACGAAACCAGCAACATCAACATCAAAGGCGACGTCACGGAAAATGATTTCATCAGTGCCGCAGTGTTTGAAAAAGAGTTACGCGAACGGCATATTATCGAGTTAGGCACGAAACCTTATTTTTCTGATCCGGTTAAACTCACCGGGATCAATTTCCATACCATCGAGCAGCCTGCATTTAACCGGCAATTTGATTTGCTGATCAAAAACCTGCAGGATTATGAAAGCAGGAAATACAATATTTTCATTTTCGCTGAGAATCCAAAACAACTCGAAAGGTTGCATACGATCTTTACGGATCTGAAAGCGGAGATCCAGGTTACTCCAATCCCGGTATCTATTCATGAAGGCTTTATTGATGATGATTTGAAACTCGTTTGTTACACCGATCACCAGGTTTTTCAGCGCTACCACAAATACAAGGTGAAGCAGGCGTTCAACAAGAACAAGGCGCTAACATTGAAGACGCTGCGGGAACTGCAGCCAGGCGATTATGTTTCGCATATCGATCATGGCGTTGGCGTGTATAGCGGCCTTCAAAAAATTGAGGCCAACGGGCGGCTACAGGAAGCCGTCAGGATACAATACAAAGACGGCGATCTGCTCTACGTAAACATTTCTTCGCTGCATAAGATCAGCAAATACAGCGGCAAGGAAGGCAGCATCCCAAAGATGAATAAATTGGGTAGCGACGTATGGGCCAAGCTGAAAGAAAAAACAAAAAAGCAGGTTAAGGATATCGCGACTGACCTGATAAAATTATACGCCCAACGAAAAAGCCTGCTTGGTTTTGCGCACAGCCCGGATAATTATATGCAGACCGAACTGGAAGCAAGCTTCATCTATGAAGACACGCCTGACCAGGCAAAGGCAAGTGAAGATGTTAAACGTGATATGGAAAAGCCTGCTCCAATGGATCGTTTGGTTTGTGGTGATGTGGGTTTTGGTAAAACGGAAATTGCGATACGCGCTGCATTTAAGGCATGTTGTGATGGCAAGCAAGCGGCAGTGCTTGTTCCTACAACCATCCTCGCCTACCAGCATTATAAAACATTTTCTGAACGGCTGAAAGATTTTCCGGTGAAAGTGGATTTCATCAACCGCTTTAAATCTGCAAAGGAAAAAAAAAATACACTAAAAAAACTCGAAGAGGGAAAGATCGACATCATCGTAGGAACACATGCACTTTTAGGCAACGCTGTTAAGTTTAAAGACCTGGGCGTGATGATCATTGATGAGGAACAAAAATTTGGTGTATCCGCAAAAGAGAAATTAAAAACGTTGCGTACGACGGTGGACTCATTAACGTTAACAGCAACGCCAATACCGCGCACGTTGCAATTTAGCCTGATGGGTGCAAGAGACCTGAGCATCATCAATACACCGCCGCCAAACCGTCAGCCGATTCAAACTGAAGTGATGGTATTTAACGAAGATGCCATCCGCGATATGATCTATTATGAAACGGAACGTGGCGGCCAGGTTTTCTTCATTCACAATCGGGTGAAAGGATTGGCTGAAATGAAAGGATTGATCCAGGGTCTTTGCCCGGATGTGAGCATTGCTTACGCGCATGGACAGATGGAAGGCGATCAGCTGGAAGATACGATCCTCGATTTCATGGATAAAAAATATGATGTGCTCGTGTGTACGAACATTGTAGAAAGCGGCGTGGACATCCCCAATGTAAATACGATCATCATCAACAATGCACACCAGTTTGGGTTGAGTGATTTGCACCAGTTGCGTGGCCGTGTGGGAAGAAGTAATAAAAAAGCTTTCTGTTACTTACTGGCGCCGCCGATGAGTACATTGCCGCCCGATAGCCGCAAACGATTGAGTACACTGGAACAATACAGTGATCTCGGCAGTGGTTTCCAGATTGCAATGCGTGACCTTGATATTCGTGGCGCCGGAAATATGCTGGGCGGTGAGCAAAGTGGTTTTATTGCCGAGATCGGTTTTGAGATGTACCAGAAGATCCTCGATGAAGCGATCAAAGAATTAAAAAGGAATGAGTTCAAAGACTTGTTCAAAGAAGAGATTCAGCAACAGGACGATTACGTAAAAGATTGCAGCATTGATACCGACCTGGAGATCCTCATTCCCGATCGTTACGTAGAAAGCATAACGGAAAGGCTTAGCCTGTATTCCCGTTTGGATAATTGTGAAACAGAAGAAGACCTGCAGGCTTTTCATATGGAATTGAATGACAGGTTTGGGCCTGTGCCGCCTGAAGTAGAAGACCTGTTCACAACAGTGCGTTGCCGGAAAATTGCCGTTGAGCTCGGGTTTGAAAAAATGTTCCTCAAGGCTGAAACATTGAAATGCTTTTTTGTGAGCAATCCTGATTCGCCTTATTTCCAAAGCGGAACATTCAATGCCATTCTCAGCTTTTTGCAAACCGGCACGAATAAAGGAAAACTTAAGCAGGTTGGTAAAAACGGAATTTTGGTTGTTGATGACGTACCTACGATGACCAGCCTCCACAACTTCCTGAAGAAGATGCAGGCATCAGTGAAAGCATTCATTGGAAACTAACAAGTGCGTTACCGGATAAGCATCACCGTTGCTTTTTTATCCAGCATTTTCCCGTTCATATCTAATCCCCTTGCGATAACAACATACACGCCCTGTTCCTGTGGCACGCCTTTCCATTTACCATCCCAGCCACGGCGGTAATCAGCGCTGGAGAACAATTCTTGTCCCCACCGGTTAAATATTTTCAGGTAGCGAAATTCTTTTAGTCCGACCGGCAGTCCCCGCAAGACATCATTAAGTCCGTCGCCATTTGGCGTGAATGCATTAGGCAAATAGATTTCGGGGCCTTTGTAAATCTTAATGTTGATCGTATCAAAACTTTCGCAACCTTCAGGTGTAAAGGCTTTTAAATAATAGCTTCTGTCTGATGGGATGGTTGCGATTGGATTGGCAATATTCGTTGCATTTAAACCTGCTGCCGGGCTCCACTCGTAACTCGTGCCGCCCGTTGCATTTAATTGAAGGGGTTGCATGATTGCCGCAAAAGTATCGTTGCCGGCGAAGGCATTGGTGCCATAAATATGGATCGTTCGCGACAAGGTATCTGAATAGCATCCTTCGTTTGAGATCGCATACAACTTCACGGTATAGTTATTATTCTGCAGATAAGCATGCATGGCCGGCGAACCCGTTGCGTTGTTGCCATCTCCAAAATTCCAGTGCCAGGAGTTTATGCCGATCGATGAAGTTTCTGTTGCTGAAAAATTCACGTTCGCAAATTTGCAGGCATCATTAAAAGACATAGCTATCGCGGGTTTTGTTTTGATACTAAATGTTTTGAAAACCGTGTCTGCTTTACATCCTGCGCTACTCGTAACTGTAAGTCCGACGGTATTCACGCCGGGATTAAAATTTTGCGACGGGTTTTGCTGTGTACTAAAAACAATTCCGTTCTGCGTCCAGCTCCAGGTATTGATGTTGCCTGTCGTCGTTGTCGAAGAATCAGTCAGTTGCAGGTTGCTGTTGTTACAAAGTGCATCGCTTATGCCAAATTTTGCGGTTGGTTTTGCCGCTACGTTGAGCGTCCAGGTGAGTGTATCAGATGCACAACCTCTCGCGTTATAGACTACGAGCCGGATAGTTTTTATACCAGCTGTTGAATAATTTACAAACGGATGTTGAACGGATGAAAACTGGCCGTTACCAAGGTCCCACCACCAGCCCGTCACGGCAATGCCATCCGTGCTGTAGGAAGAGTCTTTAAGTTGCACTTGTTGCGTTTCGCATGGGAATGAAGCTTTAATAGCTGCCCGCGGCTTATCAGCAATAAAAACATTTTTAATCTTAGTGTTACTCTGGCAATTTGAATTTGTTCCTCCTGCTCCGCTTGAGATCAGTTGAACTGTATGTGCACCCGGTGTTAGAAAAGTATAAGAAATCGCTGCCTGATTTTGTGGCTGCGCGTTTCCATCGATTGTCCAAAACCAATTACTAACCGGTCCATCAGGCAGAAAGCTATTGTCGGTAAACGTGTTGGCCGTGCCCAGGCATACTGAATCTATAAACCCGAAATCAGCAACCGGCCTTGCTTTGATACGGATCGTTTTATACAATGTATCAGACACGCAGCCTTCCAGTGATTTCACCAGTAATTTAATATTTTTTAAGCCGTAGCTACTATAAGTTGAAAAAGGATTTTGTATAACCGCGGTTTGCCCGGCATTATCAAGATCCCAATACCAATTGTTGATCGTTCCAACAGCATGCGAAGTATCTGTAAACTGAATAACATTATTTACGCAACTATCAGCAATGGAGAATCCTGCGATCGGTTTGCTCCCGATTCTGATGAGTTGGCTGCGCGTTTCGATACAACTATCAATACCAATTACCTGCAATGAAACAGAATAGTCGCCCGCCGTTGTATATACGTGAACAGGGTTAGTATTTACAGAATCAATAGGGCTGCCGTCGCCGAAATTCCAATACCTTTTTAAAATGCCTCCGAACGTTATGGTGGAGTCGTAAAAACTGATCGGTTCACCTACGCAACGCTTTTGATCAGGTAGCAAATGAAAAGAAGGCGTAAGGCTGGTACAAAATTGCTGCAGGTTCCAAAGGCCGCCGGTGGCGCCCGTAAAGCCCCAGTAAACGAAGTTGTTACCGGAGAAAACGGTGTTCACCAGGTCGCGGGTGGCTGATATCCTGTTTTGACCGTCAAACTGAACGCTTAGTGTTTTCGTGGGGGCATCCCAGTCGATCCTGAGGACATGCCAGGCACAGTCTTCTACGTTGTTATTAGTGGCGGAAATGGGCGTTAGCGGCGTAAGTGTATTGGGTGACGCGTGATTCACATCTCCGTTAAGCTGAATGGCGACATGATCGTAGGAAGGGTCATTATCCGGACTTGAGTTTTGATAAGTGTCGAGCGTAACGCCCACTGCCGGACTGATATTCCCAAAGCCCATCCCGTTGCCGCTGCCGCCTACGCTGGTACTAATCGGTTGCAGCACGAATGCAATGCCATCTGCACCATTGGCGTCTGTACAACCAAAGAACACATCAAACGTAAAGTGAAAAGATTGGGAAAGGTCGATCTTATTGTTATTCCACACGGAACCGCTGTTGGTTCCACTATTCGGCGTTAGCGTATAACAATGGCAATTGTCACGGGTGGCAGAGCCATTGGTAGTGTATTGGCCGTTTGCGGGTAAGACGGAGACAGCCACAAGTAGCGACAGTAAAAAAAATTTCATGTTAGATTGGTCCGGTGGTTATAAATGCTGGCAAGACCGATATTAAAAAAGCTGCCTGTTAATACAGGCAGCTCAGTTCAAATAAAATTCTTTATAGCTGAATTACCAGCCTTTTTTGGCAACGCCTTCTTTGATAGCTTCCAATGCTTTCGCTTCAGCGAGCATTGTTGTCATCTTATTTCCTTTACCGTCATTACCCTGGGCCATATAACCACCGCGGGAAGTTTTAGTTATCACTGCATCCTGCATCGGAACATTCTTTTCCTTTGTTTTCATGCAATAGGCTGTTAACATGTTTGACATTTTGATAGAATTTATAGTTAGTAAATATGGGTTCAACGTTGAACTTTCAGCTACAAGCTACTAAAAATATTGGTTTTGCCAAAAATTACTACGTAAATCAGGCAATCCCGGGAAAGTTTTTTACACGTCGATTTTTGCGTATTTAGCATGCGTCTCGATAAATTCCCTTCTTGGAGGCACTTCATCACCCATCAGCATACTAAAAACACGGTCTGCTTCAGCTGCACTATCCAGTGTAACCTGCTTCAAGGTGCGGGTAACCGGGTTGAGCGTCGTTTCCCATAACTGCTCGGAGTTCATCTCACCTAAACCCTTGTAACGCTGTGTGTTAACCGAGTCATCCTTGCCTTGTCCAAATCGTGCGATCAATGCTTTTCTTTCCTCATCCGTCCAGGCATATTCCTGTTCTTTCCCTTTTTTAACGAGGTATAAAGGCGGCTGGGCAATGTAAACGTAACCTTGCTCTACCAGTTCTTTCATGTAACGGAAAATAAAGGTTAAGATCAGCGTGGCGATATGGCTACCATCCACGTCGGCATCGGTCATAATGATCAGTTTATGGTATCGCAGCTTGGAAATGTCCAAAGCTTTGGCATCTTCCGTCGTCCCGATCTTCACCCCTAATGCTGTAAACATATTGCGGATCTCTTCGTTATCGTAGATCTTATGCTCCATGGCCTTCTCTACGTTGAGGATCTTACCACGTAATGGCAGGATCGCCTGGAAGCTCCTGTCGCGGCCTTGCTTGGCAGTACCACCGGCCGAATCTCCTTCGACAAGAAACAATTCGCAACGTCCCGGGTCTTTATCAGAACAATCTGCCAGTTTACCAGGCAAACCGCCTCCTACTAAAACACTTTTACGCTGCACCATATCACGTGCGCGTTTAGCCGCAGCACGAGCCTGGGCCGCCAGGATAACTTTTTGAATGATCGTCTTGGCATCCCTCGGATTTTCTTCGAGGTACGCTTCCAGCACACGGCTCAAGGTCGTATCCACGATACCCATTACCTCACTGTTACCCAATTTGGTTTTTGTCTGACCTTCAAATTGCGGTTCCGGCACTTTCACAGAAATGATCGCACTGATACCTTCCCTGAAATCATCTCCTTCGATAGCAACCTTTGCTTTTTCAAACATCCCCTGCTTTTCACCATAACTTTTGAAAACGCGGGTAATACTGCGACGAAACCCGGCAACGTGCGTACCGCCTTCAATCGTGTTGATATTGTTTACATAGCTGAAAATGTGTTCCTGGTAGCCTGCGTTATAAACCATGGCTACTTCAACAGCTACATTGCTTTTTTCATCGTGGCCATCGCAGTAGATCACTGTCGGGATTAATGCCTGGCGGTTGGCGTTCTTATCGATCAGTTCTACAAATTCAACAATTCCACCTTCACTGTAAAAAACTTTTGAATAGGTTTTGCCATCGTCATCGATCTCGCGAAGATCGTTGAGGATAATGCTGATCTTACGGTTCAGAAACGCCAGTTCACGTAAACGGCCTTCCAGGATCTCCTTGTTATATTCTGTCGTCGTAAAAATGGAGCCATCAGGCCAGAAATGAACCCTTGTACCTGTTTTCTCGCTGGTGCCAATTTCCCTAACCGGGTATTGCGGAATACCGGTCGCATATTCCTGTTCGAATTTCTTTCCTTCGCGGTTAACAGTAACATGCAACTTTGTACTAAGCGCATTCACACAACTCACACCCACACCATGCAAACCTCCTGATACTTTGTATGACCCTTTATCGAATTTACCACCGGCGTGTAATACGGTCATTACCACCTCCAGTGCGCTGCGATTTTCTTTCGTGTGCATTCCTGTGGGGATACCACGACCATCATCTTCCACGGTAATGGAATTATCGGTATTAATTGTAACGGTAATGTTGTTGCAATAGCCGGCTAGTGCTTCATCAATGGAGTTATCTACCACCTCATATACCAGGTGATGCAATCCTTTTACGCTGATGTCGCCAATGTACATAGCGGGCCTTTTTCTAACGGCTTCCAACCCCTCTAAAACCTGGATACTGTCGGCACTATAACCGCCGTTGGCAGATACTGGAACTAATTCTGTTTCTATACTCATAAATGCTTGAAAATGCTTTTATTTTATCAAAAATCACATTCGTGCAAATGTAACGAAAATCAAGGGTTTTTGGTGTAAAAAACGGCTTTATTTCAAGGCTCATTTGTAAACATTTTCTCAACCAAAAAAGCCGGTTTTTCATCGGCAGCTTTGTAATGGAATTGTAATTATCCGGAAGGATTTCAATAGTGCAACATTAATCAGGAAAGCTTTTGTATATTTGCATCGAAATTTTTCAATGCATCAACCGATCGACATATTAACTTTAGCTCATCGCCAGCCCTTTATGCACGGTGAGATGGAGGCATTACAGGAAATCCAGCGCCAGGTGCCGGGATCTGTTACTTATTCGATCAACCGCTACAAGCGTATGCCGCAATGGGCGATTGAAGACACGGGTGTACTGGTGTACCATTATGAGAAAAATAATGAGAAGGAAAATTACCTCGAACTCAAGTTTTGCCTTACCGGTAATGTGTATTGCCGTCAGAAACAAACAGAGTGCGATTTTTGTAAGCTGAATGTTTCGCGCAGCTGTGTTGAAAAAGTAGATAGCGTGGATGTTCTGAGCTTTAGCTTCTCTCCTTCATATCTCCAGCAGTTTGCCAAAGCGCACAGCAATCCGCAAAGTTTGTCGGACAATGTCCTCGCTTTTAAGCACCAGTCTTCGTTTTCTAAAATGCTGCCGCTCTGTGGTAAGACGAGAATGGCCATTGAAGCCTTACTGAACCATACGTATACGGATACATTAGAAAACATTTTCATCAATGCGCAAACGCAGATCCTCCTCTTATACAGCATGGATTGTATGCTTGGCGAAAAGCTGGAAACAAGTTTTACCTGTAAATTCCTGGCGAATGAAGCCGATCGCGAAAAGATTATTAAGGCCCGCGAAATTCTATTGCAGCATATCGGCGAACCAATAACCATTAAGGCCCTCAGCCGCAAAGTGGCGATCAACGAATGCTACCTGAAGAAAGGATTTAAAGAAATCTTCGGTACCACGATCTTCGACTTTTATCAAAGTCAGCGCATGGAGCATGCGAAATATCTTTTATACGATAAAGGTCTAAGCGTGACAGAAGTGTCGTTGTTGCTGGGTTATTCTTCTATTTCCCATTTCAGCACTGCGTTTAAAAAGCATACGGGCATCAAGCCTTGTGAATTACTTATTCACTAATTTCTCATTTAGTTTCCCGTTCGCGTAAATCCATTTCCCGACGGCGGGAGTTCTTTTCCTGCACGCTTGGTTTCTTTGCAGCCGGTTCAAAACAACCGGGGAAAACTTATGCAAAGACAACTACTGCTTATTATCATAATGATGCTGTTCGCCTTTTGCGGCAAAGCACAACACGATATCGCCGGAATCATTCTTACCAAAGATGGCAGTCCCGCGGCTTATGTGAATATTGACATCCGGGCATTGAAAAAAATTACTGTTAGTGACAGCTCCGGCAAATTCCATTTTGACAATATTCCGGCGGGGAAATTTTCTGTAATGGTTTCGTTCGCAGGATTACAAACCCAGCAGCATACGATCATCGTTCCATCCTCGGGGAATACTGAAGTAAATTTTATTTTGGCAGAAAATGCGATGCAACTGACAGAAGTCATTGTCACCGCCAGGAAAAACCTGAACACAGAACCCCTTAGCTTAGGAAAGCTGTCGATAAATCCCATGGACCTTCCACAAAGTATTTCCGTGATCGGGCAAACAGTGCTGCGCGACCAGCAATCTCAGCGTTTGTCCGACGTGGTGAAAAACGTAAATGGTGTCTACCTTTCAACCACCAGGGGAAGTACGCAGGAGAGTTTCTCGGCGAGAGGATACGCCTTTTCGGGCACCAACTTATTTAAAAATGGTTCAAGGGTAAACTCCGGGGTAATGCCCGAAATGAGTTCACTGGAGAAAGTGGAAATTTTAAAAGGCAGCGCGGCAATTCTTTATGGAAATGTAGCGCCTGGTGGAATTATCAACATGGTGTCAAAACAGCCAAAGTTTTCAACAGGCGGTGAATTTTCCCTGCGCGCAGGCAGCTACGGATTATTTAAACCGGCTGTGGATTTTTACGCTCCGCTGTCTAAAAATATTGCGTATCGCATCAACGGAACGTATGAAAAGGCGGGCAGTTACAGGGATTTAGTAGAATCAGAACGTTTTTACATCAACCCGTCCATGCTGTTTAAGTTGGGCAGTAAAACGGAATTGCTCCTGCAGGCTGATTATCTCCAACATCATTTCACTCCCGATTTTGGCATTGGAACCCTGGCCGGAACGATCATCCCAAACCTCCCGCGCAACAGTTTTTTAGGCACCACATGGCAGTACAATAAAGCAAAACAAACGACGGCAACAGCTACGTTGAAACAGCAGCTGAGCAGGAACTGGACACTCAACATCTCAGGATCATTTCAGCAATATAAAAGAGATTATTACGCCACGGAACGTATCCAGGCTGCAGCGGACGGCGACTGGTCAAGGCCGTTAAATAAAATACAGTCGCAGGAGAATTATTTTATCGGCGAAGCGAACCTCACAGGGAAAATAAAAACGGGCCGCATCAGCCACCAGTTGCTGGCCGGCATAGACGCAGATAATTACCATACGACGACCTACAGTTTTAATAATCCTACCACCTATGATAAAATAAACATCCTCGACCCGAACAAATATCAACCGCGCACTGATATACCGGCTGCGATAAAACTAACGCGCATCGAAACGCCTGTAAACCGCGTCGGGGCTTATGTTCAGGACTTGATAAGCCTTTCGGAAAAATTCAAAGTGTTAACAGGACTTCGCTTTTCCCAACAGAAATCTCCTTCGGCAACAACGACTTTTCTGCTAAAAGACAGTAGCTCAAAATCAATAGCAAAAAACGACAAAGCATTTTCGCCACGATTGGGAGTGGTTTATCAACCTGCAAAAACTACCTCGGTTTTTGCAAGTTATGCCAACTCATTCTCCATAAACAGCGGCACGGATATTTATGGCGCTTCCTTAGCTGCTTCGCTCATCGACCAGTACGAGATCGGTATTAAAAACGAGTTTTTCCAGGGCAAACTTTCAGCAAATCTTACCCTCTATAAAATCATCAATAATAACCTTGCGCAAACGGCCCGGTATGATAAAGACGGAAGGGAAAACAATAACACCGCACTCAAAGAACTCGTGGGGCAAACTAAAAGTAATGGGGTCGAGATCGACGTCAGCAGCCAGCCGGTTAAAGGGCTGCATGTACTTGCAGGTTACAGCTATAACGACATGCGCTATACGAAGACGAAAGCCGCACCAGGAAACTATTACGAAGGCGACAGGCTGGTGAATACGCCGGCACATACAGCGAACAGCAGCTTGTTTTATTCAATGCAAAAAGGAAAATGGAAAGGCGTAAAATTTGGTGTCGGATTCTATTACACAGGGGCAAGATTCGGCGGCTGGAATACGACGCAACCTGCTCCCAATACAGCAGTTCTTTATCGCCTGATTCCTGTGAAAGATTTCATGACAATTGACATCTCTGCAGGCTACACAATTAAAAAGTTTTCATTCCTGGCGAAAGTGTCAAACCTGTTCAACATTTACAATTATTATGTTCATGAAAACTACAGCGTAAACCCTATCGCGCCCCGGCAGTTCATTGCCACATTCTCATACAAATTATAATCCCTTAACTAACGGACCCGCTCCCGCCGGTCCTTCAAATTCCCGATAGTGAAAATTATTTTCCGCAGCATTCATTTATATCTTGGGCTCGTCGCCGGACTGATCATTATGGTCACTTGCCTGACAGGCGCCATTCTTGTGTTTGAAAAAGAATTACAACAGGTTTTTTTTCATGAGAGGTATTTCGTTAACCCGGGCACCGAAAGGGTTTCAGCTGACAGCATGCTGACCAGCTTAAAACAAAAAGTGCCAAACGCCAAAATCAACAGCGTCAAAATTTACCGTGATCCAAAGCGAACCGCGGAAATTTCTTATCAATTGCCGGCGGAACTTCCGGCCAAAAAGGATAAGGGTGCAGATGGAAAGAATTCAGCAGATAATAAAACCGCAAAAGATCCGGAGGGAAAGAGGCTTACCGCTTTTGTGAATCCATATTCAGGTGAGATCGTTGAAATATATAATCACCGGAATTCTTTTTTCTACTTTGTAATGGATCTTCACCGCTGGATGTTAGGCGGCGCGACGGGCAAATTAATTGTCGGCATTTGCACGCTGATTTTTTTATTTATCCTGATCAGTGGAATTGTTTTATGGTGGCCCAGAAATAAATTACTGCTTAAGCAACGATTGCGTATTAAGCGCACGGCCGGCTTCAAAAGATTGAACCACGATTATCATATCGTGTTTGGTTTTTACTCCGCCGTATTTTTATTCGTGTTTGCATTTACCGGCCTCGCCTGGTCGTTTGAATGGTTCAACAAAGGCATCTACACTTTAACCGGAACGAAGATGGAAAAAGCACCGGTGATAAAAAATAATTTCAACGGCGCGGTCCATGTTATCACAGCGGAGGCGGCGCTGGCGGCTGTGCTTGCGCTGGACAATTCTTCTTCCTATTACAACATTTCGTTGCCAAAGTCTCCTGCCGATCCTTTTACCATTAGTATGCTACCCGCCAACGCTCCGCATGAATCTGCTGCCACGCAATATTTCGTGGATGGAAACAACGGCAGGTTGATCTCGGTTCAAAAGTTTGCGGACAAAAATAAAGGTCAGCGTGTTCGGGCTACATTTCGCCCTGTTCATGTCGCATCAATTTTCGGCTGGCCTTCAAAGGTTATCGGGTTCCTGGCTTGCCTGCTCGGTACATTCTTCCCTGCATCCGGAATTATTATGTGGTGGAACCGGACGCGTAAGAACAGGAACAGCATCCTGAAGAATTAATTAGCAGGCAGTAAAAAAGGCGTCCTGTGGGAACGCCTTTTTTTATTTGTGCTGATGCACATATTGAAATTTAAAACGGAACTGCTTTCAGTCTTTAAAAAGGAGATTGGAAATAATTTTTAAGAACGGGAGCAAGAATACTCCCGTTTTACCCTAATAAAACCCTAAACCAGCAAATCGTTATTCAGTGATTGCACCTTCTTCACTGATAAATAAATCTTTATTCTTATTGGCTGTTGTCGTCACTTTTACTTTGTAGTAAGGAGACACGCCCGGAATTTCATATTTAGTACATTCTGTAACTTTTGCTTCAGGATAACCGGCCTGAACGGCAGTTGAAATATTTGCAGGAAGTGCATTTACATCAAATACAGTTTTTGTTTTAACAACCCTTCCGCTGGCATTGTATTCCGCCACCTGCTTCAGGCTTTCGGCGTTGGTAAATGTAGCCTCGTAATTACCACTGTAGTTTTTACTCCATTTGTTTTTTTCTACCGTTGCATACTGCGTTTTAAACGAAGCATCTACCATTTCAGGAACGTTCAGTTTTACAACAGCTTTAGACTTCTTTTTTTGAGCTGAAGCAGAGAAACTAAATAAACCGGCGATCAGAATTAAAAAGACGTTTTTCATACATTATAATTTTTAATAAGATAGGTAATGTGATTTTCGCAACTCTTTGCGAATACTATGCCAACGACCTGTTTTGGGGATAACAGAAGGTGTTTTTTTGGCGAAAACCCATCCGGTTTAACAGATTCAATACTTAGACGCGCAGCCTGATTAACAATTCCACTTCATCAACCCGATGCAAGGCCATATTTCCTACCTTTGCAACCTTATTTTACAGCATAAAGCGCGTTTTTTAAACATGTCATCCAGATATCAAGAGTATCAGCAACTTAGCCTGCCCACCATCAGTAAAGAGATCCTGGCGAAATGGGAAACGTCCGAAGCATTTGAAAAAAGTATATCGCTCAGGGAAGGTCAGCCGCCATTCGTTTTTTTTGAAGGTCCGCCCAGCGCCAATGGTATGCCCGGCATTCACCACGTCATTTCCCGCACTTTAAAGGATCTTGTTTGCAGGTATAAAACGATGCAGGGTTTCCAGGTGAAACGAAAGGGGGGCTGGGATACACACGGTCTCCCAGTGGAATTAGGTGTTGAGAAATTATTGGGCATTACCAAAGAAGATATCGGCAAAACGATTTCGGTAGAAGAATATAATGCAAAATGCCGCGAGGTAGTAATGCAATACAAAGACAAGTGGGACGACATCACTAAAATGATGGGTTACTGGGTGGATCTTGAAAAACCCTATGTCACTTTTGAGAACAATTATATAGAAACACTCTGGTGGTGTTTAAGCGAGTTATATAAAAAAGGATATCTCTACGAAAGTGTGAGCATTCAACCTTATTCCCCGGCTGCAGGAACCGGCTTAAGTTCGCATGAATTAAATCAGCCCGGCACCTACAAAGATGTAAAAGATACCAGTGCGGTGGTGATGTTTAAAGCGACAGACAGCAGTTTATTCCCGGTAACCAACGAAGAAGTTTTCTTTATGGCCTGGACGACCACGCCCTGGACGTTGCCATCCAATTTAGGCTTAACGGTTGGCCCGAATATCGATTACGTACTGGTGAAAACATTTAACCCATACACTTTTCAGCCCAATCATGTTGTACTGGCTAAAAACCTGGTAAGCAAATATTTTAAAGCAGATGCAGCAGCCTTATCTTTTGAAGATTACAAAGAAGGCGATAAATTAATTCCGTGGACGATACTTGCCGAATACAAAGGAAAAGATTTTGAAGGCATGACCTACGAGCAACTGCTGCCCTCAGAGATCAATACACTGGAAAAGATCCGCGAGATTACACCGGGTGCGGAACCATTTAAAATTATCACGGGCGATTTCGTTACTACGGAAGACGGTACCGGTATCGTTCATACGGCGCCTGCATTTGGTGCAGATGATTATAAGGTGGGAAAGAAAAATAACCTCGGTATTTTAACGCTGGTAGATAAGGAAGGAAAGTTCGTGGATGGCATGGGAGAATTCAGTGGCCGCTTTGTAAAGGATTATAAAGATGCCCTGGATTATGTGGACGTGAATGTAGACATCAGTGTAAAACTGAAAAAGGAAAACCGCGCGTTCAAGGTGGAGAAATACGAACATAATTATCCGCATTGCTGGCGCACTGATAAGCCGATCATTTATTACCCGCTTGATGCCTGGTTCATCAAAACCACCGCGGTAAAAGACCGGATGGTAGAACTGAATAAAACGATCAACTGGAAACCTGCCAGCACCGGCACCGGTCGTTTTGGTAACTGGCTGGAAAATATGGTGGACTGGAATCTGAGTCGCAGCCGTTTTTGGGGTACCCCGTTACCGATCTGGAAAACAGCAGACGGCGAACAACAAAAATGTATCGGTTCCATTGAAGAATTAAATACAGAAATAAGGAAGGCGGCGGAAGTATTGGGCGGAGATACGAATACCCATTATCTACACGAAGGAATTTTAGACCTGCACAAGCCTTACGTGGATGATATTATTTTAGTGAGCGAAGACGGCTTGCCGATGAAACGCGTACCAGACCTGGTTGACGTGTGGTTTGACAGCGGCGCGATGCCATATGCACAATGGCATTTCCCTTTTGAAAATAAAGAAACCTTTGAACAGAATTTCCCTGCTGACTTTATTGCAGAAGGCGTGGATCAGACGCGTGGCTGGTTTTACACCTTACATGCATTGGCGGTTTTGTTGTTTGACAGCGTTGCTTATAAAACGGTTGTGAGTAACGGGTTAGTGCTGGATAAATCCGGGAATAAAATGAGCAAACGGCTCGGCAACGTTGTGGATCCGTTTGGAACGATCGATACCTACGGTGCAGATGCGACACGCTGGTATTTAATTACCAATGCATCCCCATGGGATAGTTTGAAATTTGACGAAGAAGGCATTAAAGAAGTGCAGCGGAAATTCTTCGGAACACTATATAATACTTACCAGTTCTTTGCCCTTTATGCTAACCTCGATGGATTCTCGTTTAAAGAGAATTACCTGCCGCTGAATAAAAGGCCGGAACTGGATCAGTGGATCCTGTCTTTATTGAACAGTCTCGTGAAAAATGTCACAGAAAGCCTGGATGCTTACGAGCCAACGCAAGCCGGCCGCGCGATCGAAGATTTCGTGGATGCGCATCTGAGTAACTGGTTTGTAAGGCTGAGTCGCCGCCGGTTCTGGAAGGGTGAATATGAACATGATAAAATTTCTGCTTACCAAACGTTATACGAATGCCTGGAAACGATCACGAGACTGATCGCACCGATCGCGCCGTTCTTTGCAGACTGGATGTATAGCAACCTCAATTCGGTGACGGGCCGCATGGATTTCGAATCGGTTCATCATGCCTTCTTCCCGAAAGCTGACGAGGCAAGTATCAATGTTTCCCTGGAAAAAAGGATGCAGCTGGCGCAGGATGCGTCTTCCCTGATTCTTTCATTGCGTAAAAAAGTAAATATCAAAGTAAGGCAGCCGTTGCAAAAAGTATTTATCCCGGCGCTGGATACTGATATGGCCAATAATATCAAACTGGCAGAAGAAATCATTAAAGCGGAAACCAATATCAAAGAAGTGGAGATTTTAGATGCCAACAATGATTTCATCCGTAAGAAGGCAAAGGCTAATTTTAAAACGCTTGGTAAAAAACTGGGCGCTAGAATGAAATGGGCGGCTGGGGAAATAGAAAAATTTGATAACAAACAGATTGAAAAAGTTCAGGAAGGCAATTACACATTGAACCCTGATGAAGTGGCAAAAGGCGAAGAACCCGTCCTGATCTCAGCAGAAGACCTGGAGATCATAACCGATGCGATACCCGGATATGAGATCGCGGGCAAAGGATCGCTGACCGTCGCCCTGGATATTACTATTTCGGAAAACCTGCAAAACGAAGGAAATGCCCGTGAATTTGTAAACAGGATCCAGAATATCAGGAAAGAATCTGGCTTTGAGCTTACCGACCGGATCCTCGTTACCGTTAAGCAAAATGCTGACCTGCAACCGTCATTAATTCAATTTAAAGATTATATTTGCCGCGAAATTTTGGCAGATACACTTGAATTTGTTCCGGAATTAATCGACGGTACCCCAATTGAAGTGAATGATGCTTCCTTAACAGTGAATGTCTTTAAAAAAAGCTAGTCGTATGGCAACTAAGAAACCAGCAGCTAAACCAGCAGCGAAAAAGCCGGCTCCTAAAAAAGCAGTGGCTACCCCTATAAAAAAAGCCGCAGTTCCTGCGAAAAAACAGGCCAAACCCGTAGCAAAGCCTGCTGCAAAGCCTGTAGCTAAAAAAGCTGCCCCAAAGCCTGCTCCAAAAGCGGCGCCTAAAAAAGCAGTAGCTAAACCTGTTGCTAAACCAGCGGCTAAAAAAGTAGTTGCGCCCGTGAAAGCTAAAGCAGTTCCTGTAAAGTCTGTACCTGCCAAAACTGCTAAACCTGTTGTATCACCAGCGTCAAAGAAACCGGTAGCTGTTCAAAAACCGGCACAAAAACCTATGGCTAAAAAAGTAGAAGAGAAAAAACCCGTTGCAAAACCAGCTGCAAAACCTGCAGTTCCGGCTAAAGCAGCAGTGGCAGAGAAAGCCGTTCCAAAAAAAGAAGTGAAAGCAGTTGCTCCTAAACCTGTTGTGATCCCAAAGATCAACCATAAAACAGCACGTAAATATCAACCTGAATTCACGAAATCAGTGTTAGACCAGGTGAAGAATGATCCGGGTGCACCAATTACGCGTTATAATGACGCAGACCTGGCCGAATTTAAAGAACTGATCCAGCGAAAAATGAATGCGGCGAAAAAAGAATTGAACTACCTGCAGGGACTCATCACACGTAAGGACGAAATGGGTGGCGACGAAAGCGACAATCGTTACATGACCATGGAAGATGGCAGTCTGAGCATGGAAAGGGAACAATTGAGCCAGATGGCAAGCCGCCAGATCACCTTTATTGATCACCTGGACAAAGCCTTAATGCGTATCGAAAACAAAACCTATGGCATTTGCCGCGTAACGGGCAAACTGATTGATAAAGCCAGGTTGCGTGCCGTACCACATGCCACTCTGAGCATCGAAGCGAAAATGGGTATCGTAAAATAATTAAACGAAGAAACAGGGAGAGCAGCGAAAGTTGCTCTCTTTTTTTATGCAACAGTTGTTGGTTGATCATCAAAGATAATCGGGCCGCAAAGCTGCAAATCCAGTAATTTTACAGCCATAAACAGAACTGTATGTTAGAAGGCAAAAGACAAAAACAGGTGGCCGCTTCACTTGAAAAAGACCTGAACGAAATATTTCAACGCCTCGGCTTGTCGATGATGGATGGCGGGATGATCTCGATCGCCAGCGTGAAGATTACGCCGGATCTCTTCGATGCACGTATTTACCTTAGTTTTTTTAAAGTTGCCGATCCCATTACTGCATTAAAATCCATCGAAGAACGCGCCTGGGAAATCAAACGTGAACTCGCCACACGGGTGCGCCACCAGTTACGCAGTATGCCACAACTGAGTTTTTACATCGATGATACCCTTGAATATGTGGATAAGATCGAGCAATTATTCAAGGACATCAAGAAAGACGAAGGCAAAAAGGATTAGGCCTCCCCTCTTTTCAGCACCAAAATTTCAACCTTGTATTTAGCCTTTGCCTGGAGATATTTTAAAGCAAAAAAATCTGCCAATGCGATCAATATCATTGCCTGGGTAACCACGGCCGTGATCGCGTTTGCCACCTGTTGCCAGGTGCTGGTGTTAAGTGTTTTTAATGGCTTCGAAGACCTGGTGAAATCTCTGTACTCCTCCTTCTATGCCGATTTAAAGATCGTGCCTTCGGCAGGCAAAACTTTCCATCTTACCACTGCACAACTAAATAAGATCACCCAGCAGCCCTATGTACTGGCGGTATCCATGATCGCGGAAGACAAAGCGCTTTTAAAAAACGGGGAAACGCAAACGGTTGTCAGGCTGAAAGGCGTAGACGAAAACTTTGCTAAAGTGAGTGGCGTGCCGGGCAAAATTTCCAACGGCGAATTCGATGTGGGCAATACGGAAGAACCCGGACTGATCGTGGGCAGTGGAATTCAGAATGCAGCAGCCATCAATCTTAACCCCGCATTTGCTTCAGAAAACTTAACCGTCATCCTTCCTAAAAAGGGAGCAG
This sequence comes from Ferruginibacter sp., assembly GCA_028288705.1. Lineage (GTDB taxonomy): Bacteria > Bacteroidota > Bacteroidia > Chitinophagales > Chitinophagaceae > Ferruginibacter. Next base: position 237,382 of record JAQBNH010000006.1, read on the forward strand.
CTTCCAATGATCCGTTGTCTTCTATCAGTGAAGGCAATGCGAAAGCGAGCGGCGTGTTTTCCATCCAGCAGGATTTTGATAATAATTACGCGATCACTAATATCGGGTTCATTAAACAACAGATGGGTTTTACTGAGGACGAATTTTCTGCCGCAGAAATAAAATTGAAACCGGGAACGGATATAGAAAAAGCAAAAACGCAATTACAAACGATCCTGGACAAACCCCTTCTGGTACAAAGCCGGTATGAACAAAATAGTAACTTATATGCAACGATGCGTCTGGAAAAATGGGCGATCTACGCCGTACTCACGCTCATCCTGGTGATTGCGGCTTTTAATATGGTGAGCGCGCTAACCATGCTGGTGCTGGAGAAACAAAAAGATATCAGCATCCTGCAGAGTATGGGCAGCGATTCAATGATGATCCGGAAGATATTTCTAAGTGAAGGATTGTTACTGGGGCTGATCGGCGCCGTGGCAGGTATCTTTTTGGCAGTCCTGATCTGCTTTTTACAAATTAAATTTAAATTGATCAAACTGCAGGGCGGTTCCTTCCTGATCGATTACTTCCCGGTAAAACTCATTCCCGGAGATTTCCTCCTTGTTGCCGGAACAGCCACTGCCATCGCCTTCCTGGCTTCCTGGTTTCCGGCGTATAAAGCTTCGCGTCAACCGATCGAACTGAGATAAAAAAAAGCGATCCGGGGATCGCTTTAATATGATTTAACTGTTGCATTAATAATCTCCCAGTGTTTCCGGTAACTGCTCCAGGGCTTTGCGCAGTTGTTCATCATTGGGTGCGATTCCATGCCATTCGTGGGTGCCTTCCATGAAATCCACGCCTTTACCCATCACGGTTGTCATCAGGATTAATACTGGTTTGCCTTTTCCAAGCCTTGTTTTGGCCTCATTGAGTTTCGCCACCACATCGGCAACATCATTGCCGTTCATTTCCATCACATCCCAGCCAAACGCTTCAAACTTTGCGTGAAGGCTGCCGAGATTCATCACCTTATTAGTCGTTCCGTCTATTTGCTGGCCGTTCATATCTATGGTAGAAATCAGGTTATCTACGCCTTTTGCAGCGGCAAACATGATCGCCTCCCAGTTTTGGCCTTCATCCAGTTCTCCGTCTCCATGTAATGAAAAAACAGTATTTGTATCCTTGTTCAGTTTTTTTGTGAGTGCGGCACCGATGGCAACGCTCATGCCCTGGCCCAGGGAACCGCTGGCTACACGGATACCCGGCAAATGTTCGTGCGTGGTAGGATGACCTTGCAGGCGGCTATTGATCTTACGGAAACTTGCTAATTCGGCTATGGGGAAATACCCGCTTCTGGCCAGCGCGCTGTAGAAAACCGGGGAAATATGTCCATTACTTAGAAAAAACAAATCTTCATCCCGGCCATCCATCTTGAAATCCGGGTTATGTTTCATCACTTCAAAATAAAGTGCCGTAAAAAATTCGGTACAGCCCAATGAGCCACCCGGATGGCCACTTTGTACACCATGAACCATTCTTACGATATCCCTTCTTATCTGAGAGGCAATGTCAACCAGCTTTTCCATGTAATTTTTTTTACAATTATAATTTCGGAATTGCAAACCTAAGGCTAAAAGACTTCAGCCGCAAAAGAAAAAAACAGGGAATAGTAAAAGATTATAATAAGTTAATAAAACAATCGTTATTAACATCACAGCGGTTCCGATCTTTGGATTGATGTTTGTAGAAAAACCAATTTAATAACCGGAAAAGTTCTTTCTACAGAACATATTTAATACTTTTGTAAACACCTGGTTTAAAATAAACCTTTTCATGGATAACATTTTACTCAGTGCGGCCCTGGCGTTTCTCATCACCTTCTTTTCCATTCCTGTAATCATCCAGGTTGCGAAAGCAAAAAAGTTGTTTGATGAACCCGATGAGCGCAAAGTACACAAAACAGTTATCCCTACGCTAGGTGGTCTGGGCATTTTCTCTGGTTTCATTATTGCCTGCCTGATGGGTGTTCCCGCAGGTTTAAACCCTGAATTTCAATATTTTGTCGCGGCGGCTTTAGTTATTTTCTTCCTTGGATTAAGGGATGACATAATGATCTTGTCGGCCAGCAAGAAATTTGTCGGCCAAATCGTAGCTGCAGGCATCCTGATAAAATTTGGCGGTGTTTCTATCAATAATATGCATGGGTTTTTAGGAATTAATGAAATTCCTTACTACGCCAGCGTGATATTGTCGTTTTTTACTATCATCGTTATTACGAATTCGTTTAACCTGATCGACGGGGTGGACGGCCTGGCCGGAAGTCTTGGGTTCATTACTACATTAATATTTGGTTGTTATTTCTTATATGTTGGACAGATCATGTATGGCGTTCTTGCGTTTTCACTGGCTGGTAGTACGGTTGCGTTTCTCATCTACAACTTTTCACCGGCAAAGATCTTTATGGGCGACACCGGTTCACTGATGCTGGGCCTGATCAATTCTATCCTCGTTATTAAGTTTATCGCCATCGCAGGCTCTACCACAACAAGTTTCCCCATCGCATCATCACCCGCTATTGGTTTCGCTATTTTAATCATTCCTCTTTTTGATACGCTCCGTGTATTTGGCCTTCGCATTTTAGACCGCCGTTCACCATTCAGCCCGGATCGTACCCATATTCATCATTTTTTGCTTGATCTTGGATTTTCTCACAGGAAGATCGCCATCTCCTGCGTGGCAGCTACCATCGGTTTTGTAATGATCGCTTTTGCCATGCGCAACTTCGACACAACCATTATCATTGGCGTTCAACTCTCGATTGCATTAACATTGATCGGTATCATCTACTACATCCGCCAACGAGGCCGCGTAACTTACGTCAGCAGTTCGCCTGAAGCGGAAATCATCAAATCTCATAAGATCCTCAGCCTGGTTTCTGAACCGGTAGAAATGGATTAAGCCCCGCATTATCAAAGTTTAACTTATTTTCTGTAAGGGTATAAGCGCAGATTTATATAGATTTGCAGCCTATTAATTTATACTATGACAGAGGAATTGAATTTATTGATTGAAGATACAACGGCGTCTATGACCAAGGCGATCAACCACCTCGAAACTGAATTGGTGAAGATCCGCGCGGGCAAAGCGAATCCGAATATGCTTGATGGAATTAACGCAGATTATTATGGTAACCCAACGCCCATCAGCCAGGTAGCTAACATTACAGCGATGGATGCCCGCACGATTTCTGTTCAGCCATGGGAAAAAAATATGCTTCAAACCATTGAAAGGGCCATTATCGCTGCCAACATTGGTATCAATCCTCAAAATGACGGAAATATTATCCGCCTTTTTCTCCCACCGCTTACGGAAGAACGTCGTAAAGAGTTGGTAAAACGCTGCAATACAGAAGGTGAGAATGCAAAGATCTCTATCCGCAATATTCGCCGTGATGTGATTGAAAGCATTAAAAAATTACAAAAAGACGGCCTGAGCGAAGATGCCGCCAAAGACGGTGAACTGGAAGCTCAGGGCATTACCGACAAATATATTTCCCTAATAGAGAAGCACCTGGCTGCGAAAGAAAAAGAGATCATGGTTGTGTAAGTTGATGTGAAACTCCGCTTGCATTTACCGGCCTGCATAAAATACGAAGTACAATGCAATCATCCCGTGAAACATGGTTCCTGCTGATGTCTGTTCCGCTCTATATCATCCTGATCGGGGCAGAGATCCTTTTCAGCAATTGGCGGGCGGCGAAATTTTATACTTTTAAAGGAACGATCCAGAACATATATCTGTCATTGCTCAATGGCGGACTCGACCTCCTGCTTCGCTGGGCATTCTACGTAAGTGTGTTGATGTGGAGTTACAACCATCATTTCGTCAAGGTTGAAAATGTTTATCTCTACTGGTTCCTGTTATTCATCCTGGAAGATCTGGCCTTTTATCTTGAACACCGTATTGATCATTATTGCCGCTTATTCTGGGCAGTTCATGTCACCCATCATTCCTCCGAAGAGTTTAATTTAACGACCGGTTTTCGTTCGTCTGTTTTTCAACCGGTGTATCGCTTTGTATATTTTGTGCCGCTCGCATTTTTAGGCTTTCATCCGCTGGATATCGTTTTTATGTATTCGATCACCCAGACATACGGCATCCTGGTTCATACCCAATACATTAAAAAAATGCCGCGCTGGTTTGAGGCTGTTTTTGTGAGTCCCAGCCACCACCGTGTACATCATGCCAGCAATATCCGTTACCTGGATAAAAATATGGGCATGTGCCTGATCATTTGGGATAAATTATTCGGCAGCTTCCAGGAAGAAGTTCCTTCGGACCCGATCCGTTACGGCCTTACAAAACCATTGATCAATGCCCATAATCCCCTTGAAATTATATTTCATGAGTGGCAGGGAATCGGTAAAGATTTGAGGAAAAAAACGCCCCTGGTCACCAAGATAAAATATATGTTGATGCCGCCCGGCTGGAGCCATGACGGTTCTTCCAAAACCGCCCGGGAGTTGCGTAAAGAACTTTCTTAAGGCCGTGGGCTAAATCCGCTCGTTGCCTTGTCATTCTTTCAATTAATTTTGCCGCATGCAAATTATTCCTGTTTCCAGCGAAGCTGAGCAAACATTGTTTTTAGCCGTTCCAAAACATATCTACAAAAATGATCCTAACTGGATTCAGCCCCTGGACAAAGATGTGTCCGAAGTTTTTGATGAAAAAAAAAATAAGACCTTTCGTTTTGGAAAACTACAGCGCTGGATATTGCTGGACGAAGACGGTCAGCCGGCAGGGCGCATTGCCGCTTTCGTAAATGCTAAATATAAAAATAAAGGGGATGATGTGCCGGTTGGCGGGATCGGTTTTTTTGAATGTATCAACGACCAGCCAGCTGCCGACCTTTTATTTGACAATGCAAAACACTGGTTGATGCAAAACGGGATGGAAGCGATGGACGGACCGATCAATTTTGGTGAACGCGATCGCTGGTGGGGACTCGTGACGAAAGGTTTTATGGAACCGCTGTACTGCATGAATTATAACCTGCCCTATTATCAAACCCTTTTTGAAACTTACGGTTTCCGGCCGTTCTTTGAACAGGTTTGCCTGGATATGGATCCCAAGGCTCCGTTAACCCAAAAGATCTGGCAGCGGCATGACCAGCTATCAAAAGACCCCGCATTTTCTGCAAAACATATCAGTAAAAAAGCATTGCCAAAATTCGCTGCAGATTTCGCGACAGTGTACAACAAGGCATGGGCCGGGCACGGGGGATTAAAGCAGATGAATAAAGAACAGGTGCTTTTGATGTTTAAAAAAATGAAGCCGGTGATGGATGAGCGCATCGTTTGGTTCGCCTATCACAATGAAGACCCGATCGGCATTTTTGTGAACCTTCCGGATCTCAACCAATGGTTTAAACACCTGCACGGGAAATTCGGGTTGCTGCAAAAATTTAAATTCCTCTGGCTGCAAAAATTTACACCTAATAAAAAATTTACAGGGTTGGTTTTTGGTATTGTTCCGGAATGGCAGGGAAAAGGTGCAGATGCCTATTTAATCGGTGAAAGTGCTAAAATGGTGCAGTCGAAAGCTGTTCCTTATACACAATATGAAATGCAATGGATCGGCGATTTCAATCCTAAAATGCTGAATATCGCCAGTAGCCTCGGCACGGTATCCAGGAGCCGTAACCTCACCACTTTCCGCTATTTGTTTGATCGTACAAAAGAATTTCATCGCCACCCGATTTTGACCTAAATTAAAATTATTTTTGCCGTTGTTGCAGCTCGCTGCACCTCAAATAAACTTTTAGCGCAACATGGATAAATTTATTGTTTCAGCCCGTAAATACCGCCCACAGAATTTCAGTACGGTGGTAGGGCAATCGCACATTACGACTACATTAAAAAATGCGATCAACAATAACCAGTTGGCTCATGCTTTTTTATTTTGCGGTCCGCGTGGTGTGGGGAAAACAACCTGCGCGCGCATCCTGGCGAAAACTATCAACTGCGAAAACCGCACACCCGATGGTGAAGCCTGCAATACCTGTAACAGTTGCATTTCGTTTGACAACGGCAGTTCGATGAACATCCATGAACTTGATGCTGCCAGTAACAACTCTGTAGATGACATTCGCTCACTGGTAGAGCAGGTGCGGTTTGCGCCCCAGGCGGGAGATTACAAAGTGTACATCGTGGATGAGGTTCATATGTTAAGTGCTTCGGCTTTTAATGCCTTCCTGAAAACCCTGGAAGAACCACCACCCTATGCCATCTTTATTTTAGCTACAACAGAAAAACATAAAATCCTCCCAACGATCCTCAGCCGTTGCCAGATATTTGATTTTAAAAGGATCACCATCAACGACACTGTAGAGCACCTGCAGGAAATTTGTGAGAAGGAAGGCATTGAAGCAGAGAAGGCCGGACTTCATGTGATCGCTCAAAAAAGCGAAGGCTGCATGCGCGATGCGCTCAGTATTCTCGATAAGATCGTAAGCTTTACGAGCGGGCATTTAAATTATGCCAATACACTCGAGCACCTGAATATTTTAGACGAGGATTATTATTTCAAGCTGCTGGATTGTATGAGCAACCAGCAACTGAGTGAAGCACTCCTGTTGTTTGATACGATCAACCAGAAAGGCTTTGAAGGTGACACTTTGCTGGAAGGTTTTGCAGAATTTTTGCGCAACCTGCTCGTGAGTAAAGACCCGCGTGCGGCGGTATTGCTGGAAGTGGCGGAAGATTTTAAAGAAAAATATATGCAGGTGAGCCAGCAAATTGCTGCTGCCTGGATCATTGCTGCGCTGAATATTTTAAACGACAGCAATATTGGTTACAAACAAGCCCGCAACAGGCGCTTGTTTGTAGAGATGACCATCATAAAATTAAGTTACCTGCAACAGGCGGTGGAATTGTCTGCGACGGGCGGCAGCGTTGGAAAAAAAAAACTGACGACTGATGTAAAAGCTGTGTCATTTCGGGCGTTACCCATTTTGAAAATAAAAGAGGCGCCTGCGGCTAAACAAATGCCGGTAGCGCCTGCAGCTGCTTCGATGCTTATTGAACCAGATAAGCCGGTTGAAAAAAAGCCGGTGGCTGTTGTTCATCCGGAACCTGTAACGCTGCCTGGCGGATCGATCGGTTCGCTGCAAAAATTACGTGCCCAGCTCGCGCAAAAAAATATGGCGGAGAATCCTCCGAAAGCGATCAACCTGGAAGAATTACAAAAAGCCTGGGACGCGTTCATGATTCAATTAACGGCGGCAAAAAAACACTCCGCTGTTACGAATTTCAAAATGGCGACGCTGGAAGTAAAAGACGATGATCAGTTCCAGATCATCACGCAGAGTACGATCCATCAAAAATTTATTGAGGCAGAACGGTCGGGACTGATTGAACATATGCAAAAACATTTCAATAACCGCTTGTTGAAATACCAGGTAATTATAGTTGCGCAGAACCATGAAGCTGAGCCGGAAGAAAAGCAATTAAACCGGAAACAACAGTACCAGTTACTGGCTGAAAAATACCCCGCGATCAAAGATCTGAAAGAGCGCCTGAAACTTGAACTGGATTAAAAACGCCGGGGAGTAGTTGCAGCAATGTTGTGCAACGCCAATGCAGTTGAGAGATGAACTCTGGCCGTGCTCAAAATGGCCATCCTTCTTTCCTGTTTTTGCATTAATTTCGGGCTTCAAAATTTTACACAAACGAATTATAAGACTATGGCAAAAGAAATCCGCATGCCGCTGCTTAGTGACACCATGACGGAAGGCAAGATCGTCTCCTGGAATAAAAAGGTTGGTGATAAAGTAAAGGCGGATGATGTATTGGCAGAAGTGGAAACTGATAAGGCCACCATGGAAGTTGTTGGGTATGAAGAAGGCACTTTATTATATATCGGGGTAGAAGCCGGCTCAGCTGCCAAGATCAATCAACTGATTGCCGTAGTTGGAAAAGACGGAGAAGATTATAAGGCATTGCTCGAAGGCGAAAAGGCCGCACCGGAAGCCGCTAAAGAAACAGCGAAACCAGCTGAAAATTCAGATAAAACACCTGCGGAAACGCCGGCTGCAACCACTGCTCCCGCAAGATTACCTGAAGGAGCAAAAGAAATCAGGATGCCGCTGCTGAGCGATACCATGACGGAAGGCAAGATCGTCTCCTGGAATAAAAAAGTTGGCGATAAGGTAAAAGCGGATGATGTATTGGCTGAAGTGGAAACGGATAAAGCAACCATGGAAGTGGTAGGTTACGAAGAAGGCACGTTACTATACATTGGTGTTGAAGCCGGATCTGCAGCCAAGATCAACCAGTTGATCGCTATCGTCGGCAAAGAAGGAACAGATGTGAGCGCATTTGTAGCCGGCGATAAAAGTTCTGCCGCAGCTCCTGCAACAGCATCGAAAGAAGCAACGCCCGAAGCAGCAACGGCTCCTGCTGCAACAAACACAGAAAACAAACAAACCGAAACCGATGGCCGGATAAAAGCGTCTCCGCTTGCCCGTAAGATCGCTGCTGAAAAAGGTTTTGATATTTCGCGCATCAACGGCAGCGGTGATGGCGGAAGGGTAACAAAAAAAGATGTTGACCAGTTTCAACCGGCTGCAGAAGCTGCAACTACTAACCCTGCACCAGCGGAAACACCTAAAGCCGCCGCTCCTGTTGCAGCATTTACAGCCAATGGACAGGAAGGCCATACAGATATTCCTTTGACACAAATGCGCAAAGTGATTGCCCGCAGGTTGGGTGAAAGCAAATTCAGCGCGCCGCATTTCTATCTCACGATGGAAATCAATATGGACCAGGCGATGGCAGCGAGAACAGCAATGAACGAAGTGAGCCCGGTGAAAATTTCTTTTAATGATATGCTGATCAAAGCGTGCGCAGTGGCCTTGCGCCAGCATCCTGATGTAAACAGCAGCTGGATGGGTGAATTTATCCGGCAGAATCATCATATTCATATCGGTTCGGCAGTGGCCATGCCGGAAGGATTGATCGTACCGGTTATTCGTTTTGCCGATCAGAAATCATTATCGCAAATTGCCGCTGATGCAAAACAATTATATGCAAAAGCAAAAGATAAAAAATTACAACCGAACGAATTTAGCGGGAACACGTTTACCATTTCCAATCTGGGAATGATGGATATAGAAGAATTTACTGCGATCATCAACCCACCGGACAGCGCAATCCTGGCTGTGGGAAGAATTAAAGAAGTGGTTGTAAAGAAAGGCGATGGCTTTGGCGTTACTAATGTAATGAAGCTGACACTGAGTTGTGATCACCGCAGCGTGGACGGTGCAGTTGGGGCGGCTTTCCTGCAAACACTAAAAAAATATATGGAGAACCCGGTAACGATGCTGGTATAACCTGAATTTCATTTAATAAAAAAAGTGCTGACGATTGTTGGCACTTTTTATTTAACCCTACCCGATGATGAAAACATTCCTGTTCAGCCTGATCGGCTGCTTATTAGTGACGATTGCTTATTCCCAGGAGATCACGAACCTTGTTTTAGTAGGCGATAAAGGAATCACAGAAGATATCAAAGAAGCCCGGGAATTTATCGTTGTGAAAAGATTGCCTGATGGTTTGTATCAACGTTGTGATTACAAACTGCGCGGTCCGCAACTGGCGTTCAGGACTTATACGAATTCCACGTTAACAATGCTGAACGGGCAAACCGGAAGCTACCGCCCTGATGGCTCGATCATGCTGGTAGCGAATTATAAGGATAATAAAAAGGATGGAAAATGGTTCTATGTTAGTTCAACAGGCAAAAGCTACCTGAGTGAAACTTACAAAGCTGATTCACTCATCAATTCTGAAGTGCTGGATACCACCAAAAAAGACAAAGAAAAAACAGAGCCGAAAGCGGGTGAAAGAGAGGCACAATTAAAAGGTGGTGGTAAAGCCTGGATGAAATACCTGGTCGCAAATATAAAAGCCGACCTGGCCCAAAGTAGTATGCACGGCGGAGAAATTCGTGTTGCGTTTATCGTTTCGGAAGATGGCAAGCCAGAAGGTATTTTCCTGCATCGCTCCGTTGAATTTGTGCTGGATGAAGAAGCGCTTCGCGTGATTTACAAGATGCCCGCATGGATGCCTGCGTTGAAAGAAGATAAGCCGGTTAAAGCTTATCGCATCCAGCCGATAACTTTTGTAAAAGCAGCCTATTAATCTTTCAATATATTTTGAAAGTTCAGAAATAGATCTTAGCTTTACTCCTGTAAATATTCAGTATGAAATTATCAGAAGCCAGGCAACAATTCATCAACAGCTGGGGAGCATTTGGCACTCAATGGGGTATCAATCGCACCATGGCGCAAATCCACGCCTTACTCCTGGTGAGCATCGATCCAATTACGCAGGACGACATCATGGAACAGCTGAGCATCAGTCGGGGTAACGTAAACATGAATATCCGCGACCTGATCGGGTGGGGTTTAGTGGAACGGGTGATCCTTGCCGGTGAAAGGAAAGAATATTTTACCGCAGAAAAAGATATCTGGAAAGTAGCTACCCAGATCATAAAGGAGAGAAAAAAACGTGAGCTCGATCCGATGATCAAATTGCTGAGCCAGTTAGAAAATATCGAAGACAAAAAAGATAAGGAAACGAAACAGTTCACCGAAATGATCGGCAGCATAAAAAAAATGGGCACACAGGCCGACCGCGTTTTGGATGTTATGATCAAAGCCGAAGAGAACTGGTTTACCGGAAGCGTTTTAAAAATGTTTAAATAAATAAGTGAAAGCTGGCTCTGCCGGCTTTTTTAATACCCTATAGTTTCAATATTTTCTGAAAGTTTAAAACATAATAACATGAAAACTTTTAAAATCATCGACGCCTGGATCAGCATTTTGCTAATCAGCACTTTTAGCTTGCTCAGCCTGATTAAACTGGACGCAACTTTCTTAATCGGCTATTGCATCGTGGGTACCTGGCAGGTTATCAGCCTTTGCATTCATAGCGTTCAAGGCTGGTTCCGCTTTAATCCCGATCGCCACGCTTACAAATGTATGGTGGCGATATTGTTAGTTATCGGGCTCATCGGCCTGGTATGGCCTGCGCTGCTCATGATAGAAATGTTTCTCCTGCTGTTCATTTCTCCCATGCTGGCGGTTTACTATAGCTGGATCTGTTACAATGAAACTTATGTAAAAATGCAACGCCCGCTCGCAGTACTTAAATAATTTTTCATCATTAAAATCAATTTTATGAACCAGATTATTATCACTTACAGTTTTTACCTGATCATCAGTACCTGCCTCACAATTTGGGTAGCAAAAACGCTCTTTAAAAATGGAACCATCTTTCTCGTCGATATTTTTCACGGGAATAAGGCACTTGCCGACAGCGTGAACAATTTGTTGCTTGTCGGATTTTATCTTATCAATCTCGGCTACGCGATTTACACATTGCAAATCAATTACAGCATTGCCAACAGCCAGGAAATATTGGAAAGCTTAAGTCGCAAAATTGGAGGTATCATCCTGATCCTGGGATGCATGCACTTTCTAAACTTGTATATTTTCTTTACGCTAAGAAAAAGAGCTGTTGCTGATACGAAGAAAAAAGAGCTGTTACCTCACGTATGATCAGGATTGTTTACGAAATGGAAATACCTGTAAAGTCGAAAGTTGATTAAAAACGAATAGCCACACTCAAGAAGATCGCGCACAAAATCAACAGGCCGATCACGACGGGCGTAATAAATTTGAGCCAGGCTTTGTAACTCACATTCACCATCGTTAGCGCGGGAAAAACGGAACCCGTTGGTGTGATGAGGTACATGATTCCAATTCCGAATAAGTAGGAATTGACCACTTCACGGCCGGGAATATTCAGCAGGATCGCCAGAGAGCCAATGATCGGCATCGTAAGCACCGCCATACCGGATGACGAACTAACGGGGACGGTGAAAAGAAAATAAAACAACATGACCAGGATAATAAAAACCGTCGGATAAAAATGTTGCACCACGTTGGAAGCATAAAATAAAATAGAATCGCTAACCATTCCATCATTTAACACGATCGTTACCCCACGCGCCAAACCAACAATCACAGCTACAATCAGCAACGATTCCATGCCTTTTGTAAACTCCAGCACGAACGTCTTTTCTCCCATGCGATCGATAATACCTATAAGCAAGGCAGCAAATAAAAACAACGCCGACATTTCAATCGTCCACCATCCTTTGAAAATTATGCCCAGGATCATGCTGATGAAACTGAGAAAAAATATGGCAAGAAACGCTTTCGTTTTAAAGGTTAATCCGGTATCCCCCGCGGGGGCTGCCTCGATGTTTAATGCTGGATGAGCATTGCCGTCTACCCGGTAAACGAGCGAAGCAGCTGGATCATTCTTTACTTTCCGGCTATACCGAAGCAGATACCAGATGTATAATATCGTTGAGATCAGTAGGAATAAAAGCCTTTCGTAGAGCCCTTCCAGCCAATTGATGCCAAGCGTATTGCTGGCGATGATCGTAGAAAAAGGATTAGAGAAACTGGAGATATACCCGATGGCGGCGCCACCGAAAACAATCGCAAGCGGAACGATACGGTCGTAACCCGCGGCGATAAAAAGCGGCACTAAAACAGGGTAGAATACAATCGACTCCACATCCATACCGTATGAACCGCCTAAAAAAGAAAATATGGAAGTCAGTATAATGATCAGCAAACGTTCGCGGCCTTTCATCCTCGTGGCGAGATAGGTTACACCCTTGAGCATCGCGCCGGTGTTGTTAAAAATCTGCATGAATCCGCCGATGACCAGGATGAACAATACTATGTCGATACTGTCCATGATGCCTTTGATCGGCGCCTGCAACACCGCAATAAAACCCTGTGGCTTTTTTACATCCTGCTGGTAAGTTCCGGGGAGAGAAATCGGTTTCGTGATCTCGCCTTTTTCAAATTTTTGCAGTGCTATCCGGATCGACAGGCTGTCTAAAGTATGTTGTGTAAAAGGTAATGGCACTGCTCCGCTTTTTGACGTGACGGTAAAAGACTCGCCATTATCGCTTGTAAGTTTGCTGTACTGGCCCGCAGGTAAGATCCAGGTGCTGATTGCGGCGAGGATGATCACCAGCATCATTAGTGTGGTTGCAGTGGGAAACTTTAAATTTTTCATTACTGATAGTTAACCCAATATAAACTTTCAGAACAACGGTGCCAAATTCAACCAACCTAAAAACTGCAGTTAACGACAGATCCCGGAGCCATATGCTCCGCCTCCAAACCAGCCGATTTGATTTAACTTGCAGGATGCCCGCACAGCCGCTTATATTATTTGATGGCATTTGCAATCTCTGCAATGGTGCGGTGCAGTTTGTTATCCGCCATGACGGGAAAGCTTTATTTCAGTTTGCGCCTTTGCAATCAAACGCGGGGCAGGAAATTTTAGCGAAATTTTCCCTGTCGAAACAGGATTTTGATTCCTTTGTATTGCTGGAAAATAATAAGGCTTATAAAAAATCAACGGCAGCACTTAAGGTAGCAAGACGGTTAGACGGTCCTGTGAAAATGCTCTATGGCTTTATTATTGTACCTGTTTTTATCCGGGATGCCGTATACAGTTGGATCGCTAAAAACCGCTATCGCTGGTTTGGCCGAAAAGATTCCTGTATGGTACCGCAACCGGGCATTGTTTCGCGTTTTTTAAAATGACCGTTATGCCAAAAAAAACTTTAGTCCTCGGAGCTTCGGCTAATCCACAACGTTATAGTTACCTGGCAGTAAATAAACTTGCGGCCCATCAACACGAAGTGGTTGCTATCGGGAAGCGTGAGGGAAATATCCGGGAAACGCAAATCGTGACCGGCACGCCTGAAATTGCGGGAATAGATACCGTAACGTTATACCTGAACCCGGTAAACCAAAAACCTTACTATGATTACATTCTTTCCTTAAAGCCAAAACGCATCATTTTCAACCCCGGAACAGAAAATGACGAGCTGGTGGAAATGGCAGAAAAGCAGGGTATCAAAACCCAGGACGCCTGTACCCTCGTAATGCTGAGTACCGGCCAGTACTAGTAGTTATTCTTCTAATTTGTATATAATCTCATTAAAAACCCCCTACATATATACTAAGCTTGTTCTTCTTACGTTTCTCCCTTAGCGCTTTCTATCCAATATCAATCTTAAAGCCTAACTACCATGAAGAAGCTAAGTACTACCCTACTTATGCTGCTGCTTTGCCTAACAACTGCAGTCAGCGTAGCACAGGAGAAACCTGTTGCAAAATCAAGGCAATTTGCTACATCAGCTGCACAAGTTGATATCAGTGACGCCCAATTACAAAAAACTTTTACGGCAGTAACCGGCGAAGCCATCCTGATAGAACTGAACGGTCTTAAGTTCAGCGGAACGGTCATCAGCAATACGCTGAAATATAGTAACCTGCAAACAATTCTCATCCGTGATGCAGGAACGCCCAATACCATTTTTCAATTATCGAAGATCATACGCAAAGATCAAAGCATTGCTTATTCGGGACGTATCATTAACAGTACTGCCGTTGATGGTTATGAACTGAAAAGATCGTCATCAGGATACCGCCTTCAAAAATTTGATGCCGGCCAGATCCTGCAGGATTGCGCTTACTGATTTCCAAATTCCAATACGCCGCCCTAACGGCTTCCAAATCCACGACACATGAAAAATTTTACCCTTTCCATTTTCATCTTTTTAATTTTCGGATTTTCTCTGCATGCACAGCAAAGCAGAAATAGTTACGCCGTTGCTACTGCCACTTTATTCCTGGATTTTGACGGGCATACCGTTATTTCCGGCGCCTGGAATGCAGGAAACCCATTGTATTGCCAGCCCAGCGGCATGACGGATGCGCAGGTTTCAGAGATATTTAATCGCGTGGCTGAAGATTACCGGCCGTTCAACATCAACGTTACAACAGATTCCACTAAATTTTTAGCAGCGCCTTTAGAACAGCGTATGCGCATCATCGTTACGCCAACCAGTAACTGGTATCCGGGCGTTGGCGGTATTTCCTATATCGGTTCTTTTACCTGGGGAGACGATACACCAGGATTTGTTTTTTCCGATAAACTGAATTTTAATCCGAAATATATTGCAGAATGTTGTTCGCACGAAAGCGGCCATACGGTTGGCTTATCGCATCAGTCAACGTACGATAGCAATTGCAACCTGATCGAAACCTATAATGCCGGTGCAGGCTCCGGGGAAATTGGCTGGGCTCCGGTTATGGGCAACAGCTATTACAAAAATATGACCGGCTGGAACGATGGCCCTACGCCGTACGGTTGCGCCAGCACGCAGGATAACTTAACCATCATTACCAGCCTGAATGGCTTTGGATTTCGCACGGATGATTTCACAGATGCGATGGATAACAGCACCTACACGTTACCGGGAACGGCTTTCAACACAGGCGGTATCATCACCAGCAGTAACGATAAGGATGCATTCAAATATGTTTCTACGCAATACAACAGCCTGCATATCGAAGTCAATCCTTTTGGCCTAAATACAAATAACACCGGGGCAAACCTGGATGTAAAAGTGGAATTGTATGATGGCAATCAAACGCTGATCGCAACATACAACCCTTCCATCGCCTTAAACGTGGTGATTGACACTAGCCTGAACAGCGGAACCTATTACTTTGTAGTTTCCGGAACGGGTAACAGCAACATCAGCAATTACGGGAGTTTGGGCTCATACAATATCACCGGATTCCGTGGTGTATTGCCGATTCGCGATGTAAAACTTTCAGGTAGTAATAACTCAGGTAAACATGATTTTACCTGGCAGATCATTGCTGATGAGGCTATCAAAACGCAGGTACTCGAATCATCAGCGGATGGCATAAACTTTACGGCCGTAGCCAATATCAGCGCGACGCAAAAAATATTCAGTTATTCAGCTAAGCAGTCCGCCGGAATATATTATCGTTTAAAAGTAAGTTCTGCCAGCAATCAGGTTGTATACTCGAACACCATATTTATCAAAGCAGGCAATGATGCAGCTCCATTATTTACCGTAGGAAATATGGTGCAGAAAGACATTATCGTAAAGGCACAAACGCAGTTCAGGTACCACGTGTATGATGCAAATGCCAAACTCGTATTGGCAGGAACCGGCAATAAAGGAATAAATATTTTTGAATTTCAAAATAAACCGGCAGGCTTTTACGTTATACAATTCATAAACGAACAAATAAAACAAACAGAACGAATTATAAAACAGTAAGGTAGATTCATGTGTAAGTTAGGGGTCAGCGTTAGGGGCTGGCCCCTTTTTTTATGTCCATTCCCCTCAAGATCCGGCCGTTCTCCACATATACACAATTCTTCATACAACTTCCACTTCCACATATAACGCATTGTTTTTATAAGTAACTTTAGAAAACCCCTTGCATATGTTATGGAGAAAGTTCAATGGAGATTTACTCAGGCTGCCCATCAAAGATGCGGTAGAGCAGGCCATTAAAAGAGAATCCGCAGCAGGCTATAAATTAAAAGTATGTATCGGCACCGATAGTCAGGTAAAAGGCCGCGATACTGAATTTGCAACCGTGATCGTGTTCCTGCGCGAAGGCCACGGTGGTTTCATGTTCATTCACAACGAAAAAACCCTGATTAAATACAGCATCAAGGAAAGGATGTTGGTAGAGGTTGCCAAAAGCATCGAGATCGCCTACGAACTTTGTAACCTGTTCACGGAATACGACGTGGATATGGAGGTACATGCGGACATCAACACCAATCCTCATTTTAAAAGTAACGAAGCCCTACGCGAGGCGATGGGTTATATCCTCGGGATGGGATTTGCGTTTAAAGCCAAGCCGGAAGCCTTTGCCAGCAGCTGTTGCGCGAATAAAGTGGTGAATTAAATTGCCCTAAGCGTTCTTGCCCACTTCCTCGTTCATCTCATCAATGAATTCGAGTAGTTTATCTTTTCCCTGTCTCTTTACGGCGCTCGTTACGAAATGGCGCGGAAGAAATTGCCAGGTCTTGCGCATCGCTTCCAAAAAAGATTTTACGTTTTTACTCACGACGCGCTGTGTCTCTTTATCGGCTTTGGTAAATACGAGGCTGAAAGGCACTTCCCATTTCTTCAAATTCTCCAGGAACTCCAGGTCGATCTTCTGCGGGCTATGCCGGGCATCGATCAAAACAAATACCTGCGTGAGGTTGTCTCTTTTGCGTAAATAATTTTCAATCATCTGTTCCCAGCGCCGGCGGCTGCTGATACTCACTTTTGCAAATCCGTAACCCGGCAAATCCACGAGATACCATTTAAAGATCGTTTCCTGTTTTTTATTTTCTTCTGTATAAGCACTGCTGATAAGATCGAAGTGATTGATCAGTTGGGTTTTTCCCGGTGAACCAGAGGTTTTCGCCAGCTTATCATTATTGCATATCATGTTAATGAGCGAAGACTTGCCCACATTACTGCGGCCGATAAACGCAAATTCCGGCTTATCTGCCGGCGGGCATTTTTCGAAACTGGGGCTGCTGATAAGATATTCCGCTTTTTTGATATGCATGTGAAAGTTAAATAAGATGCAAAAATAGCTGTTTAATGCGGTGCAAATTTACCTGTTCTTTACCGCTCCTCGTAAACGGCTTATATTTGTAATGACGTATGACAAGATTTGATCATGATGAAGTAGTGCCTTTTAAAGGTTCTGAACTGAGTAAAAAACAGCAGGTCGCCGAGATGTTCGACAACATCGCGTACCGTTACGATTTCCTGAACCGGTTTTTAAGTGCGGGCACAGATGTGGGCTGGCGGAAAAAAGCGCTTTCGAATCTGGCGGGAACCAAACCTCAAACAATGCTTGACGTCGCCACCGGCACTGCTGACATGGCGATCATGGCATCCGGTTTGCTTCATCCCGGGAAAATTACGGGGATCGATATTAGTGAGGGCATGCTGGAGATTGGAAGAACAAAAGTGCAGAAGCTGGGATTAGAAAAGTCTATAGAATTGTTAAAGGGTGACAGCGAAACAATAAGTTTTAAAAACGACTCGTTTGACGCTGTAACCGTGGCTTTCGGAGTAAGGAATTTTCAACATCTTGAAAAAGGCCTCTCTGAAATTTACCGCGTGTTGAAACCGGGAGGCAAACTGGTGGTGTTGGAATTTAGCAAGCCCACCATGCCTTTTGTTAGATCCTTTTACAACCTCTACATGAAAGTGGTTGCACCAAATATGGGCAAACTCTTTTCGAAAAACCGCGACGCTTACCAATACCTCGACGAATCGATCCGGAAATTCCCGGAAGGCAAAAACTTTACAGATATCCTGGATAAACTGGGTTATACGGATACAACAAAAAAAACACTGAGCCTAGGCATATGCAGCATCTATTGCGGAAAAAAATAAAAACTTTATTAGTAGTTCTGCTGCTCCTGCCTGCATTTGCATTTACACAGGGCATTGAGCTGAACCTTCCTGATCATGATTCAAAACTGATTCACTTCGGCATTAACGTGGGAGCTAACCAGGCGCATTATAGTTTTACCCATCATCCGCGTTTCCTGCAATACGACAGCATCATGGTGGTGGAAAGTATCAACAGTACCGGGATCAACCTGGCCTGGCTGGTGAACCTGAACATCAATGAACATTTCGATATTCGTGCTTACCCGCTCAACCTGGTTTTCACAGAAAAAGCTTTTCAATATCATTTAAAATATCCTGATCGTCCGGGTGGAGAAGATACGGTTACCACCAAGAAACTCCAGGGCATCACCTTGGCATTTCCGGTTCAATTGAAATTCAGCAGCGATCGTATCGCGAATTTCAAAGTATATATGATGGCTGGGGGAAAAGTGGAATATGATCTGGCTGCAAACAAAACGCAGAAGAATGCAGAGAGCCTGTTTAAATTAAAGAAATTCGATTACGGCGTTGAAGCAGGCATTGGATTCCATTTTTACTTCCCCGTATTTGTCCTCACGCCCGAATTGAAAGTGGGATTCGGCCTCAACAATATGCACGTGCGCGACAACGACCTGAAATATTCCAACGTGATCGATAAGGTGAATGCCCGCACGATCACGTTTTCCCTAACGGTAGAATAAGCGCGTTCTTTCTTTAGAAATCGTATTGCCTTTTAAACATATTCAGCCGCACACCGGCAGTTACCAAGGTAGTTTTGCTTTCACCCGGGAGATCTTTCAGTTTATATAACCGATGTTGCAAAGAAACATCGAAAAACAGGTTTTGCTTTACTTCGTATGAAACCTGCAGGTAGCCATTGAAACATTTTGCCTGGCGTCCGCTCCCTACTTCAAAACCATTATCCGCAACACGCGTAGTATAGTTTTTAAAGATGTTTCCGCCAAAGTTTTTGTTGGCACTATCCAGTCCCTGTTTGAAATAAATAGCGCGACCGTAAAGGTTCCATTTTGGCGCGGGCTGATAAGTGACGATGCCGATGAATTCCTGGAAATTCGCGCCCAGCGGGTGCGCCAGCGGCTGATTGTAATGCGTATAGTTCGCAACGGTATCGTAATGAGAATAAGTAAACGGCCTTACACGATTTGCTTCTACCTGCACATCAAGATTTTTAATTCCGAATGCATCTACATACTTCATCCCTGTTTGAATGCCGAATTTGTTGATCCAGCTGGTAGGATTGTTACGCACCTCTGATAACTTAAATTCATCCAGTAAAAATTGCCCGTAAAATTGCAGGCGATGTGCCACGTTCGCTTTAAAATCAAGACCAGCAACAGCATTATCAGGGCTGCCAACTGTTCCTTCGATATGACGGAAGAAAATGATCGGGTTTAAATATTGGAAGTCGAAATGATTTTTCCTGCCGAATACAACACCTTCGAATAAACCGATATTCAACCATTTGGTAACGTTCATGCTAAGATGGTGCATCGCTGCGTATTTGCGATCCAGTAGCGAATCGCCTTTCTTCGTGAACTGCGGCATCAGCTCCATAAAAATATTCTGGTAATTCAGTTTCCAGATCCTTGTGTTCACTTTCGCAAACAGGTAGCTATTACCCCAATCACTGAGGAAAAGACTGCGGTAACCATCACCAATGAAGTTCTTATCATAACCAAATTGGAAGTCGATGAATTTGGCAGCATTAAAAGTAATATAGCCGCGGGCATCAAAATAATCAACACCGGATTTCTTAAATGGCTTATAAAAACCTACGCCCGGCACGGCACGAAAGGTATTCACCTGCTGCTGAAAAAATTGCGGTCCGCGCTCCTGGTTGTCGGTAATAAATGAAGAGAAACCGATCTTCTTTGCGATCATCCCGCGAACACTGATACCACGGGTATTTAAAAAGATGCCTTCATCATAACCCGGTTCTACTGCCTGGTGTATTTGCAGCAACGGATTTACCGCCAGGAAAAAATCTTTATTATTTACTTCGAAAAAATTTGCCTGTGTTTTATAAAAACTTTTTAACAACGGCTTTTTGCTGATAAAGTCTTCGCGGTTGCCGGTTACCCATTCGCTGTTGTTCATCAGCAGGCTGCGCAGGTTATATTCATCTACTGCTGTGAGATCAAGATCCGTCCAGTCCTTGTATCGGTCTGCGCCTGTTGAATCTTTATAACCCATGCGGGCACTATCTAAAAATTCCGCTTCCTGAACAATATACCTGCGGTTAAAAGGCTTCAGGGAAGAAAAATTAAGGTCGGTATTGGTTTGTTGCTTTATCTCCAGGCGCTCTATAAAATGATTTTCTTTTGCGCCCTGGTTTAAAAATGTGGATTGCGCGGCAACCGTCATCGGACAAACAAAAACAATCAGTTTGATAAAGCTTTTAATAATTTGCATTCCCGGGAAATTTATAAATTCAGTAAATTCAAGATATGCAAAAGTACCTTTTTAAAAACATAGTTGTTGTAAATGAAGGTAAAATACAAACCCTGGATGTTCTTGTAAACGGCAATCGTATAGAAAAAATTGCAGGTCAGATAAATGAAAAAGGCAAAGTGACGGAAATGGACGGCACCGGTAAACACCTGCTGCCAGGCGTTATTGATGACCAGGTTCATTTTCGCGAGCCAGGACTTACACACAAGGCCGACATCTATACAGAAAGTAAAGCGGCGGTGGCCGGGGGAACAACCAGCTTCATGGAAATGCCGAATACAATTCCCAATACCCTTACACTCGACCTGCTGGAAGACAAATACCAGCTGGCGAAACATCATTCGCTTGCCAACTATTCTTTTTTCATGGGTGTGAGCAATGACAATGCAGACGAGGCTTTGCGGGCAAGTTCGTTAAAGGAAAATATTCCTGGATTAAAGATCTTCATGGGTAGCAGCACGGGAAATATGCTGGTGAGTAATCACAGCACGCTGAACCGGATTTTTAGTGAAACAGAATTACTCATTGCCACCCATTGCGAAGATGAACGCATCATTCAACGAAATTACCAGCAACTAAAATCCATCAGGCCCAACCTCGAACCTGGAGATCACCCGCTGATCCGTGATGCGGAGGCTTGTTTCGAATCATCACTGGTGGCGATACAGTTTGCAAAAAAATACGATACCCGGCTGCATATCTTGCATATCAGCACCGAAAAAGAATTACAACTGTTTAGTAATATGCTTCCGCTCCGCGACAAAAAGATCACCGCAGAAGTGTGTGTGCATCACCTGCATTTTACCGCCGACGACTATGCGCAGTTGGGCTATCGCATTAAATGTAATCCTGCAATTAAATCTGCAGAAAATAAAAAAGCACTCTGGGAAGCATTGCTGGATGACCGTTTGGACGTAATCGCTACAGATCACGCACCACACCTGCTCTCAGAAAAAGAAGGGCCTTATGAAAAAGCGCATGCCGGGTTGCCATTGGTTCAACATTCGCTGTCACTTATGTTGCATTATCATAAGCAGGGATTCATCAGCCTGGAAAAGATCGCGGAGAAGATGAGTCATGCCGTAGCTGAATGTTTCCGCATCCGCGACCGGGGCTATATCCGTGAAGGGTATTATGCAGACCTCGTTGTTGCGGATCTGGCAAAACCTGCTACGGTAGCTAAAGAAAATCTTTTATATAAATGTGGCTGGAGCCCGCTCGAAGGTTTTCGTTTTCCTTCGGGCGTCACACATACGATGGTTAGCGGGCAAATGATTTATGAAAATGGCGCCTTTAATGAATCTCATAAGGGCGAACGACTTTTATACAACAGGTAACCTTAATAATGGAGATAGATAAAATCACGCTAAGTGACCTTGCAATATTCAATTCGGAAGAGGAGTTTTCGGTTTTTAATAAACTGAATGCAACGCTTACCAGCCGCGGCAAAGAGCAGATGATCCACAACCTGGCAACGCCATTGCGATCAGTTGAAGCGATTCACGGAATCCAGCAAACGCTGAAAGAGATTCTATCCAAAGAAGCGCAATGGCCAAAACAAATCAGCAATGGTACCCTGATGGTGGTGGAACGTTTTTACGAAACGATGCTCGACCAAATTCCCGCTAATCCGAATTCTTTCGCCGCTTACAGCTACAAATTATTACACGCTCCCGATTTTTCACTCGTAAGATATTCAATCACCCATTGCTTCGATTTTATCAAAGGCATGGAACAGATGCTGCAGGTTTTTCTCCATGAAGAAACGCCTGCACCCATGAAGAAACTTTTGTTGCAGGCGCAAAAAGACCTGGTAAAAGAGCCGCTGAAAATTTTAAGCGGGCTGACTAAAATAACGGAACTGCCAATGCCGCAAATGCTGGCTTTCGCTCACTTTGCGCGCTACCGGTTTAAACAGGAAATGCTCAGCCTGATCTACATTTACGCAAAACTGGATGCCTGGTATGGGATGGCAATGGCGGTAAAAAAGTTAGGGCTCAGCTTTCCTGAGTTCATCGCAACAGAAAAGCCGCTGATCGAAGCAACCGGCCTGTATCATATTTTAGTGAATGAGCCGGTCGCCTATGATGTAAGCCTGGATGAAAAAAATAACTTCCTTTTTCTTACCGGGGCCAATATGGCCGGGAAAAGCACATTTATAAAATCAGTGGGAACAGCAGTTTTCCTCGCGCATACCGGCATGGGCGTACCTGCAGCAAAAATGTCGCTTTGTTATTTCGATGGGATGTTGAGCAATATCAACGTGATTGATAATATCGCGCGCGGGGAAAGTTATTTCTTTAATGAAGTGCAACGAATTAAAGCTACGATCAACAAAGTGAATGACGGCAGAAAGTGGCTCATCCTGATTGATGAATTGTTTAAAGGAACAAATGTTCAGGACGCCATGAAATGCAGCCTGGCCGTAATAGAAGGTTTATTAAAAATTGAAGATTCTATTTTTATCCTCTCCACACATTTGTACGAGATCGGGGAAGGATTGAAAAAATATCCAAATATTAGTTTCAATTATTTTGAAACATTTGTAGAAGATGATCAGTTAAGTTTTAATTACCAGCTTCGCCCGGGCATCAGCAACGATCGCCTTGGTTACCTGATCCTTAAAAAAGAAGGTGTTGTGAAAATGCTCGAAGATTTGTAGGCGATTTAATTCCCCGTTATCGGGGTTGAAAACCTCTGCCTGGAATGAAGCCTTTCCCCTACTTTGCTGCAAATATGTTTCATGCTCGTGAAAACCTTTGGCAGCGCGGTGTACGGCGTGGAAGCCATTACCATTACCGTTGAAGTAAATGTAACCGGCCAGGGCCAGCATTATTACATTGTTGGCCTACCTGATATCGCTGTAAAAGAAAGTTTACAACGAGTGGAAAGTTCCATTAAAAGCAATGGTTACACGATGCCACGCACAAAACTCGTCGTAAATCTGGCTCCTGCAGATATTCGTAAAACCGGTTCCGCATTCGATCTCGCCATCGCAGTGGGCACTCTTGCCGCCACAGATCAGTTGGATGATCCGGAAATATTATCACGCTATGTCATCATGGGGGAACTCAGCCTGGATGGCGAAGTGAAACCAATCAAAGGCGCTTTGCCGATTGCGATCCAGGCGCACAAGGAAGGTTTTGATGGCCTGATCGTTCCCGCTGCCAACGCGCGGGAGGCGGCACTGGTAAACAAACTGAATGTGTTTGGCGTGACCCACCTGAAAGAAGTCATAGCTTTTTTTAAAGATCCCGATTCCCTGCAGGCCACCGTCGTTGACACGAAAGAAGCTTTCGCACAGGCACAATCCGATTTCGACATAGATTTTTGCGACGTAAAAAGCCAGGAAAATATTAAACGCGCTTTGGAGATCACGGCAGCAGGCGGCCATAATGCCATCCTGATTGGCCCGCCCGGTGCCGGCAAAACGATGCTGGCAAAAAGGCTGCCCACGATATTGCCGCCACTCAGTTTGGCAGAAGCGCTTGAAACTACAAAAATTCACAGCGTTGCCGGAAAGCTTCCCGAAAATTCGACGCTCGTAAGCAAGCGGCCGTTCAGAAGCCCGCACCATACAGTCTCTGATGTTGCACTCGTCGGTGGAGGCGGCAATCCCCAGCCCGGTGAAATTTCTTTAGCGCATAATGGCGTGCTGTTTTTGGATGAACTGCCGGAATTTAAACGCACCGTTTTAGAAGTGATGCGTCAGCCGATGGAGGAAAGAAAAGTGACGATCTCGCGGGCAAAGATTGCATTGGATTTTCCTGCCAGTTTTATGCTCATCGCCAGTATGAATCCGTGCCCCTGCGGGTATTTTAATCACCCCGAACGCCAATGTACCTGCCCGCCCGGCGCAGTTCAAAAATATTTAAACAAAATTTCCGGGCCTTTGCTTGACAGGATCGACCTACACGTGGAAGTTACACCCGTTGCTTTCCAGGAATTGTCTTCTGCCAACCAGTATGAAAAAAGCGTTTGCATCCGCGAACGCGTAATTCGCGCGCGGGAACTGCAAGCCATTCGTTACCGCATGGCCGATGGCGTATATGCCAATGCGCAGATGAGCAGCAAGATGATCAAGGAAATTTGCCAGCTTTCCGCGGCCGGACAAACGCTGTTGAAAATGGCGATGGAGAAACTTAATTTGTCGGCGCGGGCTTATGACCGTATTTTAAAAGTCAGCCGCACAATTGCAGATCTTGCTGCAAGTGCAGATATCCGGCCCGAACATGTTGCCGAAGCCATTCAATACCGCAGCCTGGATCGTGAAGGTTGGGGGGCTTAAGGCAGCTGTTGTTTATTCCAATCTGCCTTTCCGTCATTTTTCCGAACTTGTACGATATTTGATACATCGAAACCCTTCAATGTATTCCCGTTTCAATTTTTAGCAGACATGAAAATTTTATTACAATACTTAAAACCACACAAATGGCTGGTGGTTTTCACTTTATTAATGGCCGCGATCAATATTGGGTTCTCTTTATTTGACCCGATCCTCTTAGGCAAACTCGTTAACCTGGCAGCGGATCATCATAGTCAGAATTTTAACGACAATACTTTTTTCTGGAGTTATGACCATATTGTTCGTAACGAAAAGCCTTACCTGCAACTGGGTGTTTTTTACATCCTGATCTTCTCCATTTCGGTTGCCATGATGAGCCGTATTGCCAAGGCATTCCAGGATTATTTTTTAAATGTTGTCATTCAGAAATTCGGTGCACGCGTTTTTACAGACGGGCTGAAGCACGCGATGAAATTACCTTACCAGCAGTTCGAAGATCAGCGAAGCGGTGAAACCTTGTCTATCCTTACGAAAGTGCGTGCCGATGTAGAAAAATTTATGATCAACTTCATCAACATCTTATTCGGTGTACTTGTGGGAGTCGTTTTCGTTTTTGTGTATGCGGCACTTTTTATTAACTGGCGCATTCCGGTTGCTTATTTTATTGGCATACTCGTGCTCACATTTATTACCAACAGGCTGAGTAAAAAGATCAAGGTCATTCAAAAAAATATTGTGAGCCAAACAACGTCACTCGCGGGTTCCACAACAGAATCATTAAGAAATATCGAGTTGGTAAAAAGCCTTGGCCTTACGCACCAGGAGGTGGAAAGATTAAATAAAAATACCTACAAGATCCTGGGCCTGGAACTAACGAAAGTGAAGCGGATACGCAGTATCAGTTTTATCCAGGGAACTTTGGTGAACACATTGCGGCAGGTGATCCTGTATATTCTGATGTGGCTGATCTTCCGTAATGAAATGGATGCAGGCCAGTTGGTAACGATGCAGATATTTTCGTTTTTCATTTTCGGGCCGTTGCAGGAAATTGGAAATATTCTTCTATCCTATCGCGAAGCAGAAGCATCGCTTAATAATTTTAAAGCGCTGATGGATAAAGCACCGGAAACTGAACCGGCACATCCGAAACCATTGGGAAATATCGAAACACTTTCTTTCAACGACGTAAGTTTCCAGCATCAAACAGCCGCTCACAAAGCGATTGATAATATCAGTTTCAATGTCCGGATCGGCGAAACCATTGCATTCGTCGGACCGAGCGGTAGCGGAAAATCAACGCTAATGAAATTGCTCGTGGGATTGTATCGTCCGCAAACCGGGAAGATTCTTTATAACAGTTTGGATGAGACAGAAATTCTTTTTGACGACCTGCGCAACCAGATCGGTTTTGTAACACAGGATACGAACCTGTTCAGCGGCACGATCAAAGAAAATTTAATGTTTGTAAATCCCGCGGCGACCGAGGCAGACTTGAATGAAGCATTAAGAAAAGCTGCCTGCACGAATTTACTGGAGCGCGCCGAAAAAGGCCTCGATACGATGATCGGTGAAGGCGGGCTTAAACTAAGCGGTGGTGAAAAACAACGCTTGTCAATTGCACGTGCGTTATTACGCCAGCCACATTTACTCATCTTTGATGAAGCTACTTCTGCACTCGATTCCTTAACCGAAGAAGAGATTACCAACACCATCCGCGACATCTCTTCTATGAAAGGACAGATCACCATTTTAATCGCGCATCGCCTGAGCACCATCATGCACGCCGACCGTATTTATGTGCTGGAAAAAGGCGACGTGGTGGAAACCGGAACCCATGAAAAATTACTGGAAGAAAAAGGTCTATATTACGCGATGTGGCGCCAGCAAATCGGCGAACGCAAAAAGCAGGAAACCATTAAACCAGGAAATTAATTTAATCCAGATATGAACAGCCTACAGTTGCTTGGCCTTGCCGCCGGCACGATTACCTCTATCACTTTTATTCCGCAGGTTATCCAGATCTGGCGCACGAAGTCTGCCAAAGATATTTCATTGCCCATGTTAAGCATGCTGATCATCGGTGTGTCGCTTTGGCTGGCTTACGGAATCATCCTTCGTGATGCCGCAATCATTTATACAAATAGCATGGTGCTGTCCATGAGCCTGATTATGCTTTACTTCAAATTCAGGTTCAGGTAAATAAAGTTAACTTTGCCTATGCAGGAAATGAAAAAACCAACACCGGGATATCTATGGAGCATTTTTACCATGCGCTGCCCGCGTTGCCGCCGCGGACCAATGTTTTCAGATAGTAATCCTTATAAAAAACTTTCCTTAAAACATATTTTCGACATGCCGGAACATTGCCCGGTGTGTGCTCAAAAATATGATATGGAACCCGGTTTCTGGTATGGAACAGGATATGTTAGTTATGCACTCGCCGTGGCATTATCGGTAACAACATTTGTAGCCTGGTGGGTTTTGATTGGTGTAGGAACGAGTGATAACCGCATTTTTTACTGGCTGATTACAAACACAGTAATTCTTGTATTGTTACAACCTTGGCTGATGCGATTGAGCCGCGTGATTTATATCCGGTTTTTTGTGGGATACGATGAAAATTACGACGCAAGTTTGCCGAAAGAATTCGAATAATATTATCGCTGATCCGGGTACTTTCCGGATTTTTCTTTTAAAGAAACACTGATCGGAATATTTATTTTCAGGCTGAAATTGCGGCCCATATTATAGACGCCGGTTCTGCCTGTTGCTAAATTTTCCGGACCGTATTTTAAACGGCTAAGATGATTTTGATAAGCCAGGTCCCCGATATTATTTGCGGCAAGGTTAACAATGAAGAGCGTTTTACGTTTTTTATTTATGATATCTGTCCCGATTCCTGCATTGAATAATTTGTAGGCAGGCGTTGGCGTTTCTGTTCCGTAAGCTGTAAAGATCCGGCTTTGTTTAAAGTTATTTTCGATCTCGAACTTGATATAAAAATCTTTTGCTGATGATCCGAACTTTTTAAAATCGGCGCGCAATTCTGTCAGAAGTTTTGGCGCGGGCATAAAAGGGATATTGGAAGATCCTTCGATCGCCTCTTTAAACCGGCCTGCTACCATACTGAAACTATTTTCCAGGTGCAGCCAGTCCAATGGATGCGGATGCATATCCAAAACGATTTCCATACCCGCAAGCGTACTCGCGCGCTGATCAAATTTAAATGCAGTCAATGTGCTGCCATGTACGATCAGCGTAGAATCGCCGCCTGCTGCAGCTTCCAGCTTCCGGTAAAAAATAAAATTTTTAAAGCTGTTGATATATGCGGCAACATTAAGTGAAAAATGCTGATTGGTAAATTCGATCGCCGCATCAGTTTGTGTACTCAATTCGCTCTTAAGATCCGGATCACCATACTCGTAGCGATTGGTCCCTTCGTGCGAACCGTTGGAAGCGAGCTCCGGTATCGCCGGTGCGCGAAAAGCACGCGCAATATTTAGTTTAAGGTTGAGGGATTTGATCGCCTGGAAAGCCAGGCCGGCACTTCCCGAAAAGTTCTGAAACGATTTATTAAATGCTGCAGATTTGATCATCGCGCCATCTAACAGATCATGCACTTTTATATGACGGCTATCATAACGGGCTCCCCCACTCACAGATAATTTTTTGAAATCCTTTTGCAGGAAACCATATCCGCCGATATCATCTAAAGCATAATCGGGGATCAATTGTTCTACACCACGATTTGTATTCACCTGGTGCATCCCGTTAGCGCCTACAGAAGTTTTCCAGCCGTCAAAATCGCCAAAATGTAATTGAGTTGTGTAGGTGAAAGTCTTTAGATCAAAATATAATGCCCGCTCATTTGCATTATCAGGATTACCAAATTCTTCCCGTTGGTTACGTTGCCAGCCGACGTTTAATGCCAGCCGGTTTTGACCAAACTTAACGTTATTATCTGAGGCAATTTTGAAATGACGGATATGCTGATATGGAATCGCCGGAGTGGTAGAGTTAAAGTCGGCAGACGTTGCGCGCCGGCTCAATCCTCCTGGTAATGCGCGCATAAAAAATCCCTGGTTATCCCTTTCTCCTTCTACGAGGCCAGTCTTTAAATTAAAATTACTAAGCAGCAAATGACTGTAGCCCCATCTCCCATTCAATCCCAATGAACCTCCAAGATTGTGTTCATTAAATTTCGAATTAAAAACATAGCCATCATATTTGTTCTTATAATCTGCAGCCGCTTTTAAAGAGCTGTAGGCATTCCAGGAGAAACCTTGTTTATTGCCGGCCCAGTTGCCGTACAAAGTTCGCAGCCGGTTGTTTGTCTGGTAATTACTTCCGAGGTTAAACTTCATTGAATTCGTCTGCACGGGAACGTTAGTAAGAATATTGATCACGCCTGCCATCGCATCACTTCCATAAATCAGCGAAGCCGGGCCTTTCAATATCTCAATCTTATTTACGCTGGTCTCGTCAATTTCAATCCCATGTTCATCTCCCCATTGTTGTCCTTCCTGCCGCACACCATCGTTGATCGTCAATACGCGGTTGTAACCAAGCCCGCGGATCAGGGGCTTTGAAACTGCAGGGCCTGAAGAAATGGTTGATATCCCGGGCTTCCTTGTTATTGCCTCCATAATATTTGTAGACGTCGTTTGCAACAACTCTTCCTTACGCATGACAGACACCTGGAAAGGCATCTTCTTTAATTCTGTCGCCTTGCTTACACCTGTAACGACCACCGCATTATTTTCGATGATGGTTGTGCTTAAAACGAAATCTTTATGGCTATCACCCGTGATGTTGATGGTTTCTGCAATCGTTGCATAGCCGATATGCGATATCTCCACGAGGTGATCGCCTTCGCTGATATTCGATAAAGTAAATTCTCCTCTGGCATTGGTATAAGTTCCCTGTTTTACATCGGACAGTAGAATAGAAACACCTCCCAGGGGCTGACCTGAACTGATATCCGTCACCACGCCGGAAAAACGTCCGGGTGAAATGCCGGCAATTGCTACTGAACAAACAAATAATTGGGTTAACAACAATAAAGGAAAGGAAATTTTTTTCATATCATGATTTGAAACACAGTTGCAAAAATATAATAAATGCAACACCATTGCAAAGTTATTTTTCTGCATAAAAAAAGCCCGACTGAAGCCGGGCCACTATTTGGATAAGTTATCAGTTGATATTTTCTATAATTCCGGCAATCCCTTGTCCGCCCCCCACACATGCGGTAACGATACCATATTTTTTCTGCAGCCGTTTCATATCATTAACGATTTGAATCGTGAGCTTGCAACCGGTGCAGCCGAGCGGGTGGCCCAGTGCAATGGCTCCGCCGTTGATATTAACGATCTCCGGGTTAAGTTGCAGTTCCCGGATAACCGCTAACGACTGCGACGCAAATGCTTCATTCAGTTCGATCAGGTCAATGTCAGCCAGTGTCATGCCCGCCTGCTTTAATACTTTTGGAACTGCTTCAACAGGTCCGATTCCCATAATCCGCGGATGAACGCCCGCACTCGCACAATTCACCAGCCTCGCGATCGGTTTCAGGCCAAGTTCATTGATCATCCTTTCGCTCATGACGATCACAAAAGCTGCACCATCACTGGTTTGGGACGAATTTCCTGCCGTAACAACTCCGCCTGCGGCAAAGGCCGGTTTCAGTTTCGCCAAAGCTTCAGTGGTCGTATCCGCGCGTACGCCTTCATCCGTATCAACAATATAATTTTTCGTTTGTTTTTTTCCTTTTGCATCCAGGTAAACCTGCTCCACGTTGATCGGCAAAATGCCGGATTTAAAATAGCCCTCTTTAATGGCTGTTGCTGCCTTTACATGACTATTGTAGCTGAATGCATCCTGGTCTTCCCGGCTCACATTATATTCTTTTGCTACTGCTTCGGCGGTGAGGCCCATGCTTAAATAATAATCGGGTTCATCTTTCGCAATGGCATAAGACGGAACCGTTTTCCAGCCTGCTGTTGGCACAAGGCTCATGCTTTCTGCACCGCCGGCAATGATACATTCTGCCATGCCTGTTCGGATCTTGGCCGTGGCCATGGCGATACTTTCCAGTCCGCTGGCACAATACCGGTTGATCGTGATTCCAGGTGCGCTAAACCCAACGGCGCGCGCCGCTATGATCCGTCCAACCTGCAATCCCTGCTCTGCTTCCGGTACGGCATTTCCAACTATCACATCATCCACACGCTTCGGATCGAGTTGAGGAACTGTCGCCAGCAATCCTTTTATCACATCAACTGCCAGGTCATCCGGCCGCGTAAACCTGAACCCGCCTTTCTTACTCTTGGTAATCGCCGTTCTGTATCCGGCAACGATATATGCTTCCTGCATGATGCGTAATTTTAAATTAGTTGTTTATGCAACTTTATTGACCAAAGTTATAATTAACTCATCAAAAGAAAAAACGAAATTCTGGCATATTTTCGCGGACATATGTACCAGTTACTGCGCAGGTTATTATTTTGTTTTGATCCTGAGAAAGTCCATTATTTTTCGATGAACAGCCTGCAATTTCTTTGCAGAATTCCCTTGTTCCCTGCGGTATTAAAGAAACTCTTCCAGCCGAAAAAAAAAGCGCCTTACCATTTTCTGGGATTGAATTTTCCCAATCGTGTTGGCCTGGGTGCGGGCTTCGATAAAAATGCGCGTTACCTGGACGAACTGGAATTATTGGGTTTTGGATTTGTAGAAATAGGAACGGTAACGCCGCTTCCACAGGCCGGAAATGAACGCCCACGGTTGTTTCGCCTGCCGGCAGACAAAGCTTTACTCAACAGGATGGGTTTTAATAATGATGGCGCGGCGGTGATCGCGGGCAGACTCGAAGACTGGCGTAAACAAAATAAACGATTGATTATTGGGGGAAATATCGGCAAGAATAAGATCACTGCAAATGAAGATGCCTGGAAAGATTATGCGCATTGCTTTCATGCCTTACATCCTTATGTTGATTATTTCGTGGTTAACGTAAGCTCCCCCAATACACCCGGTTTAAGGGCATTACAGGAAAAAGATGCGTTGAGAAAAATTCTCGGGAATCTGCAGGAACTAAATAAACAATATAAAGTGCGAAGGCCGGTATTACTCAAAATCGCTCCTGATCTGCTTTTTGAACAAATAGATGAAGTGGTTGAACTCGCATTGGAAATAAACCTTGACGGACTTGTGGCTTCCAACACAACGATCGACCGCAACCTCCTAAGTAAGGAAGGAAAACTTGCCGCGGAAAAATACGGTGCCGGCGGATTGAGCGGTTTACCTGTAAAAAATAAAAGCACGGAGATCGTGGCATACATTCATCAAAAAACAAATGGCCGCATTCCCATTATCGCCAGTGGAGGAATATTCAGCGGTATCGATGCCCTTGAAAAAATCAATGCGGGGGCATCATTAGTACAGGTTTGGACAGGTTTTATCTACAATGGCCCGGCTATTGTAAAAGCTATCTGCAATAAACTTCCGTCTTAGGTTCGTTTCTCCAACTAAAACTATTCAGTTAATTTCGCCGCATGGAACATCTTTTTACGTCAGAAAGTATCATCAGCTTTTTCATCCTCATTGTACTGGAAGTGGTATTGGGTATCGACAATGTGATCTTCGTAAGCATTATCCTTAACCGGTTGCCGGAGAAAGATCAGAAAAAAGCAAGGCGTTTCTGGATGATCACGGGTATCATTGTTCGCAGCCTGTTGCTGATGGGACTTGGCTGGTTGCTTTCTCAACGGGGTAAACCACTCTTTACCGTTGCAGGAAAAGGATTTGATATCGCGAGCCTGGTGATGCTGGTTGGTGGCTTGTTCCTTATCTATAAATCTGTAAAGGAAATACACGGGAAACTGGAAGGGGAAGATCCTAACGATCTCGGAAGTAACAGTAAAGGATTAACCCTGGGAAAAGCACTTGTTCAGATTGTGATCATTGATGCCGTATTTTCTTTCGATAGTATCATCACTGCCGGTGGTACGGCCAAATATGTTGAGATCATGATCGCTGCAGTGGTGATCGCTATGACGATCATGTTTTTATTCAGTCCGAAAATATCTTCCTTTATTCATAAACACCCTACCTTAAAAATGCTGGCCCTGTCATTCCTCGTGATGATCGGGTTGAGCCTGATCATGGAAGGATGGAGCCCGGAACAGGCGCATGAACTTCACCTGAAAAATTATATTTATTTCGGGATGGCCTTTTCATTTATGGTAGAAATGCTGAATATGGTCATGATGAAACGCCAGAAAAAACGCCGCATTGTGGAACTGAACGAACCACGCCTGCACGATCCGAAACAACGCGAAGGTTCAGATATCGCGCATTAATTCAATTTCCTGTCGAGTAATAACATCATTTGCGCCGCAATATTCGCATTCTGAATATAGCGGCCCAGATTGATCTTGTCGAATGTATCCGTGGTTTTGTGGTAATCGGGGTGATCTTCAACACCGAGATATAAGTACGGAATATTTTTTTGGAAGAAATTGCCGTGATCGCTTAAATAAGTCCAGTCCTGCGGATCAGAGAGCTTATCAAAACCGCTGAGCAATTCTGTTTGCGCACTGCCTTTTACGCTATCCACTAAATAAGCAAATGCGGGATAATGCGATAACCCGCTCGCCCAGATTTTGTTGTTGTCGCTGCGCGCGATCATATCCATATTCAGGTTGAATTTTAGCGTGCTGAGGCTGATCCCGGCTGGCAGATTATTTACAAAATATTCTGAGCCTTTCAAGCCTACTTCTTCGGCATCCCATAAAGCAAAGATCATGGAGTATTTTGGCGGGTGCTGTTTAAAATATTTCGCCATGGCCAACACACAAGCCACACCGCTGGCATTATCGTCTGCACCATGAAACACAACACCGGTACCGTTTACGCCAAGGTGATCATAATGCGCCCCCGCAACAATATACCGATCGGGGTATAACGTTCCGCGAAGGACGCCTAGCAGATTTTTTCTTGCAATTCCGCCAACACTGAAATCCTGGGCGTATCCCGGTGCAAGACTATCGTTTAAGGCTGTACGAAGACGTGTTTGAATCAACTGATGCGTCAGAACAACTTCTGGCGTGCCGGCTTTCCGCCCCTTAAAAGCATCACTGGACAATAATTGCAGGTCGTTCACCATTCCTGCACTATCCAGTATTTTAAATGGTGCAATGACGGGGATTGGTGCAGGCACGGGTGCGGGCTCAACATTTTTCTGGCAGGAAACAAAAAAAATTAGCGTTACAACGGGTAACAGGATTCTTTGCATACGAAGATTTTGCGTGTAGTAATTTACATTTAATCGAGTGTTCCGGGAAGGAATAAACCCTAAAGTTTTCATAACCTGTCAGAGATTAACCAGCATTACTGCAGCAACCATGCCGGCGGTTTCGGTCCTCAACCGGGTCTCTCCCAGGCTCACCGGAATGCAGGAATGTTCCAGGGCAAAATCAATTTCTTTTTTAGTGAAATCTCCTTCCGGCCCTATCAGTACTATCGTTTGCTTTCCATGATCAATCAACCCTGCATTGGGCAATATTTTTTCCTGGTCTTCTTCGCAATGTGCCATCAGGATCACCGCATTCTTATTCCCCGTGATCAGGTCGGCAAATTTAAGCGGCGCCGCTAAAACAGGCAGCCAGCATTGTTGCGACTGTAACATGGCACTCACCAGGATTCCTGTTAAACGCTCTGTTTTTAATTGTGTTTTTTCAGTCCGGTCACAGATCAATGGAATGATTCCTGTAACGCCGATCTCTGTAGCTTTTTCCAAAAACCATTCGAAGCGGCTACTGTTCTTAACGGGTGAAATAGCGATCTGCACCTGCTTTCGCGGGGGCGGAAGTTGCACTGCACTGATTTTTTCTACCGAACATCTTTTCCTGTTATCGTCGGTGATCTTCACGGTAACGATCAGTCCTCTTCCATTCGTAAGTTGCAACTGTTCATCTTTTTCCATGCGCAACACCTGGATAATATGTTTACTCGCCGGCTCATCCAATACAATCGGCGAATCATTTTCCTGCAGATCTTCTTTATAAAAAAACGGGAGTTTCATGTTACCTGTAAAATAAAAAATGGAGAATGACGTGATCATTCTCCATTAAAGATTAGGATTATTTTTTAAAACGGTGCATCGTCATCAAATGCGCCATCATTCATCTTGCTGCCTTTCTGGATGTACATGCGCGCCTGGTCGTCGGTACCACCACTGGTATCCACAGGTTTCCAGTTGCCGCCACCAGTTGGTGCAGGGCCAGCACCGAAATCATTTCCACCTTCATCTTCTACAAATTTCTGAATATGCAGCAATGCCCGCAGTTTCACTGTTTCCAGGCTACCATTCCGGTGCTTCGCGATCTTCACGTGTGTTTCACCTTTATTATTTTCACCAAATTCATTGGCAGTGATATCATAATATTCCGGGCGGTAAAGGAACATCACCATATCCGCATCCTGCTCAATAGCACCGGATTCACGCAGATCACTCAACTGTGGCATCTTGTTACCCTCTTTCCTTTTTTCCACCTCACGACTCAACTGCGAAAGGGCGATGATCGGCACCTGCAATTCTTTTGCAAGTCCTTTCAGGTCGCGCGAAATTTTACTGATCTCCTGCTCACGGTTGCTATTCCTGTCTGCACTGCCACTCATCAACTGCAGGTAATCGATAATGATAATCCCCACATTATGCTTGTTCTTTAAACGGCGGCATTTTGCCCGCAATTCGAAAATATTTAAGGCGGCAGAATCGTCAATAAAGATGGGTGCCTTTGTGAGGCGATCGATCCCGCGTTTGTACAACTGTTTCATCTCGTGTTCTTCCAGCTTTCCGCGCGCGATCTTCTCCAGCCAGATCTCACTTTCGGCACTGAGTATACGCTGAACCAGCTGGCTACTGCTCATCTCCAGGCTGAAAAACGCCACTGCTGTGGGTTTGTGCGGATCAAGTGCAGCCGTACGGGCAAGGTTAAGCGCAAACGCTGTTTTACCCACGGAAGGCCTTGCAGCCAGAATGATAAGATCCGTTGGTTGCCAGCCGTAAGTAATACGATCCAAAGACGGGAAGCCCGTAGGAACGCCGGTGATATCGTCCTGGCGGTTACGCATATCCTCAATCCGCTGGATCGTTTTCACGAGTACGGCATCAATATCATCAAAGTTCTTACGAAGGTGATTGTTGGTGATCTCGAATAATTTCGTCTCTGCATTATCCAGCATATCAAACACATCCGTGCTGTCTTCATATGCTTCACCGATGATCTCGCCGCTGATGCGGATCAGTTCCCGCTGAATGAATTTCTGCAGGACGATCCTGGAATGCGCATCAATATTGGCTGAGGATACAACTGAATTGGTGAGTTTAGTTACGTAATACGGGCCGCCAACAAGATCGAGCTCTTCCCGCACTTTCAGTTCTTCCACTACTGTTAGTAAATCGATGGGCAAACTTTTGATCGCCAGTGATTGCATGGCTTTGTAAATCCGTTGGTTGGCATCTACATAAAAACATTCGGGTTTCAGGATCTCGATCACGGTATCAAACGCACTTTTTTCCAGCATGATCGCGCCTAAAATCGCTTCCTCCAGTTCCTTGGCCTGCGGTGGTACTTTCCCAAAAACCATACTGCCCATATCCAGTTTGGGCTTACGGATCACTTTACGATCCTTATTAAAATTGGTTAATTCCATGTTGCTTCTTGCTGTTAATTGTTGTTGTAAATAAAAACTTCACAACGTTCCCACGCTTTCATAAGCAGGCGGAAAAGGTCATTTGTTTTGGCACCCGCATCTAACAGATCGCTCCATTTTTTGCAGGGCGGCTAAGGTAGCAGCAAATCGGTAATCATTAATTAACATTCGGCTGTTATCAACTTTATTCAACTGATTATCCACTACAAATCCACCGGCAAAACTAGTTTATTAACGGCTTATAAACATTAGAATTAACATCGGCAAAGACAACTGCTTTGAAAACAGCCCTATTTATCAACAAATTTTTTTCGCCGGATTTCTTTTTGTGCACGCACGGTTTTTTTTTGTCACTTGCTAATTTCGGGCTGATTATTTAGCTTCTTGTCCGGCTTAAGCCCCGCTTTTTATCAGGGTTGAAAAAACTATCTTTGCTGCGAAAATTATTTTAATACATGATCATTTCCTATAACTGGCTGAGCGAATACCTCCCTGTGAAAATTGACCCCGAACGCTTAAGCAAGATCCTCACTTCCATTGGATTAGAAGTAGAAAGCCTTCATACATACGAATCTTTCAAAGGCGGCCTGCAGGGCCTCGTGACAGGTGAAGTTCTCACATGTGAAAAACACCCGGATGCAGACAAATTAAAAATAACCACCGTAAACACCGGCGGTGCCGCACCTCTACAGATCGTTTGCGGTGCCGCCAATGTTGCGGCAGGGCAAAAAGTAATCGTTGCCACTGTGGGAACAACCATTTACCCGACCAACGGTGAACCATTAACCATCAAAAAAGCGAAGATACGCGGCGCAGAAAGCCAGGGAATGATTTGCGCTGAAGATGAGATCGGTACAGGCACCAGTCACGACGGTATTTTGATCCTCCCGGCCGACACCCAGCCAGGATTGCCCGTCGCGGACCTTTTTGACAGCTACCAGGATTATATCTACGAGATCGGACTTACACCTAACCGTATGGACGCAATGAGCCATATCGGTGTGGCGAGGGATGTATGTGCTTATCTCACGCACCACGACAAACAAGACATCCAGGTAAAGCTGCCCTTTAAAAATAATTTTAAGCCTGATTCAGGGAATACGCTCATCACCGTATCGATAGAGGACAACGTTGCCTGCCAGCGGTATAGCGGAATCAGTATCAGTAACATAACGGTGGCGGATAGCCCCGCATGGCTGCAACAGAAATTAAAAGCAATCGGCCTGAAGCCCATCAACAATATCGTTGATATCACCAATTTCATCCTGCACGAGACCGGCCAGCCCTTACATGCCTTTGATGCTTCCGCAATTACAGGCAACCAGGTGATCGTAAAAAATGCCGGTGCAGGCGAATCTTTTACAACCCTGGATGATAAAAAACGCAGCCTGACGGCAAACGACCTGGTGATTGCGAATGCCGCAACTGCGATGTGTATCGCAGGTGTTTATGGGGGTGCTGAGAGTGGCGTTTCTGCCGCTACAAAAAACATTTTTTTAGAAAGTGCCTGGTTTAACCCGGAGAACATTCGCAAAACGTCTCTGCATCATGGCCTTCGTACGGATGCGGCTACACGCTTTGAAAAGGGCGTTGATATTTCCAATACGGTAAATGTATTGAAAAGGGCAGCCCTGCTGATTAAAGAGATCGCGGGCGGGGAGATCAGCAGTGAAATTATTGACGTATATCCGAATCCGGCAGACCAAAAAACGGTCGGCTTAAAATATCATTACCTGAAAAAATTAAGTGGTAAAAACTACCATGGGGATACGGTGAAAAATATCCTTTCCGCGCTTGGTTTCGGCATTATGAAAGAAGGCATGGACGAGATTTGGGTAACAGTGCCTTATAGTAAAACGGATATTGCTATTCCTGCTGATATCGTTGAAGAGATCATGCGTATTGACGGCCTGGATAATATTGATATTCCGGCAACGATCAGCATCTCTCCTTCCGCCGATCTGCATTCAGAAAAGATGGCCATTCATCAGAAGACCGCGAACTACTTAAGCAGCATGGGCTTTTACGAGATCTTCACTAACAGCATTACCAACAGCGCTTATTACGAACCGGAAGTTCTTTCATCAGCCGTGAAAATGATGAACAGCCTGAGTGCTGACCTGGATATTCTTCGTCCATCGATGCTGGAAACGGGCCTCGAAGTAGTGGCCCACAATATCAACAGGAAAAATAGCCGCCTGCGCTTATACGAATTTGGCAAAACCTACGGAAGCCGCGGTGTGGGCGAATATTATGAACATAATCACCTGGCTGTTTACGTGAGTGGAAACATTACAGAAACGACCTGGCAAACCAAGGCGGTAAAAGCAGATATTTATTACCTGAAAGCCCTTTGCGAAAAGATCGCTGCGTCGGTAGGATTATCGGCTTTCAGTGTTATCGCGGAAAATATCCCGGGTTATGAAATGTCAATGACCCTGAAATCGGGGAAGAAAACGATTGGTATTGCCGGCAAAATTCAATCAAGCCTGCTCGAGAAATTCGGCATCAAAGAACCTGTTTTTTATGCAGATATTTACTGGGACGAATTGCTGGCTGCAAAAAATAAAAAGCCTTTGCAATACCGCGAGGTCAGCCGTTTCCCTGCAGTAGAACGCGACCTGGCATTTATTCTTGATAAGAAAATTAATTTTGCCGAAATACAGGCTGTGGTTGCTAAGGCAAACATTCCCTTACTGAAAACGGTGAAACTGTTTGATATTTTTGAGAGCGAAAAACTGGGCACCGATAAAAAATCGATGGCTGTTAATTTCACTTTCTTAGATGAAACAAAAACGCTGACAGACAAGGAAATTGATGCCATGATGCAGCAGATCATCAGTGGGGCAGAAAAAGAATTAAGCGCAGAGATCAGGAAATAACAATTTAAATAAACGGCTTGACGACATTAAACGACCAAATCGCTACTATCAATGCCCGCGTTCAGCAATTGCTGAAAAAGTACGAAGCATTGCAAAAGGAAAATGAAAAATACCGGGATGCCGTAAACCTGCTCCAAAAGGAACAACAACAGATCAAAGAAGAAAACGAACGACTTCAGCAACAGAATCTTATTTTAAAAACGGCTGCTTCGCCCCTGGATGAAAAAGATAAAAAGGCATTTGAACAAAAGATTAATGCTTACCTGCGCAGCATCGATAAATGTATTTCCACATTAGGCCAATAAATTAATTATGCCGGAACTCATTCCTGTCAATATTGTGATTGCCGACCGTACTTACCGGATCAAAACCCTGCCGAAAGACGAAGAGGTAATCCGTAAAACGGTAAAGATCATCAACGATAAGGTGATCGAATTTAAAACCCAGTTTGCCGGCAAGGATATGCAGGACTATATCGCCATGGTGATCATCTGGTACGCCACCCAAAATGTTGCCGACAGCAACAATACCATGGCCAGCCAGGAATTGGCAGAAGGACTGCAAAAACTGGAAGCTCAACTCAGCAAAGTTTTATAATTCAGCAGCGCCGGGCTTTCTGCGGCCATTTCTTTCCCCCGAATAACCTATTTACAAAATTCTTATCTTCGCCTATTAACCAACTAACTTACCCGTTATGGGCAGAGTCAGGAGATACAATATTGTGAATCAGCTTAAAACAACAAATTTAAATGGAACCGAATATACTTTCCATCATCATAGGTGTGGCCGCTCTGGTAGTGGGTATCATCCTGGGTAAAGTCATTTTTGCAAAAAACACGAGTAAACAGGTACAGGAAGCCGAGATCCAGGCCCAGAAGATCATTGCAGAAGGACAATTAAAAGCTGAAACAGCTAAAAAAGAAAAGGAACTGGAAGCAAAAGAGCGGTTTGTTCAGTTAAAATCGGATCATGACCGCGAAATCCTGCAGCGGAGCCAAAAGATCAACGAAGCAGAAAACCGTATTAAACAGAAAGAACAGGGACTCAACTCGAAAGAAGGCAACCTGGAAAAACAACTGAAGGAAAACGAAGCGATCAAGGAAAACCTGAACCGCCAGATCGAGGTCGTTAATATCAAGCGTACGGAACTGGAAAAACACCAGGAAGAACATATCCGCCGTTTAGAAAAAGTGGCAGGATTATCTGCAGAAGATGCCAAAGCGCAGCTGATCGAAAGCCTGAAGCAGGAAGCTCATTCCAAAGCATTGGTATTGCAACAGGAAATTATCGAAGATGCCAAACAAAAAGCCGGCAAAGAGGCCCGTAAGATCGTGATTCAAACAATCCAGCGTACAGCAGCTGAACAGGCCATTGAAAATTCTATCACTGTATTTAACCTGGAAAGCGACGAGATCAAAGGTTCTATTATTGGCCGTGAAGGCCGGAATATCCGCGCGATTGAAGCGGCAACCGGTGTTGACCTGATCGTTGATGACACGCCGGAAGCGATTGTACTTTCTTCATTTGACCCGTTGCGCCGTGAGATCGCGCGTCTTTCTTTACAAAGATTGGTGGCAGATGGCAGGATTCACCCGGCACGTATTGAAGAAGTGGTAGAAAAAACCAAACGCCAGCTGGACGACCAGGTGATGGAGATCGGTGAAAGAACCGTGATCGAACTGGGGATACATGGCCTTCATAAAGAATTGATCAGGATGGTAGGAAGGATGCGTTTCCGTTCCTCTTACGGCCAGAACTTATTAATGCACAGCCGCGAAACAGCGAACCTTTGCGGTATCATGGCTGCAGAACTGGGTATGAACCCGAAGCTGGCGAAAAGAGCCGGTTTGTTACACGATATTGGTAAAGTACCGGATGAAGAAACAGAATTAAGCCATGCGTTGCTAGGTGCTAAACTGGCAGAAAAATACGGGGAGAACCCGGCGGTGGTAAATGCCATCGGTGCTCACCATGATGAAATGGAAATGCAGTATGTAATTTCCCCGATCGTTCAGGCCTGTGATGCCATTAGTGGTGCACGCCCGGGAGCCAGGAGGGAGATCATGCAACAATATATCCAGCGGATTAAAGACCTGGAAAACCTTGCCCTTGCCTATAATGGTGTGGAAAAAGCGTATGCGATCCAGGCCGGCCGTGAGTTGCGGGTAATCGTGGAAGCAGATAAAGTAAGTGATGCCGACAGCGATAAACTGAGTTTCGAGATCGCGCAGAAGATCCAGACGGAAATGACCTTCCCGGGCCAGATCAAAGTGACTGTTATCCGGGAAAAAAGGGCGATTAATATTGCCCGTTAAAACATTGATCTTCATTAGCTAAACACAGGCTGGTAAAGGGCGGACAGGCAGCATGAAAAAAAAATATTCTTCATCTGCTGATAATTATTAATTAAACCCTACCTTTGCCATCCGAAAAAAAAACAGATATGAACGCAATTGATTTTGTTCATGAGCAGTTGACTACTAAACCAACGCTTCCGACATTTAAAGCAGGTGACAACGTTACCGTTAACTATAAAATCGTTGAGGGTACCAAAGAACGTATCCAGAGTTTTAAGGGTGATGTGATCAAACGCCAGGGTACTGGTGCTACCGCATCTTTCACCGTTCGTAAGATCAGTGATGGTGTAGGTGTAGAACGTTTATTTCCTGTATTCTCTCCAAACATTGAAAGCATTGTTTTAAATAAAGTAGGCCGTGTTCGCCGTGCTAAATTGTATTTCCTTCGTGAAAGAAGTGGTAAAAGCGCACGTATTAAAGAAAAACGTATGGCTGTTGGTACAAAGAAAAAAGCAAAAGCTTAAGCTAACTCTTTATAGTAAAAAAGCGGTAACCTCCAGGTTGCCGCTTTTTTTATGTCCTTTCTTAGCGCTATTCCGGGGCATGAAGAAAATAAAGTTAACCTGCCGTTAAACCAAATCTTCCTCTTGCGATCGAAGTATGCAATATCTAAAAACCTGTATCTTTGCCGCTCAAATCACAACTTATGACACTCAATTTAATTAACCCGGTTTTCCTGATCTCTATGCCTGGTGGCAGCGAGTGGATCCTTATCATTCTTGTTGTTTTACTGATGTTTGGTGGTAAGAAAATCCCTGAGCTGATGCGCGGTGTTGGCCGTGGTATGCGTGAATTTAACGATGCTAAAAACAACGTGAAAAATGAGATCGAGGAAGGAATGAAAGAAAAACCTAAGCCGGAAGTTCCACAACCATAATTTATCTCTTTTATTATTTCAGCCGAAGCGTGCCACAACTTCTGATCAGTATCGGAATATGTCGTATGCTTCGGCTGATTGTTTTTACGACCAACCCTGTTGCACATGTTCTCTTTCCAAAACATCTCTTATTACCAGCAGCAGCTCACCGGCGAGGAAACAACCTGCGCGGCCGCTGTTGAATATTATCTCCATAAAATTAACGGGGCAAACCACTTAAATGCGTTCGTGGAAGTTTACGCAGAAGAAGCACGTGCACGGGCCGCATACCTGGATGAGCAACGTAAAAATGGCCAGCCCCTGAAAAAATTGCATGGCGTTGTGATCGCTATCAAAGATGTGATTTGTTACAAAGACCATCACGTTACTGCCGCCTCCGCAATCTTAAAAAACTTTCAATCTCTTTATACGGCAACCGCGCTACAATATCTGATAGATGAAGAAGCGATCATCATCGGCAACTGTAACTGCGATGAATTCGCCATGGGCAGCAGCAACGAAAACTCCGTGTATGGAAACGTGTTGAATGCGCTCGACCAGACAAAAGTTCCCGGAGGTTCTTCGGGTGGAAGCGCTGTGGCTGTACAAGCCGGCTTATGCATGCTCAGCCTGGGTAGTGATACCGGTGGATCTGTGCGCCAGCCCGCAGACTTCTGTGGCATTATTGGCTTTAAACCGGGCTATGGGCGTATCTCCCGTTATGGATTGATCGCTTATGCCTCTTCATTCGACCAGATCGGGATCTTTGGAACGAATATCCCCGATATTGCTTTACTCTTGTCCGTTATGAGCCGGCAGGATCGTATGGACAGCACCATGGACCAGTCACCGGTTATTGAACGATCGGCAGAGGTGAAAAAAACCTATTCCTTTTGCCTTTTTAACGAAGTGATGGAACATCCTTCACTTGATCCGGAGATAAAAAAGGGCATTGAACTCCTCGCCACAAAACTGGAAGGAGAAGGCCACAGCATCAAACGAATTTCCTTTAACCTGATCGACCATATTGTGCCGGCCTATTATGTGCTCACGACTGCTGAAGCCAGTTCGAACCTTTCGAGATATGACGGTGTGCGGTACGGGCACAGGAGCTCAAAGCCAACAACAGACCTGGAGCAGTTCTACCGGCAGAACCGGTCGGAAGGATTTGGTGCAGAAGTAAAACGCCGGATCATGCTCGGAACGTTCGTCCTGAGCACCGGGTACTATGATGCTTATTTTCAAAAAGCACAAGAGATCCGCCGCCTGCTCGTTAACCAGGTGAACGAAATTTTCGCTGAAGTCGATGCGATCCTTATGCCAACGGTGCCGGCGACTGCTTTTCCACTGGGGCAGGACCAAAAAGACCCACTTGCCACCTATTTAGCCGATATTTTCACGGTATTTGCTAACCTCACAGGAATCCCGGGGATTTCATTGCCCTTGTTTTCACACAGTAATAACATGCCTTTTGGGGTACAGGTTATGACAAACAAGCAGGATGAATTAACTTTGTTCGATATATCAGCCATGCTGATGCAGCATAAAATGCGGGCAACAGCATCTAACATATGATGAAAAAATATCTTTTTTACTTATTATTAGCCGGCCTCGGCCTTCCTGTTGTTTCGGACGCCCAAACAAAAA
Organism: Ferruginibacter sp.; assembly: GCA_028288705.1. Classification (GTDB taxonomy): domain Bacteria; phylum Bacteroidota; class Bacteroidia; order Chitinophagales; family Chitinophagaceae; genus Ferruginibacter. Next base: position 281,992 of record JAQBNH010000006.1, read on the forward strand.
CCGGGGTTGATTCCGTTCGGCTAACAACGGATACCCTTGCCCCAAATGAAATTGTGGAAGATATCATCATTGACGAGATTGTGCAGGAGAAAAAAGCCCCTGCAAAAGACAAGGTGCAATACTTCAGCCAGCTCACCCGCTACGGGTTCAAAAATCTGTTCTCGCGGAATGGCTACAATCCAACGCTTCCCTACTCGTCGCAGGTAAATCCCAATGCTGAAAATTATATGCAGGACTACCTGCGTGTTCATACAAAAAGCCTCACCAAAATGAAGTCATGGGGAATGCCCTACTTCAACCTCATTGATAATATTTTCGCACAATACGGTCTGCCAAGAGAATTGAAATACCTCGCTGTTATTGAAAGCAACCTGAGCACCGCAGCAACCAGTTGGGTTGGGGCAGGTGGACCATGGCAGTTCATGCCGTACACGGCGCGTGATTATGGACTGGTCGTAAATGGCAATTTTGATGAGCGCCGCGATTATTATAAAAGCACCCATGCGGCCGCACGTTACCTGCTGACCTTATACAAACAAATGCATGATTGGCTATTGGTGATCGCAGCCTATAATGGGGGTCCGGGTCGTGTGGAAAGCGCGATCAAAAGAAGTGGTAGCAAGAACTTCTGGGCCCTGCAATATTATCTCCCGGAAGAAAGCCGCAATCACGTGAAAAAATTCATTGCGACCCATTACATCATGGAAGGCGTAAATCCTCCCGGCTCTGGCGGGCAGTTTACCGCAAGTACCGTGGGCATGTCTGCTGTATCAAATCCTTATAACAACAAACCGACGTTATCTGTGGCAGAAATGGAGCAGGCAGAAACGCAGACGATCTCGGGGAAATACAATTCTATGATCATCGCAAAAAACCTGGTGATCGATATCGCTTTATTCAACCGTTACAATCCGCAGTTCGATCAGTTGCTGAATGCCAATGGGCAGTATGAACTGATCCTTCCTGCAGATAAAATGCAATTGTTCCTCGCAACAAAGTACCAGATCTTAAATGAATGTGTGCAGCTATTGCTGGATGACAATAATATCCCCAATAATAAAACGGTTTATCCTGCGAAGTATAACCGCACGAAGAAAAAAGTCCGCTAATTATTTATTGAATGGATTATGCAGGGCGCTCAAGAATTGATCGTATCGCAGCAGCCTTCAACATACACTCTTCATATTCGGCTTCAGGATCGCTGTAAAAAGTGAGGCCGCTTCCCGCAGAAAACGAAACCAACTGTTTGGCTTCATCGTAAAAAATACTCCGGATGACCACGTTGAAATCAAAGTTCTGTTCAGGATCTACATAACCAATCGCCCCGGAAAATAACCCACGGCCAGTAACCTCGAATGTGTCGATCAGCTCCATCACTTTCTTCTTGGGTGCACCCGTCATCGAACCCATCGGGAACGTTGCTTTGATCGCATCTACCCAATGTAAATTTTCGGGCACCGTTCCCTCGATCGTACTGATCATCTGGTGCACCTGCGGGAAACTGTATACGCCGAATAATTCTTTCACGTGAACAGATCCTTCTTCACAAATCTTACTCAGGTCATTTCTTACCAGATCTACCACCATCACATTTTCACTCTTCTCTTTCTGATTTTCCTGCAGGTAAGATTTATTGGCAGCATCCGTTGCCCCGTTGGTAAAGTCACGGCGGCTCGTGCCTTTTATGGGCTGCGAGATCAACTGCCTGCCCTGCTTTTTAAGATAGCGTTCCGGGCTGGCACATAAACAGTATTTGCCATCCAGTTTATACAGCGCAGCAAATGGATTGGGAGAATAGGCCAATAATTTTGTGTAGACATTTACCGCATCAATGCCGGTATTTTCTGCATAAAAATGCTGGCAATAATTGAGCTCGTAACAATCCCCGCGGCGAATATGTTCTTTCAATTTGATCACTGCTGCCAGATAGCTCTCGCGGCTGATCTGCGCCCGGATGACCATGTTGTTTGTCGGCGCTTTTTGTAACGTTATGTTGCTGATCGTTTCAAAAAGAACCGCTGCATCTATACCTGCGCCTTCAATGCTCAGTCCCTCTGAATGGATACGAATCAATATTTCGGGCTCAAAGAAAAAACCGATACCAAAATCTACCGGTGCGGTTTTATTTAGGGCAAGCAGTTCGGTTTCATTCTTTAATCCATAACCAAGATGGCCAAACAACCAGCCGGGGCTGTTGTCATAAAAACGATGCAGATCAGCATAAGCACTCCCCTCTTTTAACCGGATACTTCGTTTTGAACCAACGGCAAGAATGGCTTCAAAAGCCGGTGCCTCAAAATGATAATCATTGTTATCCAGGAAACAAAAAATGTTGAACCGGTCTGCCCAGGTCAACATTTTCTGTTTAAACTCCGCATAATGATCTACGCGGAAATATGTTTTAGTGATGCTCACTCAATAAATTAAAAATCATCATCGTCATCAAAGCCGGTGCCGCCACTGCCGCCATCCATATCGTCAAAAAGACCAAATTCTTTAAAGTCGTCATCCATCTTTAAATCATCTTCTTCTGTCTTTTTTGTACCTGCTTTTTTTACTTTAGATTTTGGTACATCAAATTCATCGAAGTCCGGATCCCAGCCTTCCTCTTCTTCCGGCTTTTCCCACTCATCTTCTTCTACGTCCACTTCATCGTCTTCTTCATCGTCATCATCAGCCGCTTTCTTTTTAGCACCTGCTTTTGATTTCTTCGGCGTGTCTTCTACTTCATCCAGGTCGTCGTCATCATCATCGTCGTCTTCAGAAGCGGATTTGGATCTAGGTGAAGGTTTGCTGTCTTTCGGCACCGCTGTTTTTTTAGCAGCTGTCTTTTTAGTGTTATCAGATTTTGTAGCCATACTACTGGGGATTAAGACTGTAAAATTTCCACGAGTTTTTTAATTAGCCAAATAATTAGCGCTGTTTTTTATAATTTTTTTATACCGTAACAATTTGTTCCCTGCCCGGGCCATTGCTGATATATTTTACCGGCACTTTCAAAAAGTTATTTAAATAATCTATATACGTATTCATTTGTCCAGGCATATCTCCGTAATGACTGATGGCAGAAATATCGCGCTTCCATCCTTCGAAAGTTTTATACAACGGCTCGATATCCATGCGGCTCATCTGGAATGGAATGTAATTCTTTTCTTCGCCATTTATTTTATAACTATTACAAACTTTCAATTCATCCAGGCCATCGAGGATATCTGCTTTCGTCATCACCAGTTGCGTTACGCCATTGATCATACAGGCAAACTGTAAGGCCACAAGATCGATCCAGCCGCAACGGCGCGGACGCCCTGTCGTACTCCCAAATTCGTTGCCCGCATTGCGCAGGAAATCCCCGGTTTCATCTGTGAGTTCCGTTGGGAAAGGACCGCTGCCTACCCTTGTACAATAAGCTTTGGTGATGCCGATCACTTCTTTGATCTTCTGTGGCGCAATGCCCAATCCTGAACAGACACCTGCGGATATCGTACTGCTGCTTGTTACATACGGAAAGGTTCCAAAGTCCACATCCAGCATGCTTCCCTGCGCACCTTCTGCGAGTACGCGTTTGCCCTGGCTGATCTTTTCATTGATGAAATATTCACCATTCACGATCTTGAATTCCCGCAGGAATTCGAGCGCTTCAAAAAACTCTTCTTCCCATTTACTGATGTCTTCCTGGAAATTAAAATTATCCAGCAGGCGCTGATGCTTCAGGCGCAGGCGGATATATTGCGTGGTAAAATTTTTATCCAGCAGGTCGCCTACTCTCAAACCATTGCGTCCTGTTTTATCCATATACGCCGGGCCAATGCCTTTCAGCGTACTGCCAATTTTATCCGTTCCTTTTGATAATTCACTGGCCTTATCCAGCGCACGGTGCGTTGGCAGGATCAGGTGTGTACGTTCACTGATGAAAAGGTTCTTGCGGTAATCAACGCCCATCTCTGCTACGGCATCACATTCTTTTTTCAATGTAACCGCGTCCAGCACTACCCCATTGCCAATCAGGTTGATCTTATCCTCATGAAAAATACCGCTCGGAATCTGGTGTAACACGATCTTCTTATCATTCACATACAAGGTATGGCCTGCATTGGGACCGCCCTGGAAGCGCGCGATCAAATCATAATTCTTCGCAAAAAAATCTACAATCTTTCCTTTTCCTTCATCTCCCCATTGTAAGCCCAGAATAACGTCTACCATCAGTGTGAATTTAAGATATGTCAGGTGAGAAAGGCAGCGGCGGATTTTTTGCCGGCCTTCATAAAATCGAGCAGCTGACCTGCTCCCCGCGAAAGTAAAATGAAAAAAAACAACCACCTAATATGAAGCATGATAGTTTGATTTTTTTATCTCAATAACGAAAAAATTAATCCGGCAGTTGTCCGGAATATGTCAGACCCGAAATTACCGGACAAAAAAAATGAGGCCATTCAGACCTCATGTAAAATATATTGTTAAGCGTTTATGCCACCTTCAGTAAGCTTAATTTGCTCGTGTTGAATTTACGTTCGGCATATTCCCTCGTTACCTCAAACAGTTTTAATTTCTGGCTCGGCAGCTCATACATCGCATCGGTTAAAATGCTTTCACAGATGCTCCGCAGGCCACGCGCACCCAGTTTATATTCGAGTGCTTTCTCTACCATGAAATCAAACACAGCAGGCTCAAATTTAAGCGTGATGCCTTCTATTTCGAAGAGGCGCGTAAACTGCTTGATGATCGCATTCTTCGGTTCTGTCAAAATACTGCGCAGTGTTGTTGCGTCTAACGGATTCAGGTAAGTCACCACTGGCAAACGACCCAGTAATTCAGGGATCAAACCAAAATGTTTCAGATCGACTGAGTTTACAAACTGTAATAAATTGTTCTGCTGGTATTCCTGCATTTCCTTGTTCACATTAAAGCCGATCGCGTTGGTATTAACACGGCGGGCGATGATACGGTCCATGCCGTTAAAGGCACCACCGCAAATGAACAGGATATTCTGCGTATTGATCTTGATCAGTTTTTGCTCAGGATGTTTGCGTCCGCCCTGTGGTGGCACGAGTACTTCACTGCCTTCCAGTAATTTCAGTAAACCCTGCTGAACACCTTCGCCACTCACATCACGGGTGATGGAAGGGTTATCGCTTTTGCGGGCGATCTTATCAATCTCATCGATGTACACGATGCCTTTTTCTGCAGCCTGAACATCATAGTTACATGCCTGCAACAGGCGCGTGAGCATGCTTTCCACATCTTCCCCTACATAGCCTGCTTCTGTAAAAACAGTAGCATCTACGATAGCGAAAGGAACGTTCAGCATCCGGGCGATGGATTTTGCCAGCAGGGTTTTACCCGTACCGGTTTCGCCCACCATGATGATATTACTTTTTTCGATCTCTACTTCGTTCTCGATCTTTTGGTTCAGTCTTTTATAATGATTGTACACGGCTACTGCGAGGATCTTTTTTGCATCATCCTGGCCAATCACGTATTCATCTAAAAACTTCTTGATCTCGATCGGTTTTTTAACCGTGAGTTTGTATGCCGGAGAAGCTGGGTTTTTGCTATCAGGATTATTCGCCAGTTCCTGGCCGATGATCTCCTGCGCATGCTCCACGCAATTCTCACAAATATGCCCGTCCTGGCCCGCGATCAGGATCTTAACCTCGTCCCGGTTACGGCCACAGAAAGAGCAATGTAATATTTGTTGTTTTGCCATTTGTTATAGTTGATCGGTACACAGGAACCCTGTTCCGGCACCGGTTGCAAAGTTATGAAACCTTTGCTAAATGCTTAGTTAAGACAGGCGGCAGCAGGAAAATGTTGCACGCATGCATTAAACGCATAAAAAGGAGGCTGCGTATATAATTTGGCTGAGGCTACCGTCAGATCTTCTCCATCTGGGCGTCTACAATGCCATAAGCGATTGATTCTTTGGCATCCATCCAATGATCACGGTCAAAATCCTTTAAGATCTTTTCTATGGTTTGGCCGCAATTCTCCGCGAGGATCTTAGCGCCCATCATTTTTGCCTTCTGAATTTGTATCGCCATGATCTCAAGATCCGCACTTGTACCCCTACCACCACCGCTTGGCTGATGGATCATCACTTCTGCACTCGGGAAAATAAACCTGCGTCCTTTTTCTCCGCCACTCAACAAAATACTGCCCATACTGGCAGCCATGCCCATACAAACGGTGCTCACCGGTGAAGAGATCATTTGCATCGTATCGTAGATCACCATGCCGCTCGTTACGCCGCCACCCGGACTATTAATAAAGAAGGTAATTTCTTTTCCCGGATCGAGGGCTTCGAGGTATAACAGGCGGTCGGTAATATCCTTTGCACTTTTATCATCTACGGCACCCCACAAAAACACTTTGCGTTGTTCAATAAATTTTTTGTCGAACATCCAGCCACTCATCATTTTCTCCATCGGGTTATCCGGCAGTTGAGGCATTTCCTCTTCGTCTTCAAAACGAATATTTTTATTATACTGGTTCATATTCAATATGATTAATTAGTCTGTTTTATTAAATAATTATCCCCGCTGATTAGTCCTTTTTTTGCTTTTTCGGATTTGTCAGCAATACTTCATCCACCAATCCATATTCTTTCGCTTCGATGGCAGTTAACCATTTATCGCGATCGCAATCAATCGCTACTTTTTCTTCCGACTGACCGGTATGATGTGCCAGGATCGCATACAATTCTTTTTTCAGTTTACGGATCTCGTTCACTGTGATCTCGATGTCGGAAGCTTGTCCGCCAGCACCTGCACTCGGCTGGTGCATCATGATGCGGCTATGCTTTAATGCCGTACGTTTTCCGTTGGTGCCTGCGCACATTAAAACGGCACCCATACTTGCGGCCATACCGGTACAAATTGTTGCCACATCCGGCGTAATGAACTGCATCGTGTCGTACATGCCTAAACCTGCATGAACACTGCCTCCCGGGCTGTTGATATACATCTGGATATCGCGGGTACGATCCGTACTTTCTAAAAACAATAACTGGGCAGTTACGATGTTTGCCACCTCGTCGCTGATAGGATAACCCAGGAAGATAATGCGGTCCATCATCAGCCTGCTGTATACATCCATCACGGCCACATTCATTGGACGTTCTTCGATGATATTAGGTGTGAGGTTCGTTACATTATGGTTCACGTAGCCATGCAAAGTATTGCTGCTGATGCCGCGATGTTTGATGGCGTATTTTTCAAATTCTTTTCCAAAATTCATATAAGTGATATTAGTGTTGTTGTTACAAATATAGTTGATGCAGCGGGAAGAACTTCTGTGCCACTGCAGGCGGTTTAATTATTCCGACATGCGTAATCAGTCGCGGCTCCTGCCTTGATAGATCATGATGTATTGAACGAGCATCGCGATGGATGCCAGTGCCGCAACGACGTAAGTGAGGGCTGCCCATTTCAATGCGTCTTTGGCTTTTTCTTTTTCGGGGGCAGTCGTAATGTTGGCCGTTTGCAACCAACGCAATGCCCGGGCAGATGCATCAAATTCCACAGGTAAGGTGATCACCGAAAATAAAGTGGTCACCGCAAACAAAATGATCCCCACCAAAAGGATCGTGGGATTGCCTCCACCGAAACCCATAAAGCCTAAGCCGGCGATTATCACCCATTGCGACAGCTTTGTACTGATCTGCACTGCAGGAACGATCTTGCTCCTGAGCATCAGCATCGAATAAGCCGTGGCGTGCTGAACCGCGTGGCCACACTCGTGCGCAGCTACCGCTGCAGCAGACACATTGCGCCCTTCATACACATCGGTACTCAGGTTAACCGTTTTATTCACCGGGTTGTAATGATCTGTCAGTTGGCCTTCTACCGATGTTACCTGCACATCGTAAATGCCGTTATCCCGCAGCATTTTTTGCGCTACTTCTGCGCCGCTCAGCCCGGAGCTCGTTGGCACCTGGCTATATTGCGCAAACTTGCTTTTCAGCCTTCCCTGTACCAGCATACCCAGCAGCATAAAAACGACCGATATAATAAGAATGCCTGTTGTCATTATGGATTGATTTCCTGTTGATAATCAAAAAGCATTCCCGATGAAATCCCTGACAAAATAACCGAAGGCAGCATTCATCCATCAATGGGTTGTTCAACTTCTGGCTTTTAAGGAGAGAAATATCGTTTTCAGGGCCCGGTTCGGGAGCTGTCTTGCAGGGGACTGGTATTACTCTGAGAGCTATCAAGTGCGTGAAATGACCGAACATACCCACGCAAGAGTAAAAGCAGACCCCTTTGAGGTCATACACCGACATTTTAGCGTGCCGGGGTTACCGTAAACAAAAAAGCCCCCGGTTGGAGGCTTTTGTTACTTATTGAAGTTGAAATTTATTTGTATTGCGGGATCAGGCCGTTCGCCAGGTCCGTCATTTTCTTCAGGCCATCTTCAGGCAGGTTGCCTTTTTTGAAGTTTGCCAGCAGTTCAGGCATTTTGTTTTCCATTTCCAATAAGAAATGTTCTTCAAATTCCTTTACTTTTTTCACATCCACATCGCGGAGTAAACCCTGTGTACCGAGGTAGATGATGGCTACTTGTTTTTCTACGCTGAACGGTGAATACTGCGGTTGTTTCAGGATCTCCACGTTACGGGCACCTTTATCAATTACGTTTTTCGTAGCAGCATCCAGGTCACCACCAAACTTAGAGAACGCTTCCAGCTCACGGTAAAGCGCCTGGTCAAGCTTTAGGGTACCGGCAACTTTCTTCATGGATTTGATCTGGGCGTTACCACCTACTCGGCTTACCGAGATACCCACGTTGATCGCCGGGCGGATACCTGCGTTGAACAGGTTACCTTCCAGGAAGATCTGGCCATCCGTGATCGAAATTACGTTGGTAGGAATATAGGCAGATACATCACCAGCCTGTGTTTCGATGATTGGAAGGGCCGTTAATGAACCACCACCTTTCACTAAATGTTTAATAGATTCCGGCAGGTCATTCATCTGGCGGGCGATATCGTCTTTCGCAACAACTTTCGCTGCGCGTTCCAGTAAACGGCTATGCAGATAAAATACGTCACCAGGATAAGCCTCACGGCCCGGCGGGCGGCGTAACAATAAAGACACCTCGCGGTAAGCAACGGCTTGTTTTGACAGATCATCATAAATGATCAGCGCAGGGCGACCGGTATCGCGGAAGAACTCCCCGATGGCAGCTCCGGCAAATGGTGCGTAGAACTGTAAAGGAGCAGGATCAGAAGCAGATGCCGCAACGATCGTGGTGTATTCCATCGCGCCGTGCTCTTCCAAAGTTTTCATGATACCTGCGATGGTAGAAGCTTTCTGGCCGATCGCTACATAAATACAATATACAGGCTTACCTGCTGCGTAAAATTCTTTCTGGTTGATGATCGTATCGATCGCGATGGCAGTTTTACCTGTCTGGCGGTCACCGATGATCAGCTCACGCTGTCCGCGGCCAACCGGGATCATCGCATCGATCGCTTTGATACCTGTTTGTAAAGGTTCTTTTACCGGCTCACGGAAGATAACACCCGGTGCTTTACGCTCCAGCGGCATTTCATACAGTTCGCCTTTCAACGGGCCTTTACCATCGATCGGGTTACCCAATGTATTGATCACACGGCCGCACATACCTTCTCCTACTTTAATAGAAGCGATCTGGCCGGTACGTTTTACTTTAGCACCTTCTTTAATATCGCCGCTATCACCCATCAATACCACACCCACGTTATCTTCTTCCAGGTTAAGCGCGATAGCTTTTACACCATTCTCAAACTCTACCAGTTCACCGGAACGAACATTGTTCAGTCCGTAAACACGGGCAATACCATCACCCACCTGGAGTACGGTACCTACTTCTTCTAAATTTGCACCGGCGTTGAAGTTGCTCAGTTGCTGGCGAAGAATCGCCGAAATTTCGTCTGGTTTGATCTCTACCATAAAATGTTGTTTATTTTTTATGCAGGCCTGTTTTTGTTCAGTTGTACAGCATTTTGGCCTGCATCATTTTTTCAGGCTGCAAAGGTAGGGGTTGAGGGTTGGAATGGCAAAAAAAATTAGCCTGTTTTGTGTGGTTTCAACGCCGTTTTTTTGAGCTCGTATTAGATTAATTATTATCTTTAGCGACTACATTTATCAACAAACTCCCTCACGTGAAAAAATTTTACTCCCGCAACTTAATTGCTGCCCTTATCTGTACTGTTGCCCTCTTCAGCTGCAGCCACGGTTCATCATTTGAAAATGAAGACGAAGAAAATGAAGAATATGACGGACCTGAGCTGATGGCACAGCGCGAGTTGGATATGACCAAAGATCCTGCTACCGGCAAGATTCCACGACAGGAATTGATCGACGCCATGTACCAGACGGACCAGGTGAAAAGAGAAATTGCTCCTTATTTTATTTCAGCATATGGAAACTGGACAGAACGCGGACCTAACTCCGATGTTACCGGCCCGAGCAATGGTAACTTCCGCCAGGGAAATGCTATTACTTCAGGTCGTATCCGCGGTGTTTTGGTGGACAAAGCTGATGCAACAGGCAATACGGTTTTTGCTGCAGGTGTTGACGGAGGTATCTGGAAAACGACAAATTATGCCACTCCGCTTTGTACCTGGGTTCCAATTAATGACTTCCTGAGCAACCTTGCGGTAACCAATATCTGCCAGGATCCAACCAACCTGGATATTATGTATTTTGGTACGGGCGAGGCGTTTTTGAATGCCGATGCGGTGAGTGGAAACGGCGTTTTCAAAAGTACAGACCACGGAGCAACATGGACGCAACTTGCTGCTACCACTGCATTTACTACCTGTACAAAAATTGCCTGTGATGCATTGGGTAACCTTTATGTTGGTACAAGAACTTTAGGTTTGCAGCGTTCCAACAATGGCGGTGCTTCTTTCTCCCAGATTGCGACAGGGGGATTCAGTGCTTCCATTTCTGATTTTGAATTCAGTTCAACCGGCAGGCTACATCTTGCTCAGGGATATAATACAACGATCGGGACTTATCGTTACACAGATGACCCGGCCAATGTAACACCATCTACCTGGACAATTCCTACAGTAGCAACCTTACCTTATCCTTCCGGTGGAAGTACAAGGGTAGAAATGGGCTGCATGGGCACCACACTATATGCCTTGATCGGCAACACAGCAGGCCAGGTAACGCAGATCTATAAAACGGTTGATAACGGAGACACCTGGGCGCTTACTACAGGCGTGCCAGCGTCAGGATGGGCATCAGGCCAGGCATGGTATGCATTAGCCATTGATGTAAATCCGGCGGATGCCAACCAGGTTATCGTTGGTGGTTTGGATTGCTACCGTACACTTGATGGCGGTGCAACCTGGTCGCAAATTTCAAAATGGGTGAATAATCCTCCGACCGCTTTACCTTTTATACATGCAGATGTCCATGCGATCAAATGGTACGACAACGGCAATAAAGTGATTGTATCCAGTGATGGCGGCATGTTCTATTCCGGTGATGGCGGTACAACTTTTACAGACCGCAACACAGGCCTGCGTATTAAACAATTTTATTCCCTGGCCATCCATCCAACAACGACCAACTATTTCCTGGCCGGTGCGCAGGATAACGGTGTACACCAGTTTAACAATGCGGGATTATCCGGTACGATCGAAGTAACCGGTGGTGATGGTGCCCTGGTTGCAATTGACCAGGACGAACCGTTATACCAGGTGGGTTCCTATGTTTATAACAGGTACCGCAAAAGCACCAATGGTGGTGTCAGCTGGACCAGCATCAATATTTTTAAAGGAACAAACACTGATTTTGGACAATTTATTAACCCGTTTGATTACGATAACAGGAATAACGTTTTATACGCAGCATCCAGTGCTAATGAATATTTAAGGATCACAAACATTCAAACGCTGTCAGGCGGAACTTACACCACTGGTTCCGGTTTACCTGCAGGAATGGAAATCATCAGCAGCACAACCCTGGGCGGAAGTGTATCTGCAGTCTTTGCTTCACCATACACGAACAACCGCGTTTATTTTGGTACGACCAATGGAAGGCTTACTGCTGTCGATAATGCGCATACCGTGCTTACTGCAACTGCGGCCGGGACGAATATTACCGGCGCAGGTTTTTCCGGAAACATTTCCTGCATTAACACCGGAACAACGGATAACAACCTGATCGTTTCTTTCTCCAACTACGGCGTAAATAATGTTTGGGTAACAGCTGATGGCGGAACAAACTGGTCACAGATCGATGGTAACTTACCTAACATGCCGGTACGCTGGTGTATGTTCGTACCGGGCGACAACAGCCGTGCGATCATTGCAACAGAAACAGGGGTTTGGCTAACGCAACTGATCAATGATGTATCTACAGTATGGTTACCGAGCCCGACATTCCCGACAGTACGTACGGATCAAATCAAATACCGCTCTTCAGATGGTTTGCTGGCTGCGGCTACACATGGCCGTGGTGTATGGTCACAACCATTACTTTCCGTTGTACCGGTGAATGACTTCACGTTGCGCGGTAAATGGCTCGACAGCAAAACAGCAGAGCTGATCTGGGATTATACTTCGCAGGGCCCAACAACAGGCAGCCTGGAAATTGAAGTGTCTTACGACGGCAGCAAGTTTGTTAGCGTTGGTTCAGTAACGGAAAGAGCAGGAAAATCAAGCTATCGCTTTACGCATATTCCACAGGGTGCAAAAGTGGTGTATCGTATCAAGGGCACCAGCGCTTCGGGTATGGTGAAATATTCCAACAATATTCGTTTGCAACTGAACGGAACCTCCGGTGCATTCGAGATCACGAGCATCTTCCCTAACCCGGTAAAAGACAATTTAAAAGTTGCCTTCAGTACAGCCGCGAAAGGAAATATCAGCTACACGATCACCGCTGCAAACGGCCAGGTGATCTGGAGAAAAGAGGAAGCCAACCAGTTCACGGGCAACTTCATTAAAGAGTGGAACATTGCTACGGTGAAGCCTGGTAATTACTACCTCACGATCCGTTCAGGAACGGATAAAGCAACAAAAGCGTTTACCAAATTATAATAAATAAATCCTGTTTAAAAAGGCCCTGCAACTGCGGGGCCTTTTGTTTTACAATAGGCATTTCTTTCCCGAAAAAAACTTAATTTCAGGGCTTATTACCGTACTGCTTAATCGAATCTTTCATTTTAAACAAACTGTTTTTGCAGGGGGCGTTTCGCTCCAATTAACAATCATGAAAAAACTACTGCTTTTTTTTGTTGTGCTATGTACAACCGCCACGCTGTATGCGCAAACCCTGACGGATGTTGCCGCCCGCAATCTCCTTAGCCGTAACAGCAATGCTCTTGGTCTTTCCAAACAAGACATGGAAAATGTTATTGTAGCAAATGCTTACCATAATAAATCAGCCGGTACGGATATGATTTATTTACAACAGGCTTTTAAAGGTCTGCCTGTGTACAATCAATTGCTCGTGCTGGCTTTTAAAAACGGGCAGTTGGTATCCAATGCCGGCGCACGTGTAAGCGGCATGGAGAAAAAGACTGTTCATGCGGATATCAGTAAAGCGATCGCTGCAGAGCAGGCCGTACGTTTAGCCCTTGCAGAAAAGAAATTAGCCACGGCGCAAAACCTGGTGGGTGTGACAACAGGAAGCAAGTCGCCGAAATATAACTTTGGTAAATTGGGTGTTACCACAGAAGAAGTAACAGCGGAGCTGATGTGGGTCCCGGTAGACGAAGGCCGGCAGGTTAAACTCGCCTGGCAGGTATATATCGTTCCTTCCACTACTGCTGATTACTGGTTGCTGCGTTTTGACGCACAAACACAACAACTGATCAGTGAAACAAACCTGACCGTTTATTGCGATTGGGGCAACCATGCAGATCATGCCGGTGCGAAACACCCGGTACATATCGCGGAAAGAACCATCAGCAATAATCAGCAGCAGCAAAGTCCAAGCCTTGTTGGCAGTGCGAGTTATAAGGTGATTCCTTACCCTGCTGAGAGCCCGATTCATCCGGGTGGTTCACCTGCAACCGTTACCAATCCCTGGACGATGTCGCCGGGAAACGCCACCAGTTTAGGCTGGCACAACGATGGCGCAGTTGATTATACGATCTCCCGCGGAAACAACGTGTGGGCCCAGGAAGACAGGGACAACAACAATAATACCAACGGTTTGCCGGCAACATCTACCACTACGCCGGATCCCCTCACTTTCAACTTTACACCGGATTTTACTTTAGCGCCTACCACCGCTAATTTTCAGCAGTTTGCCATCACGAACTTATTCTACTGGAATAACCTGATTCACGATTTCTCTTACCTGTATGGCTTTGATGAAGTCTCCGGAAATTTCCAGTCGAATAACCAGGGACGTGGCGGTTTAGGAAATGATTACGTGATCGCCGATGCACAGGATGCAGGCGGAACAAGTAACGCCAATTTCGCTACACCTGCTGATGGCGGACGTGGAAGAATGCAGATGTATCTCTGGAGTGGGTCACCACAAAAAGATGGTGATATCGACAACGGCATTGTGTTGCATGAATATACGCATGGTATCAGTACACGCCTTACGGGGGGCCCGGCCAACTCAGGTTGCCTCGGTAATGTTGAACAAATGGGTGAAGGCTGGAGCGATTATTTTTCTTTAATGCTTACGCAGGATTGGGCAACGAGCACGATTACCGACGGGTTCACGAAACCACGAGGTATGGGTACTTATGCAACGGGTTCTGTGATCACCGGGGTTGGTATACGTCCGGCCCGTTATACAACAAACCTCGCCGTGAACAATTACACTTATGCAAATCTGCCTTCGCTTGTAGCGCCTCATGGTGTTGGGTTTCTCTGGTGTACCGTGTTATGGGATATGACCTGGAAGATGATTGAAATGGATGGTATCAATCCCAATATTTTTAACCCGGCCACTGTTGGCGGAAACTCGGCTGCAGTGAAACTGGTTACGGAAGGAATGCGCCTGCAACCCTGCAGTCCGGGCTTTATTGATGGCCGCAACGCGATCTTACAGGCCGATCAGATCCTGTACAACGGCCGTTACCGTTGTGCGATCATGGAGGCATTTGCCCGCAGGGGTTTAGGCTTTGATGCAAGCCAGGGTTCGTCTAACAGTAAAAACGACCAGATCGTTGGCTTCTCCACTGTTGAAAGCAGTTTACAATTAGTACAAAACGTTACGCAGCAACTGGAAGGTCAGAACATTGTTTATACAAACAAAGTAACTGCAGGCAGTT
The DNA here is from genome assembly GCA_028288705.1 of Ferruginibacter sp. Classification (GTDB taxonomy): domain Bacteria; phylum Bacteroidota; class Bacteroidia; order Chitinophagales; family Chitinophagaceae; genus Ferruginibacter. The sequence continues at coordinate 297,232 of JAQBNH010000006.1, forward strand.
GCAATGCGATCACCAATTACCTCGTAACAGATACTTTACCGGCAAACGTAACCTATGTTTCCGGCGGGACTTATAACGCCGCCACCCGCGTGGTACGTTTTGTAGTGAATGTGCCTGCAGGTACCACGCAAAACTATTCTTTTACCGTAAGTGTGAATCCGGGTAGTTACTTCACGCCGATCGAACATTTGAATGATGCGATCACGGCAACGAGTATCCCCAATAATTTTATCGCGAGTTCTTCCAACGCTACCAACTGGGTCGTATCTTCTGCTCAAAGCCATACGGCGCCAAGCAGTTTATTTGGTGCAGACCAGGCGGCTATCTCTGATATGAGTTTAACCACCAGCAACCCGGTAACACTGGGTGCAAACCCGGCCGTCCTTTCTTTCTGGCATCATTACGATACAGAAGATGGCTGGGATGGCGGTGTGGTAGAGATGAGCACGAATGGCGGTGCCAACTGGACAGATCTCGGTGCTTACATGACCCAAAATAAATACAACGGTGCATTAGGAACCGGAAGTGCTTTGGCCAACAGGGCTGCATTTACCGGCCAGAATACAGGCTTCATTCAAACGATTGTACGCCTGCTGCCTTTCACCAATGTGAATGCGCAGTTCCGTTTCCGTTGTGCCTCTGATGATAATACGGCTTCACTAGGCTGGTTCGTAGACGATGTGCGCTTAAGCACTTCCCCGGAAGTAAATATGCGTTCTACGCTAATCAATACGCTGGGCGCGATTGTAAATGTATCTGACACCGTTGCGGCCATCCTGCAGAATGTTGCAGCTTGTGTGCCGGTAACGATCACGACGCAGCCATCTAACATCAGTACATGTACCGGGGCAACAGCCAACTTTACCGTGGCTACCGCCGGCTCCACACCTCAAACCTACCAGTGGGAAGTGAGCACAACAGGTTGTGCAGGCCCATGGAACAACGTTACGAATGCCACTTCAGCAACGCTAAGCTTAACGAACGTTACAGCCGCGATGAACAATTATGCTTACCGCGTAAAAGTGAGCAACAGTTGTACAACGCCTGCCGTTACATCCGCCTGCGCTGTGTTAACCGTAAACCTGGTAGCAGTTATTAATTCACAACCGGCAAACCAGCTGCTTTGTGCAGGAAGCACAGCTAATTTCAGCGTAACAGCTGCGGGTACAGGGCTTGCCTATCAATGGCAGGTAAGTACAAACGGGGGAACCAGTTTTGCTAATATCGCCGGGCAGACAGGCACAACGCTGAGCTTTGTTTCAACAAGCGCGATGAACAACAATCAATACCGTGTACTCGTAACGAGTACCTGTTCTGCAACAGGCACCACTTCTGCCGCTGCTACACTGAATGTGTATGATCCGCCGGTGATCAGCAGCCAGCCTGCAAGTTTCATTGGTTGTGTAAATGCCAATGCAACTTTTGCAACAACGGCAACAGGTTCAAACCTGGCTTATCAATGGCAGGTAAGTACAAACGGTGGCGTGAGTTACAGCAACATTGCCGGAGCAACCACTCCATCATTAACCGTTACAAATATCACTGCATTGATGAATGGTTATTTATACCGCGTGCTGGTTTCCGGAAATGCTCCCTGCGCCAACATCGTTTCTGCTACTGCGATATTAACGGTTAAACCAACACCTGTTGTTGTATTGACCTTATCTCCGTACAGCAGCCTTACGCCTTATACCAACTCCGGTTTGTTTACAACGATCAGCCCGGTAGGAACCTATACTTATCAGTGGTACCGGAACGGCGTGCTGTTACCGAATATTACCACCCCTTCTTTACCGGTAACTGTAGACTGGCTTGGAGAATACAAAGTGGTGATCACGGATGTAACCAGCAATTGTACGAGCACGTCGAATCTCGTAACAGTCACGGATTCTGCATCTTCCCAACTGTTCATTTATCCGAACGCCAACAGGGGACAATTCCAGGTGCGTTACTACAACCAGCCGGGAAACAGTATTCCACGCAGCCTGAATGTATTTGATGCAAAAGGTGCATTGATCTTTACCAAAGCATACAATACAACCGGCCAGTACGGCAGGATGGATGTGGATATCCGCAATGCGTCTGCAGGTGTTTATTTTGTAGAGTTAAGAGATGCAGCCGGCAAAAGAATTATTTCCGGAAGAGTCGTGAAATTGTAAAATAGTTACTGCTATAAAAAGTGCCGCTCCGTAAATGGGCGGCACTTTTTTGTGTGGAGTTGAGTGGTTGTAATTAGTAATTGGTAATTAGGATTGAGCAGTTGGTTGAATAGTTGATTAGTTGGTTGGTTAGTCAGGGATTGGGATTTGGGAGTTGGTTGAATAGTTGATTAGTTGAAGGTTTGTCAGTGGTAGGATCTCAGAGTTGGGATAGCATAAAAAAAGCGGCTCGTGTAGAAGCCGCTTTTGAAAGAAAGAATATATTATTACCTGATCTGGTGGATATAATCGTTGTTCAGGAATTGCTTTTTCACATCCAGCAAATCGCGGAGGATACTCGCATCGATCAGGGTATCGCCTAGTTCGAGTTTGAAGCCGCCGATCAGTTCATCGTCTACTGAAGTTTCGAGTTCGATATGTTCGAGTTTTGCTTCCTGTTGAATTTTAGCACCGATCGCCTGTTGCAGTTCCGGGCTGATCGCCACGGCAGTCGTGAGTTTCACGCTGTGAATATGTTTCATTTCGTTGTACTGCGCAATAAACGCTTTTGCAATTTCAGGCAGGTTGCTTTCACGTGCTTTGGTTATCAGCAGGCGTACAAAAAGAGACGTCAGTTTTTGAACCCTTGATTCCGTTACAGCTTCGATGATTTTTTCTTTTTTATCAGAAGCGATCACAGGGCTGCGCAGCAAAGCCACAAAATCAGGATTTGATTTAGACACTGAATCCAGAAATTTCATGTCTGCATACACTGCATCCAGTACATTTTGTTCAATGGCGAGATCCAGTAAACTCTTGGCATATCTTCCTGCTAACCGGGGATTATTCATGCTATTATCTTTTCGTCAGTTTATACAGTACGGTAGTTAGTTCAATTTTACTTCTTCTGCCAGCTGGCGGATAAAAGTTTCCTGTTCTGCTTTACCAGACAATTCACGGCGCAATACTTTTTCACTTACTTCAACCACCAGTTTACCAACCTGGTTTTTCAGTTCGGTGATAGCAGCCATTTTCTGGTTAGCGATAGACGCATTGGCATCAGCAATGATCTTAGACGCCTGAACTTTTGCTTCGTTCTTCGCATCATTGATCATTCTGTCTTTGATCTCTTTGGCTTCCTTCAGCATCGTTGCCCTTTCTTCGCGCGCCTGGGCTAACAGGTTTTCGTTTTCGTTCTTCAGTTGTGCCATTTCCAGTTTCACCTTTTCAGCCGTTGCAATAGAAGCAGCGATACTGTTTTCGCGATCGGATAAACCTTTGATGATCGGTTTCCAGGCAAACTTTTTCAGGATAATCAAAACGATCAGGAACGCCAGCATGGTCCAAACGATCAATCCTAAATGTGGTAATAACAAATCCATTGTTGATAAATTATAAGTTATGGAATGATGAAATCGCTTTCACCGGAATTTAAAAAGATTACTGCATCCCCCGCCCTTTGCTTCAGATGCAGTAAAAATTTGCTTACTGCCTTAATTACTTAAGAACAGCCAATAATCCTGCGATAACGGCGAAAAGGGCAACACCCTCAACGAACGCAGCAGTCAGGATCATATTTGCACGAATGTCGTTAGACGCTTCTGGTTGACGTGCGATAGATTCTACAGCACCTTTACCGATCTGCCCGATACCAATACCAGCACCGATCGCTGCAAGGCCTGCGCCGATTGCACCACCAAAATGAGAATAACCAAGCTGAACATCAGCTAACAAAGTCATCAATGTCATGATACTTGTTTTTATTGTGAATGAAAAAATACTACTTAGATAACTACCGCATCTGCATGACCATCTACATCATCATGTCCGCCTTCAAACGCCTGGCCGATAAACACGGCCGTTAAGTTTGTGAAGATGAACGCCTGGATAAAAGCTACCAGGATCTCGATGAAATAAATGAACACGGTAAACGCGATCGATACCGGCGAAAAACCCAGCCCGGCTACTTTTGTCATCGCCCCAAAAATGAAGATCAGGGAAATGAAACTTAAAATAATAATATGCCCTGCCACCATGTTGGCAAACAGACGAATCATTAAGGCTGCCGGTTTGATCACCAGGACACCCAATAATTCGATCGGGATTAAAATCACTTTTACAAAGATCGGCACGCCGGGAGGCCAGAAAATATGTCCCCAGAAATGACCGTTCGTACTGCCTAAAATAACCACCAGTGAAACGATCGCCAGCACGGCCGTAAATGCCGTATTACCGGTAACGTTGGCAGAACCCGGGATCAATCCAAACAGGTTATTGATCAGGATAAAAAAGAAAACCGTGAGCAGGTAAGGCAAATATTTAATGGCTTTTTTACCCAAATTTGGTTTCGCCACATCGTCACGTACAAAGGTAATTACCGGTTCGATCGCATTCTGCCAGCCTGTTGGGGCAGAAGTAACACCGATACCTGCTTTATATTTTTTAGCGATCCCGATCATCAGCAATACCAAAACGGTCAATGCCAGGATCATTTGAACCACGTTCTTTGTTAAGGAAAAATCATACACTTTAGAACCATCCGCGGCTTTGATCTCACCTTCAGACAATTCATAGCCATTGTAAATATCATGACCGCCATGACCAAAACGCGCAGAAGAAAATACATCCACACCCTTTGTTGGAGAATATAAAATCACCGGTAAAGGAACAGTTGCGTGAAAATCACCCACAGAGAAAAAATGAAATTCATGGGCATCTTTAATATGGTCCATGATGATCTTGGCCGGATCCAGCTTTTCTTCGGTTGCTCCATGCGCTTCTGTAGTGTGTTCTACGGCAGGTTCCTGGGCATATCCCATATTAGAAAAAAGAACCATGCTAAGGCTAAAAACCGCTACCAGTATAGATTTGATGCTCTTTGCTACCATGACGTACCTGAAATTTGGCGCAAAGATAAAGGATTGAAGATAAAATCGGGCAGTTTAAGGAGCGATAAATGGTAAAATGGGAATAAAAATCAGGATAAAATATGAGCATTTATTATCATGCAATCGTCCGCCCTTCCTGAGTGACCCCGCGATGGCTGCACAACTATTTAAATTGCATTTTATGCAACTGGTAGTAAAAACCTTCTTTCTGCATCAGTTCGGCGTGAGAACCGATCTCTTTCACTTCTCCGTTATCCAGCACGAGGATCTTATCTGCTTTGCGGATCGTACTCAGCCGGTGCGCAATTACGATCGATGTTCTTCCTGCAATCAGTTTTTCAATGGCGTTCTGGATCAGTCCTTCACTTTCTGAATCCACAGAAGAGGTAGCTTCATCTAAGATCAGGATGGCGGGATCGTATAAAAGCGCACGAACGAAAGACAACAATTGCCGCTGCCCTAACGACAGGGTGGCCCCACGTTCCATCACGTTATAATCATATCCGCCTGGCAGCTGTTCAATAAACTCGTGCAGGCCGATCAGTTTTGCAGCACGCACCACTTCTTCTTTGGATATTTCCGGGTTACGCAGCGTGACATTGTCCATCACTGACCCGCTGAATAAAAAAACATCCTGCAACACCACGCCAATGCGGCTCCGCAGGAAATCAAGATCATAATCATCTATATTTTTATCATCGATCGTAATGCTGCCTTGCTGAATTTTATAGAGGCGGTTGATCAGGCTGATGATGGAAGTTTTACCGCTCCCGGTATGCCCCACGATCGCCAGCGTTTTGCCCGCTTCAATATCGAAAGACAGGTTTTTCAACACATAACGTTCGGCGATATACGCAAACCAGACATCCTTAAACCGGATACTGCCTTCCAGTTTTGCCGGAATAAGCTTTCCTTCATTCACGGTTACATCGGGGTTATCGATCACTTTAAACACGCGTTCGCTGGCGATCATGCCCATTTGCAACACGTTGAATTTATCAGCGATCACGCGTAACGGGCGGAACAATAAGTTGAGGCAGAGAATAAAGGCCGTGATGATCCCTGCGGCATCCTGGGCACGCTCGGGGGAAACGTACAGGGATTCTTTGGCAGCCCACCACACCAGCAGCCCGATCGAGAGTGCAGACACCAGTTCAACGACGGGGAAGAAAACAGAATAGGCAAATATGGCCTTGATATTCGCATTGCGGTGTTGCCTGTTGATGTCGGTAAATTTTTGCTGTTCCCTTTGCTCTGCCGCGAAAGCCTGTACCAGCGCCATTCCCGTGATATGCTCCTGTACGAAAGCATTCAGGTTGGCCACCGCGTTCCGAACTTTAATGAATGATTTATTTACGCTTTCTTTAAAAATATAAGTCGCGAGGATCAGGAATGGAAAAGGCGCGAGGCAGATCAGCGTAAGTTTCGCATCTACCCAAAACATATAACTCAGCACGGAAATGATCGAGAGCAAGTCACCGATGATCGGTATCAGGCCATCGCTAAAAATATCATTGACAGATTCAATGTCATTGATCGTTCTTGTTGTAAGCGTCCCGATCGGCGTCTTGTCAAACTGCGATAAATTTAAGTGAACGATCTTATTGTAAGTGGTGGTGCGCAGGTCTTTCACCACAGACTGGCCCAATGAAGCCGTTGTAAAGGTGAAATAAAAACGGCAGGTCGTTTCTATGAAGAGCAGCACCAGTTGAATAATCGTGATCTCGATGATGAATCCACCCGGACCTGAAAAGAAATGCGCAGCAGCCTTATTTTTAATGCCGTCGTTGATCGTTAACTGGATCAGCAGCGGGCGTAAAGGCGCCATGGCCGCCAATAACACCGATAGAAAAAGGGAGAGGTAAAATTTATTTTTGTAAGGCGCAGCAAATGTGAACACTCTTTTCAACAGGGAAATATCCACTTTCTTTTTGGGGGCGCCGCCGGTACTCATTCCGCAAATTTAAGCAAGTTCGGCTGCCAATAAAACCGCCAATCAATTTAATGACTCGTTCTCCATCTTTTTATGGTAAGCCTTGATGAAGATCGCACCGAGGTTTTTGTAAGGAGGAACATAATCATCCCAGCTTTCCCGCACTTCCTTATTGGGATCTTTAGAAAATACTTTGGTCAGCGAAGCCCACATCGGCTTCCAGGAAATATTGTTACCGGAGATCAATGACTGATTCAGGTAATTAATGATCGGCTGGTTGATATCGCCTTTACCAATCTCTTTGGTAGAAATGATATGTGCATCCGGGCATGTTTCGAGGATCTGGTTAAGATTCTGGTAGCCGCCACATGAACCGAGAATGATCACCCTGGCACTTTCCGGTAAACGGGAAATCGTGCCCGGCAACCAGTAACTATGCCCGCGGTGTACGGCAACGGTTGGACGCAATTCATTTTGCTCTAAATATTTTGCGAGATGCACCTGCGCAGAATCATCCAGGTTTTCATTGTAATCCAACGGGCGGTTAGCGAACACCATTACATTGCCTTTTACAGACTTCATTTCTACCCATTCTTTCTTCATGGTTTTCGTCCACTCTTTGGAAGAAAAAGAATTCACGAACGGTGTAAAATATTCCCGGCCATCTTCATCACCATAAAAGAACACCTGCTGCACGATGCGGCCTTTTTCATCCTGCATATCTTTATTGGCCACTTCATAAATAGAAGGAATACCGATCTCAGCGGTAAGGTCAATATTTTTTAAACTATCCCCGGAAAGAAAGATCGTCTTCAATAAACCATACACCACTTTACCACGCACATTATTTTCAGCAATGCTTTTCCGTTCATTTTGTTCTACATAAGAAAGGATCGTGTTCAGTAAATTTTTGTCGCTGATACTGCTGTAAGAATCGGCTACGTCCACGGCGTCTTCCAGGTTACCCGTTTTATCGAGGTTGGCAACAAAGGCCTTCATCAGCACCTCAGAGCTCGACGGCGGCATGATCTTGAGAAAGGTATCCAGTTTATTAAAGTTCGCCGCCATCTTGATGAACTTCTTGAAATAATCAAAATTAACGGAGAGCAACAGTGAGTCACCGCGCGGGTCTGCACCCATGCGTTGCAACATCCGGTTAAAACTGTGTTTGTAGCTACTGGTGTAAATATCGTTCTCTCCCATCACCATCACGTAATACAATTCCTGTGGCGTTAAAGGATCGATCGCACGCATCCTTACGTTTAGGTTGTTCTCGTTATGCAATAAATTGATCGGGGTAATAAAATGCTGGAGCGCTTTATTTTTTAAGACTTCACGCAGGCCGTTGGCACCAAACATCGCGATCGGTGTATCGCGCAGCGGCGGTAAAGTTCTTTTAAAATATTCTGTTTCTGTTTTTACCAAAAGGCGGAAATAGCCCACACTGTCGTATCCTTTCTCCCCGTCACCAACAAATTTCTGGATACTGTCCACTGATTTTTTACCGGATAAAATATCATCGAGGAATGGAAAATAAAATAATGCGTTTGGCGTCTGGCTTAATTTGGCCACTGCCAGCACCATTGGATTCGTATTGCGGTGAATCAGTTTTCCTTCCGGTGATTTTACTGATTGTGCGTATGAATAAAACTGCACCGGGTCACGCTGGCAGGCGAGTAAGATCAGGCTGTCGGCAAAAGGTTCGTTTACAAATGGACGGATCGTTGCCAGGATCTTATCCGGGTGTAAAGAACAATATTTGAGGTAGACGATATTTTGCGCTTCACCCAATTCTTTGCTATCGAAAAATACATCGCTGTTGATCTTCGCCATTTCATAAGACGAAGCGCGGAGAAAAGGCAACATCGAATTGCCTTTCACCTGGGCTTTCATGATGCCTTCAAAACTGGAGAGCAAAGCCGGGAACTCCAGCGGGTTGATGCCGCGGCTTTTCCAGCTGATGCGGAAATATTTTACGAGGTTTTCGATATAACGCAGGTAACGGACTTTATCATTCTTGGAAGGAAGTTCGGGATTGGTTTCCACCCAGTCTTTCAGATCGTTCACTTTACGATAGAGGACATCCGATAATTGCAGGTTAATCTCTTCATTGCTGCTGGCATGCAGGCTCCCATCCAGCTTACCATCAGCTTTATCACATAATTTCTGTTCCTGGAGAATGCGGTCATGAAAATACTGCCGGTCCAATGGCACTTTTACAGTATCAGCGGCGGCGTAGAGGTTTGAAAAAGCTAGCAACAATGCTACAAATAAAACGGTATTCTTCATAAAGCACATTTCTACTGCAAAGATGGTGCAATTTTATTGGATTGCTCGTTGATGAGAGGATGGCGCGCGCCAATACGCTGCTCCCGGTTAACAATTTGATAATATTATAACGTTCATTTAACTACCCTGCCGATGCGTTCGTTAGCCTACTTTTGTGGCACATTTAGCAAGAACCCATGGCAAACAAAATCCTGATCGCTGATGATGAGCCGGATATCCTCGAGATTCTGAAGTATAACCTGGAAGCGGAAGGCTACGAAGTGATCACTGCGAAAGACGGCGACGAAGCAATTGAACAAGCGAAGAAACATTCTCCTGAACTGATCATCCTGGATATCATGATGCCGCGCAAAACGGGCCTTGAAGCCTGTAATATCCTGCGGATGATGCCGGCGTTTCGCGATACCCTCATCGTTTTCCTGACCGCGATGAGCGACGAGACCACGGAGATCAAAGGGCTGGAAACCGGGGCTGATGATTACCTCACCAAGCCGGTGAGTCCGAAAGTATTGGTAAGCAAAATCAATGCGCTGTTCCGCAGGTTTAATAAAGAAGAAACGGGCATCATCAAGGTTGGTGATTTCGAGATCGACCGCCAGAAATACGTGGTGAACCATAACGAAGAAGAAATTATTTTAGCCAGGAAAGAATTTGAATTGCTGGCGCTGCTGGCGTCTAAACCAGGGAAAGTTTTTCTACGAAACGAAATATTAAACCAGATCTGGGGCACGGAAGTGATCGTTGGAGACCGCACGATCGATGTGCATATCAGAAAAATCCGCCAGAAACTCGGCGTTGATTGTATCACCACGGTGAAAGGTGTGGGGTATAAGTTTGAGTTATAGAGTTGTTGGTTGATTAGTTGAATGGTTGAATGGTTTATCAGTTGAATTGTTGATTAGGTGAGTAGTTGATTAGTTGAATTGTTGATTAGTTCATTAGTGCTTAGCTTGCGTAGGAGAAAACCCGTCATGCTTTCTGCAAAAAATTTTTCACCACAACAACTGGCCGCATTAACAGCGCTGGCCTTGTCTGTTCCCATCGTTATTGGGATCAGTATTTTTCATCCCGGCCTCTGGAACTTACTCATCAGTTTCGGACTGATCTTTTTGGGCAGCTTCGGTCTCATCCTTTACACGCTGCAAACATTTATCTACCGCAAGATCAAACTCATTTACAAACTCATCTACCAGACCAAAGCCAGCAAACGCGAAGAGTTTTATTACAAAAACATATTACCCCAGAAGAGTATTGATGAAGTGCGCGAAGATGTGGAAGCCTGGGCAGAGCAACGAAAAAAAGAGATCGAGATCCTCCAGCAAAATGAAGCTTTTCGCAAAGAGTTCCTGCAGAATTTAAGTCATGAATTAAAAACGCCCATTTTCGCGATCCAGGGTTATGTAGATACCCTGCTGAGCGGCGCACTACATAACGATGCAGTCAACTCCAAATTTTTGCAAAGCACCGGGCGCAATGTAGATCGCCTCGTGAATTTATTGGATGACCTCGATGAAATTTCCCGCCTGGAAAGTGGTGAACAAAAACTGCAGTTTAGTTATTTCGTTATCCAGGACCTCGTGAAAGATGTATTTGATTTGCTTTTCATAAAAGCAAAAGAAAAAAACATTCGCAGCATCATAAAAAAGGGTTGCGAATTGCCCCTGTCCGTTTATGCAGATAAAGAAAAGATCCGCCAGGTACTGATCAATTTTGTTGACAACGCGATCAAATACGGTAAACAAAACGGAACGATCGAAGCCAGTTTTTATAAAGTGGATGGCCGCAATGTATTGATCGAGATCAGTGATGATGGCACCGGCATTTCCGAAGAACACCTCCCCAGGATATTTGAACGGTTTTACCGCACCGACCAGGCGCGGACGCGAAAAGAAGGGGGCAGCGGGCTCGGGCTCTCCATCTGTAAACATATCATCGAAGCACACCAGCAGGCGATTCATGTAAGGAGTAAGATCGACGTCGGCAGCAGCTTTGGCTTTACACTGCCAAAAGATGCCGGTGGTTTTTATTCGTAAGCACTCCATTCAAAACTTTCCCTTGCAACAGGCTTTATGTTGATTTTTGATCTGAAATGAAGGCCCGAATAATTCCGGATGAAAAGGAATGCAGCAACAGTACTCCCCGTTCCCAGCAACATACCCATTAATATGCCCGGTAGAGCATCCTGTGTTAAATAGATCCTGGAGAATGCCAGCAGTACCGCTCCGGCAAAGAACAGTATTTGCTTTAAAGAAGACTTTGTGTAAATGGCTAAAGATGTGGCAAGGCTGAACGCCACGGCGCTGTACGAAGAGGCCGCAAGCAAAGATGTTGGCGAAAGCATATCGCCATCAAAGATGATATTCTGCAAAGGCTCACTATGCCAGGACAAAGGCCCGGGGCTACCCATATTTTTTACCAGCTGTACCAACATTAACGTGGTGCAACAAGCAAGTCCGATAACAATCGCCTGCTGCTTTCGGCTGAAAAATCTGTACATAATCAATGCTAAAGCTAAGGGCATGATACCATTTCCAATGAAAGTATAGTTGACAAAAAAAACGTTCCAGCCAAAAGGATGGATTGAAATGCTCACCGGACTTCCTGCGATTACCCACAGCAATCCCGCGATAAAAAAAGCCGCAGATAAGGCAAAAAATAATCTTCCCGGTTTAATTAAAGCGGGGAATTGAGCAGCGATGTGGGTCGGTTTCATAGCGGAAAATTACAGCCGCAGGGTTATGCCAGCATTGCCATAACATTAAGCAACCGTTAAGAAATTAAGTTGATGATTTGGTAACCCTTTGATCATGCCTGCGCAACATCAACCGGCTAAGTTTGGTATAAACTTATGCTACCTGAAAAACGACATGTAGAGCTGGTGGTGATCTCCGATGTGCACCTCGGCACTTATGGTTCACGTGCCCGTGAATTGAACCGCTACCTCGCCACCATCAACCCAGCAACATTGGTGCTCAACGGTGATATCATCGACATCTGGCAATTCAGTAAACGTTACTGGCCGCCCAGCCATATGCTGGTGATCAAACAGATCCTGAGCATGTTAAGTCGCGGTGTGAAAGTGATCTATGTTACCGGTAACCATGACGAGCTATTGCGCCGTTTTGAACATTTCTCGCTGGGCGATTTCCAGATCGTGAATAAATACATTGCCCATCATCCCGATGGCAGCAGGAGCTGGATCTTCCATGGAGATATTTTCGACGTAACGATGAAGCACAGCAAATGGCTGGCAAAGCTCGGCGCTGTTGGCTACGACAGCCTGATCCTGATCAATGCTTTTGTAAACTTTATCAGCCAGAAACTGGGCAGAGGCCGGATCTCTTTTTCCGGGAAAATAAAACAGTCTGTAAAAACAGCGCTGCGCTTCATCAACGATTTTGAGCTGACGGCAGCAGGCATCGCGATCAGTAAAAAATATAATTACGTGGTCTGCGGCCATATTCATCAGCCATGTAAAAAGCAGGTAAAGAATGAAGAGGGCGAAGTGGGTTACCTCAACAGCGGCGATTGGGTAGAAAACCTGACGGCGCTGGAATACAACAACAATGAATGGCAGTTATACCAATATCATATGGATCAGCTGGTACACGATTTCGATCCTTCGCTGTATACCGACGAAGCGGGTTATTTACACACGGCCGAATTATTTAAACTCATGATGAAAGATTTCGATGCGGCTTCATAGCATCGCTTAAAAAAAAGAATATGAAAATATTATATGCCATACAGGCAACAGGCAACGGGCATATCAGCCGCGCCAACGAGCTCATCCCCTACCTCGAATTGTTTGCCGAAGTGGACCTGCTCGTCAGCGGCACGCAGGCAAATATGGAGATCGATCAGTTCGTAAAATTCAGGCGTAAAGGACTGAGCTTTGTCTGTGGAAAAAACGGCGGCATTGATCTCCTGAAAACATTGCAACAGTTACGCACGAAAAAATTTCTCCAGGAAGTCAAAACGATCCCGGTTACAGATTATGATTTCGTGCTGAATGATTTTGAGCCTTTATCCGCCTGGGCCTGCAAGCTTAAAAATATCCCCTGCATCGCGATGAGCCACCAATTTGCCGTGATCGGGAAAGCCGCTCCCCGACCTCCCCGTTATGACCCGCTGGCCTGGCTGGTCTTGCGTTACTATGCACCATCCAATATGGGCATTGGCTTTCATTTTAAACAATATGACATGGCCACTTACCTGCCTGTTATCAGGGCTGAGATCAGGAACGCCTATCTGCGTAACCTGGGCCATTACACAGTTTACCTGCCGGCGTACGAGGATAAAAAACTGGTGAAACTGTTATCTGTGCACAAACATATCCAATGGCATATTTTCAGCCGGAAAGCGTTAAAGTCTGCTGAGCAAAACAACTGCTGGATCCGGCCGGTCAACAATTTTGATTTTATCAGCAGCTTTACCACTTGCGAAGGCGTGATTTGCGGAGCAGGTTTCGAAACACCGGCAGAGGCCCTGTTTATGAATAAGAAATTACTGGCCATCCCCATGAAGGGACAATACGAGCAGGGTTGCAATGCCGCAGCATTGGAGGAACTTGGGGTAAAGGTTTTAAAAAAACTCTCGGCAAAAAAAACAAAGCAGTTGGCAAAATGGCTGGCAGACAAAACCAGCATCCAAATGGATTACCCGGATCATACGTTGCAGATCGTGAAGCATCTTTTGGCGAGTGTGAAAGATCTCGGCAATGCATTAAAACCGCCCTTAGCAGAACCCGAAACAGAGGAATTGATTTCTCTTGATTTTTTGTAGGTAGAAACAGGGTGTTAAGCATACCAAATCCATTTTGCAGAAAAGCCTCGTTAGATGCAGGGCGTGTTATGAACATAATTAACGCGTTTTACAGAGGTTATATATAATGGCATTCAGCACGCCAGGAATTATGGAAAGTAAAAGAAATAACGATAGCTGCGCACTCATGTATTCTCTTTGGTAAGAGTTCGATGGTATTTGACACAAAATTAAATACGCAGCGTAAAAACCAGAGAGCATAAGCATCGACGTGAATGTATAAACCAGGAAGGCTAACACCTTATTTTTAAAAGCGAATCCTCTTAGAGCATAGCGATACGACAATGCAAAGAGAATCGAAATAAAAACAGCTTTGATTATATATGCTATGTCGCGAAAACCAGAGAGTAATATCCTGAGTTTATCGGGCATGATTTCCTTTTCATAGTACATGTACCATTCTGATGATGCCTGGTTGAAAAATTCTGTGTAAAACAAAAAGTAGAAGGTGAAAACTCCTGAAAATGCAATAATGAAAAGGCAATTTAAAAGAGACGTTAGTAATAGTTGTCGATCAAAGAATTTCATTTTTAATACATTTTGGTTAGCCTTGGGTAAAACCCAGGAGGTTATACTAGCCGCTTGTTGGCTGCAGGCGTTGTTTAAAAACATTTATGCAATTTGAACAATTCTTGCATTTTTACATAATGGATAAGACTTTACAAATTCAGCTATTGCATTATTCATTGCTTCAAACGATTCACCATAAAAGTATAAAGCTGTTTCTTCTTTACCTCCCCAGCTTCTATCAGCATTTGGTTTGATATTCATTAATCTCAACATTTCTGAATAAGCAAAATTAATATCGTAACCGTCGAAAGATTCCTGCGGAAAGTTGGAGTTAGGTATGTATAATCCGAGGCCTTCTTTTTTACCAAAAGGGATTTCTTTATCTAAGCTTTCGATAATAAGTTTTGAACCCTTTGGAGCCTGCAATTTTTCAAGTTTTTGTACTATGTCAGTGAACATAGCTTCGTTTAATACCTTTGAATGAAGTTCTATTTCAAGGTCACAAAATGCTATCTCCCCTGTTTTTTCTTGTCCAGTACCTCCTCCACTTATTACTCCATAATACTTCAGCTTCAGAAACTCATCGAGAGGCTCTTCATATGTTAGCGATCTGTCTATCGGGCCAACTTTATCATTTAGCTGAGCAGTGATATAGTATCCAACGGAACCATTCACGTTATTTTTTTTAGTGAAGAAATTCGAAAAGAGCCTTTTAAGCATTAGTTCAATAATTAGCGTGTTGTTAAAAGCTGCATCCAATGCAATGATTGGCGCATCGACAAGATAAATAATTACGGCCATCTACCAAACGACGGCAGCTTGCAGAAATCATCCTTAATTAGTTGCACGCTTCATACAGGTCCATAATAATTGAGGTGTTGTTATTGTTATCACATAGCAGCATGCCGTTTGTTGGTAGCAGATTTTTTTCAGAAGATGTTTTCATTCGATCTCCAATCGGAGAATTACATTCTTGTCTCCATTATTAAAGTAACATATTCTCACGAATAAGCCTTCTTTGATTACCCCGCCTTTCGATGCGGCATTATTATATCCATAGTCGGTGACATCGTAATCTCCATACTTGAAAGCAACTCCATTCACAGTAAATCTTTCCGTGTCATGCCCACCTTCTGGCATTGGGTGATAATTATCAACTTTTCCTTGAACTATATGAAAACGTTTAGTTTTATATATGTTCCTGGTTGCACGATATGCTCCCAGGTTAGACGTTATTACAAACGCCCCAATCAATCCACTGAAAAGGGCGAATACAACACCGAAAATCATCCCATATATCCTCTTATAAGTGGAAGATTTGGCAGGGGTTTTATTATCAGCTTTTTTCTTGGAATAAAAGAATATACCCAGACCAATAATGAAAAATACAAATGGCAAAATCATAACTCCGATGTTTGGAGAACGTTCCGCGAATGAGTAAACGAGCTTTAATTCCTTCAAAAGGTATTTACAATTTAAGGGTTAACGTTGCTACAAGGGAAGGCTATGTGCAGTTTGGGAATTAACCAACTTCTGCCCGGAATCCCGATGGCTATAGGGACTAAATTTATAACTAAAAGCCGATGTTTGAAACTACATCCCGCCATAATTCAGGCCGGCGAAAACAAAGCCTGGATATGCAATGCCGATGATTGCTGCAATTGCATAAAACCTGCAGTTATACGCGGTATTATTGCGCCTCATGTTTTATCTCTTTCACCTTTTCCTTTAATCCATCATACAGTTCATAAATATCTACATCTTTCCCTGTTTCAATTCGCTTAGATATCATTGTCAATGGAAAAAGTATTAAGGTAGTGTCAGGCAGTTGCAAAGCAGGGTCAGTTCCATACTGATCCTTTACTTCTACCCAAACAAAGTTCATATCCTGAACGAGTATGTCGCCTAATGTTATTCCAAGGCTTTGCAGCTTGTATGATTCATGTTTATTAATCCAATTTGATTTTATTATTGTGTCAAGCAATTTCAATTTTCCCGCAACCGAGTCATACTCACTGATTGTTTCTATTGTATAATGGTTTCTAACCCAATCGCGTTTAGCCTCAATGTATTTAATCATTTCAACTGTCAAATCAGAGACCGTTTGCATATCGAAGGGTTATGGCGTACAACACACTGATTGCCGCATTTACAAGATAACTAATTACGACAATCTACCAAACTACCGAAGCTTGCCGAAATGATCCTTAATAATTGCTCAGTGGAAGAAAGATGAAAGCGGGCGATATTCTATATTCTGTTAGTCGAAGACCAACGGCATTTCCTTTATGAAACGACTGTTCCCCGCACTGGGGGCAATCAGTTTAGATGGATCTTCCCGTCTTCGATGATGTCATAAGAAGGAATATCATTGATCACAAACATATCAAGAATATCAATTGCAGTCGACGGTTTAACTTTATCAGAGATAATTATAAATACCTTCTGTTTCGCCATTTCTACCTTATGAGTAGAAACATATTTCGAAAGCGTCGATTCAGATGCAGTATCAAATCTATTTAAGATCCTGATTTTATAAATTTTTCCTGTAAGGTCAATGTAACAATTTACAAGTGATGTGTCGATCGGTACGGACTTTCCTGGCCTTGGCTCATTAAGTTGCAGGCCAGACTTACTGTTGCTATTTACGTTCTGGCCTAATTTAGTGGGTTCAATAGATTGTGTTTTATAAACGGAAGGTTTACAACCAAATGCTATTAACAAGGATGATAAAATAAAAAACTTAATACTAAGCATAATGATGCTTGCTGACGTTTAACTCTTTTGTGAAGTTGTGATTAAGGTGTTAGGTAATTACCAATTTGGCTGATCTCATCGATACCTTCTTCTTTAGGATTGTATCCCCATTTGTTCATCCCGGGCTGACTATCGGTGAAGAGCAATACGAGCAGCCATATACCACCGACAAAAGGAACAAAATATATAAAAAACCAGGTGCCACTCTTTCCCATATCGTGCAACCGGCGGGCCGTTACAGCAAGTGAAGGTATAAATACGGCAGCGAAATAAATGAAGTACAATATCGCAGGTAAAGTGGTGAATTCGCTCGTACCATCTTCAACACCGGAAAACCCATCAAAAAAATTAAAGACCAGAAGCATGGCCATCATAAAGATGAAATGGAACAGGATAAAAAACCAATATTCGCTTCGCCTGGCGCGACCTGAAAAATTCGCGTAGTTTCTCAGGCAATGGATATAATATTTCATAGAGGTGTTTGGTAAAGGTGAAGTTTGAAGATAAGAAAAGCCAGTGGAAATCTGTTAAAATCAGGATTCAATTCGCGTAAGCCAGTCGCAGACTGGCGCCTTGGAAAGGCCCAGTGATCTTTCAGAACACTTGAGCCAGATGGGATTAAGACTGCCGAAAATGAAGCTTGGATATCCACTGCCGATGATTGTTGTAACGTCGAGCCGCAATAGCATAAAGCCTGTGGTTGGCAGCCGTAAACCGAGCTATAAAATCCTTCCCCAAATAGTTAGATTTTCAGAACCAATTAACCAACGATGTTTTTGATTGCTAATTAAAGTGTCTTTTACAATGTAAAGTGGTCGAAGAGTGGTTTGAGTTGTCGGGTCTTGGACTGGTAGCACTTTCAGTCTTTGTCCAACAGTATAATTATTGTTGTCACACCTTGCTAAAACCGTTATAGTGTTTGGAATATTAGAAGAAGAGTTGTCTGTCTGCCCAATAAGTAATGCATAAGGAATTGCCTCAGTAAAACAATAAGCTGAATTTTTGATGAAGTAAGTCACTTTCAGATTAATTGTGTCCTGCGTTTCGAAAAGTGTAAAGTTCCATTCATTCCATACCTTGCTCGTAGGCTTAGTCGTCTTACAATTTGTCAATAATAGTCCGGTGAATAAGATCATTAGTAATCGCACAGTGTCTGTTTTTGTGCCCGCCAACGGTTCGCTTGCCGCCAGCCAGGATAACCGCTTGCTGCAATCAAGCCAAATATAGCAGATTTTCGCATAACCATTATCTATCAAACCAGCGCAAAATTCCCCGTCGCAACTAATTACACAAATGAAAAAGGGAAGTTGAAATTGAATTGTTGTTTGCGTAAATGCCCTGCGAGTAAAAATTGAAATCGGGAAAGCCAGTAACAGACTGGCGTCTTGAAAAGCCCAAGTGATCTTTCAGAACACTTGAGCCAGTTCGGGTGTTGTAAACAGAAAGTTGTCGCATCAGCTTTATTTGTTTCGTTTGAATTTTCTGTCCAAAAGAAACCAGTGCCAGGAAGGTAAATGTTGTAAATAGTAGGGTCTTCATAATATTGTTAGGAAAGTGATGAAGTACAGAAAAAAAGATTGCATTAGCCATGCCGGAGAACCAAGTTATGGAAACGGGTATTTGTTTACTGAAATGTTTGTTATTAAGCAGTCAGCCCATTTACTCAAGATTAGAGAACAAAAGCTAAAGTGCATTTCGGCCGCCCGTATTTTGCCAAGCAGATGTTGTACGAAGTCCTTTAGCCTAGACCTTTAATATATGATTCGGTATTGTCTATATATTTTCTAAGGCTTCCTGAGGTGTTCAGCCTAAGTAGTTTGATGGATTTATCCAAGTTTTCAGATCTGTCTTTCCATTTCCCACTTTTGTCTCCTGCATACATTGGTGTAACTGTTAAGTGTTCGGCAGAACCATTTTTAAATGGACAAACATATTCCCTAATAAACGGTAGAGGGCCAGCCTTTTTGTGTTCAACTAAACTCTTTTCAGCGGTAGAATGAATAACAATTCCATAGAAAGAAATTTCTTCCTGCAACAGATAAGCATCAATAAGTGGTTGACCGAAATAGATTGAATTTTCATTGTCAATAGTCATTGTGCCAAAAGAAACACTGCCTTTATGAGGGATACCTTCAAGAAACAAATCATTCGTAAGAGCGGATATAGCGGAAAAAAAAGCATCTGCAGAATCAAAGTCATTGTTTTTCGAATAAATCATAATGCTGTCTGAATATGTTGTAGTTCTTACTAAGTCTTGACTAGCAGATTTACCCCAATTAATTGTTGTGTTGAGTTTTATTCTTTCGTCAATTTTAATCATTCGCTGGTAAATTTCCTCATGAGTACTTCGAGCTACCATATCCTTAAAACCCATGATATCTATGAAGCCAACAAAACGTGAATCAGTAGTTTCCCACGCAGATTCAGTTTTCTCTTCTTTTATTTCAGACATTACAAAGCATTTAAGATCATTTAATTTCGTACAACGTAACGCATTGGCGAAAGGGCGGGCTTAATATTTCCGTCAGCCCGGTTGCGAATGCTGAATTAATAATTGACCATGAAGCTAACGAAAACTCTTTAGAAAAACCCCAGCCATTAACCAAAGCCGATGGAAGTAAAAATGCTAAAATTTGACCGTACACAGCCCTTGCGCCAATGCACTGTTAGCTAAATCATTTATTATCATTCAATATAATTGACCCAGAAAGAAAGGCCATCCAAATAATAAACAAATCGTCAAAACCTAACTTATATTTTCGCACTTCGTAATTGGAGTCGGCTGCTGACAAACTTAGGAAATCGTGTGTAGGTACAAGTCCCACCCTGGGCAAATATTCTCCGCATCCCCAGCAATTTATTTGGCGCTCACCGTGATCATTCATGCTTGTACAAGGGATTAGTCTGTGACTGGGCTTCTGTACTCTATATCGCAAGCCCTAATGCTTACATATGAATGCCGTCTATCCGGGAATGCTGAGCCATCCGGCAAATATGTTCCAGCAGTGCCGTAACATATCATACTAATGCAAAAGGGAAAGCTAAATTGAACTGTTGTTTGCGTTAAAGCCCTGGGATAAAAATTGAAATCACGTTGTAAGCTTCCCCATTCTTCGGCCACAACCTTTTAGAGTTAATAGCACTTTTATTAACTTTAAATTTTACAAACATGAAGAAAAGATTCACAGAAAGCCAGATAGTTTCTGCTATCAAGAAACAGGAAGCTGGCATACCCGTCAAAGACCTCTGCCGTGAGATCGGCATCAGTGATGCAACCTTTTACAACTGGAAGGCAAAGTATGGTGGCATGGAAGCCAGTGATGTGAAACGCTTGAAAGAATTAGAAGCTGAAAATGCGCAACTGAAAAGTATGTATGCCGAGACAAGTATGGAAAACAGGGCGCTCAAAAACCTGATTGAAAAAAAGCTCTGACGCCTCCGGAGAAACGGGAAGCAGTTGAATATCTTGTTAAAGAAGAGCAACTCAGTAACCGCAAGGCGTGTAAACTGATGGGAATATCCCGAACCACCTGTCAGTATAAAGCGAAATTAAAAGATGATACCGACCTCCAGGATGCACTAGCATCCTTAACGACTAAGCACGCTTCGATAGGCTATTGGCAATGTTGTTACCGTCTTTGGAACAAAGGCCATCAATGGAATCATAAACGTATTTACAGAGTGTATACAGCCATGAAACTGAATATCCGGCGACGAGCTAAAAAGCGA